>CAWCZC010000005.1:0-939743 GCA_963799985.1 uncultured Alphaproteobacteria bacterium | reverse complement strand
TTTCGCGGTCGCGGTGTAGGAGCGATTGGCGGCAAAGATGAGTTCGACCTGTCTTTGCCGCCCACCGGACGGCAGCCTTCTCCGACGTTGAACCCGTCAGATGTCGTTGGTCTGACTGCAAATAGTGCTGCGCTGTCCCCGGTAGTGCATGTTAGTGTCGATTCGTGTCGACGAGGAGGGATCAGTGGCGGATTTCAACGGCGGACCGGGCAACGATACCTTCACCGGGGACGGAAGCGGCGAAACCATCAACGGCAACGGCGGCGACGACACGCTGAACGGCGGTGGCGGGGCCGACACGATCGACGGGGGCGACGGTCAGGACACACTGTCTTCGGCCGCCGCGCCGGGGAGCTGGCAGCATTCCTATTTCTATATCGATCCCGTTGTTCCGATTCTGGACACGGGAACCGAAGTCGACACGATCCGTGGCGGCGCCGGCGTCGATCTGATCTTCGCCGGCTATGGCGACAACGTCGATGGCGGGGCCGACGGCGCACTCCTGTTTCTCGGGCTCCAGGGCGCTTCGGCAGGCGTCACGGTCGATTTCAACGGCCTCTCCAGCAATGGCACGCTCACCATCGGCGGCGGAACGATCACGAACATCACCGCGGTGGAATTCGTCGACGGGAGCAATTTCGCCGACACGATCACCGCCGGCTCGATCGGGAATGTCTCTCCGGACATCCGCGGGCTGGGAGGCGACGATCATCTGATCGCCGGCTATTACTGGAGCAATCTCTACGGGGGCGACGGCAACGACATTCTCGACGATCGGCCCAGCGCGTATGGCGGCTATCTGTACGGCGAGGATGGCAACGACACCCTCTACATGACGAGCAACAACGCCGCCTATGGCGGCGCCGGTGACGATACGTTCTTCGGCTTTGGCACCTTCTATGGCGGCACCGGCAACGACACCTTCAATTTTCAACCTACCGTTTATCCGGTTACCGGATTTGGCGACGAGGGCGTGGACGTGTTCAACGGCACCGACGGTGCCGAAACGATGTACGGGGGTGCGGACGCCGACACGCTGCATGGTGGAGGCGGCAACGACCAGCTCTTCTCCGCAGGAACGCGAGACGCGTTCAACCAGCTGGACGTTGTCGATCGGGGCACGGATCACGATCAGCTCTTCGGCGATGCGGGCAACGATTCGCTTTCGATCGGCTATGGTGACGATGCCGATGGCGGGGATGGCACCAACACCCTCACGCTCTCGTTGATCGGCGCCGGTTCCGGCGTGACGTTCAACGGCGACGCGCTGGCGGCCGGCAGCATCACCATCGGCGGCGGCACGATCAAGAACATCCAGTCCATCGACCATATCTACGGCTCGAATTTCGCCGATACGATCACGCTGCACACCCAGGATAGCCCCACGACCGTGGATGGTGGTGGCGGCGACGATCACCTCACCGGCGCGGGCAGCACCGTCACTTTTTACGGCGGCGACGGGAACGACACGCTCGTGGGCAGCAGCGTAGCCGATACGCTGTACGGCGGCGCCGGCGCGGACTCGATTTCCGGCGCCGGCGGTGACGACGCCATCATCATCCAGTCGGGTGACATCGCGGCCGGGGAGACGATCGACGGGGGTACCGGCAACGATACCGTATCGGTCCTGTACAACAATCAGGGATATACCGATCTCAGCGGCGCCACCTTCACGAACGTCGAGACACTAAGCGCAACCGCGGTCAAGGTGACGCTCGGCCAATTGGCGGCGTTCTCGACCTTCCAGGCCAGTAATGTGCTGCTGGCGACCGGCGGCAGCGTTTCGCTCGCGGGGGTGCACTTCAACGTCTCCGGGACCGTCACCTTCTCCGATAACGCGACCAGCTTCGACATGACGGGGGCCATCCCCCCCTCGACGTCGGGATATACGATCCAGGGCGGTGGCGCGGCCGACACGATCACCACGCTGGATGGGAACGACACGATCGACGGGGGCGGCGGCAACGATGTCATCAACTCGGGCGGCGGCAACGATCTTCTGGCCGGCGGCGCCGGGACCGACACCTTCCACGCGGGCGACGGCAACGACACCATCACCGTGACCGGCACCGGCTACACCGGCGGCGAGACCTCCGTCGCGGGGGAGGTCTATGATGGGGGCGCGGGCGACGATTCGCTCAACCTCTACGGCGCCGTCGATATTTCGGGCGCGACGCTGACCGGGATCGAGAATTTGGGAGTCGATCTTTACGGATCGGTCTCGCTTACCGGCAGCCAGCTGCAGAGCATCGCGCACATCACTTCGCCCGGTTACAGCGGTTATCCGACCGAAATGCTCAATCTGACCAACGGCGGCGCGATCGCGTACGGCGGCACCGCCTACGGCGTCGTCACGTTCAACCTCGCCGCCGCCGATACCGCATTCGATCTTTCGGGCATGACCTACGCGCTGGGGGTCACCGTCAACGGCAATTCGGGCAACGACACGATCACGGGCAGCCAGTTCGCCGACACGCTGAACGGCGGCGGCGGAAACGACGTGCTCTACGGCGGGCCCGGCGCGGACACCATGAGCGGCGGTACCGGCAACGACGTTTATTATGTCGTCGACAGCGGCGACGTGGTGACCGAGCAGACCAGCGCGGGCACCGACGAGGTGCGTACCACGCTCGCATCCACTACCCTCGCCATCAATGTCGAAAACCTCACCGGCCTGCTTTCGACCGGGCAGACGCTGAACGGCAATATACTCGACAACAGTCTCACCGGCGGCGCCGGCGACGACGTGCTCGACGGCAAGACCGGTGCCGATACGATGATCGGCGGCGCGGGCAACGACATCTATTATATCGACAATGCGGGCGATATCGTCACCGAGCAGAGCAATGGCGGCACCGACGAGGTGCGCACCACGCTCGCCAGCTACACGCTCGCGGCCAATGTCGAGAACCTCACCGGCCTGGCCACCACCGGCCAGACGCTGACGGGCAACAGCGCCGACAATGTCCTCACGGGCGGCAGCGGCGCCGACAAGCTCGATGGCGGCGGGGGCAACGATTCGCTTTACGGCGGCGCGGGCAACGACACGCTGACCGTCACCCTCACCGGAGACGCGGTGCTGACCGGGACGTACGACGGCGGCCCCGGAGACGATACGCTGGCCGTCAACGGGCCGATCTCCGGTTCGAGTCATGCCGATTTCTCGGGCGCGACGCTTGCCAATATCGAGCATCTGATCGTCAGCTGGACCACGGCGGAATTCACCACCGCGCAGCTATCCGCCAATTTCAACTCGATCAGCGGTGCGGTGCAGCTGACCGACGGCGGCACGCTGTCGCTGACGGGCAAGATCGTGACGAACGCCCATATCCTGCTCGCCGCGGCCGACACGGTCGTCGATGCGAGCGGCGCAGCTGCGGCCGGCGTCTGGGTGCAGGGCAATAGCGGCTACGACACTATCACCGGCACGGGCGGGGACGACTATCTTTACGGCGGGGGCGGCGCCGATGTGATCAACGGCGGCGACGGCAACGACACGATCGCCGGCGGTACCGGTCTCGACGTGCTGCACGGCGGCGCGGGCGACGATCAGCTTTACGTCTATGGCGCCGCGGATCTCACCGCGGGTGAGACCTATGACGGCGGCGATGGCTACGACTTCCTGAACTTCGGCGTGTCGCCGACGCTGGATCCGTATACCGTCGACATCTCGGGCGTGACGCTGACGTCCATCGAGGCGCTCATGACGGAGGCAAACACGGTGCAGCTGACGAGCGGCCAGCTGATGTCGTTGAACAAGTTCGAGGGGCATGTCGCGCTGACCACTGGCGGTTCGCTTGCCTTGACCAGCCTCGTGGTCACCCCGACGCTGACCATCGATCTCGCCGCTGCGGGCAACGCGATCGACTTGAGCGGCATGAACACGCCGCTGAGCTCGACCCATATCACCGTCAACGGCAGCGGCGTCGACGACTATGTCATCGGCACGAGCGTGATCGACACGCTCAACGGGGGTGGCGGCAACGACACGCTGATCGGCGGGGCGGGGAACGACTTCCTCGATGGCGGCACCGGCACCGACGCTCTCTATGGCGGCATCGGCAACGACACCTTCTCCACCGACCGCCAGGACGATCTGGTGTTCGAGAATGCCGGCGAGGGCACCGATACGGTCGTCTCGACGGCGAACTTCTATCTTTACGCCAATATCGAGAACCTGTTGCTGGCGTCCGGCGCGGGCAACCTCTTCGGCGTCGGCAACGAACTGGCCAATACCATCACCGGCAACGAGGGGGACAACACGCTGCTCGCCGGCGCGGGTGACGACGTCGTCCATGCCGGTGCCGGAGTCGATATCGTTTACGGCGAGGCCGGCAACGACACGCTCAACGGCGATGCCGGCAACGACTTCCTCGCGGGCGGCGACGGGAACGACACGATCGACGGCGGTGCCGGGGGCGACAGCGTCTATGGCGAGGCGGGCAACGATATTCTCTATGGCGGCACGACGTTCGAGTTCGACATCCTCGTCGGCGGCGACGGCAACGACGTGCTGCACGGGGATTCGGGTCTGGGCGACTACGACTATCTCTACGGCAACGCCGGCGACGACAGCTTCTATGTCGACACCGGCGACGATCTGACCTTCGAGCAGCCCGGCGAAGGCACCGACACGGTCTATGCCAACGTCGCGGGGGCGAACAACGGGGTCTATCTCTACGCCAATGTGGAGAATCTGGTGCTGTTGGGGACGACGACATTCGGCGTGGGCAACGAACTCGACAATCATCTGACGGGCAACGCGAGCGCCAACTGGCTGCTGGGGGGGGCGGGCAATGACGTGCTCAACGGCAAGGCCGGCAACGACGTTCTGTTCGGGGAGGCCGGCGCGGACACGTTCGTGTTCGAGCATGGCACCGGCGGCGACGTGATCGGGGACTTCACCCCCGGCACCGACAAGATCGACCTCTCCGCGTTCGGGTTCACCGACTATCAGACGGTGGTGAACGCGATGCACGAGGTGAACGGCACCACCGCGATCGATCTCGGCGGCGGCGACTTCATCGTGCTGAACGGCGTCGCCAACGCATCGCTCCATGCCAGCGACTTCATCCTCTCGAGCGGGAGCAGCGCCCAAGCGCCATTAAGCGAGCAGATTGCGGCGAAGGTGAACGAGGCCCCGGACGAGGCGCATGGCTGGCGCGCGGGCCTGGTCCACGCGCTCGACCGGCCGGACCTCACCTTCCATTTCGATAGCGGGCTCACCGTCTAGCGCACGATCCCGGCTTTGGTCGAGTGAATGGGATGATGGAATCCGGCGTCAGCGAAGCCGCGGTGCCGGATCCTTCGTCATGATCGGCGGCTCGCAACGGGATGACGAGCGCTCGGAACTATGGCATTGAGTTCGATACTATTTCCCGGAATCACTCGAAGAGGGGCATGTGGTGGACTTCAACGTCACCGAGAGCAATGGCGACCCGACCAGCACCGTGAACGGCAGCCTCTCGCAAGGTGGCGCGTTCCAGATCTTGGGCGTCGCCTTCGCCGGCATTTCGCATCAGGATAGCGGGCCCGGCAGTGCGTTCCACGGCATTTACGGGACGCTGCACCTCGCCAGCGACGGTACCTTCAGCTACGTGCTCGACAACGCCGATCCCGACACCAACCAGATCGGCGCGGGCGAGACCGGCGACGAGCGGTTCACCTACACCTACCTGCTCGGCGGCGTGACCCACACCGCCTCGCTGCAGTTCCACATCGCCGGGGTCGATGAACCGGGCCAAGTGGTGACCACCTACACGCAGACGCAGAATTTGGTCGGCGATCAAACGATCGGCGCCAACGAGCGCTACGTCTTCAATACCGGCCACGGCATGTACGTCACTTCGGGGCCGAACCCGGCGGAGGTCGTGATCAACGGCGAACTGCGCGTCGTGGGCGGCACCGATACCGAAGTGGTCGGCATGCATCTGGATCCCGACATCAACAACTATAACGCGGGCGGGACCGGGCTGATCAACAACGGCCGGATCGAGATCACCGCAGGCAATACGATCCAGGGCGCGGCGGGCGTGGCTTCGAGCTCGCGGCAGACGGTGGTCAACAACGGCGTGATCCACGTCCACAACACCGGGACCGGCGCCGAATCCAGTGTGTCGGCGAGCGGTGTGGGCGCCTACAACGTCGTCAACAACGGGCTGATCGACGTCACGTCCGACCATGGCGTCGCCGGCGGCGTAGGGTTGAGCCAGACCAACGCCTCGCTGCTCAACACCGGGGTGATCCACGTCTCGGGCAATTCGGACGATACCGATCCGCTCGGCATAGCGGGGGTGGGTGGCTTCGGCACGCGGACGCTGATCGACAATCGCGGGACGATCGAGGTCGTCTCGACCAACGCCAATGGGCACACGATCGGGATCAATCTCTTCCCCGACAACACCAACGTCTATCAGACCGGCACCATCCTCAACAGCGGACGCATCATCGCCGACACCGCGATCCGCGCGACCGAGGGCTATAATGTCGCGCTGACGATCACCAACAGCGGCCACATCGAAGGCGGGCTGCTGCGCGACGGCGGGCTCGACGTGGTCACCAACACCGCCAGTGCCGACTGGATCGGCAATTTCAGTTTCGGCAATTCGCCGGACATGCTGCGCAACGCTGGTAGCATCACCGGCGACGTCGCGCTCAACGGCGGCGGCGACCTGTTCGACGGGACCGGCGGCGCCGTCGCGGGCACGGTCCACGGCGGGGCGGGCCTCGACGTGCTGATCGGCGGCAGCGGTGGCGACGTCCTCGACGGCGGCGACGGCGCCGACATGATCCAGGGCGGGGCCGGCGCCGATCAACTTACCGGCGGCGCCGGCGCCGATGTCTTCGTATACGCCGCGGGCAGCGACTCCACCGCGGCGGCGCGCGACACGATCACCGATTTCCAGAGTGGCGTGGACAAGATCGACCTCGGCCAGCTCGCGCCGAACGGAGTCACGCTGACCGTCTCGGGCGGCCAGACGATCGTGGCCGGCAATTCCGCTTCGGGCGCGTTCAGCATCGCCATCGCCGGCACCGTGCTGCAATCGGACCTGCTGCTCGCGGCTGCAGGCACCACGATCGTCGGAACCGGGGCCGGCGAGGTGCTCCACGCGACCGGCGGCGACAGCCAGCTTCAGGGCATGGGTGGCGACGACACGCTGGTCGGCGGCGCGGGGAACGACGTGCTCGACGGCGGCGTCGGCGGCGACACGATGTTCGGCGGGCTCGGCGACGATCGCTACATCGTCGACGACATCGGCGACCGAGCGCTCGAGGCGGCCGACGGCGGGCACGACCAGGTCTGGTCGAGCATCGACTATTCGCTCCAGGCCTGGGTCGAGGACGGAATCCTGACGGGCGGCGCCAGCGTGGGCATGCTCGGCAACGATCTCGCCAATCTCATCCAGGGCAATTCGGGCGACAATTACCTGTTCGCCCAGGCCGGCGACGATGTGATCATCGGCGGTGCCGGTGCCGATACGATGATCGGCGGGACGGGCGCCGACCGATTCGTCTATCAGCTTGCGTCGGATTCGACCGCGCAATCGATGGATTACCTCCAGTATTTCGAGCACGGCATCGATACGATCGACCTCACCGCGGTCGCGCCGACCAGCTTCTCCTACGACGTCTTCGATAACGAGTGGTCCGGCTCGTACTGGACGACGTTGACGATCGGCACTGCCTCGGGCGGCACGATGACGATTTGGGTCGATGGCCTCACGCATCTTTCCGATTTCCTGCTGCCCAATACCCAGCACGGCACCGACGCCGGCGAGACCCTGACCGGCGGCGATGCGGGCAACGTGCTGTTCGGCAATGGCGGCGACGACACGCTGATCGGCGGGAGCGGCGTCGACATGATCGACGGCGGCACCGGCGCGGATCATCTGTACGGCGGTGCGGGCAACGACCAATATTATGTCGATCAGGCCGACGATCTGGTGTTCGAGAATGCCGGCGGAGGCACCGACACGGTGTTCGCGAGCGCGGGTTATTATCTCTACGCCAACGTCGAGAATCTGGTGCTCTTCCCCCAATCGGGCGACATCTTCGGCGTCGGCAACGAGCTGGCGAACACGATCCAGGGGAACGAAGGCTCGAACCTGCTGATCGCGGGTGCCGGCGACGATGTGGTGCACGGCGGCGACGGCGTCGATTCGCTGTTCGGCCAGGACGGCAACGACCAGCTCTTCGGCGATGCGGGAATCGATTATCTGGTCGGCGGCAACGGCAACGACGTGCTCGACGGGGGCACGCAGGCCGATGCACTCTACGGCGAGGACGGCAACGACACGCTCACCGGCGGCACCGATTTCGCGACCGACATCCTCGTCGGCGGCAACGGTAACGATATCCTCCACGGCGACAGCGGCGAAGGCGACTATGACCTGATGGACGGTGGGTCGGGGGACGACGTCTACTACGTCGACACCGGCGACGACCTGACGTTCGAGGCGGCGGGCGGCGGGACCGACACGGTCTATGCCAATGTCGCGGGGGCGAACAACGGGGTCTATCTCTACGCCAATGTGGAGAATCTGGTGCTGCTGGGGACGACGACGTTCGGGGTTGGCAACGAGCTCGACAATCACCTGACCGGCAATGCGAGCGCCAACTGGCTGCTGGGGGGTGCGGGCAACGACGTGCTCAACGGCAAGGCCGGCAACGACGTTCTGTTCGGGGAGGCCGGCGCGGACACGTTCATATTCGAGCACGGCACCGGCGGCGACGTGATCGGGGACTTCACCCCCGGCACCGACAAGATCGACCTCTCGGCGTTCGGGATCACCGACTATCAGGCGGTGATCAATTCGATGCACGAGGTGAACGGCACCACCGCGATCGATCTCGGCGGCGGCGACTTCATCGTGCTGAACGGCGTCGCCAACGCATCGCTCCATGCCAGCGACTTCATCCTCTCGGGCGGGAGCAGCGCCAAGGCGCCGCTAAGCGAGCAGATTGCGGCGAAGGTGAACGATGCCCCGGACGAGGCGCATGGCTGGCGCGCGGGTCTGGTCCACGCGCTCGACCGGCCGGACCTCACCTTCCATTTCGATGGCGGCATTGCGATCGATTCGCTCGTCTGAAGCACCAATCGCACCCCCGGGGGGGCGATGCGCCGGGGGCGCTGTCTCTCGATGAACTGGCTGAGGCCGCTAGCCTGCGGGATTGTGGATTGCGAACGGGAAGGCCTCGCGCCAAAGCTGGTGTGAAGCGCGCGTGAGGGGGCTCAGTTGCGGATCAATCGCTACCATATCGAGCCGGACGGTCCCTTGTTCGTCGTTGCCGGCCCGTGCGTGATCGAAGGGCGGGATCACGCGCTGGCGGTCGCGCACGAACTGGCGCGGATCGGCGAGCGGCTGGGTATTGCCATGGTTTTCAAGAGCAGCTTCGACAAGGCCAACCGCACGTCCGGAGCCAGTCCGCGGGGGCCTGGCCTAGACGAAGGGCTGGCGGTGCTCGCGCGCGTCAAGGCCGAAACGGGCCTGCCGGTGCTCACCGACGTCCACGAAACCTCGCAGGTCGCTGGCGTGTCGGAAGTCGTCGACGTCATCCAGATTCCGGCGTTCCTGTCGCGCCAGACCGATCTGCTGAGCGCTGCCGCGGCGACCGGGCGCGTGGTCAACGTGAAGAAGGGCCAGTTCATGGCGCCCGCCGACCTGCTTCACGCCGCCGCGAAGATCGAGGGCGCGTTACCCCCCGGCTGCACCGCGCGCGACCATGTCATGTTGTGCGAACGCGGGACCAGTTTCGGCTATCACGATCTCGTGGTCGACATGCGCAGCCTCGGCGTCTTGCGCGCCAGCGGTCTGCCGGTGCTGTTCGATGCGTCGCATTCAGTGCAGAGCCCAGGCGGCGCGGGGGACCGGTCCGGCGGCAAACGCGAGCATATCCCGCTGCTCGCACGGGCTGCCGTGGCGGCGGGGATTTCCGGACTGTTCATCGAAACCCACCCCGATCCGGCGAGCGCGTGGTCGGACAGCGCGACCGTGTGGCCGCTCGACCGGCTCGAGCCGTTGCTCGCGGATGTCATCGCGATCCATGACATGGTGCGAGCAAGGCGCATGCTCGCGCGGGATGCCGTGGATGGCTAGCGTTGCCGAGCAGGCCGGATCGGTGGAAACGCCACTGCATGCCGCGCCCGCTTTGGCGCTCGTGCCGGCTTCGGAGCCGGTACGCATCCGCCGTTTCCTGTTTCTCCAGGGCTTGCCGGGGCCCTTCTTCCGCAGGCTCGGCGCAGCGTTGTGGCGTGCCGGTGCACAAGTATCGCGGATCAATTTCAACGGCGGCGACGTGCTCGACTGGCCGGGCAAAGGTGCCCGTTCCTACCACGGCGCGGCCGAGGACTGGCCCGCCTGGCTGGCGGACTATGTGGGCCGTCGCGGCATCACCGATATCGTCGTGTTCGGCGATTCGCGCGACATGCATCGCGCCGCGCGCGTGCTCGCCGATCGGCGTGGGCTTCGTTTCCATGCCTTCGAGGAAGGCTATCTGCGCCCTGACCACGTTACCCTGGAGCGCGGCGGCGTGAACGGGCAATCTTCGCTTCCGCGCTCGCTTTACGCGTTGCAGCGACTTGCCGAACGGCTGGCGCCTTCGCCCCAGCAGCTGGCGATCCCGGCCCGGTTCGGCTCGCGCGCGTGGCAGGCGACCTGGTATGCGACCGCGATCGTGCTGACATGGCCCTTTTTCCCGCACTACCGCAGCCACCGCAGCTGTCCGCCGTGGCGCGAAGGCCTCGGCTGGATCCGGCGGCTCGCGTTGCGCGGGGTCGAGCGTGCCGCAAGCCAGCGCGACATGGCGCTGCTGGGGGACCGGCCCTTCTTCCTGCTGCCGCTCCAGATCGAAGGAGATTCGCAGCTCAGCCATCATTCGCCGTTCGCCTCGATGCAGGATGCGATGCGGCACGTGATCGCCGCGTTTGCCTCGGCGCCGGACGACGTCGCGTTGCTCGTCAAGCGGCACCCGCTCGATCCGGGTGTGATCGACTGGCGGCGCGCGGTCGCGGCAGCGGCGGCGAACGCGGGGCTGACGGAGCGGGTGCGCTTCGTCGAGCGCTTCGACCTGTTGCCGTTGCTTCGGCGCGCGCGCGGCGTCGTGACCGTGAACAGCACGGTCGGCCCGCTCGCGCTCGCCGAAGGGACGCCGGTGATGGTGCTCGGCGACGCGGTCTATCGAGTCCCGGGAGTCGCCGCGGATTGCTTGCTCGAGGATTTCTGGCGCGCGCCGCCGCCGGTCGATCGGGATGGCTTCGCGCTGCTGTGCCGGGTGATGCGCGCCAAATGCCTCGTCAACGGCAGTTTTCACAGCCGCGCGGGACTGGCGCGGTTGACCGAATGCAGCGTCGAGCGCTTGATGCGCGCATGAGCCCGCTGCTCGCCGCATCCGAAGCCGAGCCGACCGTCGAGGCCCCGACGATGCGGCCTGCCGTCGCGCGGCGCAGCATCACGCTCGATATCACCCGGCTGCTCTCTCGCGCTTTTCACGCCACGCCCACCGGAATCGACCGTGTCGAATTCGCGTATGCGCGTGCGCTGCTTTCGTGCCAGGGGCGGCGCGTGGGCTTCGAAGCATGGGTGCCGGGGCTAGGCTTCCTCTCCTATGCGCCGGCGGCGGTCGAGCGGCTACTGACCGCGCTGGAGCGCCGTTGGGCGAGCGGCGCCGATCCGCATTCGATCGACGCGCTTCGTGCCTGGAGCGGACTGCGCCCGTCGCGCGCGCCGGGGACCGACAATCTCCACCTGCTCGTCTCGCACCAGCACCTCGCCGATCTGCACCGGCGCATCCGGCGCAAGCGCGGGGCGCGCACCTGCGTCTACGTTCACGACACCATCCCCAGCGATTTTCCCGAATATGCGCGCCCGGGCGGGGCCGCGGCGCACGATCGGCGGATGCGAAACGCCGTCGCGCTTGCCGACGCGGTGATCGTCAACTCGGAGGCGACCGCGCGCTCGCTCGATCGGTTCATGCTCGCGGACCGGCGGCCCGAGTTGCTGGTCGCGCCGCTCGGAGTCGAGCCGCCCTTTCGCCCGGGCACGGTCACCGCGCCCGAGGGGTCGCCTTATTTCCTCTGCCTGGGCACGATCGAACCGCGCAAGAACCACCTGCTGTTGCTGCATGTATGGCGCGCGCTGGCCGAGCGTCGGCCCGCGTTTCCGCTGCCGCGGCTGATCTTGGTCGGACGGCGCGGCTGGGAGAATGAGAATGTCGTCGATCTGCTCGATCGCAGCGACGCGTTGCACGGGCTCGTGATCGAGGCCGGGCGGGTAGGGGATGCACGGCTGGCCGAGTTGCTCGCCCATGCCCGGGCGGTACTGATGCCGAGCTTCGCCGAAGGTTTCGGCTTGCCCGTCGTCGAAGCGCTGAGCGTGGGTGCGCCGGTGATCGCCAACGATATCGCTGTGTTGCGCGAGACCGGCGGCGGCGTGCCCGACTTCATCGACGCGCTCGACGGCCCGGGCTGGATCCGCGCGATCCTCGACTATGCGCGGCCGGATTCGCCGATGCGATCGGCGCAGCTCGCACGAATGCAGGATTGGCGGGCACCGCGCTGGCCCGCGCATTTCGACCGCGTGCTTGCGTTTCTGGATGGGTTATGAGGCTTGAATGAGCCGATTTGCCTTTCTCGATGCGCTTCGCGCGCAAGGCAGCGTGATCAGCGCGCTGATCCTGCGCGAGCTGCATACGCGCTTCGGACGCGAGAATATCGGCTATCTCTGGCTGTTCGCCGAGCCGATGCTGCTGGCGGTGGCGGTCGCGATCCTCCATGCCAATCGCCAGCTGCCGATCGCCGGCGGGATCCGCCCAATTCCTTTCGCGATCGCAGGCTATGGGCTTTTCATCATGTTCCGGTCGGTCGTGTCGCGGGCGGAGACCGTGCTCGAGGCGAACCGGCCGCTGCTCCACCACCGCCCGGTGACGATCGCCGACATGCTGATTGCGCGTACCGTGCTCGAGGCAGTCAGCACGGTCGTCGTGCTGGTCGTTCTGCTCGGCGGCGCCTGGGCGCTGGGCTACGCCGATCCGCCCGCGCGGATCGAGGCGATGATGGTCGCGGTGGCGCTGATGTGCTGGTTCTCCTTCGGCCTAGCGATGCTGGTCACCACGCTGTCGCACCAGGCGCCGATCGTCGGCCGCCTCGTGCATCCGTTGCTCTATCTGACGATGCCGCTTTCGGGTGCCTTCTTCGCGCTGAGCTGGTTTCCCGAGGGAATTCGCCGCTTCCTCGAATGGATACCGCTGGTGCATATCTTCGAACTGCTCAAAGAGGGCCAGTTCGCCGCATTCGAATCGCCCGATATCGATCTGGGCTATGTGATCGGCTGGTGCGGAATGCTCACCTTGCTGGGATTGTTCGGCCTCTCGCAGTTGCGCGCGCGCGTCGAGCTTTCCTGACCTTGCCGTGATTGCGCTCGTGCGGGAAAAGAACGGGGAATGAACCAGATGCTGTATCTTTCCCCGTCCGAGGAGGTCGCCGACCGGCGCGAGAACGCCGCGCTCGCCTGGGCGAAGCGGCACGGGTTCCTGCTGCTGGTGATCGTGCCGACGCTGATCGTCGCGATCTACCTGTTCTTCATCGCCAGCGGACAATACCGCTCCGAGGCGCAGTTCGTGGTGCGCGGGATCGAGAGCCAGGGCGCGCGCGCGAGCGGGGTCAGCCAGCTGCTCGGGATGAGCGCCGCGCTCTCCCCCGGGCAGGAGGAGGCGCAGAGCATTCGGGAATATCTGCGTTCGCACGACGCGATCCGCGGGCTCCGCGAATTGGGTCTCGATCTGGTCGGCATCTACCGCCGGCCGGGCACCGACGTCTTCTCGGAACTCTGGTCCGCCAATCCGCCGGCCGAGACGCTGCTCGATTACTATCGCGACCATGTCGACATCACCTACGATCCCGACGACAACATCACCCACGTGTCGGTGCGCGCGTTCCGCCCAAGCGATGCGCAGGCGATCGCGCGCGCGCTGCTCCGCCTCGGGGAAGCGCGCGTCAACGAGTATAACGCGCGTCTGTACGATGCCTCGCTCAAGGCCGCCTTCGCCGATGTCGAGGTCGCCGAACGCGACCTGGCCACCGTCCAGGCCCGGCTGGGCGCATTCCGCGAAGTCAACGGCGACATCGACCCCGCGGCGAGCGGTGCCGGCGGCCTCCGCGTGGTTGAGGAGCAACAGGCGGAGCTCGACCGCCAGACCGCGATGCTCGCCGACATGCGTAGCGCGCTCAGCCCGTCGAGCCCGCAGGTGCGCGCGATGGAAGCGCGAGTCAGGGCAATGGCGGGTTCCCTCGCGTCCGCGCGCGGCCGGCTGACGGGGCAGCCGCAGGCGGTGTCGGGGCACCTCGGCCAATTTGAGGATCTCCGGCTCCAGCAGGACTTCGCCGCCAAGCGGTACGAAACGGCACGATCGCGGCTCGTCGAGGAGCGCGCGCGCGCCGCCCGCGAGCGGTTGTTCGTGATCGCGGTGGTCGAGCCCAACCTGCCGGAGAAGCCCGCGCTTCCCAAGCCGTTCCGCGCGACGCTGCTGATCTTCCTGGGACTTTGCGTCGCTTACGGAATCGGCTGGATGCTGCTCGCGGGCGTGCGCGAGCACCAGGCGTAGAGTTGGTTTCAGCTTTGCTGGTGCCGCAACGCGCCGGAGGCGCGTTTCCAAACAGAACTCTCAGGCCACCTTCGCCGGCTTGCGTTCGAAATGATGCGCCATCGCTTCTTCGATATTGTCGTAGAAGGTCAGCTGTCCGTCGTCGATCACCGCGCCGGTGTCGCAATAGTCGCGCAGCGTCTGCGGGTCGTGGCTGACCATGATCAGCGTGCCGCGCTCGCGCCGTTCCATCAGCGCCGCGTGGCAGCGCTCGCGGAATCGCTCGTCACCTGCCGCAGTGACCTCGTCGACCAGATAGCAGTCGAAATCGACCGCAAGCGACGCGGCGAACGCCAGCCGCGCGTTCATGCCCGCCGAATAGGTCCGAAATCGGCATGCGCATGAACTGCCCGAGCTCGGCGAAATCCTCGACGAACGCGAGGACCTGGTCCACCGGCCGGCGATAGATGCGCGCGATGAAGCGGACGTTGTCCGCGCCGGTCAGGCTGCTCTGGAAGCTGCTCGCATAGCCGATCGGCCACGACACGCTCATGGTGCGTTCGATCGTGCCCGCGCTCGGCTTCTCCACGCCGGCGATCAGCCGGAGCAGCGTCGACTTGCCCGCGCCATTGTGCCCGCAGATGCCGATCGACTGGCCGCGCTCGATGCGGAAGCTCGTCTCGTGCAGCACCCGATGAGGCTTGTCCCGCA
Source organism: uncultured Alphaproteobacteria bacterium (assembly GCA_963799985.1). GTDB lineage: Bacteria > Pseudomonadota > Alphaproteobacteria > Sphingomonadales > Sphingomonadaceae > Sphingomonas. Next base: position 924,455 of record CAWCZC010000005.1, on the reverse strand, counting down.
CCGGATATTGCTTGCTGACGCGGTCGAAGCGAATCATGGCTTCAGGATATCCAACTGCAGAACTGGATAATAGTGCAGACAGGCAACAAGTTCCGTCGCGTCGCCGTCGACCGCCGCCGCGTGCGGTGGCGCCAGGGCACCGGGGTTGCGCGCTATCGCGATACGCTGGCACAGGCGCTCGCGCGGATGGGAATGCAGGTCGAGCCGATCGACGACGGCGGCGACGCGGCCGCACGCGCCGCCTGGGCCGATCTGTCGCGCGCCTTGCGGGCGCGGGTTTGCGGCGAGCGTGTGGGGCAGGGCTGGCGCGTGCCGGATGTCTACCGGCTCGCGCAACGCCATTTCTCGCTGACCGGTTCGCTGCTGACGGTCGCCGTCGACGATCCCCCGCCGATCGCGCATTGGTCGCATCCGATCCCTCTGCGCCTTGCCGGATCGATCAACCTTTACACGATCCACGACCTCATCCCGCTCGATGCTCCGGCGATGAGCGGGATTTCCCCGGACCGTTTCGCGCGGCTGCTTGAACGGCTGGCGGAGAGCGGCGCACGGTTCGTTACCGTGTCCGAAACGGGGCGCCAGGGACTGGCAGCGCACGGATATGCCGCCACCTGCTGCTATCAGGCCGTGGCGCTTCCTGCGCCCGGAGAGCTACCGGAAGGCCTAGCCGCAGGCCTCTACTTCCTCGCACTCGGCCGGGTCGAGCCGCGCAAGAACGTCGAGCGGTTGATCCAGGCGCATCGCGCTTCCGGGGTGGCGTGGCCGCTCGTGTTCGCCGGGCCCGACGGCGATTGGCCGGACGGGGCCGAACGGCGGCGGGTCGAGCCGTTGATAGCGGGTGCCGTGCGGTTCGGTTGGCAAGATGACCGCGTGGTGTCGGCGCTTGTCGCCAACGCCAGGGCCGTGCTGATGCCGTCGCTCGCGGAAGGGTTCGGCCTGCCGGTGGTCGAAGCGATGCGGATGGGGGTTCCGGCGATGGCGTCGGCCGGCGGCGCTCAGGCGGAAATCGCCGGAGATGCGGCGCTGCTGGTCGACCCGCTCGACATGGCTTCGATCGCGCGCGGTATCGCGCGGCTCGACGGCGACGCCGATCTGCGTACCGGTTTGATCGCGCGCGGGACAGTGCGTGCCGCGGAATTCGGAATCGAATCCTTTGCCGAGCGGCTCACCTCCCTGTACGAACGGTTTTCTTGAATTACGAACGGGTTCCGGGGCGGCCATAGCCATGCGCTTGATGATCGATGGCTATAATCTGGCAATGCCGCACGGCACCGGCGTCGCGACGTACGGCTATCAGCTCGCCACCGCCGCGCAGGGCGCCGGGATTCCGGTGAGCGGGCTCTACGGCCTGCGTGCCCCGTTCAGTCAGCGGCTGCGCGACGTCCTGTTCTACGAGGCGCTCGGGGGCGACCATGAAACGCGGACTCCCACCCGCGGCACCTTCAGCTGGTATCGCGAGACGACGCTGATGCTGCGCGGCAGACGGACGCGGCGGATCCCGATGCACGGCCGCGTGATCTCGAAGCAGTTCGCCCAGCGACTCCCCGATTTCGAGGAGCTGCACACCGCGCCCGACATCTTCGATCTCGCCGGGCGCAATTTCTCGCGCCTGGGATTGTTCTCGAACGTCTACGTCCCGCGCACCCCCGATGTGATGCACTGGACCTATCCGTTCCCGATCAGGCTGTTCGGCGCGAGCAATATCCACACGATGCACGATATGGTGCCGCTGAAGCTGCCCTATGCGAGCGCGGATCGGAAACGTTACTATTACAAGCTGATGCGCGCGGTCGTCCGCCGCGCCGACCGGATCATCACCGTCTCCGAATCGAGCCGGCGCGACATCATCCAGTTCTTCCCGGCCGCAGAGCGCAAGCTGGTCAACACCTATCAGGCGGTGCGAGTCCCCGACGTGGTAAAGCAGGAGAGCGAGGAGGATCTCGCCGCTGCGCTGCGAAGCATCTTCAACCTGCCCTACAAGGACTATTTCCTGTTCTTCGGCGCGATCGAGCCCAAGAAGAACGTCCACCGCCTGATCGAGGCCTATCTCTCGCTGGCGACCAAGACTCCGCTGGTGATCGTCGGCCGCCGCGTCTGGGGCAGCGAACAGGAACTGCGCATGCTCCAGCGCGACGAGGTCCAGCCGCTCAAGGCGACGTTCAAGAACGTTCGCCGCATCGATTATCTGCCGCGCAGCCTGCTGCTGCGGCTGGTTCGCGGCGCGAAGGCGGTGACGTTTCCCTCGATCTACGAAGGTTTCGGCCTGCCCGTGCTCGAGGCGATGAGCCTGGGGACCCCGGTGCTGACCTCGAACGTGAGCTCGCTGCCCGAGGTGGGCGGCGAGGCGGCGCTCTATGTCGATCCGTACGACACGCGTTCGATCATGGCCGGACTCGGCAAGCTCGATACCGACGCGGAGTTGCGCGCGCAGATGAGCGCGGCGGGGCTGCATCAGGCGGAGTTGTTCTCGATGGCGCGCTATCAGGAACGGCTGACCCGGCTGTACGAGGAATTGACGGAGGAGCGCGCCGCCGCGCTGTTCGCCAATCCGAAGCTGCGCAAGCGCCTGGAGGCGATGCGGGGCTCGGTCGCGGGGGAGGGCCAGCATGCCAATGCCTGACCTTCGTTTCGCGCCGATCGCGCTCGGACTGGCTTTGGGGGGCTGTGCGATGCTGCCCGGCGCGGCGCCGACGGCGTCGCAGATCACTCGACCGGCTGCGCCCGCGGGGATCGCGGTTGTCGACATCGTGACCGCGGCCGACCTTGCGAAAATGCCGCCGGCCGCGGTCGAGGCTCCCGCCTGGCCGTTGGCCGACGCGGCGCCGTGGAGCGGCGAGATCGGCGTTGGCGATACGCTGACCGTGACGGTCTTCGAGATCGGCTACGGACTGTTCGCGAACACGCAGGATCTCGCGACCCGCGGTGCCGGGGCACCCACAGCGGCAGGCCATGTGTTGCCGCGGATGGAAGTCGGCGACGCGGGCACGATCACGCTCCCCTATGTCGGGACCGTCTCGGTCGCGGGGCACACCGTGGCTGCGGTCGAGCGCGAGATCGAGGGGGGGCTGCGTGGCAAGTCGCAGAGCGCGCAGGTGGTCGTCACCGTCGAACGCGGGCCAGCCCAGAGCGTGGTGGTGAGCGGCGACGTCAAGAACCCGGGACGCCAGCCGCTGACGCTCGCGGGCGAGCGGCTGCTCGACGTGGTCGCGCAGGCGGGGGGGCCGTCGAGCCGCTCGGCCGACACCATCGTCCGCATGACCCGCGGCGCCGCGTCGGCCGATATCCGGCTCGATCGGGTGCGGGTCGACAGCGCGGCCAACGTCCGGCTCGCGCCCGGGGACCGGGTCGAGCTGATTCGCGGCGTACGCTCGATGACCGTGCTCGGTTCGGCGCGAACCGTTTCCGAGCTGCCGTTCGACAGCGACGAACTCAGTCTCGCCGAGGCGATCGCACGTTCGGGCGGGCCGCTCGACGAGCGCGCCGACGCGACCGGGGTATTCGTGTTCCGCTTCGAGCGGCGGACCGTGGAGGGGCAAGATCGCGAGATGCCGGTGATCTATCGGCTCAACCTGCTCGACCCCCGCAGCTATTTCGCCTCGCAGCGTTTCCTGATGCGGCCCAAGGACGTGCTGATGATCGCCAATGCGCGATCGGTGCAGTTCGGCAAGCTGGTGACGCTGCTCAACACGATGGTCTCGCCCGCGATCACCGTCGATCTACTCACCCGCTGAAGCGATGGATGCTCGCCCCGACCAGCGGGCGCGAGTTCGCGGAGATCGCGTGCCTGACCGGAATCGCACCATGGAAGCGGGCGCGGCTGCGCGCCATGTTCGCGAATGTGCATGGCCCGGTCATCCGGAACCGAGCCGAGGCTGCGGTTCGCGCGGCCAAAAGGCGGGGCGGCGCGATCGCTTGCTGGGCGTCGCGCGCCCCCGCCGGATTGGAAGTCGCGGCATCGCGCGAGGGCGTGCCGCTGTGGTGGATCGAGGATGGCTTCATTCGCTCGGCGGGGCTGGGTGCGGCGCTGACCCAGCCGGCCTCGCTCACGCTCGACAGCAGGTGCCAGCATTGCGATCCGCGCCAGCCAAGCGACCTCGAGCATTTGCTCGAGACGGCGGATTTCCCGCCGGCGATGCTCGACCGCGCCGAGCGCTTGATCGCGCTGCTGCGCGCAACCGCGGTTACGAAATACAACCTTGCCGGCGAAGCTCCCGTCCTGCCCCAGGGTCGGCGCATCGTGCTCGTGCCCGGCCAGGTCGCCGACGACCGGTCGGTCGTGCTGGGGGGCTGCGGCCTGCGTCCGTCCGATCTGCTGGCGCGGGTGCGCCGCGAGGAGCCCGAGGCGTTCCTGGTGTACAAGCCGCATCCCGACGTGGTCTCGGGACTGCGCGACGGCGGCGACACGCAAGCGGAGATCCTCGCCGATCTGATCGCGCCCAACGCCGACCTGATCGCGCTGATCGACCGCGCGGACGCCGTCCACACGCTGACCTCACTGACGGGATTCGAAGCGCTGATCCGCGGCCGCGAAGTCGTCGTGCACGGCCAGCCGTTCTACGCCGGATGGGGGCTGACGCACGATCGCGCCCCGATCGAGCGGCGCACGCGCCGCCGGACGCTCGCCGAGCTCGTCGCTGCGGCGCTGATCGCCTATCCGCTCTACGTCGATCCCGGGACCGGCAAGCCCTGCACGCCCGAGCATCTGGTTGCGCGGCTGGCCGAGATGCGGCGTCGCGGCGCCGGGCAGGCCGGGCAGGCCGGGCAGGCCGGGCAGGCCGGGCGGTTGCAGGCGTTTGCAGCGCGGGTTGCGGCGTGGCATGCGGCCTGGCGCAGGCTTCGATAGAATGGTGGCAGGGGGAGGTCCGATGGCGTCTACGCCGATCTACGAAATCTGGCGGTTGCTCGAGCACCCGCGGACCTTCAACGAAGCCGAGATCCGTGCGCTGTGCCGCACCGCCTATCTGGGTGGGACGACGGCGCTGGCCCGCGTGCTCGGCCGGTACAAGATGCTGGTCGATACGCAGGATATCGGCATCTCCAGCCATTTGATGCTCGACGGCTTTTGGGAGATGTGGGTGACGGAGGCGATGTTGCGCAGCGTGCGGCGCGGCTCCACGGTGATCGATGTCGGCGCGAACCTGGGCTATTACACGCTGCTGCTCGCCGATCTCACCGGCCCTGAGGGCAAGGTCCTGTCCTTCGAGCCCAATCCGCTGCTCGCCGACCGCGCGCGCCAGAGCGCCGAGATGAACGGCTTCCTGCCCTTCACCGCCGTCCATCCCTGCGCGCTCGGCGCGGCCGAAGGCTTTGTGACGATGGAGGTGATGCCTCATCAGCCCGGCGGCGGGATCGTCCGCGAGCACACCGGCGAGGCGATCTCGGACGCGATCCACGTCCACCGGCTCGATTCCTTCTCCGAGGCGCTCGACGCCGAATTCATCAAGATCGATGTCGAAGGGTACGAGCAGCAGGTGTGGCGCGGCATGACCGGCATCCTCGCGCGCGGCCAGCCGCTGACCATCTTCATGGAGTTCACGGTGCAGCGCTACCCGGACCCCAGAGGCTTCCTCGACGAGATCCTCGGCGAGGGCTTCGCGCTCGAACTGGTCGATTACATCGGCGGCATCCGGCCGTGCACGATCGACGAAATCATCGGGCGGCCGCACAATATCGACCATATGCTGTGCCTGCGCCGATAAGGCGGCGGTCGCGGCAATAGGGACGGGCACGCAACGATCTTCTTGCCCGGCCCGGGACAAATTCACCTGAGATTTCAATTCGACACTGGCGACCCGCACGGCCGCAAGATAGGATCGCATCGCACGAAGGGGATTCGGGGGAACTCTAGGTGACGGACATCTTTGGCACCGGTGGTGCGGACACGCTCACCGGCACGGATCAGCCGGATACGATCAATTCGCTGGGCGGCAGCGACACCGTCGACGGCGGTGCGGGCGACGATACCATCACCGACACCGGCGGAAGCCACAATGTCCTGAAGGGCGGCGCGGGCAACGACACCATCCGCCTGACCGACCGGGTCGGGGGCGGCGAGATCTGGAGCGATGTCGCGGTCAACGACGTGATTCAGGGCGGGACCGGCGACGATTCGGTTTACCTCAGCATCCAGCGCAAGGGCAGCCTCTCGGTCGACCTCGGCGACGGCAACGACATCCTGGTCCTCGGCAGCAATGACGGCACTTACCTGGTCGGCCAGACCAGCGTGACGATGGGTCCGGGCCAAGACCATCTCGTGCTGAGCTACGGGTTCGGCGATTTGCTGCGGCTCGGCGGGATCCCGGTGACGGTCAGCGACTTCCAGGCAGGGAACGGCGGCGACGTCGTCGATATCGGCGGGGCGGTTCAGGGGTTCTTCGGCAATCCATCGCCGGGCGAAGCCCTGCCGGGCGCCAATCCGTTCGTGGGCGGCTTCGTTGTCCTGATTCAGGACGGCGCCGACACGATCGTGCGGATCGACTACGACGGCGCGGGGCACTCGCCCGCGCGCGAGGCCAACACCCTGGTGCGCCTCGTCGGCGTCACCGCGAGCCAGCTCACCGCCGCAAATTTCGGCGGGCTCGACCCGTCGGGCGCGGCGCCCGTCGCGCTCACGATCAACGGCACCACCGGCAACGACCATCTGATGGCGGCGACCACGGGCGGCCAGGTTAACGGCCTCGGCGGCGACGACGTTCTGCTCGGCAGCATCGGCAACAGCACGCTCGACGGCGGCGACGGCAACGATACGATCGTCGGCGGGCGGGGCAACGACCATCTGATCGGCGGCGACGGCAACGACACGCTTTCGGACAATCACGGCAGCGACATCCTCGACGGCGGCGCCGGCGACGACACGATCAGCTGGGCGCCGATCTCCAATCCGGTCTATAATGTCTCGACCACCGATCACATCGCGATCAACGCGGGCGACGGCAACGATATCGTCAACCTCGACGACCCGCGATCCGTCGTCCTCAACGGAAGCGGCCGCCATCTGGTCGACGCGACAGTCGATCTCGGCGCCGGCAACGACCGGATCAACATTGGTGGTGGGGTGGTGCACACGACGGTAACGCTCGGTGCGGGCCAGGATCACGTCGTCCTCGGTGACCAATTCTTTCTCAATTCCGACGACGGCACCAACAATCTGGTGGCGCCGGCCCGCATCACGATCACCGATTTCCAGGCGGGCGACAACGGCGACTGGCTCGATTTCGCCGGCATGTTCAGCCCCGACAGCTGGCCCGCCGGCACCAATCCGTTCGCCACCGGCAACCTGCGGCTGCAGCAGCAGGGCACCGACGTGATCATCTCGAGCGATGACGACGGGGTGAACGGATCGGACACGCTTCAACAGATGATCCGGCTGTCGAACGTTTCGATCGGAAGCCTGACCGCATACAATCTGGGCGGTTTCGCGCCTGACGGATCCGCGCTGGTGGGAATGACGCGCACCGGCGGCGCGGGCGCCGACACGCTCGACGGCTCGGACGGCAACGATCATTTGACCGGCGGCGACGGCAACGATCGTCTCGACGGCAGCTTCGGCAACGACACGCTCGACGGCGGCATCGGTGACGACTGGCTCAGCGGCGGTGCCGGCAACGACACGCTCATCGGCGGCGAGGGCAACGATACGATCGTCGATCTCGGCAACGGATCCGACACGATCAACGGCGGCGAAGGCAACGATACGATCCGGGTCGATCACGGGTACAACCTTGCGTCCGAGATCACGGCGATCAACGCCGGCGGCGGCGACGACCAGGTCTATTTCGCGGCGACCAAGGGCGGATCGACGTCGATCGATCTCGGCGGCGGCAACGATCATCTGACGCTCGGCTCGACCTCGGACAACGGGCTGGTGATCACGCTGGGCACCGGATCGGACATCGTCTCGTTCGATCCGGTCATCGATTCGCAGAGCCTCAGCCCGATCACGATCACCGATTTCGCCACAGGCGACGGCGGCGACCGGCTCGACCTTCTCCAGCTCGTCCAGGACAAGCTGCACATCACCGGCGAACCCGATACCTTCAATCCGTTCGCGGCCGGCAATGCCCGGCTCGTCCAGAGCGGCGCGGACACGCTGCTCCAGTTCGGCGACAATTTCGGTTTCCAGACGCTGATCGATTTCCAGAACCGCACCCTCGCCAGCTTCACGAACTTCAATCTCGGAATCACCTTCAGCGCCACCAACGGCACCGCGGGCGCCGACACGATCACCGGCACTACCGGCTCCGACCTGATTTTCGGATTCGGCGGCAACGATCACATCGACGGACTTGGCAGCGACGACACGCTCGACGGCGGCGCCGGCGTCGATACCGTTTCGGGCGGCGACGGCAACGACTTCATCAACGATACCGACGGGCTCGACCTCATCACCGGCGGCGACGGCAACGACACGATCACGGTGAATGCCACCGCGGGCGCGTCGACTGCCGGTTTCACCGATGCCGGCGCGGGCGACGATCGGCTCGACGTCACCCTCGCGACGAACCAGAGCGTCTATGTCGCATCGATGGGGTCCGGCAACGATCTGGTGAACGTCACCGAAAATACGGCGGGCGAGATCACGCTCACGCTCGGGACGGGCACCGACACCGTCGAGCTCAATGCCGCCAGCGCCTTTTACGGTGGGATCGTCCGGATTACCGACTTCCAGGCCGGCAACGGCGGCGATGTGTTCGATCTGAACACCTATATGAACGGCAAGGACGGCGCCTGGGAGCAGCAGGCCCAGGCGGATCGGCCCAATCCGTTCGCGCAAGGCCTGCTCCAGCTGGTCCAGTCAGGCAGCGAGGTGCAACTCCTCTATTACGATACCGGCGTGATCAGCCCCACAGGCTACGAGATAGCGGCGTTCCAGAACACCACGATTGCGCAATTCACAGCCGCGAATTTCGGCGGCTATGATCCGCATGTCACGGCCAGCAGCCCGGTGATCCTGACGAGCGACCTGACGATTGCGGCTGGCGAAACCCAGACCAGTCACAATCCCTATCGGTATAACAGTTACGCGATTCACTATGTCTATGAAATGTCGGGATCGGCCGGCCAGTTCGTGAACAACGGCACGGCGAACACCGTCGTCGATACGCCGGCACGAACCATCGGCTTCTATTTCGACCCTGCGGCCGGCGGCTCGGCCGGCAGGGAGTTCCACAACACCGCGACGGGGCATTTCATCGTCAGCTCGACCTGGGTCGACATCTCTGGCGACGTCACCGCAGGTGCGACTTTCGGCTATTTTGCCCAGGGAAACTCGATGCCGATCGTCAACGACGGCGAGTTCAAGGTCGAGGCGGCGAGCGGAACCGCGTGGGGCTTCGAAACCGGCTACGACTACGGTCTTCAGGGCGTAACCACCATCACCAACCACGGCACGATAACGGTCACTTCGGCCTACGACGCGATCGGCGCCCAGCTCGGCAGTTACGGCAGCTTCAACAATAGCGGCACGATGACCGTCCACGGCGGCGACTTCGCGGTCGGGCTCTATCTTTTCGACTACCAGACCGAGCCGGTCGTCAACAGCGGCACGATCACCATCTCGACCGATCCGAACTCGCCCTATGCCTCGGTCGGGATCCTCGCGGATCAGGCGCTGGCGTTCAACTTCACCAATTCGGGCACGCTGACCGCGGACATCGCGATCGACGTGCTGACCGGCTCCAACTCGGGGCCGTTCGCGAACCATATCACCAACACCGGCACGATCGACGGCGCGCTGATTCTCGATACCGGCGGCGACACCGTCACCAACAGCGGCACGATGTATGGCCGCACGATGCTCGGTGCCGACGACGACGTGTACAACGGGGTCGGCGGCACCCATCACGGCACCATCGAAGGTGGCTCCGGCAACGACTCCCTCACCGGCGGCAACGGCGCGGAGACCTTCTTCGGAGACAGCGACAACGATCTGATCGTCGCCGGCGGCGGCGACGACTTCGTCGACGGAGGCACCGGCAGCGACTTGCTCGACGGTGGCTCGGGCGTCGACATGCTGTCGTATATCGATTCGCTCGGCGGGGTCACCATCGACCTCGAGCTGGGCACCGCGACGACCTCGACCGAGTTCGACTGGGTGCGCAATTTCGAGCAGGTGGTCGGCTCGCGCACCGACGACACCATCCGCGGTTCGGGGCAGGACGAGGTGCTGCTCGGTTTCCTCGGCGACGATGTGCTCGACGGGCGCGGCGGGGATGATACGCTGGTCGGCGGCAAGGGTCACGACATCCTGACCGGCGGCGCCGGCGCGAACGTGTTCGTCTTCGAAGCCGGCGACGACAACGACGAGATCACCGATTTCTCCGTCGACGATGCGATCACCGTCTACGGTTATGCGGGCTATCAGTCGCTTCAGCAGGTCGGCTCCGACGTCCGGATCACCTTCTCCGCGAGCGATTCGATCCTGGTGCACAATTCGACGGTCGCCGCGCTCGGCGGCGCCCACCTGACCTTCAGCACCGGCCCCAGCGGGGTCTATATTCCCAACTACACCGACGAGACGATCGTCGCCGACAGCAACCTCGTCGTGGCGCAGGGTCTCAGCCTCGCGTTCGGCGACGCCAACCCGCTGAGGACCAACGACGCCGCCGCGCCGATCACCGCGGTGGCGATCGCCGAACCTCATGGGATCCCCGACCCGTCGGTCGGCATCTGGAATTCCGGTTCGATCAGCCTGGTGACCGCGACGCCGAACCCCGAGGCTTCGATCGGCATCTATCACCAGCATCAGGGCTCCGGGCAGCGCTTCGTCAACAGCGCGACCGGGTCGCTGACCGTCTCGGCCGACGGCGCCGATGCCGTCGGCACCTATCACATCAGCTCGATCTGGAACGCTGGCGCGATCACCGTGACGTCCTCGACCGGCGACGCGACCGCGTTCGATCAGGTGTATTCGATCGACACCCATTTTGTGAACAGCGGCACGATCAGCGTCACCGCCGCGGGCAAGGCCCAAGGCCTGGTCCAGGGCAACGATTCTTCGCTCGGCCTGTCGGATTATTTCAACAGCGGCTCGATCACCGTCCACGGCGGGACGCAGAGCGTCGGACTGTCGATGCTCGACAGCGGCAATATCTACAACACCGATCCGTCGCATTTCGTAAATTCCGGGACGATCACGGTCACGGACGACACCGCGGCGATCGACAGCATCGGTGTCGAGATCGCGCTGTACCAATCGGTTCAGTTCTGGAACAGCGGCACGATCAGCGCCGACTTCGCGTTTAGGCTGGTGCGGGCCGATTCCGGCGCTGGGTTCGCCGGGGTCGGGTTGAAGCTCTACAACAGCGGAACGATCAACGGCGCGGTCAATACGAGCAGTTTCGACGATCAGCTGGTGAATACCGGCCATCTCAGCGGCGATGTCTGGCTCGGCGGGGGCAACGATCTGTTCGACGGCCGCCAGGCGCAGTCGTCGACCGGCACGATCGACGGATACGACGGCAACGACACCATCCTGACCGGCGACGGCGTCCAGACGCTGATCGGCGGGTTCGGAAACGATATCCTGTCCGGCGGGGGCGGCAACGATTTGCTGACCGGCGGTGCTGGCGCCGATAGCTTCCGATTTGGGACCGGCTTCAACGCCGATACGATCAGCGATTTCAGCGCCGCCGAGGGCGATCGCATCGACGTCTCGGGCTACACGAGTTACCAGAGCATCGCCCAGAACGGCAGCGATGTGCTCGTCACCTTCTCGGCGGGCGACACGCTGCTGGTCCGTGGAGCGCAAGTCTCACAGGTGACCGCCGCGGTGCATTTCGGTGTCGCTGCGATCGGAGCCAATGCGATTCCGGTGGCGCCAAGTGCGCCGAATGCGCCCGCGCCGCCGACGGTCTGGGAGGACAACGGTTTCTTCTTCCACGAGACCGGCACGCCCGGTGCCGACACGCTGATCGGCGGGGCGGGTCCCGACGACATGGCGGGGCTCGCTGGCAACGACACGCTGATCGGAGGCACCGGCAATGATCATCTCGATGGCGGCACAGGCGCTGACAGTCTCTACGGCGGCGTTGGCGACGACCTCTATTACGCCGATCGCGCCGACGACCTGGTGTTCGAGAATGCTGGTGAGGGCACGGACACGGTGATCGCAAGCGCGGGCTATTATCTCTACGCCAACATCGAGAATTTGACGCTGGCGGCGGGCGCGGGCGACATCTTCGGCGTCGGCAACGAGCTGGCGAACACGATCACGGGGAACGAGGGCTCGAACCTGCTGATCGCGGGTGCGGGCGCCGATGTGGTGCACGGCGGCGCGGGGGTGGATTCGCTGTTCGGCCAGGACGGCAACGATCAGCTCTTCGGCGATGCGGGAATCGATTATCTGGTCGGTGGCACGGGCGACGACGTGCTCGATGGGGGCACTCAGGCCGATGCGCTCTACGGCGAAGACGGCAACGACACGCTGATCGGCGGATCGGACTTCCAGACCGACATATTGGTCGGCGGCAATGGCGACGATATCCTTCACGGGGATTCGGGCCTGGGCGACTATGACCTGATGGATGGTGGCGCGGGGAACGACACCTATTACGTCGACACGCCCGCCGATCTGACCTTCGAGGCCGCGGGTGGCGGCACCGACACGGTGATCGCGAACATCCAGGGCGCGGGCTACTATCTCTACGCCAACGTCGAGAACCTGATCCTCCAGGGCAACACGCCCTATGGCGTCGGCAACGAACTCGACAATCATCTGACCGGAAGCAGCGCCTCGAACTGGCTGCTGGGGGGTGCCGGCAATGACGTGCTCAACGGCAAGGCTGGCAACGACGTTCTGTTCGGCGAGGCCGGCGCGGACACGTTCGTGTTCGAGCAGGGCACCGGCGGCGACGTGATCGGCGACTTCACGGCCGGCACCGACAAGATCGACCTCTCGGCGTTCGGCTTTGCCAGCTTCCAGGCGGTGGTCAATTCGATGCACGAAGCGGGCGGCACCACCGCGATCGATCTCGGCGGCGGCGACTTCATCGTGATCAACGGCGTCGCCGAGGCATCGCTCCACCAAGGCGATTTCATCCTCTCGGGCGGGAGCAGCGCCCAAGCGCCGCTCAGCGAGCAGATCGTGGCGAAGGTGAGCGACGCCCCAGACGAGGCGCACAACTGGCGCGCGGGGCTGGTCCATCAGTTCGACGACCCGCACGCCTATCTCGCGGTCGCGATGTAGGAAGTCGTCTACACGCGGTCCATTACGGCACTATCTTACTGTGCTAGCATTGGTCCGATCGATTCTTTGGGGGAGGAATAGGTGGCCGACTTCGACAGGGTACTGGCACCGTGGGACAGCTTTGTCGGCCAGGACGGCAGCGGCGTCTCCGGCGACGATACCGCGTCCGGCGTCGCGGCCGAAGGACTTTCCGTGACGCGCTTCGCCAGGTCGCGCGTGGCGTCCGCAATCGTGCCATTGTCGGGCACGCATAGCGGTCTCGGGACTTCGCCTGCGATCATCCATCACATAACCGCGGAGAGCGGCCCGCTGGTCACGTTGCCGTCGCGGCCCGCCGCGACGCAGACGACCAGCACAACGATCGTCTTCGCGAGCGACACGACCACCGACGCGAGCACGGTGGTCTACATGCCGTATCACCATGACATATTCAATCCGGGGGTATTCGGCGTTCTCTCGGGCGTCACTCTCATCAACAAGGGCGTGGCATGGGGCGAAGGGTCGGATAGCGGCGCTACGGGGATCAGTGCGAGCGGTGCGACGTTGGTAGACAATCGCGGCCTGGTCGTCGGGACGTCGAATGTCGGCGGTGCATTCGGGATAGATCTTGTCGATTCCAATGGATTCTCCAACACCGGCCAAATCTACGCAACGGCGACGGGTGACAGGCTCAACATCGATGCGGGTCTGGCAACGGGCGTCAACATTTACCATCCGACCCAATCCATTGAGAACGCTGGCCTGATCGCGGCGAGCTCGGCAGCGCTGCGGGCGGTCGGTCTTGGGGTCAGCTTCGACCCCACCCACAACCATCCTGTCCTCAACAGCGGGACAATCCTGGCCGAAGGCGTCTTTGCGATCGGAATCGATACCGACGGCTACAACCCGATACAGATCGAAAACACCGGGCGCATCGAGACCCAGACCACGTCGTCGGTCCTCTCCGTCGGCATCGCCGGGACGATCAATGCGCCGATGACGGTGGTGAACAGCGGCACCATCACCGCCGACGCGGCGATCTATGTCGAGTTCGGACCCCAGCGGGGGCGGCTACGACGGGTATAGCGAAGAACACATCACCAACACCGCCAGCGGCGTGATCAACGGCGCGATCCTCCCCGCCCGCGGCAACGATACCCTCGCCAACGCCGGGACGATCAACGGCGTGATCCTGATGGACTGGAACCAGGACCTCGTCACCAACACCGGAACGATCAACGGCTATGTCGGTCTCGGCACCGACAACGACCGCTACGAAGGCGCGGGCGGCGTCGTCAACGGCATCATCGACGGCGATTGGGGCAACGATGTCATCAACGGCGGCAGCGCGGCCGATTATGTCATCGGCGGCCGCGGCGACGACACCCTCAACGGCGCCGCCGGCAATGACCTGTTGCTCGGCGGGTTCGGCAATGACGCGCTGACCGGCGGCGTGGGCAACGACGGGTTGTTCGGCGAATTCGGCGACGACCACATCGTTACCCAGGGTGGCGACTATGTCAGTGGCGGAGACGGTGACGACCGTATCGAGGCCGGCGACCTCACCTTCGAATACGTCGATGGCGGCGCTGGCTTCGATACGTTCGTGATGGCACCGGGCAACCGCATCTTCGATCTGCGTTCTGCGCTCGACGAGCATGCGCTCGCCGGAATCGACCAGATCGAGCTCAAGGCCGGGCAGGGCCTGGTCGTCCGCCCCCCCGACGTGGCCGACCTGTCCGGAACCACCAAGGTGTTCGTCGCGGGCGCCGCTTCGAACCACGTCTATCTCGTGGGAAGCTGGACTGACGCCGGCTCGCAAACGGTCGGCGGCACAAGCTACCATGCGTACACGTCGGGCACCTCCACCTTGTACGTCGGGGGCGGTGCCGTCGCCACGATCGACGCGACTGCGCCCGCAGGCGCCACCGGGCTCGATCCCTTTGCCGGGGGCGCACTTGCACCGCTGCCCGGCCAGGATTTGGGCGTGCCCGCCACGGATCAGGTCGAGACCGTCAACGGCGCTCATATCCTTTGGGACGAGACCGTAACCGTCGACGAGATCTGGCAGTCGGACCCGACCGATACCGATCAGCACGCGATCGTGGTCCTCGACGGAAACGTGACCCTCACCAACCACGGCACGCTCTTCGCCAGCCCGCCGGTGGGCCTGGCGCGCGGGGTTTTCACCGCCGACGCCACAACCGGAGTTCTCGTCAACACCGGTACGATCGTCGCGCTTTGCACCACGCCCGACACAAACAATTATGGCGTGGCCGGAGCCGTTGCGGTCAGAGGCATTTCGAGGCTTGTCAATTCCGGTACGATCAGCGCTGTCGGCGGAAATTACGCCTCGGCTGCGGAGGTGGGCGTGTTCTCGGACACAGCCGGACTCCAATTCTCCAACAGCGGCCAGATCTCGGCGGAGTCCAATACGGGTACCGCGACCGGCGTGACGCTTGCCCCGGGGGGATCGTCCGGGGAGTTCGTGCGCGCCCGCAACGACGGAACGATCAGTGCGACCGTCCACGGGACGCCCCAAGCGGCCGGCGCGACAGGTTTGTATATTGGAACCCTGATCGGAGGCTTCACCAACGCCGGCACGATCGAAGCCCATCACGACATCGCGAGCTCTGTTAAGAGCATCGGTATTGGCATCGGCAGCGCCGAAGGGAGCGACGATTTGCCGTTCACGATCACCAATTCGGGCACGATTCGGGCCCAAATCGCGATCCAGGAGTATTCGGCCACCGATTCGCCGATCAAGCTGCTCAACGGCGGCGACATCCAGGGCGATATCGACCTTGGCCGCCGAAACGACATCGTCGACAATTCGCACGGCCGCATCACCGGCGACATCTTCCTCGCGGGCGGCGATGACACGTTCATCGGCGCGGGTGGGACGTTGAACGGAGTTGTCCACGGCGGGTTGGGCAACGACACCTACACGGTCAGCGACCAGTGGACCGGAATTCAGGAGAATGTCGGCGAGGGGACCGATAGCGTCATCACATCCGCCAGCTATTATCTTTTCGCCAATTTCGAGAATTTGACGCTGGCGGCGGGCGCGGGCGACATCTTCGGCGTCGGCAACGAGCTGGCGAACACGATCCAGGGGAACGAAGGCTCGAACCTGCTGATCGCGGGTGCCGGCGACGATGTGGTGCACGGCGGCGACGGCGTCGATTCGCTGTTCGGCCAGGACGGCAACGACCAGCTCTTCGGCGATGCGGGAATCGATTATCTGGTCGGCGGCAACGGCAACGACGTGCTCGACGGGGGCACGCAGGCCGATGCACTCTACGGCGAGGACGGCAACGACACGCTCACCGGCGGCACCGATTTCGCGACCGACATCCTCGTCGGCGGCAACGGTAACGATATCCTCCACGGCGACAGCGGCGAAGGCGACTATGACCTGATGGACGGTGGGTCGGGGGACGACGTCTACTACGTCGACACCGGCGACGACCTGACGTTCGAGGCGGCGGGCGGCGGGACCGACACGGTCTATGCCAATGTCGCGGGGGCGAACAACGGGGTCTATCTCTACGCCAATGTGGAGAATCTGGTGCTGCTGGGGACGACGACGTTCGGGGTTGGCAACGAGCTCGACAATCACCTGACCGGCAATGCGAGCGCCAACTGGCTGCTGGGGGGTGCGGGCAACGACGTGCTCAACGGCAAGGCCGGCAACGACGTTCTGTTCGGGGAGGCCGGCGCGGACACGTTCATATTCGAGCACGGCACCGGCGGCGACGTGATCGGGGACTTCACCCCCGGCACCGACAAGATCGACCTCTCGGCGTTCGGGATCACCGACTATCAGGCGGTGATCAATTCGATGCACGAGGTGAACGGCACCACCGCGATCGATCTCGGCGGCGGCGACTTCATCGTGCTGAACGGCGTCGCCAACGCATCGCTCCATGCCAGCGACTTCATCCTCTCGGGCGGCTCGCAGAAGGTGGAGATCGCCGCGGTCGCGCCGGCCAACGACGGCAGCGCCGGTCATGGCGCGCTCGTCCACGAGTTCGATGCGCCCTGGCTCCAGTGGAAATGGGACGGCTCGCACGACGCGACAGCGCTCGCATGATGGCTCGTTCCGGCTTGCCTCGACCCCAAAGGAATTCGCAATGGTGAGTCCTGTCGACCTCGTCTCGGCGCCCTCAAGCGACAATCCCTATGTTCATGCGCTCACCGGAACCTACACCTATCGGCCCGGCTATCAGATCATCTACGCGCTTCAGGGCAATCCCGGCGATGCCGCCACGATGGGGGGGGCGCTGTGGGCGCAGCAGGGTGCCGCGCAGGCGTTCGTTCTTGCGACCCAGGCCTGGATGGCGGTCGCGAACATCAGCATTTCCGCCACGCCGAACGCCTATGACGGTAGCCAGAGCCGCTCGGGCTATACCTGGGTCGAGCAGCTCGTCGACCTCGGCTCCGACACCGGCCTGCTCGGCGAGCATTCGCTGCCCGGCCCGGGCAGCATGATCGGGCAGTTCAACAACGCGATCTCGCTTTTCACCACCGCCAACAATGCGCCCGGCGGATACAGCTTCATCACGTTCCTGCACGAGATCGGTCACGGCCTGGGGCTGACCCATCCGCACGAGGACGGCAATTCCTTCCCGGGCGTCGACGGCTCCGACGATACCGGCGACAACGGCCTGAACCAGGGCATCTACACCGTCATGAGCTACAATGACGGCTATTCGGCCGCGATGTCGACTTCCGACGCGTGGGGATGGTCGGAGACGCCGATGGCATTCGACATCGCCACGATCCAGAATATGTACGGCGCCAACATGTCCACCGCGACGGGTGACAACGTCTATATGCTGCCCCAAGCGAACGGCTCGGGCACCGGCTGGTCGTGCATCTGGGACGCCGCTGGAATCGATACGATCAGTGCCGGGGCGACGGCGACGAGCTGCACGATCGATCTGAGGTCCGCGACCCTGCTCGACGCACCCGGTGGAGGCGGCTTCGTCTCGGAGATCAACGGCGTGGTCGGCGGCTTCACCATCGCGCACGGGGCGACCGTCGAGAACGCAACCGGCGGTGGGGGCGACGACCTGATCCAGGGCGATGATTCCGCCAATGCCCTGAACGGCAACGGCGGTCATGACGAGATCTTCGGCGGCGGCGGCGACGACCGGATCGAGGGCAGCGGCGCCCTGTACGGCGACGACGGCAACGACGTGCTGATCGGCGACGTCATCGCCGACATGCACGGCGGCACCGGTAACGACCAGCTGTTCGCGGGCAGCGGCTCGTCGGGCCTCCACGGCGACGACGGCAATGACATTCTGGTCGGCGGCGCGGGGAACGACACGCTCTACGGCGATGCCGGGAACGACACGTTCACGGGCGGCGGCGGCAACGACACCTATTATGTCGATTCGGCCAGCGAACTAGTGTTCGAGCAGCCCGGCGGCGGCCATGACTGGGTTTTCTCGACCGCGAGCGAGTATCTCTATGCCGGCATCGAGGATCTCACGCTGCAGAGCAGTGCGATGTTCGGCGTCGGCAACGAGCTCGACAACACGATTGCGGGCACGAACGACACCAACCTGCTCCTAGGAGGCGCCGGCAACGACACGCTGATCGGCAACGGGGGCAACGACCAGTTGTTCGGCGAGAGCGGCGATGACGTTCTCCACGGCGATCTGGGCATCGATTATCTGGTCGGCGGCACCGGCAATGACGTCCTGGTCGGCGGAGGGAGTGCCGATGCGCTCTACGGCGAAGACGGCAACGATACCCTCTATGCCGACGGGACGAACGACGATGACGGCGGCGCTAGTATCCCCAACCACACTCCCGATTTCGTCACCGACATCCTCGTCGGCGGCAACGGCAACGACGTGCTGCACGGGGATTCGGGCCTGGGCGACTATGACCTGATGGATGGTGGGTCGGGGGACGACGTCTACTACGTCGACACCGGCGACGACTTGACGTTCGAAGCGGCGGGCGGCGGGTCCGACACGGTCTATGCCAATGTCGCGGGGGCGAACAACGGGGTCTATCTCTACGCGAATGTCGAGAATCTGGTGCTGCTGGGGACGACGACGTTCGGGGTTGGCAACGAGCTCGACAATCATCTGACCGGCAATGCGAGCGCCAACTGGCTGCTGGGGGGTGCGGGCAACGACGTGCTCAACGGCAAGGCCGGCAACGACGTTCTGTTCGGGGAAGGCGGCGCGGACACGTTCATATTCGAGCACGGCACCGGCGGCGATGTGATCGGGGACTTCACCCCCGGCACCGACAAGATCGACCTCTCGGCGTTCGGGATCACCGACTATCAGACGGTGGTGAACGCGATGCACGAGGTGAACGGCACCACCGCGATCGACCTTGGCGGCGGCGACTTCATCGTGCTGAACGGCGTCGCCAATGCTGCCCTCCATCAGGGCGA
This sequence comes from uncultured Alphaproteobacteria bacterium, assembly GCA_963799985.1. Lineage (GTDB taxonomy): Bacteria > Pseudomonadota > Alphaproteobacteria > Sphingomonadales > Sphingomonadaceae > Sphingomonas. Next base: position 904,863 of record CAWCZC010000005.1, on the reverse strand, counting down.
CTTCATCCTCTCTGGCGGCACCGAGGCGATCGTCCATTCCGAACAGCGGACAACCGTGGTTCCGGACGATCACCACCAGGACTCCGCGATCAGAGCGGAGCTGATGCACGCGTTCGACGCACCCCATTTCGTGCTCAAGGTCGATGGAAGCGCCTTCGCCGACCAGTATCTCTGAAATGATGTCGCGGACCTTTTGGGCCGCGTGACTGTTATGCGATGGGCCCCCTTCCTGGGGACAGTCGCGCGACAGGAACGCTCATGGCCAGCCAACCCGTCGATCTTCATGCAGTGACGGCTGGCGTGCGGGTACCGAACGCGCTCGAAACGGCCGGCCAGTTCTACGACATCTGGAACCTGCTCACGCCGCCGCGCCACCTGAACGAAGCCGCGATTCGCGCGCTGTGCCGCAATGCCTATCTGGGCGGCGACTGGTCGGTGTGCCGCGTGCTAGGCCGCTACCGGATGTTCGTCGATACCGGCGACGTTGGTCTGTCCACATTCCTCCTCCTCGATGGTTATTGGGAAATGTGGACGACCGAGGCGATGCTGCGCTTCATTCGCCCGGGGATGACGGTGCTCGATATCGGCGCGAACCTTGGTTATTTCACCTTGCTGATGGCCGACCTTGCCGGCCCCGCCGGCCGGGTGCTGTCCTTCGAACCGGTTCCGCACATGGCCGAGCGGCTCCGGCGCAGCGTGCACGTCAACGGTTTCGCCGCCACGACCCAGGTGCATGAGCTCGCGCTTGACGATCATGAGGGCGAGGCGATGATGTTCGTCCCGCCCACCGAACCGAAGAACGCCCACTTCTCACCGGTGTCAGGGCGCGAAGGCGAGGTAAACGTCCGGCTGCAGCGCGCCGACCGGATCGAAGGTACGCTCGACGCCGACTTCATCAAGATCGACGTCGAAGGTTCGGAAGAGCGCGTGTGGCTCGGCATGGAAGGCATTCTGCAGCGCAATCGGCCGCTGACCGTCTTCCTCGAATTCACCGCCGCCCGCTACGCCAGCGCCGAGAAATTCCTCAATTCGATCCTGAGCCGCGGCTTCGCGCTGTACCGGGTCGATTATTTCGATGCCGGCGTGGTTCCGACGACGCGAGAGGCGGTCCTCGCCGCGCCGCCGGGTGAAGACCAGATGCTGGTGCTGGTTCGCTGATCGGGCGGAACGCAATGCTGTCCTCCAGGGGGAAGCTTCGTCGATACGTCGGGATTGGAAGGTATGTCCCAGCCCTCGCGCAGCCGGAACGCGATAGGCACTTGGACGCTGTCTATCGGGCTGATATCATGCGCGAATCCGGGGGAATCTGCTTGATCGGCTCATCCATAATCGCCCGACGGCCCGTGGAGGCTCGGCGTGTCTGACAATGCGTCCGTTGCGCTGGACGAGATGCTGGCGAGCGCGCGGCACGTGCTGATCGCGGAGCAGCGGGCGCTCGCACTTCTGAATGATGGGCTCGACAGCAGCGTGGTGCGTGCCGCCGCGTGCGTCGGGGCTTGCAAGGGGCGCATCCTCGTTTCCGGCGTCGGCAAGTCGGGGATCGCGGCGCGCAAGATCTCCGCGACTCTCTGCTCGCTCGATGTGCCCGCCCAATTCCTGCATGCCGCCGATGCGCTCCATGGTGATCTCGGTGCGGTTCGCGGTGCGGATGTCGTCATCGCTGTCTCCGTGTCGGGGGCTTCGCGCGAGCTGCTGCTGCTGGTGCAGCACGCGCAAACGATCGGCGCTGCGACCATCGCGATCACCTCGACATCCTACGCGCCGCTTGCCCGGGCGTGCGATCATGTCCTGTTGCTTCCACAATGCGAAGAGGGCGGGGGAGGCATCGCCGCGCCGATGGCTTCGACGGTCGTCTCGTTTGCAATGGGCGATGTGCTTGCCGTGCTCGTCGCGGAATTTCAGGGCAATCGGCGGAGCCAGATGGCGCCGCTCCATCCGGGCGGCGATCTTGGGCGCAAGTTGAGGCCGGTGAGCCAAATCATGCATGGCGGTGAGCGCATTCCATTGGTGCCGGCGCGAGCCGATGCCGCGGAGATCATCGCCGAGATCACGACCAAGGGCTTCGGCATCGCGGGCGTGGCGGACGACGAAGGCAGGCTCCTCGGTACGATCACCGACGGTGACATCCGTCGCCATTTCGACGCGCTCGGGCATTGCTCGGCGGCTGAAGTCATGATGACGCACCCGGTCACGCTTCCCGCCGACGGGGATGTCGGCGAAGCGCTGGATCTGATGCGTACGCATCGCATTTCGGCGCTGTTCGTAACCGACGCGGCAACCCACCGCGTGCTCGGGCTGGTCCATATCCAGGATCTGCTTCGCGTTGGAATTCTCTAAGACCGATGGCCCTGCTGATCGTCATTCCAGCGCGTCGTGCATCGACGCGCTTCCCCGGCAAGCCGCTTGCCGGCCTGCGCGGAGCCGATGGCGCGGAAAAGCCGTTGATTCAATGGAGCTGGGAAGCGGCGCGGCGGGCGGAGGATCTGGCGGAAGCGGTCGTCGCCACCGATGATGCGGGGATCGCCTCCGCCGTCGAGCGGTTTGGGGGAAAAGTGGTGATGACGTCGCCGACGGTGCTCAACGGCACCGAACGCTGCGCCGAAGCGCTGGACGGGGTCGGATTCGAACCCGAGCTGGTGATCAACCTGCAGGGAGACTCGCCGCTCGTTCGACGCAGCGATATCCTGGCGCTGATCCAGGCCTGGCGCGCCACGGGTGCCGCGGTGCTCACTCCCTTCATTACCTGTGACGCGGCTGCGGAAGCGTCGATCCTCGCCGATCATGACGCCGGCCGGGTCGGCGGGACCACCCTCGTGGTCGATCAAGCCGGGCGTGCGCTCTATTTTTCGAAACGTCCGATCCCGTTCCGGAACGGAAACGCGCCCGCCCTCAAGCTGCACATCGGCCTCTATGCCTACACGCCTGAAGCGCTTCGGCGATATGCGGGTTGGGATCCGACACCGCTCGAGCAGGCCGAGGGATTGGAGCAATTGCGTTTTCTCGGGCATGGCGTACCGATTCACGCCGTTGAAGTCAGTCCGCCGGCGGGTGGTTTCTGGGAAGTCAACAATCCCCAGGACATCCCCGTCGTCGAACGCGCATTGCAGGCTGCGGGGTGAGGACCGTTTTGGCCAAGCCATTGGTTTTTCGCGGCGCAACGGCTATTTTCACGGCTCCGAAGATTGAGGATCAGGAATAGATGACTCGGCTGCGCGGCCGCTTCGCCGAATCCGAACTGCGTGCGGCGCTGATTCGGCTCCGCGGCGGGCTGCTGGGCATCGTCGCGCTCAGCGCGATGGTGAATATCCTGACGCTCGCCGGCTCGATCTATCTGATGCTGGTCTACGACCGTGTACTGCCGGGCCAGAAGTTCTCCGACACTCTTCAGCATCTTCCTGATGATCGTGGTGGCGTATGCCTTCTACGGAATCTTCGATGTGATGCGTTCGCAGATGCTCGCCGATGTCGCCTCGTCGCTCGATCGCAGCCTCAGTGGCCGGATCCAGGCGATCGAGATGCGGATCGCGCTCGAGCGGCCCGATGCGAGGGAGCAGGTCAGCCCGACCCGGGACCTCGATCAGGTCCGCAGCTTCATTGCGAGCGCCGGGCCCCCCGCACTCATCGACCTGCCCTGGATCTTCTTCTTCCTGCTGATCCTGACGCTGGTCCATTACTGGCTCGGGCTGGTGACCTTGATCGGGATGATCGGCCTCGGGATTCTCACCTGGACAGCCGAGCGAGTCAGCAGCAAGCACGTCGCCGCCGTCACCGACGCCGCGGCGCGCCGGCGCATGCTGGGCGAGCGCCAATGGCGCCATGCCGAAATCATCACCAGCCTGGGCATGCGCGAGCGCGTCATGCTCCAGTGGCGGCGCGTGCATTTGCAATTCCTCAAGGAGCAAGCCGCGCTCACCAGCACCAGTTCGAAATTGAGCGGCATCAGCAAGGTCTCGCGCATGTTCCTCCAGTCGGCGGTGCTCACCGTCGGTGCAATGCTGGTGATCGACGGCAAGGCGAGCGCCGGGATCATCTTCGCCAGCTCGATCCTCTCGGGCCGCGCGCTGGCCCCGGTCGACCAGGCGATCGCCAACTGGAAAAACTTCGTCGGCGCACGGCAGAGCTGGGCACGGCTCGACAATCTGCTGCGCCAGGTTCCCGCTGCCGCCAGAGAACGTATCCAGCTGCCCTCGCCGTCGCAGACGCTCGTGGTCGAAAGCCTGTCGCTTACGCCTCCCAGCAGCAGCAGCCGGACCACCGTCGCCGACGTCAGTTTCCAGATTCGCGCGGGGCAGGTGCTCGGTATCATCGGCCCCAGCGCATCGGGCAAGTCGTCGCTGGTGCGCGGTGTGATCGGTGCATGGAAGCCCGTGCGCGGCGCGATCCGGTTGGACGGAGCGTCGCTCGACCAATGGGATAGCGAGACGCTGGGCCGTCATATCGGCTACCTCCCGCAGTCGGTGGAACTCTTCGCGGGAACGATCGCCGAGAATATCGCCCGATTCGAGCCCTCGGCGCCGTCCGAACTGGTGATTGCGGCCGCTCAGGCCGCAGGCGTGCACAATATGATCCTCCAGCTCCCCGATGGCTATGACTTGCAGGTGGGGGAGGACGGCGCGCATCTCTCGGCAGGCCAGCGCCAGCGCATCGCGCTCGCCCGCGCGCTCTATCGCGATCCGTTCCTGGTGGTGCTCGATGAACCCAACTCGAACCTCGATCCGGAAGGCGAGGCGGCACTGGCGCAGGCGGTGGGGAGCGTGAAGGGGCGGGGCGGCATCGTATTGCTGGTGGCACATCGCGCCGGCATCCTTGCGACCGCCGACCTCGCGCTGCTGATGCGCGGCGGCACGGCGCAGGCATTTGGGCCGCGGGATGAAGTGCTCGCGCAAATCCCGCGCTCCGCCCCCGGCGGACTCGGGCCTGGCCCACGTCCGCGCCCCGGTGCCGGGGCCGGCAATGTCACCGTGCTGCCGAAGCGGAGCTGACCGGCGATGAACGCACGTGCGCCGCTCGACAGCTTCGCGATTGACGGTGAAGCCGACGAGGGCGCCGATCGGCTCCGCAGTCATACGCGCCTTGCGATGCTGCTGATTGGGATGCTGCTTTTCGGCTTCGTGGGATTGGCGGGGCTGCTTCAGGTCGGCGGCGCGGTGATCGGGTCGGGCGAAGTGGCGGTCGAGTTCGAGCATCAAGACGATCAGTCACCCGACAGGCGGCATCCTGACTGCCTTGCTGGTGCACGATGGCGATCATGTCAGCCGGGGCCAGGAGTTGATGCGCTTCGACACCAGCGTCTCGCAGGTCGGCTCGCAATCCGCGAACGAGGGCTACGAGCAATTGCTCGCGCGGCGAGCACGCTTGGAGGCCGAGCGCGATGGTGCGGGGGCGGTGGTTTTCCCGCCGCAGCTGACGACGAGCGCCGACCCCCGCGTGCGCGACGTGACGCAGCGCGAGCTCAGACTGTTCAAGCTGCGCCGCGACGAACGTACCGGCACGCTCGAGTTGCTGGAGCAGCGAGTTCATCAGTACGAAAGCGAGATCGCGAGCTACCAGGCGCAGATCGGCGCGATCGAACGCCAGATGGTGCTGATCAAGCCCGAGCTGGAGGGGCTGCGCAAGTTGCACGACAAGCAACTCGTCACGTTGGCGCGGGTGAACGAGATGGAGCGCACCGCGGTTCAGCTCGAGGGTTCGCGCGCGGCGCTCGAATTGAACATCGCCGAATTGCGCGCCCATATCTCGGAAACGCGCGAGCAGATGCTCAATGTCGACAAGCAGATGCATAGCGACTTGGGCACGCAGCTCACCGAGGTCAACGCCCAGCTCAACGATCAGAATGTTCGCGTCGCGAGCGCCGGCGACACCTATGCACGCAGCGTGATCCGCGCGCCGCAGTCGGGAACCATCGACAAGATCGCATTCGCAACCGTGGGAAGCGCGGTGCCGCCAGCCCAGCCGATTTTGCAGATCGTGCCCGATCGCGACGAGCTGATTGTCGAGGCGCACATCCGCCCCCAGGACGTCGATCAGATCAGGGTCGGTCAGGAAGCCCGCGTGACCTTCTCGGGATTTAACCGTCAGACCACGCCCGACGTCCCCGGCAAGCTGGTGTTCGTCTCCGCCGAATTGAGCCAGGACCAGCGAACCGGCCAAGGCTATTATCGCATCAAGGTCCAGCTCGACGCGGCGGCCCTGGCCCGTGCGCCCCAGATCGCGCTGAAGACGGGGATGCCGGCGGAAGTGTTCGTCAAGACCGGCGACCGCTCGATCCTGTCATTCCTCACCAAGCCGATATTCGACCAGATTCGCTACGCCTTGCGCGAGGAGTGACGTCACTGTCCGCGCTTGGTGAGGCGAAGGCTCCGCGCTTTCGCCGATTTCAGCCGAAGGGCCGCGCGCGTGCGTTGCTCAGCGAATCCGCGATGACCCAAGCTGCGCCGATCAGCGCGAGGTTCACCGCGTTGCCGCCCCAGTCCATGTGGTCGGGATGGCCGAAGAGTTTCGGGAGCCAGACGAGCAGGCCGAAGCCGACGAACATCGCGGTGAGCAGGCGCGCGGCGAGCAAGGCGCGGATGCCGGAGAGCAGCGCTAGCCCAGCGGCGATATGCGCGGCGCCCGTCGCCAGCGCCCAGAACTTCGTTCCGGGCGGTAGCCAGGCCGGCACCAGCGCCGCGGTTTCCTTCACATAAACGAGATGCGCCGCGCCGAAGACGAGCAGGCACACGCCGAACGCGAAGCGGCTCGCCTGGGCGAGCCGGGGCTGGTGCCGCACCGAGGCATAGACAAAGACTGCGCCGATCAGGAGCGCGGATTCCTCCGCAAAGCCCAGCCAGGTGCCGAGGATCGAAGGGAAACCGATCACGCGCCGCGCCCACAGCAGGGAGAAGATCGCGTAGAGGATCCCAGCGCCGATCGCCCCGAACCGCGCAGTGCGTCGCGACTGGAGCGCGGCACCGCTCAGCACGAACATCAACGCCGCGGCGTAGGCGAGCGTCACGCGCACGGGCAGGTCGTCCGGAACCGGCTGCCAGGTCGATGCGAAATCCCCCGACGCGAGCCCAAGGACACCCAGCGCGAGCGCGGCCAACCCGAAGACGTGCCTGCCGAGGCCCGCCACCGGAATCCTGTCGCCCAGGCGCGCGCGCATCGGATCCGCGCCTTATTGCGCCGGGGTGCTGCTGTTGTCGTCGCGCGGCAGTCGCGCGGTCATGCCGGTGGCGTCGGCATCGTCTTGGGTGCGGGCGGTGTCGAAGTCGTTGCCCGGCGCGGCGGGCGCGGCGGTCGTCACGTTGGTGACCGGTGCCGGCGTCGCGAGATTTTCAGGCGCAAGGTTCGTCTCGATCACGTTGACGTCGAGGTTCGAGACGTTGGTCTCGACGTTCTCGGTCGAGCTGTGGCAGGCCGCCAGCGCGAGCGCGGCCGATCCGGCGGCAGCGAGCAGGGTCCAGCGCAAGTTGGTGTTCTTCACGTGTTTTCTCCCGGTTAGCGTGCGGCGACCGCCTGGATGGCGGAACGCTTCTCGATCCTCGTAGCGAGGTCCTTGTCCCAGCTATAGGGGTCACCGCGGAAATTCATCGTGCCGTTGGTGCTGGCGAAGGCGGTCCAATAGAGCAGGAACACTGCCACTTGGTCGCTCGCCGCGAGCGGCACGCGCAGCGTATCGCCCTTGTTGACTGCGGCTAGGATCGCCTCGGGCGGCCATTTCGGATCGTTGCGCAGCAGCAGGCGCGCCAGCGCGGCGGGCCGCTCGAGCCGCACGCAGCCGTGGCTGTCCAGCCGGTCGAAGCTGTTGAACTTGGCCTGGCTCGGCGTGTCGTGGAGATACACCGAATAGGGGTTGGCGAAATCGAACTTGTACCGACCCAGCGCACTCTGGGTGCCCGCCGCCTGCTGGAGCCGCTTGTTCGGGCCGTCGCCAATCACCTTGAATCCGTGCTTGGCGAGATAGGCTGGACCCTTGGGCCAAAGCTCGGCGGCAGCGATGTCCGGTGGCACGTTCCATGGCGGATTGATCACGATCGAATGGATTCGCGACTGGAGCATCGGCGTCTCGTGCCCTGGTTTTCCGGTCACTGCCTTCATCGATCCGATCGCATTGTCGCCGTCGAAGATCGTCATGATCGCGGCGGCGATGTTGACTTGGATGCGAGTCTTGGGGAGCTCTTCGGGCAGCCAGCGCCAGCGCTCCATGTTCGCCATGATCTGGCGGACGCGGTCGCCCGCGGGCACGTTCAGGGCGGCGCGAGTTTGCGCGGCGAGCGTACCGGTGGGATTGAGCCCATAGCGGCGCTGGGCGCGCTTGACCGCTTCGGTCAGCTCGTCGTCGTATTTGTCGCCGGTGGGGACGACCAGCGAATCCTCCACAGCCAGCCTCGTGCGGAGCGCGATCACGCGTGGCCCGGTCGAACCGGTTGCGAGGTCCGGCCCGGCCGCGAGCGGCGCCCAGCCGCCCGACGCCTCGATCCGGCGATAGGTGTCGAGGCCCTTCTTGAGCCCGTCGTAGCCGGCATAGGGCGGAGACAGCGAATTCGAGCCACTTGTCGATCCGGTCGCGCTTCACCGCGTCGGCGAAGCCGAGCATCGGATCGTAGGCGGCGGGGCGCAGGCCCCAATTGGGATCGAAATCGCTGACGTCTAGCCGGCCCGAATGCACCGCATGCGCATAATCGAGCGCGGCGCGGACGAGCTCGTCGTTCGACATGCTCGCGATCGGGGCGCCGGCATCATGGACGAGACCATGCGCAAAGCGTGCTTCGCTGAGCAGGGTGATCAGCTGCGAGGCCTGCGCGGAGCTGAGGACGGGCGTGGGGATCGGGGGCGGGACTACCGTGGGAGCGACGACCGGGACGGTCTGGGTCGGGGCCTTTTGCGCGGGCATCTGCTGCGCGAGGCTGGGCCCGCCGAGCAGCGTGACCAGCGCGAGCACCGCAACCGAGCGCTTCATCGCGGTGCGCCGAGTCCGGGGCTGTTTCGACCTCATCGTCATTTTCTCTCTCGGCACAGGAGTATAACTCTCATTTCGTCGCGGAGGATACACGGTTCGTCGCTGCATAGCCATAGTATAGTTATGTTTCGCGACCGCGTCAGCGCCTGACGCGCTCCTTCGCCGCATTGTCCGGGGACCAGCTATTGCCTGCACCGGTTCTGGGGTGGAGTATCGCGGCGAGACATTGGAGGCGGCATCGGAAATGGCGGCTAGCACGAGGCCGATGGGATGATCGTCACGCTGCGGGGCGAGGCGCCGCTGGTCGTCAGCATTCCGCATGCTGGGACCGAGATGCCCGATTCGATCCTCGGAGACCTGATCTCGCCCGAACGCGCGCGCCGCGACGCCGATCTCTACCTTGACCGTCTCTACGCCTTCGCACTCGAGATGGGCGCGACAATCGTGCGGACCACGCTCTCGCGCACGGTGATCGACGTCAATCGCGACCCTTCGGGCGCGTCGCTCTACCCCGGACGGATCACCACCGGGCTGTGCCCGACCGAAACCTTCGACGGCGATCCGCTCTACCGCTCGGACCGGGAGCCCGATGCCGCCGAGATCGCCGACCGGCGCGAGAAATATTTCGACCCCTATCACGCGGCGCTCGAGACCGAGATCGCCCGACTGCGGGCGCTGCATCCGGCGATCGTGCTCTACGAGGCGCATTCGGTGCGCAGCAATGCGCCGCGCCTGTTCGACGGGATTTTGCCCGAGCTCAACATCGGTACTAACAGCGGCGCCTCGTGCGCGCCGGAGCTGGCCCGGCGGATCGAGGCGGTATGCGACGGGAGCGGGCGCAGCCGGGTGACCAACGGACGCTTCAAGGGCGGCTGGACGACGCGCAGCTACGGGCGGCCCTGGGCGGGCGTCCACGCGATCCAGATGGAGCTGGCGATGCGCGGCTATCTGGACGAAGGTACTCCGGAGGATTGGCCGCCGCCGTGGGACGAAGCACTCGCCTCAGGCTGTCGAGCAATCCTGCGCGCGATTCTGTCGACGGCGGTGGAGTTCGCGGGGAGCGCGGAGGCTACAACGTCCTCAGCCCCTCGATCACTCGGTCGATCTCGTCCGTAGTGTTGTAATGACACAGCCCGACCCGCACGAGCCCGCCGCTTGCGGTCAGCCCGAGGCGATCGACCACCTCGACCGCGTAGAAATGCCCCGACCAGGCGTGGATCCCACGCGCGGCGAGGTGCCTGGCGATCGCATCGGGGTGATGCCCTTCGATCGTGAAGCTGAAGGTGGGGACGCGTCCTTCCATTGTCGGCGGGCCCCACAGCTTCAGGCCGGGGATCGCCGCCAGACCGGCGAGCAGGCGCTCGCCGAGCCCATGCTCATAGTCCATCGCCGCGCGCATCGCGGCAAGCAGGCGGGCACGGCGGTTATTGGCGTGTGGGTCGGCCGTGGCGCCCAGCCATTCGAGATAGTCGATCGTGCCCAGCACCCCGGCCTGGCCCTCGAAGCTCGGCGTGCCGGTTTCGAATCGGTGCGCCCCTTCGTCGCCGGCGGGGCGGACCTTGTAGGCGGCGATCGACTCGGCGTCGCGCGCCCAGAGCACGCCCTGGTGGGGCCCGAAGAACTTGTAAGGCGAGCAGACGAGGAAATCGGCGCCGAGCGCGGCGACGTCGGTGGGGATGTGCGGGACCGACTGGACGGCGTCGACGTAGACGAGCGACGGCGAATGCGCGCGGACGATCCGGATGGCATCGGCGACCGGATTGATCGTGCCGAGTGCGTTGCTCGCCATGCCGATCGCGACGAGGCGCGTGCGGGGGCCGAGCAGGCCGACGAGCTCCTCCAGTTTCCAGCGGCCGATCCCCGGGTCGAAGTCGAGCCAGCGGACCGTGGCACCGGCGTCCCGCGCGGCGAGCAGCCAGGGCGAGACGTTGGCGTCGTGATCGAGCCGGGTCAGGACGATCTCGTCACCCGCCTCCCAGCTCTGCGCCAACGCGCGCGATACGGCGAAGGTCAGCGAGGTCATGTTCGGCCCGAACGCGATCTCCTCCGGCTTGCCGCCGAGCAGGTCCGCCATCGCCGCATGCGCCTCGGCGCTGAGAGCGTCGGTCTCGACCGAGGTGGCGAAGGCGCCGCCCGAATTGGCGGTCCCGCTCTCCAGATGCGCCGTCATCCGCGCGATCGCGGCGGCGCAGGCCTGGGTGCCGCCGGGCGCGTCGAAATAGACCGGGTTTCCGGGGCGATGGAGCGCCTTGAATTGCGCGCGGACGTCTTCGATGGGAAAGGTCATGGCAGTCGCATAAGGCGAGGCGAGGGGAGTCGGCAATGATCCGCACGGGTGTGATCGGTTACGGGCTGGGCGGGATGGCGTTTCACGCGCCTTTGGTCGACGCGGTGCCGGAACTCGAGCTCGCTGCGGTCGCCACTTCGCGCGCCGATGCGGTCCACGAGCGCTATCCCGATGTGGCGGTGACGAGCGCCGAGGCGCTGATCGCCGATCCGGGCATCGCGCTGGTGGTGATCTCGACGCCGAACGACAGCCATTTCCCGCTCGCACGGGCGGCGCTGGAGGCGGGCAAGCACGTCGTGATCGACAAGCCCTTCACGATCCGGTCGGAGGAGGGCGAGGTGCTGATCGCGCTGGCGGCGGCGCGCGGGCTTGTGCTCAGCGCCTTTCACAACCGCCGCTGGGATGCGGATTTCCTGACGGTGCAGGAACTGCTCGCGAGCGGGCGGTTGGGAGAGGTGACGCTCTACGAGGGCCGTTGGGACCGATATCGTCCCGAAGTCACTACCCTGTGGCGCGATGTGCCGGAGGCGGGATCCGGGATGCTCGCCGATCTGGGGCCGCATCTGATCGATCAGGCGCTGGTGCTGTTCGGCATGCCCGAAGCGCTGAGCGCCGACGTGGCGGTGCAGCGGGTGGGCGCACGTACTGACGATTATTTCGACCTGACCTTTTACTACGGCCTGCGCCGCGTGCTCCTCTCCGCCTCGCGGTTGATCGCATCGCCGCGGCCGCGCTTCGCGGTGCACGGGACCGAGGCCAATTTCGTCAAATACGGTCTCGATCCGCAGGAGCCCTTGCTCAAGATCGGCGGCAGTGCGAACGATCCGGGCTATGGCGTGGACCCCGAGGCCAATTACGGCACGCTCACGCTTGGCGACGGGACGCGCGAGATTATCCCCTCCGAGCGCGGCGACTACCGGCTCTATTATTCGGGCGTGGCGAATGCGATCCAGACCGGCGCGCCACCGCCGGTGACCGCGGAGGATGCGGTCACCGGGCTCAAGCTGATGGAGCTGGCGCGGGAGAGTGCCCGCGAAGGGCGGCGGGTGAAAATCTGAACCTGCCCCTGTTTTGCCCCCGCTTTCGCGGGAGAGGGGATTGAAGTTACGGCCGCCAGGTCGCCGGGATGGTCCGCGCCGGGAGCTTGACCTGCACCGTCGCCGCAGTCGCGCGCGCCGAGGCGCCGAGCGTCACCTGATAGGTGCCTGCCGCGATCTTCCAGGTGTGAGAGGAATTGTCCCACGTCGCGAGCAGGCGCGGATCGACGCTGAGCGGTACCGTCGCCGTAGTGCCCGGGGCCAGCATGAGCTTGCGGAACCCGCCCAGCCGCTTCGGCGCTTCCCAGCCGTTACCCGCGACATAGATCTGCGGGACCGCGGCGCCGGTGCGCTTGCCGGTGTTCTTGACGGTGAAAGTGACGTGGATCGTGCCGCCTGCCGCGCTCGCGTGGAGCCCGCCCAGCGCGAAGCTGGTGTAGGAAAGCCCGTGGCCGAACGCGAACTGGGGCTCGAGGCCCTTTGCGTCATACCATTTGTAGCCAACGGTCGCGCCTTCGGTGTAGGTCGTGTCGCCGCGATTGGGCTCCGACGGCTTGGGGAGCTGGTCGACGCTCTTGGGGAAGGTCGCGGGCAAATGGCCCGAGGGATTGACCTTGCCGAACAGGACATTGGCGATCGCCTGGCCGCCTGACGTGCCCGGATACCAGGCCTCGAGGATGCCCGCGACACTGCCCGCCCAGGGCGTGAGCACGGGGCCGCCGGTCTCGAGCACCACCACCGTCTTCGGGTTGGCGCCCGCGACCGCGCCGATCAGCGCGTCCTGATCGCCGAGGCTCAGCGGCACGTCGAACGATTCGCCCGACCATTGCGTGGCGAAGACGATCGCGACGTCGCTGTCCTTCGCGGCGGCGGCGGCTGCGGCGGGGTCCTTGCCGTCGACGAAGGTGATCTTCGCGTTCGGCGCCTGCCGCTGGATCGCCGCCATCGGCGACGACGGGTAGTACATCACTGGCCCCGGCCAGCCGAGCGGCGCGATCCCCGGCGCGGCGTTGCCGCCGACCGGATAGACCAGCGACGAGCCGCTGCCCGCGAGCACGCCCTTGTCGGCATGCCCGCCGATGATCGCGATCCGCTTGACGCCGGGTGAGAGCGGCAGGATCGCGCCATCGTTCTTGAGCAGCACTGTGGCTTCCTCGGCATCGGCGCGGGTCACCGCGGCGTGCGCGACGAGCATCGCCGGGCTGAGGTCCATCGGCGCCGAGGTAATCGGATGGTCTACCAGGCCGTGCGCGAACATCGCGTGGAGGATGCGCGTCGCCATTTCGTCGAGCCGCGCCTGGCTGACATCGCCCTTGGCAACCGCTTCCTTCAGCGGCGCGCCGAAATAGGGCTGCCTGTCGAACGGAAAGCCCGAATCCTGATCGAGCCCGGCGTTGGCGGCGGCGACGGTCGAGTGAGTCGCGCCCCAATCGGACATGACATAGCCCTTCCAGCCCCATTCCTTGCGGAGAAGTTGGGTGAGCAGCCACGGATGCTCGCAGGCATGGGTGCCGTTGACGTGATTGTACGAGCACATGATCGAGCCCGGGTTCGCCCGCTCGATCGCGAGCTGGAAGGCGAGCAAATCGGACATCCGCGCCTGGGTCTCGTCGATGATCGAATTGCCGGTGTCGCGATCGGTCTCCTGGTCGTTGATCGCATAGTGCTTGATCGTCGAGATGACGTGGTTCGACTGAATGCCGGCGGCTTCGTTCCCCACCATCGTTCCCGCGAGCAAGGGATCCTCGCCGCCATATTCGAAGTTCCGGCCGTTGCGCGGCTCGCGCATCAGGTCGACGCCGCCCGCGAGCATCACGTTGAAGCCTGAAGCACGCGCCTCGGCGCCGATCATCGCGCCGCCCGCGAAGGCGGTCGCCGGGTTCCAGGTCGCGGTGGTGGCGAGGCCGGAGGGAAGTGCGGTGCGCAGCCGCTTGTGCGCCGCGCCGCCTTGGGTGGCGACGCCGACGCCCGCGTCCGTCTCGTGCTGCGCCGGAATGCCGAGCCGGGGGATGCCGGGGACGTAGCCCGCGCTGCCCTGGTGCGCCTCGGCGGGGGCCTTGAAGTTCTTCGAGGGGAAATCGGTGCCGAAATAGCCGAAGACGAGCGTGAGCTTTTCCCCGGTGGTCATGTGCGCGACGGCGAGCGCGGCGCGCTTCTCGGGAGAGAGCTTGGGATTGAGCCACGGCCGCGCGGGCTTCGCCGCGGCGGGCTTGTGCGCGGTCTGCGCGGCGAGCGGCGCGGCGGCGAGGCAGAGCGCGAGCGCGGTCAGGGGCGCCGCGAGGGCGCGGCTGCTTCGGTTCGTCATGATCCTCTCCCGTTTTTTCTTGTCAGCGTTGTCAGCGGCCCGGTTATAGGGCAAGCATATCCCCGGACGCCAGAGGCCAGATTAGCACGAACCGGCCGAGGTGGCGCCGCTTGACTTTTTCCGGGGTGTCGCGGACCCCTCGGCGACAGAAAAAAACAAGGTTTCTGCGAGGAGAGGGCGCAGGCATGGGGGGACAAGCGCAGAACGCGCATCGCGGGGCCGTCCTCGCCGCGGCCCTCGCCGGGCTGCTCTTCGGATTCGATACCGCGGTCATCTCGGGCGTCATCACTCCGGTCACGCTCGCCTTCGGGCTGAGCGACGCGGGCAAGGGGCTCGCGGTTTCGGCGGCATTGTTCGGTACGCTGGTCGCCGCGCTTTGCGCGGGTATTCCGGGGGACCGGTTCGGCGCGCGCGCGGTGCTGCGCTGGATCGGCGTGGCGTTCGTGCTTTCGGCGCTCGGCTGCGCGGTTTCGCAGGGGCTGACCAGCTTCGCGCTGTTCCGGTTCATCGGCGGGCTGGCGATCGGCGGATCGTCGGTACTCGCGCCGGTATTCATTGCCGAAGTGAGCCCGGCGGAGCGGCGGGGGGCGCTGGTCGGGCTGTTCCAGGTCTCGATCGTCGCGGGTATCCTCGCCGCCTACCTCAGCAATGCGCTGGTCGGGCAAGTCGCGGGTCCCGAGGCGTGGCGATGGAAGCTCGCGGTGATGACGGTGCCCGGCGCGATCTTCCTCGCGGCGATGTGGGTGGTGCCGCACAGCCCGCGCTGGCTCGCGACGCGCGGGCGGCATGACGAGGCGCGTAGCGTTGCCGAACGGCTCGGCATGGGTGAGTGGTCCGCCATCGCCGCGCGGATCGAGAGCGAACGCACCGGTGAGCGACTGTTCCAGCGCCGCTACCTCAAACCGATCCTGCTCGCCTTCGGAATCGCCAGTTTCAACCAGCTCTCGGGGATCAACCCGATCCTCTATTACCTCAACGATATCTTCGCCGCGGCGGGCTTCGAACTCGCTTTCGGCCGATCTCCAGTCGGTCGCGATCGGCGCGACCAACCTGATCGCGACGCTGGTGGCGATGACGATCATCGACCGGTTGGGGCGGCGGACCTTGCTGCTGGTCGGCGCGGTGGGCACCTGCGTGGCACTGGCGGGGGTCGCGGCGGTCTATTCGACCCAAGGACACCAGGCGCTGCTGCTGCCGCTGCTGATCCTGTTCATCGCCTGCTTCGCGATCTCGCAGGGCGCGGTGATCTGGGTCTATCTCTCGGAAATCTTCCCCACCGCGGTCCGCGCGCGCGGCCAGGCGCTCGGCAGCGCGACTCACTGGATCTGGAACGCAGCGTTGAGCTTCGGCTTCCCGGTGGTCGCGGCGCGGGCGGGGCAGGCCTTGCCCTTCTGGTTCTTCGCGGCTGCCTGCGCGGTGCAGTTCCTGATCGTGTGGCGCTTCTTCCCGGAGACCAAGCGCGTGATCCTCGAAGACATGGATTCGGCGCTGGCCCGGGTTCGTGCGACACCTCAACCATAAGAGACGCAGGGAGAGATGAATTGGCGACCCAGAGACCCTCCGGCACCGTATCCTCGGCGACGACGCTGATGGCGTTCGGTGCGATCACCGTGCTGTTCTTCGCCTGGGGCTTCATCACCTCGCTCAACGATCCGGTGGTGACCGCGGTGAAGGGCATCTTCTGCCTGACCGACGTGCGTGCGCAGCTCGCGGCCTTCGCCTTCTTCATCGCTTACGGCGTGGCGAGCTTCCCCGCGGCAGTGCTGCTCTCGCGGCTCAAGTCGATCCCGACGATCCTGATCGCGCTGGGGATGATGATCGCGGGCTGCGTGCTGATGCTCGCCGCGGCCAATCTCGCGGTCTACGAGCTCGTGCTGATCGGCTTGTTCGTGCTCGCGGCAGGGATCACCGTGCTCCAGGTGGCGGCCAACCCGCTTGCCGCGGCGCTGGGCAATCCGAAGTACAGCCACTTCCGGCTGACCTTCAGCCAGACGTTCAACTCGCTCGGCACCTTCATCGGGCCGTATCTGGGCGCGGTGCTGTTCCTCAAGAACGTCGAGACCAAGGGCTGCGCCACCACCGCGGCGGCGCGGACGGCCTCGCTCGCCGGGATCGACGTCGCCTACCTGTGGATCTGCGGCCTGCTTGCGGCGCTGGCCTTGTTCTTCGTGCTGGTGCGTCGGGTGGTGACTCAGGCGGCGCCGCCGACCTCGGACGCGGCGCGGCTCGGCATGTTCGCGATGATCGGCGACGCGCTGTCGTCGCGCTGGGCCTTGCTCGGCGGCGCGGCGATCTTCCTCTACGTCGGCGCCGAGGTCTCGATCGGGACGCAGATGGCGTTCTTCCTCCACTCGGACCAGGTCTGGGGGCTGACCGACGCGCCGCTCGCATTGCCGCTGATCGGGCCGATCATGAGCCACGGGGCGGACGGCATGGTCGGCATTTCCGCGCAGGAAGCGGAACTCGCGGTCGCGCTTTACTGGGGCGGGGCGATGGTCGGCCGCGCGGTCGGCTCGGTGCTGCTCGCGGTGGTGCGCGCATCGTGGCTGCTGGTGGCCTTCACCGCGATCGCGACGGCGATGTGCCTCTACGTGTTCGCGGAGGGTGGGGTCGATGCCGGCGTGGTCGCGCTGTGCATCGGGCTGTTCAACTCGATCATGTTCCCGGTGATCTTCACGCTGACGCTCGAGCGTTCGAGCGCAAGCGAGGAAGCGACCTCGGGGTTCCTGTGCACCTCGATCATCGGGGGGGCGCTGATCCCGCCGCTGGTCGGTGTCGTCTCGGGCGCGACCCATAGCTATGTGACCGCGTTCATCGTCCCCGCGGTCTGCTATGCGCTGCTCTGCCTGTTCGCGATCGCGGCGGGCAAGGCGAAGGTGTTGCGCGCCGAAGGGGAAATGGCCTCAGTCCATTGAGGTAAGCGCGCTCATCGCGAGCGCGATCGATCCGAGTGGCCCCGCCTGGTCCGCCAGCGCGGGCGCCACGACGATCGGCGCATCGGGTAACCGCATATAGCCGCCCAGGCTCGTGCGGAGCATCGGATCGAGGCGCGGGAGCAGGTGCGGCTGGCGCACCATCACCCCGCCGCCGATCGCGATCCGCCACGGCCCGGCGGTGACGATCAGCGCGTGGCACAGGCAGGTGAGCGCGGTGGTGACTCGCTCCCACACCGGATGGTCGGGGCCGACGTTGTCGAAGTCCTCGTCGCCCAGCGCACGCTCGATCGCGGGGCCCGCCGCGAGCCCTTCGACGCAGTCGTGGTGGAAGGGGCAGGTGCTCGGCACGGTATCGCCGGGCAGGCGGGGGACGCGCAGGTGGCCGATCTCGCTGTGCCCGATGCCACGCGTCGCTTTGCCGTTGACGATCAGTCCCACGCCCACGCCGGTGCCGACGGTGACATAGGCAAAATCGCGTAGCCCCAAGCCCGCGCCCCAGCGCCTCTCGCCGAACGCGGCGCCGTTGACGTCGGTGTCGAAGCCGAGCGGCACCGGGAAGGGCCGTGCCAGCCGCGCGCCGACGTCGGTCATCGACCACCCGGACTTGGTAGTGGTGAGGATATAGCCGAACGTGTCCGACGCGGGATCGAGGTCCACGGGTCCGAAGCTGGCGATGCCGAGCGCCGCGAACGGCTGTTCGCCCCACCAGCGCTTCAGCACCGCCTCGATCGCGCCGAGCGTCGCTTCGGGATCGGTGGTGTGGACCGATTCCTGCGCGATGATCCCGCCCGGCCCGGTGGCGAGCGTGCACAGGCACTTGGTCCCGCCGAGCTCGATGCCCGCGAACACGCGATCCGGTTCCACAGACTCTCCTGACAACGTTGTATTGGCGATCAATCTGGGTGATCACTCGCGCAAGCACGACGGCCCGGCAAGGGGTCGCGCGCAAAAGGGGAGAGCACGCATGCGCACATTCGCCTGGAGCCTGATCGCGGCGGCCGCACTCGCCACGCCGGCGGCGGCGCAGACTCCGCCGGAGAACGGAGGCCCCTACAACGCCGCGTTCCTGAGCGGTGGGATCGGGATCGAGCGCGACCTGAAGGACGCCGATGCGCTGGTCCGCGAGGGCGCGGGCTATACGATCTCGACCTGGGTACGGCCCGACGCGGTGCAGAAGGGGTATTTGACGCTGATCGCGCTCGGCCACGCGGGCAAGGGGGCCTGCCGCTGCCTGGGTCTTGCGGACGGCAAGCTCTACTTCGCCGATGGCACCGCCTCGATCACCTCGAGCGCGATCACGCCGGGCAAGTGGACGCACGTGGCGGTGATCTCGGACGGCAAGATCGTGCGCATCTACGTCGACGGCCTGCTCAAGACGAGCATGACCGCGAGCTCGACCGCCGTCGCCGCGCACATCGGCGTCGCGCCGGTGGTGGAGGGACAGGGACACCTCGGCGGATCGCTGGTGGATGCGATGGTCGGCGACGGTGTCCTCTTTCCGGAAGGCGTGCGCGTCGTTGCGCTGAACCCGCCCAAATTCGATCTCGTCCAGATCTGGCATGTCGGGGTGGGCTGGGAATGGCAGAAAACCGCCAACACCGGCTATTGGCGCCAGCAGGACCCATGGACCTTGCCGCAAGCCAAGGGCCCGGGCACGCCGCCGACCGCCAAGCCGGTGCCGGTCGAGCCCGCGCTGGCGCCGCTCGGCGAGGGGCGCTGGCAGATCAACGGCTGGCGCCTTGCCGCGGCGCCCGACGTCAGCGCGCCCGGCGCGGACCTGTCGCGGCCGCAGTTCGACGCGGGCAAATGGTACGCCGCGACGGTACCGGGGACGGTGCTGACCACCCTGGTGGATCGCGGTGTCTATCCCGACCCCTATTACGGCCTCAACAACATGGCGATCCCCGAGAAGCTGGCGCGCCAGGACTATTGGTACCGCACGAGCTTCACCGTCCCCAAGGATTCGGCGGGCAATAAGTTCACACTGATATTCAACGGTATCAATTATGCCTCTGAAATCTGGTTGAACGGAACGAAGTTGGGTACCACAAAGGGCGCTTTCATCCGCGGCCAGTTCGATGTGGTACCGGTTGCAGGTGAGAACGTGATCGCGGTTCGCGTCTCGCCGCCGCCGCATCCCGGCATCCCGCACGAGCAATCGATCAAGGGAGGGGTCGGCGAGAACGGCGGGCAGGAAGCGATCGACGGGCCGACCTTCGTCGATACCGAGGGCTGGGACTGGATCCCGGGCATCCGCGATCGCGACACCGGCATCTGGCTGCCGGTCGAGCTCCAGGCGCACGGAGACCTGGTGATCGGCGATCCGCACATCGTCACCGATCTGCCGCTGCCGCGCACCGATAGCGCGGACATCTACATCGACGTGCCGGTGACCAACCACGGCGCTGCTGCCCGCAGGTCGATCATCAGCGCGCAATTCGACGATGTGCAGGTGATCCGGACGCTCGAGATCCAGCCGGGCGAATCAACGGTCATCCATTTCTCGCCGCAGACCGATCCCGAGCTGCGCATCGCCAAGCCGGTGCTGTGGTGGCCGAACGGCTATGGCGACCCGGCACTCCACACGATGACGATCCGTGCCGCCACGGTGTTCGACGGGCTTTCGGAGACGCGCGCGGTCCGCTTCGGCATCCGCGAGGTGAGCTACGACCTGTCGCTGTTCGATTCCGCTGGCGCGCTCCGCCGCGTCAACGTCCAGCCGACCGACGGCGGGCTCAACGGCGAGAGACTGATTGACGTCACCCATATGGGCATCAAGCTAAGCCCGCGCGGCTTCGCCGAATCGCTCACGCCCGCGGGCGAGAAATCGCCCGCCGTCGTCGACATCGACGAGAAGCTCCCCGAGCCGCACCTCGTGATCCGCGTCAATGGCGTCAAGATCGCCGCGCGCGGCGGGAGCTGGGGAATGGACGATGCGATGAAGCGCATCTCCCGCAACCATCTCGAACCCTATTTCCGCCTCGAGCGCGAGGCGCACATGAACATCATCCGCAACTGGATGGGCACCAACACCGAGCCGCAATTCTACGACCTTGCCGACGAGAACGGCTTCATGGTGCTCAACGATTTCTGGCAGTCGACGCAGAATTTCCAGGTCGAGCCCGAGGATCCGGCGCTGTTCGTCGCCAACGTCCGCGACGCGGTGGCGCGCTACCGCAACCATCCTTCGATCGTCGTCTGGTTCGGCCGCAACGAGGGCGTGCCCTATCCGATGCTCAACGAAGGCATCGACGACGCGATCGCCGAGCTCGACGGCACGCGGTGGTACACCGGCAGCTCGAACGTGGTGAACTTGCAGGGATCGGGGCCGTACAATTATCGGCCGCCGGTCGACTATTTCACCGATCTCGCCACCGGCTTCTCGGTCGAGACGGGAACGCCGAGCTTCTCGACGGCGGAATCGATCAAATCCTACGTCCCCGAGGCCGACCGCTGGCCGCTCAGCGATACGCTCGCTTACCACGACTGGCATTTTGCCGGGAACGGCGACACCAGAACCTTCATGGCGGCACTCGACACGATGTTCGGCGCAGGGACGAGCTTCGACGATTTCGAGCGCAAGGCGCAGATGATGAACCTTGAGACGCACAAGGCGATGTACGAGGGGTTCCTGGGGCATCTGTGGACCAAGAATTCGGGCCGCCTGCTGTGGATGACTCACCCGAGCTGGCCGTCGAACGCGTGGCAGATCTACTCGTGGGACTACGACACCCACGCGGCGTACTACGGTGCGAAGAAGGCAACCGAGCCGGTCCACGTCCAGCTCAACTTGCCGGGGAACGAACTGGTTGTGGTCAACACCACCCGCGACGACCGCGCCGCGCTGATCGCGACGACTCGCGTCATCAGCCTCGACAACCGTGAATTGTTCGCGCGAACCGACACGCTCGACGCGCCCGCCGATCGCACGACCGCGCTCGCGCCGGTGCCGCTCGACACGATCTTCGCGACCGATCCGATGGTGCTGGTGTCGCTGCGGCTCACCGACGCGGCCGGCAAGCTCGTCTCGGAAAATTTCTACTGGCGCGGCAAGGAGCCGGCCTCGTACCGCGCGCTCGATGCTTTGGCGAAGGTGTCGCTTGCCGTCGCCGTGGATGCGCCCACGGCCGACGGCAAGGACAAACTGGTGCGCGTAGTGCTCAGCAACCCAAGCCCGACGCCCGCGCTCAACGCCAAGCTCACGCTAGTCAACGACCGCGGCGCGAGAATCTTGCCGGCCTATTTTTCGGACAACTACGTCTCGCTGCTTCCGGGTGAGACACGCACCATCGAGGTTCGCTATCCGGCGGACACGGCGGGCGTTCCCGCCTTCACGCTGAGCGGTTGGAACGTAGTGCCGCTGTCCGGGATCATAGCGAAGTGATCGCCCTGCTCGCCGCGGCGCTGCTCACGGCCGACGTGCCGACGGTAGCGGTGACCGGCGGCACGGTCGCGGGCACCGAGGCCTCCGGGGGCGGGGCGATCCTGTTTCGCGGCATCCCCTTCGCCGCGCCGCCGGTGGGCGACCTGCGCTGGCGGGCGCCGCGGCCGGTGGTTCCGTGGAAGGGCGTGCGCGCCGACGCTCCCGACGCGGCCACCTGCGCGCAGAACGACCAGGGCTGGAACCATGCCGATCATTTGCGCGGGGCCGAGGATTGTCTGACGCTCGATCTGCGCACGCCGCGCCTCAGAGGCAAGCGGCCGGTGATGGTGTGGATCCACGGCGGCAGCAATCGCGCGGGATCGGCGCACGGCACGGTGCTCTCGCGGATCACCGAAAAGGGTGTGGTGCTGGTCGCGATCCAGTATCGCCTCGGCATCTTCGGTTTCCTCGCTCACCGCGGCGCGGCCGCCGAGGCGCGGGGCAGCGCCGGCAACTATGCGCTGATGGACCAGATCGCTGCGTTGCGCTGGGTGCACGCCAACATCGCCAAGTTCGGCGGCGATCCCGCGAACGTGACGATCTTCGGCGAATCGGCGGGGTCGCAGGACGTGTCGCTGCTGCTCGCGTCGCCTGCAACTCGCGGGCTCTTCGCCAAGTCGATCCTGGAGAGCGGGACTCCGGGGTTCGGTGCGCCGCCGCGTTCGCTCAAATCGGCGCTGGCGATCGGCGACCAAGTCGACACTTTGCTGGACACTGGCGGATCGATCGCGAAGCTTCGACGCGCCTCGGTCGCGGCGCTGCTTGCGGCGGACCTCAAGCTGAACGACTCGACGTTGCCGTCGAACGATTTCATGTGGCTCAAGGCGACGCTCGACGGGACCGTGCTGCCCAGGGCGCCGCGCGAGCTGCTGGCCCGGGCGCCGCGGCGCGCCGTGATCGTCGGCACCAACCGCGCCGAGTTCGGCCCCAAGCCGGGCGGCGTGGACTGGGACAAGGAACTGCCCCGCGTCTTCGGCGCCAACGCCGCCAAGGCGCGCGAATTCTACCGTGCCGACGATCCGCGGATGGGCCATCCCGAGCTGCAATATTGGACCGATCGGATGTTCCGCTGCCCGGCGGGAAGGCTCGCCCGGCTGCTGTCTGCGAAGGGCGCGCCGGTCTGGCGCTACGAGTTCGACCTCGCGCGCGGGGGCGGGCTCACTTCGCACAACGCCGAGATCCCGTTCGTGATGGACGACATCCCGTTCGGCTCGAACGCGTCCCTCCAGCGCTATTGGGTCAATTTCGCCAAGACCGGCGATCCCAACGGCGCCGGGCTGCCCCGCTGGCCGCGCTTCGATCCGAAGACGCGCCGGCACGTCTTGTTCGACTCGCGTGGCGTGACCGAGGATGCCAGACTGCGCGAACCCGTCTGCTCGATGCTGGAGAATCTATGACGATCGACCGGAGAAAGCTGTTCGCCGCGGCGGCGGGTCTCACCTTCCTGCCGCTCCTGTCCCGTGCGCAGGACGCGCACCAGGAGACGTGGCAGGAGAAGTGGGACCGGATGCTCCGCGAGGACTGGCCCGGGCTCGGGCGCTATGCCGATGACAACAAGAAGGTGATCGCGAGCGGGCGGAAGGTCGATGTGGTCTTCATGGGCGATTCGATCACCGAGGGTTGGCGCGACAAACACCCGGCCTTCTTCACCCCCGGGCGCATCTGCCGCGGGATCAGCGGCGAGACGACGCCGCAGATGGTGCTGCGGATGATGGCCGACGTCGTCGCGCTCAAGCCCCGCTACGTCCACATCATGGCCGGGACCAACGACATCGCCGGCAACACCGGCAAGATGACCCCCGAGCAGACCCGCGACAATTTCCGCGCGATGACGATCCTCGCCAAGGCCAACGGCATCCAGATGATCCTTGCGCCGGTGCCGCCCTCGGGCGGCTTTCCGTGGCGGCCGGGGCTCGAGGTCGTCGCGCCGATCCGCGCGCACAATGCCTGGCTCAAGGCCTACGCGCACCAGGCAGGCGCCATCTGGATGGACTATACGCCGGTGCTCGCCACGCCCGAGGGCGCGATGAAGCCGGGCATGGCCTATGACGGCGTCCACCCGACCGAGGCGGGCTACGACGCGATCGAAAGCGTGCTTGTGCCCTTCCTGAAGGCCCACAAGGCATGAGGCTGCTGTTCGGCGCGCTCGCGCTCCTGATCGCTACCCCGGCCGCCGCGCAGCCGTTCGCGCTGACCTCGCCCGACGGGTCGAACACGATCACCGCGGGGCTGAGCGGGCAGGCGACGCCGGTGTACAAGGTCGAGCGGCATGGGAACCTGGTGCTCGCGCCGTCGCCGATCCTGCTCGATCTCGACGCGGACACGCTCGGCTATGGCCTGGCGATCACCGGCACCGAGACCGCAAACGCCGACGCCAGCTATCCGATCGTCGCCGGCAAGGCCGCGGCGGGGCGCGATCACTACAACCAGCTTACCGTCCAATATCAGGAGAAGGGCGGGGCGAAGCGCAAGCTCGACCTGGTGCTGCGCGCCTATGACAGCGGCGTCGCCTTCCGCACCGTGATCCCGATCCAGGCGACGACCGCGGCGGCGATCGTCCGATACGATCGCACCGGCTTCTATTTCCCCGAGGCATACAAATGCTGGGGGCTCAACATCGGCAAGTTCGGCAGCAGCCATGAGGGCGAGTTCGATCCCGTCGACGCAACGCGGACGCGCGAGCACAATCTGTTCGACCTCCCGTTCGTCTGCGATACCGGCAAGGCCGCCTTCGCGCTCGCCGAGGCCGATCTGCTCGATTTCGCGGGGATGTATTTGACTGGGCGCGGCGACGGCGGGCTGGGGTTGCAGGCCAAGCTCTCGCCCTCGCTCGACGATTTCCGGATCGCGGTGCATACCCGCGTCGGCAGCCCGATCGTGACGCCATGGCGGGTGGTCATGCTCGCCGACAAGCCCGGCCAGCTCGTCGAATCCACGCTGATCACCGATCTCTCGACCCCCAGCCGGATCGAGGACACCAGCTGGATCAAGCCCGGACTCACCACCTGGGATTGGTGGAATGGCCCGGTTCTCGCCAAATATCCGGGCAAGCGCACCAGCACCGAAGTCGCCGAGGCGCTGATCGATTTCTCGTCCGAGCAGGGCCTGCCCTACGCGATGATCGACGAGGGCTGGTATGCCGGCGCCGGCGGGGGCGGGGTGCGCCGCCCGGGGGTCGACATCACGCATTGGAACGATCCGATCGATGTCGAGAAGGTCGCCGCCTATGCCGCCTCGAAGCACGTCCGGCTGTGGCTGTGGACTCACTGGCAGGCGCTCGACGACCAGATGGAAGAGGCGCTGACGCTCTACGAGAAGCTCGGCATCGCCGGGATCAAGGTCGATTTCATGGACCGCGACGACCAGTGGATGGTCAACTGGTACGCCAAATTGCTCGCCGCCGCGGCGCGGCATCACCTGATGGTCGATCTCCACGGCGCCTATCCGCCGCGCGGGCTGACGCGCACCTATCCGAACTTCGTCACGCAGGAAGGCGTGATGGGGGCCGAGTACAACAAGTGGAGCGCCCGGGTGACCGCGACCCATAACGTGATGCTCGCCTACACGCGCGGGCTGCTCGGACCGATGGACTATACGCCGGGCGGCTTCCGCAACGTGGCGCCGGCCGATTTCCGCGTCCGCAACGACTTGCCCTTCGTCCAGACGACGCGCGCGCAGGGCCTGGCGATGTACGTCGTCTTCACCAGCCCGTTGGGCAGCGTGGCCGACAGCCCGGACACCTATGCCGAGAGCCCTGCCGGCTTCGAGTTCATCCGCGAGGTGCCGGCGACATGGGACGAGACTCGCTACCTTGCCGGCGAGATCGGCGAATCGATCGCGATCGCGCGGCGCAAGGGCAAGGTCTGGTACGTCGGCGCGATGAACACCGAGGCCGCGCGGACGCTGAGCGTGCCGCTGTCCTTCCTCGGCACCAGGAAGTTCGACGCGACGATCTGGGCGGACGGGGACAAGCCCGACGCGCTGGCGAAGAGCGAGCGGGTCGTGTCCGGGAGCGATACGATCGACTTCGCTATGGCAGGGAGCGGGGGCGGGGTAGCGGTGCTGCGGCCAAAATAGCCGCTCCCCTGAAGGGGAGGGGCTTACAAACGCTCACCCCGCCGCTCGCTTCCCCGCCCAGCCCGGGCTTTCGTCCGCCAGCAGCGCGCGCACGCCCGCAGCGTCGATCGCGCGGCTGAACAGGAAGCCTTGCACCGAGGTGCAGCCGTGCTCGCGCAGCTCGGCGAGCTGGTCGCTTTCCTCGACGCCCTCGGCGGTGGTCTCCATCCCCAGCGCGTGCGCCAGATCGGTGATCGCGTGGACGATCGCGATCGCGCCGGGACGGGTAAGCAGGTGCTGGATGAAGCTGCGGTCGATCTTGATCTTGTCGAACGGGAAGCTCTGCAGATAGCTGAGCGACGAATAGCCGGTGCCGAAATCGTCGAGCGCGATGCGGATGCCGAGCGCGCGCAGCGAATGCAGCATCTTCAGCGTCGCGTCCGATTCCTCGAGGAAGATCGATTCGGTGATCTCGAGCTCGAGGCGGTTCGGCGCCAGCCCGCTGGCGGTGAGCGCCTGCATCACCACTTCGGCCAGGCCCGGCCGGCGGAATTGGACCGACGAGACATTGACCGCGACGCGGATGTGCTCGGGCCACGTCGCGGCATGCTCGCAGGCCTCGCGCAGCGCCCAGGCGCCGAGTTCGACGATCAGCCCGGTCTCCTCGGCGATGGGGATGAACTCGACAGGCGAGATCTGGCCGCGGACCGGATGATCCCAGCGCAGCAGCGCCTCGAACGACCCGATCCGGTTGCACTTGAGATCGAACAGCGGCTGGAAGTGCAGCTCGAACTGGCCTTCCTGGAGCGCGACGCGTAGATCGGCCTCGAGCAGGCGGCGCTCCTGCGCGCGCTGGTTGAGCGATTCCTCGAAGAAGGCGAAGGTGCGCCGGCCGAGATCCTTGGCGCGGTAGAGCGCGAGCTCGGCGTTCTTGAGCAAGGTGCGCGCGTCGGCGCCGTCGTCGGGGCCGAGCGCGATGCCGATGCTCGCGCCGGGAGTGAGGTTGTGACCCTCGATCGTCAGCGGCGCCTCGATCGCCTCGAGCGTGCGCTGTGCCAGCCGCTCGGCATTGTCGCCGCGCGTTTCGGAGACGATCACGAACTCGTCGCCGCCAAGCCGTGCGACGAAGCAATTGGCCAGCGCCCCGCTCAGCCGCTCGGCGAGGCGGCGGAGCAGCTCGTCGCCGATCGGATGGCCGAGCGTGTCGTTGATCGACTTGAAGTCGTCGAGATCGACGCACAGCAACGCGATCGCGCCCCCCTGCTCACGCGCGCGCAGCTCGTGCTCGAGATGTTCGAGGAACAGCGTGCGGTTGGGCAGGCCGGTCAGCACGTCGTTGAATGCGAGCTGGGTGATCCGCCGCTCGCGCTCGGCGATGCCGGCGGCCATGCGATTGAACGTCGCGCCGAGGCGGCCGAGCTCGTCGTCGTCCTCGATCTGCACCGACGCGTCGTCGCCCGCGGCGAGCCGCTCGGCGGCGGCATCGAGCAGGGTCACCGGCCGAGTGATCGACCGTGCCATCCGCCACGTCGCGAGCAGGGTGACCGCCAGTCCGAGCAGGCCGGCGAGCGCGATCGCGAGCTGGAGCTGGCGGTAGCTGGCGAGCGCGCCGTCGAGCGGGTAGCGGATCAGCAGCACGCTGCGCGGTGAGCCCATCAGTCCGGGCAACGGCTTGACCAGGGCGATCGCGGTGCCCTCCGCAGTGGTCACTTCCCCGGGGTGCCGGTCGCCGGTCGCGGTATCGATGAAGCGGGCGATGCCCGGTTCGGACGGTTTGAGGTTGCCCGCATCGATCCACGCGCCTCGCGCGTTGCGCTGGTAGACCGAGGCCTCGATCGGGATCGCCGACAGCCGCTGGAGGCTCGCCATCTCGCGCGTGTCGAGGTTGGTCGCGAACACCACCCAGCCGGTCAGCGTCGGCGCGAGCACCGGCGCGGCGATCGCGTGGCGCGCGACTCCGCCGAGCTTGACCACGCCGGTCATCTGCCCGGCGTCGAGCGCCTGCCACAGTCCGGCCGCCTCGGCGCGGAAGCCCGCGTCGCGCACGCCGACGACGTCGCCATTCTCTTCGACCACGAACGCGATCGGCACGCCGAGCCGCTGGCGCAAGTTGACCAGCGCCGATTCGATCGTCTGCCGGTCTCCGGTCGCGACCGCCGCGCGGAAGCCGAAGTCGCGCGCGAGCAGGTCCGCGGCGCCGCCGAGTTGCGCGGTACGCTGGTCCCACAGCCGGTCGAACACGGTGCCGCTGGCGACGAGCTCGCTCTGCACTTGCTGAGTAGCGTTGCGCTCGACGATCGCGAACAGCACCACCGAGACGCACAGCATCGCCGCCGCGAACAGTCCGGCGTAAAGCACGGTCAGCTTGGTGCGCAGGTGGCGGAAGCGGGGCATGCGCAGCTGCATCGGCCTTCAGTAGTGCGAGGAGCCAGTCATCCGCGGCGGCGCGCGCAGCGTGACGGTGAAGCTTTCGCGTGAGCCGTTGGCGATCGCGACTTGCCGCGACATCGCGTTGCCCGGTGCGCGTAGATAGGGATGCCACACGGTGATGATCGCCTGGCCCGCGGGCAGGCCGCCCAGCGTGACGTTGCCCGAGGCATCGGTCTTCGCGGCCCATTGCGTGTCGACGACGTCGATGAAGGCAGTCATCTGGTCATGGATGTTGCATCCCAACGCGACGATCCCCGCCTTGTCGAAGCGGACGGTGTGGCTCTGCTCACGGGCGTAGAGCTTGAGCTCGAAGGTCTTGGCGGGGGAGAAGGAATAGACGTGGTGGCGGATCGGATCGAGGTTGGGGAACGACGACGTCGGCACCCTGCGGCACCACCGAGCACGAATGGATGGAACTGGATGTTCTGCTGGGCGACCGTATACGCGCCGCCGGCCTGTGCCCCGGGGGTGGCATGGCCGACGAGGTGGATGGTCACCACGGCATCGGCGACCGGCGCGCCGTTCGGGCCGCGCACGCTCACCGTGACGCCCGCCGGCGGCGGCGGTGCGGCGCCAAGCGCGATCAGGGCGGCCAGGACAAGCGTACGCATGGCCGCGACCATAGCGGCCCCGTGTTAAGCAAGTCCTTCAAATGTGGATGCGAAGCGCCAGCTGGAACTGGTTAGTCGCCTGGTGGGGCGCGAGGCCGAGCGCGAGCCGCGCATCCCGGCGGCTTTCGACGTGGAGGAACTCGGCAAGCAGGCTCACATTCGGCCCGATCTCGCGGCGCGCGGCGGCGGTGGCGGCCCAGCCGTCCTCGGAGTAGCGATTGTCGAGCACGCTGCCGCGGCTTCGTGTCCCGAACGCCTCGATCCGCGCCGAAACCGACCCGTGCTCGAAACTGCGCGTCGCGAGCACGAAGGCTGAGCGGAAACTGGTATCGACCCAGATCCGGGCCGGCATCGGAAAGCCCATTTCGGCGCGCCCGCCCATCGCCTGCGCCTTGAATTGGAGCTTTCCGATCGAGACGATCGCGCCGAGATTGTTGAACCGCGTGTGCCAGCCCCATTGCAGCGTCGGCGTGACTGCGGTTGGGTCGCCGCGATTGTCGTAGTGGAAGGCCTGAAGCTCGAAGGCTTCCGAAGGCGACCAGCCGAGCTTGCCGTACCAGCCGACTCTGTGGTCGATCTCGATGATCGGCCGAGTCCGCGGCGCCTGGGCGTATTGCATGAAGGCGTCGAGCGGCGGCAGTTGCTGGAGCGAAAAGGCCACCGTCTTCTCGTCGTGGAGCGCCCAGCCGCGGAAGGCGAGCAGCGTGCCCGACGTATTGTTGAAGCCGAACGCGCCGATCGTCGCGGCGATGCGGTGGCTGCCGAGCGGGCTGGCGACGGTCGCCTCGACCCCACCGACCTTCACTTCCTCGCCGATCCAGCTGTTGATCGCCGACGGTGTGATGGTGTCGGTCACGCGCCATTCGGGGCCGGAATGCTCGAGCGAGATCGCCGGCCAATCGAGGCCCGCGCGCGCCGTGATCTTCGCCGCGCTCGACCGCAGCGGCTTGAACGTGAGCGCGGCTTCCGAAAGGTCGATCGACTCGCTCTGGCCGTGCTGTGCGGTGGCGACGACGGTGCCCGAGAGCGACCAGGTAAAGCGCGGCTGCCAGATCAGGTCCGCCTCGGCGAGTTGCGGGTGCAGGTTGAGGCTGCGGTCCGGGTTGCCATCGAACCGCGTCTTGCCGTCGCCGCCGTTGATCCAGCTCTTCTCGCCGTCGGCCGCGACAATGCGGACATCGCCCACCGCCGAGAGGGTATCGCCCGAAAATAGGTCGAGCCCGTCCTGCGCGCGCGCGACCCCGGGGACCGCGATCGACGCGGCCCAGGCGAGGAGCAGTATCCGCAAGAGACGCAATAGGCGGAGCATCCACACGCTATGCGCCGGCAATGGTTAATTCGGGGTTGGCCGTGCCTGGGAGACGGGCGGGCGGTACAGCGCGTCGGCGGCCATCGCGAGGAACATGAAATTGGTCTCGCCGCCGCCCATCACATATTCGGTCTGCTGCCAGAAGTAGGGCCAGGTCTTGAGCTCGGGCAGGTCGGGCCGCACCAGGTTGGTGCCCGAGATCACGCCGCCGGGGATGTAGGTCCAGTCGGCGCGGTTGAAGCCGTAGGCCGTCGTAGCCGAGACCGATCCGACCCCAGAGGCGAAGCTCGCGGTATTCTCGCCCGGATGGACGCCGAGCACGAAATCGAGCGCGTTGACGTAGCTGTCGGTGCTGGTGACCTGCGGCCAGCCCTTGTGGAAGAAATACTGGTGGACGCCGCGCTCCTGTATCGTCCAGCCGGCGCCCCAGATCGCCGGGGTATAGGGCACGCCGAAGGGGGAGTCGGTGCGCGCGTCGGCGGTCACCTTGGCCTGATAGGCCGCGACCGCAGCATCGACGTGCGCACGGAAATCGGCGGGAAGTTTATTCAGAATCGATGCGAGCATCCAGCCGGAACGATCTATATTCTTGATGATTTCCGGTTCCAGCGTGACGAGCTTGTCGATCAGCGCTCGGTCGCCGGTCGTCTGGATGAGCTCGGCGAGCGCGAACACGCGGTTGGGCCCCTTGGCGCGGTCGATCGCCTTCGCGGTAAGGTCCTTCGCCGCTGCCAGGGCTTCGTCGGCGAGGGCAGGGTTGCTGGTCCTCAGCACGCGCGCCGCTCCGGCGAGGCCGGCGGCGACATAGAGCTCGCGATCGGGATTGTCCTCGGTGAACACCCAGCGATCGTCGAAGCGGACCGGGTTGCCGTTGACGTCAAGGCCCAGTCCGTCGACCGGCTTCCGGAAGACGTTGTCGGTCTGGTTCGCCGCGTCGCCGAGCATCGCGTACTGGCGCAGCGACGGGTCGATGATGCCGCGGTACACGCGTCCCATCGCGCGATAGCCGCCGAGCACGCTCAGCAGCCCGTGCTCGATCTGCTGGAGCGCGTCGTTCTTGCCGTCGGGATCGTGGATCTCGGTGACTTTCCGGGTCTCGTCGATGCTGGTGGCGTCGTAGTTCAGCCCGAACTCCTCGACCATCTTGGCGAGCAGCCACACCGTGCCGATCTGCAATTCGACGCGCAGGTCGAAATCGCCGGCGTCATGCCACCCGCCCGAATTGAGTCCCGGCACCACTTCGCCGGGCTTGTAGCGAGTCAGCGTTTCGGGGCCCTGCGCATAGCCGTCGATATGGTTGAGGCTGGTGGGCGCCATCAGGGCGTCGTCCTGGTGGTCGAGCCCGTGCCAGATCCGGTATTTCTCGCGCACGAGCATGTGGCACATCTGGACTGGCAGGAAATATTCGAGGGTCGGCTGCCAGACGTGGCGGGCATAGACGCCGGCATCGATGCGGAACGGGTGCGACAGCTTGCCGCCATAACCGATCTCGTAGACCCCGGGCGCCTGCACCTTGCTGAAATCGAAGGTGACGTAGCGATACCGCAGGAAATTACCCCAGTTCGAAGGAATTGCCGAAACAACCTGAGATCGCCCGTCAGCTCCGAGGCGATAGAGCGTCGCCGGCGCGACCTTCGTCGCCGCCGCATCTAGCTCGATCACTGCGCGCTTGGGCTGGGCAGGGGCGTAGCCGACCTGGCTCACCTCGATCACCGGCTCGTAACGCCAGCCCGGAACGACGTTGGGCGTGACGATCCACTCGACCGCGTTCTTCGTCGCGCCCGCCGCGATCGCGGTGCGGACGATGAACCAGCCGTTGTTGTGCGCCAGCCGCCCGTCGATCAGCTCGAGCGGGCCGCCCCGGCTGCGGATCGTCATCCGCTGCTTCGCTTCCTCGGGCGCGACGGTGAGCTCGTGGCCCGTTGCCAGCGGCGCCGCAACCGCCTGACCGTTGAGCGATTGGACAGGGCCGTTGGCCTGCAGGTTGCGCGGATCGGGCACCCTGGGTCCACCGAGCCGCTCGACCGGGCCGTTGGGCTGGGGCGCGAACAGTCCGCTTTCGCCGTCCATCAGCCACGATTTGCCGAACAGGAGCCCCGGGAACAGCTCGAGGTTGAAGCCGACCTTGCCCACCCATTCGGGCGGCAGCGGCTTGTCGAGATCGACGGTGATGCGGAAGGCGTTGCCGCTCGCGGGGGCGACATGGACCGAATAGCCGAGGTTGAGGTCGGGGTAGAAGATCGGGTTGAAGCCGTGCCCGTTCTTGCTCGGGTCCGGATAGGCGAGCAACTGGGTGATCGTGCCCGTGGCGGGATCGACGCTGCGCTTGCCCGCGGCGGGCATCGGCGACCATTGGCCCGGGGTCGGCTCGAGCCGAAGGTCGCCGTTGGCGGCGACGCGGGTGCCGTGCTGGATCACCGTGACGCCGGTCTGATGCCCGTCGGGGTAGATGTCGGTGAAGACGAAGACGTCGAGCCCCGGCTCGGTCAGATAGCCCTTGGCGCCGAGGTGGAGCGAGGTGCCCGCGGGACCCGCGGCGAGAAGCCCGGGCATCGCCAGCGCGAGCAGCAGCTTGAGCGATCGCATCGCATTCCTCCCCAGGGTTCTCCCGCAGCTTAGTGGCGCTGGCAACGTTGTCACTGCAAAATCCTCCCCGGCACGGGGAGGAATTAGGTTACCCTGATCCGCACCGGCACCGATTTAGCCGCCGGCGTCTTCGATGCATGGTCGTGGTGGGCGAGCGCGATCAGCGGGTTGAGTTCGGGGTAATAGCCGGCCACGCACCCGTCGGGCAGGTTGTACGGCGTCACCTTGAGCCCTTCGACGACGCGCTCGACCTGGTCCTCGGCATCGCTCACCAGCGCGACGACCTGGCCCTCGGAAAGCCCCGCGCGGCCGATGTCCTCGGGATTGATCAGTAGCACGTCGCGCGTTCCCTCGATCCCGCGCAGCCGGTCCGAATAGCCGTAGACAGTGGTGTTGAACTGGTCGTTCGAGCGGAGAGTCATCAGCCGGTAGCGCCCCGGCGCGTCGGCAAATCCAGTCGAGTTGAGCATGCCCGGAACGGTGAACTCGGCCTTGCCGCTCTCGGTCTTCCAGACCCGCTCGCGCGCCGAATTGCCCTTGTAGAAGCCGCCGGGGGTGAACATCCGCGCGTTGAAATCGGCGAATTGCGCGGGGTAGGTGGCTTCGATCGCGTCGCGGACCTTGCCGTAGTCGCCCAGCCATTCATCCCACGGCACCTTGGGGTTGGGCGGGAGCGTCGCCTTGGCGATCCCGGCGACGATCGCCATTTCAGAGCGCAGCTCGGGGCTGGCGGGCTCGGCATTGCTGATCGAGCCGTGGATGCAGCTGAGGCTGTCCTCCATCGTCACCACCTGCGGCCCGCCCGCCTGCAGGTCCGTCTCGCTGCGGCCGAGGCAGGGGAGGAGGTACGCCACCTCGCCGCAGAACAATTGCCCGCGGTTGAGCTTGGTCGCGACCTGAACGGTGAGCCGCATCCGCTGCCACGCCACCTCCATCATCCCCTGCTCGGGCACCGCGCGGAGGAAATTGCCGCCGAGGCCGACGAACGCGTTGACGGTGCCGCCGAGGATGCCGTGGCAGGCGTCGACGGTGTTGAGCCCGGTCTCGCGCGGCGGATCGAAGTCGTATTGCTCGGCGAGCCGGTCGAGCGGGACCTGCTCGGGCTTGTCGGCGATGCCGACGGTGCGCTGACCCTGGACGTTCGAATGGCCGCGCACTGGCGAGACGCCTGCGCCGGGGCGGCCGATGTTGCCGCGCAGGAGCATCAGGTTGACGACGCTCGCGACATTCTCGAACCCGCCGACATGCTGGGTCAGCCCCATGCCCCAGATCCCGATCGCGCGTTCGGCGCCGAGATAGACTTCAGCCGCTTTCTCAAGATCGACTCGCGAGAGCCCGGATTCGCGCTCTATTTCCTCCCAACCGGTCGCGCGTACCTTGGCAGCGAACGCATCGAACCCGTGGGTCTGCTCGGCGATGAACTCGCGGTCGATCGCATCGCGTTCCAGCACATGCTTGCACAGTCCCAAGATCGCGGCGATGTCGCCGCCGGCCTTGACCTGGTAGTAATGGCTCGAGATCTCGGTCTCGCCGCCGGTCACCATTTCCAGGCTCTGCGGGTTGCGGAAGGCGATTCCGCCCTTCTCGCGCAGCGGGTTGAAGGTGACAATCTTGCAACCCCGTTTCGAGGCCGCCGCCAGCGTGTGGAGGAAGCGCGGCGAATTGCTGCCGGTGTTCTGCCCGAAGAAGAAGATCGCGTCGCATTGCTCGAAATCGTCGAGCACGCAGGTGCCGACCGGTGCGCCGATCGTCTTCTTCAGAGCGACCGACGTGGTCTCGTGGCACATGTTCGAGCTGTCGGGCAGGTTGTTGTGGCCATAGAGCCGCGCGAAAAGCGCCCAGGCATAACTGGTCTCGAGGCTGGCGCGACCCGAGGTGTAGAATACCGCCGACTGAGGATCGAGCGCAGCCAGCTCGCGGCCAATCGCGGCGAAGGCTTCGTCCCACCCGCAAGGCACATAGCGGTCGCTCGCGCGGTCGTAGCGCATCGGGTGCGTGAGTCGGCCGGCCTGCTCGAGGTCGTAATCGCGCCACCCGCGCAGCTCGGCGAGGGTGTGCGCCGCGAAGAACTCGGGGGTCGCGCGGCGGCTGGTCTGCTCCCAGAAGGTCGCCTTGGCGCCGTTCTCGCAGAATTCGAACAGGTGCGGCTTGGCAGGCTTGGTCCAGGCGCATGAGACGCACATGAAGCCGCCGGGCTTGTTCTGCTTGGCGAGGATCGCGAGCGCCTTGGCGCTGGGCTTTTCGGCCTTGGCGACCTTGCGCATGCCGCTCACCGATCCCCAGCCCCCGGTGGGTCCCGGATAATAGACGGTGCCGTCCTTCGCCTTCGCCATGCTCGACTCCCCTGCCGCGGCGGCTATTGCTCGATCCATGAACCTGACCTTCGAACGTGTCGAGCCGGGCGGCGGGCGAGTGGCGGTGAAACGCGCGCTCGCCGAGGAAGTGCCGGTGGCGGTCGAGATCAACGGTATCGGCTATGCGGTGATGATGGCGACCCCCGCCGATCTGGAGGACTTCGCCTGGGGTTTCGTCGCGTCCGAGCGGCTCGGGGAGGTGATCGACGTCGAGGCGTACCTTGGCGAACGCGGCGTGATCCTGCGCGTGACGCTCGCCGACGCAGCGCGGGTGCTTGAGCGGGTGCGGCACCGGACCACCGATTCGTCATGCGGGCTGTGCGGGATCGAGAATCTCGAGGCGGCGCTTCGGCCGCTACCGCGACTGCCGGAGACGGTTCCCGCCAAGCCCGAAGCCATCTTCCGCGCGCGCGCGGCGCTGCGCGATCACCAGCCGCTCAACGCCGCGACCGGCGCGGTCCACGCCGCGGCGCTGTGCGACGCTCACGGCGCGATCCGGCTGGCGCGCGAGGACGTCGGCCGCCACAATGCCTTCGACAAGCTGATCGGCGCGATGGCGCGGCAAGGGTTGGGGTGGGATGACGGCTTCGCGCTGCTTTCGTCGCGATGTTCGTACGAGCTGGTCGAGAAGGCGGTGCTCGCGGGCTGCCCGCTGCTCGCGGCGATCTCGGCGCCGACCGCGCTCGCGGTGACGCGCGCGCAGGAGGCGGGGCTTGCGCTGGCGGTGCTGGCGCGTGACGATGCGCTGCTGTGGCTGGCGCCATGAGGCTGCTCGGCGCGGTGCTGGCGGGCGGCGAATCGCGGCGCTTCGGGTCGGACAAGGCGCTCGCGTTGCTGGGCGGCAAGCCGCTGATCGAGCATGCGATCGAGGCGCTGGCGGCGCGGACTGAAACGGTGATCGTCTGCGGGCGCGACCATGGCGACTGGGTGCCCGATCGTCCCGCGCCGGGGCTGGGGCCGCTCGGCGGGATCTGCGCCGCGCTCCATGCCGCCGCCGAGCGCGGCTGCGACGCGGTGCTGACCGTTCCCTGCGACGTGCCGGCGCTTCCGGCTGATCTTGCCGAGCGGTTGGCAGGCGGCGGCTTCGTCGAGGCGATGCCGGTGATCGGGGTATGGCCGTCGGCCCTGACGGAGTCGCTGGAGGCGTGGCTTCGGGACTCGAGCGACCGATCGGTGCGGGGCTGGGCGCGAGCGGCGGGGATCGCGCAGGTCCGGCTTGCGGGGCCGCTGCCCAATATCAACACCGTGAAAGACTTGCGCGCATACGACGTCGGCGGCGTATCGGCACCCACCCGCAACCGGCGCCTCGACCTTCAGGGTCGGGACTCAACTGGAAGCCCTGCCGATCGAGGGTGAGGGTTATCGCGTCGCCGCGCGAAGCTTTCGAAACCGAAGTTGACACCAGGGTCACACTGGTACGTATGTTTTGTCGGCGGCCCGGTCATGCGGAGATTCACAGCGGTTCGGCCCAACCGCAGTTTGCGTTCCGGCCGCGATCGATATTGTCAAAGAGCGGCGACCGAGCGGCAGCGCATGGATCTCAGCAAGTGAAATCCAACATTTCAAGGGGTTAGTCAGGCTCCGCTATCGAATCCGATTGAGTACAGACCCTAGGTTGGGGACTCATTTGATCCACTCGGCGACGGCGGCGACGAGAGCGATGGCGGCGAGATAGTTTGTGGCGTGTCGGTCGTATCGGGTGGCGATGCGCCGCCAGTTTTTGAGGCGTCCGAACAGCCGTTCGATGACGTTCCTTCGCCGGTAGAGGCGCCGGTCGAGCGGATATGGAGTGCGGCGCGAGGCAGTGGAAGGTATGACGGCCTTGATGCGCCGTTGCTTCAACCAGTTGCGCAGGCTGTCGGCATCATAGG
The DNA here is from genome assembly GCA_963799985.1 of uncultured Alphaproteobacteria bacterium. Taxonomy (GTDB): domain Bacteria; phylum Pseudomonadota; class Alphaproteobacteria; order Sphingomonadales; family Sphingomonadaceae; genus Sphingomonas. The sequence continues at coordinate 867,717 of CAWCZC010000005.1, read as the reverse complement.
CCTTGTCGGCGATGAGGCGTCGGGCGGGCAGCGCGACGCTCAGCAACGGGATCGCCATGGTGATGTCGGCGATGTTGCCGGGCGTCAGCGCGAAGGCGACCGGTCGGCCGCGATCGTCGGCCAGGCAATGGATCTTGCAGGTCCGACCCCCGCGCGAGCGGCCGATCGCTTCTTCATACTCCCCCTTTTTGAGCCGGCTGCCGAACGGTGCGCTTTGACATGACTGCTGTCGATCGACAGTTCGTCGGGCACCGGCCCGGTTGCCGCGACTTTCTCGAACAATCGCTGCCAGATGCCGTGTCCGGCCCAGCGGTTGTAGCGATTGTAGATCGTCGTTGGCGGCCCATAGGCGGCCGGCACGTCGCGCCACCGGCAGCCGGTCTTGAGCACGTGCAGGATGCCCGAGATCACCGTGCGATCGTCCACCCGAGGCTTGCCCGGCCTGCCACGCGGAAGATGCGGTTCGATCGCTGCCCAGGCTTCATCCGATAGCCAAAACAGATGACGTGACATCGCCGGCCTCCCAAACCCAAAGAAGGCGCTTATTACTATATAGAATCAGTGATATGTATAGGTTCCCAACCTAGTTCGCCTTCACACCCTCGAACGAAGCGCCGTCCTGATGCACGATCAAGCGGGTAACTTTGTTCGTGGCGGAATCGCGCACGAACTCGATCTCCGCCTCTCCGGACCTGAAGAAGAACATCGTCTGCGATTCGGGGACCATCTCGAGTTCCGCCTGATTTCCGATCCTCGAGGTCAGGTGGCCGTCGACCAGCGAAATCACGTTCCGGATCGTCGGCGTCAGTCGATAGGTCCCAGCATATTCCGCGAGGGTGGCAGGTGGAACCGGGACGACCTTGCGTTCCGAGGGCAGGGTGAACGGCAATCCGAATGCGGATTTGGCCAAATCCTTGGCCACCAGGCCATAGGCGCCGCCGAACAGGTTCGAGAGGACGATCACGGTGAGCTTGTCGTCCGGATAATAAGCGAGCATCGCGCCGAAGCCATCGATGTCACCCGTGTGGCTGATGATGCGATGCCCGTCGCGGTCGGCGACGAACAGTCCGAGGCCATAGCCGTTGCGAAAGGGCGTGGTCATCATCTTGAGCGAAGTCCGATCGATCACGCGGCCTCCGAACAGCGCGGTTTCCCATTTGAGCAGGTCGCCGGTGGTCGAATAGAGATTGCCGGCCGAAAACGGCACGCTCATGCTGACGGGATCGGCGTGGCGTATGCCTTGCGGCGTGACGGCATAGCCGAGGGCCCGCCCCGGAATGACCGCGCGCTCATCGTCGACGCCGGTGTCCGTCATCCGCAACGGATCAAAGATATTCTTCTGGAGGAAGGCGGCGTAGCTCTGACCGGAAACGGCTTCGATCAGACGGCCGAGCACGATGTAATCCGAGTTGCCGTAGCTGTATTGCGTTCCCGGCTCATATTCGAGCGGCTTGTCGCGGAAGCGCGCGATGAGTTGGTCGGGCGTCGCCGCGATCGTCCGGATCGATCCATAGTCGGGAAACGCGTTGATATTCGGCAGGCCCGACGTGTGAGTCAGCAGGTGGTAGATCGTAATGCGACCCCAGCTGGCCGGCGCGTCGTGAAGGTATCTTCCGACCGGATCCTGCAGCGAAAGTTTCCCGCGCTCCTGCAGGATCAGGATTGCGGCGGCGGTAAATTGCTTGGTGACCGAGGCGATGCGAAATCGAGTGGTCGGGGTGTTGCGTGCCTTCCATTCGGCATCCGCGAAACCAAAGGCCTGGTTGAGGATCGGCTTGCCGTCGCGCGCGACCAGCACGGCCCCCGAGAACAATCCTTCCCGCTGGAACGACAACGCAACCGACCTCATGCGAGCGACGGACTGAACGTCCGAGACTCGATGCGTTTGAGCGGCCAACGGGCTGGCGGTGGCGGCGAGGGCCGCTGCCCACAGCATCGGCCACGCGCTCGGCCTCAAGGCAAATTCGCCCGCAATTCCTCGATCCACGGCCGCGCCACGCCGTCCGATGGCGCGCGCCAGTCGCCGCGAGGGCTGAGCGCCCCGCCCGCCGAGACCTTGGGACCGTTGGGGATCGCCGATCGCTTGAACTGGCTGGTCTGGAAGAAGCGGAACAGGAAGATCTCGAGCCACTTGGCGGATCGTCGGCGAGATCATACTCGCGCGCGCCCGGTCTCGGGGAAGCCGATCGGCCACAGCCCCGCCCCGGCATCGCGCCACGCGTGCCAGGCGAGGAAGGCGATCTTCGACGGCCTGAGGCCGTGGCGCACGACATAGTGCAGGAAGAAATCGTGGAGCTCGTAGGGGCCGATCCGCTCCTCGGTGCTCTGCATCGCGCCGTCGGCGCCGGCCGGGACCAGCTCGGGCGAGATTTCGGTGGCGAGGATCGCGGTGAGCAGCGCTCGACGTGTCGGCGTCGAACTGGTCGGGTCTCGACCACCCAGCGGATCAGGAACTGGATCAGCGTCTTGGGCACGCCGGCGTTGACCGCGTAATGGCTCATCTGGTCGCCGACGCCATAGGTGCACCAGCCGAGCGCCAGCTCGCGACAGATCGCCGGTGCCGACGCACGAAGCCGTCGCGCTGGTTGGCGAGGCGGAACAGATAATCGGTGCGCAGCCCCGCCTGCACGTTCTCGAAGGTCACGTCGTAGACCGGCTCGCCCTCGGCGAACGGGTGGCCCATGTCGGCGAGCATCTGGTCGGCGGCGGGGCGGATGTCGATCTCGGCGCCGGCGACGCCCAGCGCCTTCATCAGCGCCCAGGCGTTGGCCCTTGGTCTCCTCGCCGGTCGCGAAGCCGGGCATGGTGAAGCCGAGGATGTCGGCGCGCGGGCGGCCGAGCCGGTCGCATCGCCTTGGCGGCGACGATCAGCGCGTGGGTCGAATCGAGCCCGCCCGAGACGCCGATGACGAGATGCTTCGCGCCGACCGCGTCGATCCGCTTGCGCAGCCCCTCGACCTGGATGTTGAACGCCTCGTAGCAATCCGCGTCGAGCTTCGCCGGGCGTGTTGGGCACGAACGGGAAGCGGCGCAACGGCGCGCTTGAGGCCGATGTCGGCGAAGGTCGGGCTTGTGCTCGAAGCCGACGCGGCGGAAGCGCGTTCTCGGGGTGCCCTGCCGCGCGCGGCGGCGTCGTTGAACGTGCCGATCGCGCATCCGCTCGAGCCGGATGCGCTCGAGATCGACGTCGGCGCACGACGATTTCGGGGCGAGCTCGAAGCGCTCGGTTTCGGCGATCAGCTCGCCGAGCTCGTGGACCATTCCCTGGCCGTCCCAGGCGAGATCGGTGGTGCTCTCGCCCGGTCCCGACGGCCGAATAGACATAGGCCGCGACCGCACGCGCCGATTGCGAGGCGCACAGCAGTTCGCGCTCGCGCGCCTTGCCGATGACGATGTTCGAGGCCGAGAGGTTGCACAGCACCAGCGCGCCCGGCGAGCGCGCCCGCGGTCGAGGGCGGGGTCGGCGCCCAGAAATCCTCGCAGATCTCGATGTGGAAGACGAAGTCGGGCAGGTCGTCGGGCGGCGAAGATCAGGTCGGGCCCGAACGGCACGGTCTGCCCGGCCACGTCGATGCTCAGCCCGCTCAGCCCCGCGCCGGAGGCGAACCAGCGCTTCTCGTAATATTCGCGGTAGTTGGGCAGGAAGCTCTTGGGGACGACGCCCAGGATGCGGCCGCGCGCGATCGCCACCGCGCAATTGTAGAGCCGGCCGTTGCGCCGCAAGCGCCGCGCCGACCAGCAGCACCGGCTTGAGCTTCGCGCTCGCCGCGACGAGCGCAGCGATCCCCGCCTCGGTCGCGTCGAGGATCGCGTCCTGCAGGTGCAGATCGTCGATCGCGTAGGAGGTCAGGTTGAGCTCGGGGAAGAGCGAGCAGGTCGGCGCCCTGCGCATCGCCCTCGCGCGCCAGCGTGATCGCCGCCTCGGCATTCGCCGCCGGATCGCCCGCGGTTGCCATCGGCGTGCACACGCCCGCGCGGATCATGCCCTGGCGATGGAGCGAGAAGAAGGGGTGGCCGGTCATGACGCAGCAGATAGGCGCGTCGTCCAGCGAGTGCCAATGCTTTGAGGAGGTCGCGCCGATCTCCCACCCTCGCCATCCCGGAAGCCGAAGGCTGTCCGGGATCCACTGCGCCACCTGCGCTGGTGGAGAGTGGATTCCGGACAGCAAGGCTTTCCAGCCGAAAACCAAGTGGTTTTCGGGGAAAGCCCAACTTCCGGGATGACGAGAAAGGGGTGATATCGGGCCCTACGCGGGCAGCTTCGCCGAATAGATCATCCGGCCCGCGCCGAGGCGCAGGAATACCGTCTCGAGATCGGCCTCACCCACCGCGAAGCAGCCCTCGCTGCGGCCGAGCTTGCCCCATTTCGCGATCATGTCCGGGTTCGAATACCAGGCGCTGTGGACGACGATCGCGCGGTCGAGCGCGTTGCTGTTGGTCGGATCTAGCCCGATCAGTCGCTGCGACGGGCCGTGCTGGCCGGTGTAATAGTCGCCGGTGACGAACGTGCCCTCGCAGGTCGCCTTCGAGCTGACGTCGTTCGAGAAGCGATGGAGGAAACCGGTGTGCTCGGGGTCCGAGCCGCTGCCGTGCGCGACGAGCAGGCTCTGGCACTCGCCGGTGCCGAGATGGATGATGTGGAAGCGCGGCTGGGCCGAGGGAATGTCGAAATCGGCGATCGCGATGCGATCGTGCGATCCGATGCTCATCGAGTGCCGGTCGAGCGCGGCGATCGCGCGCTTGAACAGCTCGGGGCGGATGCCGGTGGGGGCGACAGGCCCGCGCGACGGCGCGGCGACGGCCACCACGGGGCGCGGATCCTGCGTCGGAACCGCGATCGGCGGGGCCTTGATGAACTGAGCCGTCGTCTTGACGCGCGACGTGCAGGCGGTGACCGCCATGCCGCCCGCGACCACCAGAGCCGACCTGATCAGAGTGCGGCGCGACTGCACCGAATTGAGAGTTTCCGTCACTATACCCATTGCCCGCAAAACTTCCCCTGGCGGCCACTATAGCAGAAGGCTGGCCTTCAGTTCCCTGAACATGTGTCCCAGAACCGACGATTCGCCGCGCGGTTGGACCGGTTCGCCGATGAAAGCCCAGATTTCGCAGTTGCCTAGCGGTGCCGGAATAGGCTGATTCGGCGACGGCCCCAATTAAGGTTAATAACGGGGTAACCCTGTTCCCTTCCGGGCAGGCGGCTGGCGGAGAATTCTCGATGGCGCGTCGCGCACTGCTCGTCCTGATCCTCGCCTTCGCCGCTGCGCTGGGCCTCGCTTCGCCGGCGATGGCGCAGGAGGCGGGGGCGACGCTGAGCCCGGGCGAGTTCGTCTGGTACGACGATCCCGCGCTGACCAAGGCCGATCTCGGGCCGGTCGCACCCGTGGCGATCGTGGTCAGCATCCCGGCCCAGCGCGCGTACATCTATCGCGACGGCGTTCTCATCGGGGTGAGCACGGTCTCGACCGGTCGACCGGGCAAGGAAACGCCGATCGGCGAGTTCACCGTGCTCGAGAAGCAGGTGTTCCACCGCTCGAACAAATATTCGGGCGCGCCGATGCCGTGGATGCAGCGGCTGACCTGGGACGGGATCGCGATGCACGCGGGGCAGCTGCCGGGTTATCCGGCCTCGCACGGCTGCATCCGGCTGCCGGCTGCCTTCGCGCGCCAGCTTTACGAGCTGACCCGGGTCGGCGTCCAGGTTTCGGTGATCGACGAGGACATTGCGGTGCCGCTCGACACGCCGATGGCCTCGATCCCCAAGCTGTTCGTCAATACCGCGACGCTTGGGGGCGATTCGTTCAATGTGGTGACGGTCGCCAGCGTTCGCGGCGACGAGGCGACGATGACTCCGGCCACCTGGATCACCGGCCCTTCGGTCGAGATCGTCCAGCCGATCCCCGCCAACGCCCATTGAGGCGGCCTGCCTCCCGCTCTAAGGCGCGGGCATGAGGGCGATACGTTTCAAGGATGCGGCAGTTGCGCTGGCGGAAGCCGGGCGGCGGATCGACTTGCGCGGCTGGGCGCCCGCGACCGCCGGCAACTACTCCGCCCGGCTCGACGACGGCAGCTTCGCGGTGACGGTTTCGGGGCTCCACAAGGGGCGGCTGAGCGCGGGCGACATCATGCGGGTGGACGCGGAGGGCAATCCGCTCACGCCGGGCAAGCCCTCCGCCGAGACCGCGCTCCATCTGGCGCTCTATCGTGCGTTCCCGGACGTGGGCGCAGTGCTCCACGGCCATTCGCCGCAGGCGGTCGGGTTCAGCCGCGCGATGCCCCGCGCGAACGAATGGGTGTTCCGGGGCCATGAGATGCTCAAGGTCTTCCCCGGCATCGCCACCCACGAGGCCGAACTGCGGCTGCCGATCGTCGACAACAGTCAGGACATGGCGGTGATCGAGGCTGCGGTGGCGCCGCTCCGGCTGGCGTCCGACGCGATGCCCGCCTATCTTATCCGCAGCCACGGCCTTTATGCCTGGGGCAAGGACCTCGACGAGGCCGAGCGCGTGCTCGAGGCGACCGAATGGCTGATCGCGGCCGAGCTGGCCGAAGCGGGCTTCAGGAACGGAATGACGGCATGACCAGACTGACGATCTTCGACGTTTCGGGCGATCGCGTCACCGCCACCGGCGACGCGGGCGAGATCGCGGACGCACTTGCGCCGATCGGGGTGCGCTTCGAGCAATGGCCTTCGCGGCCGATTCCCGGCGAGGCTGATCAGGCGGCGGTGCTCGAGGCGTTCGCGCCCGAGGTCGATCGGCTGCGTGCCGAGAACGGCTACCAGTCGGTCGACGTGATCCGGATGGTGCCCGATCACCCGGAAAAGGCCGCGCTCCGCCAGAAGTTCCTCTCCGAGCACCGCCATTCCGAGGACGAGGTGCGCTTCTTCGTCGAGGGCGAGGGGTTGTTCACGCTGCGAAGCGACGACGACCGGGTCTACGCCGTGCTGTGCACCGAGGGCGACCTTATCTCGGTCCCTGCAGGGATGCGGCACTGGTTCGACATGGGGCCGAGCCCGCGTTTCACCGCGATCCGACTGTTCACCAACGCCGACGGTTGGATCGCCAACTTCACCGGAGACGCGATCGCCGATCGCTTCCCGCGCCACGAGGCGCAACCCGCAGAGTGACCCAGACCAAGGCCATCCTCCTCGATATCGAGGGGACCACGAGCAGCATCTCCTTCGTCGCGGAGGAGCTGTTTCCCTATTCACGCAAGCATTTGCCGGAGTTCATTGCCGCGCGGTGCGAGGAGATCGCTCCGATCCTCGCAGACGTGCCCGGCGATCCCGTGACCACGCTGCTCCAATGGATCGACGAGGACCGAAAGGAGACCCCGCTCAAGACGCTGCAGGGGCTGATCTGGGCGCAGGGCTATGCCGACGGCGAGCTCAAGGGCCATGTCTATCCCGACACGCCCGAGGCGTTGCGGCGCTGGACGGGCAGGGGGCTTGCGGTCCACATCTATTCGTCGGGGTCGATCGCGGCGCAGAAGCTGATCTTCGGTCACAGCATCGCCGGCGACCTGACCCCATTGCTCAGCGGCTATTTCGACACCACCACGGGCCCCAAGCGCGAGGCCGATTTGTACAGCAGGATCGTCGATGCGCTCGATCTCGCGCCGTCCGAGCTGCTGTTCGTCTCCGACGCGCCCGGCGAGGTCGATGCCGCGCGCGAGGCCGGGCTCGAGGCACTGCTGATCGATCGCGATGGGCGTGGCGGCGACGTCCACAGCCTGGCGGAGGTGCTGCCATGATCCTCGAGGGCGAGCACCACCGCTCGATCCGCCGCACCGCGGACGGCAAGGGCGTCTGCATCCTCGACCAGCGCAAGCTGCCGTGGGAAGTCAAATGGGTCGAGCTGCGCAGCGCGGGAGAGGCGGCGACCGCGATCCGCGAAATGTGGACTCGCGGCGCGCCGATGATCGGGGCAACCGCGGCCTATGCCCTGGCGATGGCGCTGACGGTCGATCCCGAGGACGACGCGCTCGACCGCGCCTACGTGCTGCTGCTCGAGACTCGCCCGACGGCGATCAACCTGCGCTGGGCGCTCGACACGGTGCGCGATGCGGTGAAGGACCTGCCGCCCGAGCAGCGCGCGAGGGCGGCGTTGGCCAAAGCCGACGCCATCGCCGATGAGGACGCGGGCCTGTGCCGCGCGATCGGCGAGCACGGCCTCGAGCTGCTGAAGGAGCTTCACGCGAAGAACCCGGATCGCCCGCTCAACATCCTCACGCACTGCAACGCGGGCTGGCTGGCGACGGTCGACTACGGCACCGCCACCGCGCCGATCTACCTCGCGCACGACGCCGGCATCCCCGTCCACGTCTGGGTCGACGAAACTCGCCCGCGCAACCAGGGCGCATTGCTCACCGCGTTCGAGCTCAAGAACCACGGCGTCCCACACACCGTGATCGCCGACAATGCCGGCGGCCTGCTGATGATGAAAGGCCAGGTCGATGCCGTGATCGTCGGCACCGACCGAGTCACCGCCAACGGCGACGTCTGCAACAAGATCGGTACCTATCTGAAGGCGCTGGCCGCGCATGATAACAATGTGCCCTTCTACGTCGCTCTGCCTTACACCACCTTCGATCCGGCTACCGCGAGCGGGGCGGATGTGGAGATCGAGGAGCGCGATCCGGACGAACTGACCTCGCTCAGCGATGGGATCGGCACGGTGCGCGTGACCGATTCGCCCGCGCACAACCCCGCGTTCGACGTGACGCCAGCGCGGCTGGTGACGGGCTACATCACCGAGCGCGGGGTGCTCGAGCGCATCTAGTTCGCCACGCGACTTGATCCGCGCCGCAGGGCCGGTAAGTTCGAACTCGCGGGAAGCCGGGCGAGCGGGGGAATCAATGATCAAGGTCACCATGGGTGCCGCGCTGGCGGCGCTCGGATCGATCCAGCCTGCCTTCGCCCAGGAAGCTCCGGCGCCCGCGGATACGGCGGAAAACCAGATTATCGTCACCGGCACCCGCACCACCGGGCTCCGCGCGAAGGACAGCCCGTCGCCGGTCCAGGTACTCGACGCGGCGACGCTCGAACGCGCAGGACCGCAGAGCCTGATGGGGGCGCTCTCGACCACGCTCGCTTCGTTCAACACCCAGGCGGTCGGCAACGACCTCGCCAACGAGACGCTGTCGGCACGGCTGCGCGGCGTCTCGCCCAACCACACGCTGATCCTCGTCAACGGCAAGCGGATGCACGGCACCGCGAACCTGTCCGTGCTGTCGAGCGCGTTCCAGGGAGGCGCGGCGCCGGACCTCGCGTTCATCCCGACTGCCTCGGTCGGCCGGGTCGAGGTGCTGCTGGATGGCGCCGCGGCGGAATATGGCTCGGATGCGATCGCCGGCGTGGTCAACATCATCCTCCGCGACGACGCATCGGGGGGCAAGGCGAACCTCACCGGCGGGCAGTATTTCCAGGGTGACGGCAAGACCGCGGACGCATCGGCCAACCTGGGCTTCGCGCTCGGCTCCGACGGCTTCGTCAACCTGACCGCCGAGGGCCGGTTCCACGACTACAGCAATGCCGGCGGTCCCGATGCCCGCGTCGAGCAGGCGATCGCGTCGGGGGCGCATCCCGAATGGCGCAGCCTGCCGCGCTATCCCTACCTCAACCGCGTGTTCGGCGACGCCCGCTATACGCTGGGCCTGTTCAGCATCAACGCCGGCTATCACGTCTCACCCGCCGTCGAGATCTACGCTTTCGGCAGCTACGGCTATCGGAGAGCCGGCGGCTGGGCCAATTTCCGGCTGCCGACGCGATTGCCGCAGGTCTACCCGCTCGGCTTCAACCCGGTCGATCGGCTGCGGACGCAGGACATTTCGCTGACCGCCGGGGCGCGCGGCGATTGGGCCGGCTGGCAATGGGATCTGAGCAGCACCTATGGCCTCAACGACAATCGCGTCGCGGTGACCGGATCGGCCAATGTCGACCTGTACACCGACACCGGATCGACCCCGACCGATTTCGACGCTGGCGCGTTCCGGGCGAACTCAGTGGACCACCAACCTCGATCTGCGCCACCCGATCGAACTGGGACTCGCCAAGCCCGTCGAGTTCGCGCTGGGCGCCGAATTCAGGCGTGAGAGCTACCAGTTGAGCCCAGGCGACCCCGCCTCGCGCTACAAGGCCGGTTCGCAAAGCTTTCCCGGCTTCTCGCTCACTGATGCGGGCAGCCACAGCCGCCGCAACGCCGCCATCTATGCCGAGGTGTCGCTCGATCCGCTATCCGCGCTGACGATCGATCTCGCGGGCCGGCTCGAGCATTTCTCCGATTTCGGCGAGACGTTGGTTGGCAAGGCCAGCGCGCGCTACGCCGTGTCGCCGTCGTTCGCACTGCGCGGCACCGCGAGCACCGGTTTCCGCGCGCCGACGCTCGCCGAGGCCTATTACTCGGCGACCAACGTCCAGCCCAATTCGGCGTTCGTCCAGCTGCCTCCCAATGCCGCGGCGGCACGGCTGATCGGAATCAAGCCGCTCACGCCTGAGCATTCGACCAATTTCAGCCTGGGCGCGGTCGCCACGCTCTCGTCGCGCGCGACCTTCAGCGTCGACGCCTATCAGATCGCGATCCGCGACCGCATCGTCGGCAGCGGTACCTTGTACGGTTTTTACGCGGGCGCGGTGCGCTCGGCGGCGGTCAATCAGGCGATCGTCGCCAACGGCAATGTGCTCGAGCCCGTTCCCTTCTCGGGGATCAACGTCTTCTCGAACGGGATCGACACGCGTACTCGCGGCGTGGACGTGGTGTTGAACTTCGCTACGCCGTTGGGCGCGGCCGGCCGGATCGACTGGTCGCTGACGGGCAACTACAGCGAGACCAAGGTCACCGCGATCCGCGCGACACCGGCGCAGCTCGCCGCATCGGGGCAGAGCCTGTTCGACAAGGTCGCGCTGTCGACGCTCGAGACGGCGTCGCCGCCCTACAAGATCATCCTCGCGGGCGCGTACGGCAACGGCCCGTGGAACGTGGCGCTCAAGGAGAGCCTGTTCGGCAACGCCTCGCGCTACGCCGATCCCGGCGACGGCAACCTCTATCTCGACCGGACCGGCACCAAGTTCATCACCGATCTCGACGTTTCGTACCGGATCGGCCACGCGTTGACGCTGGGCATCGGCGCCAACAACCTGTTCGACGTCCGCCCCGATCGCGTGAACCAGGCAGGGCTGAACGTCGCCGCGCTCGCGGGCAGCCCGGCGGTCGAGATCTATCCGAACTTCTCGGCGTTCGGCGTCAACGGCGGCTATTACTACGCCCGGCTGAGCCTCGCCTTTCGATAGGCACTCACGCGACTAGCCAACCCGGCGGCAGCAACGGCACGGAGGCGCAGGCGGGCCCGCCATCGCGGCCCTTGCCGGCGATGTGCACCACGAGCCGTCCGCTTGGCGGGAGCGCCTCGATCGCTTCCCAGCCGATTCCGCCCAGCGGGACCTTGACCCGCCGGTTCCAGGGCGAGCCGAGCTGGCCGGCATAGGTGCCGACCCCCAGATAGACGAACCGCGCGTTGGGTGGTCCCTGCACGAACGGGCCGAGCAGCCGCGGCGCGCCGTCCGCGGTGCATCCGTCGAGCGCGACCGCGAAATCGAAGACGAGCGCTTCGGGCAATGATTGCGAAGGCCCCACCAACGTCGCCTTGCCCGTGGCGCCGCGCTGGAGCGCGATCGCGACGCCGGGGAGCGGATGCTCCATCACGACGCGCAGCGGCAGCTCGCGCGGTTCAGCCTTCATGACCCCAATCCTCCATCGCATCGGCGGCGAGGTCGAGGCCGCGCTTCCGCGCCGCCTCGATCGCGGTGTGTCCCTTCTTGTCGCGGGCTCGGGGATCCGCGCCGTAGCGAAGCAGGATCCCGGCGGTTCCGGCCGCAGCGTCGTCGTCGCCGGGCAGGCAGAAGAGCGGCGTCGGCGCGTCGTCGTCCGGGAGCACCTCGTTCGCGCGGGCCGGATCAGCGGCGAGCAGCGCTTCGAGCCGTTCGGTCGGGCCGAACCACGCGAGCGCGCGCACGTCGTTGCTGAGCGGTGCCAGGCGCCCGGCCAAATGCGGCTTGCGGAGCACGCCAGCCCAGGTGAGCGGCGAGCCGCCCCAGCGGCGCTCGCGCAAGTCGACGTCGGCGCCTGCCGCAATCAGCAGGTTCGCTGCCGCGAGCGAGCCGGACTGGACGGCGCGGTGGAGCGGGCTGATGCCCTCGTGATCGACCGCGTCGAACGGCGCCCCGAGCGCGAGCAGCAGCGCGACCGCGGGCGCGTTGCCGAATTCCGCCGCCGCGAGCAGCGGGCCGGGATTGCCCGTGAGCGTCGGGTCGGCGGCAAGCAGCGCGCGCGTGCCGGTCTCGTCCCCCCGCAGCGCGGCGGCGCGGAACGCCTGCGCCCCGGTCAACACCGCGGGCGTTGCTCCGAGCCGTTCGAGCAGCGCGGCCATCTCGCCGAAGCCGGAAAGCTGGGCCAGCGCGTGCAGGCTTTGCTCCGAATAGGCGTGCGGCGCGTTCGGATCGGCGCCGCGCGCGAGCAGCCACTCCGCGCGAACGAGATGGTTCTGCCCCACCGCGTTGCCGAGCAGATAGTCGAGCGGGTTCAGCGGGCGCGTTCCGCCGATTCGGTAGCTGACCGAATCGCGCCACATGCCGGTCGCGCCGCGCGCCTCGCAGTGCTGCCACAGCAGGCCGTACCAATGGAGGTCGTCGCCAACGATCGAGATATTGTAGAGCGCTTGCGTGTCGAACGGCGAGGCCCCTGCATCGATCAGCAGCGCCACCAATTCCTCGGCCTGCGGGTGGCTCGGCTTGGCGCCTTCGCCGAGCCCGATCGCGCCGGTGACGAGGGTGAAGGGATTGCCCCAGCCGTCGTCGAAGCGGAAATGCGGGTCGGCGCCCGCTTCGAGCAGGCGGCGGGCGATTGCGACCCCGTTTGCCGGATCGAGCCGGCCGTAGGCGACATGGGCCAGCGCTGTCCATTCGCGCGCGCCGGTGGTCGCCGTCGCACCGCGCGGATCGCGCGCCAGCCGCCGCTCGACGCCTGCGAGATCGCCGCACGCGGCGGCGGTGAACAGGCTGTCCCCAGCGACCTCGGGATGGCGCGCGAGGATACGGCGCGCCGTCGCGAGATCGCCGTCCCAGCCGTGGCGGAGAATCTGGTCGGTGCGCTCGGCGTGGCTCTGGCGATCGAGCGCGAGATCGTCGAGCGCCGCCTTGAGCGCGATCCAGCTTTCGCAGCCGTATTCGAGCGCGAGCGCGTGCTGCACGTCACGAAGCCCGGGTTCGGCGGGCGCGTCGGCCGAGGCCGCGCGGAGCCGTTCCTGCGCGGCTCCATCGCCTGAACGAAGCGCCTTCAGCCAGCGCTTGGCGTCCTTGCGGATGGTATCGAGATCGGTCTTTGGGGTCAGCAAACGGCGCATCGGAAACCTTCCTTCCAGGTGCCGGACGTCCGCTTACGAAGGGCAGGAAGAAGGGTTCGTAAGGTCTGTTTCGAGCTGGATGGGAGCATCTCCCTTGCCGCGGACTGGTGGCGCTCCAGTTGCGCACTGGCTCGGATCATATTCGCGGCGGCGGCGGTGTCAACGAGGCGCGGTCAATCGTCGGCGCTGGGGTGACAGGTGAGGGGCGGGCTCGCCGGGGCGGGTGCGCCGAGCCGCGGCTGGCTGAGCTTGCCGGTATCGTCATTGCCGCTCGCGCACGCACCGCTTTCGGCATTGTTGCCCCGCGAGGTGTTGGCGTTGTCGTTCGCGCTGTCGTTCGCGATCTCGTCCTCGACTGCGTACTGCGCATGCTCGAGCTGAGCGATCACGGCGCTCGCATTGGCGCTGGGTGCCGGAACCGGTGCTGACGCGGCATTGCACGCGCCGAGCGATGTTCCAGCTAGCAGCAAGAGAAGGATGCGCATGGCGCAGCGTTGGAAGCGGGCTCGCCAAAAGCGCGTGAACGCGGACCTCCGTAAGAACCGCTAGAACGCGCTCCGCTTCAGGCGTTCCAGCCGCGCCGCCACTCCGCAATTTGCTCCAGCGCGGCGTCGAGCGTCGAGTCTTCCTTGACGAAGCACAGTCGCACGACGTTGGTCACCGGCGCCTCGGCGTAGAAGGCCGAGACCGGGATCGTCACCACGCCGGCCTCGATCAGGCGGTTGCAGAAATCGGTGTCGGCAAGGTTGATCCCCGACGCGGCCAGGTCGATCGAGAGGAAATAGGTCGCCGCGCTCGGCAGCGTCGCGAAGCCCGCCGCGTCGAGCCCCGCCTTCAGCCGGTCGCGCCCGGCCTGGAAGCGGTGACGCGCTTCCTGCACCCAGCCGTCCTGCGCCGCGAGGCCCTCCGCGACCGCCCATTGCAGGTTGGGCGGGGTGGTGAAGGTGAGGAACTGGTGCGCCTTGGCGATCACGCGAGCGAGGGCAGGGGCCGCGCACATCCAGCCGACCTTCCACCCCGTCAACGCGAAGATCTTGCCCGCGCTGCCGATCTTGATCGTGCGCTCGCGCATGCCGGGGAAGCCGATCAGCGGCAGATGCCGCGCGCCATCGAACGTGACGTGTTCCCACACCTCGTCGCAGATCGCGATCAGATCGTGTGTCACGCAGAAATCGGCGATCATCGCCAGCTCGGCGGCGCTCGACATCGTAGCGGTCGGGTTGAGCGGGTTGCACAGCAGCAGCGCGCGCGTGCGCGGGCTCGCAGCTGCCTCGAGCGCGGCCGGATCGACGCGCCAGTGCGGTGGCTGGAGCCGCACCAGCCTGGCGATCCCGCCCGCGCGCTCGATCAGCGGGACATAGGCATCGTAGAGCGGCTGGAAGCAGATCACTTCGTCGCCGGGCTCGACCGTCGCCAGGATCGCCGCCGCCAGTGCCTCGGTCGCGCCCGAGGTGACGATCACCTCCTCGGCGGCGAGGTTGAGCCCCTGATGCCGCGCATAATGGTCCGCGACCGCCTGGCGCAGCTCGATCAGCCCGGCCATCGGCGGATATTGGTTCGATTTCTCGAGTACCGCTCTGGCCGCGGCTTCGAGCAGCGGCTCGGGCCCGCGTCCGTCGGCGAAGCCTTGCCCCAGGTTGATCGCGCCGGTCTCGCGCGCACGCGCCGACATGGCTTCGAAGATGGTGGTGCCCATCCGGGCATAGACCGGGTTCATGGCCTCGCCTTTCGCACGGCCGGGGGCTCACGGAAAAGCACGAATTGCCACCGCGCAACCGGAGCGTTAGCGGGTCGTTCAGCATTGCGAGCCACAAAGGACCATCATGAGCAGGAAGACGACCGTCCGCCCGACCTCGAAACCGTCCGAACCGGCGGCGCCGGCGAAGGAGGAGGGAAGCGAGGCGCTCGCCCTCGCCCGGGAACTCGCCGACGCGCGCAAGCGCTGGACTCCATCGCGTACCCAGATCGGCATCGGCGCCGCGGTGGGAATCGGTTCCGCCGCGATCGTGGCCGGGCTGCTTTACTGGCGCGGCAACAAGAAGTAGCGATTCAACTGAGGCCGTCGATGACGGCGGCGCTTATTTCGGCGAGAAGTTCGTAAATCATCAGCATTCCGAAGACCGCGAGCAATGTGACGCCCGCCACGATCGTCACAAGTTGCATCTGGCCGGCCAGCCAACGGCTTGCTTCCAAATGTTGCCCCTATCGACACAGGCTGCTCCGCCAGGCGGACCAGACCACCCGTGCCACTGTCGCCACGCCCGGGTGCATTACCTCGACATAAGCGCCGCGCGGTGGGGGTTGAGTTCGACTGGAGCAGAAGCCTGCGCGACGAGATGTCGCGGGTGGTCACCGGAACGCTGACCGAATTGATTCGCATCCGCGCGCTGATCCGCACCTTTCGCCGCGGCTCGCGTGGCATTTCGCTCATGGACGCGTACCTTTCGTGCTCGGCCGACGGTGACCCGCTTGCGCTAAGGGACGCTGAACGCACGACGTCGTAGCTTTACACGATTGGCACGCCCGGCAGGATTCGAACCTGCGACCTCAAGCTTAGAAGGCTCGTGCTCTATCCAACTGAGCTACGGGCGCGTGCAGGCGCGGATTAGCGCGGATTGCGCCGCGGCGGAACCGCGATCATAGTTTGGGCATGAGCGACGGGCCCCAGCTTGCACATGTCAGCGCGAAGGATCTCGCGCACCGCCAGTTCCGCTATTTCGACTACGTCATGGTGGCGTTCGTCGTCATCCTGCTGCTCTCGAACATTATCGGCGCGAGCAAGCGCGCAGCGGTTGACCTGCCGGTTTTCGGGCACATGGCGTTCGGTGCGGGCATCCTGTTCTTCCCGATCTCCTACGTCATCGGCGACGTCCTGACCGAGGTCTACGGCTACGCCCGCGCGCGCCGGGTGATCTGGGCGGGCTTCGCGGCGATGCTGTTCATGATCCTGATGTGCGTGGTCGTGGTCGCGCTCCCGCCCGACATGGGCTGGACGGGGCAGGGCGCCTATGAGCAGGTGTTCGGCTTCGGCAATATCCCGCGGATCGCCGGCGCCTCGATCGTGGCATTCTGGGCGGGCGAGTTCGTCAATTCGTTCGTGCTCGCGCGGATGAAGGTGTGGACGCAGGGCAAGCATTTGTGGACCCGCACGATCGGCTCGACGATCTTCGGCGAAGGCGTCGACAGCCTGATCTTCTACCCGCTCGCCTTCCTCGGCGCGCCGGGCTGGACCACCGCCAATGTGGTGGTGATCCTGCTGACCCAATGGGCGCTCAAGGTCGGCTGGGAAGTGCTGCTGACGCCTTTCACCTATCTCGTCGTCGGCTTCCTCAAGCGGAAGGAAGGGATCGACGTGTACGACGAGGGGACCGATTTCACACCGTTCCGGGTGGGGGTGTGATGCCGCTGGCGGCCATCTGTTTGTCCTTAGCGGGCGGACAGTGTCTCCGCCGCTAAGAGGCGACCGGCGTGGCTGCCGTGGGGAACGCAATCCGGCGCAACCTTGCCCCATAGCCGCGAGCCAGGCCGTCGTGAGCGATTTTTGCCTCGACGCAACTGGCTGCCTTGGCGCGCATGAGCGAAATCTGCTCGCGCTTGAGAAGATAATTGATGTCCATGACGAAACTCCCATGGAGAGCGAGAGCAAAGCGTCTCTCAGTCACAAGGTGCTCGGATAGATTCCGGTGATGAGACATCCTAGCCTAATCTACGCGATCCGATGCATTTTTCTTTCCTTCGCCGGGTGTTCCGGTCGGCTATTTCGCCCGTTCTACCGCTTCTCGAATTGATGCGAGGTCAGGCGCAAAGACGTGCTATACGCCGGGGCGGATCGAGTTTGCCGCTTCGACGCGCGCGATCCGTTTCCGGTTGGACCTTCGTTCCGAAGACCTCCGGAGACCGAAAGGGCTCCCATGCCTCCCGCAGCGCCGACCAGTCCCGATCTGGGTTTGAACCTTGCCATGGCACTCGTCGCGTCGTCTCACGCGCCGGTTTTGCTGCTCGACGAGAATCGGGTGGTGGTCGCCGCCAGCCAGGCATTCTGCCACGCCTTCGGGATCGACTGTTTGTCCATCGCGGGCCGGGAATTCGCCTCGCTGGGAGCGGGCGAATGGGCGATCCGCAGCTCCATTCGCTCCTGAACGCCACCGCCTCCGGCTTCGCGGAGGTCAAGAACTACGAGTTCGATCTCAAGCGCGAGGGTCGTGGCGCGCGCTGCCTGGTGCTGAACGCGCACAAGCTGAATTACGGCGAGGGCGAGCCGATCCGCCTCCTGCTCGCCATTTCCGACGTGACCGAAGCCCGCATCGCCGAGAAGATGAACGACGACCTGGTACGCGACAAGGGCATCTTGCTGCAGGAACTCCAGCACCGCGTCGCCAACAGCCTCCAGATCATCGCCAGCGTGCTGATGCAGAGCGCCAAGAAGGCGCAGTCGGAGGAGGCGCGGGGACATCTGCACGATGCTCATCACCGCGTGATGTCGGTTGCCGCCATCCAGAAGCAGCTCGCGGTCGCGTCGATCGACCGAGTCAGCCTCCGGCCCTACCTGACGCAGCTGTGCGAGAGCATCGGCGCGTCGATGATTCACGATCACGACCAGATCAGCCTGACGGTCAAAAGCGACGAGAGCCGAGTCAGCGCCAACGTCTCGGTGAGCCTGGGGCTGGTCGTCACCGAACTGGTCATCAACGCCCTGAAGCATGCGTTTCCCGACGGACGGCAGGGGAAGATCCTCGTGGACTATGGCAGCGACGGTGCCGACTGGACCTTGTCGGTCGCCGACGACGGCATCGGTATGCCGGCGCTGCCCGGTGCGGCCAAACCTGGCCTGGGCACCAACATCATCCAGGCGCTCGCCAAGCAGCTGGATGCGCGGCTCAGCGTTGTGGAAGGCACGCCCGGGACCGCCGTGCTGCTGGAGCACGTGCCGCCGCCCGGGAGCACGTCGGTCCAATCGATACGGACCACCGCAGTCTAGCCTCGCGGGCAACTTTCCCCGCCCGATCACCCCACCGCTTCGAGCAGCCCCTCGAACAGCCGCCGCCCGTCGATGCCGCCGTGCGCGGCTTCGATGCGGCGTTCGGGGTGGGGCATCATGCCGAGCACGTTGCCCGCATCGTTGAGCAGGCCGGCGATGTCCCGCGCCGATCCGTTGACGTTCGCCCGCATAGCGGAACGCGACCCGGCCTTCGCCCTCGAGGCGGTCGAGCGTCTCGGCGTCGGCGAAATAGTTGCCGTCGTGGTGGGCGACCGGGATCGTGATCGCCTCGCCGGCACGATAGCCGCTGGTGAAGATCGACTGGCTGGTGCCGACGGTCAGCGCCACGTCGCGGCAGACGAAATCGAGCCCGGCGTTGCGCATCAGCGCGCCCGGCAGCAGACCGATCTCGGTCAGCACCTGGAAACCGTTGCAGATGCCGAGCACCGGCACGCCGCGCTCGGCCGCCTTGACCACCGCGCGACGATCGGCGAGCGCGCCGCGATCGCGCCGCAGCGCAGATAGTCGCCGTACGAAAAGCCGCCGGGCAGCGCGACCAGGCCCACGCCGTCGGGCAGGTCGGTCTCGCCGTGCCACACCATCGCGGGCTTGCGCCCCGTGACCGTCTCCAGCGCCACCGCGATATCGCGATCGCAGTTGGAGCCGGGGAAGACGATCACCGCGGTCTTCATGCAGGCTCGATCCGGTAATTCTCGATCACGGTGTTGGCGAGCAGCTTGCGGCACATCTCGTCGACCGCTTCCTCGGTCGTTCCGTCGGCCAGGTCGAGCTCGAAGATCTTGCCGGCGCGAACGTCCTCGACGCCGCCGAAGCCGAGCCCGGCGAGCGCGTGCTGGATCGCCTTGCCCTGCGGATCGAGCACGCCGTTCTTCAAGGTGACGATGATGCGAAGCTTCATGGCGGCGCCTATGCCCCGCGCCGCATCGGGCCGCAAGGTCGGCGTTGAAATGGCGTGGCAAAGCTGTCGCCACGCAAGAATACGTTTTTCTTCGGGCGGCGCGCATAGCTGGCGCAGCTTCTCAGCTGGGTCGTCAGCGCGGATATCGAAGCGGTATTATGGCGTCTTTCATAATGATGGAAATGGCGGCGGACGAGCGCCACGCTGCGCCTGCGCGAGCATGCAGAGTCAAGAATTGCCTGCGGGGGAGGAACAATATGAAGATCGCCTCAGTGCTTGGAGCCATCGTGCTGGCGATCGTCACCTTGCCGGCCAACGCGCAGCAAAGCCAATCCGGGCACGTGCCGATCGCATCACCAACGCCGGGCCAGGCGATACCCGACGGTTCGGGCAAGCCGAACGGGCAGCCGGCCTCCATTGACGAGCCGCGGCTCATCGGCATCACGGTCGGAGCGCATTTGCTGCACGTGCGGAAACCGGGCAACGCCACGTCCGGGCGCAGGCGCGCGCGGACGACCAGGTTGCAGCGACGAGCGACGCCCTCCGGGTCCCAGCCCCCTCAGAAATAGCGCGCGAGGGCGATCCGGAAGCGCAGGCGGTCGTTCGAATAATAGGGAATCGTCGAATCAATCCGCGAATAGCTGACGCCCAGCTCGGGCGAGAAGCCGAGCAACGCGATCTTGCGGTCGCCCAGCGTGGCGCGCGCCGAGAAGCGCCAGTCCTTGCGCGGCTCGAGCGAGAAGAGCGGCATCGGCGCATCGAACACCGCGCGGCTCGCGGTGCCGCTGACGCCGAAGGTGATGCCATGGCGCAGCTCGCCACCGAAGCCCGCGATCACGCCCACCTCGGCGCTCGAGTAGGCCGGGGCGGTCAGCCAGTCGCGCCGCACGAAGGCGCCGCCCGAGGCGACCAAAGCCTTCGCGACCGCGCGTTCGTAGGTCGCGTAGACGCCGGTCTGCATGCCGTCGTAATTATGGTCGAAGCGCGCGTCGGTGTGGCGGACGTCGAGCTGGATGCCAATCTGGCTGGCGCGGCCGAGGTGCGCCTGGACGCCCAGCTTGCCGCCGACCTGAGTGCTGACGAGGTGCCCGCCGTACCAGCGATCGGCGCCCACCGCCTCCATCGAGAAGCTGCTCGTCGGGGACATGGCGAATTCGGCGCCGGTGGCGATCTGGGCGGAATAGTCGTCGAACCGGGTGCCGGAATAATTGTTGCCGTTGGCGTCGACGTCGACGAGCAGCGCGGTCTCCTTCGAAACCGGCAGCTTGAGGCCGGTCGAGAGCGTGGCGGTCTCCCCCGTGCCCGATCGCGCCTTGGCCTGCGAATTGAGCGTCAGCGGCAGCTGGTAGCCGCCCCACAGGATCGTGACGGTGTCGGCGCCGGTGGCGTTGTTGATGTTGCTGTCGGGGGCGATGCCGAAGTCGACGTCGAGGCGCCACGCGCGCTTCGAGCGGATCACGTCGCGGACCGCGCGGATCGTGCGGGCGACGTCGTCGGGCAGATCCTTGTCCTGCTCGGCGATCTTGAACTGGCGGTCGGCGCTCTGGACCTGGCCGAGCGCGAGCATCTCGCGCGCCAGCTCCAGCCGGACCCGGGTCTGGCTCGGGTCATCGGCCAGGATCGCGCGATATTGGGCGGCGGCGCTCTTGTGGTCGCCGGTCGCCGCGGCGAGCATGCCGTGGAGGAAGCGCGACTGGAGCTTGAGCTCGGGCACTTGAGTCAGCGCCTCGATCATCGGCCGGGCTTCGGAATACCGCTTCTGGTGAAGCAGCTCGACCGCCTCGCCGATTACCTGGTCGGGGGTGAGCCGCGCCTTGCACGTCTCCGCCGTGCAGCGGTCGAGGATCGTCTGCGCCCGCCCGGGGCGTGGCACCAGCAGCGCCGCCGCGAGCACGAGCGCGGCGATGAGGCGAATCATTTCTTGGCCGTATAGACGCCGAGGATGTCGATGCGCTGATCGGGCGTGCCGCCGACGATGCGGAAGCCGCCGCCGAGCTCCTCGCCATTCGGCCCGTAGAAGGCACCGTCGACGCTCGATCCCGCAATGTTCAGGATGAAGTCGGCGAAGCCCGGACGGGTGAACTTGGCATTGGCGAACGAGCCGGTGAAGCCGCCCTTGTTGACCAGGTCGATCGTCGCGTTCGAGGTGGCGCTGAACACCGAGCCGGCCGGCAGCGTGAAGACCGGGGTGGTGATCGTCGTATAGGCGTCGCGGACCGGCGCGAGCACGGTGCCGGTGAAGTTCGAGGTGACCGCCAGCGTGCCGAAATTGACGCTGGTGGTGTTCGATCCGTCGATCCACTGGAAATAGGTCGGCGCGGTCGGGTTGGTGTCGATCTGGTCGTTGAACACGACGGTCGCAATCATGTCGCCGGTGAAGCTCGCGCTGCCGGACCGGGGCACCGCGCTGTTCGCGGTCTGCTCGCCGTAGACGAAGGCGGCGCGATCGAAGCTGTAGGTCTCGCGCAGATATTTGGGCAGCGTCGGATCGTCCTGCACCTCGGTGGTGCTCACCGCGTTGCGCACGAAGCCGGCGTAGGTGACGTATTGAGTGGTGGTGCCGGGCTTCTGGTAGAAGAAGGTCTGGCGGGTCGAGGTGAAGTTCTTCGCGCCAACGACATAGGCCGAGTTACCGGCGCCCACACCCTGGGTGTAATAGGGATCGGCCGGATCGAGCGTGGTGCCCGAGCTGCTGCCGGCCTCGAGATACTGGATGTTCTTGGCGGTGGCGAACTGCGGGACGCCGGCCTGCGGGGTGACCGCGCCCGAGAAATCGGTGCGGTGCGCCGGATCCTGGAAACGGAAAGCGTCGACCGAAACGAGGCCCTTGGGCCGGCTGATCGTCAGCTCGAAGATCGCGTCGCGCGGATTGTAGGTCAGGCTGATGCCGCTGTCGCGCACCGTGTTGGCGTCGCCGGCATAGAGCTGGCCGCTCTGGAAATTCTTGTTCGAATCGGTGCTGTATTGATAGTGCTGGACGACGCCGAGACCCGAGTAGGTCTTGGACTCCACCGGCGCCACGAAGGTGCCAGTGGGCGTGGGCGTGCCCGCCGTGACCGGAGCGGCGGTGCTCCCTACCGTCTGCACGCCGGTGCCGCCACCGCAAGCCGCCAGCATGGTCGCGCCCGACAGCGCCAGCCAATTCCGCATCGAAAGCATGGGAACACCCCCTCAAAATCTGAACCAGAGGTACAGGGGGGTGGTTAAGAAGGCCTTTATATCCGCGTCCGTTCGCCGCTTTTTCGCAGGCTTACTTGCCGCGGCGCTTGCGGTGGGTCTCAAGGTCGAGAACGGCGGAGTCCGCCCCTTCGGGGAACAGTCCGAGCCGCCGCGCGACTTCCTGATAGGCTTCGACCTCGCCACCCAGATCGCGGCGGAAGCGGTCCTTGTCGAGCTTCTCGCCCGAGGCAATGTCCCACAGCCGGCAGCCGTCCGGGCTGATCTCGTCGGCGAGGATGATCCGGGCATAGTCGTTGTCCCAGATACGTCCGAATTCGAGCTTGAAGTCGACCAGCCGGATCCCGACGCCCGCGAACAGGCCCGAAAGGAAGTCGTTGATGCGGATCGCCATGTCGGCGATGTCGTGCAGCTCCTCCTGGCTGGCCCAGCCGAAGCAGAGGATGTGCTCGTCGGTGACCATGGGGTCGCCGAGCGCGTCGTCCTTGAAATAATATTCGATGATCGTGCGAGGGAGGGGCGTGCCCTCCTCGATCCCGAGCCGCTTCGAGAGCGAGCCGGCGATGACGTTGCGCACGACCACTTCGATCGGAACAATCTCAACCTGGCGAATAAGTTGCTCGCGCATGTTGAGGCGACGTATGAAGTGTGTCGGCACGCCGATATGGCCGAGCAGCGTGAAGATATGCTCGGAAATCCGGTTGTTGAGCACGCCCTTGCCACTGATCGTGCCCTTCTTCTGGGCGTTGAAGGCGGTGGCGTCGTCCTTGAAATACTGGATCAGCGTGCCGGGCTCGGGACCCTCGTAGAGAATCTTGGCCTTGCCTTCGTAGATTTGACGGCGGCGTGCCATGGCGTACCCTTGAAAATGCGCTGCCCCGGCGGCGCGGGTGAGCGCGCGGGCCGGGGCGGGAAAGGCTAGGGCCTATACCGAAAGGCCCCCCGGCGCGCAATCAACCATCACGGCCGGATCGGGGCATTGGCGCAGCCGCTAGCCGTGGGTTTCGTGCTGCTCCTGCGGCACCGGATCCTCGTCGCGCGAGAACCAGCGCTGGATCAGATTGCGGTGATCGTGATGGTTGGTGTCGTGCGGTTCGGCGGCATGCGGGCTCTCCTCGACCGAGCCCGCAGTGCCGTGAACGATCCAACGCAGGATCGCGACGAGCAAGATCAACACGATCAGCCACGGCCCGATCGCCGCGAGCACGTTGACCAGGCGCCCGACCGAATTTGCGAGCGTGTCACCGGCGTTGCTGAAGTTGGCGTCGGCCGAGCCGAACCCGGTCAGCGCGTTGCTCGATTCGTAGGTGATCAGGACCGGCGAGGTCGCGAGCGACTGGCCCTGGCCCAATTCGATCTCGGCGATCGTGTTGAGGGCGTTCTGGATTCGGTCGGCGCGCGCCTTGGCGCCGGGATCGGTCGCGGCGGCGGCCTGCGCGCTGGTGAGCTGCTGGTGGAGGCGGTTGACCAACGCGAGACTGCGCGCCGAGCTGGTCGAAATCGGCGCCGGTTACCTCGGAATCGACGAGCACACCGTGCTGGCCGCTCACCGAGCTGGTCACCGCGTCGCCGAAGGCGCGGGCGATCGCCGGGTCGATGCGGATCGTCAGCACCGCCTTGATCTGGTTGCCGTCGTCGACGCGGTAGCGCATCGTCAGGATGCGGCAGTGCGCAAGCCCGATCCTGTCGCACGCGTCGGCGTTCGATTGGAGGACGGCTTTCAGCTTGTCGCCCGGAAGACGGAACGCGTAGCGCAAGTCATAGCCGCTGCCGGTGCTCGCGAAATCGTCGACCGCGGTCGAAGAGGCGCCGAGATTGTCCTTCGGCACGTCCGCGGGCCGGCCGTCGCATCCCGCAAGCAGCATCAACACCGCCGCCGCCACAATGACTCGCATCGAACCCTCCCTGGCCAAGCCTCCGCTTTAGCGAAGTTTTAACCAAGCCCCAACTCCGGCACGGAGGCCCTGTTCCGTTTCGGGAACGAGGCGAAGGGGTCAGACGTGATGGTCTCGCCAGGGCGCGTCGTACTGGCGGGCCTGCAGCCGCTTGAAGGCATAGTACAGCTTGTCGATCGCGGCGCCGACCGCCTCGCTCAGATGGTGGCGGTTGTCGGCCCAGGTCGAGCCTTCGAAATCGCTTTGCATCGCAATTCTCCTCGATTTGGCGAAGGATCATGTGGAGGATCGTGTGGGCCAAGGCCAACAAAGGGTTGGACATGACCCATAAGCTGAACTTATTGTTTCGCGATGCGCCGCCTTCCGCCGCTCGCCGCTGTCCGCGCCTTCGAGGCCGCCGCGCGGCTTGGGAATTTCACCCGCGCCGCCGGCGAGCTGGGAATGACCCAGGCGGCGGTAAGCTATCAGATCAAGCTGCTCGAGGAGCGGATCGGCGCGCCGCTGTTCGCGCGGAGCGGCCGAGGCATCACCCTGACCGACCTCGGCCGGCGGATTGGGCCGCAGGTGACCTCGGGGTTCGACACGCTCGACAAGGCGTTCGCCGCGGCGCGAACGGAGAGCGATTCGGTGCTGACGATCACCGCGTCGAACACCTTTGCCGGCATCTGGCTCGCGGTGCGGCTCGGCGCGTTCCAGCTCCAGCGGCCCGCGCTCGCGGTGCGCCTGACGACCTCGGATGAAGTGGTGGACCTCGAATCGGGCGACGTGGACATCGCCATCCGCACGTCGTTCGAGCCCTGGCCCGGGCTGGTCTCGCATTTCCTGATGCGCTCGATGTTCGCGCCGCTTGCGAGCCCCGCATTCTTAGCGAAGTACCCGATCCGCGAGCCCGCAGACGTGCTACGTGTGCCCCGGCTTTCCGCGCAGGACCTGTGGTGGCCGCGCTGGTTCGAGGCCGCGACCGGAACACCGATTTCTGATCCCGCCTCGCCCGGCGTGCGGCTCGATTCGCAGATCCTGGAGGGGAATGCCGCGATTGCAGGCCAGGGGATCGCGGTCCTCAATCCGATCCTGTGGCGGCCGCAGGTCCGAGCCGGGCTGCTCGTCCAGCCGCTTCCACAGTTCGGGCGCGGGCGCGGCTGCTATCGGCTGGTCTATCCTGAATCCCGGCGCAACCTGCCCAAGGTGCGCGCCTTCCGCGACTGGCTGCTTGCCGAAGTCGCGCGCGACGGCGCCGAGGACCCGTGGGGCGCGTTCGTGCCGCCCGAAGGAGAATGAAGGCCGAAAGCTGTGGAAAAGCCTCGCCCCGGCTCGCAACCCCGGCGAGCCGCTGCTAACGGCCTTGCGATGGCCCTCGACAGCGACACGCCCGAACCTACCGACATCCCCTTCGATAGCGCCCTTTCCGAGCGCTACCTCGTCTATGCGCTGTCGACGATCACCGCGCGCTCGCTGCCCGATGTCCGCGACGGGCTGAAGCCGGTCCACCGCCGCCTGCTGTGGGCGATGCGGCTGCTGCGGCTCGATCCGGCGTCAGGGCTACAAGAAATGCGCGCGCGTCGTCGGCGACGTGATCGGCAAATACCATCCGCACGGCGACCAGTCGGTCTATGACGCGATGGTCCGCCTCGCGCAGACCTTCTCGCTGCGCTACCCGCTCGTCGACGGGCAGGGCAATTTCGGCAACATCGACGGCGATAACGCCGCCGCCTATCGCTACACCGAGGCGCGGCTGACCGCAGGTCGCGATCGACCTGATGGACGGGCTCGACGAGGGCACGGTCGATTTCCGCCCGACCTACAATGGCGAGGAGGAGGAGCCCGAGGTGTTCCCGGGCCTGTTCCCGAACCTGCTCGCCAACGGCGCGGCGGCAATCGCGGTCGGCATGGCGACCTCGATCCCGCCGCACAACGCCGCCGAGCTGATCGACGCTGCGATCCAGCTGATCGACGAGCCGGGCGCGGACGACGCGGCGATGCTCGAGCATGTCACGGGTCCCGATTTCCCGACCGGCGGCGTGGTCGTCGATTCGCCCGCGGCGATCGCCGACGCCTATGCCACCGGGCGCGGCGGCTTCCGCGTGCGGGCGCGGATCGAGAAGGTGATCGAGAAGGGCGGCGGCTGGCACTTGGTCGTGTCCGAGATCCCCTATGGCGTCCAGAAGGGCAAGCTGATCGAGCAGATCGCCGAGCTGATCAACGAGAAGAAGCTGCCGATCCTCGGCGATGTCCGCGACGAATCGGACGAGGACGATCCGCATCGTGATCGAGCCGCGCAGCCGCACCGTCGATGCCGACACGCTGATGGAAAGCCTGTTCCGCCTCACCGATCTCGAGACGCGGGTCCCGCTCAACCTCAACGTGCTCGACGAGAACCACACGCCGCGGGTGATGAGCCTGCGCGAGGCGCTGGCGGCCTGGGTCGAGCACCAGTTCGTCGTGCTCCGGTCGCCGCTCGCAGCACCGGCTTGGCGAAGATCGCCGACCGGCTCGAGCTGCTCGACGGCTATCTCATCGCCTATCTCAACCTCGACCGCGTGATCCAGATCATCCGCAACGAGGACGAGCCCAAGCCGATCATGATCGCCGAGTTCGCCCTCACCGACCGCCAGGCCGAGGCGATCCTCAACATGCGGCTGCGTTCGCTCCGGCGGCTCGAGGAGATGGAGATGCGCAAGGAAGCGCGAGGCGCTGGAGAAGGAGAAGGCCGAGCTCGAGTTGCTGCTGTCGAGCGACGTTCGCCAGCGCACGCGGCTGAAGCGGGACCTGGGCAAGCTGCGCGAGCGCTACGGCCCCGAGACCGCGCTCGGCCGGCGCCGCACCTCGATCGAGGAAGCCGGCGCCGGCGCGCGAAATCCCGCTCGAGGCGATGATCGAGCGCGAGCCGATCACGGTGATCCTGTCGCAGCGCGGCTGGATCCGCGCGATGAAGGGCCATGTCGAGCTCGCCGCAGATCGCCGAGCGATGAAGTTCAAGGAAGGCGACGGGCCGTCCTTCGCCTTCCACGCCCAGACCACCGACAAGCTGCTGCTCGCCGCCGACAATGGCCGCTTCTACACGCTCGCCGCCGACAAGCTGCCGGGCGGGCGCGGCTTCGGCGAGCCGGTGCGGCTGATGATCGACCTCGACGGCGAGGCGCGCGATCGTCGCGCTGCTGCCGCGCCAGTGCCGCGGCGCGGCTGCTGGTGGCGGCGAGCGACGGGCGCGGCTTCGTCGCCAAGAGCGAGGACGTCGTCGCCGAGACCCGCAAGGGCAAGCAGGTGGTGACGCCGCGCCCCGGCGCGCAGCTCGCGCGTGGTCCGCCCGGTCGCGGCCGGACGACGATTATGTCGCGGCGATCGGCGACAACCGCAAGCTGGTCGTCTTCCCGCTCGCCGAGCTGCCCGAGATGGCGCGCGGGCAGGGCGTCCAGCTTCAGCGCTATCGCGACGGCGGGCTCTCCGACGCGACCACCTTCCGCTTCGCCGACGGCCTGAGCTGGACGATGGGCGGCGAGAGCGGGCGGACGCGGACCGAAACCGACCTGACGCCTTGGCGCGCGGCGCGCGGCGCGGCCGGCCGCATGCCGCCGCACGGCTTCCCGCGCGACAACCGGTTCGACTAGGTTCGGGTTCCTACGTATTGTTTCGTAACCGGAATTATCATTGCTTCAGCAGGTCTTAACCAAATCAGGCTAGCCCGGGTCGCAATGGGGTCCAGGAGTTCCAAATCGGGCGTTTCCAAGCCCGCGCCGAGCGATGCGCCGGTGACGGACGAGTGCGTCTTCGGTCCGGCGCTCTCCAACATGTTCCTCGATGCTTCTGCCCGTGCCTGCCGCGGTGGTCGGACGATGCAGGGCCGAAATTTCGCATTCGATGCGGTCAACCGGCCGTTCCGTTTTGCGGGTCTGGGCACGGTAGCGAGTGAGTCGCCGCTGATCCGGTTGCTGGGGCCCAGGTTGCGGCGCTTCCTCGAGATCGAACGAATCGCATTGCGAGATCGCCTGGCAGTTCGGCGACGACAGTCGATTGCCGGTACTTCCGGGTCGATGTTCGCCCGGCGCGCCAACCAGCGCGGCACCGTTGCGCTGCATGGTGACGTTGATCGACCAGACCGCCGAGCTGCGAGACCGAGCACAGCCTGCGCCGCGAGATGATGCCCGACAGCCTGACCGGCCTGCCCAACCGCGCCGCGTTCAACGAGCGAGGTCGAGGCGATGATCGAGACCGGACAACCGCGCCGAGCTTCGCGGTGCTGGTGGTCGATCTCGACCGGTTCAGCCGGGTCAACGCATGCATGGGCGCGCTGGCCGGCGACGAACTGCTGATCACCGTCGCCCGGCGCCTCGTAGCCGCGCTTCGCGGGCCGCGACATGCTCGCGCGGACCGGCGGCGACGAGTTCGGCATCCTGCTCGGCTCGACGACGGCGCCGACCGACGCGCTCCACGCCGCCAAGCGAATCCAGCGCGGCGCTCGCCACGCCCTTCCGCCTTTCCGAGTTCGAGATCCGGGTCGATTGCTCGATCGGCATCGCGCTCGGATCGGACGATGACGATGACCGCCGAGGACCTGCTCCGCAACGCCCAGTTCGCGGTCAAGCGCGCGAAGAGCAGCGGACGCACCGAAGTTTACCAGCCACCCAGCGCGCGTCGATATCGCGCGCGCGCGTTCAGCATGGAGACCGAGCTGCGCCGCGCGATCGAAGGCGGCGCGACTGACGCCTCGCCTTCCAGCCGATCTGCGACCTCACGACCGGCCGGATCGCCGGTTCGAGGCGCTGGCGCGCTGGACCAACGAGGAAGGCGGCATGATCTCGCCCGACCGAGTTCATCCCGGTCGCCGAGGAATCGGGCCTGATCGTGCCGCTCGGCCGCTGGGCGCTGGACCAGGCGCGCGCAGACGCTCGCCGATTGGGACGCGACGGCCGGCGGCGATTGCCGGTCAAGGTCAGCGTCAACCTCTCGCCGATCCAGATCGCAGCGCGACGACGTCGCCGGCGATGGTCAAGGCCGCGCTCGAACGCCACGGGCTCGGGGCGACGCGGCTGACGCTCGAGCTCACCGAAAGCGCGATCGTCAACGATCCCGAGCGCGTCGCCAGACGTGCTAGCGCGCTCAAGGATCTCGGCGCCCGCTGGCGATGGACGATTTCGGCACCGGCTATTCGAACCTCGCCTATCTCCAGCAGCTGCCGATCGACGTGCTCAAGATCGACCGCAGCTTCGTCTCCGGGATGCTTGCCGACCGCGACAAGATCGCGATCGTCCGCGCGATCCTCTCGCTCGCCCAGGCGCTCGGCATGGAGACCACCGCCGAGGGCATCGAGACCAACGAGCTGGCGCAGACGCTGGCGGCGCTCGGCTGCACCTACGGCCAGGGCTTCCTCTACGCGCGCGCCGCTCGAGCCGGACGAGGCCTACCGGATTGCTGTCCGAGCGCAACGCCTGAGCGACGAGCTCGTCGGCGATCGCATCGACCCGGGCCGCATCGGGGAAACCCTCCGCGATCCACTCGTCCTCGATCGGCTGCAGCAGCCGAGCCACCTCGGGGCCCGCCTTTACAGCCCGTGCCACGATCGGCGCCGCCGCGAGATGCGGCAGACGCGGGGCCGCCCAGTCGTAAGCCGTCATGCACGGCGGTCAGCACTTCTTCGGGTCGGCAAGCGAAAGCAGGATGCGGTCGATCGCCTGTTCGCGGCCGAGCCGATAGGCGAGAGCGCGTGCGGCGATTCGACCGGCGAGCGATCCGCCGCGCGCCACCAGCCGCCTGCGCTGCGCGTTCGACAGTTTGCAGCCGCGCTGCCACCGCATCCGCCACCGCCGGATCGGCGGGAGCAAGGCTGCGAGCCGCCGGATCGGTCGCTGCCGATTCCCTGCGCGACCCGCTCTCGCAGCCCGACCAGGCGCGCCAGCCGCTCGACTCCGCCGTTCGATCTCGGGCAGCACTGGCGCGAAGATGCCGTGCCCGAGCATCAACGCCGACCGTCGGCGCCGGGTCGCGCGCGCCAGAGCAGCTTCAGCAATTCGTCGGCGATCCGCTCGCGCGACAGCGCCATCAGATCGTTGGCGCGTGCGGCGCAGGCTGCGAGGCCCGCCGGGTCGGCGCGCCGTCGCCGAAGCGGGCGTGGAAGCGGAAGAAGCGCAGGATGCGCAGATGATCCTCGGCGATGCGCGTCGAGCGGATCGCCGATGAAGCGGACCCGCTCGTGCGCGCGAGATCCTCGAGCCCGCCGAAATAATCGAACACCTCGCCGCTCGATCGGGTCGGCGGACAAGGCGTTGATCGTGAAGTCGCGCCGCGCCGCATCCTCGCGCCAGTCGTCGGTGAAGGCGACGGTCGCGTGGCGGCCGTCGGTGGCGACGTCGCGGCGCAGCGTGGTCACCTCGACCGGCGCCGCCGTCGAGCACCGCGGTGACCGTGCCGTGGGCGATGCCGGTCGGCACCGCCTTGATTCCGGCTGCCTTGAGCAGCTCGATGACATCGCCTCGGGCGTGAGTCGTGTGGCGAGATCGACGTCGCGACCGGGAGGCCGAGCAAGGTGTCGCGCACGCAGCCGCCGACGAAGCGCGCTTCGCCGCGCGCCGAGCACCGCGCGCCAGCCGCTCCAGTCCTGGGCTCGTCGCGCCAGGCGGCGTCGGGCAGGATCATGCCGTCCATTGCAGCCGCCGCGACAGGTTGACGATCATCGCCGCGGTCGCGC
Organism: uncultured Alphaproteobacteria bacterium; assembly: GCA_963799985.1. Taxonomy (GTDB): domain Bacteria; phylum Pseudomonadota; class Alphaproteobacteria; order Sphingomonadales; family Sphingomonadaceae; genus Sphingomonas. The sequence continues at coordinate 836,671 of CAWCZC010000005.1, read as the reverse complement.
CCCAGATGCGCCGCTCGCCCCAATCGATCTCGTAATAGTGCCGCTCGCGCCCCTGCCATTCGACGCGTCGGCTTCGACCTGATTGGCCGGTCGAGCAGGAAGGCGAGCGGCGACCTCGAACACGTCGGCGACCTCGCCGGCGATGCGGACGAGCGGCAGATCGGGCGGCACGACGCCGACCACCGGGGTCACCTCGAAGCCGGTGATGGTGCGGTAGCGGTCGGCGATGCCGATCACCTCGACCGCGGCTGGGGAAGCGCGATCTCCTCCTCCGCCTCGCGCAGCGCCGCGGCGACCGGGCCGTCGTCGCCGGGATCGATCCGGCCGCCGGGAAAGCCGATCTGGCCGGCATGTCGGCGCATCGTCGTCGGTGCGCTGGGTCAGGATCACGCCCGGCTCGGGCCGGTCGATGACCGCGACGAGCACCGCGGCGGGCATGCGTTGCGTCGCCGTCCTCGATCGATGACGGTCGCCGGTCAGCAGCACCGGCGCCGGCCTCGTGCTCGGCGCTCGAGCGCATCGCGCAGCCGCTCGGCGAGCCTCATTGCCGGCTCCAGCGGGAAGAAGGCGCCGTCGCTCCACAGGCCCGGCGGCGCGTGCGCCTTCGGCGAGCGCGAGCTCGGCGAGCTCGTAATAGACGCTGCGCGCGACCAGCGCGTCGAGCCCGCCGCGGACGTGGAGATAGGGGCGGGGCCGCGTCGCGCGTCGAAGCGCAGCGGGTGGTCGGGCCCGGCGACGACCAGGTCGCCGGTGTTGAGGCGGAAGGCGAGCCGCTCGCGTCGCCTTCGCCCTCGCTCTTCATCTCGACCGCGACGAACGGCGCATCCTCGACCGCGATGTCGAGCTTCTCGACCGGCGTGACCAGCACGTAGCGGCCGTCGGGCTCGCGCCGCAGGATCGTCGAGAACAGCCGGACCATCGCCGGCCGGCCGATCGGGCGGCCCTCGTGATACCAGGTGCCGTCGCGCGCGATCCGCATGTCGCTGTCGCCGCAATGCTCGGGGTTCCAGCTCTCGACCGGCGGCAGCCGTGCTCGCCGGCGAGCCGGGCGATGTCGGCGAGCGACAGGCCGGCGAGATCCGGCGGGGCTGGCGTGGGCATCGCCCGACTCGTTAGGCGGTCAGGCGGCGGCCTTCAACACGCGCGGGCCGACTTCGCCCGCGCAGGCCGCAACGCCGGGCCCGCGCGCGAGCAGGCGGCGCGGCTCGAATGGTCCCGGCAAGCGCCACGCTGCCGGTCCGGTCCGCGCTCGAAGCCGAAGAAGCGGCCGTAATATTCGGGATCTCCGACCAGCATCAGCGCGTCACGGCCGGGCAGGCCGGTTTCGGCGACCGCCTCGAGCATCCGCTCCATCAGCGCGCGGCCGATGCCTTCCTGCTGCCGATCGGCTCGACGGCGACCGGGCCGACCATCACCAGCGGAATCGATTCGCCCGACATCGCAGGCGAGCGCGACCGGCCAGCACTGGATGCTCCCCGCCAGCGCGCCATCCTCGCGCACCGCAGCGAAGCTCAGCTCGGGAATCGGGCGCGTGCCCGCTCGGATGCGATACGCGGTGCGGCAGCGCCGGTCGGCCCCGAACGTGCGGTCGAGCAACGTCTCGACAGCCTGCGGATCGACCTGGGCGAGCGGCAACAATGCGAGCACTTCGTGCATTCCCATATAACGCCCGGCATGGACGCCGGGGGTCGCGGCCTTTAGCGTCGATCATGCGTGACGCAAGGCTGAATCGGAAGTCTCGGCCATGAAGCTTTACGATGCGGAATGGGCGCCGAGCCCGCGACGCGTGCGGATATATCTCGCCGAAAAGGGGATCGAGGTGTCGCGGGAGCGGATCGATCTGCGCGGCGGCGAGCACCTCCACGATGCCTATCTCGACGTGAACCCGCGCGGCGCGGTACCCGCGCTCGAACTCGACGACGGCGAGGTGATCTGCGAATCCTCGGCGATCTGCCGCTACTTCGAGGCGCTGCAACCCGAACCCCCGCTGTTCGGCGTCACCCCGATCGAGATCGGGCGGATCGAGAGTTGAACTCGCCGGATCGAGGCCGACGGCTATGCCGCGGTCGCCTACGTCTTCCGCAACACGCTTCCCGCGTTCAAGGACCGCGCCGTGGTAGGCAATCTCGGTACGGTTCCGCAGATTCCCGAGCTCGCGACTCGCGGCGCGATCATGTGGAATGCGTTCGTCGAGGCGTTCGACCGCCAGCTCGCCGATCATCGCTGGGCGGTGGGCGAGGCCTACAGCTTCGCCGACATCACCGCGCTGGTGACGGTGGATTTCGCCCGTGCCGCCAAGCTCGAAGTGGCGGCCCGCCACGCCAACATGCTGCGCTGGCACGAAGCCGCGTCCGCAAGGCCGAGCGCCAAGGCCTGAGGGTTTCGCGGCGCGGCGCTTCTGCTATGGGCGCACTCCCGTTCGCGAAAGGCGCCCGATTGTCCGATCTCCTCCAGCTCCAGGTGCTCGACCTAGAGGTAGAAGTGCTGACCGGCGTCTATTCCGAGGAGACGCACCTGCCGCAGCCGCTGCGGATCTCGGTCACCGCCGACATCGCCATGCCCGAGCGATTCGCACCCGATACCCCGCTCAGCGCGTCGAAGAGCTATCTCGACCTCAAGCATGCCGCGACCGGTGCTCTGCCGAAAGATGTGCACTTCACGCTGATCGAGGAAATCGCCGAACACATCTGCGAGACTCTGTTCGCGTCCGATTCGCGGGTGCTCAAGGTCGAGGTGCGAATCGTGAAGCTCGCGATCGCGGAGAACGGCGAGTCGATCGGCATCACCCTGGTGCGCAACCGGTCCTAATTCAGGCGCACGGCCCCAGCTCGCGCAGCACGAGGGCATAGTCCTCGCGCGCCGCCGCCGCGTTGTCCGAATCGTCTCCCGCCAGCGCGGCATCGGGAACCTGGCGCGGCAGACCGCAGGCGAGACGATACCAGAGCAGGGAGTCCTTGGCCGGCGCGCCCGCCGATTCGTCGACGATCTCGCCGATCGAGGCCGACCAGCGGGGCTGCTCGCCTGGGCGGCGCAGGATCTGGAGCGAGACCGGCACATCCTGCGCGGTGGTCAGGAAGATCTGCGTCTCGCCCTCGCCGGGCAGCGAACCCGGCACGTGGAAGGCATTGCCGATTCCGGTGATCGCGGGCGGCGCATCGGGCGACAGCACTTCCCTGACGATGCCGCGCACCTGCGCGTCGAGCGCGGTCGACCAGAGCCGCTGGCCGTCGATGCCGGTGAGCTGGAGCTGATCCGGATGGCCGGCGATCGCGCGCGCATACAGAATCACGCGCGCCTTCTTCAGCTTGGGCGGCTTGCCGCGGGCGTCGAGCTGTACATCGGCCAGATAGGCGATGCGGGTGGGAAGCGCGCCGGAGCCGCGAATCAGTGCACCGACATCCGCCTGGACATAGAAGCGCGCGCGTCCCGGAGTGAGACCCGACGCATCGGCGTCCTTGACCCGGTCGGCACCCACGATCTGCGCATCGGCGATGATCGGCGCGCCAAGCACTTGCCGCGCCGTGACCGCATAAGCGGGTGCCGGATCGGTGCTTTGTACTTGATTCTGAGCGGGATGGGCCGATACCGGCGACAATGCTGCACAGGCAAACGCGCAACAAATGGAAAGCGTGCGGATACGAAACATGGTGTCTCGCGTTACCGGATTGTGCCGTTCTTATACAGAAATAAATCTGCCATGCGCGGATTCTAGGTGTGTCAAGTCAGACAAAGGGTTTGCGTACCCCGGGGTGCCACGATAGAGAACTCGCGCTCTGCCGACGGACGCTGCGGTGAACGGCGGGCGGAGCCGCGCGTGGCAAACGCGTGCCGGGCCGCGCAAAAGGAAAGAGGAGTGACGTTCCCGAATGGCTTACGCTGACCGGAATGTAAGTGGCAGCCGAATCGTGGCGATCGTATTGGTCACCCTGATCGTGTTTGGCATGGGCTATGGGTTCGTGACCGGCCTGGCCTATCAATATATCAAGAAGAAGGCGGAGGACCTGAACGTGTTCGACGTTCCGCCGCCGCCGCCGCCGCCGCCGGACGTGCCGCCGCCGCCGCCGCCGCCGGATTCGCAGGTTCCGCCGCCGCCGACACAGTCCTATGTGCCGCCCGCGATCGTGCCGGCCCCGTCGCAGAACGTGGTTCCGCCGCAGCCGATGCCGCCGCCGCCGCCGGTGATTCCGCCGGCGCCTCCGGCCCCGGTCGCGCCGCCGCCGCCGCCGCCGCGGCCGGTGCCGCTGACGCCGCGCGGATCGCCGCAGAGCTGGGTGACCAACGAGGACTATCCGCCGTCGGCACTGCGCGCGAACCAGGAAGGCACGACGCGCTACCGCCTGACGATCGACAACACCGGCAGGGTGACCGATTGCCAGGTGACGGCATCGAGCGGCGTATCGACGTTGGACAGCGCAGTTTGCTCGCTGCTCCGCCGCCGGGCTCGCTTCAACACCGGCAAGGACAGCGCGGGCAACGCGACCGGGGGCTTCTTCCAGGGCTCCTTCAAATGGGTTGTGCCGAAGGAATGACGAATTAGCCGGCGCGCTGGAGCTTCCCGCGCGCCGGCGACCATGGACAAACGACGAAGCGACTAATTTCTAGAGGAAAGAACCACATGCTCACGACCATTCTTACCGCAGCCGCGGGCGCTCCGAAGGACAATCCGTACGGCCTTCTCCCGGCGCTTCGTGAAGGCGGCCTGATCTCGCAGACGGTGTTCGGCATCCTGGTGATCATGCTGTTCTTCTCCTTCTACATCCTCTTCACCAAGCTGTTCGAGCAGCAGAAGATCATCAACCAGTGCCGCCGCGTCCGCGCCGGTTTCTGGAACGCGAACAGCCTGCGCGAAGGCGCCGCCAAGCTCGAGAAGAACTCGGCCTATCGCCAGCTCGTCGACGACGGCGCTGACTGCGCAGGACCAGTACGGCCAGCTGACCGATCCGGTCGAGGCGCATGACTGGCTGCACGGCTCGCTCGCGCGCTCGGAAGCGACGATCAACTCGCAGCTCAACGGCGGCCTGCCGTTCCTCGCGACCGTCGGCGCCACCGCGCCGTTCATCGGTCTGTTCGGTACGGTCATCGGCATCATCCGCGCGCTGATCAAGATCGGCGCGGCGGGTCAGGCGTCGATCGACGCGGTCGCCGGTCCGGTCGGCGAGGCGCTGATCATGACCGCGCTCGGTCTCGCCGTCGCCGTGCCCGCGGTGCTTGCCTACAACTGGCTGCAGCGCCGCAACAAGGCGATCGCCGAGAACATGAGCGCCTTCTCGAACGACGTCCTCGGCTATCTGGCCTCGGACGGTCGCGTGCGGCCGTCGACCGGCAAGAAGGGCGGCAAGGCTCCCGCGGCCCCGTCCACCACGGCCGGCGCCACGACCCGCGCGTAATGGTTACCGGGGCTGTGGGGACCTCCTCACGGCCCCGCTGCCGGCCTCCGCCGGTGGCAGGAATACGAAGGATAGGATAGCGCGCAATGGCGATGAGCGTTGGTGGCGATGTCACCGAGACCCCGATGTCGGATATCAACACCACGCCCCTGGTGGACGTGATGCTGGTGCTCCTGATCATCTTTCTGATCACCGTCCCAGTGGTAGCGCAGACGGTCAAGATGACCCTGCCCAAGGTCCGGTTCGAACCGACCATCACCAAGCCGGAGAATGTGCTCGCTCTCAGGTGGTCCAGGCGAAGAACGGGGAGTGCCAGGTCTATTGGGGCATGCTCCCGGTCCACTCGACCGACCTGCTCGACAAGGCCGTGAAGAAGCTGAAGGCCGACATCGACCGGGCCGGAGGACTGAGCAAGGTCACGCCCGATCGATCTGCCCGAGGTGCATATCCGCGCCGACATCAACACGCCGTACCGCTGCGTCGGCGGCGCCATCTTCACGATGCAGATGGCCGGCTTCCAGAAGGTCGGGTTCATTTCCGAACCCGAACCCGGCCAGAATGTCGCGCGGTTCTGAGATGCGCACCGTTTCGAAGGAGTTTCTTGAATGGCAATGAGCGGTGGCCGCGACGACGGCGAACCGATGGTGTGAGATCAACACGACGCCGCTGATCGACGTCATGCTGGTGCTGCTCATCATGATCATCATGACGATCCCGATCCAGACGCATGCGGTGAAGGTCGATCTTCCGCAGGCCTCCAAGAATCAGCAGCCCGAGCAGGAGGCCGAGAAGAACAAGTTGTTCATCGATGAGGCCGGCATCGTCTACTGGAACGGCACGCCGGTCGATGATCTGACGCTGCGTCAGTATCTCGACGCGACGGTCGCGATGAATCCGGAACCTGAGCTGCACTTCCAGCCCGCATCCGCAGGCCCGTTACGAGGTTGTCGATCGTGTCCTCGCGATCATCAAGCGCGCGAACGTCACCAAGCTCGGCTTCGTCGGCAACGAGCAGTATCGGACCTTCTGATCCGCGCTTCGGCGCTGGAACGAGACAAGGGCGGCCTGCGGGCCGCCCTTTTTTCGTCGAGTACTAGGCCGGATGCGCGTCGGCGGTCAGTCGGCGTCGGATGGCTCGGCGGACTGCCGCAGCCAGCCGTCGAAATAGTCCGTCTCCGATATCAGCTCGGGCCGCTCCTCGACGACCACCAAGGTCGGGTTCGGGGAAACGGGGGGGTCGTCTTCGTGCCGCAGGCAGAGATAGGCTTGCCCGTCCCAGCCGAATGTCACCGCACGGCAGGTCGCGATCGATCGAACGACGGTCGCGCCCGCGCCGGCGTAGGGATCGACCGACAAGCGAACCACGATCATCAGCGTTTCGGGATCGCTCAGGCGTACGCCGTGAGGCTCGGCCAGCCCTCCCGTCCAGCCCTGCCAGGCAGGCGCACCGGGGTCCCGCCAATCCACCGCATAATGAAAGCAGTCGCCATCGCGACGCATCGCATCGCAGACGATCTCGGCCACAAGCGAGATGCTGGCCGCGCGCGAGCATCCTCGGGATCGGCCAGATCAAACGCGGGAAAGACGCCGTATGACTTCATCTCATCACCGCCGCGCCCCTATTCACAGGCGCGGCAGGGTGACCCCGCGCTGACCCATATATTTGCCCGCGCGATCGGCATAGCTGGTCTCGCAAGGCTCGTTGCCCTGCAGGAACAGGAACTGGCAGGCGCCCTCGTTGGCATAGATCTTGGCGGGGAGCGGCGTCGTGTTCGAGAATTCGAGCGTCACGTGCCCCTCCCATTCGGGCTCGAGCGGAGTCACGTTGACGATGATCCCGCAGCGCGCATAGGTCGATTTGCCGAGGCAGATCACCAGCACGTCGCGCGGAACGCGGAAATATTCGACCGTCCGGGCCAGCGCGAAGCTGTTGGGCGGGATGATGCAGCAATCGGTCTTGCGGTCGACGAAGCTGGTGGCGGAGAAGTCCTTGGGATCGACCACGGCGCTGTCGATGTTGGTGAAGATCTTGAACTCGTCGGCGACGCGCGCGTCATAGCCGTAGGACGAGAGCCCGTAGCTGATGCAGCCCTCGCGCCGCTGCGCCTCGACGAACGGCTCGATCATGCCGTGCTTCTGCGCCTGCTCGCGAATCCAGCGGTCGGAAAGGATGGACATGTGGGCAGCTTTCGCGGCTCGGGCCGCACTCGGCAAGGGGGCTATTCGATTGCAAGCTCGAACGGCGACGCGGGGATCGTCGAGGCGTCGCTGATGTTGCACACCGGGCTGCCGCCCCAGCAATAGCGCACGCGCACCGCTGATGCGCTTTCGCTCGCGACGATCACCTCGTTGCCTGAGATCCGGGCAGTCGCGAAGGCGCAGCTTCCGGTGTCGGGACCGCACAGCTCGAACCCGAGCGGCGCGCCGCTGTAGGAAAGAAGGCCGCGCTCGACGTCCTTGAAGGCGATGTGGATGCCGTCGGCGGCGCGCACCGCCTTGACCGCCATCGGACCCGAAGGCGCCGCGGTGGCGCCATAGACGAGCGTTCGCGCGGCGCGAGCCATACGAGTGCCGACACCCTGCTTGTTCTTCGGGTGGAGGTCCTCGACATCGCCGAGGTCGATCGTCACCACCAGCGCGGCATGCGCGTCGGCCGCGGCCGCGCGGCGTTCCTCGTCGCGGATCGAGGCGAAGCCGTTCTCGACGGGCTGGGCGTTGCGCGCCTGCCAGTTGGGCAGCTGGACGATCAGGAACGGCAGCGTGGGGCTATCGAACTGCGCGCGCCAGCCCGACATCATCCCGGCGAGCCGCTCCGCATAATAGCGCGGGGCATTGGCGTCAGTCTCGCCCTGGTACCAGGCAGCGCCGCGCAGGCCGTAGCGCCCGAGCGGCGCGATCATGGCGTTGTAGATCCCCGCCATGCCCGCGATCGCTTCCCACGGGGCGTGCGGCGGATCGCCGGTGCCCGGCGTGATTCGATATTGCCATCCCGAGGCCAAGGGCAGCGGGACGACGCTGCCATCGCCGAGGCGGATTGTCTGCTGGTCCTCGCTGCCGTGCAGCCCGCCACCCGCGAACGTATCGAGCACCGCGACGGTGACTCGGTTGACGCCTGCACGCAGCGTGTCCGGCGCGAGACGGTACGCGCGCGGATTGCTCGGATCGTTGTTCGTGCCGACGGGAATGCCGTTGACGAAGCTCATGTCCATGTCGTCGGCGATCGCCAACGTTAGCGTTGCCGGCTGCGCGGCCTGGGCGGCGGTCAGCGTCACTTCGGTGCGGTACCAGACGAAGCCGTCGTAGTGCGCCAACGCGGGCACGCCCCAGCTTTCCCAATATTCGAACCTGGGGACGGTCTGCCAGTCGCCGGGCGCATTCGCCTGCCACGGCTCCTGACCCGGCGCGTCATGGGTGCGCCCACGCCACCAGGCCTCCCAAGGGGTGCCGAATGCCGCCGCGCCCTTTGCCGGGTCGCTGTGATACATCCGCAGCAATGCGAGTCCCTCAGCCGCGCGCGGATCGGCGGCGAGCGAGGCTTCGCTCCGCCACGGATTGATCGCGGTGCCGCCCCACGAGGAATTGATCAGCCCGAACGGCACCTTCTCGGTCGTGCGCAGGTCTCGCGCCATGAAGTAGCAGGCGGCGGAAAAGTTGCGGACACTGTCGGGGGTCACCGGCTGCCACGATACCGCGGTCTTGAACTCGGCCAGCGGCGCGGCGGCGGTATCATGCGCGACCTTGAGCAGCCGCATCTCGGGGTCCTTGGCGTTGGCGATCTCGATCCCTGCGTTGACCACCCCGCCGACACCGAACTCCATGTTCGACTGGCCCGAGCAGAGCCACACGTCGCCGACCAGCACGTCATTGACGGCCTCGCTGGCGCCGCTCTTCGTGGCAGCCGTCAGCGTATAGGGGCCGCCCGCAGGCATCGCGGGAAGCTCCGCGTGCCATGCGCCCGACTTGTCGGGCTTGACGGTGGTCGAACTGGTCCCGAGCGTGATCCGCACTTCGCCAGACTTGGCTGGCGCGGTGCCCCACACAGCGATCGGCCGGTCCCGCTGGAGCACGGCATGGTCCTGGAAGACGCCGGCGAGGAGCGGCGGCGACGATGCTTGCGCGAGTGCCGGGAGGGAAACGGTGAGCGCCGTGGCGAGTGCCAGGCGAGCAAAAAGCTTGGTCATGTCCCTCTCCCCGGTCAGGACTGGCCGAGATCGGCCGGCCCGAAGGAATGCGGCAGGAGCTCCGACAGCAAATAGCTCTCGAATGCCTCGCCTTCCGCACCGCCGCAGTAGACGGGGATATCGCGCCCGCCAAGCTGCGCCGCCTCGTTGATCACCTGGCGGCAGCGTCCGCACGGGCTGACCGGCGTGGTGCCGGCCGGGCCGTGCCCGCCGATCCGGCCGGCGGTCACGCCGATCGCGGCCACCTCGCGCAGGCGCCCCTGCGCGTTGACCGTCGCGAGCGCTACCGTCTCGGCGCAGAGCGATAGGCCATAGCTGGCGTTCTCGAAATTGGCGCCGGTAACCACCGATCCGTCCGTCAGCAGCACCGCCGCGCCGACCGCGAAGCCCGAATAGGGCGCGTACGCATTCCGCGCAGCCATTCGGGCCGCCTCGATCAATTCGCGTGGAGTTCATCGTGCCATCACGTCCCAGTTGACCGGCCCCGCCACGCCTTCGATCCGGCGGAAGCTCGATGCCTGCCACATCGTCCACGGCTTGTCGAAATAGGCGGGCGGGAAGAAGGCCTGGACGCTCCATAGCTTGCGTGGAAAGGCCTGGCTCACGTGGTAGTAATCCTCGAAGCGGCGCGTGACCTTGAGTACCGCCGCCTTGCCCATGTCGGTCTCGACGCCAGTGAGGAACCGCCCGATCTCGCCGATCACCACTTCGCGCGCCGGGCGGGCCGGGCAATCGGGGGTGAAATCGAGCTCGAGCGCCATCGGCAGCTCGTCGGGCGAACGCGGAACGGTTGCCACGAAATTTCCGGCCTGGTCGGCGGCGAGCTGGCACAGCGAGAAGACGTGGATCGCGCCATGCGGCGTGCCCGTCTCGAACATCGCCCGCCAGTTCGCGTCGAAGCGCGGATCGCGCTCGGTCGCGCCGATCGTGGCGCGGGCATAAGCGAACCGAATGCCGTCCGCCTTGATCGCCCACCAATTGATCTCGCCCTGCGCGGCGCTCACGTCGATTCCCTGTGCGGGGAAATCGCGCTGCGTCGGGCGCCAGTTGATCGCGAGCAGCCAGGCGCACAGCGCGATCACGGCCAGCGCGAGCCCGACCCCAGCGAGGATGCGCGTCCGTCGCCACAAGATCCGCGCCGCCACGCTCAGCCCTTGATGTGGAGCACGCAGATCAGCGTGAAAAGGCGGCGCGCGGTATCGAAATCCACGTCGATCTTCCCTTCCAGCCGTTCCTTGAGCAGCGTCGCCGCATCGTTGTGGATCGCCCGGCGGGCCATATCCACGGTCTCGATCTGCTGCGGCGTCGCGTTGCGAATTGCCTGGTAGTAACTATCACAGATCGCGAAATAATCCCTTACCGGGCGGCGGAAGCGGGCGAGACCGAGCACCAGCGTTTCGATCGCGCTTCCGTCCTCGCGCTGGATTTCCAGCGCCAGCCGCCCTTCCTCGACACGCAGCCGCAGGCGATAGGGACCAGCATAGCCGTCCGGGTGGTGGCGCTGGGGGGCGAAATGATTGTCCTCGAGCAGGTCGAAGATCGCGATCCGGCGTTCCTGCTCGATATCGGCCGAGCGCCACAGGATGGTGCGCTCGTCGAGGGTCACGTCGATGATGCGCGGATCGGCCATTGCGACCGTTCCCTACGAGACTATTCCCGTTATTCACAAGCGCGGACCGGTTGATGCCGGGGCCGGTCTGCGCGACAGGTGGCACATGGCCCAACCGATGCGACTGACTCCTCCTGATCCACCCGAAGGCGTGACGCTCCCCCAGAACGTGGAGGCGGAGGCGGCGTTGCTCGGCGCGATGATGATCGACAACCGAATCGCCGAGGACGTGCTCCAGCGGCTGCGCCCAGAGCATTTCTTCGAGCCGCTCCACGGCCGCATCTACGAGCAGATCGCATTCCTGGTCGGCGAGAACCGGCTGGCGAGCCCGGTGACGCTGCGTCCGCTGTTCGCCGCCGATCCGGCAATGAAGGAGCTGGGCGGCCCTGCCTATCTGGCGCAGCTCACCGGCAATCCCGCCAGCCTGATAGGGGCGCGGGCGTTCGCGGACCAGGTCTATGACCTCGCGATGCTCCGCGCGCTGGTGACGGTGGGGCGCGACATGGTCGACGGCGCGCTCGACACCAGCGTCGAGATCAATCCCGCCGCGCAGATCGAAACCGCTGAGCTCAAGCTTTACGAGGTCGCCGAGAAGGGCGGCGCGGAAGGCGGCGCCAAGAGCTTCGCGCGGTCCGCGTCGCTCGCGGTGCGCCAGGCAGAGCGGGCGATGAACTCGGGCGGCAGCGTCTCGGGGATCACCACCGGCATGGCCGATCTCAACGCGATGACCGGGGGCATGAATCGTTCGGACCTCATCATCCTCGCCGGCCGCCCCGGCATGGGCAAGTCGTCACTCGCGACCAACATCGCCTTCAATGCTGCCCGACGCTGGGTCGACGACAAGGAGGCGGGGATTCCCGAGGAGAAATCGGTCGGCGCGCCGGTGGTGTTCTTCAGCCTCGAAATGTCCGCCGACCAGCTCGCGATGCGCATCCTGTCCGAGCAGTCCGAAGTCGTCTCGGAAAAGCTGCGCACCGGCGACATCAGCGCCGCCAACTTCCAGAGGTTTGCGCGCGCCGCGGCCGACCTCGAGCAGCTCCCGCTCTTCATCGACGATACGCCCGCGCTGACGATCGCCGCGCTGCGCACCCGCGCGCGGCGGCTCAAGCGGCAGCACAAGATCGGCATGGTGGTGGTCGACTATCTCCAGCTGCTCCAAGGCACCGCGCGCAGCGCGAGCGACGGGCGCGTGCAGGAGATTTCGGAGATCAGCCGCGGCCTCAAGACGCTCGCCAAGGAATTGAACGTGCCAGTGCTTGCGCTCTCGCAGCTCAGCCGCGCGGTCGAGAGTCGAGAGGACAAGCGCCCCCAGCTTTCGGACCTGCGCGAATTGGGATCGATCGAGCAGGATGCGGACATCGTGATGTTCATCTACCGCGACGAATATTATCACGACTTCAAGGCGCCCAAGGCCCCCGACGCCAATTCCTCCGCCGACGAGATCCAGAAATACTCCGACTGGCAGGCGGAGCAGCTTCGCGTCGCGAACAAGGCGAGCGTGATCATCGCCAAGCAGCGCCACGGCGCCACCGGGACGGTGGACCTGCGGTTCGACCGGCAGTTCACAAAGTTCAGCGATCTGGTGCCAGCGTATTGAGGACGCGGCGAGGGCGATTTGGAATGGCGCTGCCAGTGCCTCCGTCGGGCACCCGGCTAGAATTTCACCCTGCGCGCCACCCATTCGGAGAAATTCGCCACGAATGCGGTACGCAACCCCGCGTCGGCCGCGGAAACGGCATCGGTGTCGCCGGTCCTCGCTGGAAAAGCCTCCGGCCTCGGGACCGAATTTTCACCGTCAAACGAATGGATCTCCGCATGTTGGTCGTCAAATATTCGATACACGAACGACGCGGAAAATTTCAGGCTGCCGAGCCCTTTTGATATACTGATCGAGGCGATTATCAGCTCCCTGTAGCAGGGCGCGGATGAGGGTCTTATCGGCGTGCCATTCTTCACCGCTTTCCAATAGTCCCGGAAAGCTTGTTTCAGGGAAGGTTCTTGAGGAGCGCCATAGGGCGCTGGCAACACTGCTTCTTCGACGATTTTTGTGTCCGGAGGTAGTTTCAAGGTAGACAAAACGCCTGCTGCTGTGAGTTCGCGTATCTGGGTCCCCGGAGTGAAATAAGTCTGCATTTGCTCCAGGGCACTAACCCTCAGTTTCCCTGAACCAGAAGATTGCGCCGCCGTGAGAGCCGATCCGACAACCGCCCCCATGATGCCCGCCTGCCCAAAGTAATCCGGCGAAGAGTTGATAATTTCATTTGTCGGAAATATGTGCAGTTCGCAGGACGGACTTGCCTCTGGCGGAGCAGGGGCTCTGGGCGCCGGTGCCACCGAGCTGCTGATTGACCCCGCCGCCGTTTGGGCGTGCAAGTTACCAGCCCATAGAGCGCCCGCGACAAATAGTAGGGATTTCAAGGCCCCGCTCCCCCATTCTGATGACGGTCGACTATCCTATTCCTGCCCCATCGACCAGTGAGCGACCGGCGCGGTTGGGAGGGGCCCGCTCGAGACCGGCGGACGAGGGTCTGGATTGAGCATTTGACTCACACATCACCCTGTAGTTATGGATTGATCCATAGCCAGAGAGTTATGCGTGCCGATCACCGCCAACCCCGACCTGCTCTTCCGGACGCTCGCCGACCCCACCCGGCGCGCGATCTTCGAGCGGCTGTGCCGCGATGGGGAGCAGACGGTCGGCGCACTGACCGCCCGGGCGGGGGTGTCGCAACCCGCCGTCTCGAAGCACCTCGGCATGCTACGGCAGGCGGGGCTGGTGCGCGATCGCCATGCGGGGCGCCAGACCCATTACAGCGCGCAGCCCGCCGCGCTGGCGCCGCTGGCCGACTGGACGCGCGAGATGGCCGATTTCTGGCAGGGCCGCTTCGACGCGCTCGAGGATTTGCTCAAGAGGATGGATCAATGACCGACACCGCCACCGAAACGCGCACCGTCGCCGTCGAGCGCGAGCTCGCCTATCCGCCAGAGAAGATCTGGCGCGCGCTCACTCAGCCGCATCTGCTCGCGGAGTGGCTGATGAAGAACGACTTCGCCCCCACCGTCGGCCACAAGTTCGATTTCCGCGGAGACTGGGGTTCGGTCGATTGCGAGGTGCTCGAAGTCGAGCCGGGGCGGACGCTATCCTACACCTGGGCAGCGATGGGTCTGGAGAGCACTATCACCTGGACGCTCGGGATTTCGGGCGCCGGCACGCTGCTTCGGATGGAGCAGACGGGCTTCCGGCCCGATCAGGCGCAGGCGTATCAGGGCGCCAAATTCGGCTGGCAGCGGTTCTTCGGTTCGCTCGAGCAGCTGCTGGCGCGGGTCGATTGAGAATGACGGGAAGGATGCAACGATCATGAGCGGCGAACAGTCACCCTCCCGGTTGATCGACGGCCGGATCGCCGAGCTCGGCGACTGGCGCGGCGAGACGCTCGCGCGCCTGCGCGCCCTGATCAAGCAGGCCGATCCCGACGTGGTCGAGGAGTGGAAGTGGCGCGGGGTGCCCACCTGGTACCACGACGGAATCATCTGCACCGGCGAGACCTACAAGTCCGTCGTCAAGGCGACCTTCGCGAGGGGCGCCGCGCTCGATGACCCGGCGGGCCTGTTCAATTCGAGCCTCGAAGGCAACGTCCGGCGTGCGATCGACTTCCGCGAGGGCGAGGCGATCGACGAGGAAGCGCTGAAGGACCTGATCCGCGCGGCGGTGGCGCTCAACGTCTCCAAGGCCCGCCGCTGACCGGACGTTTCAGAACACCGGCAGGTTCGGGTCCCCATCCTCAAGCGGCGTATGGATGCCGCATTCGGTCTTCTCCCAACCGCGCCAGCGGCCCGCGCGCGGGTCTTCGCCGGGCTTGACCATGCTGGTGCAGGGCGCGCAGCCGATCGAGAGATAGCCCTGCGCCTCCAGCGGGTGGTGGGGCAGGTCATGCGCCTCGAAATACGCGTCGAGATCGGCCTTGGTCCAGCTCGGCGAGCGGGTTGATCTTCGAGCCGGTCCTCCGTCGATCTCGAAGCGGGGGAGGTTGCCGCGTGTGCTCGCCTGGAAGGCCTTGCGGCCGGTGATCGTCGCGTCGAAGCCCGCGAGCGCCTTCTCGAGCGGGACCACCTTGCGGATCTCGCAGCAGCCGTCGGGATCGTAGGACCAGCGCAGCTCGGTCGCGTCGCGCGTGGCGAGCGGTTTCGGGATCGGGATGGAGGATGCGCAGGTCCTGAAGGCCGAGCCGCGCGGCGAGCAGGTCGCGATAGGCCAGCGTTTCGGGAAAATGCTTGGCGGTATCGATGAACAGCACCGGCATCGCCGGATCGACCGAGGCGACGAGATGGAGCAGCACCGCCGATTCCGCGCCGAATGAAGACACCAGCGCGACATCGCCCAGCATGTGCTCGCCGAGCACGACGCGCAGCATCTCCTGGGTGTCGGTGCCGCGGAACAGATGGTTGAGCCGGATCAGCGTCGGCCTCGGTGAAGCGCGGCGTCAGGTCGATGCGATCGATCTTGCGGGCGGCGGCCTCAGCCATGGCGCAGCTTCCACACGGGCACGGCGTCGTCGGCAGCGGGCTGGTAGACGATAGTCGTAGCGCGCGAGCGCGGCCTCGAGCACTTCGGCGTCGACCGGTGCGTTGGGCGCGAAGCTGTCGAACCCGCAGCGGCGCATGAACAGCATCTGGTCGACCAGCACGTCGCCGGCCGCGCGGATCTCGCCGGTATAGCCCGCCTCGCGCAGGATCCGCGCCGAGGAATAGCCGCGGCCGTCGCGGAAGCGGGGGAAGTCGACCTCGACCAGCTGCGACACGCGCGAGATGCGGGATCAGCAGCCGCGCGTCTTCGCCCGCCTCGATGCGCACCGCGCTGGCATCGGGCTGGGTCGAGGAAAGCATCGAGTGTGACGGCGGGCTCTTCGTGGCGCTCGTCGGTCGCGGAAGCGAAGATCGGTCTCACCCATAGATCGCCTCCTTGAACGGCTCCATGCCGATGCGGCGATAGGTGTCGAGGAAGCGTTCGCCCTCGGCGCGTTCGAGCAGATAGACGTCGGTCGCCTTCTCGACTGCTTCGACGATCGCCGTCCTCGTCGAAGCCGGGGCCGGTGATCTTGCCGAGGCTCGCGTCCTCGGCGCCCGATCCGCCGAGCAGGAGCTGGTAGTTCTCGGTGCCCTTCCGGTCGACGCCGAGAATGCCGATGTGGCCGGCGTGATGGTGGCCGCAGGCGTTGATGCAGCCCGAGATCTTGAGCTTCAATTCGCCGAGGTCGCGCTGGCGGCCGATGTCGGCGAAGCGAGTCGCGATCTTCTGCGCCACGGGGATCGAGCGCGCGTTGGCGAGGCTGCAATAGTCGAGGCCGGGGCAGGCGATGATGTCGCTGATCAGGTCGAGGTTGGCGTTCGGCGAGGCCGGCGTCGTCGCAGCTGCTGCCAGACCGCGTGGAGATCGGCCTTGCGGACATGCGGCAGGACGATGTTCTGGGCATGCGTCACGCGCAGCTCGTCGAAGCTGTAGCGCTCGGCGAGATCGGCCATCAAGTCGATCTGGTCGGCCGAGGCGTCGCCGGGGATGCCGCCGATCGGCTTGAGGCTGATGTTGACGATCGCATAGCCCGGCGCCTTGTGGGCATGCACGTTCTGATCGACCCACAGCGCGAAATCGGGATCGCTGACGGTCGATTTCGTCGGGCAATCCGGTCTCGAAGGGCGGCGGCGTGAAATAGGCGGCGATGCGATCGAACTCGGCACGCGGTACGTCCGATCCGTTGGGCAGGATCGCCTGCCATTCGGCCTCGACCTGGCGGGTGAACTCCTCGGCGCCGAGATCGTGGACGAGGATCTTGATCCGCTGCTTGTGGATGTTGTCGCGGCGCGCCGTAGCGGTTCCACACGCGCAGCGCCGCCTCGATATAGCTGAACAGATTGTCGGCGGGCAGGAACGGGCGGATCAGCGGCGCGACGAACGGCGTGCGGCCCATGCCGCCGCCGACGTAGACCTCGAAGCCGAGCTCGCCCGCGTCGTTGTGCACCAGCTTCAGGCCGATGTCGTGCAGCCGGATCGCGGCGCGGTCCTCCTCGCGCCGCGATCACCGCGATCTTGAACTTGCGCGGCAGGTAGCTGAACTCGGGATGGAAGGTCGTCGCACTGGCGGATCAGCTCGGCCCAGGGGCGCGGATCGGCGATCTCGTCGGCGGCGGCGCCGGCGTACTGGTCCGACGAGACGTTGCGGATGCTCTCGCCGCTGGTCTGGATCGCGTGCATCTCGACCGTCGCGAGATCGGCGAGGATGTCGGGCGGCCTGCTCGAGCTTGATCCAGTTGTACTGGAGGTTCTGGCGCGTGGTGAAATGGCCGTAGCCGCGGTCGTACTTGCGCGCGATGTGCGCCGAGCATGCGCATCTGGCGGCTGTCGAGCGTGCCGTAGGGGATGGCGACGCGCAGCATGTAGGCGTGGAGCTGGAGGTAGAGCCCGTTCTTCAGCCGCAGCGGCTTGAACTGGTCCTCGGTCAGCTGCGCCGGCGAGGCGGCGCGCGGCCTGGTCGCGAAATTCCTCGACGCGGGCATCGACGATCGCCTGGTCGTATTTGTCGTAGCGGTACATCAGATCACCCAGCTCCCGGCGTTCGGATCGGCGGGCCTCAAGGTCAGGTCGGGGCGCACGGTCGGGCCCAGCGCGCGAACGCGGTCCTTGATGTGGGCGGGGCGGGGGCCGTCCGGGGTCTCGGTCGCGTCGATGACGTAGGCCGCGTTGACGCGGCGCGCGCGCTCTCCTCGGCTTGCGATCGCTTCGCCATGCTCGCCGACGTCGACGGCATCCTCGACATGGCGCGACCAGCCGGTGCCGGTCCACCAGATCGACGTCGCCGGTCGGCAAGTCGTTGCCGGTGAGGATCTTCATGCGGAAGCCTCCGCCATCTTCGCCCAGCGCGCGAGCTTGTCCTCGGCGTCGGCGAGCTGGACGACCTCGCCGACGACGATGCATCGCCGGGCTCTTGACCTTCTCGCGCTCGACCATCGGGCCGAGATCGGCGAGCAGGGTGCGCAGCGCGCGATGCCCCTCGAGCGTGCCGCGCTCGAGCACCGCCACCGGCATGTCGGGGGCGACGCCGTCGGCCATCAGCTTGTCGGCGATCGCGGCCGCCGTGGCGACGCCCATGTAGATCACCAGCGTGCGGCCCTTGCCCGCGAGGCCGGACCAGTCCTGCTCGCTCAAACCCTTGCACTGGCCGGCGACGAAGCTGACCGCGCTCGACCAGTCGCGATGGGTGAGCGGCAGCATCGCTTCGGCCGCGCAACCTAGCGCGGCGCTGACGCCCGGGATCACCTCGACCGGCAGGCCTGCGGCGCGAACGGCCTCGACTTCCTCGCCGCCGCGGCCGAAGATGAAGGGATCGCCGCCCTTCAGCCGCACGACGATCGCGCCGGTGCGGACGTGCGCGACGATCAGCGCGTTGATCGCTTCCTGCGGCAGCGTGTGCCGCGCGCGGCGCTTGGCGACCGAGATGCGCTGCGCGTCGCGGCGGCGAGATCGAGCACGCGCGGATCGATCAGCCCGTCGTGGACGACGACGTCGGCCTGCTTGAGCGCCTCGACCGCACGCACGGTCAGCAGTCCGGGATCGCCGGGGCCCGCGCCGACGAGGATGACTCGGCCGCGCTGCGAAGGATCGAGAAGGCTTGCCATGGCGGGGGAAATGGTCTCGCGGGGCGCCGTGGGCAACGGAGGATGGTTTGGGAATGGGGTAGCGAAACTATCCCCGCGCCGGGACCGCCTCGACCACCGCCGGCTCGCGCCCGAAGCGGAAGGGGAGGGTGAGCCAGGCGCGCACGCTGCGCGGCTGATCGATCTCGGCGAGGCCGGTGTCCGGCCATTCGTCGGTCGCGGGGAACCAGGCGGTGCCGAACAGCCGGTCCCACAGCGTGGTGAAGGCGCTGAAGTTCTTGTCGAAATGCTCGGTCTGGAGCGAATGGTGGATGCGGTGGAATTGGTTGTCGACGAACAGCTCGCGCAAGGGTCCCAGATGCACCGCGGTCGACGAATGGATCAGCGAGGCCTGGAAGAAGATCAGCGCGGTCATCGCGGGGATCACCGGGCCGGTGTCGGCGACGATCAGGCTGGTGGGGACAAGGTAGAGCAAGGCCTGGATCGCGCCCTCGCTGACGTGGTGGAACGAATTGACCGTGCTCAGGTCGCGGATCGAATGGTGGACGGCATGATAGCGCCAGAACCAGGCGTGCTGGCCGCGGTGGAACCAGTAGAAGAAGAAGTCGCCGACGATGGCACCCGCGATTGGCGCGAGCACCACCGCGAACGCGCCGGTCCAGTTGAGGCTGAGCGGCAGCCGCACCAGCGGCGGAATGCCGATCGCGTTCCACAGCAAATGGAACGCCGCGAAGCTGATCGCGGTCGCGGGGAGCCAGAACGCCCAGAACAGCACGCCATGCAGCCGTGCCCCGATCGAGACCGCGCTGCGCGGCGCGAGCAGCTCGAGCGCCGTCATGAACGAGAAGGCGAACACCCACACCGTGGCGGTGGGGCGCGCGCTTTCGAGGAGCTGGGCGATGGCGTCCATCGTGATGGATAATCACGGAATTGGTTCGGATGGGGTTAACGCCCCCCAACCATCATGCCGGATTTGGTCCGGCATCCACCATCGGTCTAAGTTCTGGACATGCGGGAGATCCAGCGATGCGTTTATATCCTCGCTAGCGACAAGAACGGCACGTTGTACACCGGCGTGACGTCGGACCTGCTGGGGCGCCTGCACAAGCACCGCACGGTAATGACCAAAGGATTCGCTTCAAAGCATCGGGCTTTGAAGCTCGTCTATTTCGAAATGGGCGGCGACATGGAGTCCGCTATCCGGCGCGAAAAGCAGATCAAGCGCTGGCGGCGAGAGTGGAAGCTCAACCTGATCGAGCGGTACAATCCGGGCTGGATCGATCACGCGACCGGCTTGGGATTCGAGCCGATCGACAGGCCGGGGGGCGCGGTGGATGCCGGACCAAGTCCGGCATGACGGCTTAGGGTTGAGCGATCCCCGCCAACACCTTCGCATGCGCCGCGATCACGCCCTTCGTTCCCGCGTCGCTGTCGAACACGCCGTACCAGCCTTGCGGCTCGTGCGGGGGATCGCCGAGGAAGTTGTCGCCGTCCTTGTAGCGGTGGTCGCCATGGACGGCGCGGCCTTCGCCGTTCCAGGCCCAGAAGTTCGAGCCTGCGATCGGGCCGCCGGCCTTGGCGCTCTTCTCGACCGCGTCATAGATCAGCTTGTAATAGGCGTCCTTGAAGTGCGTCGAACTTTCGGGATCGTAGCCGCCGCCGTCGCGCGGATAGCCGAACTCCTCGATCACCAGCGGCTTGCCGAGCTCGGCCGCGAAGCCGGCGTGCTGGTCGATATAGTCCTGCGCCTTGGCGAGCGCGCTCGCGTTGGTGGCGGCGATGTCCTTCGAATCGACCCAGCTCCAGTTGAGCGGCCAGATGTGTGCGGTGCAGTAATCGATCTCGGGGATGGCGTGCGCGGTCTTGTAGATCTCGGCCTTCTCCATCGATCCCTTGAGGCCCTCGTTGCCGGTGCAGACGAGATGGTTCCTGTCGATCGACTTGATCAGCTTCGCGGTAGCCTGGGTCCAGGCATAGAAGGCGGGGAGGAGGGGGAGGGCGACCGCGTCGCTGCCGCCGGGGCGCGGCTCGTTGGCGAGCTGCCAGGCCATGATCGTCGGGTCCATCGCATAGGGCTCGCCGGTGACCGCGTTGGTGCGGCCGACGATCGCTCGGACCCAGTCGTCGAACAGGCCGGTCGCCTTGGCATTGGCGTAGAATTGCGCGACCGCGTCGGGGAATTGCGGCCAGGGATGCGCGGGATCGCCCATGTCGATGTACTTCCCGCCGTTGACGTAGCTCAGGTACGTCATCATCCCGCCCGACCATTCCCAGAAATTGGTGAGGTAAAGCACCGCCTTCATTCCGCGCTTGCCCATCTCGGCGAGGAGGAAGTCGAGGCCGTTCAGCAGATCGGGGTTCCACCCGTTGCCCGCATTGCGGAAGGCGGGCTTGACCGAATGCTTGAGCGGCGAATCCTCCGACGATGCGAGCACCCGCAGATTGGTGACGCCGAGCGCGGCGAGCGCATCGAGCTCGCGGAGCAGGCGGGGGCGGTCGCCGTAGGAGCCGGTGCTGCCGAGATAGGCGCCGTACCACATGTTCGCGCCGGCGTAGCGGTAGGGCTTGCCGGCGATCGTGAAGCTGGTGCCCTGGCGGCGGACGAAGGGGCGCAGCGGCGCGGCCGCGAGCGCGCGCGGGATCGCCAGCCCGGCTGCCAGCGCGGCGCCCGCGCCGATCGCGTTTCTGCGCGTGAGCATCCTTTTCTCTCCCCGGCTTTCGTTGTTCGCCAGACCATAGCCACAAGACGCGATTTGGGAAGCAACCAGCTTAGATCGTCATGCCGGACTGGTTCCGGCATCCACCGTGCCGCGGGCGATGGACAGGGCCCTCTTGACCTTCGCCTGGCCTCCCGGTGGACCCCGGAACAAGGCCGGGGTGACGAGAGGAGCGGATCGACCGGTCCTAAAGCGCCGCCGCCGCGAGGCTTTCGCTTGATCCCATCAGCGCGGCGATGGCTTGCCGCTCGGGCTCGCTGAGATCGGGGTGCCACACGTCGATGATGAAGAGCACGCGCAAGCCCTGGCTGGGGTTTGCCGCCTCATGCTCGATCGAATCGTCGAACAGCAGCGCCTTGCCGCGTTCCCAGAAGCGCGTCTCGGCGCCGACGCGGAACCAGCACCCCTCGGGCACGATCAGCGGCAGGTGACAGACGAGGCGGATATTGGCGTAGCCAGTGTGCGCGGGGATGCAGGTGTCGGGCGCGAGCAGCGAGAACATCGCGTTCGGCGAGCAGCCCGGGATGCGCGGCTGCGGCATGCGATCGAGCAGTGCCAGGATACCGGGGCAATGCCGCGTGTTCGCCCCTACGGGCAAGCCGTTGCGGAGCAGGTGGACCGCGGTCCAGTCGCGCGAGTTGTTGAGCGGCCCCCATTGGTCGGGCGGGCGGTTCTCGGCGTACTGGATGTAGGGCGCCAGTTCAGTGCGCTCGGCGGCCATCACCGCTTCGAATTCGGCGGCGACGAGATCGAGCGAGGCTTCGAGATCAGCGATCCAGGGGTGGCGGCCGGTATCGTAGAACTCGCGCTCGACCAGGCCCGGATAATGAAACAGCGACGGCTCGGAATGATAGGGGCGCGTCTTGCGCAGCACGTTGGTGCGGAAGCGGGCCATGCGGCGGGCTTCGTCGGGTGTCGCCTGTAGCTCGGCGGGCGCCATCGCGGCGGCGAGGCGGGCTTCGGCTTGCGCCAGGAATTCGGCGTGGACGGTCTCGCCTCGCGCCGCCGCCGCGGCGATCTGGGGCGCGAGCGGGCCGTCGGGCTTGCGGGCGAGCGCGCGGCCATAGGCCTCGCCGGCGGGATGCCCCATCGCTTCGAGCAGGTTCGCGCGCATCAGCAGCGCCATGAAGTTGTGCGGCTCGATCGCCAGCGCGGCATCGGCGGCGGCGAGCGCGGCGGGGCCGTCGCCGGTCATCCGACAGAGCGCGGCGAGGCGGAGGCGGTGATCGGCCTGGCCGGGCTCAAGCACGACCACGCGCTCGATCAGCGTGCGGGCATGCGCCGGGTCGCCGCGCGAGGCGGCGCGGTCGGCCTCGCCGAGGAGGTGGGCGATCTCGGTCATGCGCTCAACCCGGTTTCGACCACGTATCGCTGGTCGGGAGATCCGGGCCAGGCGCGTCCTTCGCCAGCGCCGCGCGCAGGATCGCGGCGACGCGGGCGTAGCGCAGCGGACAGGCCACGCCGTTGGTCCCCCAGGAACGTCGTCCTGTAGCGGCGCGCTCGATCGTGTAGGCGACGCCGTCGGTGCAATAGCGGGGTTTGAGCTCTTCTTGCGCCAGAGCGGAATTGATCGCGGCAGTCAGGTCGTGCCAGGCGGGGGCGGGGAGGGTGAAGGCGCGGCTGGTCACCGTCTTGGGGATGCGCGCGTAGACCAGGATCGCTCCCTCGGCGGTGCCGTCGGGCCGAGCGTGGATCGCCACGCCGTAGTCGTCGAGCGAGAAGGTCGGGCGCGCGAGGAAACGCAGGCCTTCGGCGGAATCGAGTTTGGGGAGCGCGTTCTCGAGCGCGTCGGGTTTGGGATCGGCGGGCCGGGCGCCCCGGTGGACCTCGATTTGGGCGGCGAACGCCTCGGCGGCGCGCTGATCGTGGAGGCGATGGAGCATGAAGCTGGTGCCGATCCCGAGCGCGGCGGCGAGCAGCAGAATCAGCAGCACGCAGCTGACGACCGAAATCGGGGACTTGGCGGGTTCCTCCGCCTCCATGTCAGGCGTCCCGCAAGCCCAGCCCGATCGCAGCGCGTGCCTGGTCGGCTTCCGACGAGACGACCGGATAGGCGCAATAGTCCGCGGCGTAGAAGGCGCTGGGGCGATGGTTCCCCGACCAGCCGACCCCACCGAAGGGGGCCGAGGAGGATGCCCCATTGGTCGGCCGGTTCCAGTTGACGATACCCGCGCGGATGTTCGCCCAGAACTGGTCGTAGAGCGCGGGATCCTGGCTCACGAGGCTGGCCGAGAGGCCGTAGCGGGTGTTGTTCGCCTCGACGATCGCATCCTCGAAGGTGGCGGTGCGGAAGACCTGGAGGATCGGACCGAACAGCTCGACGTCGGGCTTCTCGTGCGCGTCAGTCATGTCGATCACGCCGGGGGTGAGAAAGGGGCGGCCGTCGATCGGGCGCTCCATGTGGCGCAGCGGACGGCCGCCGCGGGTGGAGAGCGCTAGGAAGCTCTCGGTGAGCATATCGGCGCTGTCGTTATCGATCACCGGGCCCATGAACGGCGCGGGGTCGGCGTGCGGCTCGCCGATGATCAGGCGGCCGATCAACTTGTTGAGCTCGCCCATTAGCGGATCGAACAATTTCTGGTCGACGATCAGCCGGCGAGCGGCGGTGCAGCGCTGGCCCGCGGTGGTGAAGGCCGATTGCACCACCAGCACCGCAGCCGAATAGAGATCGGGGGTGTTCCACACCACGATCGGGTTGTTGCCCCCCATCTCGAGCGCGAGGATCTTTTCGGGGCGAGTCGCGAACTGGCGGTTGAGCGCGATTCCGGTGTGCGCGGAGCCGGTGAACAGCAGTCCGTCGATGTCGGGATGGCCGGCGAGCGCCTTGCCTTCCTCGGGCCCGCCGATCAGCAGGCGGATGCAGCCTTCGGGGACGCCCGCGGCATGGAAGCACTCGACGAGGAAGGCGCCCGACGCCGGGGTCTTCTCCGACGGCTTGAACACCACCGCATTGCCCGCGAGCAACGCGGGGACGATGTGGCCGTTGGGCAGGTGCGCGGGGAAATTGTAGGGCCCGAGCACCGCGAGCACGCCGTGCGGCTTGTGGCGTAGCGCCATGCGCACGCTCATCGGCGCGTCGAGGCGGACCTGGCCGGTGCGCTGCGAATAGGCCGAGATCGAGATGTCGACCTTGGCGATCACGCTCTCGACCTCGGTGCGCGCTTCCCAGATCGGCTTGCCGGTTTCGCGCGCGAGCAGATCGGTGAACGCATCGGCCTTTTGCCGGACGACATTGGCGAAGCGGCGCAGCGCCTCGATCCGATAGGCGTGCGGGCGCGCGGCCCATTCGGCCCAGCCGCGCCGCGCGTGCGCGACTTCCTTGTCGACATCGCCCGCGCGCTGGCGGCACAGCACGGCGCCCGTCGCGGGTTCGGTAGAGATGATTTCCTGTCCGGCCATTCTTGGTCTTGGTACGGGCCCCGGGGGTGGTCGGCCTGCTCTTGCACGAAATCGCAGGCCGACGCCACACCCCCGATTTGCTCAGGCGAGCGCGTCTCCCATCCGGCGGATCGCGGCGACCTTGGCGTGGAGCGGAGCCCAGTCGTCGCGCTCGCGGATCGCGGCCCAGATCGCCTCGACCTCGTCGATCAGCATCGAGCAGGGCTCGGCGTCGGACCAATAGGGAGGGTCGCGCGGCTTGCGCGGCGCAAGGCCGGCGATCAGGCGTCGGACTGTCTCGAATTCGGGGCCGTAGGCAGCGGGTACGGTGCCCCCGAAGCACTCGAAGTAGAACCGGTCGATCGAGGTGCCTGTGCCGACAAGCGCTTCCGCGATCGCGTTCACCAGCTCGATCGCGGTTTCGGCATCGCTCGCGACCCCGAGCCGCCACGTCACCGCGCCGCCCAGTGCAGTTCGATAAAGCGACGGAAACGCGTCCAGCACTTCGATCAAGGGCTCCTCGGGCCCGATCAACCTCAGCGCATTGGCGAGCTGCATGGTATCCCAGAAGATCGCCTCGGCCTGGCGGCCGAACGAATAGAGCCCGGCGTGATCGAAATAGGCCGCCGTGAAACCCGGGTCCCAAGTCGGGGCGAACCGCCATGGGCCGTAGTCGAAGCTCTCGCCGGTGACGTTGATGTTGTCGCTGTTGAGCACGCCGTGGACGAAGCCCGCGGCCATATAGCTGGCCGCGAGCCGCGCAGTGCGTTCGACTACATGACCGAGCAGGCGTTGCGCGGCATCATCACCGGGCTGCTCGCCGAAAAAGTTGGCGAGACAATAGCGGGTCAATCGTTCCATTGCCTCGGCATCGCCGTGAAAGGCGAGGCGCTGGAAGGTGCCGATGCGGATGTGGCCGTGGCTCAGGCGGACAAGCACCGCCGAACGCGTGGGGGAGGGTTCGTCGCCGCGATGGAGTTCCTCGCCGGTCTCGATCAGCGAGAAGCTCTTCGAGGTTTCGACCCCCAGCGCCTCGAGCATCTCGGTCGCGAGGATTTCGCGCACGCCGCCCTTGAGCGTGAGACGGCCGTCGCCGAACCGGCTCCACGGCGTCTGCCCCGAACCCTTCGTCCCGAGATCGAGCAACCGGCCAGACGTGTCGCGGAGTTGCGCGAACAGGAAGCCCCGCCCGTCGCCGATCTCGGGATTGTACACGCGGAACTGGTGCCCGTGGTACCGCAGCGCGAGCGGCTGCTCGAGGCTGCCCGGCATCGAGGCGAAGCGGCCGAAATGCGCGATCCATTTCTCGTCGCTCAGGCCGGCGAGCCCCACCGATGCCGCGGCGCGATCGTTGCGGAAACGCAGGGTCGTCCGCGGAAAGTCCGCCGCGGCGACCGGATCGTAGAAGGAATCGCCCAGTGCGAGGATCATTCGCTCGGGTGTGAATGTCGTGGGTTGCGGGGACGTGACCATCCGGCGATATGGGGAGCGATGGGTGAACGGCGCAACAGCGATTATCTCGACGGCTATTGGTGGTCCAAGGACGGCCTGAGACTGCACTACCGCGATTATCCGGGTCGCGCAGACCGGCCGCCGGTGCTCTGTTTCCCGGGCCTCACTCGCAACGCGCGCGACTACGAAAGCCTCGCCACGCGGCTTGCCGGCGACTGGCGGGTGATTCTGGTCGAGTACCGCGGGCGGGGTGAAAGCGCCTACGCCAAGGACCCGATGACCTATGTGCCGCTGACCTACATGCAGGATGTCGCGGCGCTGCTCGACGATCAGAAGATCGAGCGGTTCGTAGCGGTCGGCACCTCGCTCGGCGGGCTGGTGACGCTGCTGCTGGCGGCGACCGACCGCGAGCGGATCGCCGGCGCCGTGCTCAACGACGTGGGACCGGAGGTCGATCCGGCGGGGTTGGCGCGGATCCGCGGCTATGTCGGCAAGGGCGTGTGGCACCCGACCTGGATGCACGCCGCCCGCGCGCTCGCCGAGACCAATGCGGATGTCTATCCGAACTATGCGATCGAGGATTGGCTGCGGATGGCGAAGCGAGTCTATCGTCTCAGCAGCTCGGGCCGGATCGTGCTTGATTACGACATGAAGATCGCTGAGCCGTTCCGCGTGCCGGGCAACGAAGCGGGGCCGGACATGTGGCCGACGCTCGACGGGCTCAAGGGCAAGCCGGTGCTGGTGGTACGCGGCGCGCGATCGGACATCCTGAGCGCAGGCGTCGCCGACCGGATGATCGAGCGGCTACCTGGCGCCGAGCTCGTCACCGTGCCCGACGTCGGGCATGCGCCGACGCTGGAGGAGCCGGAGGCGGCGGCGGGGATCGATCGGATGCTGGCGAGGGTGGCCGAAGCGAAGGTGGTCGCGTAGTCCCTGGTCGTCATCCCGGCGAAAGCCGGGACCCAGGAATCACAAGCGATGTCCTTTGTGGCTCTTGGTCCCGGCTATCGCCGGGATGACGGACGTGGTTTTGCCCGCTATCCACCGCCGCCATGCCCATCCACATCCTCCACCTCCATTCCACCTTCGCGCTCGGCGGCAAGGAAGCGCGGGCGGTGCGGCTGATGAACGCGTTCGGCGACAAGGCGCGGCACACGATCGTCTCGGCGATGCCCGATCAATATGCCGCGCGCGAGGCGATCGCGAAGGGCGTCAAGTACGAGATCGCGCAGAACCCGCCGCCGCTGAGTGGCCGCCCCTCGGTCAGGCGCTACGAGGAGATCGCGCGGTTCATGCGCCGGTTCGATCTGGTGCTCACCTACAATTGGGGCGCGATCGACGGGGTGATGGCCGCGCGCGTGTTCGGCAAGGGGTTGCCGCCGATCGTCCACCACGAGGACGGCTTCAATGCGGACGAGGCGCTGCGGCTCAATCCGGTGCGCAACATGTATCGCCGGATCGCGCTGCCCGCGGCGAACGCGCTGGTGGTGCCCTCGGGGACGCTCGAGCGGATCGCGCTCAAGCATTGGCGCCAGCCGGCCGAGCGGCTGCGGCGGATTCCGAACGGAATTCCGGTCGCGCTCTATGCGAAGAAGCCGAACGCCAAGGCGATCCCCGGGCTGGTTCGCAAGCCCGGCGAGACGATCGTCGGCAGCGTCGCCGGGCTCCGCGCGGTCAAGGACCTGCCGATGCTGGTCCGCGCGGTGGGCGGCATGCTCGAGCCGATGCGGCTGGTGATCGTCGGCGAGGGCCCCGAGCGCCAGACCATCCTCAACGCCGCCGAACTGATGGGCCTGCAGGACCGTGTGCTGCTCCCCGGCTTCCTGCCCGATCCGCACCGCTACATGGGGCTTTTCGACATTTTTGCGCTGAGCTCGAAGAGCGAGCAGGCGCCGATCTCGATCCTCGAGGCGATGGCGGCGGGGCTGCCGGTGGTGGCGCCGGTGCTGGGCGACATCCCGCACATGGTTTCGGAGATCAACGTCCGCTATCTCTCGGAAATACGCACCGAAGTGACGCTGCGCGACCGGCTCGACCTGCTCGCGAAATATCCTGAGGAGCGAGTCCGGGTCGGCGAAGCGAACAAGATTCGGGCGGCTGCGTTGTACGGCGAGGATCGCATGATCGCCGAATATGCGAAGCTCTACGGCGAGGCGATGGGCAGGCCGGGCGTGCTCGGCTGACTCGATATTTCTCGCTTCCGGGCGCCAATCGGTATAGCGTCCGCGCGATTTTGCCCGGAGGATGTGTGTTCAAGGGACTAACACCGATCAGTTATAACGGCCGCGAAGTCTGGCCGCTGGTCGAAGGCGGCAAGGGCGTGGCCGCCACCAATCATGCCAGCGCGGGCGCATGGGCCGCCGCTGGCGGGATCGGGACGGTCTCGGCGGTCAATGCCGACAGCTATGACGCCGAAGGCAAGATCATCCCCCAGATCTACAGCGCGCTCACCCGGCGCGAACGCCACGAGGAATTGATCCAGTATGCGATCGAAGGCGCGGTCCAGCAGGTCAAGAAGGCGTTCGAGATCGCTGGCGGCAAGGGCGCGATCAACATCAACGTGCTGTGGGAGATGGGCGGCGCGCAGCGCGTGCTGACCGGCGTGCTCGAGCGCACGCGCGGGCTGGTCGCGGGCGTCACGTGCGGCGCGGGCATGCCGTACAAGCTCAGCGAGATCGCGGCGTCGTACGACGTCAGCTACCTGCCGATCATCAGCTCGGCGCGCGCGTTCCGGGCGCTGTGGAAGCGGGCCTATTCGAAGGCGGCGGAATGGCTGGCGGCGGTGGTCTATGAGGACCCTTGGCTCGCGGGCGGGCACAACGGCCTGTCGAACGCCGAGGACCCGCTGAAGCCCCAGGACCCCTATCCCCGCGTCAAGGAACTGCGCGAGACGATGCGCGAGGGCGGCATTCCGGACAGCGTGCCGATCGTGATGGCCGGCGGCGTCTGGTATTTGCGCGACTGGAACCACTGGATCGACAATCCCGAGCTGGGCTCGATCGTCTTCCAGTTCGGCACTCGTCCGTTGCTCACCAAGGAAAGCCCGATCCCCGAGGCGTGGAAGGCCAAGCTCACCAACATCGAGGAAGGCGAGGTGCTGCTCCACCGCTTCTCGCCGACCGGCTTCTATTCGAGCGCGGTGCGCAATCCGTTCCTGCGCAACCTCGAAGCGCGTTCGGAGCGGCAGATCCCCTTCTCGACCCAGCTCGCCGGGGACCACACCTTCCAGCTCGACGTGGGCGTGAAGGGCAAGAATTTCTGGGTGACCCGCAACGACCTGCTCCGTGCGCGCGAATGGCACGGGCTGGGCTTCACCGACGCGCTCAAGACGCCCGACAACACGCTGGTGTTCGTGACCGCCGAGGAAAAGAACGATGATCCGCGTCGATCAGGCGAACTGCATGGGTTGCCTCAGCCAGTGCGCCTTCTCGTCCTGGGCCGATTCGGAGACCAATTCGACCGGGCGGCTCGCCGATCCGCGCAGCTTCTGCATCCAGAAGACGCTGCAGGACATCGCGCACGGCGGCCCGATCGAGCAGAACCTGATATTCGCCGGGCACAACGCCTACAACTTCAAGCGCGATCCCTTCTATTCGAACGGCTTCGTGCCGACGGTGAAGCAGCTCGTCGACCGCATCCTCACCGGCGATTGAGCGGGGCTTGGCAGCCGCCAAGAAAGCCTTGGCTGGCTCCTTCGGCCCGCGCGGCTAGGGCGGACGGATGAAGACCGGTCTCATCGTCCGCCACGTTCCCTACGAGGGTATCGCCGGCTTCCGCGCGCCGATCGAGGCGGCGGGCTATGCGCTCGAGCGCGTCGACGTCGCCGATCCGGAATTCGCCGAGGTGGATTTCCTAACCCCCGACCTGCTGCTGCTGATGGGCGGGCCGATGGGCGTCTACGAGCGCGAGACGCATCCGTGGATCGGCTGCGAGATCGCCCGCCTGACGCAACGGATCGAGCGCGGGCTGCCGACTCTGGGCGTCTGCCTGGGCGCGCAGATGATCGCGGCGGCGATGGGCGCGGGGGTCTACCGCGGGCCGGAGCCCGAGATCGGCTTCGCGCCGGTGACGCTCAATCCGTCGGGTTCGGAGTCGGCGTTGCGGCATGTCGCGGACGTGCCCGTGCTGCACTGGCACGGCGACACCTTCGATCTGCCTGACGGAGTCGAGCTGCTGGCATCGACCGCGGCTTATCCGCATCAGGCGTTCCGGCGTGGTCCGGCGCTGCTGGCGCTGCAATTCCACGCCGAGATGGGCGAGGACCCGCGCTTCGAGGCGTGGCTGGACGGCGCGGAGACTGTCGCCCGTGACGGGTTGCGCGCCGATCATGACGCGCACGGGCCACGCGCGGTGCGGGCTGGCCAGGCAATGATCGCCGAGTGGCTGCGCGGTCTATGATTGCCCGGGCAACACCACTTCGAAGCAGCATCCGCCTTCGGCGCGCGCGAGGCAGGTCACGTCGCCGCCGTGGCGCCGGGCGATCTGGCGGACGAGGCTGAGCCCAAGGCCGACACCGCCGTCGGACTCGCTCGCGCCCTGCACCCGGTAGAAGGGCGTGAAGATCAGCTCGCGTTCGGCCTCGGGCACGCCGGGGCCGCCGTCGCACACGCACAGGCGCACCGTGCCGGTTTCTTCGGTCAGCGTGACGTCGACCGGGCTGCCCCGGCCATGGCGAAGCGCATTCTCGAGCAGGTTGCGCACGAGGCGGTGGAGCAGGCGCGGTTCGCCGTCGATGCTGATCCGCGGTGCGGTCAGATCGGCGCCCGCGCGAGCGCATTCCTCCGCCACCAGCGCGGTCAGATCGATTGCAACCGGGTGGCGCTCGGCTTCGGCGAAGGCGTCGAGACGGCTGGCGAGCAGCACTTCGTCGATCAGCTGGTCGAGTTCCTCGATATTGCGGCCAAGCTCGTCGCGCACCTTGGGCGGGGCGCGCGGCTGGAGCAGCTCGACCGCCATTCGGATCCGAGTCAGCGGCGAGCGCAGCTCGTGCGACGCGTTGGCGAGCAGGCTCTTCTGCGCGCCCATCAACGCCTCGATCCGCTCGGCGGAGAGGTTGAAGCTCGCCGCGAGCCGGGCGATCTCGTCGTCGCCGTCCACGTCGACTCGAGTCGAGAGCTTGCCCCCGCCCCAGGCGTCGACGCTCGCCTGGAGGTGTTCGAGCCGCCGAGTCAGCCGCCGCACCACCGGATAGGCGCCCGCCGCCACGCCCAGCCCGATCACCGTCCACATCGCGATCAGCACCATCGAGGCGCCGCGATTCATGTAGCGCATGTGCATCAGCGCGAAGAGGATTACGGCAATCGTGATGCTCGCAAGCAGCGCGGTATAGATGCGGACGTAGAGCCGATGGCGGAAGGGGGGCGCCGAATCAGCCATCCTGCACCTTGGCGAAGACATAGCCCGCGCCGCGCACGGTCACGATTCGGCGCGGGTGCTTGGGATCGTCCTCGATCGCCGCGCGAAGGCGTGCCATGTGGACGTCGATCGATCGGTCGAACGGCTCGAGCGCCGCGCCCTTGACCGCGTCGAGCAATTGCTCGCGCGACAGCACGCGCCCGGCCCGCTCGGCGAGCGCGACGAGCAGGTCGAACTGATAGGACGTCACCGTCACCGGCTTGCCGTCGAGGAACAGCGCGCGCGCTTCGGGGTCGATCTCGAGTCGCCCGAAGCGAAGTTGGCGCGGGGCGGGAGCGCCGGCCAGACTGGGGCGGCGCAGCGCCGCGCGCAACCGGGCCAGCAGCTCGCGCGGCTCGAACGGTTTGGGGAGATAGTCGTCGGCGCCGATTTCGAGCCCGATCACGCGATCGAGCGGATCGCCCTTGGCCGTCAGCATCACCACCGGAAGCGACTGGACCGGCGGCGGCAGCGCGCGGATGCGACGGCAGACGTCGAGCCCGTCGGCGTCGGGCAGCATCAAGTCGAGCAGGATCGCGGAGATGCCCACGGGGTTAGCGCGCAGCAAATCGAGCCCGGCGGCGGCGGTCGCGGCATGCTCGAACTCATAACCATTCTTGGCGAGATACGTTCCCACCATCGCCGCGAGGCGGCGGTCGTCCTCGATCATCAGGATGCGTTGGGCCATGCCGGGTCGTCTCGAGTCACGGGAACGAAATTCGGCGCGCCCGCCGGAGCCCGGCGGACGCGCTGACGGCAGGATAGCCGGTTTCGATCAATGCATCTGCATCTTGATGTGCTCGACGAACGTCACGCGCTGCGCCGGGGTGAGCACCTCGGCCGCGTCGGCGAACGAACTCACCAGATGCGCCGAGGTGGCGTCGAGCTGATGCACCTGCCCCGTGCGCAGCGCCTCCAGCGCCGCCCGGTCGACCGTCGGCCGCGCGAGCAGATCGAGCATCTGTGCGTGCGCCTCGCCGAGCCCGGAATGGAGCCCGTGCAGGTCGGCGTGGGCGGACTGCATGATCTCCTTGAGCCGGGCCTTCTGCTGCGGGGTGGCATCGGGCAGGATGGTGCCGATCATCTCGTCGAAATGCTGCTCCATCGCCGACGGATCGCTCTGCATGCCGCCGTGCATCGCATGCATCGCGTGCATCACCTGCCCGTTGGCGAGCCCGGCACCGGCGACGCCCGCCAGCCCCGCGGTGACTGCGAGCAGGCCCACCAGTTTCCATCCTTGCCCCAGGCCCTTGCGCGGAGGCGTCGTCTCGTCGTTCTGCTGAGTCATGTCGGAACCCTTTCGCGGTGCGGCGCGGAATGCGCCGTGCGGTTCCGGTGCTAGGCGCGCGGCTTTGCTGCCGTGCATGGCGTGCGTAAAGTTATGTAAAGTCCTGCCAGGTCGCGCTCGATAAGTATTATTCGTCATGCCGGACTTGTTCCGGCATCCACCGTGCGGCGAGCGCCGGACAAGCGCTTCTCGTCCTACGCTCGACCACCCGGTGGACCCCGGACCAAGTCCGGGGTGACGAGTAATGGGTAGCCGGTCGAATTTCCCGTCTAAACCCACCCCTCGAGCACCTGATCGGGCGGGCGGTGGCCATCGGCCCAGACGCGGATGTTGGTGATGACCTTGGCGCCCATCGCCTCGCGCCCCTCGAACGTCGCCGAGCCGAGGTGGGGCAGGAGGATGACGTTGTCGAGCGCGATCAGCCGCGGATCGACATGCGGCTCACCGGCATAGACGTCGAGCCCTGCGCCCGCGATCCGCGCACCGGTCAGCGCCGCGATCAGGGCTTCGGGATCGACGATCTCGCCGCGCGCGGTGTTGATCAGCCAGCCCTCGGGTCCGAGCAGCTCGAGCCGCCGCGCATCGATCAGCCCGGCAGTAGCGGGTGTGTGCGGCGTGTGGATGGTGAGGATGTCCGCCGCCGCGAGCATCGCATCGAGATCGGCGTGGAAAGTCGCGCCGAGCTGGGCTTCGAGCACGTCGGGGATGCGGTGGCGGCCGTGGTAGTGAATCTGGAGACCGAAGGCGCGCGCGCGCATCGCCACCGCCTGGCCGATGCGGCCCATGCCGAGGATGCCGAGCTTGCGGCCGCCGATCCGGTGCCCGCGCATTCCAGTGGGCGACCAGCCCGTCCACCGTCCCGAGCGGACGAGCTTGTCGCCTTCGGCCAGCCGGCGCGGCGCGGCGAGGATCAGCGCCATCGCCATGTCGGCGGTGTCCTCGGTCAGCACCCCCGGCGTGTTGGTCACCACGATGCCGCGCGCGCGGGCGGCCTTGAGGTCGATGTGGCCGACGCCGGCGCCGTAGTTGGCGATGAGGCGCAGGCGCTCGCCCGCGCCCTCGATCAGCGCCGCATCGATGCTGTCAGTGACGGTGGGGACGAATACGTCGGTATCGGCCATCGCCGCCGCCAACGCGGCGCGGTCCATCGCCGCGTCGCCGCGGTTGGAGTGCGAGTCGAACAGCTCGGCCATCCGCGCCTCGACCGGATCGGGCAAGGTGCGGGTGATGACGACCCGCGGACGGGTGGGGCGCGGCGCCTGTGCCATAAAGGGCGGATTGGCCGGAGCGGCTCCGCCAGTCAACGGCTTGAAGCCGGGGCGCGCATCGGGGTAAGCTGAGGGTCAAGCATCGCAAGGGGGCCGCATTGCGAATTTCGGGATGGCTCGTGCTCTGCGCGGTCGCGCTGGGGCTCAGCGCGCTGGCGCCTGACGGCGCATGGGCGCAGCGCAAGCCGCCCTATTTCGCGTCGATCGCATCGGGCAAGGCGCGGATGCGCACCGGCCCCGCGCGCACCTACCCCTCGAGCTGGCTCTATCAACGCGAGGACCTGCCGATCAAGGTGATCGACGTCTATGGCGAGTGGCGCAAGATCGAGGATCCCGACGGCACCCAGGGTTGGATGCAGGTCAATCTGCTCAGCGAAGCGCGCACCGCGATGGTGGTCGGCACGATCCTCGAGATGCGCGCGGCGCCGCGCTTCAACGCCCGGATCAACTGGCGCGCGGCGCCCGGCGTGGTCGGCCGGATCAGCAAGTGCGCGCGCGGCTGGTGCTGGCTGGACGTCCACGGGCGCGGCGGCTACGTCGAGGTGTCGCACATCTGGGGCGTGGACCCGAACGAAACGGTGCCCTGACCTCGCTTTGGGAGACAGGCAATGTTTCTGACTTCACTCGCGCTGATGATGCTCGTTCCGCAGGACGCGGCGCCGGCGCCGCCGTCGGCCCGCGTGGCGGAGATCCTGAAGAGCGGCGACGGCAAGTCCGAGGCGACCGCCTACAAGGTCAAGAGCGTCCACGACGAATATGAGGTGCTGGGGGCGCTGGGCCTGCGCCCGGGCGGGCAATCTCTGATCGTCCACGGCAAGAAGGCGTTCGACCTGCTTTCGGTCACCGATCCGAAGACCCAGCAGAAAGTCGACATCTATTTCGACATCAACAGCTTCTACTGGAACGAGGGGCTGTAGCATCTCCGCTTTCCCAATCCGCCGCGATCGTGGAGAGGAGGGGCGGAGGAAGCGCGCATGCATCTGGTAGAAATCCTCAAATGGTTCGCCTCGATCAGCGGGATGATCGCGGCGTTCATGGTGGCGCTCGACGTGGGGCGGCGCGTGACCGGATGGGGCTTCGCGCTGTTCGTCGCTTCCGCCGCCGCGTGGATCGCGGGCGCGCTGATGGCGCACGATGCGCCGCTGTGGACCCAGAACATCGTGCTGCTCGCGATCGACGTGTTCGGCGTCTACCGCTACCTGATCCGCAAGAAGCCGCCGCATTATGCCTGACTGGGCGTGGCCCGTTCTGCTGGGAATCCTCGGGGCGGTGTTCGGCAGCTTCATCGCGACGGTGGGGGTGCGGCTGCCCCAGGGGCGATCCGCGTCGGCGGGCCGATCGGCCTGCGATGCGTGCGGCAAGACGCTGGGGCCGGGCGAACTGCTGCCAGTGCTGAGCTATGCCGTGCTGCGTGGGCGTTGCGCGGCGTGCGGCGCGGCAATCCACCCGGGGCATGTTGCGATCGAGCTACTGGGGCTCGGTATCGGGTTGGGGGCGGGGTTTGCCGCGCCCGGAGCGGAGGGCGCGGCCGGCGCGGTGTTCGGCTGGCTGCTGCTCGCGCTGGGCGTGCTCGACTTTGTGGCGTTCTGGCTGCCCAATGCCCTGACCGGCGCGCTCGCCGCGATCGGGCTGGCGACGGGATTGGCGGGACTCGATCCGGCGCTGACCGACCGGTTGATCGGCGGCGCGGCGGGCTATGCGGTGCTCGCGTTGGTCGCCGAAGCTTATCGGCGTGCGCGGGGGCGGGTCGGGCTCGGCGGAGGCGATCCGAAGCTGTTCGGTGCGATCGGGCTGTGGCTCGGCTGGCACGCGCTGCCGGCCGTATTGCTCGCCGCGTGCCTGATCGGACTCTCGGCGGCACTGGCGCTCCGGGTCGCGGGCAGGCAGATGGGGATGCACGACCGGCTTCCGCTCGGCACGATGCTCGCGGCGTCGGCCTGGGGCGTGTGGCTGGCGGCGGCCACGGGTCTGGGAGGATAGGGCGATGCGCGACATTCTCGAACGCCAGCGCGCGGCCTTCATGGCCGAGCTTCCGGTGCCGCTCGCCGCGCGCAAGGACCGGCTCAAGCGCGCCGCGGCGATGGTCGCGGACAACGCCGCCCACTTCTGCGATGCGTTGAGCGAGGATTTCGGGCACCGTAGCCGCGAACAATCGATGATCACCGATGTGGTCGCCGCGGTCTCGCCGCTGCGGCACGCGATTTGGCATCTCGCGCGCTGGTCGCGACCCGAGAAGAAGCCGGTGCTGTTTCCGCTCGGGCTGCTCGGCGGCAAGGGGTGGGTCGAGTGTCAGCCGAAGGGCGTCGTGGGCGTGATCTCGCCGTGGAACTTCCCAGTGAATCTGACGATGGGGCCGCTGGCGGGCATCTTCGCGGCCGGCAACCGGGCGATGGTCAAGACCAGCGAATACACGCCCGCAGTGGCGGCGCTGTTCGAGGAGCTGGTCCCGCACTTCTTCGCCGAGGAGGAGCTGGCGTTCGTCAGCGGCGGACCCGAGGTGGGCGAAGGGTTCGCTAAGCTGCCGTTCGATCACTTGCTCTTCACCGGCGCGACCGGTATCGGCCGCCACATCCTCCACGCAGCCGCCGACAATCTCACGCCGGTGACGCTCGAGCTGGGCGGCAAGTCGCCGGTGATCTTCGGCCGTAGCGCCGACATCGCGCAGGCGACCGAGCGCGTGGTGATCGGCAAGATGATGAACGCGGGGCAGGTCTGCCTCGCGCCCGACTATCTGCTCGTCCCGGCCGAGAAGGAGGAAGCGGTGGTTGCCGGCCTCACCGCGGCGGCGGCTCGGCTCTATCCCAGCGTGCTCGCCAATCCCGACTATACCTCGGTGATCAACGACCGCCATTTCCAGCGACTCACCACCTGGATCGACGATGCGCGCGCGCGCGGCGGGGACGTGATCGCGGTCAACCCGGCGGGCGAGGATTTCGCCGTGTCCAACTCGCGGAAGATGCCGCTCCACATCGTCCGCAACCCGACCGACGACATGACGGTGATGCAGGAGGAGATCTTCGGCCCGATCCTGCCGGTGCGGAGCTACGACGCGATCGAGGGCGCGCTCGCGGAAGTCAACCGGCGCGACCGGCCGCTGGCGCTCTATTATTTCGGCAGGGACGCGCGCGAGCGGCGCCACGTGCTCGATCGGACGATCTCGGGCGGGGTGACGATCGACGACGTCATCTTCCACAATGCGATGGAGGAATTGCCGTTCGGCGGGATCGGTCCGTCGGGGATGGGCGCCTACCACGGCGAGGCGGGGTTCCGCACCTTCAGCCACGCCCGTGCGCTCTATCGCCAGCCGCGGATCGACGTCGCGAAGCTCGCCGGGCTCAAGCCGCCCTATGGCAAGGCGACGAGGAAGGCGATCGCGCGCCAGATGAAATAGTCGCGTTGACGCGGCGCCGGCTAGTTGGCGGTCGTTTTCGCCGGCCCGATGGAAAGGCTCGCGGTCAGGTAGCGAACGGCTGCGGCTGGAACCTTGTCCGAACGGGTTTTTGGGCTCGGCAGGACGAGTTCCCGGCTGACGTAAGCGCATGCCGCGCGATCGGCCGCGTCACTGCCGCTGGAGTCGGTAACCTCGCATGCGCTGACATGTCCCGTCGGGTCGAAGATCAGCCGCGCCTTCATCGGAGTCTTATAGTCCGCGGGCAGGCGTGAAACCTGGAGCGGAAGCGACACGTCCGTCCTCAGCAGATGCGTATCGGCACCCCAGCTGTTCGCCATCCGATACACGCCCGCCGCAGGCGCCCCGGCCGTATCGACGGCGGGATCGAACCGGGCACGCAGCCTCAGCAAGGTACAAGTCCTCGCGTCGAGGCTGGCGAAGCCGCTGCTCTCCGTCACGTCGCACGCGCTCACCTTTCCCTCGGGCGATACGTACAGGATGACCGAGACGATCCCGTACTGGCCCAGGCTAAGCGACTCGGCGGGATAATCCCTGGAGGAAAGGATCGATTCCGGATTGCGCAGGCGTGGTGGCCGGGCTGCCTCAGCGGGGCTCGCGGCCTGCAAGTGGGCAAGAAGCAATAGGGTGATCATCGAGGGTCCCTCGTCGTTTCCCGCGGACGATGGCGCAGAGGCTCCTCGGAGGCAACGGTGGCGGCTCGAGCAGGAAAGGGTGGAAGCCCGGGCCGGCCGCAAGGGGGAGAGGGCTGCCGGCCCGGTGCTTCCTGGATCGTCCTCCGTGGGGGACAGGGGAGGACGAAAAAAGGGCCGCCCGAAGGCGGCCTTGGAAAGGTTTAGGAGAGGATGCCTGAAAGGCACGTTCTTTGTGCATCGCAGCAGGAAATGTTGCAAGTGCGAAATGATAGCGGTACCATTGCAGAAATTGCAATCGAAGTTTGACGCTACGGCATGTTGGATTCGAGGCCGTCGCGGCGGCGTTCGAGCCAGCGCCGCTCGGCTTGCTCGGGCGACAGCGCAAGCGCCGACTCATAGGCCGCCGTGGCCGACTCGGCGACTCCCAGCCGCGCAAGCAGGTCCGCGCGGACAGCGTGGTACGGCAGATAGGCCGCCAGTCCGGGCGCATCGAGCGCATCCACCGCGTCGAGCGCCGCTTCGGGCCCCGCCACCTCGGCGAGCGCGACCGCCCGGTTGAGCCGAACGATCGGATCGTCGCGGAGTGCGAGCAACGCCTCATAGAGCGCGAGCACCGCCGGCCAGGGCGCGGGCTCGGCGAGGCTTCGGCGCGCGCACCACTCGCCGTGGACCAACGCCTGAAGCACGCGCGGCGTGACCACTCGCGTGGCGAGCGCGCGGGCCAGGAAAACCCTTCCTCTGGAGAGGAGTGCGGCATCCCAATACGCTGGGTCCTGCTCGCTCAACGGCACCATCTCGCCGCCGGGCCCAGCGCGTGCCGGACGCCGCGCCTCGGCGAAGCGCACCGTCGCGGCGAGCGCGAGCGCGTCGGGCTCGGCGGGGAGCAGCGCGGCCAGCGTCGCGGTGATGCCGAGCATCTCGGCGGCGTATCCGGCGTGGCGGCCGGTGCCACCGCCGTCGGCATGCGCGCGGGCATAAGCGACCTCCAGCGTCGTCAGCACCGATTCGACCCGCTCAGGCCACGCGGCGGGGCCAGGCACCTCGAACGGGATACCTGCCGCGGCGATCTTGCGCTTGGCGCGGACGATGCGCTGCGCCAGCGCCGGCTCGGCGAGCAGGAACGCGGCGGCGATCTCGGCCGTGGTGAGGCCGCAGACCAGCTTGAGCGTCAGCGCGGCGCGCGCCTCGGGCGCGATCGCGGGGTGGCAGCACACGAAGATCAGCCGTAGGCGCTCATCGGGAATGAGGCGGGCGTCGTCCATCATCCGCTCCTCGGCGTTGGGTTCGGGCTCGGGCTCGGGCAAGCCGCCGGCACGGACCGCGCCCCGGCGCAGCGAATCGAGCGCGATCCGCTCGGCAACGCGGAACAGCCAGGCCGCCGGGTCGCGCGGCGGCTCGGCTTCCCAAGCCGCCGCCGCCCGCGCGCACGCTTCCGCGAAGCTCTCCTCGGCGAGGTCGAGATCGCGGAAGCGCGCGGCGAGCGCGGCGATGACTCGCCCCTTATGGTCGCGTGCGGTCCGGCCGAGCGGGGTCACTGGCGAAGCAATGGCCGCACCTCGATCGCACCTTCGCCGCGCAGCGGCACGCGCTTGGCGATCGCCAGCGCGGCGTCGAGATCGGGGACGTCGATCCAGTAATAGCCGCCCAATTGCTCGCGCGTTTCGGCGAACGGCCCGTCGTGGATCGACTGGCTGCCATCGGCGGCGGTGCGGACGGTGGTGGCCATCGGCGTGCGCGCGAGGCCCGAACCGCCCTTGAACGCCGCGCCGATCTCGCCGACCAGCGCCATGTGCTTCTCGGTCATGTCCTTGAGCACGCCTTCGTTCTCGAACTGGCTCTCGTCCTCGTAGATCAGGATCAGATACTGCATCTTTGCTCCCCTTGGGCTGCGACCGCCCACATGCGATCGTACAATGGAGACGCGGGCGGGGGCACGGATTCGACAGGTGCGCAGAATATTTTTGCGCAGGCGACGCGCCTCGTCCATTTTGCCGCGATGCCGACCACGCTCAAGCTTGACGAATTCCTGCCCTACCGGCTCTCGATCGCCTCGAACGCGCTCTCGGATGCGGTCGCCGCCGCCTATCGCACCCTGTTCGGGCTGCGCATTCCCGAATGGCGGCTGGTCGCGGTGCTCGCCGAGGATGGCGCGTTGAGCCAGCAGGCTTTGTGCGGGCGGACGCGGATGGACAAGGTGACCGTCAGCCGCGCCGCCATCGCGCTCGCCGAGCGACGGCTGGTGGCGCGCGCGCCCAATCCCGAGGACCAGCGCTCGCACCTCCTGGCGCTGACCCGCGAGGGCTGGGCGCTCTACGAGCAGATCGCCCCCAAGGCGCTCGAGCTGGAGCGGCGCGTGTTCGAGGGCATCGCGCCCGAGGAGCTCGAGCAGTTCCGCGTGATGCTCGCGCGGATCGAGGTGGCGGCGGGCGCGATCGAGGCTTGATCGGCGGCGCGCGTTCGGCCTAAGCGCGTCCGGCCCTCCCCAGGCCCCCGTTCGCAGCCCGAGGAGTCTTCCATGCCCGCCACAGTCGATCGCGCCGGATTGCAGGTCGCCGAGACGCTCGCCGCGTTCCTCGAAGAGCGCGTGCTGCCCGGGCTCGCCATCGCGGCGGACGGGTTCTGGGAAGGCATGGCGGCGATCTTCGCGCGGTTCGCGCCCGAAAACGCCGCACTGCTCGCCCGCCGCGACGAGCTCCAGGCGCAGATCGACGGCTGGTGCGCCGAAGACCCGCTCCGCGCCGATCGATCCCGCGGGGCAGGAAGCGTTCCTGCGCGAGATCGGCTATCTGGTGCCCGAGCCGGCGCCCTTCACGATCGACGACCGAAGGCGTCGACGCCGAGATCGCGAGGATGGCGGGGCCGCAACTCGTCGTCCCGGTGCTCAATGCGCGCTTCGTGCTCAACGCCGCCAACGCACGCTGGGGGAGCCTGTACGATGCGCTCTACGGCACCGACGCGCTGCCCGGAACCGCGAAGGCGGGCGGCTATGATGCCGAGCGCGGCGCGCGGGTGATCGCCTACGCCAAGGCGTTCCTCGACGAGGCAGTGCCGCTCGACGGCATGACATGGGCCGAATTCACTGCTGGGATGCCACCGCTCGCCGATCCCGGCCAACTCGTCGGCCATCGCGGCGAGTCGGCTGTTGCTGCGCCACAATGGCCTGCACATCGAGGTGGTGATCGACCGCGACTCACCCGATCGGCCGCGGCGATCCCGCGGGCATCGCCGACGTCCTGCTCGAGGCGGCGCTCACCACGATCGTCGATCTCGAGGATTCGGTCGCGGCGGTCGATGCCGAGGACAAGGTCGCGGCCTATGCCAACTGGCTCGGCCTGATGCGCGGCGATCTCGAGGAGACGTTCGACAAGGGCGGCCGCGACGATGACGCGGCGGCTCGACCGAAGACCGGCGCTATACCGCGCCGACGGCACCAGCTGCCCTGCCCGGCCGCGCGCTGCTGTTCGTGCGCAACGTCGGGCATCTGATGACCACGTCCGGCGATCCTGCTTCCCGATGGCGGCGAGGCGCCCGAGGGCATCCTCGACGCGATCGTCACCAGCCTGATCGCGCTCTACGACCTGCGGGGCCTTGGCACGTATCGCAACAGCCGCGCGGGCTCGATCTACATCGTCAAGCCCAAGATGCACGGGCCCGAGGAAGCCGCGCTTCACCAACCGCCTGTTCGACGCGGTCGAGGACCTGCTCGGGCTCGCCCGTCACACGATCAAGGTCGGCGTGATGGACGAGGAGCGGCGCACGTCGGCCAATCTCGCCGCCTGCATCCAGGCGGTGCAGGGGCCGCATCGTCTTCATCAACACCGGCTTCCTCGATCGCACCGGCGACGAGATCCACACCTCGATGCGCGCCGGGCCGATGATCCCCAAAGCGGAGATGAAGGGATCGGCGTGGATCGCAGGCCTATGAGGACCGCAACGTCCGGATCGGGCTTGCGCTGCGGGCTCTCGGGCAAGGCGCAGATCGGCAAGGGGATGTGGGCCGCGCCCGACCGGATGGCCGACATGCTCGAGCAGAAGATCGGCCATCCGAAGTCCGGCGCCAACACCGCCTGGGTGCCGTCGCCCGACCGCGGCGACGCTCCACGCGATCGCACTACCACCAGGTCGACGTGTTCGCTCGCCAGCGCGCGATCGCGGCGCGAGGCGGTGCCGGGGCTCGACGCCGCTGCTCACCATCCCGGTGGCGCGTGGCCGCAACTGGACGCCGGAGGAGGTCGCGCGAGCGAGCTCGACAACAATGCCCAGGGCATCCTCGGCTATGTCGTGCGCTGGATCGATCAGGGCGTCGGCTGCTCGAAGGTGCCCGACATCCACGACGTCGGCCTGATGGAGGATCGCGCGACGCTGCGCATCTCCTCGCAGCACATGGCCAACTGGCTGCTCCACGGCGTCGCGACTCCCGAGGACGTCGAAGCGGCGCTCAGGCGGATGGCGGCGAAGGTCGACGCGCAGAACGCCGGCGATCCGCTCTACCGGCCGATGGCGGGGCATGAGGACAGCAGCCTCGCCTTCCAGGCGGCGCGCGCGCTGGTGTTCGAGGGGGTGGAGCAGCCCAACGGCTATACCGAGCCGCTGCTCCATCAGTTCCGCGCGCGGGTGAAGGCCGGTTAGTCGGAGCCAATCCAAACCTGGATCGTTACGCTTGCGGGTGGACCGGTCGACGTGCGGGTCCCGAAGGAGACGCGTGCGGTTGCGAATGAAAGGGGTTTTGGTCGCGGCGCTGGCCGGAACGGCGATCCTGCCGGGCGTTGCCGCGGCTCAGATCGCGACCGGCGCGCAGCCCGGACAGGGCGCCCCCGCGTCCACGCCCAAGCCGAAGACGGATGCGCCGCCACAGGAAGACATCGTCCCCGACAAGACGTTCGAGGCGGCGATGCCCAAGGTGGGCGACGACATCAATGCGCCGCTCGAGCCGATCCCCACGGCTGCCCCTCTCTCACCCGCGAATCAGGCCGAACGCGCGGTCACCAGCGAAGCCGACGCTTTTACGCCTGCAGGCCCTGAAGATCCCGAGTTCGCTCAGCCGCTGCCGCCGCTTTCGGATTTCAAGCTCGCCCCGCCGGTCGAGCTCGTCACCGTCAAGGATCTCAAGACCGCGATCGTCCATTACACCACCGAATTGGTGGGGCTCGATACGATCGGGCTCGATGGGCAGTTCAAATCGCTCTCCGCGCTGCGCAAGGGCGGGGGCAAGGCGGTCAATGCGGCCATGGTCGCGGCGCGGGCGCGCGAGGACGAGAAGCTCGCCGTGCGGCTGATGCAGTCGCTCGGCTATTACGACGCCACCGCGATCTCGACGCTCGAGCAGAATCCACAGAATTCGGGAAATCTGAAGGCGGTGATCACCGCGGTGCCCGGCACGCTCTACAAGCTCGGATCGGTCACGGTCGAGGCGGGGCCGACGGTGCCCGCCGGGATGATCGACCGCGAACTGCCGCTCAAGCCCGGCGATCCGATCGAGGCGGACCGGGTGCAGGGTGCCGAGGCCAACGTCGCGCTCACGCTGCCGCAGCAGGGCTATGCGTTCGCGAAGGTCGGCCAGCGCGACATATTGCTCGACGATGCCACCCACCTCGGCGACTACACGCTGCCGATCGACGTCGGCCCGCGCGGCAGCTTCGGCGGTTTCACCACCGAAGGGCG
This sequence comes from uncultured Alphaproteobacteria bacterium, assembly GCA_963799985.1. Taxonomy (GTDB): domain Bacteria; phylum Pseudomonadota; class Alphaproteobacteria; order Sphingomonadales; family Sphingomonadaceae; genus Sphingomonas. Next base: position 792,645 of record CAWCZC010000005.1, on the reverse strand, counting down.
GCGGCAGGTGTTCGGGACCGATCATATCGCCGTACTCGCGCGCTTCCATCGCGGCCAGCTCTACGACAGCCGCCTGGTTGATGACCTGCGCGAGGCGCTGATCGCGACCAGCCTGTTCTCCACCGTCTCGGTCGAGCCGGTGCGGACCGGCGAGACCGCGCCCGACGGAACCGAGTACGTCAACCTTCTGGTGCGCCAGCAGGCCGGAAAGCCACGTACGATCGCGGGCGAACTGGGCTACAGCACCGGCGAGGGGATCAAGCTGCAGGCGAGCTGGACTCACCGCAACCTGTTCCCGCCCGAAGGCGCGCTGATCCTGAGCGGAATCGCGGGAACCCAGGAGCAAGAACTGGGCGTCACCTTCCGCCGCTCGAACGCGGGCCGGCGCGACCGGACCGTGCAGCTCACGCTCGCGGCGGACCATACGACCTATGCCGCGTACAAGGCGTCGACCGGCACCTTTTCGGGCCGCATCTCGTATGATTCGACGCCGATCTGGCAGAAGCGCTGGACCTATTATTACGGGTTCGAGGTGGTCGGATCGAACGAGGACCGCTGGAACTACGCGACCAACCTGCGCGATCGCGGCACCTGGCTGATCGCCGCGCTGCCCGCCTTCCTCGGCTACGACCGCTCGGACAATCTGCTCAACCCGACCCGCGGATTCCGGGTCAAGGCCAACGTGAGCCCCGAGACCTCGGTGCGCGGCGCGGCGCGGCCCTATGTGCGCACGACGGTCGAGGGCACCGCCTATTACCCGGTCGCCGGCAACATCGTGATCGCGGGCCGCGCGCGCGTAGGATCGATCGACGGGATCGACCGCGACGACTTGCCCCCCTCGCGGCGCTTCTACGGCGGCGGCGGCGGATCGGTGCGCGGCTTCGGCTATCAGGAACTCGGACCGCGCTCGCCCGACGGCAAGCCGGTCGGCGGGCGCAGCGACATCGAGTTCGCGCTCGAGGCGCGCTACCGCTTCGGCAATTACGGGATCGTGCCGTTCGTCGACGCCGGCCAAGTCTACGAAGGCATCTATCCGACGGGCAGGAACATCCGCTTCGGCGCCGGGATCGGCGGCCGCTTCTACACCAATTTCGGGCCGATCCGCGTCGATTTCGCGACGCCGATCCACCGCCAGAAGGGCGAATCCAAGGTCTCGGTCTATATCTCGATCGGGCAGGCCTTCTGATGGAAGAGCCCCGTGTTCCGGATGTGACGCCCGAGCCTGCGAGCGAGACGACGACCGTCATCGTCGAACGCCGGCCGGTATGGGAGCATGCGCTCAAATGGGGCGGGATCGCGCTCGGCTCGGCGGTGGTCCTGATCGGCGCGGCACTGCTGCTGCTCAACACGGTCGCCGGGCGCGCGTTCGTGGCGCGGCAGATCAGCGACATGACGCTGGCTTCGGGCCTCAATTTCCGCATCGGCCGGATCGACGGGTCGCTTTACGGCGCGCTGGTGCTGCGCGACGTGGAGGTGCGCGACACCAAGGGTGTGTTCGCCGCGGCGAAGGAGGTCTCGCTCGACTGGCGGCCTTTTTCCTGGTTCGCCAACCGGGTCGACGTGCGCGCGCTGACCAGCCCGTCGATCCGCGTCGACCGTCTCCCCGCGCTCAAACCGGGACCCGCCGATCCCAACGCGCCGATCCTCCCCGGAATCAACATCGACGTGGCCAAGCTCGACCTGACGCGGATCGACATCGGCCCCGGCGTCGACGGCCGCCACCACGTCGCGCGGCTGAGCGGTAGCGCGCACATCGCCGACGGGCGCGCGCAGGTGAATGCGAGTGCCGCGACGCTGGCTGGCCCGGGGATCAGCGGTGGCGACCAGCTCTTGGTCAAGCTCGACGCGGTGCCCGACCGCGACCGTCTCGACATGGACCTGCGTGTCGCCGCGCCCGCCGACGGGCTGGTGGCGGGCGTGGCGGGGCTCAAGCTACCGATGACCTTCTCCCTCGGCGGCAAGGGAAGCTGGAGCCACTGGAGCGGGCAGGCGGTGAGCACGCTCGGCGGCGCCGAACTCGCCGACCTCGCGATCGAGGCCGAGAAGGGCAATTTCCACGTCCGCGGATCGACTCATCCCGCGCTCTACTTGACCGGACAGGTCCAGCGGCTGGTGGCGTCGCAGCTCGACGTGTCGCTCGACGCCGCATGGAGCGACCGCAAGGCGGATACCAAGCTCCAGTTGCGATCGAGCGCGCTTTCGATCGACGGCGCAGGGTTGATCGATCTCGGAGCCAGTCGCTTCGGCAATTTCCGCGTCGACGCGCTGCTGCTCACGCCCGGCGCGATCGCGGAGAATCTCAAGGGCAATTCGGTGCGTCTCACTGCCGCGTTCGACGGGCCGTTCGCGCTGCCGGTGGTCGACTACAAACTCCAGGCGGCATCGCTGGGTTTCGGCGGGACGGGCATCGAGCAGCTCTATGCCGAGGGCAAGGCGCGGGTGAATGCGGACCGCATTTTGGTGCCGGTGCGGGCCCGCGCCGCGCGGGTGACCGGGCTCGACGCGGCGGCGGGCGGCACGCTGACCAACCTGACGATGGAAGGCGACGTCGCGATTTCGGCGGGGCGAATCCTCTCGGATAATCTCAAGCTCAAGTCCGACCGCATCGATGCCACCGCAATCATCGCCGCTGATATGACCACGGGGCGCTACACCGGTGCGCTCAAGGGCCGGATCAACGATTACCAGATCCACGGCTTCGGCGTGCTCAACGTCACCACCGACGCCAAGTTGTTCCCCGCGGCGGGCGGCGGCTGGGGCATCCGCGGACAGATCGCGGCGCTGACCGCGAAGATCTACAGCGACGGCGTGCGCAGCTTCCTCGGCGGCCGGGCGATGGGCGCGGCGCGAGTTCGAGCTCGATCCCAAGGGCGCGATCGCGATCAGCGATGTGACCGTGACCGCGCCCGATTTCCGCGTCAACCGCGGCGAGGGGCGCTACGATCCGAACGGCGCGATCCTCCTCAACGTGGATGCGGTCTCGACCCAATACGGCCCGATGACCGCGCGGATCACCGGCACGCTCGATGCGCCGCAGGTACTCCTTAAGGTCGCACATCCGGGCCTTGGCGTCGGGCTGGTCGATCTCGAGGCGCAAGTGAAGGGCAAGGGCGGCGCCTATGCCGTGATCGCGAAGGGCGCGACCGATTACGGTCCGTTCACCGCCGATGTGCTGGTCGAGACCTCGCGCGCGCTGGGCGTCGACGTCCACACCGCGCGGTTCGCGGGCATGGATTTCCACGGGCGACTCCAGCAGCTCGCGGCGGGCCCGTTCGCGGGGCGGCTCGACTTCGCCGGATCGGGCGTGACCGGCGGCGCGATGCTGGGCGGCGAAGGCAGGTTCCAGCGCGTCGACGTCAACGCCAACGCGCTCAACGCGGCCATACCCGGCGTCGCGGGGCTCACCATCGGGCGGGGGATCGTCACCGCATCGCTGGTGCTGGTCGATACCCCGCAGGTCGTCGCCGACGTCCAGATCGCGAACTTGAGGCAGGGCAATTTCTCGCTCAAGACCGCGCGCGCCAAGATCGACTATCGCGGCGGCAGCGGCACCGCTCAGGCGCTCGCCGAAGGATCGACCGGCGTGCCGTTCCGCGTCGCCGCCAACGCGAAGCTGAGCCCGAAGGAATGGCTGGTCGCGCTGCAGGGGCAGGGGAGCGGGGTCAACTTCCGTACGCCCGCGCCGATGCGCATCGCGATCGACGGCAAGGCCTATCGCCTGCTCCCGGCGCGGATCGACCTCGATCAGGGCAGCCTGCGCGTGGCGGGCAGCTATGGCGCCGGGCTGGTGGTGCAGACTCGGCTCGACAAGCTCGACCTCGCGGTGGTCAATGCCTTCGTCCCCGATCTCGGCATCGGCGGATCGGCGACCGGCAGCTTGGATTTCTCGCAGCCGACCCCAGCGAGCTTCCCCGCCGCGGACGCGCGGCTCGACATCGCCAACTTCACTCGTTCGGGCCTCGTCCGCGTTTCGGCGCCGGTCGACGTGACGTTCGTCGGCAAGCTGCTCCCCGATGGTGGCGACGGGCGCGCGCTGATCCGGCGCGGGAGCACCACGATCGGCCGGATGGTGGCGACGCTCCGCCCGCTCGGGCCCGAGGCGGGGAGCTGGCAGGACCGGCTGACGGCGGCGCCGCTATCGGGTGGGATCCGCTACAACGGTCCGGCGGAGGTGCTCTTTTCGCTCAGCGGCCTCGCGGGGCAGCAGCTCAGCGGGCCGATCGGGGTCGCGGCGGACTTCTCAGGCAAGGTGGCTAGGCCGCAGCTCGCCGGCATCGTCCGCGCCGACAACCTCGTTTACGAGAACGAGACCTACGGCACCCGCCTTTCGAAGCTCGCGATCGACGGGCGCTTCGCCAATTCGCAGTTCGTGATCAACTCGCTCACCGCCAACGCAGGATCGGGGACGGTCAAGGCGCAGGGCACGATCGGCCTCTCGTCCGACGCGAGCTATCCGATCGACATCACCGCGGACCTCGCCAATGCCAAGCTCTCCAACAGCGATTCGCTGGGCGCCACCGCGACCGGCCAGGTCCATGTGACTCACAACGCCCAGGGCGGCCGGATCGAGGGCCAGCTCAACATGCCCGAGGCGCGCTACGAAGTGATCCGCCAGGGCGCCGCCGAGGTCTCCGAACTGACCGGGGTGCGGCGCAAGAGCGACGTCGTCCAGACCGCCGAGCAGCGCGCCGCGCAATCCGCCGGCACCTTCGATCTCGCGCTGCGCCTGCGCGCCGGCAACCGCTTCTTCGTGAGCGGCATGGGGCTCGAATCCGAATGGAGCGCGAACCTCACCGTGACCGGCAGCTCGTCGAATCCGCAGCTGGCAGGAACGATGACGCTGGTGCGCGGCACCTACGTCTTCGCCAGCCGTACCTTCGATCTGACTCGCGGGACGGTCCGTTTCCTGGGCTCGCGGATCTCGAACCCGAGCATCGACATCGAAGGCACCACCGACGCCGACGGGGTGACCGCCAACCTCAACGTCTCGGGCACCGCCGAGATGCCGCAGATCACCTTCACCTCGACGCCCAGCCTGCCGCAGGACGAGGTGCTGTCGCGGCTGCTGTTCGGCAGCTCGGTCACCAATCTCTCGGCGATCGAGGCGCTCCAGCTCGCCGGCTCGCTCAATTCGCTGCGCGGCACCGGGGGCGGACTCAACCCGCTCGGCAAGCTGCGCTCGGCGGTCGGGATCGATCGGCTGCGCATCCTCAGCGCCGACGACACCAGCGGCCGCGGCACCGCGCTCGCGGCGGGCAAGTACATCACCCGCGACATCTATGTGGAGATCATCACCGACGCCCGCGGCTTCACCGCGACGCAGCTCGAGATCGCGCTGAACTCGAGCGCTGAGCGTGCTCTCGCAGACGGGGTCGTTCGGGGGATCGAGCGTGAGCGTGAAGTACAAGAAGGATTATTGAGAAGGGTGGCCCGGCCGGCGGGGGATGCCGGCCGGGCCAATCGGCCGGCGTGAGGGGGGAGAGCGCCGACCGAAGGGGAACGGGTTCAGGCAGCGAGTGCCCAGGGCTCGGGTTCCTCCTCGGGGAAGATCCCGGCGATGAAGGCGAGATGGATCGCAGCCGAAAGGCTTTGCGCCCCCAGCTTGTCCATCAGCGTCGAGCGATAGATTTCCACGGTGCGCGGGCTGATGCCGAGCACGCGCGCGATGGACTTGTTCTGCAGGCCCGCCACCAAGCCGTTGAGCACGTCGCGCTCGCGGGGCGCCAGGCGTGCGATCCGCGCCTTCGCGGTGACTGCGGGTTTGTTGGCCTCGAGCGTGTCGCGAGCCTCGGCGACGGCGGCGGTCACCGCCTCGGGGTCGCATGGCTTCTCGACGAAGTGGACCGCGCCCTTCCGCATCGCCGTAACCGCGAGGCGCACGTCCGCGCTGCCGGTCATCATCACCACTGCGAAGCGGGCATCGCCGTCGAGCGCATGGAGCACGTCCAGACCGTTCGTTCCCGGCATGTTGTAGTCGAGCAGCAGCACCCCGGGGGCGAGGGCGCGCGATTCGGCGAGGAACCGATCGCCCGAGGACCATTCGACCACGCGCCAGCCGGGCTGACCCGCGAGCAGTGCGACGAGCGAAGCGCGCAGCGCGTCGTCGTCGTCGATGAGATGAATGCAGGTCATTTTCCGGTCTCCTGGGTCCCGTCGTTGCCCGACGGGAGGAATGCAAAATCGATGGTGAATTCATTGCGCGTTGCGTGCTCGAGGCAGAGCAACGCCTCGGCGAGCAGGCCCAGCGGTCCTTCGGCGACGAACTGGGTTTCGCCGTTGCACCGGCGGCGCAGGATCGCGGGGAAGTCCAGCACCGCATAGTCAGGCGCCGAACGCCATGCCGGTACGGTGCCGTTGCGGCTCTCGCGGCGCACCGGGAGGCGGGGAAGCTGCCCGCGCGCGTTCACAGCGGCTCTCCCTTGATCTTGGCGGGGAGCAGGATGTTGAACGCCGCGCCGCGTCCCGGCACCGGCGGTTCCGCCCACAGCCGCCCGCCGTGCGCCTCGATGATCGTGTCGCAGATCGGCAGGCCGAGGCCGGTGCCGTGCGCCTTGCTGGTCACGAAGGGCTCGAACAGCCGGTCGAATATCTCCGGGCTCAGTCCTGGGCCGTGGTCCTCGATGCGGATGCGGGTCTCGTCGCCCTCGGCGCTGGTGACGATCCGCAGCAGCTTGATCCGGGACCCGCGCATCGCATCGACCGCGTTGGCGAAGAGATTGACGAGCACCTGCCCGAGCTGGATGCGGTCCGCGATCACATAAACGCCGGCCGAGTGATAGCTGACCGAGACCTCGACATCGCCGATGCCGGGCACCGCGCCCAGCGCATCGTCGACGACGCGGCGCAGCTCGATCGACTGGGCGGCGACCTGGCCGCTCAACGCGAAGCTGCGCATCGTGCGCAGGATCGCCATGGCGCGCGCGTTCTGGGCGCAGGCACTGGCGATGGTCGCCAATATGTCCTCCAGTCCTTCGATCCGTTCGCGGACCTGGGCCGCACAGGCGTGCAGATAGTTGGCGCTGGTCGCGAGCGGCTGCGCCAGCTCGTGGGCCAGCATGGACGCCATGTTGTCGAACGTGTCGAGCCGAAGCCGGCGCGAGTCGTGAGCGCTGCCTCCGCACTGGCCCGCGCCCTTCTTGCCAAACGGCTGCAGATCCACCACCTGGCCGGAGCCGCGCCCCTGCAAGTTGTTGCTGCCCATGTCTCTCTCCTCGACTTGGGGCCTGTCATCCGGTGCCGAAGCGGCCGGACATCACCATGGACGGGGAGTTAGATCGCGTACGGAACGAGCGCATTTACCGATCGCGACATGCGCTTTACACTTCATGACAGTTTTTGGACCGGCAGGTGAATTGGGGCAGCCGCCGCCGCCGGGTCGTGTGGGAGGGGTGCGGTGCTGCCGACGGTTCGCGCGGTTTCGCTCGCCAACTATGTCGAGGTCGCCCGCTTCGTGGGACTGGACCCCTATGCCATGCTGCGCGCGGCGAAGATCAACCCCGATCAGCTGAGCGATCCCGAATACCGGCTGCCCGCTGGCGCTGCGGTGGGGTTGCTCAGCGCCTCGGCCGAGCAGTCGGGATGCCGGAGCTTCGGCCTGCTGATCGCCGAATGCCGTTCGTTCGCGAGCCTCGGCCCGATCAGCCTGCTGCTGGAACACCAGCCGACTGTCCGCGCGATGATCGAGGCGATGGTCCGCCTCCAGCGACATCTGAACGATATCCTGGATATGTCGCTGGAAGAGGATGGCGGTACCGCCACCGTCCGAAATCGGGCTGCCGCTCGAATTCGCCGATCCGCAGGTGGTCGAATATTCGGTGGCGATCTTCTACCGCTCGCTGACCGAGGTCACCCGCGGGCACTGGCAACCCGAATGCCTGCATTTGGCCGGCGCGCCGCCCGCCGATCTCAGTACGCACCGGCGGCTGTTTCAGTGCGAATTGGAATTCGACGCGGGATTCCACGGCTTCTCCTGCCCGTCGACCTGGCTCGACCTGCCCAACACCGCCGCCGATTCCACCATGGCGCATCATGCGGAACGGCTGCTCAACATGGTGCCGGTCCGCCAACCCGAAGGCTCGATCGTCGAGCGCGTGCGCCACGCCATCTACCTGCTGATCCACGGTGGCGACACGACGCTGACTCGTGTCGCCGAGACGCTGGGCATGCATCCGCGCGCGCTCCAGCGGCAGCTCGACGGGGAGGGGCTGAGTTTCGCCGCGCTGCTCAACGAGACGCGGCGCGAGTTGGCGCAGCGCTATCTCGCGGGACAGCATCATTCGCTGGCGTTCGTTTCGCAGCTCGCAGGCTATTCGAACCAGAGCGCGTTCACGCGCTGGTTCAGCGGCGAGTTCGGCCAGTCGCCGACGACGTGGCGAGCGAGCGAGCGCGGCAATGTCCGCGCTAGCCATGCGCCCGCGCCGTGACCGCGCGCGGCGAACCTGCTGCGCCGGAGGGGGCGGGGGCAATGACCCGGGCGGTTTCGCTTTCGAACTACCTCGAAGTCGCCCGTTTCGTCGGCCTCGATCCCGACGCAATGCTGACTGAGGTGGGACTCGACCCGGCGCAACTTGCCGACCACGACGTCCGCGTCTCCGCGCACGCGGTGGTGCGGCTGTTCGCGGAATCGGCGCGGCGGTCAGGTTGCCCGACCTTCGGCCTGCTGATGGCAGAATGCCGCACCTTCGCCAGTCTGGGCCCGGCAAGCCTGCTGATGAAGCATCAACCCAGCCTCCGCTCGATGATCGAGGCAGCGATCCGGTTTCAGCGGCACTTCAGCGACGTCGTCAACATGCGGCTCGACGACGATGAGGAAACCGCGATCCTCCGCTGGGACTTCACGCCCGAGTTCACCGAGCCTCAATGGGTCGAATATTCGGTCGCGACCGGCTATCGCGCACTGACCGAGGCGATGGGCGGGCGCTGGCAGCCCGAAAGCATGCATTTCACCCATCTCGCGCCCGACGCATCCGACGCTTACCGTCGGTTCTTCCAGTGCCGGACCGATTTCGACGCTGAATTCAACGGCCTGTCCTGTCCTTCGTCCGCGCTCGATCTGCCGAACACCGGCGCGAGTTCGACGATGGCGGCGCACGCGGAGCGATTGCTGGGGATGGTGCCGGCGGGGCAGCCTGATGGTTCGATCGTCGAACGCGCGCGCCATGCGCTCTATCTGCTGATCCACGGTGGCGACACGACACTGGCGCGCGTTGCCGACACTTTGGGCATGCATCCGCGCGCGTTCCAGCGGCAGCTCGACAAGGAGGGACTGAGCTTCGCTGCGTTGCTCAACGAGACGCGGCGCGAGTTGGCCCGGCACTATCTTTCCGGGCAGCACCATTCGATCGCGACCATCTCGCGGCTTTCGGGCTATTCGAACCAGAGCGCATTCACACGCTGGTTCACCGGCGAGTTCGGCCAGTCGCCGGCGACGTGGCGGGCTGGCATCCGGCATGGCTAGTACGGTGCTGCGAAGCTACCGGCTCGGGAGGAGCGGTTGCCCGATACTTACAACCGTGTAAGCTTCCCGGCGGAGAGGCGAATGAGCGAGCATTTCGACGTAGTGGTGGTGGGCGCGGGGATTTCCGGCGTGGGGGCGGCGTATCATCTCCAGGCGCATTGCCCGGGCCGCAGCTATGTCGTGCTCGAGGGGCGCGAGGCGATGGGGGGGACGTGGGACCTGTTCCGCTATCCCGGCATCCGCTCGGATTCGGACATGTTCACCCTCGGCTTCTCGTTTCGGCCATGGACCGAGGCCAAGGCGATCGCCGACGGCCCGTCGATCCTCAACTATCTGGAGGAAACCGCGCGGGAGTACGGCATCGACCGGCACATCCGCTACCATCACCGCGTGAAGCGCGCCGCCTGGTCGAGCGCCGACGCGGCGTGGCGGGTGGTCGCGGAGCATGAGGGCGGCGAGGTGGAATTCACCTGCAATTTCCTCTTCATGTGCACCGGCTATTACAATTACGCACGGGGCTATTCGCCCGAATTCCCCGGCGCGGCGGACTTCAAGGGCCGCATCGTCCACCCGCAATTCTGGACCTCCGACATCGACTATAAGGACAAGCGCGTCGTCGTGATCGGCAGCGGCGCGACCGCGGTGACTTTGGTGCCCGAGCTCGCCCAGCAGGCCGCGCACGTCGTGATGCTCCAGCGCTCGCCGACCTACATCGTCTCGCGCCCGTCCGAGGATTCGATCGCCAACTGGCTGCGGCGGCGGCTGCCGTCGAAGCTCGCCTACGGCATCACGCGGTGGAAGAACGTGCTCGGCCAGCAATACTTCTTCCGGCTGATGCGCAAGCATCCCGAGAAGGCCAAGGAGAACATCATCGCGATGGTCCGCGCGCAATTGCCGGGCCACGACGTCGATACCCATTTCACGCCGACCTACAATCCGTGGGACCAGCGGCTGTGCCTGGTGCCCGACGCCGACCTGTTCGCCGCGATCCGCGAGGGCAAGGCCGAAGTGGTGACCGACACGATCGATCGCTTCACCACGGCGGGGATCAAGCTGAACTCGGGCAAGGAGCTGGAGGCCGACTTGGTCGTCACCGCCACCGGCCTCGAACTTCAGCTGATGAGCGATATCCCGGTGAGCGTCGACGGCAATCTCGTCCATCTGCCGCAGCACCTCACCTACAAGGGCATGATGTTCTCGGACGTGCCCAATCTCGCGATCTCGTTCGGCTACACCAATGCCTCGTGGACGCTGAAGGCCGATCTCACCAGCGGCTACGTCTGCCGGCTGCTCAACGCGATGAAGCGGCGGCGGATGCGGCAAGTGACTCCGCGACTGGCAGGCGCGGTGGAGGAAACGCCGTTCCTCGATTTCACCTCGGGCTATGTCCAGCGCGCGATGGCGAGGTTCCCGCGCCAGGGCACGCGGACGCCGTGGAAGCTCAACCAGAACTACTCGCGCGACCTGATGGCGCTTAGGTTCGGGTCGATCGATACCGAGATGGAGTTCTCCAATCCCGAACCGGCCAAGGCGCGGGCGGCCTAGGGTCACCCAGGGTCACACTGGTACGCATGTTCCGGCGGCGGCGCGGTCATGCGGAAATTCATGACGGTTCGGCCCTAGCGCAGGTTGCGTTCTGCCTGCGGTCGATCCTGTCAAAGAGCGGCGACCAAGCGGCAGCGCATCACCTCAGCAGGTGAAATCCAACATTTCAAGAGCTTAGTCAGGAACCCTCAATAAGGGGGATGGCATTGCCCGGCCGCACACGTTCGAATCCAATTGAGGACAGACCTTAGACCGGGCGGCTCCTCAACAACGCCGAGCGCAGGCATTCGCACACCACTTCGCCGCGCTGGTTGAGCATGCGGTGGCGCCAGGTGACGATGCCCTGGCCGGGGCGCGACTTGCTGGGACGCAGGTCGGTGACCTCGCTCTCGGCGCGGAGCGTATCGCCGAGGAACACCGGCTTGGGCATCCGCAGTTCGTCATAGCCGAGGTTGGCGACCAGCGTGCCCGCGGTGGTGTCGCCCACGGTGATGCCGACCATCAGGCTGAACGTGAAGGTGCCGTTGACGAGGATCTGGCCGAACTCGCTGGCACGGGCGGCTTCGGCGTCGATGTGGAGCGGCTGGGTATTGTGGGTCAGGGTGGAGAAGAGGAGATTGTCGGTCTCGGTGACGGTGCGGTGGAGATCGTGGGCGATCGTATCGCCGATCTGCCACTCGTCGAAGAAGCGTCCGGGCATGCGTCAGTCCCTCAGCTGGAGCTTCATGCCGACATGGCTCTGGACGAAGCCGAGACGGGCATAGAAGCGATGGGCGGCGGTGCGATCGGCCTTTGAGGTGAGCTGGACCATCTTGCAGTCGCGGGCGCGGCATTGCTCGACCGCCCAGAGGATGAGCTGCTCGCCCAGGCCCTGGTTGCGCAAATGACTGGCGATCCGCACCGCCTCGATCTGCCCGCGCCAGGCGCCTTTGAACGAGAGGCCGGGGAGGAAGCTGAGCTGGAGGGTGCCGGCGGGGGCGCCGTCGAGCTCGGCGAGGATCAGGTGCTGGTTGGGATCGGCGTGGATCGCCTCGAACGCGGCCAGATAGCGCGGATCGAGCGGCAGGCTCGGGTCCTCGCGCAGGCGGCCGCTCTCATCGTCGTGGAGCAGCGCGACGATCGCGGGGAGGTCATCGCGTGCGGCGGGGCGAAGCGTCAGCCGCCCCGGTCCACGCTCTCCGTCACGCTGAACGTGTTTCAGCATCCAACTCTCCACTCTCGACGCCTTCACCCGTTGCACGATGGATCCTGAAACAAGTTCAGGATGGCAGGGTGATGTCTGGCGTTCGCTCGACTTTCACCAGCAGCGTCCCCTCGCTCACCTGCGCGCCCGCTTCGGCGTTCACCTCGGCAACCGTCCCGTCGAACGGCGCGACGAGGCTGTGCTCCATTTTCATCGCCTCGAGGGTGAGCAAGCGCTGGCCGGCGGCGACCTTCTCGCCCGCCGCTACTTCAACGACGGTGACGCGGCCCGGCATGGGCGCCAAAATCGCGCCGTCGCCAGCTCCGCCCGGCGTTGCACCGGACGCGCGGAAGCCCGTGATGTCGAAGGCGGCGCCGTTTTCGAAATAAGTCTGCTTCCGGCCGTGGCCAAAAATCGAAAAGCCAATGCCGAACATCCGGCCTTCGCCGAGTTCAACGGGCACCGGTTCGCCGTTGACCCGTAGCCATACCGTGCGTTGGGGCCGCGCATTCAGGCGAAACCCGCGAAGTACCATGGGAAGCCGGTAGCGTTCCCGTTTCTCTTCCTCGTCGTCGGCCGGATCCTCATCGTACACCTCGCTCTCGGCCGCGAACTGCAACAGGTTCAGGCTTGGCTGTGCGGGAGCGATCAACGCCGTGAGATTGTCACCGATAAATCCCGTCGTGACCTTCCCGTCGATGAAGGCAGGTTCCCTTAGCAGGCGCACCAGGAACCAGGCGTTGGTCTGCACCGGTTCGCAAGCAACCGAGGCGCAGGCGCGCTCCAATCTGGTCATCGCCGTCCTCCGGTCTTCCGCCCGGCTCACGATCTTGGCGATCATCGGATCGTAGAAGGTCGAGATGGTGTCACCCTGTTCGACGCCGGTTTCGATGCGCTGATCCTGATGCATGAACAGATGATCGAGTCGTCCAGTCGACGGCAAAAAGCCGGTCACCGGGTTTTCGGCGTAGAGCCGCGCTTCCATCGCCCAGCCTTTGATCGCCAGCTCGTCCTGCCGCTTCGGCAACGGCTCGCCGCTCGCGACGCGCAGCTGCCATTCGACCAGGTCCTGCCCGGTGATTTCCTCGGTCACCGGGTGCTCGACCTGGAGGCGGGTGTTCATCTCCATGAACCAGATGCGATCGGCGCGCAGGCCTTCCGAGGCGTCGGCGATGAACTCAATCGTGCCCGCGCCGACATAGTCGACCGCTTGTGCCGCGCGTACCGCGGCGGCGCAGATCGCCTCGCGCGTATCGGGGTCCATGCCGGGGGCGGGGGCTTCCTCGATCACCTTCTGGTGGCGGCGCTGGAGCGAGCAATCGCGCTCGAACAGGTGCACCACGTTGCCGTGGGTGTCGCCGAACACCTGAACTTCGATGTGGCGCGGCGAGAGGATGTATTTCTCGATCAGCACGCGATCGTCGCCGAACGAGGAGGCGGCCTCGCGCTTGCAGCTCGCGAGCGCGTCGTGGAAGTCGGCGGCGGCGTCGACGCGGCGCATGCCCTTGCCGCCGCCGCCGGCGACAGCCTTGATCAGCACCGGATAGCCGATCGCGTCGGCCTCGGCCTGGAGGCGAACGGGGGACTGGTCCTCGCCGAGATAGCCCGGCGTCACCGGCACGCCCGCGGCGATCATCCGAGCCTTGGCGGCGTCCTTCAGTCCCATCGCGCGGATGCTGTCGGGCCTGGGGCCGACCCAGACGAGCCCGGCGTCGATCACCGCCTGGGCGAAATCGGCGTTCTCGGAGAGGAAGCCATAGCCGGGGTGGATCGCTTCGGCGCCGGTCGCCTTCGCGGCGGCGATGATCTTCTCGCCGACCAGGTAACTCTCACGAGCCGGCGAGCGGCCGATGTGCACCGCCTCGTCGGCCTGACGCACGTGAAGCGCCTGCGCGTCGGCATCCGAATAGACCGCGACGGTGCGCACCCCCATCGCCCGCGCGGTGCGGATGATGCGACAGGCGATCTCGCCCCGGTTGGCGATGAGGAGCGAGGCGATCACGGATGGCGCTCCGGAAATCCGTGGCGAGCGTGGAGCGCGCCGAGCAGCGCCTCGATTTCGTTGGCGAACCCTCCCTCCCACGCGAGCGCGGGCAAGTTCTGGTTCGCCTCGCCGAGCGCCTCGATCACCGCCGCGCGCGGACGGGGCCAAGGGACGCGGATGACCTCGAGGGTCGCGGCGCGTTCGGGAAAGGCGGCTAGGAGTCCTTCGACCGTCATGCAATCCTTGCAGTAAAACACCCGCTCGCCGCCGAGCGCGGGATCGGCAAAGTCGTGCTCGAGCAGGAACAGGCGGTCGCGACGGCCCACTATGCGCCGCACCCCGTCGTCCGCTGCGACCAGGTGACGTTGAGCACCTTCCAGCCGCCGTTCTCGCGCACCAGGTCGAAATGGTCGACGCCGCAGTGATCGGCCTTGCCGTTGAGGTAGAAGGTGTACGGCGCCCAGACCATCGCCACGTCGCCGTCGACCTCGATCGCGACATCGGACAGGCGCTCCTCGTAGCGATCGGGCCCGGGCTTGATGCCGGCGGTGAACTCGGCCCAGCTGAGGTGACGGATCAGCCGGCTGCCGTCGGCCTTTTCGAGCGCGAGCGTGGCGCCGCCCTCGGGCCGCGTCTGCGCGAGGATCGCGGCGCCGTCATGCCCGGCGAGACCCGAGAACATCGCGTTGATCGGCGCCATGACGTTGGCGGAATCCGCATCGGCATAGGGGAGGGGGTTCGCCGGAGGGAGCTTGTCCGAGGGGGCAGACTGGGCGAGCGCCGCCGATGGGGCGAGGAGCGCGACGAGCAGGGCAGTCAGAACTTTCATGTGCGACCTTTCGAAGCCTTGCCGAGCTTGTCTCGGGGAGGGAATGAAGCGGCGCATGGTGGGAGGGCAATCATAGCTTCCACAAGCAGATTTTCGCTTCTGAATTGGTGTAGCACGCCCCTTTTCGGACCACCGTGCCGAGGTGACTCTGCGCGTGGGTTGCGCGCTTGTCCTCGTTCCAGAACGCGTCCCAGCCGGGTCCTTCCGAGCCGCCATCAAGGAGTTCGTGGTCGATCTGGACGAAATAGTCGGTCGAAATCTCCTCAGGGAAGACATCGGGCTTCGGATAATCGACACCGGCGTAAACCTGTCGTGGACCGTGCATTTCAAAAGCGCCGCTCTTGGAGATGCTGTAGGCACAGCGGCCTGAAATGAGCCTGCGCCCTTTTACCTCGAGGAGGCACCGGCCCATTTTGTAACCGTCCGGCACGCGTTCGGGCGTCAGATAAGGCGGATGTGCGGTCAGCCTTTCCGTAAGTCGCACATAGGCCTCATTCGGCATGGACGGCATCGGCTTGAAACGATGCGCTTTCGATTGCGGCGCGGTGTGCTGGACGAGCAGCAGCGCCATTGCCAGGGCCAGCCGCATCGTCACATCCTGAACACCGCGAACGCCGGCCGCTCCGGGATCGGTGCGTTGAGCGTTGCGGCGAGGGCGAGTCCCAGCACATCGCGCGTTTGCGCCGGGTCGATGATGCCGTCGTCCCATAGCCGCGCCGTCGCGTGCCACGGGTTGCCTTCGTCTTCGTAGCGCTGGCGGATCGGGGCCTTGAACGCTTCGGCTTCCTCGGCGGTCCATTTCTCGGCGTCGCGGTGGACGGTGGCGAGCACCGAGGCGGCCTGTTCGCCGCCCATCACGCTGATCCGGCTGTTGGGCCAGGTGAACAGGAAACGGGGCGAGTAGGCGCGGCCGCACATGCCGTAGTTGCCCGCGCCGAAGCTGCCGCCGATCAGGATCGTGATCTTTGGGACGGTGGCGGTGGCGACGGCGGTGACCAGCTTCGCGCCATGCTTGGCAATGCCTTCGGCCTCATACTTGCCACCGACCATGAACCCCGAGATGTTCTGGAGGAAGAGCAGGGGGATGCGGCGCTGGCAGGCGAGCTCGATGAAATGCGCGCCCTTCTGGGCGCTTTCGGAGAAGAGGATGCCGTTGTTTGCGATGATCCCTACCGGCATTCCCCAGAGATGCGCGAAGCCGCAGACGAGGCTGGTGCCGTAGAGCGCCTTGAACTCGTGGAACTCGCTGCCGTCGACCAGCCGGGCGATCACTTCGCGGACGTCGTACGGCGCGCGGACGTCCTGGGGGATGATGCCGTAGAGTTCCTCGGCATCGTATTTCGGCGGGCGCGGATCGAGCAGGGCGAGGTCGGGGGTGCGGTCGGCGGGGAGGTGGCTGACGATGTCGCGGACGATGGTCAGCGCGTGCTCGTCGTTCTCGGCGAGATGATCGACCACGCCCGACTTGCGCGCATGCAGATCGCCGCCGCCGAGCTCCTCGGCCGAGATCACTTCGCCCGTCGCGGCCTTCACCAGCGGCGGGCCGGCGAGGAAGATCGTGCCCTGCTCGCGGACGATCACGCTCTCGTCGGACATCGCGGGAACATAGGCGCCGCCCGCGGTGCAGCTGCCCATCACGCAGGCGATCTGGGGGATGCCCTGCGCGGACATGTTGGCCTGGTTGAAGAAGATACGGCCGAAGTGGTCGCGGTCGGGGAAAACCTCCGCTTGGTGCGGCAGGTTGGCGCCGCCCGAATCGACGAGGTAGATGCACGGCAGCCGGTTGGCCTCGGCGATCTCCTGCGCGCGGAGATGCTTCTTGACCGTCATGGGGTAGTAAGTGCCGCCCTTCACGGTGGCGTCATTGCAGACGATCATCACGGTGCGGCCCGAGACTCGGCCGACGCCCGCGATCATGCCCGCGCCGGGGACCTCGCCTTCGTACAGGTCAAAGGCGGCGAGCTGGCCGATCTCGAGGAAGGGCGCCCCGGGATCGAGCAGCCGCTCGACGCGGTCGCGGGGGAGCAGTTTGTCGCGCGAAATGTGCCGTTCGCGACTTTTTTCCGGGCCGCCGAGCGCCGCCTTCGCCACGTCCGCGCGCAGCTGCTCGGCGAGTGCGCGATTGTGCGCACTGTTGGCGCGATAGCCTTCGCTCTCCGTGGAGGCCTTGGTATCGAGCACCGGAGCGCTCATAATAGGGCATCCTTCCTGACCTACTTTGGCTTGTCCCTACACGCGAACGGGCTCGATTGGAAGCGCTGGCGCTTGCGTTTCGCCGGGTGTAGCGGTTCGCCCATACACCGCTATCCCGGGAGAGAGAAATTGAGCAAACGAAGCGCCATTCTGCTCGCGGCCCTGCTCGCCAGCACCGCTTGCGCCCAGTCGGGCAGCTCCGCGAGCGCTGGCACGGGCATCGGCATCGACACCGCCGGAATCGACAAGTCGGCCAAGCCGGGCGACGATTTCGAGCAATATGCCAATGGCGCGTGGCGCGCGAAGACCGACATCCCGTCCGACGCGCCGACCGCCGGCGTCGGATACGACGTGTTCAAGAAGGCCGAAGCCAACAACGTCGCGATCATCGAGGCGGCGCTCAAGGCGAATGCCGCGCCCGGCACCGACCAGCGCCGCATCGCCGACTGGTACACCGCCTACACCGATACCGCGGGCATCGAGAAGCGCGGGCTTGCGCCGATCAAGCCCGATCTCGACGCGATCGCCGCGCTCAAGGACAAGACCGCGCTCGCGACGATGCTCGGCGCCAATATCCGCGCCGACGAGGACCCGCTCAACGCGACCAGCCTGAGCACGCAGAACCTGTTCGGCCTGTGGATCACCCAGGCGCTCGACAATCCGGCGAAGACGATCCCCTATGTCCTCCAGGGCGGGCTCGGCCTGCCCGACCGCGACTATTACGTCTCGGCCAAGCCCGAGATGGCGGCGATCCGCGGCCAGTATCACGATTACGTCGTCAAGCTGCTGACGCTTGCGGGCTTCGCCGACGCCGCCGTGCGCGCCGACCGGGTGATCGCGCTCGAGACCAAGATTGCGCAGGCGCACGAGGACATCGTCACCACCCAGGATGTCCACAAGGCCGACAATCCCTGGACCAGGGCCGATTTCGCCAAGAAGGCGCCCGGGCTCGACTGGGACGCGTTCTGGAAGGCGGCGCAGCTCGGCAACCAGAACGATTTCGACGCGTGGCAGCCCGGCGCGATCGCCGGCGAGGCGAAGCTGGTCGGCAGCGAGCCGCTCGAGGCGTGGCAGGACTGGCTGATCTTCCATCGCCTCAACCAGTCGACCGGGGTGCTCCCCGCCACGTTCGATGCGGCGCAGTTCGAGTTCTACGGCCACCAGCTGAGCGGCACCCCGCAACAGCGCACGCGCGACAAGCGCGCCATCGCCAGCGTCAACGTCTGGCTCGGCGACGCGGTCGGCAAGCTCTACAGCGACCAGTATTTCCCGGCCTCGTCCAAGGCCGACATCCAGAACATGGTCCATGGCATCGTCGCGGCGTTCGACAAGCGGATCGTCAATCTGACGTGGATGGCGCCCGCGACCAAGGCTGAGGCGCGCAAGAAGCTCGAGACTCTGCGCGTCGGCGTCGGCTATCCCGAGACGTGGCGCGACTACTCGACGCTCGAGGTCAAGGCCGACGATCCGCTCGGCAATTTCCGCCGCGCGCAGGCGCTCGAATACAGCCACCAGCTCGCCAAGATCGGCAAGCCGGTCGACAAGGGCGAATGGTGGATGACGCCGCAGACGGTCAACGCGGTCAACCTGCCGCTGCAGAACGCGCTCAACTTCCCCGCGGCGATCCTGCAAGCGCCGTTCTACGATCCTGCCGCCGATGCCGCCGCGAACTATGGCGCGATCGGCGCGGTGATCGGGCACGAGATCAGCCACAGCTTCGACAATACCGGTGCCGATTTCGATTCGGGCGGCAAGCTGCGCAACTGGTGGACGCCCGCCGACCTCGCGCATTTCAAGGCCGCCGGCGCGGCGCTGGTCGCGCAGTACAACGACTATGAGCCGCTCCCCGGGCTCCACATCAACGGCCAGCAGACGCTGGGCGAGAACATCGCCGACGTTGCCGGGCTGACCGCGGCTTACGAGGCCTATCGCGCGTCGCTGGGCGGCAAGGAGGCGCCGGTGATCGGCGGGCTGACCGGCGACCAGCGCTTCTTCCTCGCCTTCGCCCAGGCGTGGCGCCAGAAGGTCCGCGACCCGGTGACTCGCCAGCAGATCGCGACCGACGGCCACTCGCCCGACCGCTTCCGCGCCCAGACGGTGCGCAATCTCGACGCCTGGTACGGCGCGTTCGGCGTGGCCGCCGGCGAGAAGCTGTACCTCGCGCCGGACAAGAGGGTGCACGTTTGGTAGGTCGAACGAAGCGGCCGCCGCCGGCTCGGGAAGTCCGCGGCGGCCTAGTCGCGGTCCCGCGAAGAAGTCGCACCGCCGCCTTCCAGGCGTGCGGCTTCTTGCGCCCATTCGAGGATCTGCTGCGCGCGTGACCGGACTGCTTGGTAAGGATCCGCCAGCGCTTTCTCGATCAGTGGCATGGCCTCCTCGAGTTCGATTTCTCCTTTCATGATCAGCAGCTGATCGATGATGCCGATCGCCCAGACGCGCACGCCGTCATTCCCGCTGGCCATGAATTCGGGGACCCAGTCGAGCACGCGCCGATCGGCGACGACCTGAAGCAAGTTGATCGCGTCGGCCTGTTCCTGGAGATCGTCGGAGTCGCGAAAGATTTTCCGGCACCGTTCCATCGCCGCCGGTGGACCGAGCAGCCACAAGACCGACCGCGCAAGCTCGTGCCCGGGCTCGGCCGAAACGTAGAAATCCACGGCATCGCGCAATGCTTCGTCGCCGATAAGTTCGATCAGGGCGTCGCAGGCGATTCTGGTGCCGCCGCTCTCCTGGCGGCCGCGGTCCGTCCAGGTGATGGCCCCAAGCGTCTCCGCGAGGCTGCGCCAGTCGATCTGCTTCATCAGCCCGCGCCGATCAACTCGCGCCCGATCAGCATGCGCCGCACCTCGTTCGTCCCCGCGCCGATGTCGAGCAGCTTGGCGTCGCGCATGAAGCGTTCGACCGGCCAGTCCTTGGTGTAGCCGGCGCCGCCCAGCGCCTGGATCGCCTCGAGGCTGACCCGCACCGCATTCTCCGACGCGAGCAGGATCGCGCCGGCTGCGTCGAAGCGGGTGGTTCGCCCGGCGTCGCACGACTTGGCGACCGCATAGACATAGGCACGCGCCGAATTGAGCGCGACGTACATGTCCGCGACCTTGGCCTGGATCAGCTGGAACTGGCCGATCGGCTGGCCGAACTGCTTCCGCTCGCGCACGAAGGGGATTACCACGTCGAGGCAGGCCTGCATGATCCCGAGCTGGATGCCGGAGAGCACGGTGCGCTCATAGTCGAGCCCCGACATCAGCACCCCGACGCCGCCGTTGAGCGGGCCCATGACGTTCTCCTCCGGCACTTCGCAATCCTGGAACACCAATTCGGCGGTGGGCGAGCCGCGCATGCCCATCTTGTCGATCTTCTGGCCGATCGAGAAGCCGGGCATGTCCTTCTCGATCAGGAAGGTGGTGATGCCGCGCGAGCCTTCCCCGGTCTTGGCGTAGACGACGAGCGTATCGGCGTAGGCGGCGTTGGTGATCCAGAACTTGGTGCCGTTGAGCACGTAGCGGTCGCCCTTGTGCTCGGCGCGGAGCTTCATCGAGACGACGTCCGATCCGGCGCCCGCTTCGGACATCGCCAGGCTGCCGACATGCTCGCCCGACACGAGCTTGGGCAGATATTTCGTCTTCTGCTCGGGGGAGGCCCAGCGGCGGATCTGGTTGACGCACAAGTTCGAATGCGCGCCGTAGCTGAGGCCGATCGAGGCGGACGCGCGGCTGACTTCCTCGCACGCGATCACATGCTCGAGATAACCGAGGCCGAGGCCGCCATTTTCCTCCTCCACCGTGATGCCGTGAAGCCCCAGCTCGCCCATCGCCGGCCACAGCTCGCGCGGGAACCAGTCCTCGGCATCGATCCGCGCGGCGAGCGGCGCGATCTTGTCGGCGGCGAAGCGCGCGGTGGTCTCGCGGATCGTGTCGGCCATTTCGCCGAGACCGAAATCGAGGGTGGGGTTCATAAGCTCTCCTGATCACTCCATCGTCACCCCGGACTTGTTCCGGGGTCCACCGCGCCTTACGCACGGACGCCATTGGGGCACGGTGGATGCCGGAACAAGTCCGGCATGACAGGAGGGACCGGATGGCAAACAGTTTGTTCCGCCGCAAGATCGTCACCGAGCAGCCGCCCGAGCATCGGTTGGCGCGGACGCTGTCGTGGCCGCATCTGGTGGCAATGGGCGTCGGCGCGATCGTCGGCACCGGCATCCTGACGCTGATCGGGGTGGGCGCGGACCGGGCCGGGCCGGCGGTGCTGCTGAGCTTCGCGGTCGCGGGCGCAATCTGCGCGTGCGCGGCGCTCTGCTATGCCGAGATGGCGACGATGATCCCCGCCTCGGGTAGCGCCTATACCTACAGCTACGCGGTGCTCGGCGAATTGATCGCCTGGGTGGTCGGCTGGTCGCTGATCCTCGAATATTCGCTGGTGGTGGCGACGGTGGCGGTAGGCTGGTCGGGCTATGCGGTCGGGTTCCTCAAGGGGCTGAAGGTGTTCCTTCCCGACGCACTGACGCACGGACCGAGCCTGACGGGATCGCTGGCGGACGGGACGCTCCATCTCGCCACACCCGGGATCAACCTGCCCGCGATCGTCATCATCGCCGTGGTCGCCGGGCTGCTGATGCTCGGCACGCGCGAGAGCGCGCGAGTCAACACCGCGCTGGTGGCGCTCAAGCTGGTCACGCTCGCGTTGTTCGTCGCGGTGGCGCTTCCGCACTTCGACCCCGCCAACCTCCACCCCTTCGCGCCCCACGGCTACGGCGCCACAGCGGGCGCGGGCGGGGTCAAATACGGCGTGATGGGCGCGGCGGCGATCATCTTCTTCGCTTTCTACGGCTTCGACGCGATCTCGACCGCGGCCGAGGAAGCCAAGAACCCCGAGCGAGACCTGGCGATCGGCATCGTCGGATCGATGGCGGCGTGCACGGTGATCTACATGATCGTCGCGGCGGCAGCAGTGGGCGCGCTCGGCTTCGAGCGATTCTCGCACAGTGCAGAGCCGCTTGCGCTGATCCTGCGCGAGATCGGCCAGGCGAGAGTGGCGACGATCGTCGCGGCGGCGGCGGCGATCGCGCTGCCGACGGTGCTACTCGCCTTCCTCTACGGCCAAAGCCGGATCTTCCTGGTGATGGCGCGCGACGGCTTCCTGCCTGCGAGCCTCGCCAAAGTCTCGAAGCGCGGCACGCCCACGCGAATTACGGCAGTGACCGCAGTGATTGTCGCGGTGCTCGCCGCACTGACTCCGCTCGACGTGATCGCCAGCCTCGCCAACGCCGGGACGCTGTGCGCGTTCGTCGCGGTGGCGGCGTGCGTGCTGGTGCTGCGGCGCCGCGATCCGGGCGCGCGGCGGCCGTTCCGCACGCCGCTGGCGTGGGTGGTGGGGCCGCTCGCGATCCTCGGCTGCCTTTACCTGTTCACCAGCCTGCAGGCGGTGACGCAGTGGTCGTTCCTGGCATGGAACTGCTTCGGGCTGCTGATCTACTTCCTCTACGCGCGGCGACGCGCGGTCATGCCGTCGTGATCATGCCGTCGACGACGGTGACCGGCCAGGGCTGAAGCCGCGCGCCCGCGCACGGCCCGCCGACGCAGATGCCGTCCTCGATCCGGTAGAGCGCGCCGTGCCAACTGCACTGGATGAGCATGCCGTCTTCGGTCAGGTATCGGTCGAGCGCCTGCGCGAGGGGCAGACCCATGTGTGCGCAGCGGTCGACATAGCCGTGGACCGCGTCGCCCGTGCGGACGACGAAGCCGTGGAAGCGGCCGGCGCGGAGTTCGAGCACGAAATTGCGCGCGGTGCGGTCGGGGATCAGGTCGAGCGGGCCGAGCGCTACGCCTGGCGGTGTCGCCGTCAGGCGTTCGCTCAAGGCAGGCTGGCCTTCGGAAACCCCTTCCACGCCGCATCGTAATCCGGCTGGGCGCGATCGAGCGCGTATTGCGTCGGGCGATAGGGCCAGCAGGTCTCGACCATGAACGCCATGGTGCCCTCGATCTTGTGCGGCTTCAGATCGGTGTTGGTGGCTGCCTGCCAGCTCGCGAGGTCGGGGCCGTGCCCGGCCATCAAATTGTGGAGCGAGAGCCCGCCCGCCGCGAAGCCTTCGGCCTTGGCGTCATAGGCGCCGTGGATCAGCCCCATCGCTTCGCTCATCACGTTGCGGTGGAACCAGGGCGGGCGGAACGTATCCTCGGCGACCATCCAGCGCGGCGGGAAGATCACGAAATCGGCGTTGGCGCGGCCGGGGACGGTGCTGGGCGAGGTGAGGACGGTGAAGATCGACGGGTCGGGATGGTCGAAGCTCACGGTGTTGATCGTGCTGAAACGCGACAGGTCGTAGCGCCAGGGCGCGAGGTTGCCGTGCCAGGCGACCACATCGAGCGGGCTGTGGTCGAGCGTCGTGGTCCACAGGCTGCCGAGGTATTTCTGGACCAGCTCGAACGGCGCGTCGCGATCCTCGAACCAGGCGGCGGGGGTCTCGAAGTCGCGCGGATTGGCGAGGCCGTTGGCGCCGATCGGGCCGAGATCGGGCAAGCGGAACAGCGCGCCGTGGTTCTCCGCGACATAGCCGCGCGCTTCGCCGTCCGGCAGCAGCGCGCGGAAGCGGACGCCGCGCGGGACGAGCGCGACCTGGCCGGGCGCCACCTCGATGCGGCCGAGCTCGGTGAGGAGCGTGAGGCGGCCGGCCTGGGGCACGAACAGCAGCTCGCCGTCGGCATTGGCGAAGACCCGCGCGTCCATGTCCTTGTTCGCGGCGTAGAGATGGACCGCGACGCCCTCGAGATCGGCGGGGTCGCGGTTGGCGAGCATCGTCGTCATGCCGTCGATCAGGTCCGTGCCGTCGGCGGAGCCGGGGATCGGGTCCCAGCGGAGGCGGTTGGGAGGCAGGGGCCCTTCGGCTGCCGCGAGCGCGAACCGCGCGGCGCCGGTGTAACGAGCGAACGGCGGATGCTCGGCGGTGGGGAGCAGGCGATAGAGCCACGACCGGCGGTTCTCGTGGCGCGGCGCGGTGAAGGCGGTGCCGCTCAGCTGCTCGGCGTAGAGGCCGTAGGGTGGCTTCTGAGGCGAATTGCGGCCGATCGGCAGCGCGCCGGGGACTGCCTCGGTCGAGACGTGGTTGCCGAAGCCCGGGAAATAGTCGCTCACCGCTCCGCGCGCTTTCGTTCGATCCACGCGGCGGTTAGGTTGATCGTTCCGAAGTTGTCCAACTCCATATCCTCTAACCCGATCTTCACGCCGAACTCGGCTTGGAGGAACGCCATGAACCGCATCGGGAACAGCTCATTGGTGCCGAGCTTGACGCCGATCTGCCAGAAGTCTTCGTCAAAGCCGAGCGGGTCAAAAAAATTCGATTCCCGCAGAAACTCGCGTATCGGTCCGGTGATCTCGCTGCTGGGCATGTTGGGGCCTCCTCGCCTGCATCGGGCACCACAGCTCGGCTCAGGCGTCGACCTTAATGACGCCGCGCCGAATCTGGTCAAGCTCGATGCTCTCGAACAAGGCCTGGAAATTGCCGTTGCCGAAGCCTTCATTGCCCTTGCGCTGGATGATCTCGAAGAAGATCGGGCCGAACATGTTCTCGGTGAAGATCTGGAGCAGCAGCCCCTCGTCGCCCACCGCGCCGTCGATCAGGATGCGGTTCTTGCGCAGCCGCTCGAGATCCTCGCCGTGGCCGGGGACGCGCTTGTCGACCAGCTCGTAATAGGTCTCGATCGTGTCCTGCAGCTTTACGCCGCGCGCGCGCAGGCGCTCGACCGTGTCGTAGATGTCGGGGGTGGTGAGGGCGAGGTGCTGGATGCCTTCGCCGTGATATTCGCGGATGAACTCCTCGATCTGGCTCTTGTCGTCCTGGCTCTCGTTGAGCGGGATGCGGATCGCCTTGTCGGGCGCAATCATCGCCTGGCTGAACAGGCCGGTCGCCTGGCCCTTGATGTCGAAATACTTCTGCTCCTCGAAGCCGAACAGCGTCTTGTAGAACTCGCTCCACACCCGCATCTGGCCGCGGCGGACGTTGTGGGTGAGGTGGTCGAGGAGGTCGAGCCCGACGTTGTTCTTCGCCTCGGCCTCCTGCCAACCGGGGAACTCGGCCCAGTCGGCGTAGAGATCGGCGCCGTCCTGGATGAAATAGAGGTACGAGCCGCCGATCCCCTCGATCACCGTATCGTCCTCGACGGTCGGCTGCGCGCCGTGATCGAGCGCCCAGCGCATCGCGAGCTTCGGATCCGCCACGCGGAACGCCATCGCGCTCGCCGACGCGCCATGGACGTTGCGGAACGCGGCGACGCGGCCGTCGGCGTCGCGGTTGAGCATCAGGTTGATGCTGCCCTGCTTGTAGCGGGTGATGTTCTTGGTCGGGTGCCGGTGCGTCGGCACGAAGCCGAGCTGCTCGAACTGCGCCGCCATCGCCAGCGGGTCTGGCGAGGTGAATTCGACGAACTCGAAGCCGTTGAGGCCGAGGGGATTTGGGGATCGGTCATGGCGCGCCGATACTCCTTGGGCAATTTAGTGTCAATTGATACTAGTTAGAGTCCTTCTCCTCCAACCCAGTGCGCGTTGGAAAGTTTCCGCGCG
This sequence comes from uncultured Alphaproteobacteria bacterium, assembly GCA_963799985.1. Classification (GTDB taxonomy): domain Bacteria; phylum Pseudomonadota; class Alphaproteobacteria; order Sphingomonadales; family Sphingomonadaceae; genus Sphingomonas. Next base: position 766,901 of record CAWCZC010000005.1, on the reverse strand, counting down.
AGCGCCCAGGTCTGGGTGCGTATGTCGGGCACCGCGACGATCTCCCAGAAGGCGCCGCGAGTCATTGGGCCGAGCGCGTAAAGCCCGGGATTGACCTGGCCGGCGGCGTTGATCGTCTGCGCCTGGTTGTCGACCTCGATGCCGAGATGCGCCGCATCGGGCCGGATCACCCCGCGCGCGGCTAGGCGTTGGAGCAGGGGTTCGGTGGTGCGCATCAGGTCGCCCTGGGGGCCGGTGCAATTGACAATCCGCTGGGCGACGAGCGTTTCGGACGCGTCCGCGCCGCGGGGGCGCCAGGTGACATGGACGCCGTCCGACCGTTCCTCGAATCCCAGCGTCTTGCCGGCGTGGACCTCGAGCTGGCCGCGCGCGACGATCGCCTCGAGCCGCGCCCAGACCTCGGGGGCGAGGCGATGGCGGTGGACGTCCCACCACGGGCGCAAGTGACGCAGGAAGCGCTCGCGCTCGGCCTCGCTGGCGTTGCCCCACATGCCCTGGGTGAAGGGGCGCAGCTCGTCGACCGCGTTGCGCCAGCCGATCCTCCCGGCACGCGCGCGGACGCGGTGGAGCAAAGCGGAGGCGGTGGTGTCGGGGCGCTCGTCGATCGCTTTCCACGCTGATCCGGGCGCGTGCGGGCGCGGCAGCAGTCCCCGGCGCGAGAGCGCGACGATCCGGCCGCGGAAGCCGCTCGCGTCGAGCAGCAGGACGACATCGACCATCGTCAGTCCGGTGCCGATGACGAGGACAGTGTCCGAATCGGCAAGTCCCTCCGGCACGCTCTTGTCCCACGGATCGCCCTTGTAGCGTTCGGGCGACAGCGCCTCGGGATCGAGGCCGGGCGGCGAATGCGGGGGCAAATTGCCGACCGCGAGCACCGCGGCATCGGCCTCGAGCGTCCTCCCGTCGAGTTGCAGACGGACGCCCTTGCCGAGCTCGAGATCGCTGACCTCGCCGTGGAGCAATGTCAGCCGGTCTCCTGCCTCGGCCAGTGCCTTGTCGAGCAACTCGCGCAGGTACACGCCGTAGGTCACGCGCGGGATGAAGGCGGTGGTAGCACCCGCCACGCCGCGCGCCTGGAGCCAGCGGACGAAATGGCCGGGATCGTCTGGAAAGGCACTCATGTTCGAGGCGCGGACGTTGAGGACGTGGCTGGGGTGAGCGGCGCCATAGGCGAGGCCCTCGCCGGCGCGGGCAGCGCGTTCGATCAGCGTCGCGCGCGGACCGTGATGGCGCAGCAGGTTGATCGCCTGGAGCGTGCCCGAAAAGCCCGCGCCGATGATCGCGACATGGCGGATGGCGGCCACTGGTGGGCGCTCAGATCTCGTATTCGATCTGCCAGCCGGGCTCGTTGAAGGCTGGCCGGTGATCCGCGAACGCGGGCTGGCGCGCCTTCATCTGGGTGTAGAGCCGCTTCACCCGGTCGCTCGCGGCGCGGGGGAAGAACATGGGGAACGCGGCATGGACGATGCAGGCGAGGCCGCCGACGACCATGATCGCGCCGAATCGCGCGGCGGTGGCGGCATGCTCGCCATAGCTTTCGCCGACGCTGCGTGGGTGGGAGAGGAAGAGCCGATCGATCATGGGCCGCCCCTAGCGCATGATGGGGACAAAATGAACCTTGTCACCCTCACCCTTCCGCGGCTTCGCCGCTCCCTCCCTCTCCCGATGGGAGAGGGAGGGGGCCCGCGCCGCAAAGCGGCGTGGGAAGGGTGAGGGTGACCGACCGCAACCTGACGACAATCCGGCTTTTCAGCGCGCCCGCGATGTGGTTGTGTGAGCGCTAACAATAAGAATGCGGGGAGAGAATCGATGGCCGAGGGGGTGCTGCCCGACCAACATCGGGCGACGGGGCGTGACAGGCTGGTAATCGCGGCATCGTCGCTGGGGACGGTGTTCGAATGGTATGATTTCTACCTCTACGGGCTGCTCGCAACCCACATCCAGGCCAATTTCTTCTCGGGCGTCAACGAGACGACCGGCTTCATCTTCGCGCTCGCCGCCTTCGCCGCTGGATTCGCGGTGCGGCCGTTCGGCGCGGTGGTGTTCGGGCGGGTCGGCGATGTCGTCGGGCGCAAATATACCTTCCTCGTCACGATGACGATCATGGGCTTGTCGACCTTCTCGGTCGGCCTGCTGCCCAACTATGCCGCGATCGGCGTGGCGGCGCCGGTGCTGTTGGTGACGCTGCGCGTGCTGCAGGGCCTTGCGCTCGGCGGCCAATATGGCGGCGCCGCGACCTACGTCGCCGAGCACGCGCCCGACCGGAAGCGCGGGCTCTACACGAGCTGGATCCAGACCACCGCGACGCTCGGCCTGTTCGCCGCACTGCTGATGGTGATCGGCACCGGCTCGAGCATGACCAAGGAGGCGTTCGGCAGCTGGGGCTGGCGTGTGCCGTTCCTCGCCTCGATCCTGCTGCTCGTGGTTTCGCTGTGGATCCGCCTCCAGCTCGCCGAGAGCCCGATCTATGCGCAGATGAAGGCCGACGGCACCACGTCCAAGGCACCGCTGACCGAAGCCTTCCTGCGCTGGAAGAACGGCAAGCTGGTGCTGATCGCGCTGTTCGGCGCGGTCGTGGGGCAGGCGGTGGTCTGGTACACCGGCCAGTTCTACGCGCTGTTCTTCCTCGAGAAGATGCTCAAGGTCGACGAGGCGACCCGCAACATCCTGATCGCCACCGCATTGGCGCTGGGGACGCCCTTGTTCATCTTCTTCGGCTGGCTGTCGGACAAGATCGGGCGCAAGCCGATCATCCTCACCGGCTGCGCGCTGGCGGCGGTGAGCTATTTCCCCTTGTTCGCGATGCTGACCCAGGCGGCCAATCCAGCGTTGGCGGCGGCGCTGGCGAGCGCGCCGGTGACGGTCTCGGCTGCCCCAAGCGAATGCTCGTTCCAGTTCGATCCGGTCGGCAAGAACAAGTTCGACAAATCGAGCTGCGACGTGGCCAAATCCTATCTCGCCAAGCAAGGCATCGGCTACCAGAACACGGCGGTGCCCGCGGGCACCACTGCCGAGGTGCACATCGGCGCGACGGTGATCCCGGCCTATGATCCGGCGAAGGACACCGCGACCACCGATCCCAAGGCACGCGCCGCCAAGATCACCGCCTTCCAGGACGCGGTGAAGGCGGGACTGGCCGCGGCGGGCTATCCGGCCAAGGCCGATCCGGCGCGGATCGACAAGCCGCGAGTGGTGGGGATCCTGCTGCTGCTCGTGCTGTTCGTGACGATGGTCTACGGCCCGATCGCGGCGATGCTGGTGGAGCTCTTCCCCAGCCGGATCCGCTATTCGTCGATGTCGCTGCCCTATCATATCGGCAACGGCTGGTTCGGCGGCTTCCTGCCGGCGACCGCCTTCGCGATGGTCGCGGCGACGGGGGATATCTATTACGGGCTCTGGTATCCGGTGATCGCGGCGGCATTCACCGTGGTGGTCGGGCTGCTGTTCCTGCCCGAGACGCGGAAGAACAAGATCGCGGATTAGCCGATCGACGTGACGAGGGCGGCGACATCGACGTCGTCGCCCTCGCGCGTGATCGCATCGGCGAGGTGGCGCTTGACGATTTCGAGCACGGGCATCGCTACGCCGAGTGCCTCGGCGGCTTCGCCGGCCAGGCGCATATCCTTGAGGCCCAAGGGCGCCGTGAAGCCGGCGGGGCGGAAGCGTTGCTCGGCGACCAGCGGGCCGTAGACTCGGTAGATCGGCGCGTCGAACAGCGTGGCGAGCAGCACTTCGAGCAGCTTCGTGCGCGGGACGCCGCCCTTCTCGCCGAGCAGCATCGCCTCGCCGAGCAGCTCGGTGGTGCCGAGGATCATGAAATTGCCCGCCAGCTTGACGAGATTGGCCGCGGACGGGGTGTCGCCCACGGGCCGGACCACGCGTCCGATGATCTCGAACAGCGGCTGGAGGCGGGCCAACGCAATGGGGGCGCCGGCAGCGACGATCCACAGCTGCCCCGCCTCGGCCACGGCCGGGCGTCCGAACACGGGCGCGGAGACGAACTTCTGGCCGCGTTCGGCATGGAGCGCGGCGATGCGATCTGCGGCGGCGACCGAGATCGTGCTCTGCGAGATGTGGATGGCGCCCGACGACAAGCCGGCGAGGATACCGTCCGGGCCTTCGAGCACATCCGTCAGCGCTGCATCGTCGGCGAGCATGGTGAAGACCGCGTCGGCGCCCTCGGCGGCGTTGCGAGGTGAGGCGGCTAGCACGGCGCCCAGCGCGACGAGGGGATCGGCCTTGCCGGGCGAGCGGTTCCAGACCGTCACCTGATGGCCCGCGCGGACGAGATTGGCGGCGATGGCGGCGCCCATCCTGCCGAGACCGAGGAAGCCCAGCTTCATCCGATTCACCTCCCTTGACGCGACTCGCGCGACTCGGGCGCGGCAAAATCGGCCACAGAGCATCCCGAAATCGGAATCCAGCGTTTTCGTGCACGGTTCAACGCGAGCCATGCACGGTTCACCGCTACAGAATTTCGTTAACCGCCGCCAATTCTCGCGAGATCAAGTGTTGGGAAACAACGAGGCCGAGGGCAAGACCCGAGATTCCCAAGACAGCAGCGAAAACATCTTCAAATCGGACCGTTCAATATTCGTATCAAATACTCGTGACCATTGCTCTTGCGGAATTCGGTTATAACTCCTGCACGTCGAGCCGAGACGTAAAATAGCCTCTTGCAGATGAAGCGGGCGTTCTCCGAGTACGTAGAATAGCCTGCATCTTGTAGGTCACTAAACTACCAAAAACAAACAAAAATCTCTAGGCTGTTCGTGAGAATCTCCATAGATCGACCAAAGGCTCGAACAGACGGGTTCAACATGCATCTTCCAGACATAGTAATGGATCGCTCCGCGGTCCTGCTCCTCGGCGTATGCGCGGGGGCAGCGATAGGGTTAAGCTTCCTTGGTCGTCCCGGTTCTGCGGGATCGGCAGTAATACCCCAGTCGTGCGCGGCCCGATTACAGTCGAGCGCCGGCGTCGCGCCCGAAGTCGCGGCCGCGCGATGGTGTGCGGCGCCCGCGCAACGCCAGTTGCTGGCGACGCTCAAGAAAGGCGCGCCGGTCCGAGTCGCGATCTTCGGCGACAGTTTCGGCGACGGCGTGTGGTGGGGACTGATGCGGCAGCTGCCGCACCAGAGCTTCAGCGTGGAGAAATACAGCCGCCCCGCGATCGGCTTCACCCGCTATCGCGAGGGCAATGTCGAGGGGCAGGCGGCCGAGCAACTGGGTGACTCGCCGGTCGACATCGCAGTGATCTCGTTCGGCGCGAACGATGCGCAGAACATCATCAATGACAAGGGCGAATATGCCGCGCTGATGGGTCCCAAGTGGCAGGCGCAGATCGCCGCTCGGCTCGATCGCTTCGTCGCGCTGCTGCGCCAGCACCATGCGATGGTCTATTGGGTCGGGCTGCCACGGATGCGCGAGGCCGGGTTCGACGCCGACGTGACCGCGGTCAACGCCTTCTACGCCGCGGAGATGGCGAAGCTCGAAGTGCCGTTCATCGACACGCGGCCGATGGCCTCGGACGGCAAGGGCCAATATTCGGCGTATCTCGAGGACACCGGCGGCAAGCGCGTCGAGATGCGCACCGGCGACGGCATCCATATGACGATGGCCGGCTATCTGCGGATCACCCACGGCCTCGCCGACCGGATCCGAACCTATGTCGACGCGACTCGCGCGCTCGAGCCGGCGCCGGCGGGCAAACCATGAAGGCGGGCCCGGCATTGGCTGCGCTGCTGCTTGCGCCCGCGGTCGCGCATGCCGGGCCCTGCGAGGGGCCGGTGTGCAACCTCGACACGCTCGCGCCCTATTTCGCCCGGCTGGCGGCGGCGCGAGAAACGCCGGGCGCGCCGGCCCACGTCATCCAGATCGGCGACAGCCATACCGCCGGCGACCAGCTGACCGGCGCCTGGCGCGAGTTGCTGCAGGCGCAAGCGGGGAGCGGGGGCAGAGGCGTGCTGGCGCCGGGCCGGCCCTATGCGGGCTATCTCACCCGCGGCGTGACGGTGGCGATGTCGCCGGGCTGGCGGATCGCGGCGCGGTTCGGGCCGGGTTCCGCGCTGCCGCGTCCACTGCTGGGGCTGAGCGGGTTCAGCGCGACCTCGACCGCGCCGGGGGCGAGCATGACGCTCACCGCCGAGCCTGCGATGGCGTTCGACCGCTTCGTGGTGTGCGCGATCGCCGCTCCGAGGGCTGGCGCTCTTGAGGTGCGGATCGGCGACGAGATCCGGCGGCTCGACTTCGCGGCCGAGACGACGGCACCGCGCTGCGACACGATCCGCGCGGCGGCGCCGCAAGCCGCGGTGACGCTCACCGCGCTCGGCGATCCGGTGACGGTCACCTCCTGGGCGACCTTCCGCGACGATGGCGGGGTCGCGCTCTCCAACCTCGGCATCGTCGGGTCGCAGCTCTCGCATTTCGCGCGGTCCGACGATTCGGTGCTCGCCGAGGAGCTCAAGGCCTATGCGCCCGACCTGATCGTGCTGGCGTTCGGCACCAACGAAGGTTTCGCGGCGCGGTTCGACGCGAGGGCCTACGAGGCGGTGCTGCGCACGCAGATCGCGCGGCTGCGGGACCTCGCGCCGGGGGTGCCGATCCTGCTGCTCGGCGCGCCGGACTGCGCTCAGCCAGAGCCCGGCACTGCGCGCCAAGGCCGAGGGCACGGTGGTCGATTGCCCAGGGCCCGTGGGAAGCGCGCTGTTCGCGCCGCCGGCGTTGGCGCAGGTTCGCGCGGTCCAGCGCAAGGTTGCGGGCGATCTCGGCCTCGCCTTCTGGGACTGGCAGGCGCGGATGGGCGGGCTCTGCACCGCCGCGCACTGGGCCAATGCCGATCCGCCGCTGATGCGAAAGGACTATGTCCATTTCCGCGTCCTCGGCGGGATGATCATCGCGCGTCGGCTCCAGGACGATCTCGCGGCCGCGGCCGCCGTCGCGGCGGGGAGGGCAAGTAGATGCTGTTCCCGACCCTGACCTTCGGGCTCTTCTTCCTCGCGGTGTTCGCCGCCGTCTGGACCGCATGGTCGAACGACTGGCGCAAGCTGCTGCTGCTGGTCGCGAGCTGGGTGTTCTACGGCGCGTGGGACTGGCGGTTCGTGCCGTTGCTGATCGTATCGGCGCTGATGAACTGGGGCACCGCCGCGCTGATCGTGCGGACGGACGATCCAGGGCGGCGCAAGCTGCTGCTCATCGCAGGCATCGGCCTCAACCTCTCCGTGCTCGGCTTCTTCAAATATTTCGACTTCCTCGCCGAGCAGGCGGGGAGCCTGCTTTCCTTGCTAGGGGTGGCGGAGGATCCGGCGCTGATGCAGGTGATCCTGCCGGTCGGCATCTCGTTCTTCACGTTCCAGGGGATCAGCTACGTCGTCGACGTCCACAAGGGGCGCGTGCCCGCGGCGCGGCTGCTCGACATATTGCTGCTGATGTCGTTCTTCCCGCACCTGGTGGCGGGGCCGATCGTCCGCGCCGCCGATCTGGTGCCGCAGTTCCAGGCGGCGCCCAGGCTCAACCGCGGCATGGTGTCGATGGGACTGCTGTTGATCGTCTGGGGGCTGTTCAAGAAGGCGGTGATCGCCTCCGAGCTCTCGACCCAGCTCGTCGATCCGGTGTTCGCCGCGCCGCAGCTCCATTCGTCGGTGGACCTGGTGCTCGCGGCCTATGGCTATGCGGTGCAGATCTACTGCGACTTCTCGGCCTATTCGGACATGGCGATCGGAATCGCGGCGCTGCTCGGCTACCGCTTCCCGCGGAATTTCGACCGGCCGTACCGCGCCGAATCGCTCCAAGAGTTCTGGCGGCGCTGGCACATCAGCCTGTCTCGGTGGCTGCGCGATTATCTCTACATCGACGCGCTCGGCGGCAACCGCGGCGGCAAGCTCAAGGTCTATCGCAACCTGATGATCACGATGCTGCTCGGCGGGCTGTGGCACGGCGCGAGCTGGACCTTCGTGATCTGGGGCGGGCTGCACGGCGGCGCGCTGTGCGTCGAGCGGGCCTGGTCGCGGTCGCCGCTGACCAAAGGCGTGACGATCCCGCGCTGGGCGCGGATCGCGTTGACCTTCCATGTCGTGGTGCTCGGCTGGATCTTCTTCCGCTCGGCGAGCTTCGGGGATGCGCTGGCCTATCTCGGCGGGATCGTCGCGCCGCAGGGCGACGCGGTGATCGTGACGCCGCTGGCGGTCGCGCTGATCGTGCTCGGGCTCGCGATCCACGCGCTGCCGTGGGACGCGATGACTCGGTTCGCCCAACGCATCCGCACGCTGCCGGCGCCCGCGCTGGGGGTGGGGCTCGCGGCGACGATGCTGGTGGTCGACGCGATGCGCTACGAGGGCGTGGCGCCGTTCATCTACTTCCGCTTCTGAAAGGACAGCGCACATGCTCGATCGCGTGATGGACAGCTACGAATTTCCCGCAGACCTGCCCGATGACGCGGCGCCGGGCACCCTGCGCTGGACGGCGGGAGCGATCGCGCTGGCGACGGCATTGCTCGCGCTGACCAACGCGCAGGCGATCAGTGGCTGGGCGGACGAGTTCCCGCCCGGGCCGAATACGATGAAGCTGATAGCCGCCGCCGACGCCTGGCAGGACGCGACCGCGCGCGCCGGGCTCGACCTCGGCCATTCGCGGCTTCACCGCGTGTGGAAGGGCCTCGAAAGCGCGCGCTGGTCACCTCCGGCGCCCGTGGTGGAGGAAGCGCGGCGGTAGCGGGTCGGCAACGCTTCGCCGTTCCCGCGGGCCTCGTGATGTTCTATCACCCACCCATGGCCGATGCCGATACCCAGGAAGCGCCGCCAGAGGCATCGGTACTCGACACGCGCCGGGGGCAGATGTTCCCGACGCTCGCCAAGTCCGAGATCGACCGGCTGTGCCGCTTCGGCGACGTCGGGCGCTATGCCGATGGCGACGCGCTGGCGAGCGTGGGCGAACCGGCCATCGGGTTCGCGGTGATCCTCGATGGCGAAGTCGAGATCACCCAGCGCACCGAGGGCGGCCCGGTGCCGATCGTCACCCACCACCGCGGCGGGTTTATGGGGGAACTGGCCCAGCTCTCGGGCCGGCCCTCGCTGGTCGACGCCAAGGCGAAAGGCGCGGTCGAGGCGCTGGTGATCCCGCCCGACCGGCTGCGCGCGCTGCTGGTCGCCGAGGCCGATCTCGGCGAGCGGATCATGCGCGCGCTGATCCTGCGCCGAGTCGGCCTGCTCGAAACCGGCGCCGGCGGGCCGATCATCGTCGGCCATGCCGAGGATGCCGACACGCTGCGGCTCGAAAACTTCCTCACGCGCAACGGCCACCCCCATCAGCGGCTCGATCCGGCCGGCGATTCGTGCGCCGAAACGCTGATCGAACAGTTCGAGGTGACCCCCGACCAGCTCCCGATCGTGCTGTGCCCTGGCGGTCAGCTGCTGCGAAACCCGAGCGAATCGGCGCTGGCGCGGTGCATCGGGCTGGTTTCCGCGATCGATCCCAACCGGCTGTACGACGTCGCGATCGTCGGCGCGGGGCCGGCGGGGCTGGCGGCGTCGGTCTATGCCGGATCGGAAGGATTGTCGGTACTCGTGCTCGATTGCCGGTCGTTCGGAGGGCAGGCGGGGGCATCGGCGCGGATCGAAAATTTCCTCGGCTTCCCGACCGGCATCTCGGGCATGGCGCTGATGGCGCGCGCCTATACCCAGGCGCAGAAGTTCGGGGTCGAGATGGGCATCCCGGACGAGGCGCTGCGGCTCGAATGCCCCGACGGGAAGCGCGACGACCACGTCCTGACGCTCGCGAACGGCGAGCGCGTGCTGGCCCGCGCGGTGGTGATCGCCACCGGCGCGCGATATCGCGGGCTCGACGTGCCGGGGATCGAGGCGTTCGAAGGATCGGTGCATTACTGGGCGTCGCCGCTCGAGGGGCGGCTTTGCTCGAAGCAGCAGGTGGTGCTGGTCGGCGGCGGCAATTCGGCGGGGCAGGCGGCGGTCTATCTTGCCGGGCAGGCCGGGGGGGTGACGATGATCGCGCGGCGCCCGCTCGCCGAGACCATGTCGAGCTATCTGGTCGAGCGGATCGCCGCCCAACCCAACATCGACCTGATCGAGGGCGCGGAGGTGAGTGCGATTGAGGGCGAGGACGGCGTGATGCACGCGATCCGCTGGAGGAAGCGCGGCGGCGACGACGAGACCCGGGTCGAGGCGCGCCACATGTTCCTCTTCATCGGCGCCGAGCCGAATACCGACTGGCTCGCGCGCACCGGCATCGTCCTCGACGACCGCGGCTTCATCCGCACCGGCGACGAGGCGGCGCCCGAGCGGGTGGACCTGGAGACGAGCCGCTCGGGGGTTTTCGCGATCGGCGACGTGCGTTCGGGATCGGTCAAGCGAGTCGCGGCGGCGGCGGGCGACGGCGCGCAGGTGGTGGCGGCGCTCCACCGCTATCTCGCCGCGCCGGCCGAGGGCTGAAGCGCCGGCCATGCCATCGAAGCCGCCCGCAACCTCGCGCCGCGCCTTGCTCGGCGCTCTCGCGGTCGCGCCCGCGCTGGCAGGAAGCGCGAGGGCTTCGGCGCGGCCGGCGCCAGCGAACGGCGACGACGTCCAGGTCTTCAACCTCGCGAACTTCACCTGGCGCGGCGTCACTCACTCGTTCCGCGCCGACGGCGTCCAGGTAGATTCTGCCGCCATCGCGGCGCTGCGCGACATCCTGCTCAATTCGACCGCGAACCGGCTCGAGATCGTCCTTCCCGCCGGCGTCATCAATCTCGGCTCGACCTTTCGCGGCACGGCGGGAATCCAGATCCAGCGCGGGAATGTCACGCTCAGGGGCGCGGGCAAGTTCGCGACGACGGTGCAGGTTTCGACGGGCTATACCGCGCTGCCGACCGTCACCGCCGGCGGCGTCGCCACCTTCGATGGGTTCGGCATCGTCGTGGCGAAGCTGGCGCGCAAGATATGGGGCGCGATCGACGGCGTCACCCTGGCCGACTTCACGCTGGAGGACCTCAGCCCGGCCGGCCACGGCAGCCCGGATTACCGGACCACCAACGCGGGAGGCACCTTCTTCGCCTACAACGTCAACCAGATCGAGCTGATCAATCTGCGCGTCATCAACGGCAAGGGGAACGGATCGATCACCATCAGCGGCGAGGCGGATCGCAGCGGCCCGATCAGCTATGGCTGCCGCTGCATCAACGTCGACATCCTCGAGGATACGAGCCGCCCGGGCCGCTTCGCGGAAGGCGACGGCTACAACATCGGCAACTACCGCGACGTGCAGATCATCGGCGGCACGATCATCGGGATGCAGCGCCACGCGATCGAAGGCGGATCGCCCGGGGTGGGGATGCTGGTCGACGGCGTGTTCATCGACCAGCTCGGCCGCGGCTTCAGCGGGATCAACCCGACCGGCTATTCTGACGTCCGCATCGTCAATTGCCACATCCGCAACGTCCGCAGCCCCTGGTACTATATCGACATGACAGACGACCCGGGCGGCGCCGCGCCGAACATGCGGTCGCTCCAGTTCATCGGCAATTTGCTCGAATGGACGCTGCCGAATGGTACCGTCGCGACCGATGCGATCCGCACCCAGACGATCGGCGCGCCCTCGACGATCGGCCGAGTGATCATCGCGAACAACATCTTCGCGGGAAAATTCTACCAGGGATGGCTGGTCGGTACGAACGACGCGCCGAGCGGCATCGTCTCGGGCAACGACTGCAGCAGGATGACCGGCGCGCAGTGTTTCCTCAACCGAGTCGGCAACAAGGGCACCGCGCCCGCAGAGGGCGATACGTTGCTGTTCGCGAACAACGTCTTCCCGGCGGGCATGCCCGCGCTGCTGTTCGACGGCAACGTGCCCGAGTGGAAGAACACGCGCTTCGTCCGTCAGCACGGGAACGTGCGCGGGCGGTCGCTGACCGATGCGAGCGGGCCCGATCAGGTCGGCAGGCTGACGGTCAAGAACGCCGCCTGGCTGGGCGCGGCGCTCGTGGCGAACAGCGTTTCCGCCACCACGACCTTCGCGATCGCGGACGCCACCCCCGGGAACTCGGTCCGCTTCCTTCCCCATGAGTCCTGGCCCTCCGGCCCCGCGGCGGAACTCTGCGGTTATGTCTCCGCGAACGACACTGTGACGGTGTGGGTTCGTAATGCGACCGGATCGGCAAGCCCTTCGTTGGGCGCCGGGCAAAATTTCTACATGGAGATCGAGCGCGCGTAGCGCCGTGCAAGAGCCTCCATGAGATCGCGGCCCATTTGCGCCTGGCGCAAGAGCTGACGGCCCGCCATTTCGGACGCGCAGGCTCCCGCGACGGCACCTTCGGCATGCGCCGCCCGCATCGCGGCGGACAGCGTCTCGGCCAAAGCGGGATCGTCGACGGGGATCGCGCGCTCGGGCCGGCCGCTCTCGGCCATCAGGTTGTGCAGCCGTTCGTCCATCGTCACGCCGATCGTCGCCACGCCGCCGGGCATGGCGGTCACCACTGCGTGAAAGCGCGAGCTGACGACCAGCGCGGCCAGCCGCAGGATCGCCACCATGTGCCGTGCGTCCTGGTCCGCGCTGGTGAAGACCGGGGCCCGGCGCGGCAGCGCGGCGGCGAGCGCGGTACACGCGGCCCGATCGAGCCGCTCCATCCCGATGACGACCGGAAAGGCCCCGGTCTCCGCGATATGCGCGGCCGCCGCGGTCGCCAGCGCGCCAACATAGCGCGCGAACTTCGCATCGCTGTCTTCCGATCGATGGTGGTAGAGGATCGAGTCATAGTGATCCTCCGACCCGACATCGCCCGAAAGCATGCGCAGCAGATCGGGTTTGACCGGCCACCAGAAGGGATTGATCGGGCAAAGCGCGAGGATCGGATCGCGCCCGTTCCAACCCGCCTCGGTCAGGATGGCCCGGGCCGCCGCGGGCGGCGCGGGCTCGAAGGTCCAGGCCGTGTCCGCGCCGGGCTCGGCCGCCAGCCTCAGCGTGTCGCGGACCTGCACGAGCGACCCGGCCGATCGGCAGAAGATCAGGCTGTCGCGGCAAACTTCCTGCACGAACGCGGTCATCTCGGCGTCCATCGCCCCGGCCTCGACGCCATAGGCGATCGCCGGCTTGCCTTGAGCGCTCGCCATCCCCAGCGCGCCGGCGAGCATCGTCGTCAAAATGTTCGAGAAATTCGATTTGAAGAGCGACCCCTCGCAGACGAGCACCGCGTCGTATCGCGCGATCACGCCGTCCATCGTCGCGGGGAAATAGCCGCCCCAACTCTCCACTTCCACATCGTCCAGGGCCACGGTGGACGTGCCGCGGGTGATCAGCCCGAGCGTCAGCCGGTCGCGGCCGAACAGGGCGCGCAATTGCCGCGCGGTTTCGTGGATGCGGATATCGGCGCCGATGTTGCCCGCGCCGGCATAGCCGACCATCAGCAGCTTGAGCGTCTCGCCGGGCTCGCGAACGACGGGACCTTCGACCCGCCGCGCGGCGATCGCCGCCGCCATATCCTCGCGCATCGCTTGCTCGGGATCCTCGGCGAGCAAAAGGCGCGCGAAGATCGAGTCCATTCTAGCGAGGAATCCTATTCGCCGGCGAGGGTGAGGCCGAGCGCCGGATTGGCGCGAGCGGCTTCGAGAATGTCGTTGTCGAAGGTGAAGGTCAGCTTCCGCCACGGATAGGCGAGCGGCATCAGGATGCAGATGCAGAACAGGGTCGGGCGGCCGTCGCGGAAGGTCGAGCGCTGGAGCCGCATCGACGGCGGTGGCTCGATCCCGCGCCGCGCACGCTCCGCGGGATCGAGAAAGGTGTCGAGCACGAAGGCCGGCCGTTCCGCATCGCCGACCTTGACCATGTCGCCCAGCGCGGTCTGGAATGCGGGCGTCATCACATAATCGATCAGCTGATCGAAGCCGATCTCGACGGTCGCGCGGATCATCTCGGGGCTTTCCATGAGCATCGGCAGGTGCGCCGCCTCTTCGCCCCAAGTGCTGGTGTCGAACGACTCGGCGATCGCGGCATCGTCGACCAGGCCGGGAGTCTGCCCCATCTGCTGTACGCCGTTGATCTGCGCGAACTCGGGCTTCTCGAACGTGCGCGGGGATACCCGGAGATGATCGACGACCGGCATGCCTTTTGACTGCATGTCGTCGAGGTCGATCGTCTTGATCAGTTCCTCTTTGTCTTCCCAGGGCGCCTCGCGCAACGCGATCATGCGCTGCAGGAATTCGGGATGGGTGATCGCGTCGGCCAGGTCATTCGCGATGGCCCGGAAATAGGATTCACTGACTACCGGTTGCATGTCCCGCCTCCACGATCGCGATCCGATGGGCTGCCGGGTATCCGGCGATACCCGATCGCCTCGAGCCCGCACCCGTAGGCCGGACCATACACCAGCCCAATTCGCATTCGAGCGTTCATTGTATGCCAGATCGGTTTGAAATTCTTGCGGTTAGATCATTGACAGTCGAGGCGGATAATCGCTCATTGTCGCGCCTGCATCCGGCCTTCGCAGGGCAGTTTGCGTGCGTGTCCATGCCGTCTCTCGATCGCGGTGGTTCGATCCTGACGGCAGTTTGCCGATTTGTAGCCAAGGGAGCTCGTTATGGATCTCAAGACAGCAATGCATCACATTCGCACCGATCCGGCCAAGGCGAAGACGTTCGTCACCGATCCCGCAGGCACGTTGAAGGGGCTGGGTGTCGACGTTACCAAGCACCATATCACGACCACCAAGCACGTTCCCACGGGCGGCACGCACGGCGCGTGCGTTTCCGTGGGTTGCGGGGCTTGCGCTTCAGCCGGCTGAGCCGACCGAAATCGCCTCAGGCGTTGCGACTGTTCGCGGCGCCTGCAGGCGGTCCTCGGCATCAAGCGATCTTCGGGAGCGTATCGCGGGAATGACCGACAATTTTGTCAAGGACCCCGCCTTTCGCACCGCAAATGCCGATGATTTCGGCGCCATGCTGGACGTGGGACGCTACGCATCGCGGACCGCCCGGTTCGATGACGCGATCCGCAAGAGCCACGATCATTTCTGGGATCCGAACGACCCCGCCTATATCGATTTTTCGCAGCCGTTCGATCTGGCGAATACCTATCTGCTCCCCCCCGAAATGTTCCCCGAGTTGGCTTCGCCTGCGCTCGCGCATCTCGACGAAGCGACTCGCGTCGCCCTGGCGAACGAGAATGCCCGCTGGCTGCTGTCGAGCATCCTGCATGGCGAACAGGCGGCGATGTCGCTGTGCGCCAACCTCGCCAACGTACTCGTCGATCCCGGCACCCAGGAATTCATCACCAACCAGGCGCGCGAGGAATCTCGCCACGTCACCGCGTTCGGCAATTATATCACCGCGCGCTGGGGCAGCCCGTATCCGCCCGGCGCAACGCTGGGGCGAATTGCTCAGGGAGCTGGTCGAGACGGACCAGACCTATCGCAAGTTCGTGGGGATGCAGATCCTGGTCGAGGGGCTGGCGGTCGGGATCTTCACCGTCATCCAGATGCACACCAATGATCCGGTCCTGAAACGGTTGACCGAGCTCGTCATCACCGATGAATCGTTCCACCACCGGTTCGGCAAGACCTGGGCCGACGCGACCATCGCCACGCTCGACGAGGCGGAACGCAATGCGGTGGAGGATTGGGCCGCCGACGTTTTCGACCTGCTGGTGATCAATCTGGTCAGCGTGAAGGAAAAGCGCGCGGTCTACGAGAAGTTCGGGCTGGATTGGGACGCGCTCTGCGAAGGCGCTCGAATCAGCGAGGGCTGGCAGCAGGCCGGCAGCGTCTTCCGCTTTCTCGCCAAGGCGTTGATCAACGCCGATATCATCACCGATCGCACCCGCCCGCGCTATGCGGTCTGGCTCGACATCGACCGTGTGGAGAACGAGGAGGATTTCCTCGATTTCGTCGCCGAGATCGTCGCGCTGCAGGGGGTGGAACTGCTCGAATCGATCAACCGGCATCGCAAACCAATCGGCAAGACGGCGCCGCTCGCCGTCGCCGCGGAATAAGGAAGGGACACCGGATGTCGCTTGCCATGCGCACCCATCTCGAGAACCTCGCCGACGATCTGGCGCGGACGATCAGCCATCCCGCGTATCTCGAACGGGTCCGCGAGATCCATAATGCCCCGCGCGAAAAGCAATATGAGATGGCCGAGCAGGTGACCGTCGATTGGGCGGCGAGCCAGGGGGTGCCGATCCCCAAAGGCTTTCGCTGCGTTCCCCGGACCTTCGAAAATCCCGAGTACGCGCGTGCCAACGGCGTTCAGCATCCGGGCGCCGAACCAGGCGCGGCGCGCTACGGCGAAGCCCCATCCCCCAGCTACGACACTTCGTCGTGGAAATCCGACGACGGCGGCGATTTCGTCGCGGCGGTTCCGGAGCCGGAGCAAGTCGCCAACGCGGTCCGCAAGGAGCTTGCGGCGATCATCGATTTCGTCGTGAGCGAACCCTTCCAGTTCCTGCTCGCCGAACTGCGCTTCACGCCGTTCGACGAGCGCCCGCAGTTCGTGCTCGACGTCATGCTGGACCAGGCGGAGCGCGAGGCGCGCGGGGTGTTCGTCCCCGCCAACATGCTCATCCAGCGATCGACGTTCCACGATGGCCGCCCGACCTTGTTCTGCGTCTCGGCGATGACCAAACTCGCCGAGCCGTGGCGGAAGTTGACCTACACGTTCGACAACGACCTGCTCGACGGCGGCTGATCCACGCGTCGCGTCAGCCCACCGGCATGTGGAAATAGGGCAGGGTCGATTCGCCGACCATGACGCGGGTCGGCACGTCGGGGCATCGCGCGAAGCGGATGTCGATCGGCATCATGACCAGCGTATCGCTCACGCGGCGCGTTTTCTCGACGTGCGGGGTGAACGCGATTTGGGTGCCGATCACCAGCTCGTCCAACGTCGCCGACCCCATCGGCAGGTCGCGGATCGAGACCAGCAGCCGGGTTTCGTCGGCATGGATGTGCTGGGTGAGCATCATCAACATCAGCGTGTCGAGCACGGTCATCAGCAGCGCCGGCACGCCGAGTCCGCCTTCCGGCCAGAGTTCGGGCGGCACCGATGCCGGGGTGCGGATGATGTAGGCGGCCCCGTCGCGTTCGAAGGGGTGGCCGGGCGGGATCAGGTTCACGGCGATGCGATTGGCCAGGCACCGCCGGGTGACCGGCCAGGCGGGGTCCGGGATCCCATAGAACGCCAGGCGGCGGCCCGCGCTCGTGCGAAACGCGCCGGAGATCGACGCTGCCGCCATGCCCGGCCGGTGCAGGCGCGGCGGCTCGGCATCGGCGTCGAACAATGTGAGCCGCAGCTGGCTGATCACCATCTTGCTGAAGTTCGTAGCTTCGAGCTGCGACAACGTCTCGCCGGGCGCCAGCAGACCTTCGGCGAGCGTGGCGGCGTGGAACAGCATGATCGGCCCGTGGACATTGAACTTGGCCTCGGGCGAATAGAAGAGCGTCGCGCGCGCAGTGGCGTTGTGCGCCCCGGTGACCGCGAGTTCGCCCAGCTCGGCCGGCATCAGATAGGCGAGCGGAGGCGGCTCCTCCGAGACGATCCGCTCGTCGAGGGCCCAATCATGATTGTCGATCTCGCACAGGCGCATTTCCAGCTCGATGCGTTCGACCTGCGCATCGATGTCGGGATCGGTCAGCTGGCCGAGCGCGGTGAGGCGGCGCAGCATGTAGGGCCGGATTTCGGTCAGGAGCTTGGCGCGAAGCCGCTTTGCCGCGGCAAGGTCCAGCGTTTCGGGGAGCGGAAGCGGTTCGTAGATGTCCATGCGCTCAGCCGAACATCAGCGACAGGAACAGCATCTGCAACCCCTCGCGCGCGCTGTGCCCGGGCACGTCGATCTCGATGAGATGCAGCGATTCCGCCGTCCGCGCGTCCTCGAGCGCGGCCGCGAGCGCCGACGAGTCACCGGCACGATGATAGGGCAGGCCGAACGCAACCGCGAGCGCGGCGATCGGCGCCGGGCGCGGGTTGCGGATGGTCTCGGCAAATCGCGGGAGGTCCTGACTCGGCAGGAAATCGAAGATCGCGCCCCCGTGGTTCTGGACGACGCAGATGGCGCCGCGCGCGCGGCTGCGATGGACGAGCTCCAGCGACGAAAGGTCGTGCAGGAAGGTGAGATCGCCCATCAGCGCGAGGCCAGGCCCATCGACCGCGACCATTTCGCCCAGGAAGCATGCGATCGTTCCGTCGATCCCGTTGACGCCGCGATTGGCGAACACCCGCTGCTTCACGGTCGTCGGCCTGCACAGCAGGTTGCCGAGCCGCACCGGCATCGAATTGCCGAGATGCAGCAGGCCGAAGCCGGCGGCATTGCACACCATCATCGCAGCGGGGATCTCTCCCCACGCCATGTCGGTCGTGGTTTCCTCGACGATCCCGCCCACACGCGCGCTTTCGGCAAGCCAGCGCCGAGTCCATTCGGCGTCGCTGCGTCCGATCGCCGCCCCGATCGTGCCGAGCGGGGTGCCGCTGCCGCAGGCGACGGGAAGAAAGTCGCGTTGAAGGAAATCGCGCGCGACCGCATGCCGGTCGAGGATCAGCACCGGGCATCGCTGGCGCTCGAGATAGCGGTGCAGGCCGTGATAGGCGGGCGCTTCGCCAATCTGGATGATGAGATCGGGGACCAGCTCTGCAACGAGGTTGCCGCCGCTGCAGAGCATTTCCGCTTCGGCGATCAAGTTCGGCATCGCGCTCGGCCGACGCAGTCCGCTGGCGGCGTCGGCCAGGACCGGGAAGCCGGTGCGCTTGGCGAGTGCGACGATATGGTGGGGCGCGAAGGGACAGTTGGACCCAGCGAAGATCAGCCCTTTCGGCGCGGCCGGCAGGTCCAGGGCCGCGATACTCGACAAGGGCGGTGTGGGATCGGGAGCGCGGGCGATGCGCGCGATCGGCGTCCGGGTCACCAGGGGTATCTCGATCGCGTCCGGATCGGGATCGAGCGCCGAGATTGCGCCATGAAAGGGCAGATTGATCTGCGCCGGCGCATGATCGAGGGGGTCTGCGAGCCAGCGGCCCAGGAACGCGCGCAGTTCGTCGCGCAGCGCGTCGAGCGCCGCCTCCCCGCCGTCCGGGTTGCTCAGCTCGAGCTGGCGATGCGCGACCGGCCGGCACAGCGCGAGGTGATCGGCATATTGCGGGCCGCCTCCGCCTTGCTCGTGCAGCGGGCGGTCGCAGCTGAGGATGAGGATGGGCACGCCGGCCGCTTCGGCTTCGACCAGCGCGGGCAGCAGGTTGGCGACCGCCGAGCCGGATGTCGTGCAAACCGCCACCGCCCCGTCCAGCGCGCGCGCCATCCCCAGCGCGTAGAAGCCCGCGGACCGCTCGTCGTTCTGGACATGCGTCTCGAGATCAGGCTCGTCAGCGAGGACAAGCGCGAGCGCGGTCGAGCGCCCTCCCGGGCACATCACCACATGGCCGATGGCGCTTTCCGCCAGACACTCCGCCACGACCCGCGCCCAGCGGGTGTTCCGGTTGTGAAGCGTCAGGCTGTCGGTCGCCCTGCCGGTCATGCCGTACGATTTGCGAATGAATCCAGAATGGAATGATCTCCGGATTGCCGCGGCACGAAGACCGACCCTTCATCTTCGCGCAGCAAAATAGCGACCTTGTATTTCAGGCGGTCATGCGTACCGTGCGCCTATACCATTTTCAACTGGAACAGATACGATGGCGGGCAAGCAAAACTTTGTAATTCTGCCGAAAGAGGGGCTGTTCGAGCCGCCACCACATACCTTCGGCGCCAGGCTGGCGGCGATGGCGCGGTCGCTCGTCCAGAAGGTGCGGCCGATGACCAGCATCCGGATGGAAGGCAGGAACCACCCGGTGAAGCTGCTCGATGCCGCAGGCGAGAATGGCGCGAAGCTGGTCGAGATGGATGCCGATGCCGGCGCGGACCTCGTCCGGCGACAAGCCAAAGGCGATTTCCGCATCTTCGAGAACAAGATCTACCGGACCATGTCGGTGACCGCCGACGACCTGCGCCCCAAGCACCCGCTGACTCCGCCACCCGCTGCGTCCACGCCGGCAGCTGCCACGACGGCGGCGACGCCCGCGACACCGATACCGGGGCTGATCCAGGTCCCCTTCACGATCACCGACGCCAAGACGGGCAAGCCCGTCGAAGGCGCCTCGGTGATGCTGTTCGCCGACTACGCCGCCAGCAAGGGCTCCCCACCCGGCACGACCGACGCCAACGGCCAATGCTCGGTCGCCTGGCTCAAGACGATGACGACGATTCCGCAGGTGCTGGTGATGGCGCCGGAGGACGCGCCCACCAACTGGGGCTATTTCACCGCCGCGGTGCCGCTCCAGGCGAGCTTCGCGCTGGCGCTGGAAACGGTCGATCCGCCGTATCCCGATTGCGCCCGCTTCTATTACCCGGCGCCCGCCTTCGATCCGGCTTCGGGCGTCACGGTCGGCGTCATCGATACCGGCGTGACCGCCCAGCCTGCGCTCAATCTGGTCGGCGGGATCAACACCGTCGCGGGCGAGGACCCCACAGACTATGCCAGCAACGGTGATCCGCACGGCACGCACGTCGCGGGGCTGGTGGGGGCGAAGGGGCCGATGCAGGGCAACGCGCCTGGGGTGGCGCTGCGTAGCTACCGGGTCTTCGGGACGGGCGGCGGCGGCGCGACGAGCTTCGCGATCATCAAGGCGGTGGTGGCGGGAGTGGCCGACGGCTGCGACGTGCTGAACATGAGCCTGGGGGTCGACGGCGAGGACCCGCCGCTCCAGGAAGCGATCAAGCATGCGGACGCCCATGGCGTGCTGGTGGTCGCGGCGGGCAACAACAATAATGGCGGCCCGGTCGGCAGCCCCGCCTGTTATCCCGAAACGATCGGCGTCTCGGCGATCGGCGAGGCGGGCTGCATGCCCGCGAACTCGCAGCCGCAAGCGCACGTCACCACCACGCGCGGCACCGATCCGAACTGCTTCCTCGCCGATTTCTCCTGTGTCGGACCGCAACTCAAGCTCGTCGGCCCGGGCGTGGGCGTGGTCTCGACCCTTCCGGGGAACCAATATGGGCAGCTGAGCGGTACCTCGATGGCGAGCCCGTTGGTCGCAGGGTTCGCCGCCAGCCTTCTTGCCAAATCGCCGAAGATTCTTTCCGCCAAGCGCGACGGAGCCAGAACGACCGCCCTCGGCAAGGCGCTCCTCGCCGCCGCCAAGCCGCTTGGCCTGACGCCCGATCAGGAAGGAAGAGGGCTCCCCGCCGTGCCGCCAGCCAAGGGTTCCGGCTGAAGGCAGCGCGTGGGGCGCGGGTCAACCGGCTGCCCCGCAACCGATAAATCAGCTAACTCATTGAAATCGCTGGTGACCCCTACGGGAATCGAACCCGTGTTTTCGCCGTGAGAGGGCGACGTCCTAGACCGCTAGACGAAGGGGCCAGCGCGGCGGAAGGCGGGCGTTTAGGGGCAGGCGCGGGAAGCGTCAAGCCGCTCGCCTTTGTCGATCCGCGTCAACATGATCCGGGCGCCGCGCCATGCGAGGCGTACGGTGAAGCGGTCGCCGTGGCGGGTTTCGAACGCGCGGTCGAAGGCGTGGAAGGTCGGGCGCGCGTAGAAGCCCAAGGGATGGCTGCGGGGCTGCGCGTCGAGCACGTGCCCGGGCGCAAGCTCGAGGCGGAGCCACACCGCCATCCCACTCACGATCCCGCCTTCGCTTTCGAGATCGACGGTCACGCTGCCTTGGTCAGCGGGCATGTCGTCCGGCAGGCGTGCTTCCACAAGGGTCACAGCGCCGGACCGCAGCTGGAGGCGCGGGTTCGCTGAGTCGACATCGACGGAGACTTGATTGAGCACCGCCGTCGGACCGAGGTCGAGCCCGGCGACGCGCTCAGGTGGACGCCTGTTCCAGCCGACAAACTCCGCAAGCGCCCCGCGCAGCGACGCGGTCTGGGGCATCACGCGGGCACCCGGCGCAAGCAACGGCAACGCCTCCCGAGCGAGCCTGAACGGCTTGAACCCGAACAAATTGTCGGCGAAGGTGTCGTAGAACAGGAGTTCCGCGGGCTGTGCCATGTCCTCGGGGACGCGCAGCTGGCCGATCGGTTTGGCGACGACACGGATCGCATCGGAAAACCCGTTTCGCGCGATGATCTCCCGGGCCAGTGCGGCGAGCGCCCGGCTGCTCTCGCAACTGGCCACGGCGGCACCTGCACGGGCGGCAAGCATGGCGAGAATCCCGCTACCGGTACCGATCTCGAGCGCGCGCATCCCGGGCGTGACCACGGACCGCAACGCCGCGTCCCAGGCCGCAGCGCGCATCGGTTCGTGCGCAATCCGGAGGTGATATCCCGGAAGCAGCGAGGCGAGCAGGGACTGTGCCGTGAGGGCGGCGGCATGATCGCCCAATTCCCGTGCGAGATCATGGGCGCGCAGCGCCTGTTGGGCGGCTTCGTTGCGGTCCTTGCGGTCCAGGAGGCGCCAGGTGAGGTCCAGTTGAGCAGCGAGCCGGTCAACGGGCGCGAGCATCGTCAAGGCTTCCGCCAAGGGCCTCCACCAGTCCGGATCGGTTTGTTCGGGGATGCTTGCGGCTCCTTGAGGTCCCGCCAATATCGGCGCCGTGATTCCGGTCAAGCCACCGCTACAGCCGTAGGTTGAGTTCGACAGTGATCGAGCGTTGCGGAAAGGGATGGAACAGGAAATATCGATCGTTGGTCAAATTGTCGACGCCGAGCGCGAGGCTGGCGTGCTCGCTCACCCGGAACCGTGCGCGGACATCGACGACGAGATAATGGTAGAAGCCCTGGAAGGTGTTGCCGACCACATCGCTGTTGTCGAGCGTGGCGTAGTTACGGCTGGCGTAGCGTGCGCCCGCGGTGAGCGAGACCGCGTCGGTTGGACGCCAGGTCAGCACGGCGCTGGCCTTCCAGCGAGGTACGCTGGGGAGCAGCTTGCCGATTGCGCCCGGGAAGGCGACATCCGCACGGGTCTGGCTGTCGGTGTAGGTCGCGCTGGCGATGAGATCGACGCGGGGAAGCAGATCGTGCCGGTCGACCGCCAGCTCGACGCCGCGCGCACGGGTGCGGCCGATATTCTGGACGTAGTTGAACAGCGTAGCCGAACCGGCCACCAGCGGCGCCGATTGCGAGATGAGGGCGTCGTCCACGCTTTCGTCGAATAGCGACAGGCGGAGCGTGCCGTGTGCGTCGTCGCGCTCGATTGCCAGTTCCCCGGAAAATGCGCGTTCGGGGCGCAGGTTGGGATCGGGCACCGTCAGCGTCGCGCCGGTGGTGACTGCCTGGTAGAGTTCGCCGACCGTTGGGAAGCGGATCGCCTTGCCGAACGAGAGCCGCGCCGACCAATCCCCGCCGGGGCGCCATTCGAGCGAGGCCTTGGGCGAGAAGCCCTGCGCGGTCCGCGCGGGCTGCGCGACCGCGAGCGCGGGGGACTGCGAATAGTTGAACCCGTCGAACGCGCGCCACCGTTCCTGGCGGCCGCCGAGCGTCAGCGTGATCCTGGGAGTGAGTGCGAGGGCCTCCTGCAGCCAGAGCGCACCGGTACGTGTCTTGCCGCGTGAGACGAGGTTGAGCGCGCCCGGCGGACCAATGGCCCAATCCGGGGTGGCGTAGCGGTTGCTGTTCAGCGCGAATTGATCCCAGTGCGCTCCGCCGCTGAGCGTGCTCGCACCCGCGTGCCACGCGGCCTTCGCGTCGAGGGTTTGCCAGCCGGTGCCTTCGAGGCGGACGATCTGCCCCGCGCCGCCCGCGGGAAGCGTGCCGGCAGGGGTGCGCTGGAGGTCGTGGCCGAAATCGTAGAGCGTGCCGATCACCTGCCAGTCGATCGCGCCGCCCGATCCGCTGACCGAGAGCGCGTGGCTCCAGTGGCTCGATCGGTGCGTGTAGACACCGGCGGAGAAGGCGCTGGCGGCGACCGAATAAGGATAGCCGGCGATGTTGAGCGATCCTGAATAGACCGGGGCTCCCGCCGATCCGGTGAGATAGGTCTCAGCGGTGGCGGCGGTGTCGTTGAGGAACAGCCCGCCGACATAGGCGAGGCGGATGCGCGCTGTGAGGTCGAGCGCGGCCTTGAGCTTGAGCACGATCCTGACGCTGATGCTCGATCCCGGACGCGCCGAGCACGCGGATCGGGGCGCCGGTGCGGTTGACGTCGTCGAAGCCGCCCGTAGTCGCTGAACCCGCTGGGCCCGGCGCGGCGGGGCGGTTGGCGGTGACGTAGTTGAGCGGCTGGCCGTGGCTGTCGGTGTGAGTCGCGCTGACGAACAGCGCGAGCGGGCCGAAGCGGCCGCCTAGCGTCGCGGCGAGCTGGTGCGAGGGATAGCGGCTGTCGGTCCCGTACTGATGAAAATCCTGCAGGCTCGTCAGCGCGGTCAGGCTGCCCTCGAGCCGGTCGGGCAGGCGCGTGGTGATGTTGACCACCGCACCGATCGAATTGCCGGATAAGCCGCCGAGAAGGGGCCGTAGAGCACGTCGATCCGCGCGATCTCCTCGCGGGGTGACAAGCCCCCAGCGCGGCGAGGCGATCGTGTTGTTGTTGCCGATCAGCGACGAGATCAGCGCGCCGTCGGCGTAGATCAGGCTGCGCGCGCTGGCGCCGAGGCCCGAGGTACGGGTGGCGAGCGGCGCCTGGGTGTCGCCGATATGGCGTTTCCGCACGACCAGGCTGGGCAGGTATTTGACCGCATCCTCGACGTTCGCGGCGTTGACCGTCTCGGCGATCCGGTCGGCGTCGATCGTGGCGCGGGTGGAGGGTGCATTCTCGATCGTCTTCGCGGGCGGCTGACCGACGACGACGATCGGTGTGGCTTGCGGGTCGTCGGTCGCCGCCATTGGCAGCAACCGCGCGCCGAGCAGCGCGAGGGGGATGGGCATCGGATGTCCTCGTGAATCGGGTTCGCCGCCGGAGGCTTCCGGCGGGAGGTCGGTTCAGGTGAGGGGTGGTCCGGTCGAAGGAGGGGGCGGCGCGGCGAGGCCACGGCCTGGCGCGGTGACGAGGTCGAGTGCAAGACGCGCGCGGGGCGCGGGCAAGGGTGCCAGGATCGGAGGTGGAGGCAGGTCGGGCAGCGCGGCGGCGTAGGCGGCGCCCACGAAATCACACGGAG
Organism: uncultured Alphaproteobacteria bacterium; assembly: GCA_963799985.1. GTDB lineage: Bacteria > Pseudomonadota > Alphaproteobacteria > Sphingomonadales > Sphingomonadaceae > Sphingomonas. The sequence goes on along the minus strand of CAWCZC010000005.1, from coordinate 741,868 downwards.
CCTCAGGTGCGGGGGCGTGCTTCGGATCGTGTTTGCCGCCCATCGCGGGCATGGCATGCGTCATCCCCGACATCGCCATCGGTGCAGGAGCCATCCCCGAGCAGGGCATGAGCGCGAAGCCGTGCGCCGAGGCGTCGGGCATCCACCCGTTGGGCACGGCGACGCGCATCAGCAGCGCGACCGCGATCAGCAGCAACGCCGTGGGGCGGCCGCTTTCATGCCATCGTGGAATCGATCCGCGCATCTGGCAAGTCATCGCGCAAACCCCAGCCATGCGCAACGGCGACCCGATCCAATCTCAATACCATCGCCCGGACGCCGACGGCTGCCCGGAACGACGAAAGGACGATATTGAGTCTAGGCCTAGGGCCAATCGACGTTCAGCTACTCCTCCCGCGGAGAGCATCTCCCCGGGGGAGGGGGACCACTCGCGTAGCGAATGGTGGAGGGGGTGAACCGCCTCGATGGGGCGAAGCCCCCTCCGCCAGCGCTTCGCGCTGAGTGGCGGGTCGATCGTGCCCCCGGCACGATCTTGGATTGCCGGGGGCAATCCAATCCGGCACTCTCCCCCCTGCGAGCGAGGGAGGAACAACAATCCGGAATGTCGATCCGCCCTAGGCCGCCTTCCTCCGCTCCGACATCTCCTCGTTCAGCATCTCCGCCAGCAAGAACGCCAGCTCCAGCCTCTGCCCCGCGTTGAGCCGCGGATCGCAGTGCGTGTGGTAGCGGTCCGCCAGCGACTGCTCGGTCACCGCGATCGCGCCGCCGGTGCATTCGGTCACGTTCTGCCCGGTCATCTCGGCGTGGATGCCGCCGGCGATGGGTGCCCTCGGCGCGGTGGACGGCGAAGAAGCCGCGGACTTCGGCGAGGATGCGGTCGAACGGGCGGGTCTTGTAGCCGTTGGCGGCCTTGATGACGTTGCCGTGCATCGGATCGCAGCTCCACACCACCGGATGCCCCTCGCGCTTCACCGCGCGGACCAGCGTGGGCAGCCCGCGCTCGATCTTGTCGTGCGCCGAAGCGGGTGATCAGCGTCATCCGGCCGGGCGTGCGGCCGGGGTTGAGCGTGTCGAGCAGGCCGCAGCAGCGCATCGGGCTCGAGGCTGGGGCCGCATTTCATGCCGATCGGATTGCCGATGCCGCGCAGGAACTCGACATGCGCCGAGCCGTCGAAGCGGGTGCGGTCGCCGATCCACAGCATGTGCGCGCTGGTATCGTACCAGTCGCCGGTCAGGCTGTCCTGGCGGGTCAGCGCCTGCTCGTAGGGGAGCAGCAGCGCCTCGTGGCTGGTGTAGAAATCGGTGGCCTTGCAGTTGCGGCACGGTCTCGGGGTCGATCCCGCACGCGGCCATGAAGTCGAGCGCCTCGCCGATGCGGTCGGCGACGTCGGCGATACTTCTTCGCCCAGGGGCTGCGGCCCATGAAATCGTGCGTCCAGTGATGGACCTGGTGGAGGTTGGCGTAGCCGCCGCTGGCGAAGGCGCGCAGCAGGTTGAGCGTCGCCGCCGACTGGCGAATAGCCCTGGACCATCCGCTGCGGATCGGGCGTGCGGCCGGCGGGCGTGAACGCGATGTCGTTGACGTTGTCGCCGCGGTAGCTGGGCAGCTCGACGCCGTCGATCGTCTCGGTATCGGCGTCGAGCGCGGCTTGGCGAACTGGCCCGCCATGCGGCCGACCTTCACCATCGGCAGCTTCGAGGCGAAGGTGAGGACCACCGCCATCTGGAGGATGACGCGGAAGGTGTCGCGGATGTTGTTGGGGTGGAATTCGGCGAAGCTCTCGGCGCAATCGCCGCCCTGGAGCAGGAACGCCTTGCCCTCCGCGACGCGCGCGAGATCGGCGGTGAGATTGCGCGCCTCGCCGGCGAACACGAGCGGGGGGAATTTGGAGAGGGTGGCGGTGGCGGCGTCGAGCGCCTGGCTGTCGGGGTAGGTGGGAAGCTGGCGCGCTTCGGCCGAGGTCCAGCTGCCCGGCGACCATTTGGCGGCGGGAGCGTGATCGGTGCGGACGGGGACGTACCAGTCCTGATGGCCGGCGATACCGTTGGCGGCGATCTGGTTGACCACCGAAGCGGACGCGCGCTTGCCCTCCTCCTCCCAGCCCTGGACGGTGCTGCCGGGCGTGCCGAACCAGGCGCCGAACGCGGCACGGGAGAGCGAGCGATCCTCACGGAAGCGGCGGATCTTGGAACCTGCGAGCGTCGTCATCCGGGCCGGTTACCTTGTCGGGGTAATCGGAGCAAGTGGATTTTCGATAATCCGGCGGAATTGTGCCTTGGGACGTCCCAAATTGGGTAGATAATTACGTCGGCAGCGTCTCGCCCAATTTGTCGATCTGCCAGCCGACGCCGTGCTGGCGGCTGCCCTTGTCCTCATAGCCGTCGAGGTAGATTCCGTGCTCGGTGAGCGTGAGGCGTGCGCCCCCGCCGTCGGGCGCAAGCTCGATCGAGGTGAGGCTGACCGAGATCGGCACGCCGTCGATCTGCATCCGGTAGGCGTAGACGATGCGGCGGTCGGGGACGATGTCGTGGTAGACGAGGTCCATCCGCGTGACGGTGCCCGTGGTATGATGGCCGCCCTTCCACCGCCCCTCGATCGTCTCGATTCCGCCGATGCGGAACTCGAAGACCCGCTCGGTGCGCTCCCAATCGGGGTTCGGGCCGGAGAACCAGCGTTCCTTGCCCGCCTCGGTTGCAAAGGCGGCGAAGACCTTGGCGGGGGGATGCGGAAAGCTGCGTTCGATCGTGAATTGATCGTGCACCGCGGGGGCGTCAGGCATCGGGAATCTCCAGCTGGTCGAGATAGGCACCGAGGCGATTGAGGCGGACTTCCCATTCGCGGCGGCGATCGACGATCCAACGCTCGACCGCGGCGAGCGCGAGCGGCTCGAGGCTGCACATCCGCACGCGTCCCTGCTTCTCGGTGCGCACCAGCCCGCTCGCCTCGAGCTGGCGGACGTGCTGGAGGAAGCTGGGGAGGGCGATCGGGTGCCGTGCGGCGAGGGCGGTGACGCTCGCGGGGCCGCCGCCGAGCTGCTCGATCACCGCGCGCCGCGTCGGGTCGGCGAGCGCGGTGAACATGGCGTCGGTAGACTGTTGGTTAGTCATATGGCTAAGTATCAGAGCACCCCGATGAATGTCAAGATCAGTTAGGTGTGGTGCTAACTAACCGCCGTCCGAGGGCTTGCAGCTCCAGTTGATAAGCTGGAGCAGTTCGGGCGCGCGGCGCAGGCTGCGGACGTCCCAGCTGAACCGACCGAGCTGCGCGCCCGAAGCGTCGATCAGGTCGATCTCGACGATATTCGCGTCCATCAGCCGCTCGGCGAGATCCTGCCGCTGGCGCTCGACGATCGAGAGCGTGAGCGATTTGCGATCGCCGGTGAGGTCGAACACCGTCCCGTCGGGCTTGCCGTCGACGCGCAGGTGCGCGGCGTGCGGATTCGCGGCGAGCGACGCGCGAGTGAGCGTGAGCTGGAACCCGAGCACCGAAGTCGCGGTGCCGAACGGCTTGTCGAGATCGGGCTGGAAGGCGGTGAGCATTCGAAGGTCGCCGGCCTCGCTCTCACGCGCTGGGAAGTCCCACGAGGCGCTGCGATCGGTCCCGCGCCAGTCGTGAATCAGGTGGAGCCCGGGATAGGCGTGCGAGGCGCAGCTGTAGCCGTCGGCGTTCTCGGCGACATCGTCGACGCGCGTGTCGATCCGCTGGGCGAACGCGGGGCTCGCGGCGAGGAGACCGGCCAGGGCAAGAGCGAGACGCACCCGAGAGTTCTCCTACCGGTCGGGGCTCGTGCAGCTCCAGTGCACGAGATCAAGCAGTTCGGGAATGCGGCGAAGCTGGCGGACGTCGAAGCGGTAGCTGGCGAGCGATGCTCCAGATGGGCCGAACAGATCAGGTTCGGCGGTTTGCGCGCGGACGAGGCGATTGGCGTAAATACTCAACAGCTTTGGAACCGGGTTGACGATGTACTTTCCACTGGACGAGTCTGAGATTCCGAAAGCTGCACCGCTGTCGTTGCCGTCTAGAAGGACGTGCGTCGAGGCCGGGCGCGGCGCGCCAGGTGGCATTGCGACGAGGATACCCGCCACAAGTACAGCAGTCTTCGAAAGGTCTTCCTGCTCGCGCTCGAACGAGACCTGCAAGACGGTGCCGCGGTCATCCGACCCCTTTGCTGGCATCGACCAACTCGCCGTCGCAAACGACGCGTCTGTCCCCAATTCCCGGAGGCGAAGCCCGGTCACCGCCGTGAAGGCGCAATTCGCGAAATGATCGATGGGCGCGATGTGAATGTCGATTCGTCGCGTGTCGACGCGTTGCGCTTGCGTCGGGCTTGCGATCGAGGCCAACGCAAACGCGGCGATCAGCAAACGCATCGGACTTCCTCCTTCAATATCCTGCCGCCAGATCGACTTCGTTGCGGAGCGGCTCGCCCGCGAGGAACGCCTCGAGGTTCTCCACGAACAGCGCTGTCGCTCGGGTGAACATGCGCGTCTGGCTGCGCCCGGACAGATGCATGCTGAGGATTGCGTTGGGCGTGGTCCACAGCGGATGATCGGGCGGGAGCGGCTCGGGGCTGACGGTGTCGAGGAACGCGCCGCCGATCCGGCGCTTGTTGAGCGCCTCGATCAGCGCGTCCTGGTCGATCGTGTCGCCGCGGCCGACGTTGACCAGCCAGGCGCCTGGCTTCATTGCGCGCAGCTCGGCCTCGCCGATCATGTGGCGGCTCTCGGGTGTGGCGGGGGCGGCGAGCATCACCCAATCGAATTCGTCGAGCCGCGCGCGCCATTCGCCCACGGCGAGGGTTCCATCGCGTCCGGTGCGGGTAACCGCGGTGACGCTGGCGCCGAAAGCCGCCATCCGCTCGCCGATCAGCCGTCCGATCGTGCCGTAGCCGATCACCAGCACCGTGGATTCGAACAGCTCGGCCTTGCCCGGCGCGTCCATCGGCCATTCGTGGAGGTCGGCGGCGCGGACGACCTGATCGTAGCGCTTGGCGGCAACGAGCGCGCCCATCACCGCATATTCGGCGACGGTATGCGCGTTGACGCCGCTGCCGTTGGTCACGCGGGTGCCGCGTGCCTGGAGCAGCTTGGTGTCGAGCTTGTCGAGGCCGGCGTAGATCGTCGACAGCCATTTGAGCCGCTTGCCTGCCGCCACCGCGCGGGCCCATTCGTCGGGCCGGTTGTTGTCGACCCAGCCGATGTCGGCGTCGGCGACCATCGCGCAGGCTTCGTCGGCGGAGGCGAACCATTGCACCTCGATCCCGGCGGGCAGGTGCGGCTCGACAAGCGGGCGGGCGAGGGCGGGGAGCACGGCTTTCATCGCCGCGGGGATAGCGCGCGGGCCGTGGCGTGCAAATCCTGAAGGCTCAGAACCAGGATCGCGGACCGTCGACATAGGTCGCGTCGAAGCGCGCTTCGCTCATTCGCAGGTAGAGCACACCCTCGACGATGCCGATCACCGCCATGAGGGCGGTGGGAATGCCGGCCACGGCCACCCCGGCCACGCTGATCACCAGCATGACGATCCCCGCGAGCGGCTTGCCGATGTAGAATTTATGCGCCCCGAGTGCGCCGAGGAAGATCGCGAGCAGCCCTGCGCCGACTCGGTTGCGCTGGAGCGCCAGCGCGCTCGTCGCGATCGGGTAGATGGCGAGGGCGGCGCGGTCAGCGGTTTCGAAATCGACCTTCTGGTTAGGCGCGGGCGAACCCCGGCCGTGCCACTCGCCCGAGCCGAACCCGTAGCGATTGCCATCCTCGCCGGTGATGCGGCCTTCGCCGCGCTCCGAATCGAATGCCAGCACCGTGCCGCGCACTGCCGCCTCCCTCCTTGGCCTCGGCCGAGTGTCGCACGGAGTTGCGGGTCAGGGAAGGGGCCGCCTCAGTGGTCGGGCGAGCGGTTGGGGGTGCGCTGAGGCTGGCGCCAGCGCGGCGACGGGCTGTCGGTCGGCGCCGGCGTTGGCGTGGGGCTCGCGTCGGCCCGGCCGTGACGATCGTGGCCGCGGGGCTCAGGCGAGGGAGAGGCGGTCGGCGAGGGCGTTGGAGACGCCTCCCCATGCCCGCCGCGTGCGTGATCGCGCGCGTCCTGGGCATGCTGACGCTGGTTACGCGCGTCGTTGGCGGCCTGCTCGGCTTCGCGAGTGCGGTCGGCGTCGGGCGCTTGGGCGCTGCCGTTACGGTCGAAGACGCGCACCGGCTTGTCGCCCTGATAGGCGTAGGCGCGCTGGCCCCGTTGGACGAGGAACGGCTGGTCACGACCTCCGCGGAAGTAGGCGACGTTGTTGCCGTCGCGGTCGGCAGTGCGCAGGATCGCGCCGCTGCGAGTCCATGCCCAGCCGTCACCGTAGCGGACCCGCTCGATGCCGTTGCCATCGCGGATCTCGTCTTCGATGGCGCCTGCCTCGACCAACGGCGCGGCATCGGTGGCGGAGACGCCGTTGGCCGGTTTTGGCACCGCGGCGACGCTGACCGCCGCAGTGCTGTCGGCGGCGGAATTCTCGACGACGGGGGCGGCGTCGCTGAACGCGGCGCCGTTGGCCTCGGTGGCCTGATCGACGTTGACCATCGCGTTGTCGGTCGTCTGGGGCGCCTTGTTGCATCCCGCGAGCGCGAGCGCGGCGGTGAGCGACAGGAGGGGGAGGGTCTTTAGGGAAGTCATGCGCGCTCTCCGAAGGTTGGGGGGGGAATGCGCGAGGAGGCGAATCGATCCCGCTGGGATCAGGACTCGATTGGCAGCCCCGCTGGATCGAGGGTCAGGCTATGGCATCACCACGCGAGCCCCTTGCGAACCAAAGGTCACACCAAGGTCACACTGCCACGCATGTTCCGGCGGCGGTCCAGCCATGCGTAAATCAACAACGATCCGCCCCAAACGCAGTTGGGTTCCGGCTGCGATTCCCAATGTCAAAGAGCGGCAACGCATCGACCTCAGCAGGCGAAATCCAACATTTCAAGGGATTCGTCAGGCCCCAATTGCAAACCCCTCAACCCGGGGGGCGGCATCGCCCGGCCGCACATGATCGAATCCAATTGAACACAGACCCTATAGCTCGGGCCGCCAGTCCCAGCCGAGCGGATCGCCGTCCATGACCTCGACGCCGGCGGCGGTGAGTTCGTCGCGGATCGCGTCGGAGCGGGCGAAATCCTTCGCCGCGCGCGCCTCGCGGCGCTCGGCGAGGCGGGATTCGATCCCCGTGGGGGTGATCCCTGCTTGTGCCGGCGCGACGCGCAGCGCCTCGCGGGTGAGGTTCAGCAGATCGAGCCCCAATACGGAGTCCATTGTAGCAATTAGCCGCAGCTTGTTCTCGGGTCCGATAAACGGCTCAATTATCACCTCCTCAAGTCGCGGAAGCGCCGCAGGCGTGTTTAGGTCGGAGCTGATGGCGTTATCAAATTCCGACAGGACGCCCGTAAAATCGAACCATCGTGACCCTAATTCAATCGTATCCTGATGTCGGTTTACCGCTGGTGGCGCATCGTACTCATCAAATGGCAGCCACAGTGAAGTGCTCGAAGCGCTTTTCAGCTTTTGGATTCCCATCACCAGCCGCTTGAGCCGGGTCAGCGCCGCGCCGAGGTTCTCGGGGCTGAACTCGAGCTCGCTGCGATAGTGCGCCGACAAACACATCAGCCGATAGGCGAGCGGATGCACGCCGCGATCGACGAGCGACTTGAGTGTGGTGAATCCGCCCGCGGATTTCGACATTTTCCCAGAGCGTTCGACCAGGAAGTTGTTATGCATCCAGAAGTGCGATCCGGTATCCGAGCACCCGCAATACGCCTGGTTCTGGGCGATCTCGTTGGGATGATGGATCTCGCGGTGATCAATCCCGCCGGTGTGGATGTCGAACGGCGCGCCGAGATATTTGAGGCTCATCACCGAGCATTCGAGGTGCCAGCCCGGCGCGCCCTTGCCCCAGGGCGAATCCCATTCCATCTGGCGCCGCTCGCCTGGCGGCGACTTGCGCCAGATCGCGAAATCCTGCGGATGCCGTTTGCCCGAGACCGGGTCGATCCGCCCCTCGCGCTCGTCATCCTGCGACCCGGCGAGGCGGCCATAGTCGGGGACGGTGGCGGTATCGAAATAGAGGCCGCTGTCGAGCTCGTAGCAATGGCCGGGCGCGATCTTCTCGGCGAAGGCGATCATCTCGGCAATATGATCGGTCGCGACCGACCAGCGCGACGGCTCGCGGATATTCAAATCCTTGAGATTCGATTTGAATTCTGCAGTGTAATGCGCCGCAATATCCCAGATACTCTTGGCTTGGGATCGCGCCGCGGCTTCCATCTTGTCGTCGCCTGCGTCGGCATCCGAAGTGAGATGGCCGACGTCGGTGATGTTGATGACGTGGGTGAGCGGATAACCTTTCCGGGTCAGCACCCGGCTCAGCGTGTCGGTGAAGATGTAGGCGCGCAGGTTTCCGACGTGCGCGTAGTTGTAGACCGTCGGCCCGCACGAATAGACGCGTACGCCCTTCACCGGATCGAGCGGCGCGAACGGCTCAAGCCTGCGGGTCAGCGAATTGTAGAGGGTGAGTGGGGCGCCATGCATCGCCGCCCCTTAAAGTCAGCCCGCCTTCTCGTCCACATATTGGGCGAGCGCGGCCTGGACCATCGCACTCCAGATCTCGGCGGGGTCGCTCCCCGCGCCGCGGCCGGCATCGACCATCTCGGCGGTCGGCTCGCGCAGCGTCCGAAGCACGGCGACCGCGCGGGGAAGCTCGCTCTGCCAGCTCGAATCGACCTCGCCGCTCACGCCGCCCGCCCAGTCGGGGCCTTCCGCATTGGGGCTGAGGCCCTCGGCGGCAAGCACGCGCGCGATGCGCTGCGCGGGGGTCATGACGGCGATGTCGGTCATTGCAATTGCTCCGGGTTTCCGGGCGCCAACGCCCGGGTTGGGGCGGCGTTCCAGCGGGTCAGAGCTTCCGCCGGAACGCCGCCCCGTCCGGACCGCTCGCGGGCAAGCGCGGGCCCGGGATGCGATTCATGCGAAGGCGGGTGCGAAGCCGGGTAATCCGTGCGCGCGCATCACGCCGGTGCCGAAGCTGCCTCCCGCGACCAGTGGCAAGGCGGTTGCGCAAAAGGCGCATTCGGCGGTGAGCCGGCCGATCACCCAATGCGACCTGCCGCAGCCGGGGCAATGGTTCGCCTGCTCGGGGCGATAGCCGACACGATAGCCGGTGTGGGCCCGCGAGATACCGAAATCGTACATCGTTGAACTCCCAGTTACCGAAGCAGGCAACGTGCATGAATCGCGGTTTGTTCCGCATGTGGGTCGAAACGGTACCGGCCAAGCGTTGGATTCTGTGGATAAGTTGCTCTTTGGCCACAGCTGCCGCCAGCGGTTCCGGCCGATGAACGATGGGTGAGCGGGCCATTCAGCAGGACTTCATCGCGGGCGGTGCATTGGGTCTTCACACCGGGCGAATGAACGCGAACCGGAGGGAGAATGACCATGATGAAGACCTTGTTCGGCGCCGCCCTGACGGCCAGTGTTGCGATTGCGGGGGTGACTGCGACCCCCGCCTCGGCGCAGGACCGCCACGCCTATTCGGGCTACGACTACGGTCGCGGCTATCAGGACCGCGGCGGCTATCGGCAGGACGGTTACGACCGCGGCTATCGGCGCGACTATCGCGACGACCGCCGCGACTATCGCAACCAGCGCCGCTGCGGCTCCGGCGCGACCGGCACGATCATCGGCGGCATCGTCGGCGCGCTGCTCGGCCGCGAGGTTGGCCGCGGCGGACGCTACAACCGGCCCAGCGGCACCGGCGCGATCGTCGGCGCGGGCGCGGGCGCTCTGATCGGGCACGAGATCGATCGCGGCGATTGCCGCCGCTGAGCCGGGCGAGACCAGGGGGAAGGCGTCCGCGAGCGATCGCGGGCGCCTTTTTCATTGAGGCGCCAATGCGCCCCATCGCTCGAGCGGCCGCCAAAGCCACGCCGGCTTCCAGCGAATCGCGAGGCTGCTCACGAAGACGATCAGGTAGATGTCGAGGAAGGTGCGGTGGCTCGAATGCGCCCAGATCAACGCCGAGATCGCCGCGAACAGCACGAACTGCGCGTAGAAAAGCGAATCCCGCCGCCAGTTCCGCCGATCCAGCCAGGCCCCGGTCAGGCCGAGCAGCAGAATGGGGCCATAGGAAAGCGCGAGAACGAGATCGGCCATGCCATGGTGGCGCGGGCTCGGCATGGGGCCGAACCCGGCGACGTTCTTGCGAATGCCGTCGACGATGAACCGGCCGGGGTCCGCGCGGATATAGTCGATGCCCTTGGCAAGCAGCCGGTCGCTGGAAGCCACTTCCTCCAGATGCATCTCCCGCGGGCTCAGCCCCTCGTCTCCGCCGAGCGCGTTGAGGGCGCGCTTCTGGCTCACGTCGATGCTTCCCTCGGGATAGGAGGAGAAGGTCTGGGGATTATTGCCGACGAACAGCACGCGGCCGAACTCGGTCCCCAGCGTCCAGCGGCCGACGACCGCATGTTGGCGAATCAGCCAGGGGGACAGGACGAGCAGGATCGAGCCGAAGCAGATCAGCGCGGTGCGGCCCCGTCGAGCCAACGTGCTCCCCGCCTCGTCCGGGAGCGCAAGCCACACGATTGCGAACAGCGAGAAGGGGAGCAACGTCGAGCGGGTCAGGATCGCCAGACCCAGCAAGGCGCCCGCGCCAGCCGCCGCCTTCAGGCTCCGCCGTTCGCGCGTTACCAGCAGCAGAAGCATTGCCAGCGCGGTGAGAAAGGTGAGGAGGCCTGTCTCCTGCAGCGCGGTGTCATGCCAGACATAATAGGGGTAGATTGCGGTCACCAGCGCGGCGATCAGAGCGGCATTCCGGCCGAACAAACGGTAGGCGATCGCCGCGGCGCAGGCGACGGTCCCGGTGGATATCAGCGCCTGTGCGATCACCAGCGGCCAGAAATGCCGCTCGCCCTGTGTGGTGGCGAGCAGGAACAGCGAATAGAGCGGCACGCGTGAGCCCGTGGGCGTGCCGTCGAGATAGGCGTAGCCATAGCCGAGCGCCATCGCGCGCGAGATGGCGAAGTACTGATTGTAGCCGTCGATCCACAGGCTTGCATGGTTCGTCAGACCGCGCACCAGCAACCGGAGCGCGAAGGCGAACACCAGGATGGGGACGATCGCCGTGCGAAAACGCATCCGGTGCGTCGCCGGTGCCGGCGGCTCGATATCGATCACTGGAGCCCCTTCCATCACTCGCCCAGCTAGACGAGGCAACGGCGCGCCCGCAAGCCTCGCATTCCGGGCGGGATGGAGAGTGGAGGCCCGACCGAGAATCGAACTCGGGTGCAAGGATTTGCAGTCCTCTGCGTAACCACTCCGCCATCGGGCCTCGGAGCGAGCGGGGGGAATGCGCAGGGGCCGTGCCGCCTGTCAACATTGCGGACGTGAAAATTGGTTCCTACTTCGCTTGGCGTTCGCGCTGCAGCGCGATACAAGCGCGCGAGCCAAGAAGTGTATTGCGCGACTAATACGGTTGTGCGAAAAGCGGAGTGATGATGAATCCCTCGGTCGATCCTGCGCCCCTGGAGGCCGGTCGCGAAGCGATGCGACACGCGATGGTTGCCAGCCAGCTGCGCACCAACGCGGTCACCGATTCGCGCCTGATCGAAGCGATGGCACGCATTCGGCGCGAGGATTACTTGCCGTCCGAGCATCGGGCGATCGCCTATCGTGACACCTTGCTGCCGCTGGTGGGCGGGCGGCGCCACAATTCGCCGCTGGCGACCGCCCGGCTGCTCAATGAGGCGCATGTCGGCGCGGACGATCACGTCCTGCTGGTGGGCGCTGCAGGCGGCTATGCCGCGGCGGTGCTCGGCGAGTTGGCGAAGAGCGTGGTGGCGCTCGAGGAAGAGGAATCGCTGGCGGGGCTGGCGCGGGCGGCGCTCGCCGATGAAGGCAATGTCACCGTTGCCCAGGGGCCGCTCGCCGCGGGCTGGCCGTCGGGTGCGCCTTACGACGTTCTCGTGATCGACGGCGCGGTGGAGCATGTGCCCGATGCGCTTGTCGCACAATTGAAGGTCGATGGCCGGGCGGTTGCCGGGCTGGCCGACCGCAGTGTCACCCGGCTCGCCGCGGGCGTGCGGACCCGGGGCGGATTCGGCCTGGTCGATTTCGCCGACGTCGAATGCGCGACGCTCCCCGGCTTCGGCCACCCCAAGACATTCCAGTTCTGAAGAAGATGAGGCTCATGCGAATTTCCACCCTGTTCCTGCCCCGGCTGTTGGTCGGCGTGAGCCTGGCCGCGATCGCGGTGCCGATCAGCGCGCAGACCGCGCCGACCCCGGTGCCCGCGCCCGCTCCCGCGCCGACCACGACGCTGCGCGACGCGCTGGTCGAGGCCTACAACACCAACCCCGACCTTGCCGGCGAGCGCGCCACGCTGCGCGCGAATGACGAGAACGTGCCGATCGCGCGAGCCTCAGGCCTGCCGGGCGTGACGTCGACGGGATCGGCGAGCCAGAGCCTCTACGACAGCGGCACCGTCGGCGCGCCGAGCGGCGTATCGCCGACCCGCACCGGCAATCTCGAACTCGACCTTACCGTGCCGGTCTACAGCGGCGGATCGGTGCGCAATTCGGTGCGTGCGGCGCAGACCAGGGTCGAGGCCGGGCGCGCGAACCTGCGCGGCGCCGAATCGGACCTCTTCACCCAGGTGGTGACGGTCTACGTCAACGTGATCCTCGACGAGGAGATCGTGCGCCTCAATCAGCAGAACGTCCACGCGCTCGACGTGAATCTCCAGGCGACGCGCGACCGGTTCGAGGTGGGCGACCTGACCCGCACCGACGTCGCCCAGTCCGAGGCGCGGCTCGCGCTGGCGCAGAGCCAGCTGCGCACCGCCGAGGCGCGGCTGATCGGGGGACGCGAGGACTATATTCGCGTCGTCGGCTCGCCTCCCGGCGTGCTCGCGCAGCCTCCGGCGCTTCCGAACCTGCCGGCCGACGTCGATGTCGCGGTGGATACCGCGATGTCGAACAACCCCGTGCTCGCCGCCGCGCAGAAGTCGAGCGAAGCGAGCAAGCTCGACGTCGACGTGGCGCGTGCCGGCCGCTTGCCCCGCGTCAGTGTCGGCGTGGGAGGCAGCTACTACAACTACCTCGGCTCGCTGAGCGCGCAGGGGCAGGCGCTGACCGGCCTCAAGAGCGGCGGTTTCTCGACCACCGCGGGCGTCCAGCTCTCGCTGCCGATCTTCCAGGGCGGGCGTCCGGCGGCGCAGGTCCGCCAGGCGCAGGAGCGCAGCGGCGCGGCGATGGAGACGGTGACGCTCACCGAGCGCGGCGTGATCGCACAGACGCGCTCGGCCTTCGCGACCTACCAGGCCTCGCTCAAGGTGATCGATTCGTCGCGCGTGGCGGTCAATGCCGACAAGCTGTCGCTGGAGGGCGTCCGCGCCGAGAACGGCGTGGGGACGCGCACCATCCTCGACATCCTCAACGCCGAGCAGGAATTGCTCAACGCGCAAGTGCAATACGTCACCGCCGAGCGCGACGCCTATGTCGCGGGCTTCTCGTTGCTCGCGGCGATGGGCAAGGCGCAGGCGGCGGACCTGGGGCTAGACGGCGGGTCGCTCTACGATCCGCTGGCCCACTACGGGCATTCGAACCGCAGCTGGTCCGATTGGGCCGACGGTTCGGAACCCAAGCCGGTGGGCACGCGGACCAATCAAACCCCGGTCCAGGACCCGGTGGTCGGCGCGAGCAGCGACCCGGTTCTCGACGCGCCGGTTGACAGCGATGGTAAAAATCCCTGATTGAGCCGTCCGGGCCGCTAGGAAGAAGGTGCTGGCATGGGGGATATCAGTGCCGAGCCGTCGATGGAGGAGATCCTCTCGTCGATCAAACGCATCATCGCCGAAGAGGGCGATGCGGCGACGGGGACGTGCAGCCGGCGCGCTCCCAAGGCGGTAGCGCCCGCGCCGCGCGACGCGCTCGAAGGTGACGAAGTGCTCGAACTGAGCGATCCTGTTGCCGAGGAAAGGCGCGCGCCCATGCCGATCGGCCCTGCCGAACCGCCGCACACCCCCACTCCAAAGGCCGAGCCGATCCTGTCCGAACGCACCGCAGAGGCGACCCGTGGGCCGCTCGAGGCCCTGTCGCGGATGGTCGTCAAGCCCGAGACGGCGGGATCGGACACGCTCGAGGGGCTGGTCCGCGAGCTGCTCAAGCCGATGCTGAGCGAGTGGCTCGACGCCAATCTGCCGCAGATTGTCGAGACGATGGTCGCGCGCGAGATCGCGCGGATCACCGGACGGCAGTAATCGCACCTCGCAGCCGCACATCGTATAGATTGTAACCACCCCGGCATCTGCTCTAGATGCCGCTTCATGAAGCACATCCTGCTCGCGGGCATTGCGCTCGCTTTCGCCGTCGCTCCCGCCTCCGCGCGCGATCTCACCATCCAGGACGTCGTCCAGCTGTCGCGCGTCGGCGCGCCCGCGGTGTCGCCCGATGGGCACTGGCTCGTCTGGCAGCAGCGCGAGACCGATCTCGCCGCCAACAAGGGCCGCTACGACCTGTGGCGGCTCGACCTCACGAAGAAGGGCGCGGCGCCCGAAAAGCTGGTCGCCGAGGCCGAGGTCAACGAGACCGGCCCGCAGTTCGCGAACGACGGCGTCACCGTCTATTTTCAGTCGGACAAGGGCGGCGACGACGCGGTGTGGAAGGTCGCGGTCACCGGCGGCGATCCGGTCAAGCTCACCAGCTTCGCAGGCGGCTTCGGCGGTTTCAAGGTCTCGCCCGCCGGCGACAAGCTGCTGATCTGGGCCGACCGCAAGCCCGGCGCGCCGAGCCTCGAGCCCGCGATGGAGAAGAAGGACCCCAACGTTGGCAGCGCGCGCGTCTACAGTCAGCTCTTTATCCGCCACTGGGACACCTGGTCCGACGGCACCCGCTCGCAGCTGTTCGTGCTCCCGCTCACCGCCGCCGGCGCCCAGGGCAACGGCGTTGCGATCGAGGGCGGGCTGATTGGCGACTCACCCTCAAAGCCCTCGGGCGGCGGCGAGGAAGTGAGCTGGTCGGCCGACGGCAAGACCGTCTATTTCGCGCTGCGCGAGGCGGGGCGGATCGAATCGCTCTCGACCAACCTCGATATCTTCGCCGCGCCCGCCGACGGCTCGACGCCCCCCACCGACCTGACCGCCGAAAACAAGGCGACCGACACGCTGCCGACGGTCTCGCCCGACGGCAAATGGCTCGCCTATGTCGCGATGAAGCGCCCGGGCTTCGAATCCGACCGGACGGTGCTGATGCTCCGCGAGATCGCCACCGGCAAGACGCGCGCGCTCACCGAGGGCTGGGACCGCTCGGTCGGCTCGATCGCCTGGACGCCCGACAGCAAGCGATCTACGTCACCGCCGACGACACGCAGGACGTGCCGATCTTCGCGATCGACGTGAAGCACGGCGATCCGGTGCGGCTTACTCAGCTCGGGGCGGTCTCGGCGGTGGTGCCGGTCAAGGGCGGGCTGGTCTATTCGATGAACAGCCTGACCGCGCCCGACGACTTCTACTGGCTGGGCAAGAAGGACGACTGGCGCCAGCTCACCCAGGTCAACGCCGCGAAGCTCGCCGACGTGCGCATGCCCGAGATGACACCGCTTCAGTTTCACCGGCGCCAACGGCGACACCGTGTGGGGCTATACCGTCAAGCCCGCCGGCCTCGCCGAAGGGGCCAAGGCGCCGGTCGCCTTCATCGTTCACGGAGGTCCCCAGGGATCGAGCAACGACAGCTGGTCGTACCGCTGGAACCCTGCGGTGTTCGCGGGCGCGGGCTATGCGGTGGTGTCGGTCGATTTCCACGGGAGCACTGGCTACGGCCAGGCCTTCCAGGACGCGATCCGCAACAATTGGGGCGGCTGGCCGCTCGAGGACCTGCAGAAGGGCCTCGCCGCCGCCACGGACAAGTTCGCCTTCCTCGACGGCGGCAACGTCTGCGCGCTCGGCGCCTCGTACGGCGGGTTACATGATGAACTGGATCGAGGGCAACTGGCCCGATCGCTTCAAGTGCATCGTGCAGCACGACGGCGTGTTCGACGCCCGCGCCATGGCCTACGAGACCGAGGAACTGTGGTTCGACGAATGGGAGCACGGCGGCCACCCCTATTACGAGGACCCCGCCGCCTTCGAGAAATGGAACCCGGTCAACCATGTCGCCGACTGGAAGACGCCGATGCTCGTTGTGCACTCGGACCGCGACTTCCGCATCCCCAACACCCAAGGCTTCGCCACGTTCACCGCGCTCCAGCGGCGCAACATCCCGTCGAAGCTGGTCAACTTCCCCGACGAGAATCACTGGGTGCTCAAGCCGAAGAACTCGATGCAGTGGTATAGCGAGGTGCTGGGGTGGCTGAACCGGTGGACGGGGAAGGGCGAGATCGTCGTCACGACGCACTAGCTGTTTGGATTTGGCGGCGTTCGCGCTAAGCGCGCGCCACCATGACCGAGCTTCCGAAGACCTTCGACCCCGCCGAGATCGAATCCCGCTGGTACGCGCATTGGGAGGAAGAAGGCCTGTTCCGTCCCGAACGGCCGGGCGCGGAGCCGTGGACGATCGTCAACCCGCCGCCCAACGTCACCGGCAGCCTGCACATCGGCCATGCGCTCGACAACACGCTGCAGGACGTGCTCGTCCGCCACGCGCGGCTGAAGGGCAAGGACGCGCTGCTGGGTGGTCGGCACCGACCACGCCGGCATCGCCACGCAGATGGTGGTCGAGCGGCAGATGGCGCTCCATCAGCAGAAGCGCACCGATCTCACGCCGCGAGGATTTCGTCGCCAAGGTCTGGGAATGGAAGGCGGAGAGCGGCGGCGAGATCACGCGCCAGCTCCGCCGGCTCGGCTGCTCGATGGACTGGGCGAACGAGCGCTTCACGATGGACGAGGGCTTCACCAAGGCGGTGCTCAAGGTGTTCGTCCAGCTCTACCGCGAGGGGCTGCTCTATCGCGACAAGCGGCTGGTCAATTGGGACCCGGGCCTCGGCACCGCGATCAGCGATCTCGAGGTCGAGACGAGCGAGGTCGACGGGCAGTTCTGGCATCTGCGCTATCCGCTGGCGGACGGCAGCGGCTTCATCCAGGTCGCGACGACGCGGCCCGAGACGATGCTCGCCGACATGGCGGTGGCGGTGCACCCGGAAGACGAGCGCTATACCGCGCTGGTCGGCAAGCAGGTGCGCCTGCCGATCACCGGGCGGCTGATCCCGATCATCGCCGATGAGCATGCCGATCCCGAACTCGGTTCGGGCGCGGTCAAGATCACGCCGGGGCACGACTTCAACGACTTCGAGGTCGGCAAGCGCGCCGGGTTCAAGGCCGGCGAGATGCTCAACATGCTCGATGCCAAGGCGCGGTGGCGCAGACCGCGGACGGGCTGATCCCGGACGAGCTGATCGGCCTCGACCGCTTCGATGCGCGCAAGCGGGTGGTCGAGATGCTGCAGGCGGGCGGCCTCCTCGTGCCATACGTCGACAAGGACGGCACCGAGCACGACGCCGAGCCGCGCAAGATCCAGACCCCCTTCGGCGACCGCTCGCAGCGTCGTGATCGAGCCGTGGCTGACCGACCAATGGTATGTCGACGCCGCGACGCTGGCCAAGCCGGCGATCGAGGCGGTCCGCTCGGGCGCGATCGAAGATCGTGCCGAAGAGCTGGGAGAAGACCTTTTCAACTGGATGGAGAACATCCAGCCGTGGTGCGTGAGCCGGCAATTGTGGTGGGGGCACCGGATTCCGGCGTGGTTCGCCGACGATGGCCGCATCTTCGTCGCCGAGAGCGAGGCCGAAGCGCAGATCGAGGCGGGTGCGGGCGTCGCGCTGACGCAGGATAGCGACGTCCTCGACACCTGGTTCTCCTCCGCGCTCTGGCCGTTCGCGACGATGGGCTGGCCCGAGGATGCCGATCCCACGCTCCACGGCCGCTACCCCAACGACGTGCTCATCTCGGGCTTCGACATCCTGTTCTTCTGGGATGCGCGGATGATGATGCAGGGTTTGCACTTCATGAAAGAAGTGCCGTTCAAGACGCTCTATCTCCACGGCCTCGTCCGGGCGGCGGACGGGCAGAAGATGTCCAAGTCGAAGGGCAACACCGTCGATCCGCTCGGGCTGATCGACCAGTACGGCGCCGACGCGCTGCGCTTCTTCATGGCGGCGATGGAGAGCCAGGGCCGCGACATCAAGATGGATGAGGCGCGGCTCGAGGGCTACCGCAACTTCGCCACCAAGCTGTGGAACGCCGCGCGCTTCTGCCAGTCCAACGGGATCGGCGCGAGCACGACGCTCGAGCCCCCCGCGGCCGAGCTGGCGGTCAATCGCTGGATCATCGTGGAGACGGTGGCGACGGTACAGGCGCTCGACCTGGCGCTGGCGGACCTGCGCTTCGACGAGGCCGCGAACGCGATTTACCAGTTCGCCTGGAGCCGGTTCTGCGACTGGTATCTGGAGCTGATCAAACCGGTTCTGCAGGGCGAGGGCGGGGTGCCCGCAACGGGTGCCGGGGCTGACGAAACCCGCGCCGTTGCCGGCTGGGTGATCGACCAGATCCTGGTGATGCTCCACCCGTTCATGCCCTTCATTACCGAAGAGCTGTGGCACGCGATGGGCGCGCGCGAGCACGATCTAATCGTCGCGCAATGGCCGATGGCGGACGCACGCTCGCTCGATCCTGAGGCGGCTCGGGAGATCGACTGGCTGATCCGGCTGGTGACCGAGATCCGATCAGCCCGCGCCGAGCTGAATGTTCCGCCGGGAGTCGAGCTGGCACTTCACGTCGTTGAGCTTGGGCCGGATGTAGGCCTCCGAGTGAGCAAGCTTGGGGCCACGCTAAAGCGTCTCGCGCGCGCAGTACCCACTGATGGTCCGTTCTCAGGTGCCGCCGTGTATGTCGTATCGGATGGAGCAACTTACGCGCTACCACTCGAAGGAGTGGTCGACCTCGAAGCCGAGCGCGCGCGCCTCACCAAGGCGATCGCCGCGGCGGAGAAGGAGCGGGACGGGCTGGCAGGGAGGCTCAATAATCCAAGCTTCGTCGAGCGTGCCAAGCCCGAGGCCGTCGAGAAGGCGCGCGCCGACCATGCCGAGAAGGCCGCCGAGGCCGAGCGGCTGAGCGCGGCCCTCGCGCGGCTGGATTAGTCCGCCAGTGCATAGACCAGCACGATGTGCGCGCTGGTTTCGATCGGCTTGGGGGTCACGTCGATCACCACGGGCGGCGCCATCACCTCGGCGGGCGGCGACGGGACGTCGTAGACATTGAGGGCTTGCATCGCTGGCTCGCGATCCGGCGCGCCGAGGATCGAGACGAGCCGCCCAAGACGCGCGCCCGCGCCCTTCGCGAGCGCTTCCGCCTGAGCCCGAGCATCGGCGATCGCGGCATCGACAGCGGCGTGCGTCGCGGCATCCGGATCGCGCAGCGCGAAGCCGTCGAGCGACGCCGACGAGGCGCCGAGCCGCTGCGCCAGCCCGATCGCGGTCCCCGCATCCTTGACCGAAGCCAGCTCCGCCGTCGCCTCGATCCCCGCGACATAGCCGGTGATCCGGCAGGGCCCCTTCTTCGACTCGTCGGACTCATTGTCGCTGAGGGCGAGTGCCATCTCGGCGCGGGCGCTCGCCGGCGCATCGGCGCAGTCGCCCTTGCGCACCTCGGACGTGCTCACCGAGCCCGTGTTGATCTGCACGTGCGGATCGAGGCGCGCGAGCCCGCCGGTCACCGCGCGCTGACGTGCGGCGAGATCGGTGCTCGCCGCGTCGGGCGTCGCACCTTCGCCACGGAGCGCGAACGAGATGGTGGCCATGTCGGGCGCGGTCTTGATCGTCGCCGATCCACTGACGGTGATGCCGGGCGGCATTATGTCCGGACGCGGCTGGGCCCAGGCGGTGGTGGGAGCCGCGACGAGCAGGAGCAACAGGGCGGGGCGCATCACATCTCTCCAAATACGTTATAACATCACATAAACGCCGCAATGCCTGTAGAAAGTCAAGCGGCTTGTGCCGAGGTCCCGGGCGCGGCTAGGAGGCCGGCAAGCTTCACGATCGGCGGTCGCGGCATGGTGGATGCCGGAACAAGTCCGGCATGACGGGGGTAGATTGACGATGGCATCTCGCCCCGCTCAGCGCGACCTGACCTCGGGCCATGTCGGCCGCACCTTGCTGCTGTTCGCGCTGCCGACCCTCGGCTCGAACATCCTCCAGTCGCTCAACGGATCGATCAACGCGGTGTGGGTGGGGCGCTTCCTCGGCGAGGGCGCTCTCGCCGCGACCTCGAACGCCAACATCA
Organism: uncultured Alphaproteobacteria bacterium; assembly: GCA_963799985.1. Taxonomy (GTDB): domain Bacteria; phylum Pseudomonadota; class Alphaproteobacteria; order Sphingomonadales; family Sphingomonadaceae; genus Sphingomonas. The sequence continues at coordinate 721,589 of CAWCZC010000005.1, read as the reverse complement.
TCATGTTCCTCGTGTTCAGCGCGGTATTCGGCTTCGGGATGGCGGCGACGATCCTCGTCGGCCAGAGCATCGGCCGGAAGGACGTGGACGGCGCCCGTCGCGCGTTCGGGTCCGCCGTGGGGCTGGTGCTCGGCGGCGCGATCACAGTGTGCGTGATCGGTTGGCTGAGCGCGCCCAGCATCCTCCGCCTGCTTGCGACACCCGGCGATGCGCAGCCGCTCGCGCTTGCCTATTTGCGGGTGATCTTCCTCTCGATGCCCGCGGGGATGCTGACCGTGCTGATGATGATGGGGCTGCGCGGCACCGGCGACGCGATGACCCCCTTGTGGTTCATGGGGCTGAGCGCGGTGATCGATACCGGGCTCAACCCACTGTTCATCAACGGCTTCGGCCCGATCCCGCGGATGGGCATCGCCGGCTCGGCGACCGCGACGCTGATCGCGAGCTACGTCTCGGCGGCGGCGCTGCTCGCCTGGGTCTATGCGCGCGACTTGCCGATCCGGCTGCGCGGCGCCGAGCTGCGCCTATCTGATTCCTGAACGCGCGCTGATGCGGACGATCGTGCTGCGCGGCCTGCCGATGGGTGCGCAAATGCTGGTGATGTCGACCGCGGGGCTGGCGATGGTCGGGCTGGTCAACCGCGAGGGTGTCGACACCGCGGCGGCCTTTGGCGTGTCGCAGCAGCTGTGGACCTATATCCAGATGCCGGCGCTGGCGATCGGCGCGGCGGTGAGCGGGATGGCGGCGCAGAACATCGGCGCGGGGCATTGGGACCGTGTGCGCGGCGTGACTCGGGCGGGGCTGGGCCTCAACGTCGTGATCACGGGCGCGATGGTCGCGGCGGTGCTTCTGTTCGACCGGCCGGTGATGGCGCTGTTCCTGGGCGGCGACAGCCCGGCGCTGCCGATCGGGCGGCACATCCAGCTGATCGCGAGCTGGAACTTCATCCTGTTCGGAATGACGATGGTGCTCTCGTCGACGGTGCGCGCGAACGGCGCGGTATGGGCGCCGCTGGTTGCGCTGGTCGTCGCGATGTTCCCGGTCCGGATCGGCTTCGCGACCGCCGCGACGCCATGGCTCGGTCCCGACGCCTTATGGTGGAGCTTCCCGCTCGGATCGATCGTCACGCTCTCGATCATGAGTGCTTATTATCGCTGGGGCGGGTGGCGCAAACGCTCGTTCCACGCGCCCCGGCCAAGCCCGGTCGAGGCCGAGGAGGAAGCACTCGCGGGCGCCGAACCCGGCGGGCGGATCAATCCCGCGGGCTGAGCGCTTGCTTGCGCCGCTTGGCTGACGCACAAGCCCGGCCATGAGCCAATACCCCGCCCTCCGCCTCCGCCGCACCCGCGCCGCCGCGTGGAGCCGACGGATGCATGCCGAGACCGTTCTCACCCCTGCCGACCTGATCTGGCCCTTGTTCGTCACCGAAGGTGACGAGGAGGAGCCGATCGCGACGCTCCCCGGGGTATCGCGATGGTCGATCAAGGGCGTGGTCGAGCGCGCGCGCGAGGCGGAGGCGCTCGGCATCCCGTGCATCGCGCTGTTCCCCAACACGCCGCTTGCGCTGCGCACCGACGACGGGCGCGAGGCGCTCAATCCCGGCAATTTGATGTGCCGCGCGATCCGGGCGATCAAGGACGCGGTGCCCGGCATCGGCGTGCTGACCGACGTCGCGCTCGATCCCTACACCAGCCACGGCCACGACGGGCTGATCGACGCCGCCGGCTACGTCCTCAACGACGAGACGGCGACCGTGCTGGTCGACCAGGCGCTGGTCCAGGCCGAGGCGGGGGCGGACATCATCGCGCCCAGCGACATGATGGACGGCCGCGTCGGCTTGATCCGCGCGGCGCTCGAGGCGAACGGCCATTCCAACGTCCAGATCATGGCCTATGCCGCGAAGTATGCGAGCGCCTTCTACGGACCGTTCCGCGACGCGGTCGGCTCGCGCGGGCTGCTCCAGGGAGACAAGAAAACCTATCAGATGGACCCTGCCAACGCCGAGGAAGCGCTGCGCGAGGTCGCGCTCGACCTCGCCGAGGGCGCGGACAGCGTGATGGTCAAGCCCGGCCTGCCCTATCTCGATATCATCCTCAGGGTGAAGAGCGAGTTCCAGGTGCCGGTGTTCGCCTACCAAGTGTCCGGCGAGTACGCGATGATCGAGGCGGCAGTGGCGGCGGGGGCGGGCGAGCGCGACGCGCTGGTGCTGGAGACGCTGATGGCGTTCAAGCGCGCGGGCTGCTCGGGCGTGTTGACCTATCACGCGGCGCACGCGGCCAGACTGCTCGGATGATCGAAACGTCTCGGCTGATCCTGCGGCCTCCGGAGCCGGAGGACCGGCCCGGGCTGCACGCGATATGGGCCGATCCCGTCGTCATGGCCGATCTCGCGCCGGTCAAGACCGCCGACCAAAGCGACGAGACGCTCGCGCGGCACGATGACTATCGTCACGAGGGGCTGGGTTTCCTGGCCGTCGTGCGCAAGTCCGACGGCGCGATCCTCGGTTTCTGCGGGCTCAAGCGCGGCGGCGCGGACACGCCCATCATCGGCGAGATCGAGGTCGGCTGGATCCTGGCGCGCGAGCATTGGGGTCACGGCTATGCCTATGAAGCGTCGACGGCGAGCCTCGATTGGGGCTGGGCGAACACCGATGCCCAACGGATCGTCGCGATCACCTCGGCCTGCAATGCGCGTAGCTGGGGGTTGATGGAACGGCTGGGGATGACGCGGCTGGAAGACGGCGATTTCGAGCACGCCAAATTCGCGCCGGGCGACCGGCTGCGGGCGATGGTCACCTATGCGATCGCGAGGCCGGCATGATCGAGACCGAACGCCTGATCGTCCGCATCTGGCGTGATGCCGATCGCCAGCCTTTCCACGCGCTGTGCAACGATCCGCATGTGATGGAATTCCTCGGCCCGCCCCAGACGCGGGAGGAGACCGACGCGGCGATCGACCGGCAGAACGGTTTCGCCGCGAGCCTCGGCTATTGCTTCTGGGCGGTCGAACGGCGCGAGGATGGCGCGTTTCTCGGCTTCTGCGGGATGAAGCCCGGCCCGGAAGGGACGCCGACCGAGGGCGAGATGGAGATCGGCTGGCGCCTGGGCGCGGAGCATTGGGGGCAGGGCTATGCCCGCGAGGCGGCGCAGGCGTGTCTCGATTGGGCGTGGGCCAGTACAGGCGCCGCCACCATCGCCGCGATCACGGTCATCGAGAACGTGCGCAGCTGGGGCCTGATGGAGCGGCTGGGGATGATCCGCGACCCCAGCCAGGACTTCGTGCATCCACAGGCCCCGCCGCACCTCGGCCCGCACATCACCTATCGCATCGCGCGGCCTGCTGGCGCATAGACGGCGCGGGGAGGGACCTGGATGAGCGAAGCGGCGGACGAAAAGGCCACGGGATCGCGCTTTGCGCACGCGCTGTTCGTCATTGCAATCCTCTCGGGATCGTTCCTGCTCTTCCTCGTCCAGCCGATGGTCGCGCGAATGGCGCTGCCGAAGCTCGGCGGCGCGCCGGCGGTGTGGAATTCGGCGATGCTCGTCTATCAGGCGTTGCTGCTCGGCGGATACGCCTATGCGCACTGGCTGGGGCGGGTGCCACCCAAGATCCAGGCGTGGATCCATCTCGGCGTACTGGCGGTCGCGGCGCTGTGGCTGCCGATCGGACTCTCGGCGATGGAACTCCCCGCGAACGCCCAGCCGGCGATCTGGGTGCCGTGGCTGTTCGGCGCCTCGATCGGGCCTTTGTTCTTCGCGATCGCCGCGCAGGCGCCGCTGCTCCAGCGCTGGTATGGCGTCGCGACCGGTGGACGGAATCCCTATCGCCTCTACGTCGCCTCGAACATCGGAAGCTTCGGCGGGCTGATCGCCTATCCGCTGCTGGTCGAGCCGCTGATGACGCTCAAGAGCCAAAGCCTGCTGTGGACCGCAGGCTATGTCCTCGTCGCCGGGATGATCGCGGGATGCGCAGTGATGTTGCCTGCCCGCGCGCCCGGCGAAGCGCACGTCCAGCATACAAGTCCCCCGCCGGGCCGGCGCCGGGTGGTGCACTGGATCGTGCTGGCCTTCGTCCCTTCCGGCTTGATGCTGGCGACGACGACGTTCCTGACGACCGACATCGTCGCGGTGCCGATGCTGTGGGTGCTGCCGCTGGGGCTCTATCTGTTGAGCTTCACCGTCGCCTTCTCCGACAATCGCGCCGCGGCGACCTTGCTCGCCAAATTCGCGCCGGTGACGCTGCTGCTGTTCGGCGCGACGATGATCGCGGGCCATCAGGACTATGCCTACCTCAACGCCTTTATCGGGCTGGCCTTGCTGTTCATGGTGGCGGTGTCGCTTCACGCGAAGATGTACGCGCTGAGGCCCGCGCCCGACCGGTTGACCGGCTTCTACCTGGCGATGTCCGTCGGCGGCGTGCTCGGCGGAGTCTTCTCCGCGCTGATTGCCCCGATCGTGTTCGACTGGACCTACGAATATCCGCTGCTGATCCTCGCGGCGGGCGCGCTGATGCCGCAGGCCTTCCTCATCCCCCAACTCGCGCGACTGTGGCAGGGGAAGGGGCAGTGGCTGCGGATCAAAGTGCTGCTGGTGGCGGTGATCGTTTCGGTGCTGGTGCTGGTGGGGATCGATAATCCGGGCAACGTGCTCGGCCCGATGCACGAGAATTGGGCGTTCGTGATGATCGCCGCGGTGGGGCTGGTCGCGATCGGCGTGCGGCCCGCATTCGTCATCGCGGTGGCCGGCGCATTGTTCGTGTTCGGCGGCTACCGCTCGATCGCCAAGTCGCTCGATGGATCGCGGACGCGGAGCTATTTCGGCGTCTATACGATCGACGATCTGCCTACCGAGCGGCGGCTGGCGCACGGAACCACGCTCCACGGCATCCAGCTCAAGGGCGCCAACTCGCGGCTGCCGACGACCTATTATGTCGCCAATTCGGGCGTGGGCCGGGCGATGCTGGCGGCGCCCGAATTCTTCGGCCCCAATGCGCGGATCGGCGTGGTCGGGCTCGGGAGCGGAACGCTCGCTTGCTACGCCCAACCCGGGCAGCAGTGGCACTTCTACGAGATCGACCCCGCGGTCGTGCGGATCGCGCGCGATTCGGGCAAGTTCACCTTCCTCAGCCAATGCCTGCCGCATCCCGACATCGTGATCGGCGACGCGCGCCTGAGGCTGGCCGAAGCGGCGCCCGCGAGCCTCGACTTGCTCGCGCTCGACGCCTTCTCGTCGGACGCGGTGCCGATGCACCTCCTCACCACCGAAGCCTTTCAGACTTATGCCCGAGTGCTGGCGTCGAAGGGATTGCTCCTCGTCCACATCTCCAACCGCTTCCTCGCCCTCGATCCGGTGGTCGCCGCCGCGGCGGAGAAGGGGGGATGGCAGGGTGGGCTGCTCGATTACCATCCCGACGCGCACGAGCTGAGCCTCGAGGCGGGGACCTCGGACTGGATCGCCCTGTCGCGCGATCGCGGCACGATCGAGCGGCTCGCGGCCAAGGGCGGCGACTGGGTGCCGCTGCTGCCCCGCCCCGGCTACGCGGGGTGGAGCGACGACTATGCCTCGATCCTGCCGGTGCTCCGGCCGATGCGACTGCCGGGCTTCTAGGGCGATTCGAGCGCGGCCTCGAGCCGGGCGACGCGCTTGGTCTGGTCGGCATCGAGCGTGCGGGCCCGCGCGATCGCGGTATCGAGCGCGGGATAGGGCGGCCGGCCCGCCGCGCCGCGATCGATCGCCAGCCGCTCGAGTTCGCCCAGGGCGACGATCACGGGTGACCGCACCGAATCGAGCCCCGTGAGCGCCGTCTGCGCATCGAGCCACGGGTCCGATCCCACCGGCAGCCCGCGCGCGACCGCGATCTGCGCCTCGGCATTCTGCGCGGCGGCGGCGAAGCTCTTTGCGCCGGTATCGAGCGCGGTGCTGAGTTCCCCCACGCGCGCATCGAGCGCCGCGTCGGGCGTCGCGACGGGATCTGCGCGCACCGGCTCGGCCACGCTCTGCGCTTCGATCGCGCGGGGCAGCAGCGAGGGATATTTGCCGTCGCCCTGCACGCAGCCGGCGAGGGTCAAGGCGAGCAAGGGGAGGGTACGGCGCATCGCCCCCGCTCTATGCCCCGGAACAAGGCGGCGCAACGGGGTTGCGCTTGGGGGGCTTCGCTTCTATGTCGCCCCTTCCTGCGCGCCCGTAGCTCAGCTGGATAGAGCATCAGACTACGAATTTGAGGGTCGGGCGTTCGAATCGCTCCGGGCGCGCCAGGATTTCAATGACTTAGCAGCGTCACCGGGTCGTTTGTTCGTCTTACACATCCCTTGCACAGTGCGAGGGTTCGTAGCGGAGGAAACGACCGATGCTCGAATCAGCGACCAAGCACACCATTCTGGGTGGCAAGGTGCACGTGTACCGCCGCGAGAACAGCGGCCTGTGGCAGTGCTCCACCTACCTCGCCGGAAAAAACCACCGGGTTTCCACCAAGACCGACAGCCTGAAGCAGGCGAAGGATTTTGCCGAGGACTGGTATCTCACGCTTCGCGGCAAAGCTGCGCGCGGCGAGGTGAAGGTCGAAAAGACGCTCAAGGAGGCAGCCGCCGTATTCGAGCGTGAGTACGAGATCATCACCAACGGCGAGCGCAGCCCGGCCTACGTGCGCGGCCACAAAGACCGCATCAAGCTACACCTGAACCCCTTCTTCGGCTCTATGGCGCTTTCAGCTGTCACGCCGGGCGTCGTTCAGGACTACCGCGTCGCGCGGCGGCAGGCCGCGAAGCCACCGGCGCGCACCACGCTTCATCACGAGCTGGTCACGCTGCGGCAGGTGCTCAAGACGGCCGTGCGCCACGGATGGCTTGCGAGTGTTCCGGATCTGAGCGCTCCGTACCGCTCCTCCGGTAAGGTGAGCCACCGCGCCTGGTTCAGCCACGACGAGTACACCGCCCTCTATACCGAGACGCGCAGGCGCGCGAACGACAAGACCAATCACAAGCGCAAGGCCGCTGCCCAGCTCCACGACTACGTGCTCTTCATGGCGAACACCGGCCTCAGGCCCGACGAGGCCGCGCGGCTCGAATATCGAGACGTGGAGATCGTGGACGACAAAGACAGCGGCGAACGCATCCTCGTCATCAGCGTGCGCGGCAAACGCGGCACCGGCTTCTGCAAGAGCACGAAGAACGCGGTGCGCCCCTTCCAACGCATCCGCGAGCGCTTCACGGTAAAGCCCAAAGAGAAGGGCGCCAAGGCCATCCCGCCCAAGCCCACCGACAAGCTCTTCCCGAGCCGTCAGGTGAAGCTGCTCAACGCGGTGCTCACGGACAAGAAAGTCAATCTGAAGGAGGACCGCGAGGGCAACCGCCGTACCGCCTACAGCCTGCGCCACACCTACATCTGCTTCCGTCTCGTGGAAGGCGCGGACATCTACCAGGTAGCGAAGAACTGCCGGACGAGTGTGGAGATGATCGAGAAATTCTATGCGTCGCACATTCGGACAAGCCTCAATGCGGCAGCGATTAATGTCCGGCGTAGGCCTCCACCGTGATCAAAGAATAGAATGCGGATCGGCGTCGAGTGGAGCTTGGGAAGATTCTGCATTGCCATTGAGCTACACTGCGTTCTCAGTACCTTAGCTCGATCTCAGATGGCGTTTTGCTCCGGAACCTCACTGATCGTCATATCGGGCTCGCGACGTGTACCAAGCCCTATGTGAGGTTCGACCTGCCGCTCTCGACCTACGCCGATTAACATCGCCGACCCCGTGGACCTGGGCACCATCTCTGACACCGATGGTAAACTTATAACGGAGCGCAGTGCGCAGAACCCTTTGAGAACGGAGAAAATTACAGACGGAGCGCCAGAGCTTAGTGAGCGAAGCCCATTTGGTCCCGATGGCTGTCGCGGCGTGCGCCAGGACATGGTACACTATTTCCACGCGATATCCGTGCAACAAGCGAGCGATCTGGTTGCTCTACTGAGTGTCTAATTTCAGCAACTTAATCGAGCGAATGAGATAAGAACTCTGCGCCCTATCGCGGCCATCGCGACAAACTTAAGATCGACCACTGAGCACCAGCAAAGGCTGGGAGCGGGCAAAAAAGTCGACCCCAAGCTGCCCGATGAAATTTGTCCAGTTACGTGATATAGGGCATTCAAACCACCAACAACCAGTAGGCCGACAACCTCGAGCTCCCACGCGTCAGGCAAGGTCCGAAATCCAACATGAAGGCAAACAGCATAGCCACTCTAGGATGCTGGGCCCACTCGGGTGCCGGGCCCACCTCCTCATTCCACATTATGACGCCAAGGTATGGCATTCTGGTTGATTTGGGCGTTGATCCGGTCGGTCAGATGAGACGGCTTGCGCGCGACCCTACCGAATGCAGCCACATATTCGCCTCTCACCCACACTCTGATCACGTGTCAGGCTTCTGCAATTTCATTTTTACACGAGAGCTGCTCGGGCGTAACAAAGCAAATTTCGAGCCGAATATCACAGTTTTGGGAAATGAAGAGACAATTGGCGCTCTCCAAGCAATGCTGCGACTACAATACCCCGACCGAAAATTCCACGTCTCATGGCGGGGTGTTTCGGCCGGAAACATCGTCGAATTGCCTGACGATTTCACGCTGCAATTTGCGGCCACCAAACACACTATCCCATGCCTTTCTGTGCGTGTTGAGGGACCTGGCGTTAGCGTCGCTTACACGGCAGACAGCGCCCCCTTCGATGGCCAAGCTGAATTCTTCCTAAATGTCGATGTTCTTATCAGCGAAGCGTTCGGTACCCTCGCCGACCTGGGGCGAGACGTTAACAAAAAGGGCCACATGCTCGCTGAAGATACCGGCAAGCTAGCCTTAGAAGCTAACGCAAAGATCGTGATTCCATTCCACTTTACAGAGTTATACTTGGATTCCTACAAACTACGAGAATTGATCGAGGCCTGCGCGGCGGGGCCAGTTGACGCGGGGCCGCAAGTGCATAATCCGGTGTCTACACCGGTGCTCTCTTTATAGGATCAGAGATCCATACAATGTTCTGGTCTGGAGAAATTAGCGACGGCTGGATTGGGGCACTTGCGGCCGTGGTTGTGGCTCTCGTCGGCGCCTGGGCAAATACCGGGCGAATTCAATTCTCTGGCCCCATACATCTATTGATGGGTCTGATTTATGTTCCTCTCTGCATTGTAGTCATCAATTATCTGCCGGAAAGATGGTTTAGTAACGCTCTTTCCGTCAAAATTATGGTCATTATTCTCACCATAGCTATTTCAGTTGGGGCGCATCGGGGAATATTGTTAGTATGTTCTCGGATGAATAAACAGAACAAGAACGAGACGCGGACGGAAGCGGGCGAGATGTTACCAAGCGTAACTTCAAATACATACAACACCGTCGAAAAATATAAAACGGCGATAAATGAAGCTGAAGGAAACGCCGAAGAGCTTTTGTATATACAGCATCGAATTGCTCCCTATTTCAAGCGAAATACGGCTATAGAATTTATCGCTTCCGCCAGATTCGGTGCCGGTAGCGCGGACTACAAGAATTACGTCGAAGAACACTTGGGAAGAAGGCAGGAGTTTTACAAATTTCTCGCGAACGGCGGCGCCTATCGAGAAATATTTCCTCGAAAGCAGCTGCTAAAATACGTTTCATCTGGCACGCATGCCGACAACAAGTGGCCACTACCGGCTGACGAGATTGTTGCGCTGCTGACCGGTTGGAGAGAGACCCTTCTTCGATATCCAAACTTCAAATCTGCTATTAGCGACGACTCTATTCCGATAAAATATCATATTATTGATCGGAATCTTGTCATCTTACATGAACCGGTTGGGAAAGGTGACGTCTACAGGCTAAATTCGGTGTTCATAAACTGCGAGAAAACAAATCGCAATTTTAGAGATGACTTTGAGATTATCTGGTCGTTGACGGATGAGAAGTGGCGTGACGCCGCTTTTTTGAGCGATTGGATTGAAGCCGAACTGATACCAATGGCCGGTCAAAGGGCAGTTCGGCGCAGGGCAAAGGCATGAAACCCGTTGGAGGCATCATGGCGGCCGGGAAGGGAGCACGCCTTGCTTCCCGCGGCTTTAAGCCGCTGCTTGAAATCAACGGGAAATCACTCTTTCAACGGACCTTGGATTATTTTGCACTCGCGGAAATTAGCGAGATCCACGTCGCAGCGGGTTGTAATAGCGTCGCGTTGAGCGAGCATGCACGAGCTCTTTCGACGAGCTGCGATCTTAGAATACTAGGTAATCCAAAGCGCTCTGGAACCGCAGCCGCGCTATTTGCGCTACTTGAATACGCAAATATCGACGGGATAGTCATATCCACGGTGGATACGGTTGCTGATTTGGGGATAATCCAGCGCCTGCTAGATGCTATAGGACGCATGCCAAAGAGACCCCAGGCGATGCTGACGGTCACAAACTTTGTTCATGACACGAAGCCAATTTGGGTCGAGCATCGCGATGGCACCGTGCTCAAAATGTCAAAGTCTATTGACCCCACCGGCACCGTGTTTGGTAACGTGCGATGGTTGTCAAAGGAATCGTGTACCTTCCTGCTTGATAGAGGGGACTGGGGCGTGGAAAGAGACGCACGTCTGATGGATCAGCTGATCACGCGATTCCCGGAAGAAGTTTGCTCCACTCTCGAACCGGTAGTGTTTGATATCGATACACCGCGCGATCTCGACGAAGCCGCGGAGTGGTCCGCATCAGATGATTAAGCACGGGCTTATGCTAGTTGGCGCTACGGGGATGACAGCGTCCGCAGTTATCCACGGTATCAACATATTCATGAACCGCCCGGAACAGGAAGTCTATGGAAGCACGAGTTTGAAGCAGTTCGAGGGAGCAGGCCTGATAAGCGCCAACCAAGTCGTTATGGGAGGGTGGGATTTTCACGGACCCGACGTGTTCGCTGGGCCCCTTAGATACGGGTTTGCAAAACGAAGCGATCCAATCTCGATTCAAAATTACCCGCTATTCCCGGGGATTCTTACTGACTTTGATTACCCGCCCGCTGCGGACTCGATCGGCGCAAAAAAACCAAAATCGTTGCGGGAGGGAGCGGAGATAGTTGCGAGCAACATTCTCGAGTTCCGATCTGCTACGGACGTGCAGTCGGTAACCGTCGTATTCCTGGGCAACCCGCCTGAGGGCGATGACGCTCACTGGTCTAGCCAGCCAATTGAGGACAACAATCTATTGCCTGCCGGATTTATGTACGCGCTAGGCGCGATTGAGTGTGGCGCGCATTTCGTCGATTTCACGCCAAGTCCCACGCTGGCGAACCGCAGGCTGTGGGATTTGGCGCGTCGGTCGGGAACAATATTGTCCGGACGCGATGGCAGTACCGGCCAGACGATGCTTAAGCAGACTCTCGCTGAACTATTTCTGAGGAGAAACTTGCATATAGCGGCTTGGTACTCGACTAACGTAATTGGTAATCGAGACGGTCGCGTCGTAGCCGATCCGAAGTATAACAAGTCCAAGATTTCTGATAAGACGGATTCGCTAAGCGCCGATGGTAAAGTCGAGCATCTTGTTTCAATTGACTTTGTAGAGCATTGGGGTGATCGAAAGGAGGCTTGGGACGCGGTTGAGATTGATAGCTGGCTGAATAGTAGGCTTTCTATCCGCGTAAACGCTAGAGGAGAGGATTCGTTTCTCGCGGCCCCAATGGTGCTGGATATCTTTAGGCTAGTGGTGAGTTTGGGACAAAGGGGTATACCTGGGTTCGTTCCCGAATTGGGCTACTTTTATAAGCGTCCCTTTGAGAGAGAGCAATTATCCATTTCCGAAAGATGGTTTGAACTCGTCGACTTGTTTCAGTAATGCTCTCGGCGCAAAAGGCGGATGTACTTGTCAGCGTGGTAGAGAGGAGAGGCATTGACCTAGCTATATTTGATTTCGGGGGGACGATTTACAACTTCACGCCGGTACATATTGATTGTTTTTTAAGCGCGCTTGAAGGTTACATCTCGTCAAGTGGCAGAAATACAGTTGCTCAAATCACTTCACACTCAATCCGTGTCGGGGAGGATTCGTTTTCTATAGCTCGCCGGCTGATACAGGAATTTTCACTTACTCTGGACGCTCGGGAGCTGGCTATCAACAAAAGGCTCTTGGTTGAGAGTTACATTGTTTCCACCGCTTTAGAGGAAGCTCCCAAAAGGGCTATAGGCCAGCTGCTAACGGGCGGAAAGCGTGTGGCCATAATCACACGTGGTATGAAACAATCGGTTTTGCGCATTATCGAGAATAGCTGGCCTGAGGTGGGAATGGCAGATCGCATGGAAGTATTTGGCCGATCGACGATTGGTGAAGTAGTTTACAAGACGGAATTGCTTAAGAGCGCTATTGCGACGTATTCTGGCGGCAAAGATCATTCGATATTTATAGGAGACTCGGAGGAGGACAAACGAATCTCACGCATTTGCCGCATTGGATACTTTGATTGCAGTTAGGCGAGCGCCTTAGCGTGCGGCGAATTCAAGGTTTTTCGCTATTCTACAAAGAGACGAGTATAATTGTTCCACCGCCCCATCGTTCACTACTATTTCGTCACAAAAAATCATCGTTTTTTCGACATTTTCTGCGCGAGCGTTTGTGTACTTGAGTATAGAGGCAAAGTCGTGGGGGTCTTTCTTTCTACCACGTAGTTCGATACGACGCGCGGCGGTCAGCGGATCCGTGCGAATCCCAACGCAGTAAAGAGCCCAGCCCTGTTCGTCGCAGTAGGACTTTACTTTCGCCATTGAGTCCGGATCTCGCACACCTTCCAAGACGACATCTCTAACGTCGTTAGCTTTGATGAGATGAAGCGTAAAGTCCGCAAATATAGCGCGGCCTCGTTGCTCATAGAATACACGCGTGAACTCTCGCATTTCGTCGAAATCGTCTACGTCTACATTGTGCGCAAGTGCGGATATTTGTCGAACGTCTGACAACGCGAAGGATGTGTATCCCTGTTTCCTCAAATATTCGGCAGAGGTGGTCTTGCCGCTTCCAGGCCCCCCGATCAAAGCTATGATCCTCTTGCTCATTGTCACGAACAAACCCTGTTTCCGCTGAGCGGAGACAAGCACATTCCTGAGCGACAGTCACCAGGTTCGCGCTAGAGCGGGGTGCGTGATTTGTGAATCACCCACCCCGCTCCAGGTCTTTGTCGTCGCATCGCTTTTGCGGAAAACCGGTGCCCGCTTTTCCGCGCGATGCTCTAGTGCATGGCTTAGCTCCGCCGGAGCAAATACTGTTTCTGCTCTGAGGTAGCAGGCGGGTAAGATATGCGTCGCCGGGAGAAGCCGGATAGCCCGCTCGATTCCGCACGTACTGGCCACACAAAACGATGTTTGTTGTCGCCGGGTCAGGGTTTCTCCAACCATTGAGAACATGGTCCCGGGCAAAGGGACGACTTGAGTGAGCCCCCGGCGCGACGTATCGTCCTGGCAAAGAAAACAGACCCCTAGAGGTCTGTTGTAGTTTTGGGTCGTGATCCGCCCCGCATCCGTGTTTCATTTTTTGCGGGCTGGTGCGCGTTACGGGCTCTCGATGAGGCTTGAGCGCGGGTCCTGGTTCCGCCTATGCAAGCCATCTTGGCCCCGAATATCGCACGAGGTGCGCTTGAGCCGCCCCGGCCGGGGCATAGAAAGAAGGGGATTAAGACGAGAGGTTTTCTAGGACGCTCACGGCGTCCCGCTGGTAGTGCGTCAGCGCGAGCGCGGCGGCGCTAAAGAGCTGCATTCGATAGCCCTCGGAATCCCACGGCCTGCGCTTGCGCGGCACCAAGCGTTGAAACGCCGGTAACTGCCGGGCCACAGCTTCGGCGATTTCCTGCCGCGACCGTGCGCCCGCGTGAGCGAATGTGTACCGCACGTCCCCGAAGGTATAGACGGCGACATCGATGCTTTGCGCGCTGGCGAGCGCGACGATGCCCCGGCAGAGGTTGGTAATGCGCGTTCGGCGCGATGAGCTGTCCCGCTCGAAAGCCTCCAGCACGACCGTCTCCGGCGTCAGCCGATCAATGATCTTTTCGATCCGACGCAGGCACCGGACATTCTTGCCAGCTCCTCGTGCCCCCACGCTCCCCCAGGCATAGGGGGAGAAGGGGCCCTCAAAGGCAACCCAGCCGAAGCCGCGGCTGGTCGGGTGTATCGCAAGGGTGAGAGAGCGATAGCGGGTGCGGGTCATGCGACGGAACTGGCAAGGTTGATAAGGCGGGCACCGAGCGAGGCCACGAACTCCTGCCGCACGAGCGCCGCCTCGCCCGTCTCATTCTCGATCCCTATGCTGAGATCCTTGAGGCGAGCCGCCATGCGCTCCGCCACCACCTGCAGCGTGTCCGGGAAGAGTTGGGACGGCGGCCGGTTGAAGATGAGCGCGAGCCCGAGAATCGCCTGTAGGCCCGGCGAACGCTCGGCGAGTTCGTAGTTGCCAATGGCGTCGTCAGAGAGGCCGAGGAGGGTGCCTACCTCGCCTTGGGTAAGTGCCCAGCGTTTGCGGTTGGTTTCGAGTAGGTTTGGATAGTGCATGGAAGGATGGATTAGGCGCAGCCAATGGCCGCCCTCCCATGCTTCCCGCTCAACTCACTTCGGTGGAGGCGTGCGAATCCGCCGCTCCGGCGGACGTGTCGGAGATGGGTGCGCCATCGGCTGCTGATGTAAGCGGCAGTCCGAAACGCACGGCGAGCGCATGGATGCGCTCGCGTTCGCTCTCCGGAACGACATAAACCCCGTGCGACTTGCGCGTGGGTATCCGCAGCCGCGTGCGGATAACCGACCCTACCCATTTGCTGGTCATGGGAAGATGGGATTTTTCTAAAGTTTTCCTGTTGAAGAGGTGCGCTACGGCTGAAACCGGCACGTTCGGCGTGTCGGCCTGCTCGAAGGCCTCCACGAGCGCCCCAAGCACTAGTCCCTCGGACGTGTTCTGTCGCTCCGCCGCTTGGTGCTCGCCCTCGTTCGTGAGAAAGCCAGCGATTCTCTCGCGCGCATCCTTGTCGTCCACGAGCGAGAGAAGCGCGATCGCCATTTGGTTGAGGCGAGGGGTCGCGCCGGCGACGCGTGCGGAGATGTCAGGCGCAATGCTCTGCCGGTTGGAGAGCCGCCAGGCGAGCAGTCGATTGCGTAGCTGCGTTGCCTCTGTGCGCAGGGTTTCCGGCGTGTGAATAGGAATATGTGAGGGGAGGGGTCTCCCTCCGGTTTCCTCGGTCAGAAATCGGCTCTCGAGCGCGCGGTCGTTGAAGCTCTCCCGCATCGCGAGGATCTTGGGACCAAAGACGCGGAACGCAGTCGGGTTAAGCTCCCGGTGGCGGTTGGTCATGGTGCGCAGCACGGGCATCCCGCTCACCGTGCCGTTGTTCAAAATCTTGGTGAGTTCGCCGGTCATGTCCGAGAAGCGGAAATCCGCCTCGTCGAGCACCAGCGTTCCCCGGAAGCCATCGAGGATATGGAAAATGGGTGAGACGGTGGAGGCGCCGGAGGCAAAGAAGGGCTTATTGCAGATGGAGCCCACGGTCAGGAGCGCGCGGGTCTTTCCGGTGCCCCAGTCGCCGCGGAAGCGCAGATACGGCAGCTCGTTGAAGGCGTCGTACACCCAGGTCAGAAGGACATAGTACGGGGCGATGTCGAGGAAGGCGGGCGAAAGGTCGACGTAGCGGGCGAGGTACGCCCGAATCTCCTCCACCAAGTCCCCCTTGTCCCCCAACTCCCCAAGGCCTGACGGCAGCAGCACGCAGCCGGTGGTGAGCAGGTTGTTGGTGGGGCTGTAGGGAACCAGACGGCCGCCTTCCGGCAGGTCGAAATAGGGCGCAATTTCGGGCGTGCGGCCCCGCGTGCCGATCGCGAGCGCTGTTGTCTCAGCCTCGGGGTCGTAGATGGTTTCGAGCAGGGTGCCGTCGGGGAGAGCGCGAGAGACGATGGGGGTTGATTTCGGTGCTCATGCGCTGAGCATGAGGGAGCGGGCAGGGGTGGAGTAGGCGGGCAGGGGGTCGCCATGCTGGCGATGTGGCGCACGCCTCCCACATGGTCGCAGCGCCGCTCACACTGAGTGAATGTGCAGACGATGCGCGGCAGGTCTTAGGGATGCGCTCAGGGCCTACACGCCTCTCGGGGTGGACTTGGGGGACGTCGGGGAGGTGCGGAAGCTCTTAGGCCCCACGCTCGCTAGGCTCCCGGATGCTGAGGTCGAGCGGATACGAGATTATGTGGTCGCTTTCGCGGACGTAGCCTTCGACTGGTGGCTGCGCGAGCGAAACACCAAACTTGCAGAATTCTGCGACCGAGGAGGATAATTTCGACGAAGGCGCGCCGCGACCTTTTCCCCCATGACCTCACCTTTTCGATGCGTAATCCATTGCCGAGTGAGCACCGGCAAGCAGGCATACGAGGGCGAGAGCCTGCAAGCGCAGGCCAGCATTTGCCTGGACATCGCCGCTCGCAACGGTTGGGCGGTTGCGCACGCACCGTGGCTCGAAGCATATTCGGGCCGCAGGAGCGCCAGGCCTACCTTCGTCGAAGTGCTGGCCTTTCTCGACAAGCACCCCGGCACCGTCCGGTATTACCTCTTCCGCGCCATCGATCGCTTCACGCGCGGCGGGGTCGTCACGTACGAGAACATGAAACAGCAACTCGTCGCGCGTGGCGTCGAGCTGGTGGACAGCATGGGTGTCATCCAGCCGATGAAGAACACACTGGAGCACACCGGCTTTGAGTATGAATGGAGCCGCGTCTCACCGAGCGAGATCACAGAAGCGGTGCTCGCGACTACCGCCAAGGCCGAAGCCACCACCATCCTGACGCGGCTCATCGGCCAAGAAATT
Organism: uncultured Alphaproteobacteria bacterium; assembly: GCA_963799985.1. Classification (GTDB taxonomy): domain Bacteria; phylum Pseudomonadota; class Alphaproteobacteria; order Sphingomonadales; family Sphingomonadaceae; genus Sphingomonas. The sequence continues at coordinate 704,769 of CAWCZC010000005.1, read as the reverse complement.
AGCCTGACCAAGCAGGGTAGAAATCCGCCAGGCCGTCGATGGCTATCGGAACGAGCGCGTGCACGTCGCCGGCAAGCGCCGCGTTATCCAGGTGCCCGATCCCAAACGCGCCAAATTCTTCATCGCCATGTTCGAGCTACGCGCCGCCGGCGAACTCACCGACATTGAAATTGTCGAGCGCATCAACGCGATGGGGTTCCGCACCAAGGTCTGCCACCGCTGGGATCCTTCCCACCAGCGCATCATTGGGCAACGCGGCGGCAACTTGCTCTCGGTGAAGCGATTTCAAGAGATCATTCAGCGTCCAATCTACTGCGGCGTCGTGTGGGAAAAATGGACGAACTGGCGGCCGGTCAAGGCCGCGTACGACGGCCTGGTTTCGATAGAAACATGGAACGCGGCCAATCGTGGCAAGCGCTTCATCGAGCGAACCGAAGATGGCATTCAACTCCTCCACGACATGAGCACGAAGCGGCTCAATCGCTTTTACGACCGCGACAACCCGCTCTATCCCTTCAAGGGCGTGATACTGTGCCCGAGCTGCCGCAAGCCGTTTCTCGGAAGCGCATCGCGAAGTCGTAGCGGGAAGCGTGTCCCCGCGTACCACTGCGCGCGGGAGCATTCCCGTGTCGCGCGAAACAAGGCTGCTTTCGAGCGCGCGGTAGGTAGCTTCATTGAACAACTCCATTTCGAGCCCGAGGTCGCCAACGTCGCATTCGAAGCGCTTCACGGCCTATTTCACGAACGGAAGGACGAACTCCAATTCGTGGCGACGGAAACGGCGCGTGCGGTCGCCGATCTCGAAGCCGAAAAGGTGGAGACCGTGCGGGCGTTCAAGGGCGCGACCAGCGACCTGATGCGTAGGGCGCTTGAAACGGACTTGGAGCGCTTGGACGTGCAAATCACGAATGGCGGTGTCCAGCAGCGACAGTCAGAGCTTAGCGACGCCGATTTCGAACGCTACCTGCGCGATCTCGGAGAGATAATGGAACACCCTGCGATTTTGCTCGAAAAGCCAGTGAATCCGCGGGTCCAACGGTCTCGGTTTGATGTTGCGTTTGCGCAGTTGCCGACCCTCTATGAAATTGAGAATGGAACCGCAGAATTGTCCCCAATTCTCAAGGTTTGCGACGGGGAGGATAACCCCGAATCCGTTCGTGTGCGCCTACGCGGATTGACCTGGAACCAGATACGTTGCGAAATACTGCGCAACAAAAATCTGGATGACGACAGGAGTGTGAATCCGCCGTAGCGGTTACCCTAGTTCATTCTTTTGTTGTAGATTGTAATAATGAGGATTCTTATCTTTGCAGCTATTGTTATTATTGCTTCCTGTCTAGTGATCTCCGTCCTTTATCTGTGCCTTAGAGGAGATACTGCGGTACAGGGAGTTACGTCGGTTTCAGAAACATATGCAAACTCAATATATGGATATGAACTCCGATATCCAAAGGGTGCTGAGCTTGGGTACAACGGCCTGGCGATGACTATACCGCTTGAACAATCCGCAGAACTAATCGTCGGATCGCCCATTATGTTCAGAGTAAACGCATTGGTATTATCTCCGAAAGGGCAGGAACAGTCATCTTTTCGAAGTCGCGTCGAGTCTATCCGGGAACTTCAGCTTGCCCATGATAGCCCAGATCTTCCGAATAGGCATGTCGGTGCCTTGGAGGAAATAGAGTTTGCTGGACAGCCCGCTTACTCGTTCACGCTCACCGATGCATACGATACGTCGGATGGGGGTTACCTATTAGAGCCGGTCGGGGCTCCCTATCGTTTGATATTCCTAGAGAACGATGCCGGAGTCCTCCTTATGATTTAATATCCTCTGGGAAGCGGCACGGCCACGCTTATCGCGCGATCCTTTGCGCTTACGCACCCGCAATAATTTATGGCTGACACGCCGTCGTGGGGTAGTGCATCTGATATCCGGGACGCAGAGGATCGGCCACGAGCGCATACTGGTACCAGTATTCAGTCCCTTGGCTTTCGCCTCCGGCGAAGGGATCTCTGCTCGTTCCAGAGCTGGACATTGAACTGCGAATCTCAAAATGAAGGTGGGGCCCTGTCGCTCGCCCACTTCTTCCGGATAGTCCGACTAAAGTACCCCCAGGGCCGCTGACGCACGTCAGCTTCTGGCCGAGCGCAACATTCACGGAACTCAGATGAGCGTACAATGTGTACCATCCGTCCGAATGCTTGATCCACACATGGTTGCCGAGCTCGCCCCCACACGCAGGGTCCCCGGTCGGCGCGCAACCGCTCTTCACCTCGCTGACTGTTCCGCCTGCGGCTGCATATACGGAAGTGCCCTCTGGCGTGCCAAAGTCAGTGCCGCGGTGGCGAGGATTATTGCCGTAATAATACTGCGAATTTGAGCTTATGACGGATCCGTCATACCGGATGTTCGTGGCCGTCGCAAACGGGGAACGCCAATGATCCACCCAAGCCGTAATAGGGTATGGAATGTACGCCAGGGGAAGGCGATATTTGGCCTGAGCCCAAGCAGGGGAACTGCCCAATAATCCTGCAGCCAACGTGATACCCGCGATTGCCGCGTTCGCGCTCCAGCGAGCATAGCGATTACTCATTGCGCCCTCCGATCAGAGATGGAAACCTTCCGCTTGTGCAGTAGTAGTAGTACCAACGCGTGAAGTGCGGCGTTCGCTCCAAGACCCCAGGGGCCCCGCTTACGATCCGCAAGGTTCGGTTAGTCGTCATCTCTGAAATCGCGGCCCAGCTCACCTATGACGAGGGTTGAATATCCGCCGTAACGGCGGTTTGTGCGCCTACGCGGGTTGACCTGGAACCAGATACGTTGCGAAATATTGCGCAACAAAAATCTGGATGGCGACAGGAGTGGGAATCCGACGTAGCGGCGGTTTGTGCGCCTACGCGGATTGACCTGGAACCAAATACGTTGCGAAATATTGCGCAACAAAAATCTGGATGACGACAGGAGCGTGAATTTGACGTAACGGCATCTGTCTAATGTACGCTCGTCGATCTTCTATATATGTATAAATAATCTTTACGTAAATACAGACTAGTTTCCATATTGTTTCCGAATGATGCTTTCCCAAGAAAACAATCGTGACCATATCCAACTATAGATACATTAGATTTAGTTAGTGCTTCCTGCTTGCAAGTATGATTTGATAAAACCTTATCGCGATCAATTTTATATTTCCAAGATATTTCTCCAAATCCGTAATGCGCCGGATCCGGTATTGAAATCTGTTTCCAGTTAGTAACTATATCGCGGATAGCTAAATACTGCAGCTGGCGAGGAATCGACCATGCAAAATATATAGCGACAATTAGGAAAAAGAATACCGCTAGCAATGCGATTGCTCGACGCTTCATTGGATCTGTCCTGCCGTGATCGCAAAGGCATGCGGTGCGCTGCCGCAATAGGTTGTAAAATCAGATTTCAGCTCCGCCAGGGTAAACTCCATGAGTGGGTCGCGACCTCCAGGATTATAGTCAAATGTGTCGGTAAGCCCTATCAAGTCACCATTGCTACTAAACAATCCAGTAAATGTGCCGAGTAGACCGTCGAGCTGATTGTCGGTAGCTCCGCCTAAAGATTTTCCAGTATCAGCATATCCGCCTGCGTAAACTTGTTGTCGGTAGCTAAAAAATGGATCTCCAGCCTCACTGGCAACAACTGGACCAAGCACGCTATATGACCCGTTCCGATATTGTTTGACAAATGCATCGGCCGTACGGACATACGAATCAGGAAGATGTACGGATCCTCCATTCCCAAATACGTATCGCAATAGAGCCGCTTGCTCCATATCCGTGTCCAATGCTATTCCCGCTATAGCAGAATCCCTTTTTGCTCTCGCAATGACGATTCCACAAAGTATACTCGACGATTCATATTTCTTCTGAATTTGAGCGTGTGTAAGAATAGATGGCATTTCGGGAACCGGCCCTAGTGCGTGCGGTGCTGCATGTGACGTTTTGTGCCCTGTTACCACGATAGGGCAATCCCACCCATCCTCTTGGCTGCAAAGGCCTGTCGAATCCGCTCTCCCGATGGGGTCGGCACCGACGTAGGCATATGCATTCATACCGTCCCCATAACCAATCGGATCGGTCTGAAGAAACCGCCCGAGGCGCGAGGAGTATATCCTGGCCTTATAGTTATACATACCGATCTCGGGTAGGTACATTTGGCCTGTGTACTGGAACCGTCCCACGTTCCCGCTTGCGGGCACACCATACTCGTCATAGCTGTTGACCGCCGTAGTAGTGCCGCTGTCGTCAGTAAGAGCGACAATCGAATCGCGCTCGTCGGCGTGGAGCCAACTACGGGTGTAGGTGCCGGCGATCGTACGATCGTATTCGACCAGCGGCTGGTCTTGCCCCGGCCCAAACACATAGCGATGTTGTAGAGTGCCTGAGGTATTATACTCCCCGATCAAATGGGCACCATCGTATTGAAACAAGGCGGTTGTGCTCTGACTGGTTCGATAGAGTTGAAGCAGCGGATCGTAGGCGAGAGTGGTCGTAAGGCTTGAGATTGTGGCGCTCGTAAGGAGGTTTTCTGAGGCATAGGTAAAGCTGCTCGAGCCCATGCTGCTGAGGTTACCCCGCGCATCATAGCCGACGCTCGTGCCGCCAACATTGGTCGCTTGGTTAAGGCCGTTGATCGTGTGGGCCGTGTTCATATTTGCGGCACCGGACCAAGCATAACTGTCGTTGGTGCGCGTTTGGATCGCGATTTGACCGGAGGCGGTATAGCCGAAGGTGGTCGTAACGTCGTAGGTCGTGCCGCCTAGGTTGTGTATCAGCGACGCGAGCCGCGACACACTGTCAAAACCATAGCTTGTCATAGTGCCGTTGCCGCGCGTCAAACTAGTGCGGCGCGCCATATCGTCATAGGAATACGTCGCGAGTACGCCGATGCCCGAGCTTGCGCCATTCTCGCGGATCGCTGTTAGTTGCCCCGTGACTGTGTAGTCATAGGTCACATAGAAGCCGTCGGGCCAGGATAACGATATTTGGCGTCCCGCTGCGTCATATGTCATCGATACCGTGCCGAGCGGACTCGACTGTGACGTCAGGCGATCGAGCGCGTTATAGCTATAGGCGACATAGTTGCTAGCTGCATCGGTCGCGTTCGTGAGGTGCCCGAAGTAATCGTACGTATAAGTGACGTCGAGTTCACCGACTGGGAGATCTTTCAACGTCACGCGGCCGAGATTGTCATATGTGAAATCGATATGCTTGGTCGAGTCGCTTGCGTAGCCGCGCAAATGTCGGCTAAGTACGTTGCTCCCCGCGTCATATATCAGTTCATCGTAATCGCTGGTTGAGCTTGTGCCAGCGCCAGCGGCGATGTCCGGATAGCGCGTCTTCGAAAGCCGATCGACACCGTCGTATTGATAGGTCGTCTTATTGCCCTCCGCATCGGTAATCGTGGCTATCTGACCGTTGTCGGTATAGGTAGTCACTTCATCAGATTGCACACCGGTTACCCCATACGCCGACTGCACCTGAATGGGGCGCCCCTCGCCGTCGTAGGTGGATTTGATGATGCGATCGGGTCCATCGGAGCCCGCCGTGCCTGGCGAGCATGCCGAACTAGGCAACGAAGTGTAGACAGCTGGATTCATTCGAATCGCGGTACATTCGAGGCGACTGCTGCTGTCGTAACTAAACTGCGTAACCTGATAGATAGTGCTGCCCGAGCTCAGCGTTGTCAGCGTCTGGTTAGCGTTGGCATCGTAAACGTATTCGACCTTTTGGTCAGGAGTCATTCCAGTCAGGTCGCCGATCGTTGTGCCGGTGACGCTGCCGACGGCAGCTTCCCTTAGCTGGTTCCGTATCCAGTAGTAGACGTAACGTTCGGCTCGGCGCTTGCGGGGGCCCGCACCGTCCGGATCCGGATAAATGACTCCGAGCAGCTTGCCGTCTATCGCGTGAAAATAGTAGGTTGTGTCGTCCGAGCCGCTAAGAGGGCCGTCAACACTCGCGATGTGGCTGAAATCGTCATAGGTATAGCTCTCTGCCGCGGTCAACGAACCGTCGCCCGCTGCTAAGGTTTTGCTCGTCAGCATCAAATTGGGCGTACCATATGCGATGGTTGTTATTGTCTCGTTTGCGGTACCTGCGCATGTTGCTGCCGTCGCGCACCGAGTGATTTGCGTAACTTTGTATTGTGGTGCGCCGACGTTCACGAGCGTTCCGCTCGAATTACGCTCCTGCGCGTAGAGGGACGTATAGGTGTAGTTGATTTCGGGACGGGGCTGCCCAGTTATCGGGGCCGGCAATTGAACGCGGATCACGCCACCATGGGTCGAGCTATACGTATAATCGGTACGATTGCCGAGCGCATCGATCGTGTAGTTCGGCTGGTTACAGGTCAAAATATTGGTGCAGCTGGTGTCATAATTCGCGGTTGTGACGATGTCGGCGATGCCCGAGCCTGACTTCGCTACTTGTCGAATCTCGGTGAGGTTGCCCCGCGTGTCATAGGTCCATTGAGTGTAATTGCCTTCGGGATACGTTGCGCGCGTCATCCGTCCGGAGCCGTCATATTGATATGCAGTCGTTTTTCCGACCGCGTTGGTCATTGAGGTGATGCGGGACGACGGAGTATCGGTCACATAGGTGACGGTCGAGCTGTCAGGCGCGGTGACAACGGTGGTGCGATTCGTTCCGCTGTCCGAATAGGAATAGTTGTGAGCAACTCCATCAGTCGTAAGCGTGGCTACGCGATTGGATCCGTCGTAGCTGACTGCGACGCTTCCGCCCGTACTCCCCGACTGCGTTATTCCGGTGACACCGTTGGCCGCGTTGTCCACGGTGGTCGTGTTCGAATCCTGGTCGGTGATCGTCGTCGTAGTGAGGGAGCCGGTCGTGGATTGCGCAAGCGTCTGGGCGGGCCATGTCTTGGTCAGGCTTGTGCAGCTGGCTGCGGTGGGGTCGCAGTAATCCACGCTCCGATTGACTAGTGTGGAGCCGGTGGGCGTGATGACGTTGTCGCCGATCGATGACGGGTAGGTAAGCTTCAGCAAATAGCCGTCGCTCGAAACGATCGATATCACGGTGGCATAGACGAAATTGAAGCAGGTGTGTCCACAACTCGGCTTGTTTGCTAGCGCATAATAGTAAGTGTACGTCTTGCCACTCGGACGTGTGATGGTCTGAAGGTAGGCCCTGACCGCCGACCATCCGTACTTGTCGGAACTTCCACCGGGAATTGTGAACACTACGGCGAACGCATACACCGATCCGTCGGAGGCGGTGTAGGTATAGGCGCCGGTACCGGAGTTGAAGACCAGCATCGATCCGTCGCCGTCGATCGGAACATAAGTTCCGCTCGAATTGACGAACCGCTTCGACACGCCGTGGATGAAGACGATCCGGTCGGTGCCCACCTGTTTCACGAACGCCGCGGAGGGCGCATAGAGCGCCTTGCCGGTCCATGTCAGGTCAAACGATAAGTCGCCGATGCTAACTCGCTGCGTCGGGGTGGTGGCGACGCCTGCATTGACGTCAACCATATGTCCATCGTTTGCTGGCCGATCGGGCGTTAAATCTTGCGCGTGGGCAGATGCCCACATGCCACAAAACGCCGTGGAGACGAGAAGAGCGCGTGCAAATTTACGCCTGGACATGATCCATCCTCCAAAGCTCAAGAATTGGGGTCGTGCGTGGGAAGCGATTCCGGTTACGGCGCGCCGGTAATCTTCTGATTCTTTCGGTTGTCGGCGTGATCGAGCGTGTAGTTCGTAATCACGTTGTTGTTCACCGAGCCTGAGTGAGTAACGAGAATGACCCGACCCTTGGCGTCATAGGTGAAGTTGATCGTCTCATTCGCGCTTGAGTCGGTCGGCAGGAGCGCGACCACGAGCCCCGCCATGCCGATGAATGCGAGCGCGAGTACTATCCTCTGCATGCTATTCCCCTCACTCACTTGAAATCGAGAACGCATCAAGAACGACAGAAATCCAACATTTCAAGCGCGATCCCCTGCGCTCAATTTGAGGCTTAACAAGCCGATGTGGGCAATAAACACCGTGCTCCCCGCAGCAGCTGAAAGGCCCTTGGAAGGCCCTTGGAAGGCTCCACTCGTTAATTGAAATCGTCAAGCTGGTGTCGAGCCGTGCGACACGAATTGGATGCTTATTTTACGCCCATATTGGCCACGATACTGAGCGCTTGATTCAACTTCTCTCGTGACGCTGGCCTCAAACGAGCTTCACGCTCGTTGATCCGCCACGGAGGCGGTTTTGCCCACCTTTTGCGTACCTCCAGGGCCAGCAAAGATGGAGTTGCTCGGCCGAGCTTCTCACCAAATGATAAGGTGAGGACGGCTCCAGCGCATCTCGTGCGATACACGTACTGTTGGCTGAAGGCGGACTTGTATGCCTGAGGCGTCCCGCCGAACAGGCAGTTGCGCTCCGTGATCGGCGTCTTGGTCGGGAAGACACCGGAGTTCATCTTGAAGACGAACACCCAGTCGGCGGGCTGGCCGGTGGCTATGAGTGGCGTGGGTGCCGACTGGGCCTGCGCGGAAGTGGGCGAGAGCGCCGCTGTGAAGGCTAGGCTCGCGCATATGCCAACGATCCGAAGTTTGGAAAACATGGCGCCCTCCCCAATGAGCTACAGGGGGGTCATTCCGGAATGCCAGTCGCTGCACAGCGTTGTCAGGTCCAGACTGAACCGAGCGTTTGATCCCTTGAAGTGACTAGCAGCCTAGCTGCGTCGGCCGTCCTTCTCGCGAGCCACGCCCTTGAACGGCTGGCCGCCGCTCTTCTGGTCCATGAACCTTCCCGTGCTCGTGTCGCGCTTCACGTAGTTGCCATTCGACGCCTTGGTCTGCGTCCGACTGTCCACAGAGCCGCGTCGAAAGCCTTGGCCGGTGTTCTTTGCCATTTTCCGCTCCTGTACCTCAGTCCAAGAGTAGATTGGGGCGGCATGTGTTCGAGGCAAGACGTACGGCGCAGAAGGGTGGGGGTTTCGCACGCCTTTTCACATCGTCTGCGCCTGCAACGCTGGAACGATGAGCTGCGACCAGACGACGTACCTGGGCAATACCAACTTCCGCCGTCGCTTCACGCCCTTCGGCATCAAGCAGCCCGACCGCCTCTCGCACCTCTACCTCGTCGGCCAGACCGGCGTCGGCAAATCCACCCTCATCGAGCAGCTCGCGCGTCAGGACATAGCGGCTGGGCGAGGCCTGGCCGCCATCGACCCGCACGGGGATCTCATCGATCGGCTATATGCCTCGCTCACTCCCCACGAGCGCGAGCGCGTCATATACTTCGACGCCGCCGATCCGGCGCAGCCATACGGATACAACCCGCTCCGACGGGTGCGCTCCGACAAGATACCGCTTGCCGCCTCGGGACTGTTAGAAGCGCTCAAGAAGCTATGGCCCGACGCCTGGGGCGTGCGCATGGAACACGTCCTGCGCAATTCCCTCTACGCGCTCCTAGAGCGCGACGGCTCGACGCTTCCCGACATTCTGCGCATGTACAGCGATAAAGCGTTTCGCCGCGGCGTGATGGCGAGCGTCAGCAACCCGGTCGTGCACGCCTTTTGGAAGAGCGAGTTTGCGAACTATCCGCCCCGCTACGCAGCCGAGGCCCTCGCGCCCATTCAAAATAAGCTCGGCGCGCTCCTGTCCGACCCTATGCTGTACCGGGTGCTGGTGGCGCCATCGATCGACCTGCATTTCCGGCAGATCATGGACGAAGGCAAAGTGCTGCTGGTCAATCTGTCCAAAGGGCGCATCGGAGCCGACAGTTCGCAGACCCTGGGAAGCCTGCTAGTATCGACCTTGGGTCTGGCAGCCTTCAGCCGGGTGGAAACTGACCCGGCCACTCGCCGGCCCTTCTTCCTGTACGTCGACGAGTTCCAGAGCTTCACGACGCTCTCGTTCGCAAACATGATGACGGAGCTGCGCAAGTTCGGCGTGGGACTGACCCTCGCGCACCAGCACCTCCATCAGCTCGAGCCGGAGGTGCGGCATGCGGTGCTAGGGAACGCGGCGACGCTCATATGCTTCCGAACGGGGGTGGAGGATGCCGCGCTTCTCTCCCGGGAGCTTGCCCCGCGTTTCGATGCGCTTGACCTCATCAATCTCCCCAACTGCAACTTCTATCTGCGGCTGATGATCGACGGGACGCCGAGTGTGCCGTTTAGCGGAGAGTTGATTCCCCTTGGTATCGCGTAGTTGCACCTTTTTGACAGATGCGTTTACACTTTGTGAAAGTGACTAATCGACAGGGGGGACGGTTGTCGATTCTTGATCCGTGGAGAAGACGGCGCGCACCTCTTGCGAGGTCAATGACGCGACAAGACCCTTATTCGGTTGAAAACGGTCATTTTCACCCGGAAAAGCCAAATCGCTCTGGCCTTCAAGGGCCAGCCCTAACCACTTGGACAATCGCGGTTCTCGGTGTTGTCCTTCTCTTGGTAGCGATTGCCTTGGAAGCTTTTACGGCGAGCCCCGGAGGGCATCCGACAGCTTCAATCCCAATGGGGATTGTCGAAGAAATGAAGGGCTGGCCCTATTGGGGTCGGGCCCTGGCCGAGTTGGGTATCGCACTCATCATAGCCGCAAGCGTGTCAGCCTCTGTGGACCGTGTAGCGAAAAACGAACAAGTCAAACATTTCGACGAAACCCTTCAAAGAATCGGCAAGGCAGTTCTTGAAGGGGTATATGAAATTCGTCACGAGAAAAGCTATGTGCAGGCGGTGGTGAGTACCTGCTTGGCTGTTCGGTATGTTCGAACAAATTTTGACATACATTGTGAGATTCAGGAATTTGCGGAGGAAGAATGTAAGCAATTTGGAATTAAAGGAAATCAATACGTAAAAATTGTTTCCGAGCTTAGCTATATTGTGAGCAATATCGGAAGTATCGCCGACGAGTTTGAAGCAATTTACACATGCCCCACTAAGCCCGGGCTGGAGAGTGTCTCTGAGATGCGCTCGTTGGAGGTCAATGGCCTCGCGTACTCAGAAGGCGAAATGACCGTCTTGGAGGTGCCGAAGGGGTCCCGGCACTACAACAACGGCGAGCGCACATACGTGTTTCCTGTCTCGATTGAAGCCGGCGGTCGCGTGCCGGTTCGCATCACAGCTGTTTTTGTGAAGGAGCGCTATGATACAGAGGTATTTGCATTCCTATTCCCGACGATGGGAGCCACCATCCGCTTCACATTTCATTCTGCGGTTGGATTGGACATCGGGGCCAAGGCCCGGACTGCCACAAGAATGAAGGCTCCGCCGGAACCGGTGGGAAGCGTGTTGCACTGGTCGATCGACGGGCCCATCCTACCGAACGACTTTGTTACAGTGTGGTGGCAGGAGAAATCAGCCATTGACGTCGGTCAAACCAATTTGAACAACTCTGGAGTGAAAAAGGACTAGGAGGAGCTGCGGCGCGTGTTGCGGTAAGCGGCGCGAACACAGATCGTTCCATTGTCCCTTGCGTCTCCGTGTCGGTCGCCCGCACGAAATTGCCTACGAGCCTATGCCCTGCTTTGATACGCTCGATCTCATCAATCTTCCGAACCATAGCTTCTATCTACGGCTCATGATCGACGGGACGCCGAGCGCGCCGTTCAGTGCGGAGCTCTTGCCGTTGTGATCTGCAGCTTGGCCACCGCGACACGGCTATCCCTCGCCACAAACTCGATAAGCTGGGAGTGTCTGCGTTCGCTTGCGCAGGGTTATGGTAATCGACACCCGGTCAATCGGAGGCGTCGAGAAGCGAACCCTTCCGCTCGTGTTTATGACGACTTTTGGAGCGCCGGGCCTGCCGACGAGCACGATTTTTTGGCTGCTGTATTGCGCTTCCCGCAGAGTGTACGCCGTACCATTTATCCCGACATGCCACGGTTCACGTATTCCGTATTCCGCGCCGCCCACAAACGTCCTTAGGCCCTGGTCGATGTATAGGCTGCAGTTAGAACCGCCGAGTTCATACGCGATCGGTGTCAATCGAATTTGGGTCTTCGAGGCTGCGGCCGGCATCCGCCGCGTCTGAGCGGCGACTGAGGGAGGCGCGGCAACGAGCACGAGCCCGGTCACCAGTGCGGTCAATCGCATTTTGGGCGTGTCGAGCATGTAGCGTCTACCTTCACTATGGTGGCGTCAGCCGGTGCCATTCATCCGACACGAAACCCCGCGCGTTGGGGAACACCAACTGCCGGACGATGTAGGGAGCGATTCCCCGACAAGCCCAATCGTAGATCTCGTAGTTGCCGATGTAGGCGGGCGAGATATCGGAAGCCCCCGGATTGGCGCGGCAGTAGTCGCGGATAAGCGAGGAGGGGACGCGGTCGAGGCGCCGCTTCGAGCAGGGGCCAGTGGTTCCGCCGCTCACGCAGGCAAGAACGGCGCCGCGCTCGCACCGCCACGTCACTCCGTCATATTGGCCTTCAGCGTGCAGCGCGCGCTTTATCCACCGTGGCTCTTCAGGCCCCCTATACCTGCGGTCAGGCGCGTCGATCGTGCCGACGGCTTTGCAGTAGGCACCCGCGTCAGAGAGAGCATGGCGCTGCGCGCTTGCAGTGGACGAAAGGCCCAAGGCAGCGAATGCCGCGACCGGCAGCACGAACACAAATCGTTTCATCTTACCCTCCACATCCCGACGTCACCCGCCCGCCCGTAAGGTCTGTCCCGGCACCATGCGCCAGCCCGACGACCATTTTTCGATCATGACATTGTAGCGAGCAGGCGCGGTCATTCCGGGCCACCAGCCGCTTGGCGGAGCGCCGTAGCACTCGGGGGCTGCGGCGAGGCGATGGATGTCAGAGCCCGCGGTGACCGGCACGTCGAAGGCGACCTTCCCCGTCGTTCCTTGCATGGATACGTCTACGAAGACCGGCTGGCCGAGGGCGAAGGCAACGGCGCACAAGTCCTTCGGAGAGGGCTGAAAGGAGTAGTGCTTTTGTGAGAGGGCCGCGATCAGATCGTTTCTGATGCCCGCTTCTTCCTCCGGCGTGAGTCCCGTCGCTACCCCATTCTCTACAACTTGGGTGACGGCGGGGCCTCGGGCCGTAGCTAAGAGATAGAGCACGACGAGTGCAGCAACGCCGATAATGACCAGAAACTTGCGGCGCCCAGGCGCAAACAGATTTCGGCATTCTCTTTCCCCAGAATATATGAATATCATATATCTCAAATTCATATCTAATGGAAGAGACCACGCAACTTTGCTCGTGGTACCGTGCCCAAATCCGTCTTTTCAGAAGCCTACGCGTCGTTTCTCGAGGTGCTGGTGGCTGCTCGTAAAGAGGCAGGACTCACCCAAGCGGAATTGGCTGCTCAGCTCGGACGACCGCAGCCCTTCGTGTCTTATGTCGAGAGTGGCGAGCGGCGCGTAGATGTCATAGAGTTCTACGCAATCGCGAAGGCACTGGGCGCCGATCCGCAAGCGCTATTCGCCCGTGTGGTCGACCGATTACCGGAGCATGTGGACATCTAGTTTGTGTTGTCGCGTGAGCGACCCAATCACTCCGTAGCGCTGGATATCCGCGCTTCAGGGTTTCGGGCCGTCGGCCGATAATATGCGGAGCCCAACGGCTTGTTCGGCCGGATATTCGTAGCTGGGGATGCCGCACTTATCAAAAGCAGGTGGAAATGTTGAGGGCGCCGCCGAGCTAACGGTTTGCTTCAGGATTTCAGCCGCAAGCTCCATGGCTTCGGCCATCGACATTGGGTTTGTAACCGGGTCAAACGCACCTTGCGTATGCCGATATGAGTTCGCAGTCCTTTTCATCCTTGCGATGTCCGCCCCATCCACAGGAAACGCGCTCTTGAGTTTAGATTCTCCGCCATAATATCGGCAGAGTGCTTCAACTACTCGGTAAATGTCGTACCAGCTCGTCTCGTATTTTAGGTCTGCCAGCGCTGACCTCAGAATTTTGTCGGACTGGACGGCAAGTGCCATATTCCGATACTCCGAAGCCGATACCCATTCCGACTGCGGCTTCGATGATCGTATTCGAATTTGCGTTATTCGCACCTGACTGACGATCCGGCCATCGTCCGCCAATTCGAAAATGGTTGCCAATTCTAGCGGCCCACAGCCGTCTAGCAATTCAATGACGCCTCGGATGACCGCCAGCTCCTCGCGACCAAGGTCTTGCACCTCGGACGGGAGAAGCGCCGCATCCCACCTGGCGGTTCTAAGGACGAACAAATTATTCAGTTTCGATACAAACGGACTGTCGGCATTGGTGATGGCGCCATTCAGCTTCATCTGAATATTCTGTAGGTCGCCGGGATCGCCCTCCAGGTGGATGCCCCACTTCGAATTCATCATGAACATGGCGATTTTCCACATGTGGAGCTTGTGACCAATGCTATCAGCTTTGCCGCCGAAACCGCCTCATAAACGAGAGGTCATGCGAACTTGATCTGGCTGCATTAGGGTAAGAGTTGTGTGAGTTCTGCGGCTGCGGACCAGAACGCGTCCTCCAATGGATCGGTGTTGGCGACGGGTGTGCCAAACAAAAAGAGGCCTGTGGGCACTGCGAGGTGCGGAAGCACAATCTCGCGCGCAGATCGTATCATTTCCTCAGCCCGCGATGTTCGGGTCGTCAGAAAGAGCACACGCGCAGCCGGAATGCCGAAATACTCCTGATGCATTCGCTCGCAGTGGCTCACGGCATAGGCGAGGAGCTTCCGGAGGACGCTTGAACGATAGAGAAAGGCTTCGCTTCGCCGCACCTGCTCGGACGGCGCGATGGTCATGCTGCCGCGATCGACTTCCACGAAATAGAAGCTGCGAAGGGGAGGGCCGTCGCCTCGAACAACACGCAGACCAAAGATGGCGTCAGGGGCAATGACCACATCGGCGCAATGCCCGTGCCACGGCAGAGATACCCCCCAATGAGGCAATATCGAAGGTCCGCCTTCGCGCGCCAGAATCTGCTCCGGCCCCATGAACTCGACATCCTCGCGTTCGCGACAGGCTAGCTCGACGTCCACCATGAAACTCGTCGTGGCGAGCGTGTGATCGAGGTTCTCGCGCGTGAACGCGCGATTCCTGCGCCGGAGATCCTTGGTCGCCCGCACCCCGTCGAGCGCAGCCAGATAGGCCGCCCCGGCATTATCAAGCCCGTACACGAGCGGCTGCGATCCTTCCCCGCGGAAGCTGTCGATTTGCGATAGCGGGCGGTCTAGGTAGCCCGCTCGATAAAGGCGAGCGAGACGGCGAGAAAGCTTGTCGGTACTGCGGTCTGGAAAGAGCCGGTAGAGGTCTGTCGTCCGCATGAACCGATAGCGCCGCACTTGGTGCAATATGGTTATATCGTCGTCGGTGAGCTGTATCGGGCGCGGCTCCTGCACCCGGCGAAAGCGCGGAACCGAGGCGCGGCTAGCGCCCATATCCGCTACTCATTCCAGAAAGGGTCATCAGAGGCGGGGGAGGGGTTGCGTTTTCCCTTTGTCCACCGGTCGCTGCGCGCCGCAATCTCGCAGTCCGCCTGGTGGGCGGAAGCGACGTACGGCGTCGCTTCGCGCACTCTTCCCTCAAATTCTGCAATGCGCGGCATCGATACGAGCGGCGGTGTAACATCGTCGGGCCGGAACTGGACGGGAGGACGTCCACGGCGCTTCACGATGGCGACCTGGCGCGGCAGTTCGCGCAGCTTCACTATGGCCCGATGGATCTCCTCTTCCAGATTGTGCACGCCCGTCGTTGTATTTTCCCACACAGGTTTGAGAGTTTGTGCCCGACCGGTCGTGCGGTTCCAGCTCGATGATTCCGAATAACCATAGGCTGAACTCTGGGACGAAGAGGAGCCGCTAGTACTACCTTCGCTCAGCCCCGTCCCGGTCTGTTGTCCTCTTCGGTCGTATGCCTCGGACGAGCCCTCGGCGCGTCCTTCGGACGTCCCTGATGATGAGGTATATACCGAGCTTGATGTGGAGGAACCGCCAGCACTCTCTGACTCGGATTCGAGCCAAAACGGCTCTTCGCCAACTGCCGCTCGCTTATCGAGCACGTGCTTGGGCCGCTCCAAGTTAAAGCTGCCGCGGTAGACCTCGCGCACCATGTACTCGGCGTCCTCATCAGCGAGTTCCGCCGAAAACTATCTTGGTTTGACCGCCGGTCATGATGCCATTGAACATGTTAGACGTCCGGTCCCCCAATTGTCCAAGGCGTTGATGGCTCAGCACCAGATGCAGCCCGAACTTTCGAGTCTGGTCGAGCATGTCC
Source organism: uncultured Alphaproteobacteria bacterium (assembly GCA_963799985.1). Classification (GTDB taxonomy): domain Bacteria; phylum Pseudomonadota; class Alphaproteobacteria; order Sphingomonadales; family Sphingomonadaceae; genus Sphingomonas. The sequence goes on along the minus strand of CAWCZC010000005.1, from coordinate 688,559 downwards.
ACGATGTCTTTCGTCAAAAACTCATGGCACTCGTCGATGTAGAGGGTGAAGGGATGCCGCTCGGCATACGCCGTATCGCGCTGCATAGCGCACAATCGGAACTCGCTCGCGAGCAGGGTGCCCACGAGACGCACGTTGTCGGACGAGAGCCCAGTGCCGGGATGTAGGTTCACGACGACGATTTCTCCGTCATCCATAGCGCGCCGCGCGTCGAAGGTGCTGGCGCTTTGGCCAACAATTCGGCGCACCAAGGGCGAGGTCAGAAACTCGCCGAGCCGATTATTGGTGCTCTCGAACACCTCAGTGAACTCGCGCCGGCTGAGACTATTGAGGTCGCTCCAAACCGTGCCGAACACCTGGTCGGGAAGGCCTTCCGTGAGCCTTTTGCGCACCTCGGCGTGTGTGCCGGTCGTGAGTAGTGGCGCTTCGGCGAGTGTCAGGTTGCGTACGGCGAGAGCGTAGAAGACAGCACGCAGCGTCTTTTTCAGCCGAGGTGTACTGGCCATGTCTTCGCCGCCCCAAACCTGGGCGCACGCGGCAACCATAGCGTCAACCCTGGTCGTTGGCTCGACGTCCTCATCGAGTTTGAGCGGGTTGAATCCCGCGCTCCATCCGCTTTGACCGGCCTTGATAATGCGGAGGCGATTAGCGAATCCCCGGCTTGCGCACCACGCAATCACACTGTCGGCGAGCGACCCATGCGGGTCAATGAGGCACAGCCCGCGTCTTGCGAGAATATCTTGCCGCAACATGTGTTCAAGGAGCTTGGATTTACCGGTTCCGCTTGCGCCCACTAGGTGCAGATGCCGTGAGCGCTCCTCATCGGAGAGCTCGACGGTAGCTCGGCGGCTACGGCCGAGTTGAAGCATATTGCGCCAGTCGGTCGTAAAGACCGCCAATCTTGTTTGCTTTGAGCGTGCGCAGGGTATCGATATGGCGCTGGGCGTCGTCAGGCAGGTCATTTTCCGTGCCTCCGCCTCGTGCAATTACCTCGTCGATGTGCGCGTCAAATGCCGTTCCCAATTCTTGAACCTGCTGAAACGCGTCCCTGAGCTGGTCGGCAAATGTGGGGGCGGACGTTTGAGGCGCGCTGACCTCGTCGGCCTCTCTTCGAGCTCTATTGAGCCTGGCCTCTGCCTGAGCAAGTTCGGTATCTCGGTCTCTTGCACGCAGCGCCGCACGATGCTCTAACTCATCGAGTTCCTCATCGATCTCCAAGCCAACTTTCTTCCGTACGGTTTCCAATTTCCCGAGCCGGGCGAGTGCGCGTTCGTTGGCTTCCATCAGTTCGCATTTGAGATGAACTTGACGAGTAATTGTCTCCACATGCCGATTTATCGCCTCCTCGAAGGCGGTGAATGATTGCACGGTCTCTCGACGTGAATCATTGCGCATCCGCGTTATCCACGGAATACCCCACGGTGCTACCGGCGCGGATCCTGTCGAGAGGGCGGGGAGCAGGTCGTCAACACCAAGAATCACCTGGTTGGGTTCCTTATCCGTCATTGCCTTGCCTCTTCCGTAATTTCTCAACCCGCGCTGCGGCTGTTTGATGTTCAAAGGCGGCGCGTAGGAAAGCCTCTTCGGCCTCGGTGAGACTCTGTTCGCGCGCTTCCTCCGCTTTTCGTTCGGCCAACGCGTGTGCCTCTCGCCTTCGTCGCTCTTGCTCCGCCGCCAAGCGCCCCATGTCCTGCCTGAGCCGCTCGGTGGCCTGACGAAGCTGTGCTTCGCGTACCTCACGTTCGACCCTATTGCGCGCCCTGCGTTTGAGTACCGCTTTGACTGAAGCAAAATCGAGACGTTTGTCACGGAGCGCCTGCTCGACCGATTTCTGGGCTGGATGGGGCGTCAGCTCGTATACGAATCGGAGGATATTTCGCCCGAATTTGGCGAGGAGCAGAATGATAAGGACGACAATTAGGATTCTCAGAAATGGTGCTTTGATGAATGGCAGATCGAAGAAGCCGGTTCGTAAGGCCGGTGAAGTTGTCGGTGGTACTACTAAGGACATTTCTCGATGCCGAGCGGCATCGACCAGCGTTTGCCATTCGAACATGTACTGCTTCGCGTAGCCGTTGCTCGGGAGGGTCGTATCACCGTAGATTCTCAGATTCTTTGTTTGTAATGCTGTGACATGTCCATCCATCTCGATGTCGACACCGCCAAGTTGCAACCCGTCCATCCCGCGCGAGGCGTCTAGGTCCGCCGAACACTCTTGCCAGACGTGGATGACCGCGCGCCGGAAGACTTGATTGATGATGGGCCCGGCCGGGTAGTTCCAGCCCGGAATTGTTACGGTAACGGTTTGGTCCGCGAGAGGCATGTTACAGGACAGCGGGCTATAACTTTGGGGACCCAGTACATCGCGCACTTCCTGGTCGCTCGCGAAATCCCCATCCATAAACTTAGGGAGAAATAGGAACCCCTTACCCTTCGGAGTAACCAACCAGCCGACCTCGATTTGCGGACCTGCTGTCAGTTGCAGGTATTGAATATCAACTCGCGCGGCAGCTTCGGGAACGGACAGAGCGAGCGCGCCCGCAAGCGCGAGGAAAAGAGCGATACCCCTTCTAGTAGCAATCGCCGCGCTCATAAATCTTCGCCCTCGGCACGAAGAAGAGATGCTCAAATGCCGAACGATTGGAGTCAAGTGTTCAGGGAGGGTCCCTTGCATCATCTACTCAACTTCGGGCCGGTGTTCCCTGTGTATAACCGGCCAGCATCAGAGGCTTACGCCTTACACTTTGAGGATGAATCCTTCGGAGCGAGGGCCATTACCCGACACACCTCCTGCGGACCGATACCGCGAATTGGAGCGCCTGAAGGCGTATCAAGCTGAACGGCAGGCGCAGATATTGCCCCTCATCAGGGAGGCTGCTGGACTGGAAATCGACTTACAACTCGCGGAGCTAGAACTCGCCATTGCGCGCCGACGGCGCGATCGAGGCGCCGAACTTCAGGCGATGGCCGGCAATAACTCGGTGCCAGTCAATTCGACAACTGTCGCAGACGCGGAAGCCACCTTTGCTCGCTTGAAAGACCAATACGACGCGGTAAAGGGCGAGCAGGCGCGGCGTGACCGCGTCCTTGCCCAGAGATACGGAATCAAATGACTTTCACAGACGGTGCGTCCGGAAATGCGCTCTCGCGTCCTGTTCGGCTGCGGCCTTGAAAGGCCGAATAGGACAGCGACGTTGCGCGCGAGGGGCGCACCGCCTCTGCCAATAAATGGCAGGCACTCTCCCGACTGCTCGGGAGAGTGCCTTCGACGGGCCTCGCCAGAGGCCCCAAGCCGCAGGCGCCAATCACGCGAGCGGCCTGACGCGAACGTTCCGCCCCCGCACCCGTCGGCACCGCTTGCCGCCCGCGAGCGCGGCGTGCACCACGCCGCAAGTGAGAGGCTGCGGAAGCGTGTGAGCGGAGCGGCCGACTTCGAGCGTTTTGGGTGAGCGGCGACCAACGGAAGAACCCGCGAACCCCGAGCCGGGGCGCCGTCTGCGCCCCGGGCGAAGCCCTTCCCACCGACGCCTATCCCCCGTGGCGGAGGTTTGGGAGGGAAAACGGTCGAAGTCGGGCGGTACGCCCGACGGGTGCGGGGGTCATAAGCCGTTCGGGGAACGGCGCTTTCTGGAAGCGACAGCGGACAGAGCCTAGCCAATTCATCATTGGCGGGTTGATTGGCCGGTCTTCCGTGGTAGTTGGGGCTGGCGCGCCGCAGGAGCGGCTTTCGAGAACAAAACCGACACACTTCCTTACACATACACAGTGATTTTTGCTTTTTAGCTTGATTTCTCAATTCGATAGCGGTATCAAAATCGTACTACGAATCTGAGGGTCGGGCGTTCGAATCGCTCCGGGCGCGCCAATTTTTCCAATAGAATGAGTGAGTTAAGGTATCGGGCTTTGCCCGGTGCCCTCACTTGACCCTCTCACGCACTTGTCACACACTCTCGGACACACCAACCCGAGGGAGACGAGACTCCATGCGAAATGGTGAGATCAGCCACGACCTGATGGGCGGAAAGGTCCATCTATTCCGCCGCGAACGCAGTTCTCGATGGCAGGCGTCAACCTATTTAGCGGGCCGAGAGCACCGCGTTTCGACCAAGACTGACAGCTTGGCGCAGGCAAAGCAGATTGCCGAAGATTGGTACCTCACGCTTCGGGGCAAGGTCGCCAGCGGCGAGGTGAAAGCCGAAAAGACGTTCAAGGAAGCCGCTGCTGTCTTCGAGCGGGAGTACGAGATTATCACCAACGGCGAGCGCAACCCCGCCTATGTGCGCGGCCACAAGGATCGCATCAAGCTCCACCTCAATCCGTTCTTCGGCACCAAAGCCCTTTCGGCAATTACGCCGGGGCTCGTGCAGGAATATCGTGTTGAACGGCACCAAGCGCCCAAGCCGCCCGCGCGTACCACACTTCACCACGAGCTGGTCACATTACGCCAGGTGCTCAAAACGGCGGTGCGCCACGGATGGCTAGAGAGCGTTCCCGATCTCAGCGCGCCGTATCGTTCTTCAAGCAAGGTTAGCCACCGCGCGTGGTTCAGCCCCGACGAGTACAAGGCTCTCTATACCGAGACGCGTAATCCCCGCAACCGTCGGCAGCGCTTGCCGCCCGCGAGACGCGGCGTGCACCACGCCGCAAGCGAGTGGCTGCGGAAGCGTCGGAGCGAAGCGGCCGACTTCGATCGTTTGGGGTGAGCGGCGACATCGGAAGGCATTCCGCGAACCCCGAGCCGGGGCGCCATCTGCGCCCCGGCCAAGTCCGACCTCCGCCAGCGTATTCCCTTCTGGCGGAGTCGGACAAACGGTCGAAGTCGGGCGAGTAGCCCGACGGTTGCGGGGATCATAAGCCGTTCGGGGAACGGCGTTTTTCGTCCCTATCAGCGGACGAAGCCTAGCCAATTCATTATTGGCGGGTTGATTGACCCGTACGTAGCCGGGGCGAATGGTTAAACCGGCGCGGATGCCAAAAATATTTTTTCCACACGAAAATTCGTGCACTTGCTCACGCACTCGTGCATTTTTTGAGCTTTAACGCTTATATTTCAGCTATATAGCTCGACTAAAATCGTACTACGAATCTGAGGGTCGGACGTTCGAAATCGTTCCGGGCGCGCCAATTTCCTTCCGGACCTCTTACTCGCCGGTGCGGCTCCATTGCCGCGCCAGTTCGACGCGATCGAACAAATGCCGACCCAGCAGCGCCAGCGCCGCGCCTGCGCTGCCGAGGAGGAAGATTAGTGCTGCCAGCAGGAATGCAATCGCGTCGCGGTCGATCGAGCCCAGCGCGGTCCGGTGAAATAGCGCGTAGCCCGCGAACCACGCGAACACCAGCAATCCCACGCCTGCCAGCCGCAGCAGCAGGCTCGCGTATCTCCCATCGTACCACATCGTTGATCGTCCGGTGTCTTCCACCCTGGAAAGCTAGACCGCGCGGCATAGGCATTCGAGATCGGCCCACGCGGCTTCGCATTGGATTCGCATAGGATTCGACTGTGCGCCTGCGGACTGCGGCAAAATCATATGCGAAACATATGCGATGCCCCCGGATCGTGCTGGAATCCATATGGCGGCAGCGTCACCTGAGGCCCGCCGCCTCACGCGGTACTCGGAAAATTGCCGTTGACCGCCGCCCCCTCGCAGTCGTCCGAACTCCTCCACTGCCCGCAGGACCGGTTGCCTACGCTCGCGCTGGGCGCGATCGGGGTGGTGTTCGGCGATATTGGCACGTCGCCACTTTACGCGCTCAAGGAAAGCTTCATCGGCCATCATCCGCTGGCGGTCGATCGCGCGCACATCTTCGGCGTGCTCTCGCTGATTTTCTGGACGATGATGCTGATCGTCACGCTTAAATATGTGATCGTCATCCTGCGTGCCGACAACAGGGGCGAGGGGGGCAGCCTCGCGCTGCTGGCGTTGATCCTGCGCAAGGCGGGCGAACGGCGGTGGACGGCGGCGATCGTCACCTTAGGCGTGATGGCGACCGCGCTTTTCTATGGCGACGCGATCATTACCCCGGCGATCTCAGTGCTTTCGGCGGTGGAGGGGCTGACGACGGTCGAAAGCGGGCTGACCCCGCTGGTGATGCCCTTGTCGATCGCGATCCTGGTCGGGCTGTTCGCGATCCAGTCGCACGGTACGGCGCGCGTGGGCACCCTGTTCGGGCCGGTGATGGTCTTCTATTTCATCGTGATCGGCGTGCTCGGGATCATCGGCATCGCCGCCGAGCCGCAGATATTGTGGGCGCTCAACCCGCTCCACGCGCTCGAATTCTTCGCGATCGACCCCAAGCTTGCCTTCTTCGCGCTCGGATCGGTGGTGCTCGCGGTGACGGGCGCCGAGGCGCTCTACGCCGACATGGGGCATTTCGGGCGGCGCGCGATCATGGTTTCGTGGCTCTATCTCGCCTTCCCGTGCCTGATGCTCAACTATCTAGGCCAGTCGGCGCTGCTGCTGCGCGATCCGGCTAGCGTCCAGAACCCCTTCTTTCTGATGGCGCCCGACACGATGCGGCTTCCCCTCGTGATCCTCGCGACAGTCGCCACCGTGATCGCGAGCCAGGCGGTGATCTCGGGCGCCTTTTCGGTGACTCAGCAGGCCGTCCAACTCGGCTTCCTGCCGCGACTCAAGATCACGCACACCAGCGCGCGCGCGGCGGGGCAAATCTATGTGCCTCTGGTCAACTGGACGCTGCTCGCGATGGTGATCGCGCTGGCGCTCGGGTTCGGCAGCTCGGGCAACCTCGCCGCGGCTTATGGCATCGCGGTGACGGGGACGATGTTCATCACCGCCTGCATGCTCGGCATGCTCACCTTCGCGGTATGGAAATGGCCGCCGGCGCTGGCGGTGCTCGTCACCGGCACCTTCCTGGTGATCGATTCGCTCTATTTCGCGTCGAACCTCACCAAGGTGCCCGACGGTGGCTGGTTCCCGCTGCTCGTGGCGGCGGCGGCGTTCACGGTGCTCACCACGTGGCGGACCGGTCGCCGGCTGGTGCGCGAGCGACTGCACGAAGGGGCGATGCCGATCGAGCTGTTCATCCGCTCGGCCGGGCATTCGCTCGAGCGGGTCTCGGGTACGGCGGTGTTCCTCGCCTCGCGTCCCGACGACATCCCGCCGGCGCTGCTCCACAACGTGAAGCACAATCGCGTGCTTCACGAGCGCGTGGTCGTGCTGACGGTCGCGACCGAACAGGTGCCGCACGTGCTGCCCGCCGCGCGCTCGGAGGTGAAGGCGCTGGGCGAGGGCTTCTACCGCGTGATCGTGCGCTATGGCTTCATGGACGAAGTCGATCTACCCGCCATTCTCGGCACGCTCACCGATTGCGGCGGCCCGTTCAAGCCGATGGACACCAGCTATTTCCTCGCGCGGCAGACGGTGATCGCATCGAGCCGCCCGGGCATGGCGCTTTGGCGCGAGCGGCTGTTCGGCTGGATGGTGCGCAACGCCGAGAGCGCGATGGAATTCTTCAAGCTGCCGACCAACCGCGTGGTCGAGCTGGGAAGCCAGCTGGAGATCTAGCCGGCAATGACCTCGTCGTCGGTGAGCACGTAATCCGCGATTACCAGCGTACGGCGGAGCTGCGGGTCCGGATTCAACCGGATCGCTTTTTGCCGCACCGCCTCGCAATTTACGCGCTTCTCCATAATGCAAATGTAAAAGTTGGAATATTCCCGGATGTATTGCAGGTCGTCGCCGACTGCGCCGGCGAGCCGATCGGATATCGTCCGAAATTTCTTGAGAGCCGAATCGGAATCCCTGAGAAGGATATCAAGGGTAGCGTCCAGCGCACCCGCTGCAGGCTCGCCACCGCCCAGGAAGAGGTACAGCCTCATCAATTCCTTGGCCAAATATCTTTGGTTCAGCCGATAGCGCCGCACGATTTCGCGCCAAAGACGCCTGAGGATCATGTTCCTTACGATATCAAATCCGCTCCACCCAACTTACGCCTCCACGCCCATCAGCCGGTAGCCCACGCCAAGCTCGTTGACGACGATCGCGGGCCGCGTGGGATCGGACTCGAGCTTCTGGCGGATGTTGCGGATCACGACGCGCAGATATTCGATGTGGCGCTCGTAATCGTGCGACCAGACCGCGCTCAGCAGCTGCTGGTGCGTGATTACCCGGCCCGGGAAGCGTGCCAGCTCGGCCATCACGGCGAATTCCTTGGGGGTGAGGTGGATTTCCTCCGCACCGCGCGTCACCCGCCGGTTGAGCAGATCGAAAGTGACGCCGCCCGCGGTAACGCTCGTCCGCCCGCCCTCGGCGCCGATGCGCCCCCGCAATGCCGCGCGCAGCCGCGCGAGCATCTCCTCGGTATCGAACGGCTTGGTGACGTAATCCACCGCCCCCAGATCGAGCGCGGTGACCTTGAGATCGGTCGCGTCTCGCGCCGAGACGACCAGGATCGCGGCCTTGGACTGTTTGTGGATCGCGGGGATCAGCTCGAGCCCGTCGCGATCGGGCAAGCCGAGATCAAGCAGCACGACATCCGGCTGCACCTCGCCGAGCGCATCGATCACCTGGCGCGCCGATCCGGCCTCGGCGACCCGATATCCCGCGCGCGTCAGCGTGCCCGAGAGCAGGCGGCGGATCTGGGGCTCATCGTCGACGATCAGGACGGTGGCGGCATTGCTCATTCGGCAGCGTCTAGCGCGATTCCGTTGGAAAAGCGCGTGGGAGTTGGGCACTGCGAGCCTCCCTCAGCCGGAGCCGCCACCCGTGCACCACGACGATAATCTGACCGCCGAGCGCCCCACCTTCGTCTCGCATCTCGAATGTTCGATGACCGGGGAGCGGTACGAGGCGGACCAACTCCACGGCCTGTCCCGCGTGGGGCGGCCGCTGCTGGTGCGCTACGATCTGGAGGCCGCGGGCCGTGCGCTGACGAAGGAGGCGCTGGCCGGCCGCCCAGCGGACCTGTGGCGTTATCGCGAGCTGCTGCCGGTGCGCTACGCGAAAAACATCGTCAGCCTTGGCGAGACCGTGACGCCGATCGTGCCGCTGGAAGCGACCGGACGCGCGCTCGGCGCATCCACGCTCTGGGTGAAGGACGAGGGACGGCTGCCGACGGGATCGTTCAAGGCGCGCGGCCTGGTGATGGCGATCGCGATGGCCAAGGAACTGGGGGTCACCACGATCGCGATGCCGACCAACGGTAATGCCGGTGCGGCGGCGGCGGCCTATGCCAGCCGAGTGGGCATCGAGGCGGTGATCTTCTGCCCGGACGACACGCCCGAGATCAACGTGCGTGAGATCGCCGCGCAGGGCGCACGCGTCTATCGCGTCAACGGGCTGATCGACGATTGCGGCAAGCTGGTGGGGCACGGGGCGAAGGAGCGCGGCTGGTTCGACCTTTCCACGCTCAAGGAACCGTACCGGATCGAGGGCAAGAAGACGATGGGGCTCGAACTGGCCGAGCAGCTCGGCTGGCAGCTCCCCGACGTGATCTTCTATCCCACGGGCGGCGGCACCGGGCTGATCGGCATGTGGAAGGCGTTCGCCGAGATGGAGGCGCTCGGCTGGATCGGGTCCGAACGTCCGCGGATGGTCGCGGTGCAGGCCGAGGGTTGCGCGCCGATGGTCCGTGCCTGGGAGGCGGGCGAGCGCCACGCGACTCGCTGGGAAGATGCGCACACGATCGCGATGGGCATCCGCGTGCCGCAGGCGGTCGGTGATTTCCTGATTCTCGATGCGGTTCGCGAGAGCAGCGGCTTCGCGATGGCGGTGAGCGACGCGGCGATCCTCCAGGCGGTGGAGGATGCGGGGCGCGATGACGGCCTGTTGCTCTGCCCCGAAGGGGGCGCGACGCTGGCGGCGTGGCGCGAGGCGGTGGCGAAGGGGCTGGTCTCGCCCGATGAGCGAGCGCTGCTGTTCAACTGCGCGACGGGGCTGAAGTATCCGCTGCCGGACGGGTCAAAGTATCTGGATCGCAATAGCCCGATAGATTGGGCGACGCTTTAGGCCCGCGGCGGTTCCGCGGGGAGCACCACCGTCACGCGAAGCCCGCCGATCGGCGAGTGGCTCGCCTCGATCCGGCCGTGGTGCGCCTCGACGATCGCGCGCGCGGTGGCAAGGCCCAGGCCCGACGCGGCCGCCGAATCCTCGGGCCGATCCGAGCTGCGGTAGAAAGGCTCGAACAGACGTTGCGCGAGCATCACGTCGACGCCGGGCGCGCTGTCGTCAATGATCAGCCGCCATGCGTCGCGCGAGCTTTCGAGGCCGAGCACGACGCGGCCGTTCTTCGGCGTGTAGCGCAGGCTGTTCTCGATCAGTGCGTGGAAGAGCTGCTCGATCCGCGCGCTGTCCCATTTCACCAGGATCGTGTACTGCGGCAGGGTGCTGGTTTCGAGACTGACGCTCATCGCCTGGGCGCGCTTGGAATTGGACCAGATCGCGTTGTGGATCAGTGCGCGCGGATCGACCGGCGCGAAGCTGACCGGCAAGCGGCCGAGATCGGCGAGCGCGATCGCGCTCAGGTCGTCGGCCATCTGGCTCAGGCGGCGCTTGTCCTCCTCGAGGCCCGCCATCAGCTCGGGCTCAACCGGCGGCTCCTGCGCGGCGAGCGCGGCGAGATGCGTGCCGAGATCCTCGGCCGGACGTTTCAGCTCGTCGGCGATCGAAACGAGCCAGGTGCGCCGCGCGGTCTCAAGCCGGCTGAACTGGCTGGCGATTCGCCGCAGGTTGCGCGCGGTGGAGACGACCTCCTTGGGCCCGTTCTCGTCGATCTCGATGTCATGGTCGCCGTGCACAACTTCGCGGCTGAGCCGGTAGAGTTCGAGCTGCGGCTTGCTCCAGCGCCGCGCAAACTCATAGGCGGTGACGAGCAGCAGCACGAACAATGCGACGATGATCGCGCCGATGCCGAGGTATTGCGTGGCGAGATAGCGCCGGTCCTGATCGGAAAGCCGGGGCTCGCGGACCACGCGAGCGAGCGCGAGGGTGTGGCCGTCGACCTTCACCGGCGCCTCGGCGAGCGGCCGGTCGGTCGCGGCGGGGCCGGCGATCGGACTCCCGTCGGGCTTGGCGAGCTGGACACGGCCGCCGAGGCCATCGGGATCGCGGCTGTCGAGTTCGGGGATCAATTGCTCGAGCGGACGGCCAGCGCGCGCCGCTTCGGAAGCAGTGGCGGCGAAATCCTCGATCCGCTGGTGGTCGCGCGTCTCGATCTGAAAGCGCTGCCCTTCGTGCATGTTCCACACGAGCAACCCGCCTGCCAGCGAGGCGGCAAGCAAGGCTTGGCTCGCCAGCGGCAAGAACATTCCGGGGAACAGGCGCACGCTTAAATTCCTCCGCCCGCGGGCTTGATGATCAGCGGGTTAACGTCCGCGGACCCCGGATACAATGCGATTGCCGCGCGCGGCACCCCCCTAGCGGGCATCGAATGTGTCCAGGATCCGCGCCCCCGCCATGAACACCGCGATCGGGCAGAGGCAGAACAACATCCATCCGCCCACGCCGGGGAACCGTTCCAGATAGTGCATGCCCCGCTCCACCGCGCCGGTGCCGAGCCCGTAGATTACGAGGAAGGCCTCGAACTTGGTCTTGATCGTGAAGAGGCGAGCCACTTTGCGGAACATGAACGGATTGTAAGCAAGGCACGGGCCAAGTGCGGAATCGCGCGGTTTCGAGTTAACGCCTTTGGTTACCTGTCAATTAATTCGACAATGCCGAGCGCCTCGAGCAACGCTCGGCGCGCCGCCTCGATCCGGGCGATCAGTGCGGGATCGTCGATCCCGTCCTGCGCGATCCGCTCGGGCCAGTGCGCGCCGACGATCGCTGCGATTCGATCGAGCTTCGCCTCGTCGACCAGGAAGCGCGGATCGACCGTCGCGGGATCGGCGACGACGCGGAGGCGGAGGCACGCCGGGCCGCCGCCGTTCGCCATCGATTGTCGCACATCCACGATCTCGAGATGCCGAATCGGTCCGTTGCCCGCGACATGCGCCTGAAGCCAGCGCCACACCGACGGCGTCTCGCGCGCCTCGCTCGGCAGGATCAGCGTGGCCTCGCCCGACGGCAGCGTGACGAGCTGGGCGTTGAACAGATAGGAGGTGATCGCGTCAGCGAGAACTCACCTCGGTGGCCGGGACCTCGACGATCTCGACCTCGGGCATCGCCATCCGCAGGCCCTGGTAGAGCTGCTCCTTGTCGGCGAACGCCTGCTCGTGCGCGAACAGCACTCGGCCGTTGGCGACCGCGACGACGTCGTTGTGGAAGGCACCCGCGGCGATCGCTTCGTCGGATTGCCGGACGAGAAAGCCCAAGGCCCCGTCGATGCCGTGGCGGCGGATGATCGCGCTGCTCGCTTCGAGATGCTGGCGCGCGGGGAAGGGGCCGCCGCTCACGCCATAGACGAAAATCTCGACGCCTCGCGCGCCGTGCGAGGGCGCGAGCCGCATATGGTTCGCCGCGCCCTCGTCGCCGAACGGCGCCGGGATCGGCCGATGCACCACGAAATCCGGATGCGCGAAGGCGAGGCGAAGCTGCGCCAGCGTTTCGGGCCATTCGTGGCTGCGGTGTGGCATCGTCAGCAGGTTGGCGACGGTCAGGTGGCAGCGGCCGTCGGCGGTGTCGGGCGCCGGCGAGACGGTCGCGGCATTGGCTGCCCACATCGCCGAGGCGGAAAGCGCCTGCGCCTGGAGGTGTGACGGGCAATCCTCGTACTCGATGGCGAGATCGGCGAGCCAGCGACGATCGGGGCGGGCGTGGGGCAGGAGAATGCCTTGCGCCAGCCCCAGCCGCAGGTTCGCGCGCATCTTGGCGATCCCCTCCAGCGCCGCCGCGCGGGGCCGCGAGGCCTGACCGCGGTTGCGAGTCGCGGCGAGGTTGCCGGGGCTGAGGCCGGCGTAATTGTGGCTCGGCCCGATGATCCCGTCGAAGTTGATCTCGACCAGCATCTCAGCGCGCGACGTGGAGCACTTCGTCGCCGATATCGACGCCGAGCGCCGAGGCGGCCGCCGGATCGATCGAGACACCGTCCTCACGGAGACGGAGCTGTCCCTGAACAACCCGGAAGTCGGCGAGGCGGCCCGCCGCGATCAGCGCCGGATCGCCACCCACATCGAACGCCGCGACCGACGAGGAGCGCGCGTCGTGGACGGTCCTCACCTGGTCGGTGCGCGCGGTCATCGTCGGGCCGCCATCGAAGATGTCGATGTAGTTTTCGAACGCGAAGCCTTCGCTCTCGAGCATCCGCATCGCCGCGCGGCCGCTGGGGTGCGGCATGCCGATCGCCGCGCGCGCGCTGTCGCTCAGCATTGCGGTGTAGATCGGATGCTTGGGCATCATGTCGGCGATGAACTGGTTGCCGTGGACCGCGTTGAACTGGTCGGCCTGCTGGAAGTTCATCCCGAAGAAGCGCCCCGCCACGCCATCCCAGAATGGCGATCCGCCCGCCTCGTCGATCACCCCGCGCAACTCGGCGAGCATGCGGTCGCCGAAGCGGGCGCGGTGCCGGGCGATGAAGAGGTAGCGGCTGCGCGCGAGCAGCATCCCCAGACCGCCGGCGCGCTCGCCCGGATGGAGGAACAGTCCGCCGACCTCGCTGCAGCCGATCAGGTCGTTGGTGAGGTTGAGCAACTCCGAATGGAACGTGCGGCCCAGCTCCTCGCTGTGCTTGGTGTCGATGCCGATGCGGTAGGAATAGAAGGGCCAGCGCTGGCCGACGCGAGTGAAGATCTGGCAGGTGCCGCGCACGTCGCCGGTGGTGGCGTTCTCGAGGATCAGCACGAAGAGATCGTCGACCAGCGGATCGTCGTCGGTGCGAGCGAAGGCGGCATGGCTGCGCTCGAGCTTGGCGCGCAGCGTCTTCTTCTCGGGCGGCAGGTTGGTGAAGCCCCCCCCGGTGAGCTTGGCCATCTCGTAGAGGTGCTGGAGGTCCTCGTCGCGCGCGGCACGGATGCGGAAGGTCATAGGTGGCCCCGTTCGGCGATGCGGAGGAGGGTGAGCGCGGAAAGCGCCGCGCGCTCGGGCAAGCTTTCGGCGAGGAGGAATTCCTCGCTCGAATGGATCGCGCCGCCGCGCGCGCCCATCGTATCGACCACGGGGACGCCGCACGCGGCGATGTTGTTGCCGTCGCATACGCCCCCCGTCGTCTTCCACGCGATGGGGAGGCCGAGGTCTGCACCCGCCTGTTTGACCAGCGCGAACAGCTTCTCCGCGCCCGGATCGAGCGGCTTGGGCGGACGGTTGAAGCTGCCGTGGACCTCGACCAGCACGTCGTGAGTCGCCATCACCGCGACCGCGGCGGCATCGATCGCGGCGCGGGCGTGCGTGATCGCCTCCACGTCCCTCGGTCGGAAGTTGACTCGCAGGATTGCGAGATCCGGGACGACGTTGTTGGGCCCGCCACCCTCGATCCGAGCAGGATTGACCGCGAGGCCCGGCCCCTTCGCCTGAGCGAGCCGCAGCGCAAGATCGGCGGCGGCGACGAGCGCGTTGCGGCCTTCCGCGGGGTTGCGCCCGGCATGGGCACTGCGGCCTCGGACAACGAGCGAGAAATTGCCGGTGCCGCCGCGTGCACCCGCGAGCGTGCCGTCGGGCAGCGCGGGCTCGTAGGTCAACGCGGCGAGCTTGCCCTGCGCCGCGCCGACGATCAGCGCGGCGGAGGCGAAGGAGCCGGTCTCCTCGTCCGAATTGATCAGCACTTCATAGCCGATGCGGTGCGCCAATGGCGTGCTCTCGACCGCCTCGAGCGCTGCAAGCATCAGCGCGAGGCCGCCTTTCATGTCGGCGGCACCGGGGGCATTGTAGGTGCCGTCCGCCAGCCAGCGGCCCTGCTGGAACGGGTGATCGGCGGCGTACACCGTGTCCATGTGCCCGGTCAGCAGGATCTGGGCGGGCGCATCGGGGCGGACTGCGAGGTGAAGGTGACGGCCGTGATCGAGCGTCCGCACGCTGCCGTCCGCGGCGACAGTCTCGACCGGGGCGGGCTCGATCAGCGCGACATGGCCGGGGAGCACCGAAAAGGCGTCCGCCAGCTCCGCCGCCATCCGCTCCAGCCCGTCGAGGTTTCGCGTGCCGCTGTTGATCGCGACCCAGGCCTCGGTCCGCGCAAGGATCGGCGCGGTGCGGATGCGCTCGATGGCGGCAGTTTCGATCGGGCCGAGGGTCATCCCGGGCAAGTAGCCCGGAACGGGAACGGTTTGAACCCCGCGCCTAGAAGTCGACGACGAGCGCCGCGCGACTGGTGGTATCGGTGGTGCGGCGTCCGGCCGGCGGCGTGCTCTCATATTGCAGCGTGTAGGAAAGCTGCGCCGAAAGCGGGCCGATCAGCTTGGCCAGCACCGCGGATTTGCTCGAAACCGTGCTGTTGGCGCTTTCGAGATAGGCCGAAGCGTTTTGGCGAAGCGTCATGCCCGGGCTCAGCTTCCACTCGAAATCGAGCGAACCGCGCCCCGCGAAATTGCTCTCGATCTTGCCGTCGGTGAAGCGGGTGTCGCGATACGCGGGCCCCAATTCGACGTCGAGCTTGAGCCCCGGCTGCTTGAGCGCGCTGTAGCCCGCGCCGGAGGAGATCGAGAAGCGATCGTAGAAGCCGAGGAAGCGGTCGCTTTCGAACTGCGCGGCGCCGTAGAGATAGGCGCGGTCGTCGAACTTGTAGTTGGGCTCGTACGCTGCGAGGTAACGCTCACGCGTTACTTGGCCCAGGCTTTCCTGGTAATCGGCCTGGAGGCGCAGCTTGTGGCGCCAGTGCAAGGCCTCGCGGCGCACTTCAACGGAAGCGCTGAGCCCGACGTTGGCGCTGTTGCCGGTGCTGACATAGGCGCCGAACTCGGCGCGGCCCTTCAGTAGATCGAGAAAGCCCGCCTCTCGCAATTTCTTCTCGGCAAGCTTGCGACGATCCTCGCGCCAGCTCGAGGCCAGCTTGGCGATGCTGTCCGCACTTTCCGGCGCTGCCGTGCGGGCATATTTGACGATGGTCGCGACGTCGTCCTCGTTGCCCGAAGCCATGGCGGCATCGAGCATCGCCTTGATCGGAGCAGGGATGGTGGCCTGATCGCCGCCATTGGCGAGCAGCAGCGGAACGGCAAGAAGGATCGCGCGCATGGCAGCCTGTTAGCGGTGTCAATCGGGCAGGAAAAGGCCCGTATCAGCGCGTATCCGTGGCAATATGTTCGCCGAATATTTCCACGAGGCGCTGATAAAGCGCACGCTTGAAGGGCACGATGATGTCGGGAAGCTCGCGCGGATCGACCCAGCGCCAGGCGCGGAACTCGGGATGCGCGGTGGCGATGTCGACGTCTTGGTCTTTGCCGAGGAAGCGAAACAGGAACCAGCGCTGCTGCTGGCCGCGCCATTTTCCGTTCCAGATCTCGCCGACCAGTTCCTCCGGCAAGTCGTAGCAAAGCTCCTCGGGCGCCTCGGCGATCAGCTCGACCCGCTCCGCCGACACGCCGGTTTCCTCCCACAGCTCGCGGACCGCTGCATCGAACGGTGCCTCGCCGGGGTCGATCCCGCCCTGGGGCATCTGCCAGGCTTCGAGCTTGGAATTGAGCCGCTGTCCAACGAACACCTGACCCGAGCGAATTCATCAGCATCACGCCCGCGCACGGGCGGTATGGAAGGGTGGCAGGATCGGTCATGCGCGCGCCTTACACCCGCGTCCCGCGGACTCGCAAAGCAAGCATTGCAACTGCGCCACTTTTTTCTACCTTGGGCGATGCGCCTGGGGGGCGTAGAGCGCGCACACAACGACAAAGCCCCGTCGTGAGAGCAGGAAGTTTCTGAATGGCCACTGCCGCCCACCAGCTGACGCCCGAGGAGGCGTCGGCGCACCCCGTACCCGAAGCCGTTGTCGTACGCTTCGCCGGCGATTCCGGTGACGGAATGCAGCTGACTGGCGGTCAGTTCACGCTCTCGACCGCGCTCGCCGGCAACGATCTCGCGACCTTTCCCGATTTCCCCGCCGAGATCCGCGCGCCGCAGGGCACGCTGTTCGGCGTCTCGGCGTTCCAGATCAACTTCGGCTCGACCGAGATCGACACCGCCGGCGACCAGCCCGACGTACTCGTCGCGATGAATCCGGCGGCGCTCAAGACCAACGTCGATGCGCTCAAGCCCGGCGGTCTGATCATCGCCGACGAAGGCGAGTTCGGTCAGCGCAACCTCGACAAGGCGAAATACGCCGCCAATCCGCTCGACGACGATTCGCTCGGCAAGTGGCAGCTGCTCAGGCTCAACATCTCGCAGCTCACCCTCGATGCGGTGAAGCCGTTCGGCCTCGGCAACAAGGAAGCGCTGCGCTGCAAGAACATGTGGACGCTCGGCCTGGCGCTGTGGATGTTCGACCGCGACCGCCAGCCTATCGTCGATTGGCTCAAGGCGAAGTTCGCCAAGGCACCCGAGCTGGCCGAGGCCAATATCGCCGCGCTCAACGCCGGCCATGCCTATGGCGAGACCGCCGAGCTGGGCGCGATGGGGATCACCCAGCACCACGTCTCGGCAGCGCCGTCGGAGCCTGGCCTCTACCGCACGGTGACCGGCGCCGAGTCGATCTCGCTTGGCCTCGTCGCGGGCGCACAACTCGCCGGGCTGCCGATGTTCTTCGGCGGCTATCCGATCACCCCGGCGAGTGCGATCCTGCACCAGCTCGCGCGGTTCAAGGAATTCGGCGTCACCACCTTCCAGGCCGAGGACGAGATCGCCGCGATCGCGTCCGCGTTGGGCGCGGCCTATGCCGGATCGCTCGGCGTCACCTCATCGTCTGGCCCGGGCATCGCGCTCAAGGGCGAGGCGATGGGCCTCGCGATCATGACCGAGCTGCCACTGATCATCATCAACTCGCAGCGCGGCGGCCCTTCGACCGGTCTTCCGACCAAGACCGAGCAATCGGACCTCTACCAGGCGGTCTATGGCCGCAACGGCGACGCGCCGATGCCGGTGATCGCGGCGCGCTCGCCCGCGGATGCGTTCGACGTGGCGATCGAGGCCGTGCGGATCGCGACGCAGTACATGACGCCGGTGATGATCCTGACCGATGGTTACATCGCCAATGCCGCCGAGCCGTGGAAGGTGCCCGACATGAGCGGCTATGCGCCGTTCCCGGTCAAATTCCACACCGAGCTGCCGCCCGAGGGCGAGAAGTTCCAGCCCTATTCCCGCGATGCGAAGCGTGCGCGGCCGTGGGTCAAGCCGGGGACGCCGGGGCTGCTCCACCGCATCGGCGGAATCGAGAAGCAGCTGAATACCGGCAACATCGATTATTCCCCCGCCAACCACCAGGCGATGACCGAGATGCGCCGCGACAAGGTGCTCGGGATCGACATTCCCGACCAGGAAGTCGCGCTGGGCGGCGAAAGCGGCAAGCTGGTCGTGGTCGGCTGGGGCTCGACCTACGGCCCGATCCACCAGGCGGTCCGCCGCGCGCGGCTCAAGGGGCATGACGTTGCTCACGTCCACATCCGCCACATCTGGCCGCTACCGAAGAATTTGGGCGAACTGCTCAAGAGTTATGAGCACATCCTCGTACCCGAAATGAACACCGGCCAGCTCAAGACCGTGCTGCGCGACCAGTATCTCGTCGACGCAAAGCCGCTCAACAAGACCTCCGGCCAGCCCTTCACCATCGCTGAAATCGAAGCAGCCATCGAAAGTGCGCTCGCATGAACGAACTGACCACGATCAAGCCCAGCACGCCCAAGGACTGGGAAACCGACCAGGAGGTCCGCTGGTGTCCGGGCTGCGGTGACTATGCGATCCTGAAGGCGGTGCAGCGCACCATGCCCGAGATCGGCGGCACGCCCGAGAACACCGTGTTCGTCAGCGGCATCGGCTGCTCGTCGCGCTTCCCCTATTACATGGAGACCTATGGCTTCCACACCATCCACGGCCGCGCGCCGGCGGTGGCGACGGGGGTCAAGCTTGCCAACCCCGAGCTCGATGTGTGGATCATCACCGGCGACGGCGACGCGCTGTCGATCGGCGGCAACCACACGATGCACCTGCTCCGGCGCAACCTGAACTGCCAGGTGCTGCTGTTCAACAACGAGATCTACGGGCTGACCAAGGGCCAGTATTCGCCCACCAGCCGCGAGGGCACCCGCTCGCCCTCCACGCCGTTCGGTTCGGTCGATCACCCGGCCAAGCCGTGCGCCTTCGCGCTCGGATCGGGCGGCCGGTTCGTGGCGCGCGGGATCGACGTCCACAAGAAGCTGCCCGAAGTGCTCAAGGCCGCGCATGCGCACCAAGGGGCAGCCTTCGTCGAGATCTTCCAGAACTGCATCGTCTACAACGACGAAGTGTTCGAGCCCTTCACCGCCAAGCCCAACGCCCAGCTCAACCAGATGTGGTGCGAGCATGGGCAGCCGCTCTTGTTCGCCGGCGGCGCGAAGGGGCTGACGCTCGATGTCGAGCGGCTGACGCTCAAGGTGGTCGACGTCGAGAATGGCGATTGGCAAGCCGCGGGGGTGATCGTCCACAACGTCACCAATCGCGCGGTAGCGCACATGCTCGTCGAGATGCCGTTCGGGCCGTTCCCGATGGCGCTCGGCGTGCTCTACGACGATCCAGCGCCGACCTTCGAGAGCGCGGTGGTCGCGCAGAACAAGGCCGCGAGCGAGGGCAAGAAGCCCGATCTCCAGAAGCTCGTCGCCAAGGGTCAGACGTGGATGGTAGACAAGCAGCCGCACGCCGTGTGACGCTGCAGTATCGCTCGGGCCCGATTCTAACGCTGCGCAAAAACGTCGAGGACGTGGACTCTGGAGGTCTCCGCCGCAAGTTTCAGGAGCGCCGGATTCTGGGTGAGCCGATGTACATAGTCGATGGCGCTGTGCAACCGGATACCCGCGACAAGCGCGCCCGCTTTGTCTCTGCCGGCGTCGATCAGGCGCACGGACTCGTTGATGACCGAATTCCTTTTCCGGCAAATGGCGCCGACCATCCCACCGTAAAAAGCCTGAAGAACATAAGATTGGCCAGCCGCTGCCCAGGAAAACTCGGGGCGATATTGCTCATCATGCCTTCTTGTCATGAGCACGAGGATTTTGGTCGCTCCAGCAGCAACGGCGGAGTTGATGGGAATTTGCTGTGCCAACCCGCCGTCCATCAGCCGGCGCGAATCAATCGTGCGCGGGCCGCCGGCAATGAAAGGCAGGGTCAGAGAGGCTTTCAGACATTCTCTATAATGTGCATAGTCTTTGAATTGGTTGAACGTATATGCCTCCGCACGATCGATATCCGTCGTGACAATGTGCAAACGTGATGATTTGGATTGAATACGAGAGAAATCTATCGGCTTAACGAACTGCATCACGTAATCCACGAGATAAGATATATCCATTATATCCTTGAGCTTCATTAGCCGCTTTCTGCTTATGAAGCGTTCGTCGATCAGGTCCTCATAGTAGATTCGCGTACCGGCATTTGCTTGTCCGCAACAAAAATAAGCCGCAGCTGCGGCTCCTGCCGACGATCCGTGGATGCTGTCAAAACAGTCCGTCATCGCGAGGTCTTCCAAGGCGGAGACCATGCCGCCGGCGGCCACGCCCCTCATGCCGCCACCTTCGACGACCAGGGCGATATGCTCGCCGTCCTGGTCTCTGCCGGCAACATAGCCGGCGTTCCGCCGGCGCATCAGCAAATCGATAATCATCTTGAGCGAGGCGTCACTCATGATGGCCGTTTCCGCCCATACGCCCCTTGTCAAACAAGCCGAGGTTCGCTGCCCAGGCCTTTGGACGATTTTGCTCGTCCCGAATGTGCATCCAGAACCAATAAAGCACGAACGCCTCGAGAATGATCAATCCCAGATGCGCTCCCTCGCCCCCCAGTCCGGCGAACGGCAGTATTTCGGAAAGATCCAACGCCCCGGAGTAAAGGGGCACCGCAGGGAGGGCGAGAAGTGATACGACGACCACGTTGACAGACGATCTGAAACCCCAGCCCGCGGTAATCTCCCTGATCTCGCCGCTCAAAGTCGACTGGCCGCTGATCCGATACAGGATGATACCAAACAAGAATCCAATCACCACGATCGGCAGGACAAACAACTGCGGCATAAAGGCAACATATACTCCGACAATCATGCCAAGAGGTGCTAAAAAATTGGATAGGAACCTTAATATTCTCGATCCGACATATTGAATAAACGACCTATTCATTCTATCAACGTAGGAAATCCACAATAAATACACCACGTAATGTGGAACATACATTATCGGATTAATATAGTAATTTGGCATACTAAAAAACTCAAAGTAACCTGCACGTTCTCTCGGCGTGCTGATTACCGCTGAGTAGAGTCCATAGAGTTCGTGTGGGAATGTAATGCGGACGAGACCAAATATCGCAAACATCACAACGGACAAGTAGCTTATTGAACGCCAACCATGGTGAGTTCGCTCAATCGCGCTTGGGAAATTTTCTACCTCTACTAGCTGTTCGGATTTTACAGACGCTTCCGTAAGTGACCGTATCCCGTCGATGGCGCGCGAATGCACATTCAGACCTTCGTCCTGAAAGACGTAATCTGCGATGCTATCATGAGCAAAGCGATAGTACTCCGCGCCATCGATCGTTGCGCTCTTTATCAGGCCGATGTCGCACAAGTTGACGACGATGCCTTTGACATCCCTGAAGGGATAGTGCGCCAGTCGCGCGAGCCGGAGCAGGGAGCACGCGGAGCCAGATGCCCTGGTCTCCGCGGCAAGAGCGAAAATTACGATGTCGAAAAGGGCTCTCTCGCTGCCTCTTTCCGAATTGATGGCATGATGTTCATATGCCACGTCAAACATCACGTCGATCAGATCGCTGGTGTCTTGGGCAGAGTGAATTCTGGTGAAAACTCTTGGTCGATCGTCCGCTTTTATAATTGAGAATAAATAGACTGCAAGCCTGAGTCCGAACGAATTGGCGTTTTTCTGATCGTCAAAATTGGCTATTTCGAGAGCTTTCTCAAAGTGAAGAGGTGCTTCTTGGGCGACCTTTAAATCTTTCAGCGAGTTTCGACTGAAATCCTCGTCATCTGCACTATTTAGACCCCACAGATAGAAAAAATTGACTTCATTCTGAAAATTACTATCCTCATCATCTGAACCAAATATATATATGAATGACTCGAATAAATTCGTACTTCTGATAGAAAAAATGACTCTTATGTGACAATTCATGCGAATAAGCGAGAATATACTACTGATAATTTGAGTATCTATTTTGTAAGAATCTGTTTCTTCCCGAGATTTTCGTGTCAAAAGAGCTAGGCGCTCCGCTTGATCTAGGATGATCATGGCCTCGTGTTTGACATTATCACTGTCGAGTAACGTGCCAATTTGTTTTAGATGTTCCTGAATTTTATCCTGTTTATTTTCTTGAAGTGATAGTTCAAGCTTACGAAAAGCGTCAAATATCGCCTGGTTTTCAAATATATTACTTAAAGTGAATCCCATCATCTTCAAGAAATCATGATATTCCTCGAAGATATAGTGCGACAGTTTCGGCCGCAGTTGAGGCAAGAGCCTGTTCGTGAGGATGGATTTGCCGGCCCCCGATGGCGCGACGAGCAAGGTGTGCTTGTTCAGGTCCCGGTCGATGAAGTCGGCGAGGTCGTTCGCCTTTCGCCTTGGCCACGGTTGCCAATCCGGTTGGTGGGCAAAGGGACTCAGTCTGGGATCCGCGCGGGGAAGACTCCGGTACTTTCGCGCCCAAAGATATGCTGCACCACTTCTGTAAGCGAGAAAAGCAACGAACAAGAGCACGCCGGCGCGGGTCTCAGGCGATAGATCGGCGAAGCTTTTTGAAAAGGTGGCGAGAAGCGTTCCGAGCAGGGTGAGAACCAATATCGCCGGACTCTCGTTGATCGCCTTCATCAGCTTTCTGTTCAGCATCCCGACCTCATTGCTTTGGAGGATTGATCAAGGCGATAGTCGGCGGCGACGATTTGGGACTCTTTCGCCGTGATCTGCCGACACGCGGTGCTTAGCCCGGCGCGACGTTCGTTGTCACGCACCGCTGGAAGGCATTGGCGGGCCGCCTCGGCGCTCGAACTCGCCTCGTAAGTAGCGCCTTGCCCTATTCCCTGTGAGGTGCATTTAAGGCGGCATGAACGCGTCGATCGGCAATAGGGACGAATTGAGGGGCGGGAAGCCGGATGAGCGCAGGGATGAGCGCGGGCGGGGGCCGCTGTCGCTGTTCGCCCCCGTCTTTCACGCGATACTGGACCGCTTCGATCGCGGGACGATCGCGGGGCGGCTCGAAATCCGGCTTCCCGACGGTACTCGGCGGATGCTGGGTGGACGCGAGCCAGGTCCGGCCGCGGCTCTCGACCTGAAGAACTGGCGTACCCTGCTGAGGCTGGTGACGGCGGGATCGAGCGGCGGATACGAAGGCTGGGTCAACGGCGAATGGTCGAGCCCGGATCCGGTGCAGTTCTTCGCGCTGCAGTGCCACAATCGCGCTACGCTGGGGAGGAGCTCGCGCGCGAGCGGGCTGTCCCGACTTGTCAAACGCTTCGGCCATTGGCTTCGCCGCAACCATCGCGACGGATCGCGGCGCAACATCGCTTTCCACTACGACCTGGGCAACGATTTCTACCAGGCATGGCTCGATCGCAGCATGACCTATTCGAGCGCGATCTTCAGCACGCCAGGGCAACCGCTCGAGTTGGCGCAGCAAGCCAAACTCGACGCCATTCTCGCTCGCACCGCCACCGCGCCGGGTGAGTTGATCCTCGAGATCGGTTGCGGCTGGGGATCGTTCGCGGAGACCGCGGCCCGGGCGGGGCGGCAAGTCCATGCGATCACCCTGTCGTCCGAGCAGAAGCGCTACGCCGAGGCGCGGATCGCGGAAGCGGGGCTCTCCGGCACAGATTTCGCGCTGACCGACTATCGCGACGTGACCGGCACCTATGACGCCGTCGTCAGCATCGAGATGGTCGAGGCGGTAGGCCAGGAGTATTGGCCGCACTACCTCGCCGCCGTCGCCCGCGCGCTCAAGCCCGGCGGCCGCGCGGCGATCCAGTATATCGCGTTCGACGATGCGATGTTCGAGGCCTATGCCGCCAACGTCGATTTCATCCAGAAGTACATCTTCCCTGGCGGCCTGCTGATCTGCGAAAGCCGATTCCGCGCGATCGCCGAGCGCCAGGGGCTCGCGTGGTGCGACCGGATAGCCTTCGGATCGAGCTATGCGGAAACGCTACGGCAATGGCGCACGAACTTTGATGCGGTGGCGGCCGCCGACCGGTTGCCCGGAAATTTCGACTCAGAATTCAAGGATTTGTGGCGATATTACCTGATGTACTGCGAAGGCGGGTTCCGGGGCGGGGGGATCGATGTCGCGCAAGTGACGCTGATCAAGGGTGCATAAGGCTAGCCCAACCGCTCGAAATGCCCCGGCTCGAAGCCCGCCGCGGCCAACGCGGCGATGCGATCGCCAACGTCTTCGGGCGGCTTGAGCGTCGAGGCGTCCTCACCCGGATAGGCGCGCGCGCGCATCGCGGTGCGGGTAGGCCCCGGATCGACCAGCGCGACGCGGACGCCGCTGACGTGGCGCACTTCCTCGCCATAGCTCAGCAGCAGATTCTCGAATGCGGCCTTGGAGGCGGCATACATCCCCCAATAGGCGCGCGGATTGCGCGCGACGCCGGAGGTGAGGCCGATCACCTTGCCGCGCGCCGCCTTGCGCAGCATCGGATCGAACGCCGCGAGCATCGCCGCCTGGGCGCTGACGTTGAGCGTCAGGATGCGCGCGAAATCCTTGCCGTCGATCGCCGGCACCGCGCTCAGCGTGCCGAGCGTCGCGGCGTTGAGCACCAGCACGTCGAGCGCGGGCCAGCGGCCTCCGATCGCTGCGGCGAGCTTGGCGACGCTGTCGTCTTGGACGAGATCCAGCGGCGCGATCGTCGACGAGCCGCCCGCCGCGTGGATCGCTTCCTCGACCTCTTCGAGTCCACCGGCGGTGCGCGCGGTGAGGATCGACATGCGCACCCGCAGCGCCCAGCGCGCGCGCGGTGGCGGCACCGATCCCGCGGCTTGCGCCGGTGACGAGCGCAAGTTGATTGGCGAGAGGCTTGTCCATCGATGCTCCGCGTAGGCCGTTCAGCCGACGCGTTCCTCCAGCAGCGCGAATTGGTCAACCGTCGTCAGCTCGTCCTGGTCGGTCAGCGTCGTCGGATAGTCGCCAGTGAAGCAGGCATCGCAATAGCCGGGCGTGTTGTCGGCACGGCGCGGCTGGCCGAGCGCTTTGTAGAGCCCGTCGATCGAGACGAAGGCGAGGCTATCGGCCTGGATGTGCTTCGTCATGCCGCCGACGTCCATCGTCGCGGCGAGCAGCTTGGAGCGCTCGGGCGTGTCGACGCCGTAGAAGCAGGAGTGCCGCGTCGGCGGGCTGGCGATGCGGATAGTGGACCTCCTCGGCGCCCGCGTCGCGCATCATCTCGACGATCTTGAGGCTGGTGGTGCCGCGCACGATCGAATCGTCGATCAGCACGACGCGCTTGCCCTGGATCAGCTCGCGGTTGGCGTTGTGCTTCAACTTGACGCCGAGGTGGCGGACCTTGTCGCCAGGCTGGATGAAGGTGCGGCCGACATAATGCGAGCGGATGATGCCGAGCTCGAACGGGATGCCCGATTGCTGGGCATAGCCGATCGCGGCGGGCACGCCCGAATCGGGCACCGGGACGACCAGATCGGCCTCGACCGGCGATTCGATCGCGAGCTGCGCGCCGATCGCCTTGCGCACCGAATAGACCGAAAGCTCGTCGACGATCGAATTGGGGCGCGAGAAATAGACGTATTCGAAGATGCACGGCCGCGGCGCCATGGCCTCGAACGGTCGGTGCGAGCGTGATCTCGCTGCCCTTGACGATCACCAGCTCGCCCGGATCGATCGAGCGGACGAATTCGGCGCCGACCACGTCGAGCGCCACCGTCTCCGAAGCGAAGATCGATCGCGCCGTCGAGCTTGCCCATCACCAGCGGCCGGATGCCGAGCGGATCGCGGCAGGCGATCATCCCCTCGGGGGTCATGCAGATCAGCGAATAGGCGCCCTCGACCTGCTTGAGCGCATCGATGAAGCGATCGATCAGCGTGCGATAGGTGGAGGTGGCGACGAGGTGGATGATCGTCTCGGTATCCGAAGTCGACTGGAAGATCGCGCCGCGGCGGACGAGGTCGCGCCGCAGCCGCATCGCGTTCGAGATGTTGCCGTTGTGCGAGATCGCGAAGCCGCCGCTCGCAAGCTCGGCGTACAGCGGCTGGACGTTGCGCAGCGCGGTCTCGCCGGTGGTCGAATAGCGCACGTGCCCGCAGGCGACGTTGCCGACGAGCGCTGCGAATCACCTCGTCGCTGGTCGAAATTGCCGGCGACATGGCCCATCGCGCGATGGGTGTGGAACTGGTGGCCGTCGAAGCTGGTGATCCCCGCCGCTTCCTGCCCGCGGTGCTGGAGCGCGTGGAGCCCGAGCGCGACCAGCGCGGCGGCGCCCTCGGTCCCGGATACGCCGAAGATGCCGCACTCTTCGCGCAGCTTGTCGTCATCGAAGGGGTGTGTGGTCAGCATCGTCCCTCGAGGGGTTCGGTGTCGTTGGCGCTCTATATAAGCCTGAAACCGATTTGTCGCCCGCTCGTCACAAATGTTTTCTTCGCGCGCGCTTCCTGAGGCCGTAAGGGGAAATCGTGACCCATGACCGCGAAACCGGGCTGACGCTCGATCCGAAATACGATTCCGCCGGGCTGGTGACCGCCGTCGCGACCGACGGCGATTTCGGGCGCGGTGCTGATGGTGGCGCACATGAACGCCGAAGCGCTGGCCGCCACGTTGGCCAGCGGCGAGGCGCACTTCTGGTCGCGCAGCCGTGGGCGGTTGTGGAAGAAAGGTGAGATCTCCGGCCATGTCCTCAAGGTCTGCGAGGTACGGATCGATTGCGACCAGGACGCGGTGTGGCTGATCGTCGATCCGCAGGGCCCCGCCTGCCATACCGGCGAGGCGAGCTGCTTCTATCGCCGCATCGAAGATGGCGGACTGGTGCGCGTCGAGTGAGGCGCGCGCTGCTGATCGCGCTGCTGCTGCTGTCGGCCTGTTCGGGCGCGAAGCCGGTCGAGAATGCCGCGCAGCCGCAGGGCCTCGAAAGCGCGGCGATCGATCGCGGCATGGTCCGCGATCCGCGCGATACCGAGATCGCCGGACTCTACGCCCGCGACACCGATCGCGTCTGCATCGTCCACGGCGATTCGGCGATACCGGATTGGCGCTTATGTCGATTACGGCGACCGCATCACATGCAGCGGATCTGGGACGGTGACGCGGGTGGGGGAGACACTCCACGTCCAGCTTGGCGCCGATGCCGACGGTTGCAGCTTTGATGCGCGGTTCGACGGCGACAAGATCTACTTCCCGGGCAATGTACCCGATGAGTGCCTCAAGCTGTGCGCGCGCCGGGCGTCATACGCCGGTCTCGAAGTATCGCGATTGAGCGAATTCGGAACCCGAAGCGCGGGCGATGCGCGATTCGCAAGGCAGGCCGCTGTGCGGCGGGGACTGAGGACTTGACGTTCACGTAAAGGGAAACTAGCGCGTCATCATGGCTGCCGCCTTCCCCATCGCGGCCCTGGCGCCGATCGAGCCTCGCGAGGATCGCGAGCATTTTTCCATCTCCGATCTCTGCACCGAATTCCAAGTCACTGCGCGGGCGCTGCGCTTCTACGAGGACGAAGGGTTGATCTCGCCCGAGCGGCGCGGAACCCAGCGGATCTATTCGCACCGCGATCGCGCCCGGCTCGCGTGGATCCTGCGCGGCAAGCGCGTCGGCTTCAGCCTCGCCGAGATCCGCGAGATGATTGATCTCTACGATGTCGGCGATGGCCGCCGGGTGCAGCGCCAGGTGACGCTCCAGCGCTGCCGCGACCGGATCGCGCTGCTCGAGAACCAGAAGCGCGACATCGACGAGCACATCGACGAGCTCCAGCAATTCGTTGACCTGCTCGTCAGCAGCAGCGACCCCGACTGAGGAACCCGAAATGCCGCAATATACGCCGCCCGTGCGCGACACGCGTTTCATCCTCGAGTCCGTGATCGGGCTCGATCGCTACGCCAACCTGCCCGGCTTCGCCAATGCGACGCCCGAGGTGGTGTCGGCGGTGCTCGAGGAAGGCGGCAGGTTCGTCGCCGAGGTGCTGTTCCCGCTCAACCATTCGGGCGACCAGCAGGGCTGCACGCGCCACGACGACGGCAGCGTGACCACGCCCGACGGGTTCAAGGCGGCGTACAAGCAGTTCGTCGAGAGCGGCTGGGGCACGCTGAGCGCGCCCGAGGCGTTCGGCGGGCAAGCGATGCCGCACGTCATCTCCACTGCGTTCGAGGAATATATGATCTCCTCGAACATGGCGTTCGCAATGTATCCGGGGTTGACCCACGGCGCGGTGGCCGCGCTGCTGGTCAAGGGCAGCCCCGAGCAGCAGGCGAAATACCTCCCCAAGATGATCGCGGGCGAATGGGGCGGCACGATGAACCTGACCGAGCCGCAGTGCGGCACCGATCTCGGCCTCGTGCGCACCCGCGCCGAGCCGCGGGCGGACGGCAGCTATTCGATCAGCGGCACCAAGATCTTCATTTCCTCGGGCGAGCACGACCTGACCGAGAACATCATCCACCTCGTGCTGGCGAAGACGCCCGGCGCGCCCGAGAGCTCGAAGGGAATCTCGCTGTTTGTGGTCCCCAAGATCCTCGTCAACGACGACGGGTCGCTCGGCGAACGCAACGCGGTCTCGTGCGGGTCTATCGAGCACAAGATGGGCATCCACGCCAATTCCACCTGCGTGATGAATTACGACGGCGCCAAGGGCTGGCTGGTCGGCGAGGAGATGAAGGGTCTCGCCGCGATGTTCATCATGATGAACGTCGCGCGGCTGGGCGTGGGGCTTCAGGGGCTCGCGATCGGCGAGGTCGCGCTTCAGAACGCGGTCCAGTACGCCGGGGACAGGCGGCAGGGCAGGGCGCTCACCGGCCCTCAGGAGCCCAGTGAGAAGGCAGACCATCTGTTCGTCCACCCCGACGTGCGGCGGATGCTGATGGAAGCGAAGGCGCTGACCGAAGGATTGCGCGCTTTGTGCCTGTGGGCGGCGCTCCAGGTCGATCTCGAGCATGCCGCGGCGAGCGAGGAGGAGCGCCAACTCGCCGAGGATCTGGTCGGGCTGCTCACCCCGGTGATCAAGGGTTACGGCACCGATATCGGCTACAAGACCGCGACCGACGCGCAGCAGGTCTATGGCGGACACGGCTACATCGCCGAATGGGGCATGGAGCAATACGTCCGCGATGCCCGCATCTCGATGATCTACGAGGGCACCAACGGAATCCAGGCGATGGACCTGGTCGGCCGCAAGCTGGCGCTCAACGGTGGCCGTGCAGTCCAGGCCTTCTTCCGCGTGGTGACCGAGGAGGTAAGTGCCGCCAAGAACGACGAGAAGCTCAAGACCTTCGCCGAGGGGCTCGAGAAGGCGCTGGGCCAGCTCCAGGCGGCGACGATGTGGCTGGCACAGAATGGCTTCCAGAACCCCAACCACGTCGGCGCGGGCGCCTATCCGTACATGCAGCTGACGGGGGTGGTCGCACTCGGGCTGATGTGGCTGCGGATGGCCACGGCCGCGGCGCACGCGCTGACCGAGGGCGCTGAGGACGCGAAGTTCTACGAGGCCAAGCTGATCACCGCGCGTTTCTACGCCGAGCGTATCCTGCCCGACGCGGGCGCACTGCGGCGGAAGATCGAGGCGGGTGGCGACGCAGTGATGGCGCTAGATCCGGAGATGTTCCGGGCGGCGTAACTCTAGGGAGCAGCGGTCGGCGTCGGCGTGGGTGTCGGCGAGGGTCGGGGCAGCGCTAGAGTGAACCCAACTGGTCGTGCCCCGGGCGCCGTATCGGCCTTGCGGCGCACCCCGGCCAGCGCAGGCACACCATCGGCCGGGATCGCTGCGGCCGGCGTGGGCGTCGTCACCGGCGCCGGCTTGGCGAGCGGCTGTTCGCGCATGCACTGGACGGGGCTCGGCCGTCGGTATTGGTCGCAGTTCCACAGCGCTTTGGAGAAGCTCTGGTTCTCGTCGCGCAGGTAGCTGAACGACATCGCCGCGACCTGGACGCTGTTGAGCGGCAGGTGCGCGGGGGTCTTGCTGCCGTCCGCCCAGGCCATGAACTTGCAGTAGGCTCGTTCGCCGCAGGTGCGGATCGCGAGGCTGGCGAAGCTGTCCGCGCTCATGCCCTTTGGCAACGTGACGAGGAAGCTGTTGGCGTCGGCCGGAGTGGCCGCGGGCACCTGGCTCGCCGGGATCGACTCGGGGTTGACCCCGAACCCGCCGACACCCGGCAGCACCGGCTGATCGGGATCGGCGTGGAACGCCGCGGACAGCCGCGCCATCAGTCCGATATTGGGCTCGACTCCCGCATAGCCGCGCGTGAACGCCGCTGGCGTGCCCCACCAGCCCGCCCAGCGGAAGAAGAGGTGCGTGTGGACCTCGGTGATCTTCTCGAGGCTGGCGCTCCAATAAGGCACCACCCAATCGGTGTGATAATGCGTCGCGTGGCCGACGGGGGCATAGACCGAGCCATTGAGCGCCAGCCGCGCGATGTCGCGAGCGCGAGCCCATCCGGCGGCGGTCGGCGTGTAGCGCAGCATCGCGCCGTCGCAAGTGAAGGTGAACTGGCAACCGGTCGAGCGCTCCGATCCCTGAAAGACGACCCCGCAGACCGTCTTGGGGAAGGCGGGGTGGCGGGCGCGGTTGAGGATGACCTGCGCCACGGCGCGTTCGCCGACCGCATCGTCGCCCGCTTCGTAATAGACCGCCGCGGCGAGGCAATCGACCGCGCGCGCCTGGCTGTCGAGCGCGCCGAAGATGCGGAAGGCGCGCGCGGCCGGGTTAGGCTCGGTCGAGAAGGGGATCGAGGCGTTGATCGCGCGGGCGTCATCGGGGTCGACCGCCTGCAGCTGGACCGGCTCGACCGGCGGCAACTCGGCCTTGGGGACGACGCGGTGCGAAAGCACGACCTTGGGCGGTTTGTGGTGGACGACGCGCGGCACGGTTGCGACGATCAGCGCCGGAATCGCGATCGCCAGCAGCGCGATCAGCGCCAGCAGCCCCTGGATCATCCGCGAAACCGGCGGTTCCGCTGCGGCGGCCGTGTCGTGGGTCTGCATCAGCATGGACGGCAGATAGCCATGCGCGTCCGGAGCGCAAGACGCACAGGCGGGGAGACTCGGCGAGCGAGCAGTTGGGTTTGAGCGTGGTCCATGCTTGGGGCCGCCGCCCATAACGCAGAAACGTGCAGGTTGGAACCATCGCGACGCGCCCGCCGCCGGTTCAGCTCACTGCGGCCAGAAGCCGGTGGCCTCGCACATATCCCAGTGATCCGCGTTCTGAAGCCGGCAAGCGGCGCTGTTGGCACCGGTGCAGAGCTTCACCTCGCGCTGGTAGCGCTTGTAGCAGCTCTCGGCCTGCGGCGCCGGCTTTTGCGCGGGCAGATTGACGGTCAGCACCGGAAGCTGAGCTGCCTCCGGCTTCGGCGCTGCCGCAGCGATCGCCGCCGCGCCGCTGGTTTCGATTGTGGGCGTTCCCTTTCCCCCGAAAGCGAGCGGCCACCCCAAGAACACCGCCAGCATGACGCTGACGCAAATCATCATGTTGCGCACGCGAGTTCCCCCCGGAAAGCTCGACGATTATCCCCGACTCTGGGAAAGCTAACCTGAATTTGGGGGTTAACGCGAGTCCCTCATTGCTCGGGAAGGAAGTCTGGAACGCTCAAATAGCGCTCACCTGTATCATAATTGAACCCGAGCACCCGGCTGCCCGCGGGAAGATCCGGAAGCTTCTGGAGAATCGCGGCCAGAGTCGCGCCCGAGGAGATGCCGATCAGCATCCCTTCCTCACGCGCGGCGCGGCGCGCCATGTCCTTCGCCACGCCCGCATCGACCTTGATCACGCCGTCGATCGCGTCGGTATGGAGGTTGCGCGGCACGAAGCCCGCGCCGATC
Source organism: uncultured Alphaproteobacteria bacterium (assembly GCA_963799985.1). Classification (GTDB taxonomy): domain Bacteria; phylum Pseudomonadota; class Alphaproteobacteria; order Sphingomonadales; family Sphingomonadaceae; genus Sphingomonas. Next base: position 656,599 of record CAWCZC010000005.1, on the reverse strand, counting down.
CCCTGGATCGGGTGTGGTCCCGGCTGGCCGCCCGAGATCACCGGCGAAAGCTCGGGCTCGACCGCATAGACCTTGAGCGCGGGCCAGCTCTTCTTCAGTGTTTCGGCGACGCCGGTGATGTGCCCGCCGGTGCCGACCCCGGTGATGATTACATCGATCGGCGAGTCCTTGAAGTCCGCCAGAATTTCCTGCGCGGTGGTGCGCACGTGGACGTCGATGTTGGCGGGGTTCTCGAACTGCTGCGGCATCCACGCGCCGGGCGTCGAGGCCACGATCTCCATCGCCCGCTCGATCGATCCCTTCATGCCCTTCTCGCGCGGGGTGAGATCGAAGGTGGCGCCATAGGCGAGCATCAGGCGGCGGCGCTCGATCGACATGCTCTCGGGCATCACCAGGACGATCTTGTAGCCCTTGACCGCGGCCACCATCGCGAGGCCCACGCCAGTATTGCCGCTGGTCGGCTCGACGATCGTGCCACCCGGCTTCAGGTCACCCGATTTCTCCGCTGCCTCGATCATCGACAGCGCGATTCGGTCCTTGATCGATCCGCCGGGATTCGAGCGCTCGGACTTGATCCACACCTCGGCATCCGGGAACAGCTTCCGGACTCGAATGTGAGGAGTATTGCCGATCGTATCGAGGATCGAGTTCGCCTTCATGTCGTGGCCTCCATGCCTGGGATTGCGGTGCTTTCGCGCGCCTTGGGGGGTTCGAACGTCCTGGCGTTGCGGATGACGGGGAACAGGTAGGTCCACAGGACCGTGACGACAATCGCCCCGCCGCCGCCGACCACCACCGCGCCAACCGGCCCGAGCACCGAGGCGAGGAAGCCCGATTCGGCCTCGCCCAGTTCGTTCGAGGCGGAGATGGTTAGCTGCGAGACGGCGCTCACCCGCCCGCGCATCGGATCGGGGGTGTACAGCTGGATCAGCGACTGGCGGATATAGACCGAGAACATGTCCGCCGCGCCCGCGATCGACAGCGCGAGCAAGCTGAGCGGCATCGCGGTGGAGAAGCCGAACACGAGCGTCGACGTGCCGTAGACGAGCACTGCGCCGAGCATCTTGGGTCCGACGTTGGTCTTGATCGGGCGGAAGGTGAAGAACAGCGCGGTGAGCGTGGCGCCGACCGCGGGCGCGGCGGCGAGTTCGCTCAGCCCGCGCGGACCGACGTGGAGGATGTCGTGCGCATAGATCGGCAGCAAGGCGCTGGTTCCCGCGAGGAACACCGCGAACAGGTCGAGCGTGATCGTGCCCAGCACCATCTTGTTCTGCCAGACGTAGGACATGCCCTCGGAGATCTGGCGCAGCGGATGCGCGGTGCTTCGCGCCGAACTGCGCGGCACGTGGCCGATCAGCGAGATCGCCACCAGCGCGATGGCGAACAGCGCGGTCGCGAGGAAATAGGGTGCGGCGGGGGTAACCGAATAGGCATAGCCGCCGATCGCCGGGCCGATGATCGTGCCGACCTGCCACGACATCGAGCTCAGCGCGATCGCGGTGGGCAGCACTTCGCGCGGCACCAGGTTGGGCGCAAGCGCGCTGAACGCCGGCCCGGCGAACGCGCGCGCCAGCCCGAGCCCCACGGCGACTGCGAACAGCACGGGCAGGGTCATCGCGCCGGCCTGGGTAAACAGCGCGAGCACCGCGGCGCAGCCGAGCTGGAGCGTCACCGTGCCCCTCGCGATCCAGCGCCGGTCGAACCGGTCGGCGACATAGCCGGTGATCGGCGTCGTCGCGAACAGGGGGAGGAACTGGAGCAGCCCGATCAACCCGAGCTGCGCCGCGGCGGCATGTGGCGACATGGTCTGGCGCGCGATCGTGTAGGTCTGCCAGCCGATCACGATGATCATGCCGTTCTGCGCCAGCGTCATCGCGAAGCGCGCGGCCCAATAGGCGCGGAAGTTGGCGATGCGAAGCGGGTGCGCGGCCATGCCGAGGCCTCTAGGGTGTGTCCTCCATACTCGCAACGAGCGATTACCTACGGGGCGCAAAGCTCCGTTTTCCCGCCACTTTGCTACGAAGCGCACGCCGATGCCTCCGAACGGCGCGGCTCGGGTTGGTGAGCGCATCGCCGATCTGTCAGCTTGGAGCGGCAGGAGGAAGCGATGGCTGGAAAGTGGTGGGCAGCGACGGCGATGCTGACGCTCGCCGCGTGCTCCGGAGGCGGCGGCTCGACCGGTTCGGGCACGATCACCGCGCCTGCTCCCACGCCTGCACCTGCTCCCGCGCCGACCGCTACGCCGACCCCATCCGGCCCGCCCTCCGCCGCTTGGACTGCGTTCGTCACCTCGACATTCGACCAGCTCTACCAGCTCGATCCGGTGTTCGCCGCCTATCAGGGACGTCACGAGTTCGACGGCCGGCTCGACGACTGGAGCGACCCGGGTATCCAGCGGACGATCGATTTCTGGCGCGCCACGATCGCCAGCGCCGGCACGATCGGCGGCCTCAACGCCGACCAGCAGTTCGAGCGCGACTATCTGCTGCAGATGGCGCGCGGCCAGCTCTTCTTCCTCGTCGACGCAGACCTGCCGCACCGCAATCCGTTGTTCTACATTAACGACGGGCTCGATCCCGACATGTACCTGACGCGCGACTATGCCGACTTGCCGACGCGGATGCGCGCGGTGATCGCGCTGCTCCGGCAAGTCCCCGCCGCCGTGGCGACGATCCGGGCGAACCTGCGGCTGCCGATGCCGGCGAGCTTCATCTCGCTCGGAGGTGCCTCCTTCACCGGCTTCGCGACCTATTACGCCAACGATGTCCCCGCCGCCTTCGCGAGCGTGAACGACCCCGCACTGCAGAACCAGCTCGCCGCCGCGGCGGCGGCCGCTGCGCAATCCATGTCCGATCTCGCGCAGTGGTTCGACGCCAACGCCGGTTCGGCGACGCAGAATTTCGCGCTCGGGCCGGCCGCATTCCTCAAGATGCTGAGCGATTCAGAAGGCGTGGACACCACCGTCGACGCGCTCCAGCAGGCCGGGCAGGTGGACCTGCAGCGCAACCAGACCGCGCTCACCATTGCCTGCGCGCAATTCGCGCCAGGCTTTTCGATCCAGGGTTGCGTCGCTCGGATGAACGCCAACCAGCCTGCCGACGGACTGGTCGCGGCCGCCACGCGGCAGATCACCGAGCTGCGCAATTTCGTCGTGACCAACGACCTGCTGACGATTCCGAGTAACGACGCGGTAGGGGTGCGGATCGTGCCGCCCTACAACAGCGCCAACGGCGCCTATTTCGCTCCAACCGGCCCGTTCGACGCCAACGTTTCGGCCTTCTACTACATCAACCCTAATTCGGGGATGGGCGAGGCCAACCTACTGTTCGTCACCGCGCACGAGGTGATGCCGGGACATTTCCAGCAGTTCCTCCATTCGAACCGCGCCGCCTCGCTCGTCGGCCAGCTCTACGTGACCTACAGCTTCGCCGAGGGCTGGGCGCATTATGCCGAGGAGATGATGTGGGAAGCGGGCCTGCGCGGCACCGCCGAGGCGCATGTCGGGCAGCTCTCGAACGCACTGCTGCGCGATTGCCGGTTCCTCGCGGCGCTGGGGATGCACGCGCAGGGGATGACGCTGGCGCAGGCGCAGACGCTGTTCCAGCAGCAATGCTTCCAGTCCACCGGCACCGCGACGGCCGAGGCGCGGCGCGGCACCTATGATCCGCTCTACATCAGCTACACGCTCGGCAAGCTCATGATCCGCAAGCTCCGCGACGATTGGACCGCGACGCGCGGCGGCCGCATCGCCTGGAAGGCGTTCCACGACGAATTCCTGAGCCGCGGCGGCCCGCCAATCCCGCTGGTGCGCCAGGCGATGATGCAAGAGCCCACGCCCAGGGCTGTCTTCTAGCGCCGCTACCTGCCAGCATGCCGCAATCGACTCGGGAGAGTGAACATGAGGATCGCTTTGCTGTTGAGCGCCGGGCTGGCGGCGTTGGCGGGGTGCTCGCCGGTTGCCAGCTCGAACAACACGACCGCCGTTGCCAACGCGCCGGCCGCTCCCACGGACTGGGGCAAGTTCCGCGACGGCGTGATCGAGAACTGGCTCGCGCTCGATCCGGCCTTCGCGGTCTACGAAGGGCGCCACGATTTCGACGGGCGTCTGCCCGATTGGAGCGATGCCGGGCTCAAGCAGCGCGCCGATTTCCTCCATGCGACGATCGACCGAGCCAAGGCATTCACCGGGCTCGATCCCGATGCCGCGTTCGAGCGCGACTATATGGTGATGGTCGCCCAAGGCCAGCTCTTCTGGCTCGAGGATGCCGATCAGCCGCACACCAACCCGGCCTTTTACGTCGGCGCCGGGCTCGATCCGAACACCTATGTCGCACGCGACTATGCCGCGCCCGAGGTTCGAATCAAGGCGATGACCGCCTTCCTGCGCGCGGTGCCGGCGGCGGCCGGGCAGATCCGCGCCAACCTCAAGGCTCCGATGCCGCTGGCCTATGTCAAATACGGCGATTTCGGCCTTCGCGGGCTTCGCCGATTATTATTCGGGCGACGGGGTGAAGGCGTTCGCGGCGGTGAAGGATCCTGCGCTGCAGAAAGACCTCAAGGACGCTGCCGTCGCCGCGAGCAAGGCGATGCGCGACCTCGACGCCTGGATCAAAGGCATCCAGCCCGCCGCCACGCAGGGCTTCGCTCTCGGTGCGGACAAATTCGCGCGCATGCTCAAGGCGACCGAGGGAGTTGACGTGCCGCTCGACCAGCTCGAGGCGGTCGGCCGCACCGATCTCAAGCGCAACCAGGACGCGCTGGCGGCCGAGTGCGCCAAATTCGATCCGGGCGCCACCATTGCCGCCTGCATGCTCAAGATGAACCTCGACAAGCCCGCCGCCGGCCCAGTGAAGGCGGCGACCGATCAGATTCCCCAGCTGCGCGATTTCGTGACCACGCACGACATCCTCACCATCCCGGGCGGCGAGCAGGCGCTGGTGCACGAGAGCCCGCCCTATAACCGACAGAATTCGGCGTACATCGACCCGCCCGGACCGTTCGATAAGGGCCTCGCCTCGATCTATTACATCGCTCCGCCCGATCCGAAGTGGGACGCAGCCAAACGCGCCGCCTACATCCCCGGCAAGGACGATCTGCTCTTCACCACCGTCCATGAGGTGATGCCGGGGCATTTCGTCCAGTTTCTCCATTCGAACCGGTCGAAGTTCCCGTTCGGGCGGCTGTTCGTCGGCTATGCCTTCGCCGAGGGCTGGGCGCATTATGCCGAGGAGATGATGTGGGACGCGGGGCTCGGCAACGCCGATCCCGAGACGCACATCGGCCAGCTCTCGAACGCGCTACTGCGCGATTGCCGCTTCCTTTCGGCAATCGGCCTCCATGCCCGCGGGATGACCCAGGCGCAGTCGGAGACGATGTTCGAGGAGCAATGCTATCAGGACCCGGGCAACGCCGAGCAGCAGGCGGCGCGCGGCACCTACGACCCGGCCTATCTCAACTACACGCTTGGCAAGCTGATGATCCGCAAGCTCCGCGACGACTGGACCGCCGAGCATGGCGGGCGGGGCGCGTGGAAGGCGTTCCACGACCAGTTCCTGAGCTACGGCGGCCCGCCGATCCCGCTGGTGCGCCAGGCGATGATGAAGGAAAGCGCGCCCAAGGCGGTGTTCTGATCGATGCGGTCGCCGCGCGAAATCGGCTTCGTCGGCTATGACCAGGTCAACGCCTTCGATCTCGCCGGTCCGATGGAGGTGTTCGACACCGCCAACTCGGCGGCGGGGACCGATCCGCCGCCCTATCGGCTGACGGTGCTCTCGCCGGGCGGCGCGCCGTTCCGGGCGCAATCAGGGCTCGTCATGGTGCCGCGGCTTTCGCTCGATGCGGCGCCGGCGTTCGACACGATCCTCGTGCCGGGCGGGGCGGGCCTTCGCGAGCCGGAGACCAACCGGACGGTGAGCGCCTGGCTCGCCGAGCGCCTCGCCACGACGCGGCGGATCGCGACCGTCTGCACCGGCATCTACGGGCTGGCGCCCACCGGCGCGCTCGACGGGTGCACCGCGACGACGCACTGGCGCTTCGCCCGCGATGTGGGCAAGCGCTTCCCCGCGATCCGGATCGAGCCCGACAGCCTCTTCGTCCGGGCGGGCTCGCTCTACACCTCGGGCGGAATCTCGGCGGGGATCGATTTGAGCCTCAAGCTGGTGGCGGAGGATCTGGGCCCAAGCATCGCGGTGGCGATTGCGCGCGAGATGCTGGTCCACGCGATCCGCGCCGGAGGGCAGGCGCAATATTCCGAGCCGATCCGCGCCCAGACGCGCGCTTCCGACCGGCTCGCCGATCTCGTCGCCTGGATTGGCGCCAACCTCGACTGCGACCTGACTGCCGCGGCGCTGGCCGAGCGCGCCGGCCTCAGCGAACGCCAGCTCAGCCGCCGCTTCCGCGAGGACCTGGGCGAGCCCCCCGCGGCCTTCGTCGAGCGGCTGCGCCTCGACGCGGCGCGTGAGGCGCTGGCGGGCGGGGCGCTGGCGGTCGAGGCGATCGCGGCGATGACCGGCTATGCCAGCGCTGATGCCTTCCGCCGGGCCTTCGCCCGCGCCTTCGGGATCGCGCCCTCCGAATACCGCCGCGCCTTTCCGGCGATGTCCGGGATCGTCGGATGAACGTCGTGGCGGGGGGGTGCGCAGGCGCCTAGGGTTCGCGGCATCATCGTGGGGAGGGAATTGATGCCGCGTCTGCCGTTCAGCCTGTTGACACTCCTGCCGATGCTCCTGCTGCCGTCGGCAGCGTCGCCTGGCGGCGTCGCGCGCTACACCGCCGACGGCAAGCTCGAATTCCCCGCCGGCTATCGCGACTGGGTGTTCCTCACCTCGGGACGGGGGATGAGCTACAGCCCCGCTGCCGCGAACGCCGCCGAGCCGGTCTTCGACAACGTCTTCGTCAATCGCGAGTCCTATGCCGCCTTCCAGAAGACCGGGCGCTGGCCCGACGGCACCCTCTTCGCGCTCGAGGTGCGCCAGGGGACGTCGCACGGCTCGATCAACAAGGCGGGCGCGTTCCAGTCCGGCGAGCCGCTGGGGGTGGAGGTCCACCTCAAGGACAGCACGCGCTTCAAGACCGAGGGCGGCTGGGCGTTTTTCGGCTTCGATCCCGCCAAGCCCGAGCCCGCGGCAAAGATTTCCGACAGCGCCTCTTGCTATTCGTGCCACCTCGAGCACGGCGCGGTCGACCGGACGATGGTGCAATTCTACCCGACCCTGCTGCCGACGGCGAAGCGGCTCGGCACGCTCTCGGAAGGCTATCTACACGACGAGGCCGAGGCGGCGAAGCAACCCTAGCCGCCGACCCGCGCCTGGTTTTGCTGGGCCTCGTCGGTCTCCTGCCGGCGCGGGTTGCGAATCGCGGGGTTGAGGCGGGCGAGGCTGCACGCGCCGGCGATCAGCGCCAACCCCGCCGAGACCAAAGGCGGCACCGCGCCGCCGCCGATCCCAAGCGCGAGCAAAGCCGCGACCAGCGTCGCGCCGGTCGTCTGACCCACCATCCGAGTTGTCGAGATCAGCCCGCCCGCCGCCGCGGCGCGGTGAATTGGCGCAGATCCGATGATCAGCCTCGCGTTGGGCGAGAGGAACATGCCGAACCCCGCTCCGGTCAGCGACATACGCCACGCCAGATCGAACCAGTGCGGATGCGCGGGCAGGAACGCGAGCAGCAGCAGCCCCGCGACCGCCAGGCCCATTCCGATCCCGCCCAGCGCCCCCGCCGGATAGCGATCCGACAGCGAGCCGGCGAGCGGCGCGACGATCATCGTCGTCAGCGGCCAGGGCACGATCACCGCGCCCACTTCGGTCGGCGCGAAGCCGTAGCCGTGCTGGAGCCGGAACGGCAGCGAGAGCAGCAGCGTCATCGTGCCGACGAACGCGGTGAACGCGCCGATCGTCGAGAGCGCGAGCACCGGGCGGGCGAGCAAGTCGACCGGCAGGATCGGGTTGGTCTCGCGCCGCTCGCGCCGGACGAACAGCACCGCGAGGAACGCCCCCGCCGCGACCACGGCCGCGGAGACCACAGGGCTGTCGCCGTGGACCGCGCTTTCGAGCCCGCCGATGATCAGCCCGAACATCGCCGCGCAGAGAACCGCGCCCGTCACGTCGAAGGGCCCGCTCCCGCGCTTGGCATCGGGCAACGCCCGGCCGAGCGCGAGGCTGAGGATCGCGAAAGGTACCGCGCTGGCGAACACCCAGGGCCAGGGCGCCACCGCCAGCACCAGCCCGCCGATTGCCGGCGCCAGCGCGGCCGAGCTCGATACCACCACCGAGTTGATGCCCAGCCCGCGGCCGAGGTGGCTCGACGGATAGATCGATCGGATCAGCGCCGAGGAGACGCTGAGCGCCATCGCCGCGCCCAGCGCCTGCGCCGCGCGGACGATCAGCAGGAACGGCAGGCTCTTGGCGAAGAAGCACAGGATCGTCGCGACGGTGAAGATCGCCTGGCCGAGCTGGTAGAGCCGCTTGAGCCCGATCCGGTCGCCGAGTCCCGGCGAACGGGAGCAGCATCATCACCAGCGCGAGCTGATAGACCGTCACGATCGAGACCACCGCGGCATTGTCCACCCGCAAGTCGCGGGCGATGGTGGGGAGCGCGACGGTGGCGACCGCGCCGTCGATCACCACCAGCGTGGTGCCGAACGAGACCGCGGCGATCGCGAGGTAGCGGCGGGGGAGGGGAAGGCCCTGGCTCATGGCGCGCTCAGTGTCTCAAATCGCGGCAAGTTCCCAGCCCCGGGAACCGCAGGCGCGCACCGCGGGTTGTGATGCGACCGAAACCAATAGGGAAGGACGCGTGATGGGCAAGGGTATCCTGTTGTGGTTGCTTGGAATTCCGATTCCCATCATCATCCTGCTGCTGATCTTCTGGCACTGATCCCGCTCGGTGTCGTTCCCCTCTTGCTGCACCGCACCATATTCTCTATCTTGAGAGCGTGTACCGCAGCGATACCCAAACCGCGCCGACTGGCCCGGCGCCAACCCTGTTCGAAGCGATCGTCACCGCGCGCTGCGTGGAGGCGACCTACAACGGCGGCCACGTCGTGCTCGCGCCGCACGTCGCCTTCGTGCGCCACGGCGACCTCTACGTGGGCGCGATCACCGTGACTCGCGACGGCAACCCGCCCAAGGAGGAGAAGGTCGGCGTGTTCAAGCTCGACGGCCTCGCCGGGCTGCGGATGTGCGAGCGGACGTTCAACTCGAGCCCCGCCTTCGACCCCGCCGACTCGCGCTTCGCCGAAGGCACGATGCTGGCGGTGCAGCCGGCGGCGGGCTGAGGCGCAAGCCAAGCAAGCGAAGTCCAACAATGCAAGAAGGGGCGCCTCACCAGCCGGTGGAGCGCTCCTGCTTCGTGTTGCCGACACCTCTCCCGCTTTCGCGGGAGGGGCTTAGTCTCGTCAGCGGCAGCGGATCGCCTGGTCCTGGTTGTTCGAGCGGTCGATCGCGGCGCCCGCGGTGGCGCCGATGATCGCGCCGAGGATCGTGCCGGCGGCGCGCGAATGGCCGCCGTCGATGACGTTGCCCAGCGTCGCGCCGGCGATGCCGCCGACGATCAGCCCGGTCGTGCCGTCGTTGCGCTTGCAATAGTAGCGTCCGTCACGCCCCCGATAGACTCGCTCGTCGGCGGCGAGGGTGCGCTCCTGATAACGCGGGCTGTCGCGATAATATTGGCCGGGATCGTAGGCGCCCTCGTCGCGATCGTCGTAGCGCGGATCGCTGTAGCGCGGGTCGTTGTAGCTCGTGCTGGTCGCGCGAGTCCGCTGGTAGCGGTCGAAGGCGGCCTGGAAGATCTGGAGCTCGGAGGAGAAACGCTGCTGCGCCGCATTGAAGCGGGCGTCCTCCTGCGATTGCTGTTGCTGCTGCTGCCAGCGCGGATCGGGCCCGCGCTGCGCCAGCGCCGGGCTGGCGACGGCAAGACAGGTCGCGGCGAGCGCCGCGAGGGTGAGGGTGCGTTTCATGGGAGTCCTCTCGTGTGGATTACGAGAGGAAGACGGTTGAGCAGCGGAAACGTTCCGGAAACAAATCCGGCAGGCGCGCGAGTAGGCCGAACGTGAGGTCCTTGGATCCTGGCATTTCGGGAGTTTACAAATATCGGTTAAATAATATAGGTCACATTGTCGATGGCAAATAGATCAGGCGCTGTCGGCTGAGAGACCAGCGCTCCCGCTTGAGAATGGAGCGCATATGCCACGATATTTTTTTGATATTGTCGACGGTCAGGATTTTACGGATTTACGCGGATCGGAGTTTGCCGACCTTGCGGCGGCGCGTCTTGAAGCAGTCAGATACTCCGCGGAGGTGCTTAGGGAGATGCCCGGGCGCTTCTGGAACAATGAGAAATGGACGATGACGGTTTCCGATTCCGCCCGGGTTCCACTGTTCACGCTCAAGTTTCTGGCGGAACACGCTACGCCCGGTCCGACGGAACCTCTAACGAGCTGACGTCCGCGCCCACCTGATCGCGTGCGGCGCTAATGCGCCTCGGTTTCGTTTGAATTGCCGGCCTCGACGCTGTCAGGCAATGAAAACGAGAAGCACGAGCCTTGGCTGCCGCTGTCTTCGATCCGGATACTGCCGCCATGCGCCGCGATGATCGTCCGGCAGATCGACAGGCCGATCCCCATGCCATCGGGCTTGCTCAATTCGGTCCAGGCGAACGGCGCCTTCGGAAAGACCGGAGCGACGCCCGTACCGGTATCCCGGACCGACACGATCGCTTTCGCTCCCTGGAGCACGGTCGAGATCGTCACGCGACCCGGAGCGCCGTCGAACACCTCACACGCGTTTCTGACCAGGTTCATGATGACTTGCTGGATCTGCACCCGGTCCGCTTCGATTTCGATCGTCCCCATGCTCAGATCGTCGATCGTGACGCCCGGGTCCGCGCCGGCGCGGACGAGCGCGATCAATTCGCGGATGGCCTCGCCGAGATCGAACCGCTCGCGCTGCGAGGTTCGACGCCGAGTCATGTCCCGAAGCCGCCGGATGGTCTCGCTGCCATGCCGCACGCTGGCGCCGATCGCGCTCAGCCCGCGCTCGAGCTCTTCGGAATTGTCGCCCTCCGCGCGGTTCAGATGACTGCACGCCGCCGCATAATTGGCGATCGCGGTCAACGGCTGGGTAAGCTCGTGCGCGAGCGTCGCCGCCATCGTTCCCATCGCGCTCAACCGGGACAAATGGATCAATTCGCCTTCGACGACCTGTACGCGGTCGGAACACGCCTGGCTGTCGGTCACGTCATGGCCTTCCCAGAACATGCCCGTGATCGCGCCACCGGGGTCGCGCACCGGCTGGCAGATGAAGTCGACGAAGCAGAGTTCGAGATCCTCGCCGGGCGTGCGTTGCAGCCTGACGGGCATTCGGGTGCCCTGGAACGGCTCGCCCGTTCGATACAGCAGGTCGAGTGGACCGAATATCTGCTGCTGCGCGAGTTCGGGAAGCGCCTCCGCCACAGTGCGCCCGATCAAATCGCGCGGGCCGACCATTCGCTGGTAGGCGGCGTTGGCGAAGGTGAAGCGATGCTCGGGCCCGTCGGTGATGGCGATGAAATCGGGGGTGTGCTGGAAGAGTGCGTGAAGCGCCTCGCGCTCGCTTCGCATGCGCTTCATCTGGGCGCTGAGATCGACGAACGAGATGCAGTGCTGCGCCACCGTGCCTTGCCGATCGGGAACGGGGTGGACGCACGCGGCGACCCACAGCCGGCCGCCATCTTTCCGGCGGCATTCGAGGTCCAGCGTCTCGCAGCCGCCTTCAAACTGCTCCTCGATGCGTGCGCGCTGCACGACATCGGTGGGCGCGGCGAACAGGAAGTCGAAACGACGGCCGATGACTTCCTCTCGCTCGTATCCGATGAGATCGAGGAAACTGTCGTTGGCGAAGATGATCGGATGATCGGCTCCGATGGCGTCGGTGAACACCATCGCCATCCGGCTCGTCTCCGCCGCCACGACGAAGGGACCCCGCGCGCGGCGGAAGCGGTCGATCTGCCCCTCGGCGGCTACCGGGGGATGCAGCTTACTCATGGCGGTCACATGCCTTCCCTCGGGCGCGAGACATGCCTGCGGGCTGATGTTCGGTCCAATGCAAGAGATGACGCGCTTACTCGCCACTAGAGTCAAGCATCATAGAGCCTTGCTCGCAGCTTTTGACGACGAACTTCAAAATAAAACCCAAGTACATCCATTGTGGATGGTAAATCGAATGGGCGAAAAGTCATCGGATCTTTATCGCTCCGCATTCACCCCGCCGCCACAAAACTATCCATCACCCGCTTCCTGCCCGCCACCTCGAAATCGATCTCCAGCTTGTTCCCCTCGATCTCGGCGATCAGGCCGTAGCCGAACTTCTCGTGGAACACGCGCATCCCCACCGCCAGATCGTCGCGCGGCTTGGCGCCGAAGCTGACCGCACTGGCTCGGCTTTCCAGAACTCGGGCGGGTTCGCGGGTGAAGGCTGCTGCTCGTGCCTGCGGCGCGCTGCCAGCCGGGGCCTCGGCCGGTGCCGCGGCCGACGTCCGAGAAGGGATCGGCGCGTTCGGACCAATTGGCTTGCCACAGGCTAGCGCCGCCGGTCATCGTCGATTTCCTGGGTGGCGTGCGCCGCGGGCAGCTCGCCGACGAAGCGTGAGGGGATGCTGCTGGTCCATTGGCCGTAGATGCGGCGGTTGGCGGCGTGGAGGATCACCGCGAGGCGGCGCGCGCGGGTGATCGCGACGTAAGCCAGGCGGCGCTCCTCCTCGAGGCTCGCCAGCCCGCCCTCGTCGAGCGCGCGTTGCGAGGGGAAGATGCCTTCCTCCCAGCCGGCGAGGAACACGGTGTCGAATTCGAGGCCCTTGGCGGCGTGGATCGTCATGATCGTGACCTTGGCCTCGTCGGCGTTGGCCTCGTTGTCCATCACCAGGCTGACGTGCTCGAGGAACGCGCCGAGCGATTTCGTATTCCTCCATCGCGCGGACGAGTTCGCCCAGGTTTTCCAGCCGCCCGGCGGCGTCGGCGGTGCGATCGGCCTGCCACATCGCGGTGTAGCCGCTCTCTTCCAGGATCACGCGGGCCAGCTCGGGGTGGGGGAGGGTGTCGCCCATGCTCCGCCAGCGGGCGAGATCGGCGACGAGGTTGCCCAGCGCGCGGCGGGCCTGTGCGGTCAGCTCGTCGGAGTCGAGGATTCGCGCGGCGGCGGTGGTGAGGGGGACGCCGTCGGCGCGGGCGAGCTGGTGGACTTTTGCCAACGCCTTGTCGCCCAGGCCGCGCTTGGGCGTGTTGACGATGCGTTCGAAGGCGAGATCGTCGGCGGGCTGGGCGACGACGCGCAGATAGGCGAGCGCGTCGCGGATCTCGGCGCGCTCGTAGAAGCGGAAGCCGCCGACGATGCGATAGGGCATGCCGATCGCGATGAAGCGGTCCTCGAACTCGCGGGTCTGGTGCTGCGCGCGGACGAGGATCGCGGTCTTGTCGATGCTGAGGCCGCCGCGCTGGAGCCCTTCGATCTCCTCGCCGACGCGGCGGGCTTCCTCGGGGCCGTCCCAGACGCCGAGCACCTTGACCTTCTCGCCCTCGGCTTCCTCGGTCCACAGCGTCTTGCCGAGGCGGCCGGCGTTGTTGGCGATCACGCCCGATGCGGCGGCGAGGATGTGGGGCGTGCTGCGGTAATTCTGCTCGAGCCGGATCACCTTGGCGCCGGGGAAATCCTTTTCGAACTTGAGGATGTTCTCGACCTGCGCGCCGCGCCACGAATAGATCGACTGGTCGTCGTCGCCGACGCAGCACAGGTTCTTGCGCTCCTGCGCGAGCAGGCGGAGCCAGAGATACTGGACCGCTGTTGGTATCCTGATACTCGTCCACCATGATGTAGCGGAAGCGGTGCTGATATTGCGATAAAACCTCGCGGTCGGTGCGCAGGATGACGAGCATGTGGAGCAGCAGGTCGCCGAAATCGCAGGCGTTGAGCGCCTTCAGCCGCGCCTGATAGGCCGCGTAGAGCTCGCCGCCCTGGCCGTTGGCGTAGCGCTCGGCTCTCGCCGGCATCGAGGTCCGGCGGGGTGAGGCCCTTGTTCTTCCACCCGTCGATCAGCCCGGCCGAGCAGCCGCGCGGGCCAGCGCTTCTCGTCGAGATCGGCGGCGGTGATGAGCTGCTTGAGCAGGCGGAGCTGATCGTCGGTATCGAGGATGGTGAAGTTGCTGTGCAGCCCGACCAGCTCGGCATGGCGGCGGAGCATCTTCGCGCCGATCGCGTGGAAGGTGCCGAGCCAGGGCATCCCCTCCACCGCTTCGCCGACCAGCCGGCCGACGCGCTCCTCATCTCGCGCGCGGCGCTTGTTGGTGAAGGTGACCGAGAGGATCTCGCTCGGATAGGCTTTCCGCGTCCACAGCAAGTGCGCGAGCCGCGCGGTGAGCGCCGCGGTCTTGCCGGTGCCGGCGCCCGCCAGCACCAGCACCGGGCCTTCGGTGGTCAGCACGGCCTCGCGCTGCGGCGGGTTGAGGCCGCGCAGATAGGGCGGATCGTCGGGGAGCGTCGCGGGCAGGGTCACGCGTGAACAGTTAGGGAACGGCGGCGAAGGGGGCAAGCGTTGGTTCGCTGGGCTGGAAGCCAATTCACAGCTTTGCACCGGGGCTGTAATGGAAACGTCATCACGCTGTCACACGCCACCGCCACTGCCAGCCTCTATGGCCACTCTCGCTCTGGACCAGGCCCCGCCGGCGGATACGCCCGGGGGTCCCCGATTCGCTTACAAGACGCATCCGCTCACCAAGATCGCGTTCGTGCTGATCCTGCTCGGGGCGCTGGGCTTCGCCGGCTGGAGCGTGCTGGCCGATACGCGCGGGGTCGGCGAATTGCTCGAGCTGGGGGTGTTCGCCTTCCTCGGGCTGGCGCTGCTGATCGCGCTCGGGTTCGAGTTCGTCAACGGCTTCCACGACACCGCCAATGCCGTCGCGACGGTGATCTACACCAATTCGATGCCCGCGCATTTCGCGGTGGTGTGGTCGGGGGCGTTCAACTTCCTCGGAGTGATGGTATCGAGCGGCGCGGTCGCCTATTCGATCATCACGCTGCTGCCGGTCGACTTGATCCTCCACGTCGGCAGCGCGGCGGGCTATGCGATGATCTTCGCGCTGCTGCTCGCGGCGGTGATCTGGAACCTTGCGACGTGGTGGGTGGGCCTGCCCAATTCGTCGAGCCATACGTTGATCGGATCGGTGCTCGGCGTCGGCTTCGCCAACCAATTGATTTCGGCGGGGTCGCGCGGCGGCACCGCGGGGGTCGACTGGAGCCAGGCGACCAAGATCCTGACCGGACTGTGGATGGCGCCGCTGATCGGCTTCTTCGCGGCGATGCTGCTGCTGTTCGTGATGCGGATGGTGCTGCGCAATCCCAAGCTGTTCCAGGCGCCGGTGGACAAGAAGGCGCCGCCCAGGGGCATCCGCGCGTTGCTGATCTTCACCTGCACCGCGGTCTCGTTCAGCCATGGCTCGAACGACGGGCAGAAGGGCATGGGGCTGATCATGCTGATCCTGATCGGCTGCGCCCCGACCGCCTATGCGCTCAACCGCACCCAGACCGACGCGTCCCGGCCCGCGTTCGTTCAGACCGCGAACGCCGCGACCGCTGCCTACGACTCGCGCGGCGGACCCGACATGACCCCCGACCAGGCCCGCTCGACGCTGACCACGGCGCTCCAGCAGCGCAAGGCGGACTCGCCCGAGGTGTTCGGCGCGCTCGAGAGCCTGTCGCGCGACCTGAGCAACCGCGTGGCGGGCTATGGCGGGTCGATCCGGGCGGTGCCGGCCCAGCAGACCTCGAACGTGCGCAACGACATGTATCTGGTGCTCGACAGCTCGAAGCTGGCGATGAAGAAGGCCACGGGCTTCTCCGACGCGCAGGTCAAGGCGATCGGCGATTATCAGACCTCGCTCGAGGCCGGCACGCGCTTCATCCCGCTGTGGGTGAAGATCGTCGTCGCGATCGCGCTTGGGCTGGGCACGATGGTGGGGTGGAAGCGGATCGTCGTCACGGTCGGCGAGCGGATCGGCAAGGCGCACATGACCTATGGCATCGGCGCCTCCGCGGAGCTGGTGGCGGCGGGAACGATCCTCGCGGCGGATCAGTTCGGCCTGCCGGTCTCGACGACGCACATCCTGTCGTCGGGGGTGGCGGGCTCGTCGGTGGCGAGCGGCGCCGGTCTGCAGGGGCGCACCGTGCTCCAGCTCGCCGCGGCCTGGCTGCTGACGCTGCCGGTCGCGATGGCGCTTTCGGGCGGCCTCTATTGGCTGATGCTCAACGTACTCCGGCTGAGCGGCGCGGCTTAGGGACTTTCGGTCCCTCTCGTTCAGGGGCGATGCCAAGGCATCCTTGCCATATTTCTGGATCTATCGCCGGGCCACGACCGTGATGCCCAGTGAATGATCTTTCTGGATGAGCCTCATCAACAGCCGCAAGCCCTTCCAGTAGCTAAATTCGGTAACGTCATTGCCACTGCGCTCTGCCGTCGTGAGTTGCTCCAGGACGTCTGCGAACAGCAAGATATCATGAGCGTCAAAATCGTCGGGCCAGTCGTCCGCCGCAAGCCTGTCGTAAAGATCCCGTTGGCGAGTAAGCTCGGCGTCGGTGACAGAGATGAGATGTGGAAGAGCGGCTTTGGGAACAACGAGTAGCTGATCCATCATCTATGCTCCTGGCGCACGCCATGATATCGCACGGCTCAAGGCGCCGCTTTCGACCCCTCAGCTCTCCGTCGGATGCTCCACGAGGTGCGGCAATACGGTGTTGGCCGGTGCCGGCGGATCGAGCTGGCCCTCCCAGCGCGCCACCACAACGCTCGCGACGGCGTTGCCGATCACGTTGGTCGCGGTGCGCCCCATGTCGAGGAACTGATCGACCGCGAGGATCAGCAGGATGCCCGCTTCGGGGATGTTGAAATGCGCCAGCGTGCCGGTGATCACCACAAGGCTGGCGCGCGGCACGCCGGCGATGCCCTTGCTGGTCACCATCAGGATCAGCAGCATCTCGATCATCGTTCCCCAGCCGAGATGGATGCCATAGGCCTGCGCGATGAAGATCGACGCGAAGGTCATGTACATCATCGAGCCGTCGAGATTGAACGAATAGCCGAGTGGCAGCACGAAGCTGGCGATCTTGGGCGGGACGCCGAACCGCTCGAGCGCGTCGAGCGTGCGCGGATAGGCGGCTTCGGACGAGGCGGTCGAGAAGCCGAGCAGGATCGGGTCGCGCAGATAGCGGATCAGCTTGGCCGTCCGCTTGCCGACCACGAGGAAGCAGGCGAACAGCAGCACCGCCCAGAGCAAGAACAGCCCGAGGTAGAAGCTGCCCATGAAGAAGGCTAGCTTCGCGACGATTTGCAGCCCTTGCGTCGCCAGCGCCTTGGCGATCGCGCAGAACACAGCGACCGGGGCGAACAGCATCACATAGCCGGTGACGGTCAGCATCACCGTCACCAGCGATTCGAGCCCGCGTACCAGCGGCAGGCCCTTCTCGCCCGCCGCCGCGAGCCCCACCCCGAAGAAGAGCGAGAAGATGACGAGCTGGAGGATGTCGCCGGTCGCGGCCGCGTCGAACACCGAGGTGGGCACGATATGGATGAAGAACTTGGCGAGGTCGAAGGCCGAGCGATCGACTCCGCTCGACGCCGTGACCGCGGGCAGGTCGAGGTGGACGTTGGCCCCCGGCTGGAGGACGTTGACGAGGATCAGGCCCAACGTGAGCGAGATCAGGCTCGCGCAGACGAACCAGAAGAATGCCTTGAACCCAACGCGCCCGATCGCGCTTCCGGCGCCCATGTGCGCGATACCGACTACCAGGGTGGAGATCACCAGCGGCGCGATGATCATCTTGATCAGGTGAAGGAACATCTGGGTGGGGATGTCGAGATAATAAGCGAAGGCTTTGGGGAAGCCCGCCGCATCGGCCGCATGCTGACCGAACAGCTGCGCGATCCCATCCACGATCGGGCGCACCAGTCCGACATTGATCGCCCAGCCGAACAGGCCGCCCAGCAGCAGCGCCGCCAGAATCCACCAGGTCAGTCGCTTGCCCACGGTCATCCCCCAAAAATAGCCGGCGACAGGGAAGGGGATTGCGGCGCCGGGGTCAAGGACCGTATCGCTGTGCTTCGACGGCTGAGGAGAGACGGCCATGATCATCGCGCTGCTGTTCGGCGGGCTGGCGTTGCAGGCGCAGGAGCTGCCGGCGATGAACGTCGAGCCGTCGGGCAAGGGCTACACGATCATCGTCGACCCGATCGAACTCGAACCAGGTCGATGCCGTCCGCCTGAAGGCCGACGCGCTCGCGGCGGAGAAATGCGGCGCGCTCAAGGTGCGCTGGGGCAAGTTCAGCTACGTTTCGCAGGCGGGCACCGGGGCGAACGAGGGCGAGACCCGGTTCGTCGATTTCCGCCACGACTTCGCCTGCTTCGATCCGGCGACCGACCCCTACAAGCCTGCCCCCTCGAACTGGCTGCCGACCGCCGCCGACAATGCCGCGGTGCTCGCCTTCGCCAAACGCTATTTCGCTGCCTTCGACGCCGCCGACGCGTCCGCGGGGATGACGATGCTCGAGCCCGGCCTCGATGTGGACGCCCGATTGTGGCTGGTGGCGCCCGAGCAGTTTCGTACCGCGGCGGGCACCGGTTCGCGCACCTTCAGCACGCCCGCCTGGGAGATCAACCCCGAGACCGCATCGCATCCCGGCGCCTACGCGGTGGTGACGTTCCACGGCATCTACAGCGGTCTGGCAATCCATTGCGGCTATCTGATGCTCTATCGCGCCGACGCGAGCCATTACGCGCTGTCGCAGCAGCAGATCGTGACGGTCTCCAAGGCCGACGCGGCATCGAAGGGCATGTCGCAAGCGTCGCTGGAGGGTCAATGTCCGCAATTGTGATGCCGCGCTTCTCGCGCCGGGGAATGTTGGGCGGCGCCGCGGCGCTGACGCTGCTGCCCGGTGCGGTGCGTGCCGCCGCGCCCGACCTCTCGGCCCTCGCCGACCTGACCGGCGGCGCGCAGCCGATCACCGCCGCCGAGCGCGCCGCGCGGATCGCCCGCGCGCAGGCGCTGATGAAGGCGAAGGGCATAGGGGCGGTGCTGATCGAGCCGGGCGCGTCGCTCGTCTATTTCACCGGGGTGCGCTGGGGCCGCAGCGAACGGCTGACCGCGGCGGTGCTGCCGGTGGAGGGCGATCCGTGCATCGTCACGCCCTTCTTCGAGGAGCCGCGCACCCGCGAGACGCTGGGCGTGCCCGCCGACGTGCGCGTGTGGCAGGAGGACGAGGACCCGCTGGGCGCGGTCGCGGGCTTCCTTCGTGACCGCAAGCTTGCGGGGCGGCCGTTCGGGGTCGAGGAGACGGTGCGCTACTTCGCGGTCGACGGCATCCAGCGCGCGCTGCCGCACCTGCACGTGGTCTCGGCCAATCCGGTGGTGCGCGGCTGCCGGATGATCAAGACTGCGCCCGAGATCGCGTTGATGCAGCTCGCGACCGACGTGACCATCGCCGCCTATCGCTGGACGTATCCGCGGATCGAAAAGGGGATGAGCCAGCGCGACGTGAGCGGGCTGATGGACGCCGCGACCCGCAAGCTCGGCGGCGAACCCGAGTTCAGCCTCGTTCTTATCGGCGAGGCCGCGGCGTATCCGCACGGCACCAAGACGCTCCACCCGGTCGCCGACGGCCAGATCGTGCTGATGGACTGCGGCTGCACTGTCGAGGGCTATCAGTCCGATGTGTCGCGGACGTTCGTGTTCGGGGCCGCCTCCGCCGAGCAGCGCACGGTGTGGGACCAGGTCCACCGCGGCCAGCAAGTAGCGATCGCGGCGGCGCGGATCGGCACCCCCGCGGGCCATGTCGACGATGCCGTCCGCCGTTATTACGAATCGCTCGGCTACGGCCCCGGCTACAAGCTCCCCGGCCTGTCGCACCGCACCGGCCATGGCATCGGTCTCGACGGGCACGAGCCGGTCAATCTGGTGCATGGCGAGACGACGCCGCTCGCCGCCGGCATGTGCTTCTCCGACGAGCCGGGGATCTACATTCCGGGCAAGTTCGGGGTGCGAACTCGAGGATTGTTTCCACATGACCGGGGAGGGACCCAAATGGTTTTCGCAGCCACCGCCATCGATCGACGCGCCGTTCGGCTGAGCGCCAGGCTCGCGCTCGCTTTTGCCCTGGCACTGCCGGGCGTGGCGCTGGCTCAATCCTCGCCACCCGACCTCAAGGCGCGCATTACCGCGCGGCTTCAGGCCGATCCCGTTGCGCGGGCCGCGCTCGGCAAGCCCGCGCCCGAGATGGCGAGCGTCGCCGACATGATCGGCGATTGGCACATCGTCTATGAGACCGGGGACGCCGACGATCAGACCCAGCACGGCCAATCGGACGTGATCGCCGAATTCAACGGCGGCTGGCTGCGTATGCATGACCTCTACCAGTCGGGGAACGAGTCGATCGGCTATCTCGGCTACAATGCCGTCACGCGCCGCTGGACGATCCTCTCGATCGATCAATGGGGCAACGAGAACGTCCTGACCGCCGACGCCTGGCACGACAACCACCTCGTCTTCGAAGGCGACATCAGCGCGTTCGGCGAGACGGCGAATATGCGCGAGACGCTCGCGCGGGTGAGCAAGGACGAATTTCAGGTCGACACTGAGGAACAGGTGGCCGGCGCCTGGAAACCGTTCGCCACCGTCCATTACACGCGCACGCCGAAGCCCTGAGTCCGTGCGCGGTATCGCGACTCTGTTCTACGTGTTCGTCAATCTTGGGGTGATCGTCGGATTGTCGGATCTGCGGCTGGGGGGCGGATCGCTTATGCGGTTCGCGACGGTCCTGGCGCTGACCTTCGTCGCGACCTTGATCCATGAGCTGGGGCACGCATGGGCGGTGCGCGCGGTGGGCGGACGGATCAAATCTATCATGGTGGTGCCGTTCCACCTCCGCCTTACCCCGCGCAAGCTCAAGCTCTCGCCGCCCGCCGGAGGGGGGGATATCGGCGGCTATGTGGCCTACACGCTCGATCGGATCGATCCGCGACGCAAGCACGCGATCGTCGCGACCGCCGGGCCTGCAGCGAATGTGGCGCTCACGATTGTAGCGTCGATCGCGGCGACGTTGCTAACGCCCGGACAGGCTCCGCCCGGGTCGTTCGCGTTTCCGCCCGATAGCCTGGCCGGGGCATGGGTGTTGCGGCACCAGATCGCCGATCTTGCTGCGGCGCTGGCAGTGTTGTCCGCGGGCATGGCGTTCCTGAACCTGATCCCGTTCGCGGGCAGCGACGGCGACCACATCCTCTACGCGATGAGTTCCCGATATCGGCGCCGCCGGCGGTGATCGCACCCTTTCGCTTGAAGTGTGGCACCCGTGCCGACTAAGTCGCACCCATGACGTCCACCAACGATATCCGCCGCTCGTTCCTCGACTATTTCGAGGGTCAGGGGCATGCGCGCGTGCCATCGGCGCCGCTCGTGCCGCACAACGATCCGACGTTGATGTTCGTCAACGCCGGCATGGTGCCGTTCAAGAACGTCTTCACCGGGCTCGAAAGCCGTCCCTATTCGACCGCGACCAGCAGCCAGAAATGTGTCCGCGCCGGCGGCAAGCACAACGATCTCGACAATGTGGGGTACACCGCGCGGCACCACACCTTCTTCGAGATGCTCGGCAATTTCTCGTTCGGCGACTATTTCAAGGAACAGGCGATCACCCATGCCTGGACCTTGCTCACGCGCGAATGGGGCGTGGATCCGAACCGGCTGACCGCCACCGTCTACCACACCGACGACCAGGCGTTCGACCTGTGGAAGAAGATCGCCGGGCTGCCCGAGAGCCGGATCATCCGCATCCCGACCAAAGACAATTTCTGGGCGATGGGCGCCGACGGGCCGTGTGGGCCGTGTTCGGAGATCTTCTACGATCACGGCGACCATCTCTTCGGCGGCCCGCCGGGATCGCCCGACGAGGACGGCGACCGCTTCGTCGAGATCTGGAACCTGGTGTTCATGCAGTTCGTCCAGGCCGAGGACCAGATCGTCGGCGACCTGCCGCGGCCGAGCATCGATACGGGCATGGGGCTCGAGCGGATCGCGGCGGTGCTCCAGGGCGTCCACGACAATTACGATACCGACACATTCAAGGCGCTGATCCAGGAATCGGGCGCGCTCACCGGATCGGCCACCACCGGCGACAACCAGGCGAGCCACCGCGTGATCGCCGATCATCTGCGCGCGTCGGGCTTCCTGGTGGCGGACGGGGTGCTGCCGGCGAACGAGGGGCGGGGCTATGTCCTCCGCCGGATCATGCGCCGCGCGATGCGGCACGCGCACCTGCTCGGCGCCAAGCAGCCGCTGATGCACCGGCTGGTGCCGGGCCTCGTCGCCGAGATGGGCGGGGCCTATCCCGAATTGCTCCGCGCGCAGCCGCTGATCGAGGCGACTCTGCTCCAGGAGGAGACTCGTTTCCGCCAGACGCTGGTCAACGGCCTCCGCCTGCTCGACGAAGCCACGCGCGGCATGGCGGCGGGCGACACGCTGCCGGGCGAGATCGCGTTCAAGCTCTACGACACCTTCGGCTTCCCCTACGACCTGACCGAGGACGCGCTTCGCGCCCGGTCGATCGGGGTCGATCGCAGCGGTTTCGACGCGGCGATGGCCGAGCAGAAGCGCGCCGCCCGCGCCGCGTGGAAGGGATCGGGCGACAAGGCCAATGAGGAGGTGTGGTTCGATATCGCCGACGAGTTCGGTAGCACCGAATTCATCGGCTATTCGGGCACCGAGGGCGAGGCGACCGTGGTTGCGCTGATCAAGGACGGCGCCCGCGCGCCGAGCGCCGGGCCGGGCGAGGAGTTCGTCATCCTCACCAACCAGACGCCCTTCTACGCCGAAAGCGGCGGCCAGATGGGCGACGCCGGCACCGCGAGCAACGAGAAGGGGCTGCGCGTCGCGATCGACGACACGTCGAAGCCGCTCGGCCGCCTCCACGCGCATCGCGCCCGGGTCACGGGCGGCGAAATCGCGGTTGGCGATACGGTCCACCTCAGCGTCGATGCGGTGCGCCGCGGCCAGATCCGCGCCAACCACAGCGCCACCCACCTGCTCCACGCGGCGCTCCGTGACCGCCTCGGTGCCCATGTCACCCAGAAGGGCAGCCTGGTCGCGCCCGATCGGCTGCGGTTCGATTTCTCGCATCCTTCCGCGCTCACGTCCGAGGACATCGCCGCTGTCGAGGCCGACGTGAACGCGCAGATCCGCGGCAACGAGGCCGTCACCACCCGGCTGATGACTCCCGACGACGCGATCGCCGCGGGCGCGATGGCCCTGTTCGGCGAGAAGTACGGCGACGAGGTCCGCGTGCTCTCGATGGGGCGCGGGCTGGAGCAGAATTATTCGGTCGAGCTGTGCGGCGGCACACACGTCAACGCGCTCGGCGATATCGCGCTGTTCAAGATCGTCTCCGAGAGTGCGGTCTCGTCGGGCGTGCGGCGGATCGAGGCGCTGACCGGCGAGGCGGCGCGGTTGTGGCTCGCGGGCCGCGACGAGCGGCTGCGCGAGGCAGCGGCGGTGCTCAAGGCCGCGCCCGAGGAAGTCCCCGCGCGCGTCGCCGCGCTGGTCGAGGAACGCCGCAAGCTCGAGCGCGAGCTGGCCGACGCCAGGAAGGTGCTCGCGATGGGCGGAGGCGGCGGTGCGGCCGCGCCGGCGGGTCCCGACCAGGTCGGCGGGGTCAATTTCATCGGCCAGGTGATCGACGGGCTCGATCCCAAGGAGCTGCGGGGCGCGGTCGACGAAGCCAAGGCCCGGATCGGATCGGGCGTGGTCGCGCTGGTCGCGATCAACGACGGCCGTGCCTCGGTCGCGGTGGGGGTGACCGGCGATTCACCCGGCGGTCACAACGCGGTCGATCTCGTCAAGCGCGCGGTGGCGGCTCTCGGCGGGCAGGGCGGCGGCGGACGGCCGGACATGGCGCAGGGCGGCGGGCCGGACGGCGTCAAGGCCGGCGAGGCGCTGGCGGCGATCCGCGGCGCGCTCGAACAGGCACCTGCGGCGGCCTAGGACTTTCGCTTTACTTGCCGGGGGTTGCCGCTGTAGCCTGGCGCTACGGAGGGTGCCCCATGCGAACCACTCGAAAGATACTGCTCGCCGCCGCGGTTGCGCCGCTGTTCGCCTGCGGCCTCGCCTCGGCGCAGACCATGAACGGCGTTTCGGGGGCCTACGCCCGGAACTCCGACCTGGATCCGCACGACACCGCGAGTGAGCCTTCGATGCGCGACAAGCTGATCAACGGCATCCGCGAGGACAGCGTGAATCGCTCCGCCGCCGCGGCGCGCGCCAATGCCGCCTATGCGATCCCGGCCGGCCCGCACGACATCGTCGCCGGCGCGGGCGTCAACGATTATCGCGGCAAGCCGCTCGGCACGGTCGAGGCGGTCCAGGCCGACGGCGCGGTGATCTCGAACGGCACCGGGCACGTGCTGATTCAGTTCGACGCCTTCGGGCGCAATCGCAAGGGGCTGATGCTCGACGTCAGCAAGGACGAATTCGACCGGATGGTCGCCAAGGCCAACGAGGCCGCGCCGAAGCACTAGGCCCCGCCCAAGCTCTCACTTGCCCAGCGAATAGCCGTCGTTCGCATCCACCCAGATCACCGTCTGGGCGAACTCGGGCTTGGCGACGCCGTCGATCGTGAGTTCGGTCTTCAGCACCTCGCCGTCGGCGCGGTAGGTAGTGCAGAGGACCTTGTCCATCACGCCGGCGCTGGCGAAGCTGGCGGCGATCTGTTCGAGGAACGGCGCAGCCTGGTCCGCCGGCAGCGGCTCGCCGGAGACGACCAGCTTGCCGGCCATCAGGTCCGCCTTGGTGATCGTTCCGCACACTGCGCCGTCGTGGACGTGGACAGTGGTGACGGTCTCGAGCGAGATGCCCTGATCGGGCACGATCAGCACCTTGGCGGCGTTGCGGAAGCTGCCGTCGGGCTGCGCCTCATAGCTCGCGATCGCCGAGCAGGTCTTCTTCACCTTGTCCGGCGTGTGGCATTGCAGCTTGCCCGCGCGCGCTGGGGCGAGCGGATCGGCGCCGGTTTGCGGAGGCTGGCCGGTCAGGGCGAGGAGCGCGTAGAAGATATCAAGCATGGTCGTCTCCGTGAGTGCGAATGCTCGTCCGCCGCAATCGCGGCTCGCGAGTCAGATTGGCGGCGTCCTTGATCGTCCTGCGCATCCGGTCCCGCTCCTCGTGGATCGAGGCGATCACCGGGCCGACCGCGATTCCGAGATCGACCAATAGCGCCTCGGAGAGCTGGAGCGAACTCTCGAGTGTTTCGGGTACCGCGTCGGTTGCCCCGGCGCGGTACAGCTCGGCGGCATGCGCCATGTCGCGGGCGCGGGCGATGATCGGCAGCGCGGGTACCCAGCCGCGCACGCGCCGGGTGAGGCGGACGGTAAGCACAGGATCGTCCATCGTCAGGATCAGCGCCTGGGCGTGGCCGAGGCTGAGTTGATCGACCAGCTCGCTCCGCGTCACGTCGCCGTAGAGCACCGAATAGCCGTCCGCCCGCGCCGCCTTGACGTTGTCGACGTCGGCGTCGACGCCGATGTAGGGCAAGCCGTGGCGCATGAGCATGTCCGCCACGGTGCGCCCGACTCGGCCGAAGCCGATCACCACCGTTCCGGGGCCCATCGCGGCATCGATCGAAGCTTCGGGCGCATCGCCCGCGTGACGGCGCTCGATCAGCCGGGACATCAACCTTCCCGCGCTGGCAAGCAGAGGCGTGGTGGTGAGGCCGATGGCGGTGACGGTCGTCCAGAAGGCGGCGGTGGCGGGAACGATCAGCCCCGCCGCGCCCGCGACGCCGAGCACGATCAGTGTGGTCTCCGAAGGACTCGCCATCAGCACACCGGTCTCGGCCGCGGTCCCCATCCGCGCGCCCGACAGGCGCAGCAGCCCCATCGTCACGCTTGCCTTGACCGCCATCACCAGCAGAGTCGCGCCGAGCAGCGCGGGCCAGTCGCGCAACACCAGCGTCAGGTCGAGCCGCATGCCCACGGTGATCAGGAATACGCCGAGCGCGAGCCCCTTGAACGGCGCGGTGATCGCCTCGACCTCGCTCACATATTCGGTCTCGGCGATCAGCAGCCCCGCGATCAGCGCGCCGACGATCGGCGAGAGGCCCACCGCGCTGGTGGTGAGGCTCGCGACGATCACCACCAGCAGGCTGGCGGCGAGGAACAGCTCGGGGCTCTTGGTCCGCGCGGCCTGCGCGAACATCCGCCCCAACGCGAGCCTCCCGCCGACGAACAGAACGGCGATCGTCAGCGCACCGAGCCCGAGCACGCGCGCCAGTCCCATCCAGCCGCCGTCTGCCCCGCCGGGCGCGAAGGCGGCGAGCAGGAACAGGATCGGCACCAGCGCCAGATCCTCGAACAGCAGCATCGCGAAGGCGGCCTTGCCGACGGAACTCGTCGTCCCCGCGATCGGCAGCACCAGCGCGGTCGAGGACAGCGCCAGCGCCACGCCGAGCCCGATCGCGCCGCCCGCGCTCAGCCCGGTCAGGTAGAGCGCCGCCGCCAGCACCGCGCCCGCGCCGAACAGCTCGGCCGCGCCGACGCCGAACACCTGATTCCGCATCGCCCACAGCCGCTTGAACGAGAGCTCGAGCCCGATCGAGAACAGCAGCAGGATGATGCCGAACTCGGCGAAGGGCTCGATCGCGTGCGGCTCGGAGATGGTGAAGTAATAGAGCCACGGATGCGCGTGCACGAGCGCGCCGAGCCCGACGGGGCCCACCAGCGCGCCGACCAGGATGAAGCCGATCACCGGGCTGATCCGAAAGCGCGCGAAGGCGGGGATCACGAGGCCCGCGGCGCCCAGGATCACCAGCGCGTCGCTGAATCCGCTGTTCTGAAGGTTCAGCATTGCCCTATCTACGCCGGCGCGCACGCGCTTGTCATCGGGAGGCTGGCCCCGGCGCATTCCGGCGCGTGTGCACGGAATGGGGTTCCGGCCCGAGCATGTGCCGTCGCCGGAGGTAACAATTCAATAAATTCAGAGAGCTGCCGCCAAGCGCTGCAGGTCTTCGGTCACGTCCACTACGCCCGGCAGGGACCAAACCCGATCAGCGAGCATGAACCGCCAGCTGTTGGTGTGCTCCACTCGTCGCGCCAGATCGGTCACTACTGCGTGCGGGATTATCGCCGCGCGCAGTACAGCGAATTCTTCGTCGAATAATACCGCGGCCAATTGGTCAAAGTCCCGCTCCGGGAGCCGGCGCAGCGCGCCCAACTGGCGGGATGGACTGCGAGGTCCAAGTCGCCGGGCCTTAATCTGGTAGCGAGTCCCCGTCCGATCCGCCGCGTCGTGCCCGGATGCAGAATTGCATTCGAGTACCCAGCCGAATGCGCGCGAAAACAAGAGCTCGGCATAGTCCCCGGTCGGGCCATTCCCAGTTCTCAGCACCGAGCGCTCGCAGCTCGGCCATGACGTCGCTGTGAAGCCGCATCAATTCGGGTATCGTCGCTTCCGCGATTACGGGTACGGGCGGGCGCAAAGTCGGTGGCTCAGGGGCAGCCGCGGCAAGTGGACTCGGCCTACGCACGCTGAACTCCGCGTAAGAGCGCATTGCGGCCAGACAGTTTCGCAGGCTTGCGTCCGCAATTCCGCCAGCGCGTAAGCGAAGTGCCAGCCCTTCTATGCCGTGCTCGGTAAGATCTTCGATGTCGAGGTTGATCGCCAAATCGCGCTCAACCCTCCGGCAATAGGACAGATAGCTGCCAACAGACCGAGCCCCCAGCGAAGGCGCTAGGAACGCCAGGAACGCCTCCTCTCGCATCATGAGCGGCCGCTTGCCGGCACGACTAAGCCCATTCCCCCATCGCCGCTTCGAGGTTCACCCGCACCTGCTCGAAGAACTGCTCGGTCGTCATCCACGGCTGATCGGGGCCGATCAGGATGGCGAGGTCCTTGGTCATGTGGCCGGCCTCGACCGTCTCGACGCAGACCTTCTCGAGCGTCTCGGCGAACTTGGTGACCAGCGGCGTGTCGTCGAACTTGCCGCGGAACGCCAGGCCTTGCGTCCAGGCGAAGATCGAGGCGATCGGGTTGGTCGAGGTCGCCTTGCCCTGCTGATGCATGCGGTAATGGCGCGTGACGGTGCCGTGCGCCGCCTCGGCCTCGATCGTCTTGCCGTCGGGGGACATCAGCACCGAGGTCATCAGCCCGAGCGAGCCGAAGCCCTGCGCGACGGTGTCCGACTGGACGTCGCCGTCGTAATTCTTGCAGGCCCAGACGAATTCGCCGTGCCACTTGAGCGCCGACGCGACCATGTCGTCGATCAGGCGATGTTCGTAAACGATCCCCAGTTCGTCGAACTTCGCCTTGAATTCGCTCTCGAAAATCTCCGCGAACAAGTCCTTGAAGCGGCCGTCATAGGCCTTGAGGATCGTGTTCTTGGTCGAGAGATAGAGCGGCCAGCCGCGGTTGGCGGCGTAGTTCATGCTGGCGCGCGCGAAATCGCGGATCGAGGCGTCGAGATTGTACATGCCCATCGCGACCCCGGCATCGGGGAAGTCGAACACGTCGTGCTCGATCACCCGGCCGTCCTCGCCCTGCCATTTCATGCTGAGCTTGCCCTTGCCGGGCACGAGGAAATCGGTGGCCTTGTACTGGTCGCCGAAGGCATGGCGGCCGACGACGATCGGCTTGGTCCAGCCGGGGACGAGCCGCGGCACGTTCGAGATCACGATCGGCTCGCGGAAGATGACCCCGCCCAGGATGTTGCGGATCGTGCCGTTGGGCGATTTCCACATCTTCTTGAGGTGGAATTCCTCGACGCGCGCCTCGTCCGGGGTGATCGTCGCGCACTTCACGCCGACGCCGTACTTCTGGATTGCGTGCGCGGAATCGACAGTCACCTTGTCGTCGGTGGCGTCGCGGTGCTCGATCCCGAGGTCGTAATAGTCGAGCTCGATGTCGAGATAGGGCTTGATCAGGCGCTCGCGGATCCATTCCCAGATGATCCGGGTCATCTCGTCGCCGTCGATCTCCACGACCGGCGTTGCCACCTTGATCTTGCCCATGCGCTCGCTTTCCTGAATGGAGGTTCGGCGGTGCGTCTAGGAGGCCGCGCGCCGGGGATCAACTGTCCTGCGCGGCAAAGACGCGCGATCGTTCGAGGAGCAAATCATGGAAGTCGAAGTCAGCGCCGAAGCCAAGGACAAGCGCCTCAACCGCCTCGTCGCGATCACCGTGGTGGTGCTCTCGGTGTTCATGGGCGTGTGCAACATCAAGGACGGCAACATCGTCCAGGCGATGGCGCAGGCGAAAGCCGATTCGGTCGATCGCTGGGGCGAGTATCAGGCGACTCGCACCAAGGCGCACATCGCCGAGACCGCGCGGGCCGAGACGCTGCTGATCGCGGGAGCGCACCCCTCCGCGCTGGCGACCGCGACGATCGCGGCGCAGGCGGCCGACATCGCCAAGTACACCGCCGAGACCCCGAAGCTGGCGGCCGAGGCCAAGGGCTTCGCCGACCAGTACGACGCGCTCAACGTCCACGACGACCAGTTCGACGCGAGCGAGGCGCTGATCTCGACCGCGATCTCAGTGGCGGCGGTGGCGGCGCTGGTCGAGAATTTCGGGCTGCTCTATCTCGCCTGGGGCTTCGGCGCGTTCGGAATGTTCTTCGGCATCTGCGGCTTCGCAGGCTGGAGTTTCCACCCGGATATATTGAGCAACTTCCTCGGTTGAGGCGCTACGGCGCTAGGGGCGCGTCTGCTGAAGGATCTCGCGCGCCATTGCCTGGAGGTCGGGCTTGCCGCCGTCACCCGATGCCATCCGCGCCTGCATCTCTTCCCGGGTATTGACGCGCGGGTAGGGCGCGACCGGCACGGGCAGACCGAGGAAAGCGCACAGTGGCTCCCAGCCCTGCGCGGCTTCGAACACCAGCAGCCGCTCGGGCGGCGCCTCGGCGATCACCGCCTCATTCCAGCGGCGGAACCAGGCGGTCATATAAGCGCGGTCGTCGACGTGGTCGATGAACGAGCGGAAGATGTTGCCCATGAAGAATTCCTCCATCGGCCCGCCCAACATCCGGCTACGGCTTGCGGGCGAGAAAATCGTCGTCGAGACCGAATCGAACCATTTGTCCGGATCGCGCAACGACAGGATGATCTTGGCGTCCGGGTATTGAACCGAAAGCTCGCGCCAGTGCGCGCAACCGGGATAGTCGACCACCGCGCTGAAGCCGGCGAAGATCGCCTCCCAGTCGGGCCGGCCGTTGGCCGCCTCGACCCACAGCGGCGCCTGCGCCGGATCGGCGAAGACCTCGACCATGTGATGGCAGCGGCCGATCCCGAGCTGCTCGAGCGCGAGCTTGAGCGACATCGTCCCCGTCCTGCCGAGCCCGGCACCGATCACCTTCAAGGTCATGGCATCTCCCAATATCGCGCGCCACATCGCGCGGCGTCCGGAATAGGCGAACCGGGCACCGCTTCAAAGCCGATTGCAGCATCGCGAGTGTGGTTGATGTAGAAGCGGCCCATGGCTGGAGGGGCGAAGAGGGGCAGGAGGCGCACGATCGCAGGGGGCGGGCTGGCCGCCGCCTTCGCGGTACTCGCGCTCGCCTGGATCTTAGGCGGCTTGATGGTGCGGCCCGAGGTCTCGGTGGTGGCAACCGCCACCGCCCCCGCCCTCGCGCTAGATTTCACGCTCACCGCGTCGGACGGCGTGCGGATCGCCGCAACCTACCGCCCCGGCCGCGCCGCGAACGCGCCGGCGGTTCTGCTGCTCCACGGCAATGGCGCTTCGCGCGCGGCTATGGTGCAGGACGCCGCGTGGCTGTCCAGCCTCGGCTACGCGGTGCTCGGGATCGATTTCAGGGGGCACGGGCAGTCGCAGCAGGAAGCACGCAGCTTCGGCCTGCAAGAAAGCCGCGACGCGCTTGGCGCCTTCGCGTGGCTCCGGAAACGGCAACTGGGCGGGAAGATCGGCGTGATCGGCGTTTCGCTCGGAGGCGCGGCTGCGCTGAGCGGCGACGGCGGGCCGCTCCCGGCCGACGCGATGGTGCTCCAAGCGGTCTATCCCGACATTCGCCACGCGGTCCGCAACCGCATTGCCGCGATCGCCGGGACCGTCCCGGCCCGGTTGATCGAGCCGCTGCTCAGCTACCAGTCGCTGCCGCGCTGGGGCGTCTGGCCCGGGCGGCTCTCGCCCGTCACCGCGATTCGCGCCTACAAGGGACCCGTCTTCGTGATTGGCGGCGGCGGTGATCGCTACACGCCGCCCGACGAGACCCGCGCGTTGTTCAACGCCGCATCCGGCCCGCGCGCGCTGTGGATCTTGCAGGGGCTTACCCACGCCCAGGTTTCGGCGGTCTCGACGCCCGAATATGCCGAGCGCGTCGGCGCCTTCTTCGCGCGCACGATCGGCAAGCCTTGATTGTCTTGCCCCCGCCACGCGGCTAGAGCGCCCCCATGGCATCGCCCGAAAAGTCCCCGATCGGCGTAGCGACGGTGAAATGGCGTATCCCCGAGGTGCATACCGAGGGGCGCAAGTACGTGCTCGTCGCGGGCGTGGTCGCGCTGCTCAGCCTGTTCTTCTGGGATTTCTTCACCTGGCCGCTGATCGGCCTGACGATCTGGGTCGCGCTGTTCTTCCGCGATCCGATCCGGGTGACGC
This sequence comes from uncultured Alphaproteobacteria bacterium, assembly GCA_963799985.1. Lineage (GTDB taxonomy): Bacteria > Pseudomonadota > Alphaproteobacteria > Sphingomonadales > Sphingomonadaceae > Sphingomonas. Next base: position 624,947 of record CAWCZC010000005.1, on the reverse strand, counting down.
CGCAAGGGGAGGGGCTGGTCGTCTCGCCCGCCGACGGGCTGGTGACGATGATCGAGCGGGTGGCGCTGCCGCGCGAGATGGCCGGCCCGCAGGCGCTCGGCACCAAGCCGCTGGTACGCGTCTCGATCTTCATGAGTGTGTTCGATGTCCACATCAACCGGACGCCGATCAGCGGCACCGTGCGCCACGTCATCTATGTCTCGGGCAAGTTCCTCAACGCCGATTTCGACAAGGCGAGCGAGGAGAACGAGCGCCAGCACATCATCGTCGAGGACCGGAACGGCCTACGCGTGGGGTTCACCCAGATCGCTGGGCTCGTCGCGCGGCGGATCGTGAGTTTCGTCAAGGCGGGCGACATGGTCGTCGGTGGGCAGCGGATCGGCCTGATCCGCTTCGGCAGCCGCGTCGACGTGTTTTTGCCCGAGGGCTATGCCTGCCAGGTGGCGCTCGGCCAGCGCGCGGTGGCGGGCGAGACGGTGATCGGCCGGCGCGGCGCTCCGGCCGTGGCGGGCATCTCGCAGTGACGCAGGCGCGGCGATGAAGCCCCCGCGCCGCGAGCGGAACGTCTTGCGGCCGCAGCGCGGGATCCCGCTTAGAGCGATCGTGCCCAATGCGGTGACGGCGATGGCGCTGTGCGTCGGCCTCACCGCGATCCGCTTCGCGATCATGGGCGCGTGGGAGACCGCCGTGCTGATGGTGCTCGTCGCGGGCGTGCTCGACGGGATCGACGGGCGGATCGCGCGGATGATGCACGGCGAGAGCCGCTTCGGCGCCGAGCTCGACAGCCTGTCCGACGCGATCAGCTTCGGCGTCGCGCCCGCGCTGATCCTGTTCCTCTGGTCGCTGCAGAACGTGTCTCGCCTCGGCTGGACGCTGGCGCTGGTCTATGCCTTGTTCTGCGCGCTTCGGCTCGCGCGGTTCAACGCCGGGATCGACCAGACCCACCAGCCGCACAAGTCGGCGGGCTATCTCACCGGGGTGCCCGCGCCGGCGGGTGCGGTGATCGCGATGATTCCGCTCTATCTCTGGTTCTCGACCGACCACCTGGCGCTATTCCGCTCGGCGGTGGTGGTCGCGCCCTGGACCGCGCTGAGCGCGCTACTGATGGTGTCGAGCGTCGCGACCTGGTCGCCGACCTCGTTCCGGCTGCGCCAGCGGGTGCGGTTCGAGGTGGTGGCCATGCTGGTGGTGCTCGTCGCGGCGATCGTCTCGCAACCCTGGCCGACGCTGACCGCGATCGGCCTCGCCTATCTGGCGACGATCCCGTTCAGCATCCGCGGCTACCGCCGGATCAGGCGGCTGCGCGAAGGCGAGGCGGCAACGACACGCGCAGCGGAACCGACCTCCCCCGAACCATAGCCCGCGATGGCGCCGGTAGCGGCGCCCCGATCGGCGAGCCATATTGCAGCAGGAACGCGATCCGCCCGATCTGCGGCCGCACCGTCTCGACGATCACCCAGCCCGCGAAGGCCAGCACCGCCAGAAAGAACATCATCGCCCCAATTCCCGCCATCGCCCGATCCCTCTCGTTCCGATATGAGCCCTTTATGTTCCATTAATGTTCAGCGTGTCAAGCGATGTTCCCGGATTGTTTCCGCTCCGCCATGACGGGAAAGGGGTTGTCTTTACGGCGCGTTGTGGCTAACGGCGCCGCCTCAACCCGCATGGGAAGCTCATAAACCGGTGCCGAGGCCTCGCCTTGGTCATCGCTTCCCAGAGGAACAACCGGAAGGAGTTATCCCTATGGCGGCACCTGTCGTCTCCATGCAGCAATTGCTCGAATCGGGCGCGCATTTCGGCCACCAGTCGCATCGCTGGAACCCGAAGATGAAGCCCTACATCTTCGGCGAGCGCAACGGCGTCCACATCATCGATCTCTCGCAGACCGTGCCCTTGTTCGCGCGCGCGCTCGAGTTCGTCCATTCGACCGCCGCGGCCGGCGGCAAGGTGCTGTTCGTCGGCACCAAGCGCCAGGCGGCTGAAGCGATCGCCGACGCGGCGCGCCGCTCGAACCAGCATTTCGTCAACCACCGCTGGCTGGGCGGCATGCTCACCAACTGGAAGACGATCTCGGGCTCGATCAAGCGGATGAAGACGCTCGAAGAGCAATTGTCAGGCGACACCACCGGCCTCACCAAGAAGGAAGTGCTCCAGCTCACCCGCGAAAAGGACAAGCTCGAACTCAGCCTCGGCGGCATCCGCGACATGGGCGGCATTCCCGACGTGATGTTCGTGATCGACGCCAACAAGGAAGAGCTGGCAATCAAGGAAGCCAATACGCTGGGCATCCCGGTCGTCGCGATCCTCGATTCGAACGTGAGCCCGGACGGCATCGCCTTCCCGGTCCCCGCCAATGACGACGCCAGCCGCGCGATCCGCCTCTATTGCGAAGCGATCGCCATCGCCGCCACGCGCGGCGGGCAGGATGCGTACATGTCGTCTGGCGCAGATTTCGGCGCCGCCGCCGAGCCGCCGGTCGAAGCCGCGCTGGCCGAGCCGGAGCCGGCTGCTGCAGCTCCGGAGCCGGTTGCCGCCGCGCCCGAGTCTGCCCCGGTCGCCTCGATCCCCGAGCCGGTCGTTGCCGAACCGGTCGCCGAAGCGCCTGCCGAGCCTGAGGCCGAAGTCGCCGGCGAGCCGCAGCCTGAGGTCGAAGCCGCCGCCGAGTCCGAAGCTCCCGCCGCCGAGCCTGAGGTTCCGGCCGAGCCGGAAGCTCCTGCCGCCGCCGAGGAGCCCGAAGCTCCCGCCGCCTCGACCGAGCCCGAGACCGCCGAAGAAGGCGAGCGCCAGCTCGACGCGTGAGCTGCGTCATCCAACTGTAATCGGGGCGGGGCAGGGCGAAGGCGCTGTCTCCCCCGAGCGTATCTAGCTGAGGAAGAAGAAATGGCTGAAATCCCCGGATCCGCCGTGAAGGAACTGCGCGAGCGCTCCGGCGCCGGCATGATGGACTGCAAGAAGGCGCTGACCGAGACCGCGGGCGATATGGAAGCCGCCGCCGACTGGCTGCGCGCCAAGGGCCTCGCCGCCGCCGCGAAGAAGTCGAGCCGCACCGCGGCCGAGGGCCTCGTCGGCGTCGCCGTCGCGGGCACCAAGGGTGCCGCGATCGAGGTCAATTCCGAGACCGATTTCGTCGCCAAGAACGACCAGTTCCAGCAGTTCGTCCGCGAGGTCACTCAGATTGCGCTCGAGCAGGGCGACGATATCGAGGTGCTCAAGGCCGCGGCGATGCCCGCCGGCGGCTCGGTCGCCGACGTGCTGACGCACAACATCGCGACGATCGGCGAGAACCAGAACCTGCGCCGCGCCAAGCGAATCCAGGTCTCGAACGGCGCCGTGATCCCTTATGTCCACAACGCCGCGGCCCCCGGGCTCGGCAAGATCGGCGTTCTGGTCGCACTCGAGAGCGACGCGGGCGTCGACGTGCTCGAGCCGCTCGGCAAGCAGATCGCGATGCACATCGCCGCCGCGTTCCCGCTCGCGCTCGACGAGAGCGGCCTCGATCCCGAGGTACTCAACCGCGAACGCGCGATCGCGACCGAGAAGGCCGCCGAGAGCGGCAAGCCCGCCGACATCATCGCCAAGATGGTCGAGGGCTCGGTCAAGAAGTTCGCCAAGGAGAATGCGCTGCTCAGCCAGCTGTTCGTGATGGACAACAAGACCCCTGTCGCCGACGTCGTCGCCAAGGCCGGCAAGGATGCAGGCACGACGATCGTGCTCAAGGACTATGTCCGCTTCCAGCTCGGCGAAGGCATCGAGAAGGAAGAGAGCGACTTCGCCGCCGAAGTGGCCGCGACCGCGGGCATCAAGAAGGACTGACGTTCCGCGCTGCGTCACCCCGGACTTGTTCCGGGGGCCACCGTGCGTCTGGCCGCAGGACAAGAGGTGCTTGTCCTGCGACTGCGGTGCCGTGGATGCCGGAACAAGTCCGGCATGACGGCGGGGCATCTACGCTTGTCCCCGCCTCCTGCCACCTCTAAGGTCCGCGCGCTTCGCTATCCGCCTCAAATCGCTAGGGCCCGATGACACTCCCCCGCTTCAAACGCATCCTCCTCAAGCTTTCGGGCGAGGTCCTGATGGGGCAGGGTGGGCTTGCGATCGATCCGGAGGTGACCGCGCGCGTGGCGGGTGAGATCGCCGACGCCAAGGCGCAAGGCTATGAGCTGTGCGTGGTGGTCGGCGGGGGTAATATCTTCCGCGGGCTCTCGGCCGCCGCCAAGGGGATCGAGCGCGCCACCGCCGATTACATGGGCATGCTCGCCACGGTGATGAACGCCCTCGCGGTGCAGAACGCGCTGGAGAAGATCGGCGTCGAGACGCGAGTCCAGTCGGCGATCCCGATGGCGTCGGTGTGCGAGCCCTTCATCCGCCGCCGCGCCGAACGCCATCTCGAGAAGGGCCGCGTCGTGATCTTCGCCGCGGGCACCGGCAACCCCTTCTTCACCACCGACAGCGGCGCCGCGCTCCGCGCCGCCGAGATGAAGTGCGACGCGCTGTTCAAGGGCACCTCGGTCGACGGCGTGTATGATGCCGACCCGAAGAAGGTGCCGACCGCCAAGCGCTACGAGACGCTCGGCTACGATCGCGTCCTCGCGGACAATCTCAAGGTGATGGACGCGAGCGCAGTCGCGCTGTGCCGCGACAACAACATTCCGATCGTGGTGTTCAACATCCGCGAGCCGGGCAACCTGGCGGCGGTGCTGCGCGGCGAGGGCGTCGCGACATTGGTCCAGAACGAAGCCGCATTCGCCTGATCAAGAGGATAGGAGAGCCAAATGGCCGCATATGACAAGGCCGACATCGAGCGCCGCATGCACGGCGCGGTCGAGGCGCTGAAGCACGATCTGGGGGGGCTGCGCACCGGCCGCGCCTCGACGACGCTGCTCGATCCGGTTTCGGTCGAGGTCTATGGCGCGCACACGCCGATCAACCAGGTCGCCACCGTCTCGGCGCCCGAGCCACGCCTGCTGTCGGTGCAGGTGTGGGACAAGTCGAATGTCGGGCCCGTCGACAAGGCGATCCGCTCGGCCGGGCTCGGGCTCAACCCGATCGTCGACGGCCAGACGCTGCGCCTGCCGATTCCCGATCTGACCGAGGAGCGCCGCAAGGAGCTCGCCAAGCTCGCCAGCCAATATGCCGAAAAGGCCCGCGTCGCCGCGCGCAACGTCCGCCGCGACGGGATGGACAGCCTCAAGCTCGATGAGAAGAAGGGCGTCTACAGCGAAGACGAGCGCAAGCGCCACGAGACCGAGGTCCAGAAGGCTGACCGATTCGACGATCGCCGAGATCGACGCCGCGACCGCGGCCAAGGAAAAGGAAATTTTGGGGAAGTGACGGGCGGACAGCGCCAGCTGTTCAGGTCATGCCGGGGGCATGACCGGCCCGGCGCTCATCGGGCCGCATAACCATGGCCGCCAAACCCAAGCCGACCCCCGAAACAGGCACGCCCCCCCGCCACGTCGCCATCATCATGGACGGCAACGGGCGCTGGGCGAAGGCGCGCTTCCTGCCGCGGATCGCGGGGCACAAGCAGGGCGTCGAAGCGGTCCGCCGCGTCAGCCGCGCCGCGCGCAAGCTCGGGATCGAAGTGCTCACGCTCTACGCTTTCTCGTCGGAAAATTGGCGGCGGCCCGAGGAGGAGGTCAGCGACCTGATGGGGCTGCTGCGCCATTTCCTGGCGAGCGAGCTCGACGAACTGGTGTCCGAGGGCGTCAAACTCCGGGTGATCGGCGGGTGGCGGCACCTCGCGCCCGATCTGGTCGCGATGATCGACGGCGCGATCGCGCGCACCACCGGCAATCCCGGACCGACGCTGGTGATCGCGCTCAACTACGGCGCTCAGGCCGAGATCGTCGCGGCTGCGCGGTCGCTGGCCGAGCGGGCGCGAGACGGCACCATCGACCCCGCCGACATCGACGAGCGCCATTTCTCCGACGCGCTCGAGACGCACGACTTGCCGCCGCTCGACTTGATGATCCGAACCTCGGGCGAGCAGCGACTTTCCAATTTTCTGTTGTGGCAGGCGGCCTATGCCGAGCTGCTGTTCGTCGACACGCTATGGCCCGATTTCAACGAGGCGGCGCTGGCCGACGCGCTCGATCAGTACGGCCGCCGCCAGCGTCGGTTCGGAGGCTTGTGAAAGCGGGCAAGTCCGATTTGACGACGCGGATCGGCGTCGCGTTCGCGCTGATCGCGGTCGCGGGCGGGGCGCTGGCGATTGGCGGGTTCGGCTTCTGGCTGGTGACGGTGATCGTCGGTCTGCTGATGTTCGTCGAATGGGCGGACCTGGTCGGCGCGTCGAAGCAGCGGCGGCTGGCGCAATACGCCTTGTCGGTGCCGCTGGCGGCGCTCGCGCCGATCGCGGCGGGGCCGGGCTTCTTCACGCTCGGGCTGCTGGCGGGGGCCGCGTTCTTCGTCGCGGCAGTGACTCGGCGGCCGCGACTAGCGGCAGGGCTGCTCTATGTCGGGCTGCCGGTAGTCGCGCTGGTATCGTTGCGCGAACATACCGACGTGCTCGGGCGGAACGACGGGCTGCTGCTCACCTTCTGGGCCATGGCGTTGGTCTGGGCGTGCGACAGCGGCGCCTTCTTCGCCGGACGGGCGATCGGCGGGCCGCGGCTGGCCCCGACGATCAGCCCGAACAAGACCTGGGCGGGCTTCATCGGCGGGCTCGCGGCGGCGGGGCTGTTCGGCTTCGCGCTGGTGCTGCTGTTCGACTTGCCGGTGCGGCTCGCCATCGCGACGCCGTTCCTCGCGATCCTCGCGCAGCTCGGCGATCTCTATGAGAGCCACCTCAAGCGGCAGGCGGGGGTCAAGGATTCGGGCAATTTGCTCCCCGGTCACGGTGGGTTGATGGACCGACTCGACGGACTGGTCGCGGTTGCGCCCGCGGCGGCGCTGCTGGTGCTGCTCGCGTGAAGCGAGTCACCGTCCTCGGCGCCACCGGATCGGTCGGCTGCTCGACGCTCGACCTGATCGAGCGCGAGGCGGAGCGGTTCGAGGTGCTGGCGCTCACCGCCAATTCGGACGTCGACAAGCTCGCCGCGGCGGCGATCCGCACCAATGCGCGGCTGGCGGTGGTCGCCGATCCGGCCCGACTCCCGATGCTGCGCGGTCGGCTCGCGGGAACCGGGATCGAGGCGAGGGGAGGACCCGACGCGGTGTGCGACGCCGCGCGAATGGGCGCCGACTGGACGATGGCGGCAATCGTCGGCACCGCCGGGCTCGAGCCGGTGATGGCGGCGATCGAAAGCGGCGGCACCGTCGCGCTCGCGAACAAGGAGGCGCTGGTCTCCGCGGGCGCGGTGATGACCGCAGCGGCGCGCGCGCACGGCGCGACGATCCTGCCGGTCGATTCGGAGCACAATGCCGTGTTCCAGTGTCTGGACCGCACCGCGCCCGAGCGCGTCCGCCGGATCGTGCTCACTGCGAGCGGCGGGCCGTTCCGCGCGCTCTCGCTCGATCAGATGCGCGCGATCACGCCTGCGCAGGCGGTGGCGCACCCGAACTGGTCGATGGGCGCCAAGATCTCGGTCGATTCGGCGACGATGATGAACAAGGGCCTCGAGCTGATCGAGGCGCTGCACCTCTTCCCGGTGCGCCCCGACCAGCTCGAGATCCTCGTCCACCGCCAGTCGGTGATCCACTCGATGGTCGAATATGTCGACGGGTCGGTGCTGGCGCAGCTCGGCTCGCCTGACATGCGCACCCCGATCGGCTACGCGCTCGCCTGGCCCGACCGGATGGAGACCCCGTGCGAACGGCTCGATCTGGCGCGGATCGGCCGGCTCGACTTCGAGGAGCCGGACCCGGTGCGTTTCCCCGCGATCGCGCTGGCGCGGGCGGCGCTTGAGGCCGGCGGCGCGCGGCCGGCGATCCTCAACGCCGCCAACGAGGTCGCCGTGGCCGCCTTCCTTTCGGGCCGCCTCAACTTTCTTGAAATTGCCGCAATCGTTGCCGATACGCTGGCGCGCTATGACCCGGCCGCCCCGGAAAGCCTCGATGCGGTATTGGCAATCGACGCGGAAGCCCGGCGGATCTCGGGCGAGCGTGTGAAGGACTGCGTAGCTTGAGCGAATCCCCAGCTTCCTCGTCACGATCCTGGCGTTCGCGCTCGTGCTCGGGCCGCTCGTTTTCCTCCATGAGCTCGGCCATTATCTCGCCGGACGCTGGTTCGGCGTGAAGGCCGACGAATTCTCGGTCGGCTTCGGCCGCGAGATCGCTGGCTTCACCGACAAGCGCGGCACTCGCTGGAAGTTCGGCTGGATGCCGCTCGGCGGCTATGTCCGCTTCGCCGGCGATATGGACCCGGCCGGGCTGCCCTCGACCGAGTGGCTTTCGCTTCCGGCTGCCGAGCGCGCTCAGACCTTTCAGGCCAAGCCCTTGTGGCAGCGCGCGATCATCGTTGCGGCGGGGCCGATCACCAATTTCCTCATCGCGGTGCTGATCCTCGGCGTGTTCGCGGTCGCGCAGGGCGATCCGCGCACCCCTGCGGTCGTCGGCAGCGTGGTCGCGGGCAGCCCGGCCGCGCACGCCGGTCTCCAGCCGGGCGACCGGATCACCACGCTCGGCGGCCGCTCGGTCGACACGTTCGAAGATCTCGCGGACTATACGCGCCTGCGCCCCGACGAGAAGGTGCACCTCGAATTCACGCGCGCCGGCAAGGCGATGCAGGGCGACGCGACGATCGGGGTTCACGTCGAGAAAGACCGGTTCGGCAACGTCTATCGCCTCGGCCAGCTCGGAATCGGCACCAGCGCGCCGGTGCTCGTCCCTGTCTCGGTGTTCGAAGCGCCGCTGGTCGGCATCCGCCAGACCGCTCAGATCGTGCGCGGGACGATCGATGCGCTCGGCCAGATCGTCACCGGACGCCGCTCGGTCGACGAGCTTGGCGGGCCGCTCCGGATCGCGCAGATCTCCGGCCAGAGTCTCTCGTTGGGATGGGTCGGCTTCGTCTATTTCATCGCGATGATTTCCATTAATCTCGGATTCATTAACCTGTTGCCAGTCCCGGTGCTGGATGGCGGTCACTTGCTGTTCTACGGGATAGAGGCGATCCGGCGGCGGCCAGTGGAGCCTCGAGTGATGGAGTGGGCGTTTCGTGGCGGGCTGGCGGCGATTCTGGCGCTGATGCTGCTGGTGACGCGCAACGATCTGGGCGCGTTCGGCGTGTGGAAATATCTGGCCGGGTTGATCGGCTGATGCGGTTCGGGCAGGGCGGTCTTCGGGATCGCGAACGCGAACGGCGATGGGATTCCGGCTTGGGGTGGGATGTGACAGCGATCAAGGCGAATAAAATGGGCGCTCGCGCAACTACGACGCTTCTGGCGGGAACGATGCTCTCGGGCTTCGCGATGCCTGCCGGGGCGCAGACCGCGCCTGCCGCGGCCCCCGCTCCCCAGACCGCGCCGGGTGCACCGGCCGCGCCGCAGACGGTGCCCGCGGTGGAACCGCAGGTGACTCGGACGGTCCGTTCGTTGCGCGTCGAGGGATCGCAGCGCATCGAGCCGGAGACGGTGCTGTCCTACACCCGCCTGCGCGTGGGCGAATCCTACAACAACGAGACGCTGGACCAGGCGATCAAGGACCTGCTCGCCAGCGACCTGCTCGCCGACGTCGAGATCGACGGCGGACCGACCGGCGATCTGATCATCCGGATCAAGGAAAATCCGGTCATCAACCGCGTGATCTTCGAGGGCAACAGCCATTTGAAGCAGGACAAGATCGACAAGGAGGTCAAACTCAAGCCCCGTCAGATCTTCACCCGCAGCGCGGTCCGCGCGGACGTGTCGCGGATCATCGAGCTCTATCGCCGCCAGGGCCGCTTCGGCGCCACCGTCGAGCCCAAGATGGTGAGCCTCGACCAGAATCGCGTCGACGTGATCTTCGAAGTGCACGAGGGACCGAAATCCAAGGTCCAGCAGATCAACATCATCGGCAACGAGATCTTCTCGGACGCCAAGCTGCGCGGTCAGATGGCCACCAAGCAGGCCAATCTGATGCATCTGCTCAGCTCGAACACGAGCTACGACCAGGATCGCCTGGCCTATGACCAGCAGAAGCTGCGCCAGTTTTATCTGACCAACGGCTATGCCGATTTCCGCGTCATCTCGGCGGTCGCCGAGCTCACGCCGGACAAGAAGGACTTCATCATCACCTACGTGGTGGAGGAAGGAAAGCGCTACAAGTTCGGCCCGATCACCGTCGACAGCGCGATCCGCGACTTCGACGACAAGAAGCTCGCCAAGACGCTGCCGATCCATGAGGGCGAATGGTACAACGCCAAGCTCGTCGAGGATTCGATCGATGGGCTGAGTGAGGCCGCCGGCCTGTTCGGCTATGCCTTCGCCGACGTCCGCCCGGAGTACCAGCGCGACAAGGACGCGCTGACCATGACGCTGAATTTCCATATCGGCGAGGCCAACCGCACCTATGTCGAGCGGATCGAGATCACCGGCAACACTCAGACGCAGGACAAGGTGATCCGTCGCGAGTTCCGCCTGGCGGAAGGCGACGCGTTCAACACCTTCCTCGTCAAGCGCTCGCAGGACCGCATCAACTCGCTCGGCTATTTCCAGGACAAGTTCGAGATCGAGCGCAAGGAAGGCTCGGCGCCCGATCGGATCGTTCTCGCGGCCAACGTCGAGGAGAAGGCGACCGGCGAGCTGACGCTGTCGGCCGGCTATTCGAGCCTCGAGCGCTTCATCCTTCAGGGCTCGATCACCCAGCGCAACTTCCGCGGCAAGGGGCAGACGCTCCAGGCCTCGGCCGACTGGTCGAGCTATTCCAAGTCCGTCGAGCTCGGCTTCACCGAGCCCTATCTGTTCGACAAGAACGTGGCGCTGGGCGGGACGCTCTTCCGGCGCGACTACAACGCGTTCAACCAGATCGGTGACCAGCGCAATACCACCTACAGCCAGGTCTCGACCGGCTTCCAGCTGATCACCGGCGTGCCGCTCACCGAATACTGGACCTTCTCGGGCCGGTATATGCTGAGCCAGGACAATGTGACGCTCGATCAGGCGAGCTTCTACACCAACGGCGTCTGCGATCCGCTCCTCGCCGGCCGCTATTATTGCCAGGCGGTCGGATCGCGGATCACCTCGCTGATCGGCGGCTCGCTGATCTATGACAGCCTCAACAGCCGCATCCGCCCGACCAAGGGCAACCGGCTGGTGTTCAGCACCGATTTCGCCGGACTCGGCGGCCAGGTCCGCTACGTTCGCGACGCACGTCAACGCCGATAAATACTGGAATGTCGGCGGCGGCTTCATCTTCTCGCTCTCGGGCGAGGGCGGCTACATCCATTCGCTCGAGAAGACGACGGTGGCGGGCGAGGACCCGGTGCGGATCACCGATCGCTTCTATCTGGGCGAACCTCAGTTCCGCGGCTTCGACATTCGCGGCATCGGCCCGCGCGTTCAGCGCATCGGCTTCAGCGGCGATCCCAACGCCGGCACTCAGCTGCTCATTACCGATCGCAACCAGATCGTCGACGACGCGCTCGGCGGCCGCGCTTATTATCTGGGCAAGGCGGAAATGGCGATCCCGCTCGGCTCGGGCGCATCCGAGCTCGGGCTGCGTCCCTCGGTGTTCATCCAGGTCGGCGCGCTGTGGGGCATCACCAACCCGGGCAAGACGCTCACGTTCGCCCAGGCGACGGACGGCACGGGCACCAAGCTGTTCAACGCCGACGGCTCGCCCACGCTGCTGCCGCTCGCAACCGACCACAAGGACGCCAACGGCAACCAGGTCTACGTCTACCAGGGCGCCTTCCAGACCCTCTGCCCGATCGGTTTTGCCGCGACCGCGGCTGACCCGTGCGTGGGCACGACGGTCAACCCCAAATATACGACCTTCACCGACCCGTTCATCGAGCGTTTCCTCGGCAATTCGCCCAGGCCGCGCCTCGCGATCGGTTTCGGCGTGGATTGGAACTCGCCGTTCGGCCCGCTCCGGATCGATGTCTCCAAAGCCCTGCTCGTGCAGCCGGGCGATGACCCCAAACTCGTCACATTCAACGTAGGGACCCAGTTCTGATGAAACTCAAGACACTCATGTTGGCAGCGACGTGCGCAGTTCCCGCGACGCTCGTTTACGCCGCTCCAGCCGCCGCGCAGGCGAAGCTGCCCACGCCGGTGATCGCGATCATCGACGCCGAAAAGGTGCTCACCGAATGCACCGCGTGCAAGGCGGCCGACGCACAGCTTCAAGCGCAGCAGGCTCAGCTCCAGCAGTTCGCGCAGCAGCTAGCGGCGCCGTTGCAGACCGAGGGCCAGGCGCTCCGTACCGCAGTCAACGCGGCGAACGGCAAGCCCGATGCGGCGCTCCAGACGCGAATCACGGCGTTCGAGGGCAAACAGCAGACCGCGCAGAGCCAGATCCAGGCGCAGCAGGACACGCTCCAGCGCAACGCGCAGTTCGTTCGCCAGCAGGAGATCGAGGCGCTCAAGCCGTTGCTCGACCAGGTCTCGCAGCAGCGTGGCGCGACGGTCACGCTCGACCGGAGTGCCGTTCTGTTCGCCGCGCCGACGATCGACGTCACCAATGACGTGCTCGCGGGCATGAACGCCAAGCTCCAGGCGGTCAACGTCGTCGCTCCGCCGCCGCCGCCGCAGGGCCAGGCCGCCGCACCGGCCGGCACCACTCCGGCGCCGAAGCCGCCGGGACGGTGAGCGAAGACGGCTCCTCCGGGGCCGCGGACGCCAGGTCGCTGGGGCCGCTCGACATCACGCGCGTGATGGCGGCGCTCCCGCACCGCTACCCGATGCTGTTGGTTGACCGTGTCGAGGAACTGATCCTCGACCGGTCGATCACGGCAATCAAGGCGGTGACGATCAACGAAGGCTTCTTCCAGGGCCATTTCCCAGGCCGCCCGATCATGCCGGGCGTGCTGATCGTCGAGGCGCTGGCGCAGGCCGCGGGCGTGCTCGCGGTCGAATTGCTCGGGCTCGCAGGCTCGGGCAAGCTCGTCTATTTCATGGCGATCGACGGCGCCAAGTTCCGCAAGCCGGTCGAGCCCGGCGTGCTGCTCAAGCTCGAGGTCGAGTTCCTCCAGAAGCGTTCGAGCGTCTGCAAGTTCGCCGGGCGCGCGACGATCGACGGCCAGCTCGCCGCCGAGGCCAACTTCACCGCGATGATCGCGGATCCGCCGAAAGCCTGACAATCTTGCAAAGCGGCCGCGCGCCGTGTAGTGCGCCGCCTCCTGCTGCCGGTCGGTAACCGGCGGCATTCCAAGGAATTCGTGACGTGAAGAAAGATACCCACCCCGATTATCACACCATCAAGGTGCAGATGACCGACGGCTCCACCTACGAGACTCGCTCGACCTGGGGCAAGGAAGGCGATCTCATGACGCTTGAGATCGATCCGCTCGCGCATCCGGCCTGGACCGGCGGCCGCGGCACGATGCTCGATACCGGCGGCCAGGTCGCGCGCTTCAACAAGCGCTTCGGTGGGCTGAGCCTCGGCAAGAAGTGATCGTGCAGGCGCGTTAACGCGCCGTTAGCCACAAGCGCCTAGCGTTCCCCGATGGTTCAGGGGAAATCCTTCGCAGCGGAATTCGAACCGGCCGTAGGGCTCGGCCGACGTCGGGCGCCGCGTGCACCGGTCTCGCTCGACGCGCGCATCGGGCGGGGCGGGCTCGATCGCGCCTTGTGCAAGGTGACCGACCTTTCGACCCACGGCGCTCGCCTGCAGACCTATTCGGCGCTTCGCCGCGATGCGATGATCTGGCTCACCCTGCCGGGCGCGGGGCACGTCGCCGCACGGATCGTCTGGGCGAGCGATTTCGAGGCGGGGTGCGAATTCCACACCCCGCTCTCCGAAGACGTCTTCTTCGCGCTTACCGGGGAGTAGGCCGGAGCCTAGGGAGTGCCGTCGTGGTCGTGGTGGTGACCGTGATGGTGATGGTCGCTGTTGTAGCCCGGACGGGCGCCGTAGCAGCCCGAGAGCGTGAGCCCGGCAAGGGCGAGGGCAGCGAGAATTCGAATTGGGCGCATGAGTCTCTCCTGCTGCCTTAACCGTCGAACCGCGATGCCGTTCCGCGATCATGGCCGGTCCCTGACCGGGACACCCCGTTTCGCGATCGTTGCGTTAACGATCGGAACCGCCCATTCTCGCCCCGAATTGCTGGGGGGCGGTTGGAATGATCCTGCGTCTTTGCATCTGCGTAGCTGCGCTCTGGGCGATGCCAGCTCTCGCCGGAGAGCGGAGCGATGCCGGGCCGAGGGTGGACGCGCTGGTGCTGCTGATGCGCGACGATCGTGCGGTCTTCTCCGTCAGAGCCCCGACGCCGGAGGTTGCGCCGATCCGCTTCGAGATGCCCGCCAGCCGTTCGCTGCTCGCACCGTCCGAACAGGTGCGGCGCGGCATTCTCGGTTTCGAAGACCTCCGCGTGCCGGCGAGCAACTATGTGCCGATCGGGGGCGACCGAGCTTGGATCGCGCGCCCAGGATTCTCCGCTTTCGTGCTGGACGGCGGACTCACGGGCGGGCCCGAGTGGGGAAGCCAACTCGCCGAGCGGTCGATCACGGGCATGGACCCGCGCGCCATGGTCTGGCGAGGCGTGACAGAAGCCGGGCGCAAGCAGCGACCGTACAACGGCGTGCGCGCCGAATCGATCTTCGTGCTCCAGTTCAGCGGCAGCTACGAAAACCCGGTCAGCCTCGGCGGAGTCGCCGCGGGAATGCTGAACGCCGCCTCGCGCTGACCGTGTGCCGGCCCTATCGGTAGATCGCGTCCTTCTGCAGCATGTCCGGCTTCTTGCGGCACATCTCGATCGCCGCGTTCCATCGTTTGTCGAAGGCTTGAATGCCCTCCTTGAAATCCGCCGGGCTGCCGCGGCTCCCCTCCTGGATCATCGAGGATATCGCCATGCCGAGCTCCATTTTGTAGAGTTCATGGTCCTCGAACGATTGCGTCGGGTGGACCGATCGCCACCAATCCATGTCGCGCGAGAACTGCCCGCATTTATACGCGTAGATGCCTCCGCTGGCGCTCTTGTACGCAACCAGGTCGAACGGCATCGAGATGATCACGGAAAGCGGGGCGCCGTTTGCGTCCTTGGCGGGCGTGAAGATCGTCGCGTTCGCGGCGGCCAGCGCAATGTCGTCGAGCGCGGGGGCGCCGCTGGTCTGCCGTACCCGCGCCTCTTTCATGCTGCCGTCGATATCGAGGATCGCCTCGATCACGACCTCGCCGTGGTGGCCCTGCGCCTTCTCCGAGTTGGGCAGCACGGCTTTCGGGCCCTCGACGAACTGCGGCGGCGTCCGCATGCTGGGCCGGTTCGCCTCGGCCATTGCCCAAGCCTGGGTTGGCGTTGGCGTTGCCTGAGGCGCGGCAGCCGCCAAGGCCATCGCAGCGAGCCCGATAATCATTCCATCCCCCTCGAAACGGCAAAAGCAAGGCCTCTGGCGGAGAGGGTGGAATCTCCGCATTTAAGATAACGGATTGAGATAATGGCGGATTTCAAGAGTGGGTTTCGCCTACCCCACACTTTTCCCCACATCGGATGGGAGATCTGGTGGGTCGCAGCGGCATCGTACGACCGCTTTGCGCCCCAAAATCGGTCGTTTGGGGGTGTGAACCAAGTTCCCGACACCTGCCGTTCGCTTCTGCCGGCGCCGACCGACCGATTTGGTGCGCCGATTTAGCGGTTCCGGTCATCGGTGACCCAGATTACCAAACTCGCGACCGAAATGGACTGGCCGCTTTTCCTGCGACCCTAATAGCGACCGTAACCATTCACTTCGGTTGACTCCCCGTCGTTTTGAGCGCCGAACTAATCGGCTGGAGTTCTTACCTAGACCAGAAAATCTGTTTGCAAGGTGATCGGACCGTGGGAAGTCTATCGGAACAAGAACTTGCGGAACAAGAGATTGACGGCTTTCGTACGGCGTTGGGACCATTTGTCGTCGCAGCCGAGGCATCGCGCATGCCGATGGTGTTTACGAACGCGTTGGAGGCGGGGCATCCCGTCGTCTTTGCCAATAACAGCTTTCTCAACTTGGTCGGCCATGAGCGCGATGAAGTGATGGGCCAGCCCTTCAACTGGCTTATGCGAGGCGCAATCGATCCCGCCATCGCGGAGTCAGTGCTTCAACAATTCGATAATAGCCGTGAGACCCTCGATATCGAATTCCGGCGATCAGACGGGGGAGTTATCTGGGCGGCGCTTTGTATCAATCCGGTCCACGATCATGACGGAGTGCTCGTCCAGCATTGCATATCGTTCATCGACCTTAGCGCTCAGATGAACCGCACGCGAAGGGAGCGTATCGCTCTTCATGTGCTCTACCAGCAGACGCCGGGCTTCATCGCGCTCACCGAAGGCCCCGACCATCGGTTTACGTTCGCCAACCTCGCCTATCAAAAGCTGGTGGGACCGCGAGATTTGCTCGGTCTCTCGGTCGAGGAGGTATTTCCGGAACTGAAAGATCAGGAGATCTTCAGCCATTTGGACAATGTCTATCGGATCGGCGAACCGTTTTCCGGCACTGGGATGCCGATTAAGCTGCAGCGCGTGCCGGGCGCCGATCTGGAATTGCGGTACCTTGATTTCATCTGCCAGCCGGTACGCGAGCCGGATGGCCGAATCTCGGGAATGTTCTGGGAAGGTCACGATGTCACGGAACTGAGCGAGGGTGCCGAGCAAATCGAAGCACTCCAATCAAAGGTGATTCATCTTTCGCGCGTCAGCGCTATGGGAACAATGGCGGCCACGCTCGCGCACGAGATCATGCAGCCCCTCGCAGCTATCTCGAACTACGCAGCGGCCTGTGAATTCCGAAACAGCGCTGAAGGCGGAAGCGAAGCCATCGCGCAGGGCTTGGTGGCAATAAGAGAAAGCGCGCTCCGCGCCGGCGAAATTGTCCGCCGACTGCGGGACACCAGCATGCGACGCCGAGCGCGGCGGGAGATATTCGATCTCAAGCAGGCGATCCAGGAGTCGATCGTGCTTGTCCGTGCCGCAGCAGGGACTGGAATCTCCATCGAGGTTCGTGGCGGGACCGGGATCGGCGTCGAGGCCGATCGGATCCAGATCCAGCAGGTCATGATGAACCTCATCCGGAATGCATGCGAGGCCGTTGCCGTTACCTCCGGGCGCGTGCGGGTGTCGACTGCAGTTCGCGACGGCATGGTCGTCGTCTCGGTCGCCGACACCGGGAAAGGCGTTTCGGCGAAAGCGTCGAAGACGCTGTTCACCTGGTCGGAATCTTCCAAGCCCCAAGGCTCAGGCATGGGATTGTCGATCTGCCGAACCATTGTCGAAGCCCATGGCGGTAAGCTGTGGCTCGGGGAGAATGCGGGCGAAGGCGCTTGCTTTTCGTTTTCGCTGCCTACCCGGGCCGCGTGCCCCCCTACGAAGCTCTCGCCAAGCAGCTTCACGCGACCGTTCACGTCGAACCCGGCGGAGCCGGCACGGCGATCACTGTCAACCAGACCAAGCTGAGGCTGATCGATGGCGCGCGCAAGATCCCGAAATGCAGGCAGTTCAGCCGGCGGAGCGATGATCACTGATCGAACGCGCGTATCGCCTCGCCGATCGTGGCGGCATTATAGGGTTTGGGAAAGAAGCGTGCACCTTCCGGCATTTCGATCGCTGTCGCGACATGGTTGCCGGATACGATGATGAACTTCAGTGGTGGCCAGCGGCGGCGGGCATAAGCAGCTAGTTCTAATCCATCCATCGATCCCGCCATCTGAATATCGGTGAACACGATCGTGATCTGCGGATGCTGTTCGAGCAGTGCGATCGCCTCGTCGGCACTCGACGCTTCAAAGAACTCGCACCCGAGATCCTCGGTGAGAGCCACGGCCCCCATTCGGATCACAGCCTCGTCCTCGACAATGAGAACTACGGAACTCGATGCGCTGACGATCATATGGCACCCCTAACCTGAGGAAGTGCGTTCAGGAACATGGTCAGGTAAGACCCGCGTCCAGGCAGTCGCAACGGCCCGCATCTTTTTGATACACGCCAGATAATTATAACGCGGTTCAGTGATATTCGATCCGCTCATACAAGGGTCGGTTTGCCGGCGAACGAATGCCTACGGCCATGGCGTCTACCTCGGCGTCAAAGCGCTCAGCGGTACATCCAGGGCATAGGCAAATCCGCTGGGCGCATATTCAAGCTGCACTTGGCCCTTCAGTTGTTGCCCCAGCGACGTCATCATACGGGTGCCGAAGCTGCGCCGCGTCGGCTCACTGACGGTTGGGCCGCCGGTCTCGGTCCATTCGAGATGGAGGCGATCACCCTCCGTCCGCCACGCGATATGCACTCGCCCATCGGGCACGGACAGGGCGCCAAACTTGGTGGTGTTGGTGCACAGTTCGTTCAATGTCATCGCGAACGCGATCACCGAACTTGAGGAGATCGGGGTGTCCTCGCCCGAAATGATAAAGCGTCCGCCTCCCTGGTCGAACGGCTCGATGGCCTTGCGAACCGTCGTCGCGAGCGTGGCGCTCGCCCAACTCACTTGGGTCAGCAGGTCGTGCGCCCGCGAAAGCGCCGCAAGGCGGCCATCGATTGCCGCGTTGGCGTGGGAAAGGCTCGTCGCGTTGCGGATACTCTGGTTGGCGATCGCGCTGACTGTGGCCAGCGTATTCTTGATCCGGTGATGCAGTTCAGCGTGGATCAGCCCCTGCAGCTTGTCGGCGACCTCGCGCTCTTCGGCATCGATACCCGCCTGGACCAGCAACGCCTTGGCGTCGATCCCAGCCTGCTCAAGAGCCAGTTTGAGGCTGTCATTTTCGGTCGTCAGCGCGTCCTGGGCCGGACGGCTGCCATCGATGATCGATTGCTGCTTTTCGGTATCAAGCACGGTCTGCGCATGCAACGCCACAGCATCGACGCCTGCCTGCTGCAACTGATCGCGCAGCTCCTGATTCTCTGCGCTCAGCGACAGATTTGCCGGGTCGAGCGTGTGCAACACCTTCAGCACGCCCGCGCCGACCATGTCCTGCAACTGCGCGACCATGTGTCCGGACTCGACCGGCTTCTGGAAGAAGCGGCTATGCGCCGGCTTGTCCTCATCCGTTAGCCTTGTCTGTCCGGAAACGAGGATGATCTTGATGTGCGGCCAGCGCGTATGCACCGCACGAGCCAGCTTCAGCCCGTCCATGCTGCCCGGCATCTGAATATCAGTAAATAAAAGCGAGATGTCATCGCGCGATTCAAGAATTTCGATCGCCTCGTCGGCGCTTGCTGCTTCGACGGGTACAAATCCCGCATCCTCGACTATATCGACGGCACGCATCCGCAGGACCATTTCATCTTCGACGACGAGGACTACGGGCTCATGACTATTTGCGGCCATCGTCTTTTCCCCCCGGGATCACGCGCCTCCCGAATAGAAGAAACGAGACGGATATGGGTGGCCGTCGAAGCACTACCTGTCAACGACGCGAGGTAAGGGACAACCTCCACTCATCGAAGTGCCACGCAAGCGATCTCCGTCACCATGAGCAGCAATCTCGACCCTGGTTAGACGTGATGCCGCTGTCAGATAGGCCCGCTCATTAGGTCAGCGAGGATGGCACCCGAGTTTGAGACGACTGGAAATGCAGCTCGCGCGCCTGAAGGTGCCTGTCTGCAGCCGGCCCTGCTCCGTCCGCTAGGTAGCACCTGAATTGGTGTCCGATGTTGGAGTCGCCTAAGGCCGGAGGGAATGTCCGCTTGTGGGTCTATCCAGCGTCAAAACCAGCTGAACGAAAGTCCGCTTCCGACGCCTGAGCGCCGTAAGCGGACAGACAGCTAACGGCCCAAGCCGTGACGCTAAGTTCCGTAGGGGTCACCATCGTCAAGCGGAAAATGGCTGAATTTCGCCATTTAGGACGATGTGGTCACATTGCACCCCACACTTTGTCCCACAGAATCTCGAGGCTCTTGCGGCATCTTACGGCCCGTCGTGAGCAAATCTTGCCAAGGTGCGCTCACTTCCCGCTGATTCCAACGGTCGGACGCAAATGACCGCTGCCATCACGCAGCACGAGCAGGAATACCGTTCCCGCGAGGCCGGCGATGTCAGCTAGAATGGCGACCGCCGCGAGCGTGATGGTCGTCTCGGAATATTGCGACGGCGTGAGAACGACCCGCGCCGCTACGAAAAGGACGACCAGCAACGCGACAATCGCGACGAGACCGGTCGTCAGTCGAAGCTTGAACCACAACAAATCGTGCGCTTTCAGCTGGTCGAACGTCTCGCGTTCCTGACGCAGCCGCTCAGACGCACGACGCCCCATCATTCCTCATCCTCGGCGTCGAGTGCCTGTCCTTCGCGGATGGCTTGCGCAATATCGCGCTCGGCATCCTTCAGGATCGCCTCGTAGAGACGATAGGCCGGCGAGAGACGAGGCATGGTGCTGAGCACTGCCTGCGCGTCATCCCGGGCTTTCAGATCGCGCGGCATCGGTTCGCCTGGCGTGCCCGATTTCATACCGGACATTGCGGCCGCAGCCAGTGCGTCGATCGCCCAATTCAACGTTTCGTTATCGGCTGCCGCACACCGGTCGAGATAGCGTTCCACAAAACGCCGCTGCTTGAGGGCGAACAGATGATGCGTGTGGCGCACAAGCTTCGAAATCCATTTCAGCTCGACAACGCCGGCCGTGTCGAGCTTGCCATCGAGGAATTCCACAACGAGATCGGCGTCGATGTCGAACATCCCCGCTACCAGTTCCGCCGCTCGATAGACTTTATATCCGTCGTCATCGTCGTGCTGGCGAAGCCATGCCCAGGCGCGATCAAGCACCCGTGCTGCGTCGGCGGACTTGTGAAAGCCAAGCTTGCCCTCGTGGAAGCGGTAACCGAGCAGTTCGATGTCACCTTCCTCCTCGCCGAGCGCTCGGTCAGTGCGCTGGAACAGGAAGTCGGCGAAGGGCATGGGGAAGTGCTCGGCAAGTTCGCCGAGCAGCGATTCAACCCAGTGCCCCTGGAAATCCTTAATGTCGCGCATCCGCGCCAGCAGCTTTTCCACGTCGTTCGTGTCGAGAAGCGCGACGAGCTTGCGGCGCCGTTCCAGCAGCAGGGACGCGACTTCGCTCAGCAGATCGGGCTGTTGCTCGAATGGCGCCAAGAGGGCGATCGCTTTTACCTGCTGATCGGTAAGGTCTTTCGACCAGCGAAGCGCTGCGAGCGCCGAGCGCGACACCGCCACCTCGGCACTCGACACGGCGCGGCGCAGCAAGCGAAGATCTTCCGCAGCGAAAGCTCGTCTCAGCGACCCGAGCGCGGCCACGCCGCGCGCTGCCATGTCGGCGTCACGCTCAAGAAATCGCTCGATCTGGCGGCGACCATCGGCAGGCTCAAGGTTGAGCAACTGGGCCATGGCACCCCAAACGAAGCTGCGAAACGGTGATCGGGGATCGGCCGCCGCCCGCACAAGCAGCGCGCGGGCGAGCGGTAGGTCATCCTGCAAAAGGGTGTTGACCAGCATGTAAGCGGAGCCATCCGCGACGTAGTCGATTAGGAGCGGAAGACCGTCGCGGTCACCCCCTTGCGCAGAAGTCCGTCAGCGCACGCACTATAGAAACCGCGTTCACTTCTCCGGCAACGCCGGCCACGCGCCAGCGATCGTTATCCGAATGGACCGAGACGCCGCAGAGCGACTCGGCGCCGCGCACGCGGTGTAGAGCGCGGTCCCGCCGCAGGCGGGTGGCGCAGAACACCACCATCCCCGAAACCACAGCTACGCCACAGCTTCTTTCTCTACGCTAGCGCACGCTCCCGGGCTTCGGCCCCTTGTCACAGCACACAGCGACGTTCAGCCATGCAGATGGGGCACCATGACAGCGCATCCGATGCGAGGTGAAACCAATGCACACCGAAAATACCGACCGCATTCTCCGCCTGAAGGCAGTTTTGAACCTGACCGGCCTGACCCGCACCACGCTTTATCGCAGGATGCAGGAAGGCACGTTTCCAAAGAACGTCCAGATCAGCCCCCGCTGCGTTGGCTGGCGTGAGTCATCCATCAGGGACTGGTCTCAAAACCCGATGTCCTATTCGGCAAATGGCGGAGCGCGACGCCTTTTCAACCGCTCTCCCAAACCTGGTTGAGCACGCGAGCGGCACTTGCCGTCTTATCCTGCGGGAGAAATCTTCCGTAAGGCTGCGCGACCATCCCGGTCGTGCGCTGGATCGCGTAGGATGCGGCGGACAATGCGGGTCATAGATGGAAACGAACTTCGTGCCCGCCGCCTCCGACTGCCTGGGCGGCCCCTTTTTCGGTCGGCGCGCCTTAAGAATTTAGAGCGGTCCATCGGTCCTGATACGCGGCATGTACGGCGATCAAACGCCACACCCTAGCGTCGCTCACATAGGATTCGTGGTAGGGCGACGCAGCGCATTCGACTGCGCGGGCTTCCAAATCCTCCGCCTTATCGACGCATTCTTGGTAGGTGAGCACGGGCTCAGCCTACACGCTTTCGCGTCTCCACCGTGACATAATTGCGAAGGGTGATAACAGGGCCCGGCCCTTCATTTATCATCGCTTGGCCATGTCCAAGGGCGTCACACAGGGCCTCTCTCTGAGTAAGATGCCACGACCCTACAAGTACTTTGCTGATCCATCGAAACTGAGACACAAATAAAACTCCAGCATCATCTAGGCGGGAGCGCAATACCTGTCTCTCAGGCGTCAGAAGCCAAAAAAATGGCTGACGCTAATAGCTTAGCGATCTAGGACCGTGAAGGTTCCACCCTTAGTCTTCCCTGAGTTTCAGCTTGCCTAATTTTTCACAAGCTAGCTGCGGGAATTGTGACCGGGGGCTCAGCCCGTGGATTGGCGCGTCCGCAGCGACGGCTGCTCTTCAAGCGCCAGAAGCTCATAGCCCGTTGCCATCTCGATGTGGATTTTGCGAATCGCCGGATCAGTCGCCTTGTCGGCAATGGCACGCTCTTTCGCGGCACGGTCGGCATAGTAGGAATTGGTGTTTTTGCCTGACATCATGGAGGCTCCCATTTCTCTGTAAGCGGGAGCTTTCCAGTTGCCCTCAGTCGCCGACGTGCTCACAGGCTAGAGACGACGATTCGCGATTAATATCATATGTTTGTTGGATAGCCTCGCCTTAAGTTAAGGGCCTGCGGCTTCGTGGGGTCAGTATATTTGTGCCCAAAATTGGCTCAGTAAGTCGGTGGAACGCTCACCTCCCCGCCCTCCTTGTCTTTCGTGACGGGCCGATCGAATACGAAAGCCGCCCACTCCGCCATCATCAGTCGCCGCTTGTCGAGAAAGTCGGTGCGGCGATATGCCGCTTCGACCTTGTTCGAGACGGTATGGGCAAGCGCCGCTTCGGCGATTTCTCCCGCGAAATTCGTCTGCTCGGCTGCCCAATCGCGGAACGCGGACCGGAATCCATGCACGGTGACAGTGAGGTCCATGTCGCGCAGGATCTTGAGTAGCGTCATATCCGACAGGGGCTTCTTCACATTCTGCCCAGGGAAGACCAGCTCGCTCGCCCCGGCCTTGTATTTCTTGGCTCGCGTGAAGGCGTCCACTGCCTCGGGCGACAGCGGTACGATATGGGTTCGTCCCATCTTCATTCGGGAGGCGGGAACGATCCAGAGCCCGGCATCGAGATCGAGTTCGGTCCACTCGGCGCCGCGAATCTCGCCGGAGCGCGCAGCGGTCAGGATCAGGGCTTCAAGGGCCAGCCTGCCAACCGACTCCCGTTCGCGCAGCTTGGTAAGGAAAGCCGGCAGCTGCGCATATGACATCGCCGCGAAGTGGCCGTCCTTCTTGGGCTGGCGCGGTAAGCCCTTGGACAGCGAGCGCATCGGTGCCTCGCTCGAACGAAAGCCCTTGGCGTAAGCCCAGTCGAGGACTGTCCCGATCCGCTGCCTGACTCGCCGCGCAGTTTCGGGCTTGCTCAGCCAGATCGGCGCCAGCACGTCCCGAATGGCTGGGCCTTCGATCTCGCTGACGAGACGGTTTCCAAGGGAAGGGTAGGCGTACGTCTCGAGCGTGGCGAGCCACTGCTTCTGATGCTTGCCGTTCTTCCAGCCTTCCTGATGCTCCTTGTGGACCATGTCGGCCGCGTCCCGGAACGTGGGAACGGTCTGGCGCTCCTGCTTACGCTCTGCAACCGGATCGACACCCTGTGCCAGCTTCTTCCGGGTCATAAAGGCAGCGTCACGAGCATCGGCCAGCGAAACAGCCTTGGCTGAGCCAAGGCCGATATCCTTGCGTATGCCGGCTGTCTGCACGCGCAAAATCCAACTGGCACCGCCTTTTCCGTTGATTTCGAGGAAGAGGCCGTCGCCGTCCGAATATCGGCCAGCCTCCTTCAGGGACTTGATCTTAAGGGCCGTGAGCTTTCCCATCGCGAAAACACTCCGTCGTTCCCCACATTTTTCCCCACACCCAGTGTGGGGAACAGTGGTATTTCCTGAAATCCGGCGGGACGAGATTTCCCCGATTTCTTGAGTGTTCTTAGAAGTTTGTGGGGAATTTCGCGACCCTAAAAAGGTCGGAAATGGCGGAGAGGGTGGGATTCGAACCCACGGTGAGCTTGCACCCACGGCGGTTTTCAAGACCGCTGCCATAAACCACTCGGCCACCTCTCCGCGCGCCAATGCGGTAAGCCGCGATGCTTTGTTCGCGCAAGGGCCTGATAGGGGCTTCATGCGCCCCGGCGGCTGTGGCACAATCCTGCCATGCGGGGATGGCGGGTTGTGGTGCGTAGTCGAGGCGCGGTCGTGCTGGCCGCCGCGGCGAGTGTGCTTGCCTGCCTTTCTGCCCATGCGCAGGACGATTCGGGCTTCCAGGCCTATCTCGTCACGCTCGCGGCCAAGGCCGAGGCGGAAGGCATCACTCGCCGCACGATCGACGCGGTGATCCCGACGCTGACCTACAACCCGCGCGTCGTCGATCTCGATCGTCAGCAGCCCGAGAGCCAGCCCAACGCGCCGGTGCCGATGTACGAGCAGTACCGCCGCAGCCACATCGACGCGAACCGCATCACCCGCGGCCGCGAAGCCTATCAGCGCGAGCGATCGCGGCTGCAGTCGGTCGAGCTGCAGACCGGCGTTCCTGAATCGATCATGGTCGCGATATGGGGCAACGAGACCAACTACGGCACGGTGATGGGGGGGTTCGATCTACCGCGGAGCCTCGCCACGCTCGCGTACGAGGGGCGACGGCGCGACCTGTTCGCCGACGAGTTCGTCGCGACACTCCGGATGATCGATCGTGGCGTGCCCCGCGAGAAACTGGTGGGCAGCTGGGCAGGGGCGTTTGGCGGACCGCAATTTCTGCCCTCGGTCTACCTCCGCCTCGCGCGCGATGGCGACGGCGACGGCGTGGCCGATCTGTGGACCAGCGAGGCGGATACGCTCGCCTCGATCGCCAATTACTTCCGGAACGCGGGCTGGCGTGCGGGCCAGCCGTGGGGCTTCGCGGTGAGCGTCCCTTCGACGCTCGACCGCGCCGCGCTCGCCCCCCGCACGATCAGCCCGCGCTGCCCGCGCGTGTTCGAGAGGCAGAGCCAGTGGCACTCGATCGCCGAGTGGCGCGCGATGGGGCTGGCGCCGCTCCGGCGCGCGTGGCCCGCTGATTCGGTCCAGGCCGTGCTGATCGAGCCCGACGGGCAGGGGAAGGCCGGCTATCTGCTGACCGGCAACTACCGCGTGATCCTCGATTACAATTGCTCGAATTTTTACGCTTTGTCGGTAGGTCTGCTGTCCGATGAGGTCGAACGCTAGCATCCTTGCTGCCCTTCTCCTCCTCGCCGGATGCGGCGGGGCGCGGAGCTATGACGCTTATGGCGCGGAAGCGGCCCCGCCGCCGGCCGAACGCCAGGATTCGGGAGGGCTGTATGCGCGCCCACCCGGAGCGGCCTATGAGCCGCCCGCGGCGACGCAAGATCGCCCGCGCGATCTCGGCACGCGGCCGGCCGATCAATATAACCCCAACGCGCGGCAAGCCCCAGCGATCGACGCCGACCTGGCGCCCGCCCCGGCGCCGCAGGAGGCTTACGCCCGCCCGGCGAAAAGCTACGATCGCCCGACCTACACCCAACCGATGCTCGCGCAGACCTATCCGCAAAGCGCGCCCGTCGCCGATCCAACCGCCAATCTGCCCGGTCCGCGCGGCTCGTCGCAGCCGGGGGCGGGCGAACAACGCTACGACGAGGTCGGCTATGCCGGCGTGCGCGGCGTGGCGGGGGGCGATGCCAACGGCGGCGCGGTGGTCGCAGTCGCGCAGGTGCCGCCCGATACCTTCGTCGAAGTGACCTCGCTCGAGACCGGGCGGACGATCCTCGTGCTCGTTACCGGCACGATGCCGCCGGGCACGGACCATCTGATCGATCTCTCGCCCGCCGCCGCGCGCCAACTTGGCGCGAGCGCGGGCCTGTCGCCGGTTCGCGTTCGTCGAGTGGTGGCATCGCCGCAGGACCAGGGCGCGCTGCGCGGAGGCCGCCCGGCCGCCGACCGAGTCGACGCGCCCCCGGTGCTGATCACGGCGCTGCGCAAGCATTTGCCGGGCGTGCCGAGCGAGACCGTGTCGGAGCCGCGCGGCCAGACGTACGGCAGCGACGCGACGGCGAGTGCCAGCCGGATCGTCCCCCGATCGGCGCGCGCGCCGGTCCGAACCGCCCCCGTCACGCGCGGCGGCTATTTCGTCCAGATCGCCGCTCTGTCCAACGGCGGCAACGCGCAGGCATTGGCACAAAGCCTCCACGGCTTCGTCAAGCCCGGCGGCGGGCTCTACCGAGTCCAACTCGGTCCGTTCCGCACCGGCGGCGAGGCCGAAGCAGCGCGTGCAGATGCCGCGCGGCGCGGCTATGGAGATGCACGAGTCTTCACTCAGAACTGATTCTGCACACCAAGCCCGGACCCGAGCCCCAATGAAGAAGCTTATCGCCGCACCGATTCTCGCCCTCGTCGCCTTTCCCGCCACCGCTTCCGCGCCGGTGTTCGATACGCCGGCCCCGGTCGCCTACATGGAGGATCTGTCCTCCGGCGCGATCCTGTTCGCGAGGGACGCCGACCGCCGCATGCCGCCGGCCTCGATGGCCAAGATGATGACGGTCTATGTCGCGTTCGACCTGATCAAGCAGGGCAAATTGCGCCTCGACGAGCAAGTCACGGTAACTCCCGAGCAGTGGACCAAATGGCATTCGCAGGGCTCGTCGATGTTCCTCGGCGTCGGCGATCGGCCGACCGTTGCCGATTTGCTCCACGGCATCATCACCCAATCGGGCAACGACGCGTGCGTCGTCCTCGCCGAGCGAGTGGCGGGGACCGAGCAGGCCTTCACCGGCCTGATGAACCAGCAAGCCGCCAAGATCGGCCTCGCCAACAGCCATTTCGGCACCTCGAACGGATGGCCCGATGCGGGCGTGACCTACGTCACCGCGCGTGACCTGGCCCATCTTGCCGCAGCGACGATCCGCGACTATCCGGACCTCTACAAGCAATTCTATTCGCAGCCTGACTTCACCTGGAAGGCCAGCACGGGCTCGGTGGTCAAGCAGGAGAACCGCGATCCGCTGCTCGGCAAGGTCCAAGGCGCGGACGGGCTCAAGACCGGCCACACCGATGAGGCGGGCTACGGCTTCACCGGATCGGCCGAAGTCAACGGCCGCCGCATCGTCCTCGTGCTCGCCGGGCTCGATACCTACAATCACCGCGCCGAGGAATTGATCAAGTTCATGAACTGGGGCTTCCACGCCTGGAGCACCCAGCCGGTGGTGGCCAAGGGCCGCCACGTCGGCGAGGCCGAGGTGCAGAACGGCAGCTCGAGCACGGTCGGCCTGGTCGCGCCGCGTGATCTCGCGATCGCGGTCCCGGCGGGCACCACCGCGGCGGTGCAAGGCAAGATCGTCTATCTCGGGCCGCTCAAGCCCGGCGTCAAGGCGGGCGACCATGTCGCCGACCTGGTGATCCAGACCCCCGATTCGGGCCCGCAGACGCTGCCGCTGGTCGCCGAGACCGACGTCGCCCCCGCAGGCTTCTTCCGCCGTATCTGGCTCGGCTTCTGGTCGCTGTTCGGATATTGAGCCGGCGGCGATGACGCCGCTGATCGGCAACGAAACCGCGCACGAAGCGCTCGCCGCCGCGATGGCGAGCGGGCAGCTGCATCATGCCTGGCTGCTCGTCGGGCCCGAGGGGCTGGGCAAGGCGCGGTTCGCGCGGATGGCGGCGGCGCGGATGCTCGCCGAGGCGGCCGAGCCCGAGGGGCTGGCACCGGGCTTCGACGTGCCCGCGCACAGCCGCACCGCGCAGCTCCTCGCTGCGCGCTCGCACCCCGATTATCGCGAGATGATGCGGCTGCCCAAGGACGTGGACAAACCCGAGCAGGGCCTCGCGCGGAGCATCCCGGTGACGCAGGTCCGTACCCTCATCGCCAGCTTCTCCACCATGCCCTCGCTGTCGCGCCGCCGCGTGGTGGTGGTGGATTCGATCGACGATTTCGAGCGACCAGGCGCCGCTAACGCACTGCTCAAGGTGCTCGAGGAGCCGCCCGAGGGCACGATCTTCCTGCTCGTCAGCCATTCGCCTGGGCGGTTGCTGCCGACGATCCGCTCGCGCTGCCAGCTGCTGCGCTTCGAACCGCTGAGCGCGGCGCAAGTCGCCACCGTGCTCCGCGCCGAGCTGCCCGATGCGACCGCGAGCGAGATCGAGGCGCTGGTGCGGGCAGGGGAGGGCTCGCCCGGCCGCGCTTTGGGCTTCGCGGGTCTCGATCTCGCCGCGCTGGAAGGCGACATGGCCGCGATCGCCGAGAGCGGCGACCCGAGCAACGCGATTCGCTCGCGGCTCGCCAAGCTGCTCGGCGCCAAGACCGCGCAGGCGCGCTACGAGGCGTTCCTGGAGCGGGCGCCGGGCTTCATCGCCGATCGCGCTCGCACGCTGAGCGGCGAAGCGCTGCGCACCGCGCTTGATGCCTATGCCGCTGCGCGTGAACTGGGGAGTGCCGCGCTCGGCCTGTCGCTCGATTCAAGCGCGACCGTGTTCGAGATGAGCGGGCTGATCGCGCGGCTGGCGTCGCGCTGACAAGTTCATGGTGACGAGCGGGGGAAATTTCCCCTAAAGCCCCGCGCATGACCGAGCCCTATTACATCACCACCGCGATCCATTATCCCAACGGGCGGCCGCACATCGGCCATGCCTATGAGATGATCGCCGCCGATGCGATCGCGCGGTTCCAGCGGCAACAGGGTCGCGACGTGCGCTTCCAGACGGGAACCGACGAGCACGGCCTCAAGATGGTCAAGACCGCGCGCGACCGTGGCGTCGAAGTGCGTGCTTTCGCGGACGAAATGTCCGGCTATTTCCTTGAGATGGCCGATACGCTTGATATCTCGTACGATCGCTTTTTCCGCACCCTCGATCCCGGGCACTACGCCGCGAGCCAGACGATCTGGCAAGCGATGGCCGATGCCGGCGACCTGTATCTCGACCGCTACGAGGGCTGGTACTCGGTCCGCGACGAAGCCTTTTACGAGGAAAAGGAGCTGATCGAGGGCGAGGGGGGCGAGAAGCTTTCGCCGCAGGGCACTCCGGTCGAATGGACCGCCGAGGAGACCTGGTTCTTCCGCCTTTCCAAATATCAGCAGCCGCTGCTCGATCTCTATGCCGCGCAGCCCGATTTCATCCGTCCCGACCCGCGCCGAAATGAGATCATGCGTTTCGTCGAGGGCGGGCTGGTCGATCTTTCGATCAGCCGCACCAGCTTCGATTGGGGCGTGCCAGTGCCCGGGTCGCCGGGGCATGTGATGTACGTCTGGCTCGATGCGCTCACCAACTACATCACCGGCGTCGGCTATCCTGACGATCCGGCGATGTTCGCGCGCTACTGGCCCGCCGACCTCCACCTCATCGGCAAGGACATCGTCCGCTTCCACACTGTCTATTGGCCGGCGTTCCTGATGTCGGCCAAGCTGCCGCTTCCCAAACAGGTGTTCGGCCACGGTTTCCTGCTCAATCGCGGGGAGAAGATGTCGAAATCGGTCGGCAACGTCGTCGATCCGATGGCGCTAGCGAAGCTCTATGGTGTCGATGCGCTGCGCTATTTCCTGCTGCGCGACGTGAGTTTCGGGCACGATGGAACGTTCAGCGATGAGGCGATCGTCACCCGCGCCAACGCCGATCTGTCGAACAGCTTCGGCAATCTGGCGCAGCGCACGCTCGCCCAGATCTTCAAGAATTGCGACGCCGCGCTGCCCGAGATCCGCGGACACACCGAGGCGGACAACGCGCTGTTCGATCTGGTCGGCAAAACGGTGCGCGAGACGGTACCGAACGCCTTCGCCTCGCTCGCGCTCAGCCAAGCGGCCGAGGCGTGGATGCAGGCGGTGTTCGCGTGCAACGCCTATATCGACGAGCAAGCTCCTTGGGCGCTGCGCAAGACCGACCCCGAGCGGATGCGCACTGTGCTGGCGACGCTCTACATCTGCATCGCCCAGCTCGCGGTGGCGATCCTGCCGGTGATTCCCACGAGCGCGAACAACCTGCTCGATCGGATGGGGGTCGATCCCGCGCTGCGCACGCCCGAGGGGATCGGATCGCACTGGTATTCGCCGCTCGCCGAGAGCAGCTTCCGGATCGAGCAGCCGGTGGCGCTCTTCCCCCGGCTCGAGCTGCAGGAAGGCGCGCCCGAATGAAGCTCGCCGACAGCCATTGCCACTTGATCTACAAGGGGCTCGGCGAGCAGCAGCCCGAGGTGCTCGCGCGTGCGCGCGCGGCCGGCGTGGTGGCGATGCTCAACATCTCGACGCGCGAACGCGAATGGGACGAAGTCATCGCCGTCGCCGTGCGCGAGAGCGACGTTTGGGCCTCGATCGGCATCCACCCGCACGAGGCGGACGAGCATCCCGACGTGGGGACCGCCAAGCTTGTTGCGCGCGCGGCGCATCCGCGCGTCGTCGGCATCGGCGAAAGCGGGCTCGATTATTACTACGACCATTCCGACCGTGATCGCCAGCGCGCCAGCTTCCGCGCACATTGCGCGGCCGCGCGCGAGACCCAGCTCCCGATCATCGTCCACACCCGCGACGCCGAGGAGGACACCGCCGAAATCCTGCGCGACGAGATGGGGAAGGGGGCCTTTCCCGGCGTGATCCACTGCTTCACCGCGAGCGGAGCATTCGCCGATATCGCCCTAGAATTGGGTTTTTATATCTCGATCTCGGGCATCGTGACCTTCAAGAATGCCCGCGACCTGCAGGAAACCGCCGCGCGGCTGCCGATCGAGCGCTTGCTGATCGAGACCGACGCGCCCTTCCTCGCCCCCGTGCCGCACCGGGGCAAGACCGGGGAGCCCGCGTTCGTCGCAGACACGTGCCGGTTCCTGGCCGAATTGCGCGGGCAGGATGCCGACGCGCTCGCCGATGCGACACGCGCAAATTTCCACACGCTTTTTGCGAAAACCTTGGGGTGAAGATCGCGCATACAATTCCCCTCCCGCTTGCGGGAGGAAGCCAATGAAAATCCGCATCCTCGGCTCGGGCACGTCCTCCGGCGTCCCGCGAATCGGCAACGACTGGGGCGAGTGCGATCCCGCTGACCCTCGCAACCGTCGCACCCGCGCCTCGGTGCTGATCTCCACTGAAACCACGCGAATCCTGATCGACACCAGCCCGGATATGCGCGAGCAATTGTTGGCAGCGCAGGTGAGCGCGGTCGATGCGGTGATCTGGACTCACGATCACGCCGATCACTGCCACGGCATCGACGACTTGCGCCAGCTGATGCATCTGCGTGGGAGCGCCGCTGCCCGGCTTCGCGCGGCCGTTCACGATCGAGCAACTGCGGATCCGCTTTGCCTATGCCTTCTTCGGCCGGGCCGGATACCGCCCGACGGTGGAAGGGGAGCCGCTCCTCGACACGCTGCGGATCGGTGACCTGACCGTCCGCGTCATCGATCAGCCGCACGGAGGCATCACTTCGGCGGGCTTACGCTTTGAACATAGCGGAAAATCAATAGGTTATGCTACAGATTTCAATATAATGACGAACGAAATGCGTGCGCTGTATCAGAGCTTGGACGTGTGGGTGGCGGATGCGTTGCGCCGTGCGCCGCATCCGACGCATCCCAATCTCGATTCGACGCTCGGCTGGATCGAGGAGCTTGCGCCGCGTCGCGCGGTCCTCGTCCATATGGATCACTCGATGGACTATGTTAGGCTCGCAGCCGAGCTGCCCGAGGGCGTCGAGCCCGGCTACGACGGGCTGGAGGTGATGGCATGAGTGCGGATGACCGGACGGTCGACCTGCTGTGGCTGATCGTGGCGCTGGTGCTGGTGGCTTCGGCGCTTGCGGCGCGGCGGATCTCGCTCGGCCTGTTGGTCCGCTCGGTCCTCGGCTGGGCGGCGATCGTGATCGTGGCGGTGCTCGCGGTGACTCATCGCTATGAGATCGGCGCGATGTTCGCGCGCGTTTCCAGCGGGTTCGGGCTCGACGAGCAGCAGACCGACGGCAAGGCCGTGCGAATCCGCATGTCGCCCGATGGCCATTTCTGGGCGAACGTCCGGCTCAACGGCTTCGAGAAGCGCATGATGGTCGACAGCGGCGCGACGCTGACCGCGATCTCGCAGACCACCGCCGAGTCCGCCAATGCTACACCCGACGCCGCCGGCTTTCCGGTGCTGATCGACACCGCCAACGGCACGATCGCGGCCAAACGCGCGACGATCGGCACGCTGGCGGTGGGCCCGCTCGAAACGCGCGATCTCGGGGTAGTGGTTTCGCCCAACTTCGGCGACCTCGACGTGCTCGGCATGAACTTCCTGTCGCGGCTCAAATCGTGGCGAGTCGAGGGGAACATGTTGGTGCTCGAGCCGAAGGGGGCGCCGGTGGCCGGGGGTGAGGCCGGAAACGGAGAATAAATTTTACATAATGTATATTATCGTTCTTAGACAGATGGGCCCCCCGGGACCCCCTCACGCATGAGCGCGGTCGAAATCGAGCGTCTCGTCGCGATCATGGCACGGCTTCGCGATCCGAAGACCGGCTGCGAATGGGATACCGTGCAGACCTTCGAGACGATCGCCCCCTACACGATCGAGGAAGCCTATGAGGTGGCTGACGCGATCACACGCGGCGACATGGCCGATCTCGAGGACGAGCTCGGCGATCTGCTCCTCCAGGTCGTGTTCCACGCCCGCATGGCCGAGGAAGCGGGCCTGTTCGCTCTCGCCGATGTCGCCGCCGCGATCAGCGACAAGATGGAGCGCCGCCACCCGCACATTTTCGGCGACCGCGCCGAGGGCGGGCATCATTTGTGGGAACAAATCAAGTTCGAGGAGCGAGGGGCCAAGGGGGCCGAAAGCGCTCTCGACGGCGTAGCGATCGGCCTCCCCGCCCTCCTCCGCGCCGAAAAGCTCCAGAAGCGCGCGGCGCGGACGGGGTTCGACTGGCCCGATCCGAGCGGCGCGCGGGCGAAGATCGACGAGGAACTGGCGGAGGTTGAAGCCGCGGGCTCGGATGCAGAACGCGAGGAAGAGATCGGCGACCTGCTGTTCGCGGTGGTCAACTGGGCGCGGAAGCTTGGGGTCGAGCCCGAGGCGGCGCTCCGAGCCGCCAACGCCAAGTTCGAGCGGCGGTTCAAGGCGATGGAAGCGAAAGCTGGGCCAAACTTTTCCGAGCTCGGCCTCGAGGTACAAGAGCAGCTGTGGCTAGCGGTCAAGGCACCCGCGATCCCCGATTAGCCGGCGAATTCGGCTTCAATGCAGCGATGAACGCGTCCGGCTTGCGAAGCCTCAATGCGAACCGGAGCGGATCGTCGTTGACCCGCGCGATTTCCAGCTGGATCCAACGGCCAGCAAAGCCGCCGCCCGACCGCGTGATTTGAACCGAGGAGTTGGGCGCGCGATATTCGAGCCCGTAGAGCTCGGGGAGAAACAAGAGATTGAAGGGGAAGAATGGCGTGACGATGAGTTCGCGCTCGGTAACCGCAACGAGCAGGCAATTCGAAGCCCCTCCAAAACGCATCAGGAAGTTGCGCAGCGAGTACCCTGAAGCCGTTCGCTCCTTAAAAATCGCGTCAGCCGGAATTCGCGGAAAAATCGGCTTTCCACGCTGTCGGCGGTAGAGAATTGAAGCAGTAATCCAGCCCGCTATCCACAGGACGGGAAAAACCATGAACCAAGGGCCGGATAGGCCGCTCTCTTGTTGCCACGGCATTTTGCTTGACCTCTACCGCACCCCAAACCGCTGATAATCTCTCGGCGCCATCCGCACGTCATACACCGCCCGGCCATCCTCCACCCAATGGTCGGTCACCTCCCCGTGCTGGTGTAGCCATGCCGCCCCCGCTCCGTCGCCCGGATCGAGCGCGATCGTGTAGCGGCGGTGGCCTTCGGTGAGGCGGGCGGCGACGGCTTCGATCAGCGCGGGCACGCCCTCCCCCGTCCAGGCCGAAATCGCCATCACGTCCTCGCGCTTCGCCGCCTCCGCTAGCAGGTCCGCGCGCCGGTTGCCGTCCAGAGATCGAGCTTGTTCCACGCTTCGAACCGCGGCGTTTCCGGAGCCACGCCGATCTCGGCCAACACCTGTTCCACGTCGCCGCGCTGCGCCTCGCTGTCGGGATGCGCGATGTCGCGGACGTGGATCAGCAGGTCGGCCGAGACCACTTCCTCAAGCGTCGCCTTGAACGCCGCGACGAGTTGCGTCGGCAGTTCGGAGACGAAGCCCACCGTGTCGGACAGGATCGCCTTGTCGATTCCGGGCAGGGAGATCTGCCGCAGCGTCGGATCGAGCGTCGCGAACAGCAGGTTCTCCGCCATGACGTCAGCGCCGGTCAGCCGATTGAAAAGCGTGGATTTTCCGGCGTTGGTGTAGCCGACCAGCGCGATCACCGGCCACGGCGCACGCTGGCGCCGGTCACGGTGCAGGCCGCGGGTGCGGCTGACCTGGTCGAGCTCGCGCTGCAATCGCGCCATGCGGTCGCGGATCAGGCGGCGGTCGGCCTCGATCTGGGTCTCGCCGGGGCCGCCGAGGAAGCCGAAGCCGCCGCGCTGGCGCTCGAGGTGAGTCCAGCTGCGCACCAGCCGCCCCGCCTGATAATCGAGATGCGCCAGCTCGACTTGCAGCCGCCCCTCGGCGGTCCGCGGCGCGCTCGCCGAAGATCTCGAGGATCAGCCCGGTGCGATCGATCACCTTGCACTTGAGCTCCTCTTCGAGGTTGCGCTGCTGGACCGGGGTCAGCGCCGCGTCGAACACTGACCAGCTCCAGCTCCTCGGTCGCGCACCGTCTCGGCCAGCGCCTCGACCTGGCCCGATCCGATCAGCGTGCGCCGGCTTCGGGCTCGCGGAGCTTGAACGCGACCTTCTCGACCACGTCGACCCCGATCGCCATCGCCAGCCCGGCGGTCTCCTCCAGGCGCGCGTCGGCATCGCGCGCTGCTGCCGCCGGTGTCGGGACAGACCACGACAGCGCGGGCACCGCGCGCGAACTCGCTCGCGTCGCGTTCGAAACCGTTACTCATGGTCGTTCTCAGTCGTCGCCGTTCTGCTCTTCGGCCAGGTTGAGCGGGTGCGCCGGCTGGATCGTCGAGACCGCATGCTTGTAGACGAGCTGCGCCATGCCTTCGCGCTGGAGCAGCATGCAGAACAGGTCGAACGCCGCGATCTGGCCCTGGAGCATGACGCCGTTCACGAGGAACATCGTCACATTCTCCTGCGCCTTGCGCACGGCGTTGAGGAAGATCTCCTGCAGCACCGGCGTTCTTGGCCTGATGCTCGCCCGCCGCCTCCAGCAGCGCGGCCAGATCGACCGGGCCCGAGGGCATGATCGTCGAGATCGCATGCTTGTAGATCAGCTGCGACTGGCCGTCGCGGCGCAGCAGCACCGAGAAATTGTCGAACCAGGTGACGATCCCCTGCAGCTTGACGCCCTTGACCAGGAACATCGTGACCGGGACCTTGGATCGGCGCAGCGAATTCAGGAACAGGTCCTGAAGCGAAGTCTGCTTGTCGGCCATTCTGACGGCCTCCTCTTATTGGCGGGGTCTGCCCCGCATCGCGCCGGTTCCCGGCGTCGGACGTCGCCACGCTCGGCGACATTGAGCCAATTTAGTTGTTCCGAGGGCCGCCGTCCATATCCCTCATTCCTCGCGACTGTCGGTGATGCCCAGCAGCTTGAGCTTGCGGTGCAGCGCCGAGCGCTCCATGCCGATGAAGCTGGCGGTGCGCGAGATATTGCCCGAGAAGCGGCGGATCTGGATGCGGAGATATTCGCGCTCGAACGTCTCGCGCGCTTCGCTTGCAGCGGCGCGCCCATGATCGCGTTGGCGCCGATCGCATTGCCCGCCTCGCCCGGACGCCCGAGCACTTCGGGCGGCAGCAGGTCGAGGTCGATCCGCCCGATCCGGTCGCCGGGCGCCAGGATCACGGTGCGCTCGACGACGTTGCGCAGCTGGCGGACGTTGCCCGGCCAGTCGTAGCTCTGCAGCGCCACCATCGCATCGGCGGCGACCTCCGGGCGTCGGCACGCGGCGCTCGCTGGCGTAATGCGCGACGAAATGCTCGACGAGCGACGGGAATGTCCTCGCGCCGCTCGGTCAGCGGCGGAATCGGCACCGGAACGACGTTGAGCCGGTAGTAGAGGTCCTCGCGGAAGCGCCCGGCGGCGATCTCGGCCATGAGGTCGCGCGCGGTGGCCGAGACGACGCGGACGTCGACCTTGACGATCGCGCTGCCCGCCCACTCGGCTGAAGCTCTGGTCGGTCAGCACCCGCAGGATCCGCGCCTGCGTCGCGATCGGCATGTCGGCGATCTCGTCGAGGAACAGCGTCCCGCCATGCGCCTGCTCGAGCAGCCCGGGGCGGACGAGGTCGCCCCCCTCCTCCACCCCGAACAATTCCTCCTCGACTCGCTCGGGCATCATCCGCGCGGCGCTGACGATCACGAACGGCGCCGCCGCGCGCTGGCTCCAGCCATGGAGCAGCCGCGCGGCGACTTCCTTGCCCACCCCCGGCCCGCCGGTGACGAGCACGCGGCTGCCGGTGGAGGCGACTCGCTTCAGGGTCGCGCGCACGCGTTGATCGCGCCCGAGGTGCCGGTGAGATCGGTATCGCGCCCCATCGACGCGCGCAGCGACGCCACCTCGCGCTTCAATCGCTCGGTCTCGGTCGCGCGCTCGACCATCCACAGCAGCCGCTCGGCCTCGAACGGCTTCTCGATGAAGTCGACCGCGCCGCGCCGGATCGCCGCCACCGCGGTATCGAAGTTGCCGTGACCCGAGATCACCAGCACCGGGATCGAGGCGTCGCGCCGCTTGATCTCGTCGAGCAGCTCGAGCCCGTCGAGCCGCGATCCCTGCAGCCACACGTCGAGCAGCACCAGGCTCGGGCGGCGCTCGGCGATCGCTTCCAAGGCCGCGTCGCTGTCGGCGGCGCCGCGCGTGGCATAGCCTTCGTCTTCGAGCACGCCGGCGACCAGCTCGCGGATGTCGCGCTCATCGTCGACGACGAGGATGTCGAGTGTCATGACTTCACGGTTCCGGTTCGGTTGAGCGCAGCGGGGGATTCGTCCGAATCGTCCGCCAACTGAGGAGAGGCGCCGGCGAGCGGTGCCAGCATTTCGGTGTCGAAGCAGACCGTCACCAGCGTGCCGCCGCCCGAACGATCGGTGAAGGCGATGGTGCCGCAATGCTCCTCGACGATCTTCTTGACGATCGCGAGGCCCAGGCCGGTGCCGCGGCTGCGCGTGGTCATATAGGGTTCGACGATGCGGTCGCGCTCCTCGGGCAGGCCGACGCCGTTGTCGGCGACGGTCAGGACGAGGCGATGTTCGTCGGGCGCGAGCGCGAGAGTGATTTCGCCCTGTGGCAGGGCCTCCCCCTCTCCGCGCGCCTCGATCGCCTCGACCGCGTTCTTGATGACGTTGGTCAGCGCCTGGCCGATCTGGCGGCGGTCGCAGACGAGATGCGGCGGCGCCTCGGGCGCCTCCAACGCGAAGCGGATCGTCGGGTGCGCGACCTCGTGGAGGAACATCGCCTGGCGCGCGATATCGAGCAAGCGATTCGTCGCGGAACAGCGGCTTGGGCATCCGCGCGAACGACGAGAATTCGTCGACGATCCGGCGGAGGTCGCTCGACCTGGCGCACGATCGTGTCGGTCAGCCGCGCGAACACGCCGTCCTCGGCATCGACCTTCTTGCCGTAGCGCCGCTGGAGCCGCTCGGCGGCGAGCTGGATCGGGGTGAGCGGGTTCTTGATCTCGTGCGCGATGCGGCGGGCGACGTCGGACCAGGCGGCGCGGCGCTGATCGAGCAATTGCTGAGTGATGTCGTCGAAGGTGAGCACGTGCCCAGCTTCGTCGCGGGTGATCTTGACCGCGAGCGTGCGCGCTTCGCCGCCGGTGCTCAGCTGGATCACCGCCTCGCGCGCCTCGCCGTCGAGCAACGCATCGAGCTCGGGCGCGACTTCAGACAGCGGCCGCCCGACCGGGCTCACTTCGCCCTGCCGCAGCAGCGCGAGCGCCGAAGCGTTCATCAGCCGGATCGACCGATCCGAAGCGATCGCGACGACGCCCGCGGACACGCCCGACATCACCGCCTCGATCAGCGCGCGGCGGCTTTCGAGCTGGTCGTTGGCGGAGAGCAGCGCATCGGTCTGTTGTTGGAGCTGCTCGGTCATACTGTTGAAGGCGTTGCCGAGGGTGCCGACCTCGTCCTCGGTCTTGGGTGTCGGCACACGCGCGGTGAGGTCGCCTTGCGCGACGCGGCGCGCGGCGCTGACGAGCTCGTTGACTGGCCGGACCAGGCGATCCGCCACCGCGAGCGCGACGAAGACGACGATTGCGATGACAAGCAGCGAGATCGCGAGCAACGCCCCGTTGAACTGAAGCTGGATGGACCGCGACCGCGCGAGGAGCCCCTGATAGTCGTCCCAGACCGACTCTTCGAGCGCTAGCCGCTTCGCCATGATGGCGGCCCCACCGCCTTCGCGGGTGGCATAGAGAAGGTAATCGGTATCTGGCACGAAGGTCAGCGAGTAAGTCCGCTCCGCGTTCGTGCCGGCGACACTGGGATGGCCGTCGCGAATCTTGCGGATGTCGTCCGCGGAGATCTTGTCGGTCAGAATCCGATCGGTCGAACGATACACGGCGGCGGGGACGACCTCCCCCGTGCTGGTCAGTTTGAATAGAATGGAGTTCCACAAGCTGCGTTGAATCGTGTCATCACGGAATATCTTCTGGAACTTCGCGCTCTCGACCCGCCAGCGGTTTATGAACAACATGCGGTGAACATCCGCCGCCAGCGCTACATTCTCGTTATCGACTGAGCTGAGCATCTGCCCGTAGGAATCCTGCGCGAGCTGCTGCGAATTCTCGAGCATCGTCCGGGCCTGGCCCGAGAACCAGAATTCCGCCCCATATTGGAAGAGCAGCGACGCGATCACCGCGAGCAGGACGGTGGGCACGCTCGCCAGCACCGAGAAGATCGCGACGAGCCGCACGTGCAGCTCCGCCCGGCCGCCTGCGGCGGAGCGCGCCGCGCGGCGGCGGGCGATGCGGCGGCCCATCAGCACGATCAGGGTCGAGCATGACAGCAGGTTGGCGACCAACAGCGAAGCGACCGCCGGCGGGGTCAACAGCTCATGCTTGCCGCTGTGCCGCGCAATGATGAAGTAGCTCGCGACCCCGATCGCGATCGCGAATGCCAGCGCCGCCAATTCGACCGCAAGCGTCCGATCGATCCGCCGTATGCGCGGCGGCGCCTCGTTCATCGGCGCGGGAGAAACATCCATAGTGACATCATTACAACGCCATTGTTGCCCAGAAAACACATAATCGGGCTCGGACTGTCGCTATTCGGCACCTTCCGGGCGATTCGCCTGCCGCGCCGATGCCGAGCGTATCGAGCCGTTTGCGCAACGTATTCCGGTTGATCCCCATCGCCCGCGCCGCGCGCAGCTGGTTGTGGCCGTGGCGTTCGAGCATTGCTTCGATCAGCGGGCGTTCGACCTCGCCGATGATGCGATCGTAGAGCGTGCCGTCGTCGAGGGCGCCGGGTTCCTCGATCGCGATCCGCTCGAGCCGGGCGCGGACCGCGGCCTCGATGCCGGGATCGCGCGCCGCCGGGGCGGGCGTCCCCGCCTCCCCCAGCGCGCGGCGGAGCGTGGCGGCGTCGATCCATTCGTCGCGGCTGAGCGCGGCGATCCGGCGCATCAAATTCTCGAGCTCGCGGACGTTGCCCGGCCAGTCGTACGCCTCGAGCACCGCCACCGCATCGCGATCGAGCTGTTTGCGCGGCAGCCCGTCCTCGGCGGCGCGATCGAGGAAGTGGCGCGCGAGCAGCGCTACGTCCTGCCGGCGTTCGCGCAGCGCGGGCAGCGCGATCGGCACCACGTTGAGCCGGTAGAACAGATCCTCGCGGAACTGCCCGCCCTGGACGAGCTGGCTCAGATCCTTGTTGGTCGCCGCGACGATCCGCACGTCCGCCCGGATCGTCCGCGCGCCGCCGACGGTGGTGAACTCGCCCGACTGGAGCACGCGCAGCAGCCGGGTCTGCGCGTCCATCGGCATGTCGCCGATCTCGTCGAGGAACAGCGTGCCGCCCGCCGCCTGCTCGAACTTGCCCGCGACTTCGCGCCGCCGCGCCGGTGAAGGCGCCGCGTTCGTGGCCGAACAGCTCGGCCTCGATCAGCTCGCGCGGGATCGCCGCCATGTTGAGCGCGACGAACGGCGCGCGGC
Organism: uncultured Alphaproteobacteria bacterium; assembly: GCA_963799985.1. Classification (GTDB taxonomy): domain Bacteria; phylum Pseudomonadota; class Alphaproteobacteria; order Sphingomonadales; family Sphingomonadaceae; genus Sphingomonas. The sequence goes on along the minus strand of CAWCZC010000005.1, from coordinate 584,306 downwards.
GACGCGGGCCGAGATCGTGGATCGCCTGCGCGACCAGTTCCTTGCCGGTGCCCGGATTCGCCCGAGATCAGCACGGTCAGCTCGTTCGAGACGACGCGGGCGATCACGCGATAGACTTCCTGCATCGCCGGCGAGCGGCCGATCAGCGGCGGTGCCGACGCCTTCGTCATCGGGCCGCTCGGCCGGGCGACGGCGGCCCCTCGCCAGCGCGCCCACGCACCGCTTGCGTCAGCACGTCGAGGTCGAATGGCTTGGGGAGATAGTCGAACGCGCCCACCTCGGTCGCGCGCACCGCGGTCGCCAGCGTGTTCTGCGCCGAGAAGACGATCACCGGAAGCTGCGGATGCTCGGCCATCAACGTCGCGACCACGTCGAGCCCGTTGCCGTCGGGCAGGACGACGTCGGTCACCAGCACGTCCGGCAACGCCTAGCTTGAGCGCGCGGGCAAGCTCGGCGAGGCTTGCGGCGGTACTGACGTCGGTGCCCCTCGCGCCGCAACGCCTCGGCGACGACGGTGCGGATCGCTGCGTCGTCGTCGACCACCAGCACGGTGCCCGGCGCGCTCATCAGCGCCCTCGGCAGCAGGATGCGGAACACCGTCACCGGATCGCGCACCCGCTCCGCCTCGCGGGCGTACTGGATGATCCCGCCCATGTCGCCGACCAGCTTCTCGACCAGCGGCAGCCCCAGACCCTTGCCCTCGGGCTTGCCCGAGACGAACGGCTCGAACAGATGCTCGGCGATGTCCTCGGGCGCACCGGGGCCGTTGTCGATCACGCAGATCTCGATCGGCAGCGGCTGGCGCGGACGGCCTGCGCCGGTGCTCACCGACATGCCGTGGCGATAGGCGGTGGCGAGCGTGATCCGCGGCTGGGCCATGCCCGCCAGTGCTTCGGCGGCGTTTTTGAGCAGGTTGAGCATCACTTGCTGGAACGCGTCGGCGTCGACCAGCACCGGCGGCAGCGAGGGATCGAAGCGCTCCTCGATTACCATGCCCCGCGCGAACCCGGCCAGCGCGACTCGGCGAGCATGATCGAGCAGCGGATAGACGTTGGTCGGCGCCAGCTTGAGCGGGCGCGTGTCGGTGAAATCCTGCATCCGGTCGATCAGCGCGGCGATTCGGTCGACCTCGGTGGTGATCAGGCTGGTGAGCGCCTCCTGGCCCTCCCCGGCGCCGCTGCCGAGCAGCTGCGCCGCGCCGCGAATGCCTGAGAGCGGGTTCTTGATCTCGTGCGCGAGCATCGCCGCCGCGCCCACCGCCGCCCGCGCGCCGCCATGGGTCGTCCGGCGCGAGGGCGCATGGTGCAGCGTCACGATCCGCCAGCCCGGATGATCGGCGACTCGGGTCTCGATGAAGTCGACGCGGATGCGCGGGCCCCGCAGCACCTCGATCTCGGCGTCGAACGCCGCGAAACCGTGGCCGTCGCGGCGGTCGGCATAGTCACCCGGTGGGAGCAGCACCGCGTCATAGGGCTGCCCCACCATCGCGGTCTCGCTGTGGTTGAGCAGCACCTCGCAGGCGGCGTTGGCGTGGGCGATGCGGCCGTCGGGATCGATCACCAGCACCGCCACCGGCAGCGACGCGAACAGGTCCACGAAGCGAGGTCCGGTGACCGGAACCGGCTTCGCGCGCCTCAGGCCGCCGCGCGGGAAAGCCACGGCGCGTAGAAATCGGCAAGCATCGCGAGCACCATCTTGGGATCGGCCTGCTGGTTCACCTTGTTGCGGAACTCGGCCGATCCGTGGAGGCCACGGGTGTACCAACCGATATGCTTGCGCATCATGTTGACGCCGACCTCATTGCCATAGTGCGCGAGAGTATCCACGTAATGCTCTGTAATAATGCGATATTGTTCGTCAAGCGACGGGTCCGCCCGCGGCGCGGCGCCGGACAGGGCGTCCATCATCTGGCGGAGCGCCCACGGCCGGCCATAGGAGCCCCGGCCGATCATCACGCCGTCCGCGCCCGACTGCTCGAGCGCGGTGTGGGCATCCTCGACGCTGCAGATGTCGCCGTTCGCGATCACCGGCACCGAAACCGCGTCCTTCACGCGCCGGATGAACGCCCAGTCGGCCGAATCGCGGTACATCTGGTTGCGGGTGCGGCCGTGGACCGTGATCATCCGCGCGCCGAGATCCTCGGCGATGCGCGCGAGTTCGGGCGCGTTGAGGCTCGAATGGTCCCACCCCATCCGCATCTTGAGCGTGACCGGTACCGAAACCGCCTTCACGGTCGCCTCGATCAGCGACGCGGCGAGCTTCAAGTCCCGCATCAGCGCCGATCCCGCGTCGCCGTTGGTCACTTTCCGGACCGGGCAGCCCATGTTGATGTCGACGATCGCCGCGCCGCGGTCCTCGCTCAGCTTCGCCGCCTCGCCCATTTCATAGGGAGTGCAGCCGACGAGCTGCATCGACACCGGCTCCTCGATCGGATCCCACGCCGCCTTCTGGATCGATTGGCGAGTCTCGCGGATCGCGGCTTGGCTCGCGATCATCTCGGTGACGTTGAGCCCCGAGCCATAGCGCCGCACCGCCCGCCGGAACGGCAGGTCGGTGACGCCCGTCATCGGGGCGAGGATCACCGGCTGGTCGATCCGCACCGGACCGATCTGGATGGGCGAAAGCGGGGTCATCGTCTGCCTGAAAAATAGGCAGAGGCGGGTAGCCGCACAAGCGGTGATTGGCAAGCCGCGCGAGGCGGTCTAGGCGGCCCGGCATGGGGCAGCCCTCCGCCGCACTGATCGTCGCCGCTGGCCAGGGCACGCGGGCGGGTGGCGGTGCGCCCAAGCAGTTCGCGATGCTCGGCGGCAGACCGATGCTCGCGCACAGTCACGCTGCGCTCTCCGCGCATCCTGCAATCGATCGCGTGCTGGTGGTGATCGGCGAGGGGCAGGAAGCGGCGCTGAAAGCCGCGTTGGGCTCGGTGCCCTTCGTTATCGGCGGGGCGACGCGGCGCGAATCGGTGCGAAATGGCATCGAGGCGCTCGATGCCGGACGCGTCCTCATCCATGACGCCGCCCGCCCGTTCCTGCCCGCGCGGGTGATCGACGATCTCCTGGCCGCGCTCGACGGCCACGAGGGTGCCATCCCTGCCCTCCCCGTCACCGACACGCTGGCCCGGGCCACCACGCTGCTCGACGATGTCGTCGCCCGTGACGGGCTGGTTCGAGTCCAGACCCCGCAGGCGTTCCGCTTTGAGGCCATCCTCGCCGCGCACCGCGCCTGGCCTACCGACCGCGAAGCGACCGACGACGCGCAGATGCTCCGCCATGCCGGTCATGACGTCGCGATCGTGCCCGGCGATCCGATGCTCGCGAAGATCACGCACCCCATGGATTTCGCCGCCGCCGAGGCGTGGCTCGCTGCCAGAATGCGTGTCCGCACCGCGATGGGGTTCGACGTCCACCGCCTCGTCGCGGGCGAGGAACTGTGGCTCGGCGGCGTCCGCATCCCGCACGACAAGGGGCTCTCGGGACACAGCGACGCCGATGTCGCGCTCCATGCGATCACCGACGCGCTGCTCGGCGCGATCGGTGCGGGCGACATCGGCATGCATTTCCCGCCGAGCGACCCCGAGTGGCGTGGCGCCCCATCGGCGCGCTTCCTCGAGCATGCGGCCGCGCTGGTCGCTGCGGCGGGCGGGATCGTCGATTTCGTCGACCTGACGTTGATCTGCGAGGCGCCGAAGATCGGCCCGCACCGCGAAACGATCCGCGCGAGCGTCGCAGCGCTGTTGCGGGTGCCTGCCGGGAGGATTAGCATCAAGGCCACGACCACGGAGCGGCTGGGCTTCACCGGACGGGGCGAAGGCATTGCTGCCCAAGCCGTGGCGACCATCAGGATAATGGAGACGAGCAGATGATGCGCAGGGGGATGATCGCCACCGTTGCGGCGTGGGCGGCGTTTTCGGGACTGGCGGCCGACGCGCAGGCGCGGGCGGCGCGGACGGCCGCGATATGCCTGACATCCGAAGAGGCGGAAGCCGCGGCGCTGATGATGCTCCCGGGCGCGCTCAAGGGCTTGCACAGCGTATGTGATTCGAAGCTGCCGGCCGACGCCTATCTGCGTACCACCGGCAGCACGCTCGGCCAGCGGTTCACCGATGCCGCCAAGGGTACCGAGGCCGCAGCCGGCCGCGCCGTCGCGCGAATGATGGGGATGAAGACCGGCTCGGCGCCCGAGAGCATGCGCGGCTTCTTCGAGCCGATGAGCGAGATGCTGGTCACCGGCGCCGCCGACAAGCTCACGCCCCAGTTCTGCGCCCGGATCGATCGCGCGCTCGCGCTGCTCGATCCGCTTCCGCCGCGCAATTTCAGCGGGCTTGTCGAGATGCTGATCGAGGTCGGCGCAGCCCAGGAAAAAGACCCGCCCTTCACCATCTGCACGGGAACCGCCGGCTGATGGACACGCTCCTTCCCGCCGAACTCGTCGAGGCAGGCCGCAAGGTCGTCGAGGCCAATCGCGCGCTCGGGCGCAAGGTGGCCGTGGCGGAAAGCTGCACCGGGGGCCTGGTCGCCGCGGCGATCACCGAAATCCCGGGATCGTCGCATGTGATCGAAGCCGGCTTCATGACCTATTCGAACGAATCGAAGGTCGACGTGCTCAAGGTCAGTCAGGATGTGATCGACACCTTCGGCTCGGTCTCGATCGCGGTGGCGTGGAGCATGGCGCAAGGGGCGCTCGCCAAGTCGGGCGCCGATGTCGCGGTGGCGATCACCGGCATCGCCGGGCCCGACGGCGGATCGGACAAGAAGCCGATCGGCACCGTCGTCTTCGCCCGCGCCGAGCGCGATGCCGATCCGAGCGAGATCGTCGCCGACACAAGGCATTTCGAGAATACCGGCCGCGGCGGCGTGCGGCTTCAGGCGGCGCTTTGCGCGCTCGAACTGCTGATGCCGCCCGGGCCCGAGGCGCCGTAGAGCCGCGCCGCGCGCTCCTCGAACGCGCCGATCATCTTCCTCAGCGCGCGGTCGAACACTTGCCCCGCCAGCATTTCGAACACGCGGTTCTTGAACGCGAAATCGACCGCGAAATCGATCCGGCAGCCGCCCTTGCCGTGGGGACGAAAGGTCCAGTCATTGTTGAGATGCCGAAGCGGGCCTTCGAGATACTCGACATGGATGTGCCCAGGCCGCTGCTTCTCCACCCGCGAGCTGAACGTCTCGCGCAGGCCCTTGAACCCCACGATCAGGTCGGCGACCATCGCCGTCTCGCTGTTTGACCGCACGCGCGTCGCGGTCACCCAGGGCAGGAACTCGGGGTAGCGGGCGACGTCGGCCACGAGGTCGAACATCTGCTCGGGGTTGTAGGGCAGATCGCGGGTCTCGGTGTGGCGCGGCATCAGGCCCTGGCCAGCTTCGCCTCTCGCGCGGCGCGCATCTTCGCGAAATCATCGCCGGCGTGATAGCTCGACCGAGTCAGCGGCGACGAGGCGACGAGCAGGAATCCCTTCGCTCGCGCGATCGCGGCATAGGCGGAGAAGGCCGCCGGGGTCACGAACTCGGCCACCTTGGCGTGGCGCGGGGTCGGCTGGAGATACTGGCCCATCGTCAGGAAATCGACGTCGGCCGAGCGCATGTCGTCCATCACCTGGTGCACCTCGAGCCGCTCCTCGCCCAGCCCGAGCATCACGCCCGATTTGGTGAAGATCGACGGATCGAGCTTCTTTACGCTCTCGAGCAGCCGCAGCGACGCGTAGTAGCGCGCGCCCGGGCGGATCGTCGGGTAGAGCCGCGGCACCGTCTCGAGGTTGTGGTTGTAGACGTCGGGACGCGCGGCGACGATCGCCTCGACCGCAGCCTCGTGCTTGTTGCGAAAATCGGGGGTCAGGATCTCGATCGTGGTGTTCGGCGTCGTCCGGCGCAGCGCTTCGATCACCTTGACGAACTGTGAGGCCCCCCCGTCGGGCAGATCGTCGCGGTCCACAGAGGTGATCACGATATGCTCGAGCCCCAGCTCGGCGGCGGCATCGGCGGTGTGCTGCGGCTCAAGCGGGTCGACCTTGCGCGGCATCCCCGTCTTCACGTTGCAGAAGGCGCAGGCGCGCGTGCAGACGTCGCCCAGGATCATCACCGTCGCGTGCTTCTTGGTCCAGCATTCGCCGATGTTCGGACAAGCGGCTTCCTCGCACACCGTGTTGAGATTGAGCCGCCGCATCATCGCCCGCGTCTCGGCGAAACCGGCCGAGGTCGGCGCCTTGACTCGGATCCAGTCGGGCTTGCGCTGGCGTTCCGGGCGCGGGAGCGGGGAGATTTCGTTCATGCCCGGCATCTAGCGACGGCTTGTACGCGTTACAACACACGCTAGAGGGATGCGCATGACCGATTTCGCCGACCTGCTCACCGGCTACCAGCGTTTCCGTGGGTCTGACTGGCGCCGCCAGCGCGAACGCTGGGCCGAGCTTTCCGAGGGTCAGGACCCCAAGGTGATGGTGATCGCCTGCTCGGACAGCCGGGTGGACCCCGCGCAGATCTTCGATACGTCGCCCGGCGAGATCTTCGTCGTGCGCAACATCGCCAATCTGGTGCCGCCGTTCGAGCTGGGTGGCGGGCGCCACGGCGTCTCCGCAGCGCTCGAATTCGCGGTGACTCAGCTCGAGGTGCCCGAGATCGTCGTGCTCGGCCACGGCACCTGCGGCGGCGTCCATGCGGCCATCTCGCGCCGTTTCGAGGGCAAGCCGCCCGGTGCGGGCGGATTCATCGCGCATTGGGTCGACATGCTCGACGAAGCGCGCGACCGAATCGTCGCGGAATACGGCGAGGGCGAAGAAGCGATCCGCGCGCTCGAGCTGGAGACCGTTCGGGTCTCGCTGGCCAATTTGCGCACCTTCCCGTGCATCCCCGAACGCGAGGCCGCGGGCACCCTCACCCTCCACGGCGCCTATTTCGCGATCCGCGACGGCGTGCTCCACGTGATGGGGGACGACGGGGAATTCGCGCCGGCATGAAGATCGTGGTCTCCTTGCTGGCCGCCATCCTGCTTCCCGCTTCCGGGCAGGACGCGGTCCGGCTCGCCCGTCCGATCGCGATGCCGGATGCGCCCGAGCTCCCGGCCAATGCCGCCATCGGACAAGTGACGGTCGATTATTACGACCTGATGCAGCGCCGGCACGGCGCCGCGTATCGAACCATGGACGAGAACTTCGTCTGCCGTTCGGGCTCGGCGCTCCTTCTCGGCGACGTCGCACGGCGACTGGCCCGCGCACTGGACGCGGACGGCAGGAAGCATCTCAAGGAGCAGGATTCCGCGGCGCTGACGGCGCTTGCCATCGAGGTAGTAGCTCAGCTCGACAGAATGGATCCTGCCCGCATCCACGCCGACGAGGCGATCGGCCCCGGCGTCTATCACCCCAGCATCGAGGCGGTCGCTTATACGATCGGTCGCTGCCACTTCTACTGATCTAGAGGCCTGAAGCTTACCCGCTCTCCACGGATCGAGCATTCGCGTTACCCTCGGCAAGTGAGCGTCCTGCGCGGCGTAAGTGTTCGCCAACGCTCACTTGTGTCTCTAGGGCAGATATTCGGCAGAGGAGTTCGCGCGCGTGCCATCCGGCGGCAGCCCTTCGAGCGAGTGGAGCGCACGGCATTTACGGCTCGCGATTGAGGCGGCCGGGGTGGCCCTGTGGTCGTGGAACGTCGACACCGACCAATTCACCATGGACGAGCGCGGCTATGACTTGTGGGACCTGCCGTTCCGGCCGTTCGTCATCTTCGAGGGCCTGTCGGCCAAGATCCATCCGGCCGACCGCGACCGGGTTCGCGCCGCCTTCGCCGCGACGCGCGCGATCGTCGGCCCCTACGAGATCGATTTCCGGATCATCGTCGGTGACGACATCCGGTGGATTTCGGCCCGCGGCCAGGGCAACGACGCCGATATCCAGGGGCGGGTCATGTTCGGCGTGTTTCTGGACGTGACGGGACGAAAGCAGGCCGAGGAAGGCCATGAACTGCTCGCGGGAGAAATGAGCCACCGCGTCAAGAATCTGCTGACGATCGCCTCCGCGCTGACGACGTTCACCTCGCAGTCGGCGGCTTCGGCGGCCGACATGGCACGCGAGTTGACGACCCGGCTCGCTGCTCTCGGCCGCGCGCACGACCTGGTGCGCCCCGTGCCGGGCAAGCCGGCGAACGGCGCGCTGCTCGGCGACCTCCTCACGATCCTGCTGGCACCCTATGATGATGAAGCCGCGTTTTGCGGCCGGATCCGCGTGGCGGTGCCGCGCATGTCGGTCGGCGAATCGGGCGCGACGACGCTTGCGATGATCCTCCACGAACTCGCCACCAACTCGGTCAAATACGGCGCGCTCTCCGCCGACACCGGAACGCTGGATGTGTCTTGCACCGCCGAGGGCGATACCGTCACAATCATCTGGACCGAACGCGGCGGTCCTCCGGTCGTCGCGTCCGACGAGGTCGCCGGATTCGGCAGCAAGCTGATGACGCGCACCGTGACATCGCAACTTCGGGGCTCGATCGATCGCAACTGGTCCGAGGACGGCGCGATCATAACGCTGACGATGGATAAGGAGCGCCTGAACTCGATAGGTCAGGTGCGGCCGAGCGCCTTCCGCGCCACCTTCTCCACCTCGGGGTCGAGCTTGGGCGGGTCCATCGGCACGTGGGCCTCGAGTTGGTCGGCGATCGCGGTGAGCGCGGCGATGCGCGCGGCCTTTTTGTCGTTGCCGTCGATCACCGTCCAAGGCGCGATCCGGGTGTCGGTCCGCTCGAACATCTCGGCCATCGCCTTCAGATAATCGGCGCGGCGGGCGCGGTTGCGGTAGTCGTCGAGCCCGGTCTTCCAGCGCTTCCACGGGTGATCGAGCCGGTCGAGCAGGCGCTTGTCCTGCGTTTCCTGAGTCACGTGGACGAAGACCTTGACCAGGGTGGTGCCGGTCGCCGCCTGCTGCGCCTCGAAATCGTTGATCTCGGCATAACCGCGCTTCCACTCGGCGCGCCTGGCGAACCCCTCGACTCGCTCGACCAGCACCCGGCCGTACCAGCTGCGGTCGAACACCGAGATGTTGTGCTCGGGCGGTAGCCGCCGCCAGAAGCGCCAGAGGAAGTGGTGCGACGCCTCCTCCATCGTCGGCGCCGAAATCGGCCACACTTCATAGTAGCGAGGGTCCCACTCGGCGGTGAGCCGCTTGATGATTCCCCCCTTCCCCGCCGCATCCCACCCCTCGAACACGATTACCGCGCGGCGGCGGTGGACGATGTGCGCGAAATGGATATGGCTCAGGCGGCGCTGCAGCTTGGCGAGCACCTTGAGGTAGTGGCCGTCGAAGGGCTCACCGGCTTCGTAATCGCCCAGATCGATGCTCATCTGCCCTCCGATATCGATGCCAACGCTTAGCGCGCCGCTATGGACTCACCAAGCAAAGGGCGGCAACCGCACGGGCAACACAGCGTGAGGCCGACAGTCGAATGGACGTGGTACGCGAGGAGATAGCGGCGCTGGGTCCCTGGCATCACGATGTCGAGCTGCCCGGCGGCCTCCGCACCGGCGATCTGGCGCTGGCGAGGTCCGAGCCCGGCGCGAACGCGCCGACCCTTATCGACCCCCGCGCATCGCTGGAGCGGCTGGTATCGACGATCTTTCCCGATGGGCTGGCGGGGAAATCGGTGCTCGACTGCGCCTGCAACGGTGGGGGTTATCTATTCGCGGCGCGCGACTTGGGCGCCGGCAGCGCTTTCGGCTTCGACGTGCGTGCGCACTGGATCGCGCAGGCCGAGTTCCTCGCGCGCCAGCTCGGAAATGACGGGCTGTCGTTTGCGATGCTCGATCTTGCCGATCTGCCTGGGCTGGACCTGCCGCAGTTCGACGTGACGCTGTTCCAGGGCATCTTCTATCACCTGCCCGATCCGGTCGCGGGGCTGAAGATCGCGGCGGATCACACACGCGAGTTGCTGGTGCTCAACACCGCGACCCTTCCCCAACCGCACAAAGGGCTAATCTTCAACCCCGAGAGCGAGACCCTGCTGATGTCCGGCGTCCACAGAGTCGCCTGGCTGCCGACCGGCGAACCGGTGCTGCGTGACCTGCTCGCGTGGTGCGGTTTCCCGCATGTGCGCTGCACCTTCGAAAGGCGGGACGGACGCTGGGGCCGGATCGAACTGGTCGCCGCGCGCGACGAAGCGACTTTCGCTTGCCTAGATACGGCCGGATCGGAGCCCGAACCCCGGCCCGACGCGCGTGCGCGCGCGCTGGGACGGCTGGCGCGGCTGATGGGCCGCTAGCCGGAAGCCTTCGGCCCGTCCGAGACCAGCTTGATGTGCAGCTCCTTGAGCTGCTTCGCGCTCACGGCGGCCGGAGCCTGCATCATCAGGTCCTCGGCCTTCTGCGTCATCGGGAAGACGATCACCTCGCGGATGTTGGGTTCGTCGGCGAGCAGCATGACGATGCGATCGACACCGGGCGCAGAGCCCCCATGCGGCGGGGCGCCGAACTTGAACGCGTTGATCATGCCCGCGAAATTGGTGTCGACGTCCTGCTGGGTATAGCCGGCGATCTCGAACGCCTTGTACATGATCTCGGGCCGGTGGTTCCGGATCGCACCCGACGACAGCTCCACGCCGTTGCAGACGATGTCGTACTGATAGGCGAGGATATCGAGCGGATCCTTGGTCTCCAGCGCCTCCAGTTCGCCCTGCGGCATGCTGAAGGGGTTGTGGCTGAAGTCGACCCTCTTGGCATCCTCGTCATATTCGAACATCGGGAAATCGACGATCCAGCAGAATTCGAAGCGCTTGAGGTCGATCAGCTCGAGCTGCTCGGCGACGCGGGTGCGCGCGAGGCCCGCAAGCTTGGCGGCCTGCGCTTCCTTTCCCGCCGAGAAGAAGATGCCGTCGCTGGGGCCGAGACCAAGCGCAGCGGCGATCGCCTGCATCCCTTCCTGGCCGTGGTTGTTGGCGATCGGGCCGCCGAACACGCCCTCCTTCTGAGTTGCGTAGCCGAGGCCTGGGAAGCCCTCGGACTGGGCCCAAGCGTTCATGTCGTCGAAGAATTTCCGGGATTTCTCGGCGGTGGCGGGCGCCGGGATCGCGCGCACCACGTCTCCCATCTCTACCATCGAGGCAAAGCGGCCGAAGCCCGAGCCCCGGAACTGCTCCGTCACGTCGGTGATCAGGATCGGATTGCGAAGGTCGGGCTTGTCGTTGCCGTACTTGAGCATCGATTCCTTGAACGGAATCCGGCGGAGCGGCAGCGGCGAGACGCTGCGGCCCTTGCCCTCCCAATCGGCGAATTCCTCGAACACGCCGTGCAACACCGGCTCGATCGCCGCAAAAACATCGTCTTGTGTGACGAAGCTCATTTCGAAATCGAGCTGATAGAACTCGCCCGGCGAGCGATCCGCCCGCGCATCCTCGTCGCGGAAGCACGGCGCGATCTGGAAATAGCGATCGAACCCCGCGACCATCAACAGCTGCTTGAACATCTGCGGCGCCTGCGGGAGCGCGTAGAACTTCCCCGGATGCACCCGGCTGGGGACCAGATAGTCGCGCGCGCCCTCGGGGGACGACGCGGTCAGGATCGGCGTCTGGAATTCGGTGAATCCCTGTCCGATCATCCGCCGGCGAAGCGACGCGATCACGTTCGAACGCAGCACGATGTTCTTGTGCAGCCGCTCGCGCCGCAGATCGAGGAAGCGGTAGCGCAGGCGGATGTCCTCGGGATATTCGGCGTCGCCGAACACCGGCAGCGGCAACTCCTGCGCGGGCGATCGCAGCGTCACGTCGCTCGCGCGGATCTCGATGTCGCCGGTCGGCAGGTTGGGGTTCACCGCTTCCTTGTCGCGCGCCACTACCTTGCCGGTCACCGTCACTACCGATTCGCTGCGCAGCGATTCGATCGCGGCGAAGGCGGGCCCGCTCACGTCGGTCACGATCTGGGTGATGCCGTAGTGATCGCGCAGATCGACGAAGACGAGATCGCCGTGATCGCGCTTGCGGTGCACCCAGCCCGAGAGGCGGACTTCCTGCCCGACATGATCGGCGCGAAGGTCGGCGCAGGTGTGCGTGCGATAGGCGTGCATGGTCTCGTCTTCTTCTATTCTGACGGTGTGTGAAAAGTGCCGTGCGCTTTCCCCTCACTCGCCGCTTTGTCAAGGCGCGCAGACCTCGCTATGGGCCCCCGATGCACATTCACGACCTGATCGACGACAGCGCCGCCCTCGCCAACCTCTGCAGCCGCCTCGCCGCCAAGCCCTATGTGGTCGTCGACACCGAATTCATGCGCGAAAACAGCTATTGGCCCGAGCTGTGCCTGATCCAGATCGCCGACGACGAGGAAGCCGCGGCGATCGATCCGATGGCGCCGGGCATCGACATGAAGCCGCTGCTCGACCTGCTGGTGAACAACGAGGACGTCCTCAAGATCTTCCATGCCGGCGGCCAGGACATCGAGATCGTCTACAATCTGACCGGCAAGACCCCCCACCCCTTGTTCGACACCCAGGTGGCGGCGATGGCGCTCGGGCAGGGCGAGCAGGTCGGTTATTCGAACCTCGTCGATTCGTACCTCGGCATCACCGTCGACAAGGGCGCGCGCTTCACCGATTGGGCGCGCCGCCCGCTCGACAAACGCCAGATCGATTACGCGATCTGCGACGTCACCTATCTCTCCGAAATCTTTCCCAGGATGCTGGAGAAGCTCCGGAAAACCGGCCGCGGCGCCTGGCTCGACCAGGAGATGGAGCGGCTCGCCGATCCCGAGAACTACCGCAACGATCCCGATCAGGCCTGGCAGCGAGTCCGCATCTCGAGCCGCAAGCCCGAGACGCTGGGGCGGCTGAAGGCGCTCGCTCGCTGGCGCGAGATCGAGGCGCAGGGCAAGGATCTGCCGCGCGGGCGCATCATCAAGGACGAAACGCTCGCCGATCTCGCCGCCAATCCGCCCAAGAAGCAGGCCGATCTGGGCCGCGTACGCGGGCTTTCGGCGGCCTGGGCGGGCAACGACATCGGCGGCCGCCTGATGGCGGCGCTTGCCGAGGCTGCGCCGATGTCCCCCGACGAACTGCCGCCGCGGGACGAGCGCAAACCCTCGCTGGGCAAGGACGGCGCGCTGGTCGCGGACCTGCTCAAGCTGCTGCTCAAGATCCGCGCGCGCGACATCAACGTCGCCGCGCGCCTGCTCGCGCGCTCGGAGGAGCTGGAAGCGCTCGCCGCCGGTCAGCGCGACGGGCTTTCGATCCTGCAGGGTTGGCGCTTCGAGCAATTCGGCCGCGATGCGCTTGCGCTCGTCGAGGGTCAGCTCGGGTTCACCGTCAAGAACGGAAAGCTCAAGATGACTTCGGACTGAGGAAATCCAGTGATTCGCCCAGCGCTTCTCGCCGCCCTGCCCTTGATCGCCGCCGCGACGATGGGGTGCGCGCAGCAAGTCCCGCCGCCGATTCCGCCCGTACCCTCCACCTGCGGCACCGAGCAGCTCGGCCGGTTCATCGGCAAGACCCGCACCGATGCGATCGCGGCCGAAGTGGCGAGCGTATCGAGTGCCAAGGCGATTCGCTGGATCGCGCCCGGCACGATGGTAACAATGGATTATCGCGCAGATCGGCTGAACGTCGATCTCGACGACAAGGGCGTGATCACCCGCTTCCGCTGCGGCTGAGGTTAGGTTCAACGGGTTCGAGCGCCTTCTTGGCCCATCCCTTCAGGGGGGACTTAAGAGGATCGACCGCGACTTCGATCTATCCCCCCAGCGCCGCCGACCTCCCGAACGCCGACGCCAGCGCCTTGTGCCGCCGCTCGACGGTCTCGCCGTAGAGCGCGTCGTCACGGTCGGCGAGGCACAGCCACAGCCGCTCCGCGTCCAGCTCCAGCCGCGATCGCTTGAGCGGCTCGGCGACGCCGCCGCTCAGCCGTTGCCCCAGCCGGATCGCGAGACCCCACAGCCGCGCCCGCGCCAGCTCGGCGGTGTCGGCCAGCTCGCTCACTGGCGACAGAGTCTCGAGCCCGCCGCCCAGCGCGGTGTAGAGCGCCTGCGCGACCAGCGCGCGGCCGTGCGCATCGATCCCCACCCAATTGCCGTGGAGCGCGATCTCGATGCCGCGTTCGGCGCGGAACTCGGGGTTGGCGCGCCAGCCCACGTCGGCGAGCAGGCAGGCGGTGTGGCGCAGCCGGGCGAGCTCGGAGACCTCATTCTCGAACAGCGGCGCGATCCACGCGTCGAGTAGGTCGCCGTGCTCGGGGAAGCGTCCCGAGCGTCGTCCCTCGTCGCGCGCCGCCACGATCAGCGGATCCTCGCGGCGCTGCTCGGGGGTCAGCCGCCCGAACAACAGCCCTTCGCGCAGGCCATAGGCGGAGACGATCGTCTCGCTGCTCCCCAGATGCTTGAGCACGCTCGACAGCAGCCCGGTGGCATCGCCCAGCGTCGGCAGGCGCGCGCCGGAGAGGTTGGGGATCGTGCGAAGCTTGCCCTTGGCGATGTGGCTCAGCGTGCGCCCGATCCGAGTCACCTGCGCGACCGGAATCGCATATTGGTGGACGACCGGCAGCGGATAATTGGTGAGGTGCATGTCGAGCCGCGCCAGCGAGCGCCACGACCCGCCGACCAGATAGAGCGGCAGGCCCTTGCCACGCCCCTTCCAGCCCGCCTCGCCGATCAATTTGGCGACGCGGCGGTCGAGCGCGCCCTGCCCCTTCGCGCGGATCGCGCCGAGCCGAAGCACGCCGAGCGGGAAGGAGACGCGGTCGGTCACCGTCCCCGCGACCACGCGCACCAGCTCGAGGCTGCCGCCGCCGAGGTCTCCGACGATTCCGTCCGCTTCGGGAATGCCCGAGAGCACGCCCCAGCCCGACGCAATCGCCTCTTCCTGGCCGGACAGCAGCTCCACCTCGAGCCCCATCGACCGCGCGGCCGCGATCAGCTCGCTGCCGTTCGATGCGTCGCGCACCGCGGCGGTGGCGACGGTACGCAGCTCGGTCACCTGCATTTCGTGGGCGAGCAACGCGAAGCGCGCAAGCGCGGCCTTGGCCACCGCCAGGCTGCCCTTGTCGATCGCCCCGGTCTCGCCGAGCGAGCGGCCGAGCCCGGCCATCACCTTCTCGTTGAACAGGATCGCCGGGAGCCGCGGGCTTCCCTGGTAGACGACGAGACGGATCGAGTTCGACCCGATGTCGATGATCGCGACCCGCGAAGCGTCGGCGGCGCTTTCGATCCTGGGCTTGCGGAAGAGAAGCGTCGCCATCGGCCTATTTCTTCTTCTTGCGCGAACGCTTGAGCGTCAGCTTCGGCACCGACTTGCTCGTCTCCAGCGCGGCGCCGCGGCCCGAGAGCGACGGATTGGTCATGAAATAGCGGTGGAGGTTGAACGGCGTGTTCTCGCCCGGCTCGATCCGGACATAGCGCCCGTCGGGCTTCAGTTCCCAGCTCTGCTCGTTGTCGATCAGGTTGGCGACCATCACCTGATCGAGGATCTGGTCGTGGACGGTCGTGTTGAGGATCGGCAGCATGTATTCGACGCGCCGGTCGAAATTGCGCGGCATCCAGTCGGCCGAGGAGATGTAGAGCCGGGCGCCGTCGTTGGGCAGCGCCTTGCCGTTGCCGAAGGTCCAGATGCGGCTGTGCTCGAGGAAGCGGCCGACGATCGACTTGACCCGGATGCGGTCGGACATGCCGGGAACGCCGGGTCTCAGGCAACAGATGCCGCGGATGATGAGGTCGATCTCCACGCCGGCGTTGCTCGCCTCGTAGAGCTTCTCGATGATCGCGGGATCGACCACCGAGTTCATCTTGGCCCAGATCGCCGCGGGCTTGCCCGCACGCGCGTTGGCGATCTCGCGCGTCGATCAGCTCCATCAACTGGTTGCGCAGATCTTGCGGGCTGATCGCGATCAGCTCGAGCCCCTTCGGCTCGACATAGCCGGTGACGTAGTTGAATATCTGCGCGGCATCGCGACCGACGCGGGGATCGGCGGTGAAGAAGCTCAGGTCGGTGTAGATGCGCGCGGTTACCGGGTGGTAGTTGCCGGTGCCGAAGTGGCAGTAGGTCCGGAACGCCCCGCCCTCGCGCCGCACGACCATCGAGACCTTGGCGTGGGTCTTCCAGTCGATGAAGCCGTAGACGACCTGGACGCCCGCGCGCTCGAGCGCGGTCGCCCAATAGAGGTTCTGCTCCTCGTCGAACCGCGCCTTCAATTCGACCACCGCGGTCACCGACTTGCCGGCCTCGGCGGCGGCGATCAGCGCGTTGATGACGGCGGGCTGGTTTGCCCGCGCGGTACAGCGTCTGCTTGATCGCGACCACGTCCGGATCGGCCGCCGCCTGCCCCAGGAAGGCGAGCACGACGTCGAAGCTCTCATAGGGGTGGTGGACGACGATGTCCTTGGCGCGGATCGCCGCGAAGCAATCGCCGCCGTAGTCGCGGATCCGCTCGGGGAAGCGGGCCGAATAAGGGGGGAACTTGAGATCGGGCCGGTCCTCGTCGACCAGGGCCGAGAGGTCGCCGATGCCGAGGAAGCCGCCGGTCTCGGTCAGGATCGCGGCGCTGCCGCCGAGCTCCTCCTTGAGCACCGATTCGAGCGCCGGGATCGATCCCCTCCTCCATCTCGAGCCGGATCACTCGCCCGCGGCGCCGCCGCTTGATCGCGCTGCGGAAGGTAGAGGACCAAGTCTTCGGCCTCTTCCTCGATCTCGATGTCGCTGTCGCGCAGCACCCGGAAGGCGGCGGACGCCGAGCACCTTGTACCCGGGAAACAGCAGGCCGGAGAAGCGCTTGAGGATCGTCTCGACCGTCACGTAGCGCGCCGGATCGCCCGGCAGCCGCACGAAGCGCGAGATGGTGGCGGGCAGCAGCACCAGCTCGCGCACCGGCTCGCCGTCCGATTCGCGCACCAGATCGAAGATCACGCTCGATCCCTTGTTGGGAATGAACGGGAACGGGTGCGCCGGATCGAGTGCCTGCGGGGTCAGGATCGGGAAGATCTGGTCGCGGAAATGAGTCTCCAGCCAGCCGCTCACCTTGCCGCCGATCGAATCGGCGTCCAGCACTTCGATCCCCGTCCCGGCGAGGTCAGCGCGGATATCGTTCCACACCGCCTGCTGGCTGTCGACCAGCTCGCCCGCGTCCTCCACGATCGCGGCGAGCTGCTGGCTGGGGGTGAGGCCGTCGTCCGAGCGCGCCTCGACGTCCTGGAGCTGCTGGCCCTTGAGGCCGGCGACTCGGACCATGAAGAATTCGTCGAGGTTCGATCCCGAAATCGACAGGAAGCGCACCCGCTCGAGCAACGGATGCGCGGAATTGCACGCTTCCTCCATCACCCGTCGGTTGAATGCGAGCCAGCTCAATTCGCGGTTGAACAGGCGGCGTTCTCCCGATTCGCTCGCGAGCTGGGGTTCTTCGGGCACGTGAATCGAGACGGGGCGAGTCATCGCCTGACGCTTTAGGAGTTCGCGGCTGGTTCCGCCAGCAGCCCCGCCGCCGCCAGCGCGGTCCGCGCGAAGGGAATCGACAGGCGGGGGCTCCGCCGCCGCAGCGCGTCCTCCTCCAGCGCCTCGGCGGCGCGCATCATCGCGACGTGGCTGCGCTCGATCCGCTTGGTGAGCCAGGCGATCAGGTCAGGCCTGGCGCTCAGCATCCGCCGCTCGAAGAAGCGCGCGAACAGCATCGGCATCAGCGCGTCGTCGGGCGGGCCGATCTCGAGCACCGGAGTCGCCGCAAGCCGCGAGCGCAGGTCGGCGAGCCGCACGGTCCACGCCGGCGGCGCGGCATCGGCAACGATCAGCAGCGGATGCCGCTCGGACTGCGCACGGTTCCAGGCATGGAAGATCTCGGCTTCAGGGGTGCGCTCGGCGTCGTCGATCATCGCGCCGCCGGTCTGCGCGACGAAGATGCGCGCGAGCAGGCTCCGTCCCGATTTCCGCGGCCCCAACAGCAACCCCGCCATCACCGGCCACGTCGCCCAGCGCTCGAGCTGCTGGACCACGCGGGCGTTCGAATCGCTGACGAGAAACTCGGTTTCGCTCGCCTCGGCAATCACCAGCGGCAGGGCCAGCTGGTTCATCCGCCACCGTTCGCACCGCCTGCGGGTGCCGGAGTCGATTGCCCGCCGGCCCGCCGGATGCGGAGCACGCCCGGGCCCTGCTGCACGCTCCACCCGCGCGCTTCGAGCATCGCGCGTAAGCTCTCGATCGGCCCATCGAAGCTGACCCGCATCACCGAAATACCCCCGAGCGCGAGGCTGGTGGTGGTCGCAGAGCGCACGCCGGGCACGCCGCGCACCGAGCTCTCCGACGCGGTCACCGAGGCCGCGCTCGGCGTCTCGACCTGGACGGTGTAGCTCGCGACCGTGTCGGCGGGGGTAGGCGTCGGCGTTGCGGCCGCGTCGGTCGGCTCGGCGGTGGGCGTCGCCTCAGGCTTGGGACCCGCCGGGCGCATCGCCAACAACTTGTCGGTCTCGAGCGCGCCGCTGGCAAGCGCGTTCTGATAGGCCTTGTCGATCCGCGCCACCGCCTGATCGAGCAACGTGTCGATCCCGTCCGCGCTATCGACCCTGAGCGAGAATTGCGTGATGCGGGTGCGATCGGGCCCGTGCGTCGCGAGGAAGCGGCCCGTGATCGGCCCGCCCGGATAGTCGTGATGGAGCTGGACCTCGGCGACGAGCACGTCGGTCGCGCCGTACTGGTCGAGCACGCTGCGCCACCAGCCGCGCCCGCGTCGCCCGGTCTGCGCGGCGTTCATCAGCATCGCGTCGGGCCCGGTGCCCTGCGCGCGGACATAGTCGATCGTGCTGCTCCCGGGATGGAAACGCCCCCAAGCCTGCTGCCATTCGGTGTTGCGCTCGAACACGCGGCCGGTGCCGCCCGACCATTCGACCGGGATCAGCAGCATCGCCGACGAGCGCACCACTTGACCCGAAACCCCGAGGATGCCAGCGGCGCGCCCGCGATCGAACAGCACGCCGAGCTTCGCGACATAACGCGTAGGCCCGATCTGCTCCTGCTCGACGACGATTCCAGAGACCAGCCCGTCGAGCGCCGAATCGGACATGTCGCTGGCGTGCCCCGTCAGGCGCTTCGAAAGCATCTCCCAGCCCTTGCGCTGGGCGAGCCGCCAGCCACCCATCCGCGCCGCATTGGCATCCTTGCCGCGCACGTCGACCTCGACGCCGGTGACTTCGAAGCTGTTCGCGGTGCCGGCGGAGGGGCCGCCCGCGTCCTTCTGCGCCATCACGACGCCGCCCGCGCCGGCCAGCGCCAGCGCGGCTGCGACGATGATGCTCCGGGAAATGCGACCAACTGCCATGCCGGCGCCCTTTTGGCGAAGCGGGCGTGGAAATCCAAGCGCGTTGTGGCTAGGCGGCAATCATGACCGACCCGAAGAGCTACACCTATGCCCAGGCGGGCGTTTCGATCGCGGCGGGCAATGCGCTGGTCCGCGCGATCGGCCCGCTCGCCCGCTCGACCCGGCGCACTGGCGCCGACGCCGATCTCGGAGGGTTCGGCGGCGTGTTCGACCTCAAGGCGACCGGATACCGCGATCCGCTGCTCATCGCCGCCAACGACGGCGTCGGCACCAAGCTCAAGCTCGCGATCGAGAGCGGGCGGCACGACGGAGTCGGGATCGATCTCGTCGCGATGTGCGTCAACGATCTGATCGTCCAAGGCGCCGAGCCCTTGTTCTTCCTCGACTACTACGCGAGCGCCAAGCTCGATCCAGCGGTCGCCGAGCGCGTGATCGCGAGCATCGCCGAGGGCTGCCGCCAGGCCGGCTGCGCGCTGATCGGCGGCGAGACCGCCGAGATGCCGGGGATGTATGCAGAGGGCGATTATGATCTCGCCGGCTTCTGCGTCGGCGCGGTCGAGCGCGAGAATCTGCTCGACGGCAGCCGGGTCGCGCCTGGCGACGTGATCCTCGGCCTCGCCTCCACGGGCGTGCATTCGAACGGCTTTTCGCTCGTCCGCCGTCTTGCCGCGGACAAGGGCTGGAAGCTCGATCGCCCTGCCCTGTTCGACGCCGACGTGCTGATGATCGACGCGCTGATGGCGCCGACGCGGATCTACGTGAAGAGCCTGCTCCCGCTCGTGCAGGCCGGCCGCATCCACGGCCTCGCGCATATCACCGGCGGCGGGCTGCTTGAAAACGTGCCGCGCGTGCTGCCCGAGGGCTGCCACGCCCGGATCGACGCCGACGCTTGGCCCCTCCCGCGGCTGATGGCGTTCCTCCAGGCGCAGGGCAATATCGAGCCCGAGGAGATGGCGCGGACCTTCAATTGCGGGATCGGCATGGTCGCGATCGTGGCAGCTGGCGAGGCAGAATCGGTTACGGAGGCGCTCGAAGCGGCGGGGGAGACGGTGTTTCGCGATCGGCGAGGTCAGCGATGGCGCGAAGGGCTGTACCGTTTCCGGCGTCGTCGAGACCTGGAGCGCTCGCGCCGCGTGGTCAGCCACTCACCATGCGTAAGGATTCCACCCACCGTTCGCTTCCGGCGAAGTCGAGAAGCATTGTATCTCGACTTCGCTCGACGCGAACGGAAGGGGCCGAATGTCCGTGAAGAAGCAAGTCGGCATCCTCCTCTCCGGCCGTGGTTCGAACATGATGGCTTTGGTCGAATCCTCGCGCCGCCCCGGCTCGATGTATGAAGTCGCCCTGGTCGCCAGCGACAAGCCCGAAGCTCCCGGCCTCGCTTGGGCGCGCGATCACAACGTCGCCACCTTCGCCCAGTCCCCCAAAGGCATGCCAAAGCCCGAATACGAAGCCGTTATCGATGCCGCCCTCCGCGCCGCCGGCGTCGAGGCGATCGCGCTCGCCGGCTACATGCGCCTGCTCTCCGACGATTTCGTCTCGCGCTGGCGCGGGCGGATCGTCAACATCCATCCCTCGCTGCTCCCCAGCTACAAGGGCCTCGACACCCACGCCCGAGCGATCGCCGCGGGGGACGCGGTTGCGGGATGCTCGGTCCATGTCGTCACCGAGGAGCTCGACGGGGGCGAAGTGCTCGGCCAAGCCGAGGTCCCGATCCTCCCAGGCGACACCGCGGAAAGCCTTGCCGAACGCGTGCTGGCGGAGGAACATCGGCTGTACCCACAGGTTCTCGCAGAGTTCCTATGCCGCTAAGCCCCGCACCCGGTCCCGCCCTCGCCAAGGTCCGCGAACTCGCACTCGATCTCCCCGAGACGAGCGAGCGGGCGTCGCACGGCCAGCCGACCTTCTTCGTCGCGGGCAAGCAGTTCGCCCAGTTCCGCCATGATCACCACGGCGACGGCCGCACCATCGTCGCGGTCAAAACGGTCGACGAGGAAGGCCCCGCGTTGATCGAGGCCGCGCCCGAACTCTATTCGCGCGTCGCCTATTTCGGCGCGGGCTGGGTGGGTCTCGCGATCGGCCAGCCCGACACCGATTGGGCGCATGTCGGTGATCGCATCGCGCGCAGCTGGGAACTGGCGGCGCCGCGGCGCCTGCTCGAAGCCGGCGGGCGCTGAGGCGGATGGTCGAGGCGTCCAATCCCCGCCATACCAGGCGCCGATGATCAAGGTCGCCAGCTACAACATGCGAAAGTCGATCGGCACCGATCGGCGGCGGCGGCCCGAACGAACGCTCGCGGTGTTGTGCGAGCTCGATGCTGACATCATCGCACTGCAGGAGGCAGATCGGCGCTTCGGCCGGCGAGGCGCGGTGCTCACCAATCACTTGCTCGCCGAGCACAGCCCGTGGAAGGCGATACCGTTCGGCGCGCGCGCGGCCAGCATGGGCTGGCACGGCAATGCGCTGCTGGTGCGCAAGGATGCGCAGATCGCCGATTGCGAAGCGATCCACTTGCCTGCGCTCGAGCCGCGCGGCGCGGTGATGGCCGATATCCGAATCCGCGGGCAGTTGATCCGCGTGGTCGGTATGCACCTCGATCTCTCGGGACTTTGGCGGCGGCGTCAGGCGCACGCGATCCTGACTCACCTCGGTGCGAGCACCGTCCAGCTCCCCACCGTGCTGATGGGCGACCTCAACGAATGGAGCCGCGGCGCGGGCTGCCTGCGCGATTTCGCCGCGCATTTCGCCTTCGCCGATACCGGCAAGAGCTTCCACGCGCGGCACCCGGTAGCGCGGCTCGACCGGATCATGGCCTCGCACGATCTGCGCATCACCGGAGCCGGGGTGCTCGATAGCGGCGCCTCGCGCACTGCCTCGGACCATCTGCCCATCTGGGCAACGGTAGAGCGCGCGTGAAGCGCGCGACCAATAAAAGCGCACGGGCTTGATGCCCACGATCCGCGACAAGGAGCTCCGGCTCGCGCTTGTCTGCTACGGCGGCATCAGCCTCGCGGTCTACATGCACGGCATCACCAAGGAGATCTGGCGGCTCGCCCGTGCCAGCCGCGGCGCGCGTGATGGCGATCCGCCCAACGGCGGCAGCGAGGGCGTCTATCGCGCGTTGCTGCAGGAGATCCAGGAGATCACCGGGGTCCGCCTGCGAATCCTTGTCGACATCGTCGCCGGCGCGAGCGCAGGCGGGATCAACGCGGTGTTCCTCGCCCAGGCGATCGCTACGGGCCAGTCGCTCGACCCACTCACCGAGCTATGGATGGAACATGCCGATGTCGAGGCGCTGCTCGATCCTGGCAACGCACCGTCGCACCGGTTGGCGAAGATCTGGGCGATCCCGATCGCCTGGGTGCTGTCGCACCGCGGCAAGACCATCGACCGTACCGTCGAGGTCGGCACGCGCGACGAGGTGCGGCGCAAGCTCGAGCGGTTCGTGCGCTGGCGTTGGTTCGAGCCCCCCTTCGGCGGCAAACAATTGCTCCACACCATCTTGAACGCGCTCGATGCGATGGCGCGTTCCCCCGCGGGCAAGCGCCTGCTCCCCGAGGGCCAGCCGCTCGACCTGTTCGTCACCGTCACCGATTTCCGCGGCTACGACGAACGGCTGCGGCTCAATTCGCCGCCCGAGGTGATGGAGAAGGAACACCGGATGGTGTTTTCGTTCAGCGACCACGGCAGCGAGGCGGAGGGGTTCGCGCATCCGGTCGAGCTCGCCTTCGCCGCGCGCGCCACGTCGAGCTTCCCCGGCGCCTTCCCGCCAGCCACGGTCAAGGAGCTCGACGAGGCGATCGCCGAGCGCAAGATCTTCTGGCCGCGTCGCGATACCTTCCTCGAATGCGCGCTGCCCCGGCAATGGGCAGCCAACCGAGCCGAGGGTGCGGTGCTGATCGATGGATCGGTGCTCGCCAACGCGCCGTTCAGCCCGGCGATCGAGGCGCTTCGCGAGCGCCCGGCGCGCCGCCAGGTCGACCGGCGCTTCGTCTTCATCGATCCCTTCCCCAACTTCCGCTTCGATTTCTACGGATCGGCGCGCGACAAGCCCGGCTTCTTCGAGACGATCATCGGTTCGCTCTCGGAGCTTCCGCGCGAGCAGCCGATCCGCGACAACCTCGAAGCGATCGCCCGCCGCTCGGACCGGATCGAGCGGATGCTGGCGATCGTCACCGAGATCCGCGCCGAAGTCGAAACCCAGGTCGAATCGCTGTTCGGCTACACCTTGTGGCTCGATTACCCCACGTCCAAGCGGCTCTCGGCCTGGCGCCGCCGGGCGCAGGTTGCCGCCGCGGCCAAGGCCGGATACGGCCACACCGCCTATGGCCTGCTCAAGGTCGACGGCGCGATCGACCGGATCGCGCAACTGCTCTTCACCATCGGCGATCACCATGGCCCCGAGCGTCTGCGCGAGATCCGGGCCATCGTCGCCCGCACGGTCCGAGCGCGCGGCCAGGACGAGTTCGGCGCGACGCTCTCGAACGGCGCGAGCCCGGGGACGCTCGAATTTCTGCGCACTCACGACCTCGGCTTCCGCATCCGCCGCCTGCGCCTGCTCGCGCGCCGCCTCACCGATCTCGATTCGGTCGCAACTCACGCCGAGCTCGCGCCGATGCGCGAGGCGATCTATGAGGCGCTCGGTCCCTATCTCGACTGCAAGCGCACCGACACGTTCGCCGACATGCGCGATCTCATCCGCGGGATGGAGGACGACGCGGGCCCCGTGCTCGACGCGATCGCCGAGCGGATGGCGCTCAAGGCGCTCGACGCGCAGACAGACGCTTATCTCTCCGACGGCTTCAGCAAGCTTTCAAAGGAGCTCCGCCGCCCGATGCTGCTCGCGCACCTCGGCTTCCCCTTCTTCGACATCGCGACACTGCCGCTGCTCCAGGGCGAGGGGCTCGACGAGTTCGACCCGATCCGGGTCGATCGCATCGCCCCGGACGATGCCCAGGCAATCCGCAAGGGCGGCGCGGAAATGACGCTCAAGGGGATCCAGTTCAACAGCTTCGGCGCCTTCTTCAGCCGCGCCTATCGCGAGAACGACTATCTGTGGGGCCGCCTCCACGGCGCCGACCGGCTGGTCGATATCATCCTTTCCACGCTTCCGGCCGAGACGACGCTGGCCGACGAGCGCGTGGCAGCGGTCAAGCGCGCCGCCTTCCACGCGATCCTCGACGAGGAGGAATCGCGACTGACCACGATCCCCGGCGTGTTCGAGGAGCTGCGCGGCGAAATCGGCTGAGGCTGGCAAACTCCGCTCACCCGGCCTAGGGTCGGCCCACGCGAAGCGGAAGGGAGCGGGATGCGGTTTCTGAAGGTGCTGTTGTGGCTGTTGCTCGGCGGCCTCGTCGCGGCCTTCGTAATCTACAACGGCGACGAACGCGTCGGCATCCATCTGTGGGGCGGCCTGATCGCCGACTTCAGCCTGCCCTTCATGATGATCCTGGTGTTCCTGACCGGGCTGATCCCTGCCCTGCTCGCCTACCACGCGCTCAAATGGCGGATGCGCCAGCGCGTTTCGGGGCTTGAGCGCGCGCTCGCCGATCTCCGCGCGGTCCAATCCGTCCCGCTCGAGCCGGAGCCCGAGCCGGCCACCGCTGCCGCTGGACGCGAAATGAGCTGCCCGATCTACGTCGCGCTCGACACGCCCGATCTCGAAAAGGCCAAGGCCATCGCGCACCGCGTCCGCGCGCCATGTCGGCGGGATCAAGCTCGGCCTCGAATTCTTCATGGCCAACGGCCGCCACGGCGTCCACGAGATGGCCGAGATCGGGCTGCCGATCTTCCTCGACCTGAAGTTCCACGACATCCCCAACACGGTCGCCAAGGCCGTCCAGGCGCTGCGCCCGCTCGAGCCCGCGATCATCACCATCCACGCCGCAGGCGGGCGCGCGATGATGGAGGACGCCAAGGCAGCGGCACCGCTCGGCACCAAGGTGGTCGCGGTGACGATGCTCACCAGCCTCGACGAGACCGATCTCGTCTCGATCGGCCTCGCGCCCGACGCGCATGAGCAGGTCGTCCGCCTGACCGAACTGGCCAAGTCGGCGGGGATCGACGGCATCGTCTGCTCGGGCAACGAAGTGAAGGCGGCGCGGCGGGCGTGGCGCGACGGCTTCTTCGTCGTTCCCGGCGTCCGCCCCGCCAACGGCAGCCCGGGCGACCAGAAGCGCGTCGTCACCCCCCGCGCGGCGCTGGATGCCGGCGCCTCGATCATCGTCGTCGGCCGCCCGATCACCCAGGCGCAAGACCCCGATCAGGCCGCGAGGGCGATCGAGGCGACGCTTTGATTCGATGGACGTGTCGTTCCTTCCATGGTGGGTCGCGCTGGCGATGATCGTCGTGTTCGGGGCCGTGACGTGGCACGGACTTGTGATGCGAAAAACCTCGATGCAGGGGTTGCGAATGTTCTATCGCGATCGGGACACCGTACTTTATTGGCTTGTCATGACCGTCTGGGCGTCGGCCATCGTCGTGGCGTTCTACGGGCTCGTTTCTTAGACGAACGCCAATTCGCCCGTTCCAAATTCAACCCCTGAAGGGCCCCATCGGCAGAGCTGTGACACCGCAAGTTCAAATCCACTGCGCCACCCGCGCAGACCTGCTGCTTCTCCATCCCGTGATCGAGCGCGCGTATCGCGGCGACGCGGCGCGGCTGGGCTGGACGCATGAGGCCGACCTCCTCGACGGCATCCGTACCGATCTCGAAACCCTTCAGGGAATTGTCGACAACGAGCATCTGCTGATCGCGCTCGACGGCGAGACGCCGATCGGCTGCGTCCAGGTGGTCAACAAGCGCGGCGGACTCGCCTATCTCGGCCTGCTCTGCGTCGAGCCGGCGCTGCAGGCCGCGGCACTCGGCAAGCAGTTGCTCGAGGCCGCCGAAACGCTCGCGCGCGACCAGCTCGGCGCCACGCGAATGGAAATGACCGTCATCGATAGCCGCGCCGAGCTGATCGCCTATTACCAGCGCCGCGGCTACGCGCCCTCGGGCGAGCGCCGCGATTTCCCGATCGTGCTCGATCCGCCGCTGTTCATGACGGTACTGGTCAAGCCGCTCGCCTGACGCCTATGGCGAGCCCCATGCCCGTCACCGCCAAGATCTGCGGCCTGTCGACCCCCGAAACCGTCCATGCCGCGGTCGCGGGCGGGGCTAGCCATGTCGGCCTCGTCTTCTTCGCCAGAGCCCTCGCAACGTCACGATCGATCAGGCCGCGGCGCTTGTCACGGCCGTCGGCGGCCGCGCAAAGATCGTCGGCGTGTTCGTCGATCCCGATCGCCACGTTCATCGACGCGGTTCGTGCAAAGTTCGGCTCGACGCCATCCAACTGCACGGAAACGAGCACCGGCGCTCGCGGGAAGGCTACAAATGCGTCACGGGATCGAGGTCTGGAAGGCCATACCGGTCCGGACTCGCAGACGACCTTCGCCTGTCGTCCAAATATCTCGGGCACCGCATCCTCTACGACGCCAAGCCGCCGCTCGGGCGCTGATATGCCCGGCGGCAAGGCATGCGGTTCGACTGGAGGCTGCTTGATGGCTTCGAGCACCGTCTCCGTGGGCGCTCTCCGGCGGCCTCGACCCCGAGCAATGTCGCCGAAGCCGTCCGCGTCACCGGCGCCACGCTGGTCGACGTTTCCTCGGGCGTCGAATCGGCGCCGGGGATCAAGGATGTGGACAAGATCGCGGCGTTCCTTCAAGCGATCGCCTCGCTATGACCGCTCAACACGCTTCCGCACCCAGCCCGACGAGCGCGGGCATTTCGGCCAGTTCGGCGGCCGCTACGTCGCCGAGACGCTGATGCCGCTGATCCTCGAGCTGGAGCAGCGAATATCGCGCGCGCCAAGGCCGATCCCGCCTTCGCCGCCGAGTTCGAGGATCTGCTCGAGCATTATGTCGGCCGCCCCAGCCCGCTCTATTACGCCGAGCGGCTGACCGAAGCGCTCCGCGAGAGTGCGCCCGAGGGCATGGGCGCGCAGGTCTAGTTCAAGCGCGACGAGCTCAACCACACCGGCGCGCACAAGATCAACAATTGCATCGGCCAGATCCTGCTCGCGATCCGCATGGGCAAGACGCGGATCATCGCCGAGACCGGCGCCGGCCAGCACGGCGTCGCCACCGCCACCGTCGCCGCGCGCTTCGGCCTGCCCTGCATGATCTACATGGGCGCGCAGGACATCGAGCGGCAGCAGCCCAATGTGTTCCGCATGAAGCTGCTCGGCGCCGAGGTCCGCCCGGTCGACAGCGGCTCGCGCGACGCTCAAGGATGCGATGAACGAGGCGCTGCGCGACTGGGTCGCGAACGTCCACGACACCTTCTACATCATCGGCACCGCGGCCGGGCCCGCATCCCTATCCCGAGCTGGTCCGCGATTTCCAGAGCGGTGATCGGCAAGGAGGCGCGCGCGCAGATGCTCGAGCCGGATGGCCGCCTGCCCGACCTGCTGGTCGCGGCGATCGGCGGCGGATCGAACGCGATCGGGCTGTTCCACCCGTTCCTCGACGATGCCGACGTCGCGATGCTCGGCGTCGAGGCGGCGGGCGAAGGCCTCGACAACGAAGCACGCCGCCAGCCTCGCCGGCGGCGCCCCCGGCATCCTCCACGGCAACCGCACCTATCTGCTGCAGGACGAGGACGGCCAGATCACCGAGGCGCATTCGATCTCGGCGGGGCTCGACTATCCCGGCATCGGCCCCGAGCACGCTTGGCTGCACGACATCGGCCGGGTCGATTATGACCGCGGCGACCGACGTCGAGGCGCTCGATGCCTTCCAGCTGCTGTGCCGCACCGAAGGCATCATCCCCGCGCTCGAACCTTCGCACGCGATCGCAGCGGTGCGAACGCAAGGCACGGGAGATGGAGCGGGACAAGATCATCCTCGCCAACCTGTGCGGGCGCGGCGACAAGGACATCTTCACCGTCGCCGAGGCGCTGGGGGTGGCGATGATGACCTTCAGTCCGTCACGCCGGGCTTGTATCGGTATCCGTCGTGCCGCGTATCCTCATCGCTGTTTGCGGTCGCGGAGCGAGTCGGACCATGCTGCATCAAGGTCCGGGGTGATCGGATCGCATCGAGGCGATCGAGCATGACCCGCCTCGCCGCCGCCTTCGCGCAAGGCCCGCGCCGCGCTCGTCGCCTTCGTCACCGCGGGCGATCCCTCGCCCGTCGCCACCGCCCGCGATCCTCGACGCGCTGGTCGCGGGCGGCGCGGACGTGATCGAGCTCGGCATGCCGTTCACCGATCCGATGGCCGACGGGCCGGCGATCCAGGCCGCCAACCTGCGCAGCCTCGGCGCCGGCACGCACCACCGCCGACATCCTCGCGATCGCCGCGACTTCCGCGAGCGCCATCCCGCACGTCCCGCTGGTGCTGATGGGCTATGCCAACCCGATGCTCCGGCGCGGGCCGGACTGGTTCGCCGCCGAGCGTCGCCCGACGCGGGCGTCGACGGCGTGATCTGCGTCGATATCCCGCCCGAGGAGGACGACAGCCTCGGCCCGGCGCTGCGCGGGCACGGCCTCCACCTGATCCGCCTCGCCACGCCGACCACCGATGCCGCGCGGCTGCCGGCGGTGCTGAACGGCGCGTCGGGCTTCCTCTACTACGTCTCGGTCGCCGGGATCACCGGGCTGCAGCAGGCCGCGCAGGCGTCGATCGAGGAGGCCGTCGCGCGGCTCAAGGCCGCGACCGACCTGCCCGTCGCGGTCGGCTTCGGCGTGCGCACGCCCGAGCAGGCCGCCGCGATCGCGCGCGTCGCCGACGGCGTCGTCGTCGGCTCGGCGATCGTCGAGCTGGTCGGGCAGCACGGCGGGGATGCGGCCGGCGCCGGTCCGCGCCTATATCCAGTCCCTCTCGGCGGCGATCGCCGCGCAGCGCAAGGAAGTCGCATGAGCTGGCTCACCAGCGTCCGCAACGCGCTCGCCTATGTCACCGCCCGAAGCGGCGGCAATTCGCCCGACAATCTCTGGCACAAGTGCAAGGGATGCGGGCAGATGGTGTTCGTCAAGGAGCTCGAGGAAAACCTCTACGTCTGCCCGCAACTGCGACCATCACGAGCGGATCGGCGCCGACGCGGCGCTTCGACTATCTGTTCGACGAGCGGCAGCGTACGCCGTCCTCGCCAAGCCCAAGGTGCGCCGAGGACCCGCTCAAGTTCCGCGATTCCGAAGCGCTATGCCGACCGGATCAAGGCCGCGCGCGCCGAGACCGGCGAGCCCGATGCGCTGATCAACGCGCATCGGCACGATCGAGGGCCGCCGCGCGGTGGTCGGGGTGCAGGATTTCGCCTTCATGGGCGGATCGATGGGCCTGGCGGTGGGCGAGGCGTTCGTCGCCGGGGTCGAGGCCGCGATCGGCGACGCGCGCTCCCTACGTCATCTTCACCGCAGCCGGCGGCGCGCGGATGCAGGAGGGCATCCTCAGCCTGATGCAGATGCCGCGGACCACCGTGGCGATCGAGATGCTGCACGATGCCGGGCTGCCCTATATCGTCGTGCTGACCGATCCGACGACCGGGCGGCGTCACGGCGGCCTATGCGATGCTCGGCGACGTCCAGATCGCCGAGCCGCGCGCGACGCTCGCCTTCGCCGGCCACCGCGTGATCGAAAACACGATCCGCGAGAAGCTCCCCGATGATTTCCAGACCAGCGAATATCTACCGCGACCACGGCCTGCTCGACATGGTGACGCACCGCAAGGACCTGCGTGAGACGCTGGGTCGACTGATCGGGCTGTTGTGC
Source organism: uncultured Alphaproteobacteria bacterium (assembly GCA_963799985.1). GTDB lineage: Bacteria > Pseudomonadota > Alphaproteobacteria > Sphingomonadales > Sphingomonadaceae > Sphingomonas. Next base: position 554,315 of record CAWCZC010000005.1, on the reverse strand, counting down.
GAAGGGAAGAAGGCGGCGTGAGGAACACTAAAGCCCCTCCCCTGAAGGGGAGGGGCTAAAAGATGCCCGATCACGCCACCTCCGCCGATCCTGCCGTCCAGCGTCAGCTCGACCGCCTGGCCGCGCTTTCGCCCGGTGCCGACATCCTGGGGCTTGAGCGCATCACGGCGCTGCTCGACCGCCTCGGCAATCCGCACGAGCAGCTTCCGCCGGCATTCCACGTCGCGGGGACCAACGGCAAGGGCTCGACCTGCGCCTTCTGCGCGCGGCGAATCGAGGCGGCGGGCCTTTCGGCGCATGTCTACACCAGCCCGCACCTCGTCCGCTTCAACGAGCGGATCCGGCTGGCGGGCGATCTGATCGCCGATTCCGCGCTCGCGCCGCTGCTCGAGGAGGTGCTGGACAAGGGGGGCGACCTGGGCGCCAGCTTCTTCGAGGTCACCACCGCCGCGGCCTTCCTCGCCTTCGCGCGCACCCCGGCGGACGCCTGCGTGATCGAGGTGGGTCTCGGCGGCCGGCTCGACGCCACCAACGTGCTCGCCGATCCCGCCATCGTGCGGAATCGCTCAGCTCGGGATCGATCATCAGTCGTTCCTCGGCGACACGCTCGCCGAGATCGCGCGCGAAAAGGCCGGGATCGCCAAGCGCGGTCGTCCGCTGGTGACTCAGGCGCATCCTCCCGAGGCCGCCGAGACGGTTCGCGCTGCCGCCGAGGTGGCGGGTGCCCGTCTACTGGTGGCGGGTCGCGATTGGCATTTCGAGACCGGCCCCGACGGCCTCCGCTATCGTGACGCTCACGGCGAACTTGCATTGCCCTCCCCGCTCCTAACGGGCACACACCAGGGCGCCAATCTTGCCCTCGCGGTGGCGATGCTGCGGCACCAGGATCGCATACCCGCCCCCTATGCGGCGCTCCAGACCGCCCCGCTCGCCGCGCGCTGGCCGGCGCGGATGCAGCAGCTCGACATCGGCCCGCTCGCCGATTTGCTGCCGCCGGGAACCGCGCTATGGCTCGACGGGGGCCACAACCCCGCCGCCGGGCACGCCGTGGCGGCTGCGCTCGCGGCGCTCCCGCAGCCGCGTCACCTCATCCTCGGCATGCTCGCGAACAAGGACCCGTACGGGCTGATCGAGCCGATCGCGCCACTGGTAGCGAGCTTCACCGCGGTGCCGGTGCCGGGGCACGAGCATCACGACTCGGAAGCGCTGGTTGCGGTCGCGCATTCGCTTGGCATCGCACGGGCCTCGACCGAGCCCGACCTCCAATCGGCGATGACCGCGATTACCACCGGCCCGCGCCCCGCGCCCGCGACCGTGCTGATCCTCGGTTCGCTCTACCTCGCCGGGATCGCGCTCGACGCCAACGCCGAGTGGCCCGACTAGCCTCCAGTTCGTCGAGGTGGAATCGTGCTCCTGCGAAAGCACGAGCCCCGGGGCAGCAGGCGGCGTGCGCGCGGCCCGTCCGATCGGGCCCGGCAGCCCCTTGAAATGTTGGATTTGGCCTGCTCGGATCGATGCGCTGCCGCGCTTTGAAGTGTTGGATCAACGCGCGAACGCAATCTCCGTTCGGGCCGGATCGTCGCAACTCTATGCCTGGCCTCAGCGCCGCTGCGAACCTGCGCGAGTGTGACTCTGGTGTGACCTTTGCTTTCGCACGGGGCTCGTGGGGTGACGCGCGAGCCTCGTCCTTGGACCAGCAGCGCTTCCAATCGAACTCCGGGCCTAACCCTGCGCCCTCAAGCCCCGCAGCGTCTCGGTCGCCCAGCGATACATGTCGGCGTCGGCCGCGCGTTGCTGGCGGTCGAGGCGGTTCATCCGTTTCTCGACTTCCTCCAGCACCTTGCGCGCCTTGCTCTCCCAGCCTTCGCTGAGCAGCAGCGCGGCATAGCGGCAGCGCGCTTCCTCGCCCGGCATCCGCGTGACCACGTCCTCGTAGAGCGCGAGCGCTTCCGGCTTGCGTCCGAGATGGTCGGGGATCCGGGCGCGCAGCAACGTCCAGCGGTCGCGCTCGCTCTGCACGGCGGGGGGATCGAGCGAATCGAGCAGTTCGAGCGCCGCCGCCGAATCGCCGGTCTCGAACAGCGATGCGGCGAGCTCGGCCTGGGTGCGGACCTCCGGATCGCCCGCGGTCATCGCCAGCGCCTCGCGGTAGAGCGGGATCGCTTCGGCATGGCGCCCGAGCGCCGCATAGGCGTCGGCCAGTCGCAACCGGTTGCCTGCGGTGTCGGCGAGATCGAGCGCATCGCGCGCGGCGCGCACCTCGCGCCCGGGGTCGATCCTGGCCACGGCCTGCGCGCGCATCGTGCGGACGTGGCGGTTGCCCTACATCCCGGGCAGCACCTCGACGATGAAATAGGCCATGCAGCCGACCAGCGGCACGAAGATGATCAGCATGATCCATGCCTGGTTGCGCCCGTGCCGGACGGCATGGACCACGCAGGCGATCTGGCAGGCGACCGAAACGAGGAAATAGGGCATCGAAGCCGTCGCTCAGGCCGGTTCGCCGGTGTTTCCGGGCTCGACCCGACCCCGCGCCCAGCCCGACCGCCACCATTCGAGCATCACGAACAGGATCGCGAGCAATCCCACCACCGCCACCTCGCGGAACACGGTCGCATAGCCGTATTTGTCGATCATCTCTCCGGCGAACCCCTTGCCGAGCGAGCCGATCAGGAAGGTCAGCGAGGAGAGCAGCGCATACTGCACGGCGGCGAACTTCTTGCTGACGATCCCCGAGACGAAGGCGACGAACGCCGCCCCGGCGAGGCCGGTCGAGATGTTCTCGTAGCAGATCGCGAGCAGCAGCCGCGGCATGTGCAAGTCGCCGCTCAGGCCGAACAGGTGAAGCACCATGTCGATGTGCGGCGCGCCCTCGGCGAGGTCGGCGTAGACGAAGTTGCCGAAGATCGGCAGCGCTGCGCCGATCAGCACGGTCGGGAAGCGGCCGATCCGGGTGAACAGATAGCCGCCGATGCTCACACCGACGATCGACATGATGATGCCGAACACCTTCGACGCGAACGCCACCTCGTCCTTCGAATAGTGCATGTAGTCGAGGTAGAAGGGGTACGCGAACGACGCCCATATATTGTAGCAAAGCGCGTAGGTCAGGATGAAGCCGATCACGATCAGCACGCCCCAGCGCAATCTGCCGGTCAAGTCGACCAGAGGGGCGACCAGCGCACCGTAGAGATGGTTCGCCGCGTTGCGCGTGGCGCTTTGGGTCGAATCGACGACCTGCTGCACTTCGCGGCCACGCGCCTTCAGCCAGTTGATCGCCGCGGCGATTCCGAGCGGCAGCAGCACCGTCGCGATGACGATGATCGGTCCGTAGATCTTGAGGAAATCGCCCACGGACGGCGGCTTCACGCCCGGCGCGTGCTCGGCGAGCATGCTTGCCATGAACAGGACGATCGTCACGATCGCCCAAGCCCAGGCAGCACCGACGATCGCCAGCGCAGCAAGCCGCACGCGCGGGTTGATCTCGCCCGGCTCAGCCAGGACCTCGACCACCGCGCGCGGGGGACGTTCGGTATCGGGCGCAGTCAGCCCGACCGCGAGCACGACGCCCATCAGCACCGCCATGACGAGGTAGACCGTCGGCCAGCTCATCCGTGCCGCCAGGTACAAGGCACCCGCCCCACCAACGATGCTCGCGGTCCGGTAACCCAGCTGATAGATTGCCGAAAGAACCTCGATGGGTGCCTCCTCGTCGGCGACGTCGATGCGCCAGCCGTCGACCGCGACGTCCTGCGTCGCCGAGGCCATCGCGCCTAGGAAGGCGAACAGTGCGAACCGGGCGATGTGCGCGGTCGGGTCGGTGAAGACGAGGCCAATCAGCGCGACGATCATCACCGCTTGGCACAGCGCGATCCAGCTCTTGCGCCGCCCGAGCGCCCCGATCACTGGCAGCTGGAGCCGGTCGACCAGCGGCGACCACAGGAATTTAAAGGCGTAGGTGAGGCCCACCCAGGATAGCACGCCGATCGTCGCGAGATTGACCTTCACCTCACCCAGCCACGCGGTCAGCGTTCCGACGAGCAATGCGAACGGCAGCCCCGACGAGAAGGCGAACACCAGCATCGACGCCGATTTGTGATTAGAGAGCGCCCTCGCCAGGAGCCGGAATCCCTTCGGCCGCGCGCTGTCCACTTCGATTCCCCCGTTGTTTGCAGAGGAAGCTTAGCCTTGTTGCGCGCCGTGCCTAGCCCCGTTCACGCCGCCCGCTTGAACAGGCTGAAGCTCTGCGGCAGGCGCTTGGGTTTCTGCCCGTCGAGCACAGCTTCGATCGCATCGATGGCGGCGAGCAGGTCGCGCTGCGGATAGGGCTTGGAGAGGCAGCCGGCCGCGAGCGCGCGCGCGTCGCCCGGGCAATTGCCGGTGACGAACAGAACCTGGATCCCCGCATCATATGCGGCCTTGGCGACATCGATGCCGGTGCCATCGGACAGGTTCACATCGACGAGGACGAGATCGATGGTCGGATCCGCGTCGATGGCCTGCAGCGCTTCGGCCACCGAATCGAGCGTCCCGACGATCTCGAACCCCGCCGCGCCCAGGAAATGTTCGGTGTCGAAGGCCACCAGAGGCTCGTCCTCCACTACCAGGACTCGCTCGATCCGCCGCTTCTTCTTCGCAAAAATCATGGCCGACACTGTTCCATCCGCGCGCGGGATGGGCTCCCACGTCACTCCCTGAGATGCCTGTAACGCTCGGACCCTTTCAGGGACGCAATAATTTTTGATGGACCCGACATAAACGCTATAGGCCGCGCGTGTCCGCGTCCAACGCCAGAGAACCGCAGCGAATCGCAAAGCTGCTCGCCCGTGCCGGAATCGCGTCGCGCCGAGAGATCGAGCGGATGATCGCCGAGGGCCGGGTCGCGCTCGACGGCAAGGTACTCGACACGGCCGCGACGCTGCTGCCGTCGCTTCGCGGCGTCACGGTGGACGGCGACCCGGTCCAGGCCGCGGCACCGGCGCGGTTGTTCCTCTACCACAAGCCCGCCGGACTGCTCGTCACCGAGCGCGATCCCGGCGGTCGGCCGACGATCTACGACCGGCTGCCCAAGGACCTGCCGCGCGTCGTTCCTGTCGGCCGGCTCGATCTGAACACCGAGGGTCTGCTCCTCCTCACCACCGACGGCGAGCTCAAGCGCCAGCTCGAGCTGCCCGCGACCGGCGTCGAGCGCGCCTATCGCGCCCGCGCCTACGGCCAGATCACCCAGGGCCAGCTCGAGGAACTGATCGAAGGCGTCGAGATCGAGGGCGTGCGCTACGGCTCGATCAACGCCAATCTCGAGCGCCGCACCGGCGCAAACGTCTGGATCGAGATGATCCTCACCGAGGGGAGGAACCGCGAGGTGCGCCGCGTCCTCGAACATCTCGGGCTCAAGGTCTCGCGGCTGATCCGCACCCGCTACGGCCCGTTCGTTCTCGGCGACCTACCCTCCGGTGCGGTCGGCGAGGTGCGCCAGCACGACGTGATCGCGTTCCGCAAGAACCCGACGCGCAAGGAAGTCCATGTCTCGGCCAAGGTGGCGGAGAACAAGCCCCAGCCGGCCGCCCCAGCCAAAGCCGCGCCGGTGCGGCGTGATCGAGTGAATTAACCTGCCGCTTCTCCCGGCGCCAAGCGCCCATGGCGAGATGCGCCGAAACCCGGCACCGCGTCGATCGCAAAACCGGCCCGTGCGGCCCGCGCGCAAGCCCATCGCGAAGCCCGCGAGCCGCGTCCCGGCGACCTTGCCGATCGTCCGCGCACGCCGCGCCCTGACAAGGGGCCCGCAGGGGGGCGTGGCGCTGCCCGCGCCCGCAAGCCGCGGCCGACGCGGACGCGCAAGTAATGCGGATCATCGCCGGCACCTGGCGCGGCCGCCCACTCATCGCGCCGAAGGGCGACGCCACCCGCCCCACCGCCGATCGCACCCGCGAGGCGCTGTTCTCGATGCTGGTCAGCCGGATCGGGAGCTTCGAAGGGCTCGCGGTCGCCGATCTGTTCGCCGGATCAGGCGCGCTCGGGATCGAGGCGCTGTCGCGAGGCGCAACGTCGTGCCTGTTTGTCGAGCAGGAAAAGGCCGCGCTCGATGCGCTCAAGGCGAACCTCGCGAAACTTGGGGCGAACGGCGCGGACGTTCGCGCGACCTCGGTGCTCGCGCTCGGCCCCGCGCCGAAGCCGCTCGACCTGATCTTGATGGATCCGCCCTATGCCAGCGGCGCGGGCGTGGTGGCGCTCGACAAGCTCGCGCGCCTCGGCTGGACCTCGCCCGCGACCTGGGTCAGCATCGAGACCGCGCGCGACGAAACCCCCGAGTTGGCGGGCTTCGTCGCCGAAGTCAGCCGTGCCCACGGCAAAGCCCGGATCACGCTGCTCCGCGCCGGCGCCTAGAGATAATCCGCCAGCGTCAGCGTCACGTCGATCCGCTTGCCGCCCCGCTCGATCGTCAGCGGCACCTGGGTGCCGGCGCGCCCGCCGATCCGGGCGATCAGTTCACCAATCGGTGCACCGACCACGACGTCGCCCGCCTTCAGCCCGGCCTGCACGGCGGGGCTCCCGGTACCGACGTCGCTGATCTCGACTCTCCCTCTCTCCTCCTCGAACCACAGTCCGGAAAGAGGATAGGTTTCCGGCCAGCGCCGCAGGTGGTTGGGTGCCGCCCAGATCGACTGGCTCGATACCTGCGTCGACAGGTCGAGCTGCCGAAGCAACGACAGGCCGATCATGCCGTCGCCGCGGAGGTTGGACGTACCGGGCCGGTACAGCCGCACGATCGGCTTTTCGAACGCGAAGGGCCCGATCCGGATCCGATCGGCGCGCACGAGCCGCGAGGGGACGCTGCCCTTGCCGATTCCATGCGAGCGGATCGGTGCGTACGGCCGGTCGTCGCGCCACAGCCCCGATTTGGCGGTCGAGCCTCCATCGAGGGTCGCGCTTCCCGGCGCACCCGTATCGAGCACGAAGCTGCCGGTATAGTCGCCGACCGTCGCCTCGGCGTAGATCAGCTGGCTCTCGTTCGGCTCGTTGGCAAATCGCGATTTCAACCGCGTCAATCCCACCGTGTCGGGCCGTCCATCGGGATAGGCGCGCCACTGCCCCCTGACGAAATCCAGGTCGCTGTCGACCCCGGTGAACAGGCCGGCACCGAACGATCCCACGGCGTCCTTTCCGAGTTCCGCGCGCGTGCCCGCGAACAGCATGTTGGGCAAACGGATGCCGCTGCCGAACAACACGTCGCCGCCGCTGTAAAAAGGCAAATCGCTCACTCCGCCCACTCCCATCAGGTGCGATTGGCCGACTTCCTTGAGATCGAGCGACCGGGCGAAATCGTCGCGGATCAGGCTGAATCCGCCGCCCGTGTCGATAATGAACAGATAGGGCCCCTTGTTGCTCACCATCGCCGAAATCCAGACGCGATTCTCTTCGATCGCGAGGTCGGACGTAAGAACCCGCGCCGGGGCCGCGCGCAAACGAAGGGGCGCAAGCGCCCCCGCCCCGATTAGCGCCACGCCTCCGATCAAGCGCCGACGAGCGACGATCATGTTCGATCTTCCAGCGAATCGCTTTGCGCCGATTTAACCCCGGTCAGTGACAACCCCAGGAGGCTGAGCACACCCGCCCCGGCAAGGTAGAACCCAACCGCCTCGAGGCCGCCCGCCTTGGCGAGCTGAGTTGCGATCAGCGGGGTCAGCGCGCCGCCGACGATCCCGCCCAGGTTGAACGTGACCGACACGCCGGTGTAGCGCACCCGCGCCGGAAACAGCGACGGCAGCCAGCCGCCGAGCGGGCCATAGGCGAACCCCATCGTGAACAAGGCGAAGGCGAGCCAGACGAACACCGTGAGCGGCGATCCGCGCGTCACCAGCGTCGCCATCGTCAGCCCGACGACGATCGTCACGATGAATCCCCTAGCCAGCACTCGCCGCGCGCTGCCGCGGTCCGAATAGACACCAGCGATCGCGATCCCCGCGGCGAGGAATAGGATCGCGCCCAGTTCGAGCCCGAGGAACGCCTCGCGCCCATAGCCGAGCGTCGACGTGCCGTAGCTCAGCACGAAGGCGGTCGCGAGGTAGAAGAGCGCGAAGCAGGCGATCACTCCGGCCGCCCCCGCCAGCGTCTCGCGCAAGTGGCCGCGCAGCAGATCGGCGATCGGCACCTTGGGGAGGGCCTTGGCCTTGGCCGCAGCGAGGAAATCTGGGGTTTCGGTCAGCTTGAGCCGCACCCACAGCCCCAGTCCGACCAGCACCGCACTCAACAGGAACGGCAGCCGCCATCCCCATTCGCGGAACTCGGAGTTGCTCAGCGTCATGCCCAGGATCAGGAAGAAGCCGTTGGCCGCAATGAAACCCACCGGCGCGCCCATCGGCGGGAAGCTACCGTAGCGATTCGCCCAACCAGGTGGCGCATTCTCCACCGCGAGCAGCGATGCCCCGCCCCATTCGCCGCCCAGCCCCAGCCCCTGGCCGACGCGGAGAATGCACAGCAGCAGCGGCGCCACCCATCCGGCCTGCGCATAGGTCGGCAGCACGCCGATCAGCACGGTCGACACACCCATCAGCAGCAGCGCGGTCACCAGCGTCGACTTGCGCCCCAGCCGGTCGCCGAAATGGCCGAACAGCACGCCACCCAGCGGCCGCGCGACGAATGCGAGCGCGAAGGTGGCGAAGGACTGGATCAGCTGAGCCGAGCCTGAGGACTTGGGGAAGAACAGCTCGGGGAAGACCAGCGCCGCCGCCGTCGCGTAGACGTAGAAGTCGTAGAACTCGACCGCGGTGCCGACGAGGCTCGCGAACAGGATCCGGCGGTGCGGCGATGCGGCGTTCATCCCCTCAGCCTAGCCGAGGCGATCCGGCGCGCAAGGCGCTCGTCGTTCATCGGCGCGACAGGGAAGCGACCCTAATCGTTACGCCTTCGGCAAGAAAGGAAGTGGGCAATGCGGGAAAGCAACGGACGCCGCCTGCTGTTCGCCACCGGACTCGCGATCGCCGCGGGGCTGTTCGTCGCGCTGTTCAAACCCGCCGACCATATCAAGGCCGATCTCCGCGCCGACGCCAAGGGCTTCGTCATGAGCCTCGAATATTCGGCGCGGCTGATCCAGGGCTAGGGTCCGTACTCGATACTGGAGGGGGTCGCGTACGGACCCTAGGCATAGCGATACGGCCCGCCCGCCGCGAGCGCGGCCTGATAAGCCGGGCGCTCGTGGATCGCCTCCAGCCATGCGGCGATGCGCGGACGGCCCTTGGTCGCCCCTGCCCGCTGGACTGCCGCCTCGAGCGGGAAGCTCATCATCACGTCGGCCGCGGTGAATTCGTCGCCGGCAAACCATGCGTGCATGGCGAGTTCGGATTCGACGAAATCGAGGTGGGTGTCGATCATCGGTTGGACGCGCTTCTGCGCGCCCTTGCCGAACAAGGGCACCCGGCCGAGCACCAGCTTGAGCAGCAGCGGCGGCATCAGCGATCCCTCGGCATAGTGGAGGAAATAGCGGTAGAGCAGATGCCCCTCGCGAGTCAGTGGGGCGCCGAGCCGGCCGTCGGCCTTCTCGACCAGATACTCGACGATCGCCCCAGTCTCGGCGACGACCGTCGCGCCGTCCTGGATCACCGGCGACTTGCCGAGCGGATGGATCCGCCGCAACTCGGGCGGCGCGAGCATCGTCTTGCGGTTCCTTTTGTAGTGGACGACCTCATAGGGAAACCCGAGTTCCTCGAGCAACCACAGCACGCGCTGCGAGCGCGAATGTTCGAGGTGATGGACGGTGATCATAGCGGCTCCTCGGTGGCGCGGCGGCGCGGGCGTTGCTTGGCCGAAATCGATTTGATCACCGTATAGCCCGTTCCGTCTTCGGGCATCGGGCGGCGCGCATGGTCGAGCGCGGCGGCGATCAGCATTTCGACGCGCGAATCCTTGATCAGCGCGGGATCGGGCAGGCGGAGGTGGCGGCCCTGGTTGCCCACGCCCTGGAGCAGCCCGTCCGGATCGGCGAGCGCCGCGCCATAGTAGAAATAGAGCAGCACGCCGCTGGCATAGCAGGCGAGCGACACGACCACGTCCGAGGTCTTCGTGCTCGAGGCGTAGCCGATCGCCAGCGCGTTATAGTTGTCGTAAGCCATCTCGACCGCCGTCGGCAGCCGCGCCCTCAGCGCCGCGCGCCCTCCACGGATCACCGCGGCCACCTCGGGGGTGAACTTGTCGATGAAGGACTGGAGCTGGTGCTCGCTGGCCCGCGGATCGTCCGGCGATGCTGGCTGCTCGGTCACGCGTCCTCCTCCTCCGCGCCTCGCTTCGCATATTTCAAGCGGAACGTGAACGCCGCGCCGACCGCTATCGGGTCCGCACGCTTGCGATCGACCGGAGGATCTCGTCGGCAAGCGGCCGCAGGAGCGCCGCGCCCGCGGGGCTGAGGTGATTGTCGTCGTTCAACAGCGGAACGCCGCCGCGCTCGAGCGGGCAGATTTGTCCGTGGCAAACCAGGGCGGCGGGATAGACGAGTTGGGCGTGGGTCCCGCGCGCGGCTTCGACGAGGTCATCGCGAGCCCGGCCCATGCGCGCGAGCGCTTCGGGTGTCGCGTCGATGCTCTGGCCGCCGATGAGACCGCGGGATCGCAGATAGACCATGCGCGGCACATCACCCTCGCCTTCCGGGATCGGACCAACGAGCACGACCGACCATCCCAGCGCCTCGAACCGATGAATCGCGCCGTTCAGCGCGGCGATCTCATATCCCCGCCCCGATGCCGCCGCGGGCGGCGCCCCGAGCTTGACGATATCGCCAAGCCGCGAATTCTCGAAATTCTCCGCCCAGTAGGAAACGATGATGACGGTGTGGATCGAACGGTTCGGCGAGAATTGCCGGAACCCCTGCTCGACAAAGGACGCGCAGTCCGGATTCACCGACTCGGCGTGCGAGGCATAAGGCGGGCAGCCGAACGCGCCGAGCAGCGTGCCCGTCACCTTCGCCTCGCGGGCGCTTGAGTCGAAGACGGCCTGCGCGGCGAGCGCATGCGAGTCTCCCCAAAGCAGAAAGACGGGGGGCCCCGGCGGCCCGACCCGGCAGCGCGGATCGGCCCACGCCGTCCCCGCGGTCGACATGCACCACCCGGCACGCGGCGGCAACGGCGGGAGGTACATCGAGCGGCCGTATATTCCTCGCAGCCCCGCGGTCGTCGACAGCGCGAGGCTCAGGCAAGTCGTGACCAGCAACGCGGCCACGCCACCCGTCACGACCGCCGAACTGCGCACGCGCACACTGCGCCGACGCATGGGCTCTTCGAGCCAGAAGGTGGATAGCGTCGCAATGACGAACGCAAGGCCGGTCGCACCGAACTGCAGTAGTGGCTGCCGTGCTCCGATCGAGATGTACGCGGCCAACGCGAGCAACGGAAAATGCCAGAGATAGAATGAATAGGATACCCGGCCGACGAACCGCAGCGGCCTCCAAGACAATGCCCGCGAAGCGAATCCGCCTGGGCCGAGCCAGATGACGAGCACGGCGCCGAGCACCGGAGGCAAGGCGGCAAGCCCCGGAAAGGCGATGCCGCGCGGATAGAGCCAGAGCGGGCCCAGCAGGAGCGCCGCCGCCAGAAACGGCAACCAGGTCGCGCTATGTTTTCCGCCGGGAGGCGCCGGCTTGCGGATGGCGAGGAGCGACCCTGCGAACAGCTCCCAGGCACGCGTCGGCAGCAGATAGAAGGTGGCTGCGGGCCTCTCGAACGCCCCCACCGCCGCGAGCACGAACGAGCCGAGCGCACAGACCGCGATCACCTGGAAGGTTCGGCCGGGCGCGAACCGGCGTATCGCCCAGATCAGCAGGGGGAAGAGGATGTAGAACTGTTCTTCGATGCCGAGCGACCAGGTATGGAGCAAGGGCTGCTCGGTCGCCGCCGGCGCGAAATATCCGCCCGCCTGCTGCCAGAAGTAGATGTTCGAAGAGAAAAGCGCCGTCGCGCCCGCGCTTTGCAGCAGCCGCTTGTAGTCCGCCGGCGTCAGGAAGTACCACGCCGTCGCGATCACGGCCGCCAGCATGACGATCAACGCCGGCAGAATGCGGCGCGCGCGTTTCTCGTAGAAGTCGAGTATCGAGAACCGGCCCCGCGAAACGTCGGCGAGGAGGTTCCACGAAATCAGGAACCCTGAAATGACGAAGAAGATGTCTACCCCGACATAGCCGGCGGTCACCCCCAATATGTCCGCGTGATAAAAGACCACCGCCAGAACCGCCAAGCCCCGTAGGCCTTCGACGTGCGGCTGGAAGGGAGCGTGCCCGCTCACGGCATGATTCGCTTGGATCGGGCCTTAATCTCGCTCAAGAACATCCCCGGCTTTTAGGATCGCTTTTCAGACCCTTAACCTGATGAGACGTGGCCGCCCAGAGAAAAACCGGACCATCCTCGAATAACCGCCCCGCGCCTTCACCGGGCAGCGTCGACGCGGAATCCGCAAGGTGCAAAAGCGCGGAAAGGCCCGACGCGAACTCTCGCGCCGGGCCTCCCAATGGGAACCAGGTCCCGTGACCGCCACCGCGCGTCGAGCGCGCCGGCGCGGCCGAAAATCACAAAAGTCGCGACCCTGCGCCTACGCGCGCACGCGAGGATCAGAGCTCGTCGTCGCCCTCGGCATCGACATCGGGGCCAGCCATCATTTCCTCGGCGACCTTTTCGGTGCGGCTGCGGATCGCGGCCTCGAGCCGATCGGCGACGTCGGGATTCTCCTTGAGGAAGGTCTTGGCGTTCTCGCGGCCCTGGCCGATGCGGACGCTGTCGTAGCTGAACCACGCACCCGACTTCTCGACCAGCCCGGCCTTGACCCCGAGATCGAGCACCTCGCCGATCTTCGAGATGCCCTCGCCGTACATGATGTCGAACTCGACCTGCTTGAACGGCGGCGCGACCTTGTTCTTGACGACCTTCACCCGGGTAGTGTTGCCGACGATGTCGTCGCGGTCCTTGATCTGCCCGGTGCGGCGGATGTCGAGCCGGACCGACGCGTAGAATTTGAGCGCGTTGCCGCCGGTCGTAGTCTCGGGATTGCCGTACATCACGCCGATCTTCATCCGCAGCTGGTTGATGAAGATCACCATGCAGCGCGAGCGGCTGATCGAGCCGGTCAGCTTGCGCAGCGATTGCGACATCAGCCGCGCCTGCAGCCCGACATGGCTGTCCCCCATCTCGCCCTCGATCTCGGCGCGGGGCACCAGTGCCGCGACCGAATCGATCACGAGCACGTCGATCGCGTTCGAGCGGACGAGCGTATCGACGATCTCGAGCGCCTGCTCGCCGGTGTCGGGCTGCGAGACGATCAGTTCGTCGATATTGACCCCGAGCTTCTTGGCATAGACCGGGTCGAGCGCATGCTCGGCATCGACGAACGCGGCGGTACCCCCGCCACGCTGTGCCTCGGCGATGACGTGGAGCGCGAGCGTGGTCTTGCCCGAACTTTCCGGCCCATAGACCTCGATCACGCGCCCGCGCGGCAGCCCGCCGACACCGAGTGCGATATCGAGGCCGAGCGATCCGGTCGAGATCGTCTCGACCTGCATCGTCTCCTTCGAGCCGAGCCGCATCGCGCTGCCCTTGCCGAACGCGCGATCGATCTGCGCGAGCGCGGCATCGAGCGCCTTCTGCCGCTCGCCCGAAGCCTTGTCGTTGGAGACTGCCATCTTGTTGTCGATCACCTTGAGAGAAGCCGCCATTTGAAGTCCCCGTCGCTAGAAGGTTTGTGCCACTCGTTCAACGCGTGGATTGCTTCGTATACGATTTGTTCTCTAAGAACAAGAGGGGAACTTCCAACATTTCGAAGGCCGCAAGATGGGCCACCGGCGACCGGCCCCCGGACCGACGCCCGAGAGAAGATTTCAAAGCTCAGCCGCCGCGCCGCCGCGCTCCCATCATCGCTCGATTGAACCGAAGCGCGTAGGCGCGCTGCCGGTCGGAGCGCTTCCCGCAATAAACCCAGCCGGGCCCGGGCATCGCCCGCACCGGGAGCGGATAGCCGCCACGGTGGTTTTCGTGCACGCCGGGCACATCCCCGCCCTCTCCTCCATCGTCGAGCAGATAGTGGTGGCCGTGCCGCGCCTCGGCGCGCGCGTCCTCGCCCGCGTGGCGCACGTCATACCGCGGAATGGTCCGGCACAGTTGGTCCGCCACCTGCTTGAGGCGAGCGGTGACTCCTCCCGGCGGCACAGGAGCGTCCTGGGCCGGACTCGATCCTTGCGGAGCGACGGTCTGCTGGGCGAACGCGGGCGCCACGGCCAGCGCGAGAAGACCCGCCAAGGTTCGCAAGCCGATCGCCTTCGCGCGCAGCACTCTATTCCAGCCCGTCCAGCGCCTTCTCGACCGCGTCCAGCGTGAACGGCTTGGCGAGGACGGGGCATCCGCGATGCGCCTCGATGATCGCATCCCCCGAGCCGCCGGTCGCCAGCACAAAGGGCACGCCGGCCGCGGCCAACGCATCGGCCACCGGCCAGCTCTGTTCGCCCGCGCGCAGGTTGACGTCGAGGATCGCGCCGTCAATCCCGCCCCGCGCGACCAGCTCGAGCGCGCCCGCGACGCTGTCGACGCTCCCCACCAACTCGCGATCGAGCGTCTCGAGGAAATCCTCGAGCATCATCGCGATCAACGGCTCGTCCTCGACGATCAGGATACGGCGAACCCCCGGCATGCGTGTTCCTCTTGCAGGAAACTGCGTCCGCGCCAACTACTTATGTTAGGGCGATTTACCGAACCTCGACCAGATCGCGCCCCACCACGATCCGTCCGCTGAAGTGCCTGCGGGCGGCGGCGGTCCACATCGAGTCCGTGATATCGGGGCCGGCCGGGACCAGGTGGCTCAGCACCAGCGTCTTGACCCCCGCCTCGGCTGCCACCTTGCCCGCCTGTTCGGCGGTGGTGTGGCTCCTGAGCAGATGCGCCATCAGCGTCGGCGCATTGCCGTCAACGATCCGCCGCAGCGCCTCCGGATACATCGCTTCGTGCACGAGCACGTCGGCGCCCTTGGCGAGGTCGATCAGCGCGGGCGAATAGGTCGTGTCGCCCGAAAAGACGATACCGCGATCGGGGGTGTCGAAGCGATAGGCATAGGCGGGGATCGTGTAATGATCGACGCGCACACACCGCACTCGGAGCCCCGGCCGGTCGACCAGCAGCGGATCGGCGCCGATCTCGTGCGGACGGAGCAGCGGCGCGAGCGGCGGCCGCCCCTCCTCGCGGATCCGCGCCTCGATGTCGGGCGCATTGGCAGCGAGCGAGAGGCGCACGATCTCGGCAAGCGGCTGCGGGCCGTAGAGGTCGACCGGAGTCTTCAGCCCCGATCCCCAGGCGAGCAATGGCAGCGTCACCAGATCGGCGTTGTGGTCCGAATGATGGTGGGTGACGTAGATCGCGGCGAGATCGTCGAGCCGCACCCCCGCGCGCACGATCTGGCGCGCGACGCCGTTGCCGCAATCGACGACGTGCGCCTTGCCCTCGATCAGCAGCAAACTGGCAGGAGCGGAACGCAGCAGCGCTGGCGTCGGTCCGCCCTTGGTGCCGAGCAGGATCAGCCGCGTTGAGCTCGCCGCATGGGCGGGAAGCGCCGTCGCCAGTCCAGCCGCCGTGGCCTGGGTCAGCAAGCTGCGGCGCGCGATCATATCCCGGTCAGCGCATCGCGCGCGGCCTCGGCGAGCTGCTGGACCGAGAAAGGCTTGGGCAGGAAGGCGACCTTGTCGAGATCGATCGACTTCCTGAGCTGCTCCTCGGCGTAGCCCGACATGAACAGGATCGGCAGGTCAGGATATTTCTCCCGGACGTGGCGCGCCATCGTCGGCCCGTCCATCGAAGGCATGACGACATCCGAGATCAGCAGGTCAGGGCGTTCAACCGTCTCGAGAAGTTCGAGTGCTGCTTCGCCATTCTCGGCGGTGAGCACGGTATAGCCCTGCCGCGTCAGCGCGCGCTCGGCGACGGCGCGGACCATGTCCTCGTCCTCCACCACCAGGATCGTGCCCGATCCCCACAGGTCGGCGGGCTTCTCCTTGATCGCCACGGGCGCCTTGGCGACGGTCGTCTCGGCGGCGGCGTGGACCGGCAGGTAGATGGTGAACTCCGCGCCCGCGCCCGCCACATTGTCGGCGAAGATATAGCCTCCCGATTGCTTGACGATGCCGTAGACGGTCGAAAGGCCGAGTCCCGGTGCCCTTCCCCACCTCCTTGGTGGTGAAGAACGGCTCGAAGATCTTGCCGAGGATCTCGGGCGGGATACCGGTGCCGGTGTCCGAGATGCGCAGCGCGGTGTAATCGCCGACGGGAAGCACGTCGTCGTCCATCCGGCGCACCTCGGCGGCGGGGATCGCGAGCGTCTCGATCGTCAGCGTGCCGCCACCGTTGGGATTCTTCGCCAGCATCGAGTCGCGCGCGTTGACCGCGAGGTTGACCACCACCTGCTCGAGCTGGCCGGGATCGGCGCGGACCGGCCCCAGGTTGCGGCCGTGTTTGACGTCGAGCTCGACGGTCTCGCCCAGGAGTCGCTTGAGCAGGTTCGAGACCTCGGAGATCACGTCCGGCAGCTGGAGCACCTGCGGGCGCAGCGTCTGCTGGCGCGAGAAGGCGAGCAGCTGGCGCGTCAGGCTGGCGGCGCGGTTCGAATTGGCGCGGATCTGCTGGATGTCGTCGTAATCGCTGTCGCCGGGCGAATGGCGCATCGCCATCAGGTCGCAGTGGCCGATGATCGCGGTCAATATGTTGTTGAAATCGTGCGCCACACCGCCGGCGAGCTGGCCGACCGCTTGCATCTTGATCGCCTGCGCGACCTGGCGCTTGAGCTTGCCCTCCTCGCCCGAATCCTTGAGGCTGATCAAGACCGCGGCGTCGCCCAGCCCGCGCGCGCCGGCCAGGCTGATCGCCACCGGCTCGTCGGGCGCGTCGGTGAAGCGCACCGTCATCTCGGCCGATTGCGCCGCCCCGCCCGCGAAGCGCCGCACCGCATCCGCAAGCGCCGACTTGTCCTCGCGCACCACCAGGTCCCCCGGATAGAGCGGCGGCGCGGCCGGGTTGATCCGCGCCGCGCGCACGAACGCGTCGTTCATGTGCACGAACCGCCCGTCGCGGTCGACCAGCGCCATCCCCGCGGGCAGCAGTGCGATCAGCGAGCGGACGTGCGCACTGGCACTGGCGCCGATCGCGGGCGTGGTGGCCGAGCTCGGCTCCTCGTCCAGCAGCGCGACCAGCATCGGCGCCTCTTCACCCTCGAGGAATGGAATCTGGAGGACGCGGAGCGGCGTGCCCCCCAGCCCCTCGCGCTCGAAGCGCACCTGCCCGACCGAATCGGTGATGAGCAGCCGCGCGAAATCGCGACCTTCGGGCGGTGTGTCGAGATTGCCGAGCGCGCGCAGCCGGAATACGCGGCTCGCCGAGCGGATGCGCCCCTCGTGCGATACCATCACGGTCATGATGCCCGACGCGCCCATCCGGTCGCCGGTTGACCCCGCGATCAGGCTCTGGACCTGCGCCGCGAGATCGAGCGCCTGGACGCCGATGAAGCGCCACACCAGCGCCTCCTCGCCCACGCGCTTGACCCGCGCGCTCACCGGGGCTCCGAACACCTGGAGATTGTCGCAGCGCCCCTCGCCGTCGCGCCACGCCATGCGCGCCGCGTCGGAGAGGCGCGCGACCCCGGCATCGCTGACCGGCAGGCCGGGCGGGGTCGGGAAGCCCGCGAACAGGACCTCGAAGCGATCGTTGGCGCACACCATCCGCCCGGCGCGATCGGTGACCGCGAGCGCGTCGTCGCTCGCCGAGGCCAGCGCATGCGCGACCGACCAGTCGACGTCGCCGCCTTCGACCGGATCGGCGCGGAGCAGCCGGTGCGCGGCATAGAGCCCGCCCGCGGCGACCAGCCCCGCCCCGACGAACCCGACCGCCACCGCGCGGTCGTGGAGCGTCAGCAGCACCAGCGCCGCCGCGGTGAAGCCGGCGAGCACCGCCGCGAGCAATGGCAGCAGCGTGCGGGGAGCCGCGGGACGGTCGGCGGGAAGCGAAGCCATGCCGCTACCGATGTTCGGTAGCGGGCGGCGGGTCAAGCACCCTTCTCCCCTCCCGCTTGTGGGAGGGGTCGGGGGAGGGTTCGTGAAGTGAAGGGCGTTCTGACGTACACGCCCTCCCCTAGCCCCTCCCGCAAGTGGGAGGGGAACACGATCACCAGATCTTCACGCGCTTCTCGGGCGCGAGGTACAGCTTCTGCGTGGCCTCGGGCGCGAACGCCGCGTACCAGGGATCGAGGTTGCGGACGACGGCGGCGCGCTGCTCGCTGGGGCTGTGCGGATCGGTGAGCAAGCGCTGGCGGAGGTTCGCCTCGCGATAGTTGCGCCGCCACACCTGCGCCCAGCCGAGGTAGAAGCGCTGGTCGCCCGAATAGCCGTTGATCACCGGCGCCGGCTGGCCACCGAGCGACATCTTGTACGCGTCATAGGCGACCGTCAGCCCCGCCAGATCGGCGGTGTTCTCACCGAGGGTGAGGTGGCCGTTGACGTGCATCCCCGGCAGCGGCTCGTACTGGTCGTATTCGGCCGCCAACGCTTCGGTCCGCTGCTTGAACGCGGCGACGTCGGCGGGTGTCCACCAGTCGGCGAGCCGGCCGTGCATGTCGAACTTGGCGCCCTGGTCATCGAACTGGTGGCTCATCTCGTGGCCGATCACCGCACCGATGCCGCCATAGTTGACCGCTGCATCGGCGTTGGGATCGAAGAACGGCGGCTGGAGGATCGCCGCGGGGAAGACGATCTCTACCTGGCGCGGGTTGGAGTAGGCGTTGATCTCCATCGGAGTCATGCCCCACTCCCAGCGCCGGATAGGTGTGCCGAGCTTGGCGAGGCCGTCGTCGAACGCCCAGTTGTTGGCGCGGACGTTGTTGCCGAAGGCGTCGCCCGCGACGATCTGCATCGTCGAATAATCGTGCCACTGGCTCGGATAGCCGATCTTCGGGGTGAAGTTGGCGAGCTTCTGGTGCGCCTTGACCTTGGTTTCGGGCGCCATCCAATCGAGCGCGTCGATCCGGCGGTCCATCGCGGCGATGATGTTCTTGACGAGCTGGTCCGCCGCCGCCTTAGTCTCGGGAGGGAAGTATTTCGCGACATAGACCTTGCTCAGGTCGTCAGCGAGGATGTTGGTAGTGAAATCGACCGCGCGCTTCCAGCGGACTTCCTGCTCGGGGGTGCCCGAGAGGACGGTGCCATAGAACGCGAACTGCTCCTTGTCGAAGGCACTGGGCAGCACGTCGGCGAAGCCGTCGAGGCTGCGCAGCAGCAACTGGTCCTTGAGCACGCCCACCGGCGTCGCGCCGACCAGCTTGGCGATGCCGGTCACCGCGCTCGGCTGGAACACGATGGCGCTGTCGATCGGCACGCCCTTGAAGAACGCCGCGAAGTTGAAGCCCGGTGCGGACTTCTGCAGGTCGGCGATCGTCATCTTGTTGTAGGTCTTGTTGGCGTCGCGGCTCTCGGTCCGCGTCCAGCTCACTCGCGCGATCTCGGTCTCGAACAACACGATCGCGTGCGCGCGCTTGGCGGCATTGGTCTCGCCTGCCATCGTCAGCACCTTGGCGAGGTGCGCCTCGTATGCCGCCTTGGTCTGGTCGAAATGCGGATCCTTGTTGGGGTTCAGATAATAGTCGCGGTCGGGCATGCCGAGGCCGCCCTGGAACAGGTGGAGCGCGTAGACCGTCGGATCCTTGGCGTCGGGGATGATCGCCGCACCGAACGGCCCGGGCACGCCGTTGCGCGCCGCCGCCGCCAGCAGCGCGGGATAGCCGGCCTTGCTCTTCAGGCCCTTGATCTGGTTGAGCCACGGCTGGATCGGCGCCAGCCCCCTGGCCTCGATCGTCGCGGTATCGAGATAGGTCGCGTAGCTCACCCCGATCTTCGAATTGGGATCGTTCTTGGCTTCCTCGAGGATGCCGTGGGTGCGATCGTGCGACAAATCGTCGAGCAGGTTGAACGCGCCATAGTTGGACTTGTCCGACGGGATCGGCGTGTTCTTCGCCCAAGTGCCGTTGGCGTAATTGTAGAAGCTGTCGCCCGGCGCCACGGCCTTGTCCATGCCGGTCTCGTCAAAGCCGAAGTCACCGAAGGTCGGCTTTGGCCGCACGGGCTCGGGCGCGGGCGGCGGGGTCGGCGCGGGGACCTCGACGGCGACGGGTGCGGGAGCCGGCGGCGGCGTGTTCGAGCACGAGGCGAGCAGGGCGGACCCCGCCAGAGCGGTGGAGGCGAGCAGCAGCAGACGCATGGAAGATTTCCCCTACGGAATTCGAATGCGCTGTCTTAGCCCAGTGGCACGCTCAGTCAAACGGCCTGCGAGGTCAAATCGCGCGAGCGTCCCGCGCGCGGACACGCCGCCGCCATTTCCGCGCGATCCACAGCCGCCAGCCGAGCGACGTGCCGAAATAGGCGAGGATCGAGAGCGTCGTCGCGATCAGCATCAGCCCGACGATCGTCGCCGGCCCGCCCTTGGCGACGATCCACTGGAGCCAGCCCTCGTTCGCCGCGACGTTGGTCGCGATCGGGTTTCCGGGCATTGTCTGGTCGAGCCGGAGCACCCAATTGCCGAGGTGATAGGCGGCGACCCACAGCGGCGGGATCGTCACCGGATTGTTGAGCAGCGTCGTCCCCACCGCGACGGGCACGTTTGCGCGCACCGGGAAGGAGAGCACCGCCGCGACGAACATGTGCGCAACCGGAAACAGAATGCCAGTGACAATTCCCAGCGCGACCGCGCGCGGCACCGATCGGCGCGTGAAGCGCCACAGCGACGGCTCGAGGATGCGGTGTGCCACAGGCCGCAGGAAACGGTTGCGCTCGATCGAGTCGCGCGTCGGGATATGGTGCCGGATCCAGCCTCTCACCGCTGCCCCCTAACCACGATCACGCATGATCCTCCCCTGCTCGCGCTTCCAGTCGCGCTCCTTGATCGTCTCGCGCTTGTCGTGGGTCTTCTTGCCCTTGGCGAGCGCCAGCTCGACCTTCGCGCGCCCCTGCTTGTTGAAATAGATCGAAAGCGGGACCAGCGTCATCCCCTCGCGTGCGACCGCGCCGTGGAGCTTGTTGATCTCACGCTCATGAAGCAGCAGCTTGCGGGGCCGCTTGGGCTCGTGGTTGAAGCGGTTGCCGTGGCTGAACTCGGGGATATTTGCGTTGACCAGCCACACTTCCTCGCCCTTCACCTCGGCATAGCTCTCGGCGATCGATCCCTCGCCGAAGCGAAGCGACTTCACCTCGGTGCCGGTCAGTGCGATCCCGGCCTCGTAGACCGTCTCGATGAAATACTCGAACCGCGCGCGCCGGTTCTCGGCGACGGTCTTGGTCTTCTCGAAGGGGGTGGGACGCGGGCGGGCCATGGGAGCGCGGACTTAGGCCGCGCGATTCCAAAGAGGAAGCCCTATCATCCTCGCAAGGGCCGCAGGTCGATCGCGCCCGTTTTCATCGTCGGCGCATGCCACAGGTTCACGAGGGCTCGAGCTCGTCAACTCGAGTGCCTTTCTCCGAGCGAGAAAAATCTGCGACACAGCAGCCGATCTCGCGACGATCGTCCGGCTCGTGGATCGAGTGGACAAGAGCTTGGGGAACTAGCCAAACCGATACCCGCTCACCGCCCAGCCCAGCACATATCCGGCGAAGTCGCGCGCCGCCGGCCCCGCGCCGCCTGCGCCGAGCGCGACCATCAGTGGAAGCAGGTGCTCCTCGCGCGGGTGCGCATAGCGCGCATTCGGAAGCGTCTCCCAGCCGATCACGCGCGCCGCCCGCCGCTCGGGATCCGGATCGGTGACCGCCGCGGTCAGCGCCGCGTCCCATTCGTCTGCCCGCGCGGTGACCTGCGATCCGCGCTCGCGCAGATTATGGAAACTCATCCCCGAGCCGACGATCAGCACGCCTTCATCTCGCAGCGGCGCCAGCGCCCGCCCGATCGCGATATGCGCGGCCGGGTCGAGATCGTGCCGCAGCGAAAGCTGGGCGAGCGGAATGTCCGCGCCGGGCACTGCGACCATCATCGGAACGAACACGCCGTGATCCCAGCCCCGCGCGCGCTCCTCTCCCACCGGGAAGCCCTCCCCATCGAGCAGCGCCTTCGCCCGCAGCGCCACCTCCGGCGCGCTCGGCGCGTCCCAGCGCAGCTGGTAGGTGTGCTCGGGGAAACCGTAGTAATCGAACAGCAAAGGCTGACCGTCGCCGGTGTGGACGGTGACCTCGGGCTCCTCCCAATGCCCCGAGACAAGCAGGATCGCGCGCGGCTTTTCCGGCAAGCTTGCGATCAGCCCGGCGAGATAGGCCTGCATCGGCCGCCACATCGGATCGGACGGGCCGCCGGCGGGGTCCATGAAGAAACAGGGTCCGCCGCCGTGCGGCACGAAGAGCGTGGGGAGCGTCATGCCGCCAATGTTGGCCCGCCTCCCTCCCCGCGCAACGCCTGCTCGCGGAAACGGCACGTTTCCCACCGCGCGCTTTGGCGTTAGGGTGCGCGCATGACCCGCTTCACCGTCAACGGCAAGGCGATCGCCTACAAGATGGACCCGCAGACGCCTTTGCTCTGGGCGCTGCGCGACGCATCGAACCTGACCGGCACCAAATATGGCTGCGGCACAGGCGAATGCGGCGCGTGCACGGTCGACGTCGACGGCGACGCGCGACGCGCGTGCCAGGAAACGATCGGCGCGCTCGAAGGCACGTTCGTCACCACGATCGAGGGCTTGTCGCCCAATCGCAGCCATCCGGTCCAGCAGGCGCTGATCGCCGCCAACGTGCCCCAGTGCGGCTATTGCATGCCCGGGATCGTGATGGCAGCCGCGGTACTGCTGCGGACGAAGAAGTCGCCATCCGAGGATGAGATCAAGGCCGCGGTCCCAAACATCTGCCGGTGCGGCGTCTATCCTCGCCTGATCGAGGCGATCCAGCGCGCCGGCCGGATCGCGAGCGGCGACGAAACCGCGCCGGGCTCCGACCAGAGCCCCGTGCCTCACCCGGCGCCCCCGGCTTAACCAAGCTTTCAATCTGCTGTCAGCCAAGTTCAGGAGCAAGTCAGCCGCTGCAACGTATTAGCAACATTACAAGATCCGGTATCGTGCCGGGCGAGCGGAGACAGAGGAATGTATAAGCCCTTCATCGCGGCGTTGATCGCCGCAACAGCGCTGGCGACGCCGGCGCTCGCACAGGACCGGCATCATGGCGACCGCGGCGGCGACCGTGGCGGCAACGGCGGTCAGAACCAGGCCTCGGGCAACCAGGGCCATGGTCAGTGGCGCCAGGACGCGGGCCAGGCCCGCGGCAATTGGCGCGGTTCGCAACCGGCCGCCCAGCCGGCGGCGCAGCCTCAGCCGCAGGTCCAGCAGCAGCAGTATCGTCGTCAGTGGAATGGCGGCGGACAGCAGCAGGCCCAGCAGCAGCAAGCGCAGGTCCAGCAGCGTCAGCCCGCGCAGTTCCGCGGCAATCGCGGCGGCAATGGCGGCGTCGTCCCGCAGCAGTATCGCGGCAACCAGGGTCGAGGCGGCTATCAGGGCCGCGGCAACACCGGCTACCGCTCGAGCGGCGGCGGAAACTGGCAGAACGGCTGGCGGCACGACAACCGCTACGATTGGCGCGGGTATCGCAATTCCAATCGCAACGCCTTCCACCTGCCCCGCTACTATCCGCCGCGCGGCTATGGCTACGGCTACAACCGCTTCTCGATCGGCCTGACGATCGGCTCGCTGTTGTACAGCAACCAGTATTGGATCGACGATCCCTGGTCCTATCGCCTGCCGGATGCCTATGGCCCGTATCGCTGGGTGCGCTATTACAACGATGCGCTGCTCGTCGATATCGAGACCGGCGAGGTGGTCGACGTCGAGTACGACATCTTCTGGTAAGCCCTTCGGCTTGTCACGAGGCACGAGGCCCGGTCGCCCCACGGCGGCCGGGCCTTCGCGCGTCCGGGAATGCTCCCTCTTGCAATCGCTCGCCCCGCGGGCAAATTGCTTCCGATGAACTTCCTATCCCGCAAGAAGCCGTCCGTCGGCCCCGTCGCCCGCGCTCGCGAAGCGCGTGACGTCGCGGCGCGCCTCGAGGCCAATCCTGCCATCGTACGCGCGCCCGTCGAGGCAGTGCAGGTCTACTATTACAAGGATTTCCTGACCGACGCCGAGTGCGACGCGCTGATGAGACGGATCGACGAGGACAACCGCCCCTCGACCCTGCTCGCCAGCCACGAGGATCCCGAATTCCGCACCAGCGACAGCTGCGACATGAACCTGTGGAGCGCCGAGGTCCACGAGGTCGACGCGCGCATCGCAGCGCTGCTCGGCCTGGCTCCCGAGAAGGGCGAGACGATCCAGGGCCAGCGCTATGCCCCCGGCCAGCAGTTCCGCGCGCACTGCGACTATTTCCACGAGACCGAATCCTATTGGGCGGCGATGCAGGAATCGGGCGGCCAGCGAACCTGGACGGCGATGGCCTATCTCAACGATGTCGAAGAAGGCGGCGCCACCTGGTTCCCGCGCGCCGGGCTGCGCGTCCTGCCGAAACGCCGGCTGCTGCTGATCTGGAACAACATGCTGCCCGACGGCACCGGCAATTTCGATACGCTCCACGAGGGGATGCGCGTCGTTGCGGGCAGGAAGTACGTCATCACCAAGTGGTTCCGCGAAAGCGCGTGGCTCAAGAACGACTTCCAGTCCTACTACAGCGCGGCGAAGGAACCCGAGGCCTAACCGCCGAAGCCGCTGCGTGGACTTCCGCCTCCGCGCCCGCCAAGGTCGCGCCATGACCCCCGTGCTCAACGTCCATCGCTCGATCCTCGGCCAGCCGTGGCGCTGGCGCGGGCTGGCGGCAGACGCGCGCGACGGGATTGTCGCCGGACGATCTGGTGACTCAGCTGCTGCTCGCCCGCGGCTGCGCGCGCGAGGCGATCGAGCAGCACCGCTGCCCCAGCATCCGCGCCTTCATGCCCGACCCCTCGATCTTCCGCGACATGGACCGCGCCGCCGATCGCCTCGCCGATGCGGTCCAGTCGGGCGAAGCGGTCACGATCTTCGGCGATTATGACGTGGACGGCGCCACCTCGGCGGCGCTGCTGATCCGGCTGCTGCGCGGATCTCGGGCTCGAGGCTCGCGCCTTATATCCCCGACCGGCTGATGGAGGGCTATGGCCCCTCGGGCGAGGCGCTGGTGCGCCTGAAGGCCGAAGGCGCGAGCCTGATCGTCACGGTCGATTGCGGCGCGCAGGCGTTCGAGGCGCTACACATGGCGCGCGATGCCGGAGTCGACGTGATCGTCGTCGATCATCACAAATGCGCGACCGAGCTTCCCGTGGCGTTCGCGCTGGTCAACCCCAACCGCCTCGACGAGCGGGAGGGCGCCGAGCACGGCCATCTCGCCGCGGTCGGCGTCGCGTTCCTGCTCGGCGCAGCGCTGATCCGAACGCTGCGCGCGCGCGGCCATTTCGCCGAGCCGCCCCGAGCCGCGCCTGCTCGACCTGCTCGACCTGGTCGCGCTGGGCACGGTCGCCGACGTCGCCGCACTCAAGGGGCTCAACCGCGCCTTCGTGGCGCAGGGCCTCAAGGTGATGGCGCAGCGCCGCAATCTCGGCATGGCCGCGCTGATCGAGGCCGCGCGCCTCACCCGAGCCCGCCTTGTGCAGCGATCTCGGCTTCGCGCTCGGCCCGCGGATCAACGCCGGCGGGCGCGTCGGCAAGTCGGACCTCGGCGTGCGCCTGCTCACCACCGAGACCCGGACGAGGCGCGTGCGATCGCCGCCGAGCTCGACCAGCTCAACGAGGACCGCCGCGCGATCGAGGCCGAAGTCCAGCTCGCCGCCGAGGCGCTGTGCGAGGCCAAGGGCAATCGCGCCGTGGTGATCGTCGCCGCGCGCGGCTGGCACGCCGGGGTGATCGGCATCGTCGCCGGGCGGCTCAAGGAGAAGCTCGGCCGGCCCGTCGATCGTCATCGCGCTCGGCGAGGACGGGATCGGCAAGGGATCGGGCCGCTCGATCTCGGGAGTCGACCTCGGCGCCGCGATCCTCGCCGCCAAGGACCAAGGACTGCTCATCGCGGGCGGCGGCCATGCGATGGCGGCGGGCGTGACGCTCGCGTGAGGATGCGATCGAGCCTTTCGCCGATTTCCTCGAAGAGCGGCTGTCCGAGCGCGTGACGTCAGTCGATTGGCGACCGCGCGCTGCTGCTCGACGCTGTGATCGCGCCGGGCGGCATCAACCCCGCACTTGTCGCGGCGATGGAGGAAGGCGGGCCCTATGGCATGGGCTGGCCCGCGCCGCGCCTTGCCGCCGGGCCGGTGAGCGTGATCAAGGCCGATGTCGTCGGCACCGGCCATGTCCGCGCGATCGTGGCGGGGGACGACGGCCGCAGTCTCAAGGCGGTCGCTTTCCGTTCCGCGGAGACCGCGCTCGGCCAGGCGCTGCTTGCGGCGCCGCGCCACCGCAAGCTCTGGCTCGCCGGGCGCGCGAAGATCGACGATTGGGGCGCTCGCCCCGCCGCCGAGCTTCACCTCGACGACGCCGCCTGGGCGGAATAGGCCAAGGTTCCGACGATGCGCGGCATCGTTGGAAAGCCTATGAGGGAGACTGACTTGACCCGTCGCCAGCCTTTTTCTAGGGCGCGGCTCCACGCTTCGGCATGGCCCCTTCGTCTAGCGGTCTAGGACGCGGCCCTTTCACGGCTGAAACACGGGTTCGATTCCCGTAGGGGTCACCAAGCGAACCCGGGCATTCTTATTGGTTGTCGTCCGAATCCTCGCCGGTCGAGCCTTGGCCCTTCCCTCCGCCCATCGGCCTGCCTCCACCGCGCCAACCGCCCCTACCCCCGCGCCCGCCGCGCGGGCCGCCGAAGCCCGGCGCCGGATCGATGCGGGGGAGCTCGCCATGATCGATCTTGCCGTCATGGTTGCGGTCGAGCGCGTCGAAGCGCTGATCGGCCGCGCGCTGGAACTCGCCGGGATCGATGCCGCGGTTGAAGTTGGTGTCGGTCGCGGTCACCGGCTCGGGGAAATCGAAATAACTGTACCGCGCCGCGCCCTGCTTGCCGTAGGTCGAGCGCGTCGGGGCGCTCGATCCCGCTTCGCCCGAACCACCGGGCCCACCGCCGCCATAGCCGCCGCCCCCGCCGCCACGGTGACCACCACCGCCACCACCGCCACGTCCGCCTCTCCCGCCGCCGCGGCCTCCGCCTCCGCCGCGCCGCATCCCCCCGCCCATTCCGCCGCCGCCCGCGTCCGAGACGCGGATCTCGGGAGCGAGGACGGTCTCGTAATAGTCGA
The DNA here is from genome assembly GCA_963799985.1 of uncultured Alphaproteobacteria bacterium. Lineage (GTDB taxonomy): Bacteria > Pseudomonadota > Alphaproteobacteria > Sphingomonadales > Sphingomonadaceae > Sphingomonas. Next base: position 527,058 of record CAWCZC010000005.1, on the reverse strand, counting down.
TGTCCTCGGGCTCGATCTCGTTGTGATGGCCGCGATCGAGCACCGCGAAGAAGCGCAACGCGTCGGTCTCGAACTCGGCGAGGCTCAGCGCGCCGTCATGATTGGCGTCGGCGCCGTGGAACCAGGCATCTTGCGGCGCCTCGCTCCCCGCAGGGCTGCGGAACGGCTCGCCCATCGGGCTGATGAACAGCCGTGCGCGCGGTCCCTCGCCGCCACCCATCGGTCCGCGATGCGGCGCGCCGTGAAAGCGGGGGCGCGGTTCGCCCGACGAACAGCCGGCAGTCGCCAGTACCAGGCAAGTCAAAAGAAGTACGCGCATCGCCGGTCCTCGCTGTAGTCACCCGATCCGGCCGCGTGCCCGCCCTCGCGCCGAACCCCCGTGATCGATTAGTGCCCAATTGTCGCAAGAGTGTGCCGAAGCGCGTCCGAGAAACTTATGGACCTGTTAGCAAATCTGTGGATAACTTGTGCACATGGGGCAGAAGCTGGAACAGGCACAAGCACTTGACGCTCGCGCGAGCGCGGCGCGGTCGCTTGCCGAAGCGCAGGCGCTCCATGCTCAGGCCGACCGGCTGCGCGGGATTCCCCGCGCGGGAGGGCTCCCCATCTGGCCGCGCCAGCCGCTGTTCCGCAACTAGGCCGCTACTTCCCCCGGAACTCGGGCTTTCGCTTCTGCAGGAAGGCGATCCCGCCCTCCATCGAATCCGCGGTGCCGCGCGCGGCGCGCTGGCTGAGGGCTTCACGCGCCATCGCCTCGGCATAGGTCTCGTCGAGCGCGTGATGCAGCCCCTGGCGCATCAGCCCCAGCGCCACCGTGGGGCCCGCCCCGAGCCGTGCCGCGAGCTTCCACGCCACGTCCTCGAGCGCGTCGTCGCGCACCACCTCGTAGATCATGCCCCAATCGCGCGCGCGTTCGGCTGGAATGCGCTCGCCGAGCATCATCATCTGAGTCGCCCGCGCGCGGCCGATCAGGCGCGGCAGCATCCAGCTCGCGCCGCCATCGGGGACCAGCCCGATGTTGACGAAGGCCTGGAGGAAATAGCCGGTGTCGCTCGCGACGCAGAAGTCGGCGGCGAGCGCGAGGCTGCACCCGATCCCCGCCGCCGCGCCGCGCACCGCGCTCACCACGGGCACGCTGAGCTCGCCGATCGCGAGCAGCGCGGGATGGTAATGGTCACTGAGCGCGGCATGCGTCGCGGCACCGGGGTCATCGGCACCGAGCGCCCCGGTAGCGACGTCGGCTCCCGAGCAGAACGCCCTCCCCGCCCCCAGGAACAGCACCGCCCGCGCTCCGTCGAGCGCGCCGACGCAATCGCGGATTTCGTCGAACATCGCCGGCGGCGCGGCATTGAGCCGGTCGGGCCGGTTGAGCGTGATCGCCAGCACGTCGCCCCGCCGCTCGGTGAGGATGTGTTCGTACGCCAAGTCCGGCTCTCCTGCATGGTTGCGGCCGGGGCCGCGGGCGTGGCATACCGCATCCACGAAAAAAGAGGAGAGGCTCGATGGCAACCGCGCTCCAGGACAAGGCCCCAGGAAAACTTGGGGTCAGCGAAGCCGAATGGGAATCCCGCCAGCAGCTCGCCGCCTGCTACCGCGTGTTCGACATGCTCGGCTGGTCGGAGATGATCTACAACCACATCACGCTGAAGATCCCCGGCGAGGACGGCGCGTTCCTGATCAACCCGTTCGGGCTCCATTTCAGCGAGGTCACCGCCTCGAACCTCGTCAAGATCGACTTGGACGGCAACAAGCTCGACGGATCGCCCTACCCGGTCAACCTCGCCGGCTTCACCCAGCATTCGGTGTTTCATCGCAATCTCGAGGACGCGCACTGCATCATGCACACGCACACCACCGCGGGCATGGCGGTCAGCGCGCTCGAGGGCGGGCTCCAGCCGATCAACTTCTACGCCTGCACCTTCGCCGGCCAGATCGCCTATCACGACTTCGAGGGCGTGACGGTGCGCTCCGAGGAAGGCGAGCGGCTGGTCGAGAACCTCGGCGACAAGCGCGTGATGTTCCTGCGCAACCACGGCATCCTGGTGATGGGCCGGACGCTGCCGGAAGCGTTCCTCAGGCACTGGTCGCTCCAGCGCGCGTGCGAGATCCAGATGGCGACGCTGTCGATGGGCATGCCGCTGACCGTTCCGCCTGAAGTCGTGGAGGTGCACCAGCGCGACCTCTCCAAGGTTCAGATTCCCGGCGGCCCCGGCGCGGCGGACTTCGCGGCGATGGTCCGGCTGGTGGATCGAGTGGACAAGAGCTGGCGGAATTGAAGACTTCCTCTCCCGTGAGGGGAGACCGAGTTCCCGGCCGAACCGGTACCCACTCACCGTCCTGAGGTTATTCGTCGAGTCTTCTCAGCGCCGCATCCACCGCCGCCCGGCTCGCCTCCCCGGGCTCGACCATGGGCAGCCGCAGTCCGGTCGGGAAACCCGGCCGCACCTTCCCGAGCGCGTACTTCACCGGCCCCGGCGAGGCATCGGTGAACATCGCGATGTGCAGCGGGAACAGCCGGTCGTGAAGCGCGAGCGCGCCGGCGGTGTCTCCCACCGCCCACGCAGTCTGGAACTCGGCGCACAGTCGTGGCGCGACGTTGGCGGTGACCGAGATGCATCCCGTCCCGCCCATCGCGTTGAAGGCGAGCGCAGTCTCGTCGTTGCCCGAGAGCTGGATGAAGTCCGCGCCGCAGCCCGCCCGCTGCTCGGTGACTCGGCCGAGATTGCCGGTCGCGTCCTTCACGCCGACGAACTTGCCCGGGAAAGCCTTCGCGATCCGCGCCATCGTCGCCGGCTGGATGTCGGTCACCGTGCGCCCGGGGACATTGTAAAGGATGATCGGCAGCTCGCACGCCGCCTGCACCGCCTCGAAATGGCGGAAGATGCCTTCCTGGCTCGGGCGGTTGTAATAGGGCGGGACCATCAGCACCGCGTCGGCGCCGACCTCACGCGCCGCGCGCACGTTGGCGATCGCGACCGCGGTGTCATTCGAGCCCGCTCCGGCGATCACCGGCACGCGACCCTTCGCTTGGTCGACGCAGACGCGCACGACCTCGAAATGCTCGCCCGCTGGCATCGTCGCGGCCTCGCCGGTGGTGCCGCACGGGACCAGCCCGGACGAGCCTTCGGCAATCTGCCATTCAACCAGGTCGCGGTAATCCCGTTCGGAGAAATCGCCGCCCCGGAACGGCGTCACCAGCGCTGGAATGGAGCCCGAGAACATGGTCCCAGAAAAGTCCTTAATGCGTGAATTCAGGGCTGGCAGATAGGGCAGGCTTGCGTATCATGTCCACCATGCTGGCCTCCGTCATAAAGAGCGCGCTGCTGCTGGTAGGCGTGTCGGGCCTGGCCGTCTCCTCGGAGATGACGCAGGACCAGATCCAGTGGTACCGCGCCCAGCTCGAGAGCGGATCGCCGCAGCCGGCACCTGCCTATATCCAGTCGAACGATCTCGCCGACGCCCTGGTCGACTGGAAGCGGCTCCAGCAGTCGGACAATTTGCCCTTTTCCGACTATGCGAGCTTCCTGCTGCTCCACCCCGGCTGGCCGGGCGAGACGAGCCGCCGCGCCGCCGCCGAGACGGTGCTGCAGTCGGGCGTGATCTCGCCGAGCCTGACGATCCGCTACTTCGAGAAATTCCCGCCGCTCACCCCCGCGGGGCACATCCGTTATGCCGAGGCGCTGGCGGCGCAGGGCCAGCGCGCCGCTTCCGAAGCGCAAGCCCGGGTCGCGTGGCGCGCGGGACTGCTGCGCCCGACCGATGAGACTGCGCTGATTGGCGCCTTTTCGGGGGCGCTCACGCCGGACGATCATGACGCGCGGATGGACATGTTGCTGTGGCAGAGCGCCTATTCGACCGCGCAGCGCCAGCTGAGCCTCACCTCCTCCGGCCGCCGTCCGCTGTTCGAGGCGCGCCTCGCGCTGCGCACCAACGCGCCCGACGCCGCCGACAAGGCCGCCGCGGTCGAGGCGCAGGGCCAGGGCGAGCCGGGCTTCATCGCCGACCGCGCGCTGTGGCTGCGCGACAACCACCAGTCGCCGGCGATGCGCGCCTATCTCGCCCAGTCGCGCCGGCTCGCCACGCGCCCGGCGAGCGTCGAGAAATGGTACGACGTGCTGCTCACCGCCGCGCGCGGCGCCGCCGCCGACGGGCAATATGAGGTCGCCTACCGAATCGCGAGCCAGGTCGACGACGCCTATCCGACTGATACAGACGTCTCCGACCAGAGCTACGGTGAGCGCGACAATTACACCAGCCTGGTGTGGCTGGCGGGGACGACCGCGCTCTACAACCTCGGCCGGCCACACGATGCGATCGCGATGTTCTCGCGCTATTCGAACGGCTCCAAGACCCCTCAGACCCAGTCGAAGGGCGCCTATTGGGCCGGCCGCGCCGCCGAAGCCGCGGGCGACCGCGCCACCGCCGACACCTATTACGAGCGCGCCGCGAGCTTCCCCGATCTCTATTATGGCCAGCTCGCCACCGAGCGGCTCGGCCGCCCGCTCAAGCGCCCGCCCGATTTCAACGCTCAGGTCGCCGATGCGGCGGTGCGCGATGCCTTCTTCAAGCGCGAGGTGGTGCGCGCCGCGCAATTGCTTGGCACGCTCGACAGCCGCGACGACCAGGGCCTGTTCATTCGCCAGATCGCCAAGGACGCGAAGACCGACAGCGACCATATTCTCGCCGCCGAGCTCTCGCGGACGATCGGGCGGCCGGATCTGGGCGTGATGGTCGGCCGCAGCGCGCTCCAGAACGGCTTCTCGGACTATACCGCGGCGGGCTACCCGTCGGTCCGCGTGCCCGAGGGACAGCAGGATTACTGGACGATCATCCACGCGATCGCCCGCCAGGAAAGCCAGTTCGACCGCGCGATCGTCAGCCATGCCGGCGCGCGCGGGCTGATGCAGCTGATGCCCGGCACCGCGCGCGAGACCGCGGGCAAGCTCGGCCTCGCCTACAGCCGCGACGCGCTGACGCAGGACACCGACTACAACATCCAGCTCGGCTCGACCTATTTCCAGAAGTTGCTCAATTATTACGGTGGCAGCTATCCGCTGGCGGTCGCGGCCTACAACGCCGGCGCGGGCAACGTGAACAAGTGGCTCGCGGCCAACGGCGATCCGCGCTCGGGCAGCGTCTCCATGGTCGATTGGGTCGAGCGGATCCCGATTTTCGAGACCAAGAACTACGTCCAGCGCGTGCTCGAAAACGCCGTGGTCTATGACCTCCTCAATCCGCAACGCTCGCGCAGCCAGGGGCCGGCGAACCTGAGCTGGTATCTGGGAAAGAACCGGCCGGGTTAGGGCTGGGTTGTGGTGACAATGCCGCTCCCGACTGTGCGGCCGCTCTCGCGGATGGTGAAGCGCTGGCCGACGCCCATGGCGATCGACGCGATAAGCTTGACCCCGAGCGTGACGTTGTCGCCCGGCATGACCATCTCGGTGCCCTCCGGCAGCTCGACGGTGCCGGACACGTCGATCGTGCGGAAGTAGAACTGCGGACGATAGTTGGCGAAAAACGGCGTGTGGCGGCCACCCTCTTCCTTCGTCAGCATATAGACGTCCGACTTGAACTCGGCGTGCGGCTTGATCGAGCCGGGCTGGGCCAGAACCTGGCCGCGCTCGACTTCCTTGTGGCCGACATCGCGCAGCGCAATGCCCACATTGTCGCCCGCCTCGCCCTGGTCTGCCAGCTTGCGGAACATCTCGACGCCAGCGACGATGGCCTTGCGGGTCTTGCGCGCGAGGCCGACGATCTCGACTTCCTCGCAGACCTTGATGACGCCGGTCTCAATGCGGCCGGTGACGATCGTGCCGCGACCTGGGATTGAGAATACGTCCTCGATCGGCATCAGAAATGGCTTGCCGCGCGAGCGCTTCGGAGCCGGGATAGGTTCATCGATCGCCGCCATTAGTTCGAGGACCGCCTTCCTGCCTGTCTCCTGGTTCGAATCCCCGATCGTGGGAAACGCCGAACCCTTAACGATCGGAATATCTTCGCCCCGGGGAGTTGTACAAATCGAGCAACTCCCAGCAAATGCGCATTGACAGACCTGTCGTACCGATTGCCCGCAATGGTAACAAATGCATCCGGCGCTACAAGAGTTACAGCGGATATGGGCCATGAACAGTCTACTGCCTAACTCAGTATCCATTGCCCCCGCCGTCGTGGGGATGACGTTGGCGGGTTTGGGCGCGTAAGCTGCCACGATGGACCGCCCCAACTACATCACCCCCGCCGGCTTCGTCGCGCTCAAGGCCGAGTATGACGCGCTGTTCGTCGAGCGGCCCAAGCTGGTCGAGGTGATCTCCTGGGCCGCCGGGAACGGCGACCGGTCGGAGAACGGCGACTATATCTACGGTCGCAAGCGGCTCCGCGAGATCGATCACGCCCTCAACCGGCTCTCGCGCAAGATGAAGGCCGCCAAGGTGATCGATCCCGCGGAGCAGGGCGATCGCATGCGGGTGTGGTTCGGCGCGACGGTCACGATCGTCGACGACGGCGATCGCGAGCGCGTGCTCACCTTGGTCGGCGACGACGAGACCGACGCAGGGGCAGGCCGGATCGGCTGGAACTCGCCGATCGCGCGCGCATTGCGGGGCGCGGCGGTCGGCGATCTGCGCCGTGTCACCCTCCCCGCCGTCGAGCGGGAATATGAGGTGCTGGCGATCGCCTATCCCTAGCGCCTTCGATCGACTTGCAATGTAGGATTTCGGCTGCCGTGCTTCGCGCGCCGCGGCATGCCATCGCCCGCGGCCACTCTTTGAGATTGCCGGGCAAAACACACGTCCTTGAGCTAACCTTTGCCCGGATTATGCCATGTTTCGACGCGCCACCGGCTGATCCGCAAGCGTGTGACCGGGGCAGAAAGCGACGGAATTTGCGCGCCTTGCGGCAAAGCGCGCGCTCAGGCGGCTCCCCTGCCCTCGCGCCGTGCTACAGTCGCGGCGAGCCGGGCGTTTTTCCGGAGCGAGTTGGGCGGGTAGCAAGATGGCGACACAGCGTATCCTGGTGTCGGGGCGGGTCCAGAATGTCAGCTTTCGCGACTGGACGGTGCGCACCGCGCAGCGGCTCGGCCTGATCGGCTGGGTGCGCAACCTGCGCGACGGCCGGGTCGAGATGCTCGCGGCGGGCGAGGAAGGCGCGATCGGCGCGCTGGTCGACGCTTGCCGCCAGGGCCCCCCGCTCGCGCGCGTCGAGCACGTCGAGGCCTTCCCCGCCGACGACGAAAAGCCTGGCAAGGGCTTCACCAAGCGCTTCACGGTGTGATGCCCTCCGGTTGACCGACGCGAGTGCCTGTGGGAGCTTCCACCCCGCTTCAGGGGAGAGACGTTCATGCCCATTCCCGCCGCCTGGTCCGAGCGGCTGCTCAGCCTCATGCGGATCGCGGTCGCGCTCGGCTTCATGGAGCACGGCACCTCGAAGCTGTTCCATTTCCCCAAGGCGCTCGGCTCGCCCGACGCGCTCACCACCCCGCTCGGCCTGCTCGAGACGATCGGCGGCGCGCTGCTCGTGCTCGGGCTGTTCACCCGCCCCGTGGCGTTCCTGCTCTCGGGCGAGATGGCGGTGGCCTATTGGTGGGTCCACGCCAAATGGGGCGCCGATTTCTATCCGCTCGCCAACGGCGGCGAGGGAGCGATGCTCTATTGCTTCGTCTTCCTCTTCCTGGCGGCGGCGGGAGGCGGCGCGTGGAGCCTCGACGCGCTCGTCCGGAAGCGCTGACGATGCCGAACGGAGACAATCCCGCCGGAAACGTCGCACTGCTGATCGATGCCGACAATGCCTCGCCCGCGACGCTGGACCCGGTGCTCACCGCGCTCGCCGAGCTGGGGACCGTCAACATCCGCCGCATCTACGGCAACTGGAAGAAGCCCGCGCTCAAGGGCTGGGCGGACCTGTCGCTCACGCACGGCATCGAGCCGTTCCAGCAGTTCGACCTCACCAAGGGCAAGAACGCGACCGACATGAAGATGACGATCGACGCGATGGACCTGTTGTTCCGCGATCGTGTCACCGGCTTCGGGATCATGTCGTCGGACGCCGACTTCACCCCGCTCGCGATGCGCATCCGCCAGGAGGGCCTGCCCGTCTACGGCTTCGGCACGCCGCGCACGCCCGAAGGGTTCCGTCAGGCCTGCACCCGCTTCCTCGACGTGACCGCGCTCGCCAAGGCGCACGAGGCGGAGAAGCCAGCGCACGTGCCTGCGCCCGCAGGCGTCGACGACGCCATCGTCGCGCTGCTGATCGACGCCTATAACGCCACCAAGCGCGACGAGCGCGGCTTCGCCAGCCTCTCGGCGGTCGGCCAGCGCGCCGGCAACCGATCGAGCTTCGACGCCCGCAACTACGGCTTCAAGCGGCTTTCCGACCTGGTCGAGAAGGTTCCGAATTTTTCGATCGAACATCGCGAGGGCGGCCGCGTTTACGTCAAGCGCATCCGTTGATCCGCGATTGAACCGCGCGCCGCCGTGGCCGCACCAACGACAGAGAGGAAAAACGATGCCGATACCTGCAAGCTGGTCGGACAAGCTGCTGGGGCTGCTCCGGATTGTCGCGGGGCTCACGTTCCTCGAGCATGGCGCGCAGAAGCTCCTGAACTTCCCGCCGCCGGCGCACCCAATGCAGCTCACCACCTTGATGACCGCGGGCGGCGCGCTCGAGCTGATCGGCGGCGCGATGATCTTCGTCGGGCTGTTCACCCGCTGGGCCGCGTTCATTCTCTCGGGCGAGATGGCGATCGCCTATTTCATGTTCCACTTCAAGCAGGGCTTCTTCCCCGCCAACAACGGCGGCGATGCGGCGATCCTGTTCTGCTTCGTGTTCCTGTTCCTCGCCTCGGCGGGCGGCGGAGCTTGGAGCGCGGACCGGGCGATGGGCAAGCGCTGAGGCTCAGCCGCTCCCACCGCAAGGCGCGAACCCGGCGAGCGCCTCGTTCATTAGGTCGCGCACCCTGGCGGCGGGGAGCTTTGCGAGTTCCTCCAGGCCGATCCGCTCGCCGAGCTTCAGCGCGATGCGATAGCCGATGTAATAGCCGAAGCGCGGCGGATAGCCGTTGCCCGGGCCGCTGCCGCCCTGGAAGAACGCGGCGCTGTCGGCGGGGTCGGCGGAATCGAGCTTGCTCCGCGTGAAGCAGATCGCGCCTTCGAAATGCGCATCCACCTCGGGACGGATCGGGCGCGGAAGCGTGAGTAGCAGCTGACGGTCGCTCGATCCGGGATCGAGCTGCGACGCGACATAGACCGCCAGCCCCTCCTGCCACAGCGAGCACCACAAGGCGTCGCAATCCGGGAAGAAGCGCGCGTGATAGATGTGGAACAGCTCGTGATCGAGGAACGGCGGGATCGTCGTCTCGTCATGGATCCGCGCGATCACGTCGGCGCCGAATATCGCGACATTCCGCCCGCGGATCGTCCGCGTGCCGCCGTCCATCTCGCCGAGCGAATGGACGAGGTAGACCGGCATGGTGATCTCGAAATCGGGGAAGAAGCGCCGGAAGCGCGCGGTTGCGGTTTGGAAAGCGGCGGTGAAGTCGCTCGCAGCGGCATCGTATTTGTCGCGGATCGCGGGGAAGTCGCTGAGCGCCTTGGCGATCTGCGCGTCATATCTGGCCGGATCGCGCCCGCGCGCCTCGTAGAAGCCTGGGAGCAGCGGCTCGAACCGCGCCTTGAACCGCGCGACGCGCTCGGCTTCGGGCACGGCGGCGGTCTCGTCGGCGAATTGCGCGAATTCGCTCGTCAGCGAGGTGAGCGGCGCTGGCGCGGTCTGTGCTTCGGCCACCGGTGCGGCGCCGAACAGGAAGAGGAGCGCTGCGAGGATCGGGCGGAGCGTCATTCCGCACGTGTATCGTGCGCCGCCCGCGCACGCCAGTGTGTGTCAGGCGCGTAAGTCACCAACGGCTCAGCGCCAGTGGCGAACGACTTGTTCGAGCCCAGCGGTCACTCGCGCGAGCCGCTGATAATCGACCTTGTCGGGCGTGTCGGCGATGTCGTGATACCAGCGATAGCGGAACGGCGCGGTGTCGGTGACCATCAGCGCGGGCACGCCCACCTGCGCGAACGACCAGTGATCCGACCAGTCGATCCCTTCGACGAAGCCCGGTGCGGTCCCGCCCTGGCTCGGGAATCGCGCCTCCGCTCGGAACGCGCCCACTGCCTCGCGCACCAGTGCGCGCGACCCGATCATGCCGACGAAGGCAACGAAATCGCCGGTGCCAGGATAAAGCTGGTCGAGCGGGAACGGGTAGCGCTGACTACCCCGCGCATCGCTGTAGCAGCCGAGCGTTTCGAGCGAGAACATCCCCGCGATCTTCTCGCCCGAACGCGCCAGCGCGCGGGCGTAGACCAAGCTGCCCATCCGGTCGGTCTGGAAGAAGGGCGGCTCTTCGTTGACGAAAAAGGCCAGCCGTAGCCTCAGCGCGGCCTTGCCCCGCAAATCGGCGAGGCCGCGAGCGAGCTCCAGCAGGGCGGCCACCCCGGTCGCGTTGTCGTTGGCGCCGGGCGCGGTGAAGGCGCTGTCGTAGTGCGCGCCGATCACCAGCGTCGGCGCGTCGGCGCGGGTGGGTTCGATCACCGCTTCGAGGTTGCGCACCTGTCCGTCGTCGAACGGCTGGCGGCGGACGGCGTACCCCATGCCCGCGAGCGCATCCTCGATGTAGCGCGCCGCGGCCTCGAGCGCTTGCGGATGCCCAACGTTGTGCGGCGTACTGCCGATCGCGACGACATGGCCGCGCAGCCGCTCGGCAAGCGCCGCCTCGGCCGGGCTCAGCGGCGGCAACGGCCCGCTCCACGAGCGGCCCGGCACTGCGGTCATCCAGAGCAGCGCGACCACCGGCGCCGCGAACAGCGCGAGCAGGATCGCGAGCACGGCCATCCGGATGCGGTTCGCGGCGAGCCAAGCGCTCACGGGGCGTCCTCGGCGATGTCCTCGTTCCACAGCGCCGGCTGCTCGGCGATGAAGCGGCGCATCAGCTCGATGCAACGCGTGTCGTCGGCGATCTCCACCTCCACGCCGTGGGCGCGGAGGAAATCCTCGTTGCCACCGAAATTCGCGTTCTCGGCGATCACGACGTGCGGGATCTTGAACTGGACGATCGTGCCCGCGCACATCATGCACGGGCTGAGCGTGGTGTAGAGCGTCGTGCCCGCGTAGCTCGCCTGCCGCCCGGCATTGCGGAGCGCGTCCATCTCGCCGTGCGCGATCGGATCGTCCTTCTGGACGCGCTGGTTGTGCCCCTCCCCCAGCACCTCGCTTCCGCGCGCGAGCACCGATCCGATCGGGCACCCGCCCTCGCGGTACGATTTGAGCGCGAGCTCGTAGGCCCGCGCAAGGAGCGCCGGATCAGCCACGGTAGATCGTGCCTTCGTCGACGAAGCAGAGCGGATTGCCCCACGGATCGTCGGCGTAGAAGGAACGCTCGCCCCAGGGGCGGACGACGGGCTCGCCCGCGGGTGTGCCGTGGACCGATTCTTCGCTGAGGCAGCCCAATGCCTTCGCGCGGGCATGGACCTGGTCGAGGTCCGGACACGCGAAATAGAGCGCCTTGGCGGCCGGATGCGGCGCCTCGACCTGGACGACCTGCAGCGTCACCCCGCCCGCGCGGAAATAGACGCGCGCGCCCATCTGGATACGCCCCTCCTGCTCGAGCAGTGCGGAATAAAAGGCGTCGGCGCGATCAAGGTTGCCCACTTCCAGATTGAGCCGGAACAGGCTCGGCGTCTCGCTCATGATCGATTTCCTTTGCTGTGACGGGGTCGCGCTCGAACCAGCCGAGCCACTCGCGCGCGAGCGACAGGCGGGCGGGATCAAGCCGGTAGAGCCGCGCGCGCCCCTGCCGCTCGTGGTGAAGGATGCCCGCGGCTTCGAGCAGTTGCAGGTGGCGAGTCGTGGTCGGCCAGGCATGGCCGAACAAGCCAGCGATCTGCCCGGCGCTCATCGCCCCGCCCGCGAAATTGAGGCTGATCAGGATGCGGCGGCGGGCGGGATGCGCGAGCGCGGTGAAGAGCGCGTCATAGGCGTCGATGGGGTCGGGCGCGGCACTGGCCATGTCGATCATTTAGCATTATCGCTAAATGATGCAAGCTGCCCGCGCGGAACACACCTGTCAGGCAATCGTTACAGTGGCCACATCACACAACAGGAGTAGGGTATGCGCTCGAGTATTTTCGCGTGCGGAATTGCCATTTCCGCCGTCGTCGCCTTCACCGCCACATCGGCCGAAGCGCAGGGAAAGAAGGACCGCGCCCGGACCGCCATCGCCGAGGCGCACGCCAAGATCGATGCCGCCAACAAGGTCGGCGCGAGCGGCCAGGTCCCGCGGCTCCAGGCCGAAGCCCAGGCGGCGCTCCGCACCGCCGAGGAAGAGCTAGCGAAGGGTGCCAAGGAGCATGCCATCGCCGACGCGCACCGCGCCTCCGAACTCGCCGACACCGCGCTCGGTGAGGCCCAGAGGATGCGGGTCGAGGATGAGCGGGCCCGCCGCGCCGAAGCCGATCGCGCCGCCGCCCATGCTCAGGCGGATGCGGCCAATGCGCATGAGGATGCCGCCGCCGCCAACGCCCGCGCCGAAGCTGCGCAACAGTCCGCCGCCGCTTCCGCGGCCGATGCCGCCGCCGCGCGCGCGACACCCCCGCCCGCCCCGATCGTGATCGCCGCGCCGGCTCCGCCCCCGCCGCCGACGACGACCGTCACGGTGGAGCGGACCGACACCAGCGCGCCCGCAGCAAAGCCCGCGCCCAGGGCGGTGGTCACGCATCGCGTCGTCCGCCGCCGGGTCGTGCATCACGCCGCCCCGGCACGCACGACGACGCACAAGACCACCACGACGGTGACGACGGCGCCGAGTTAGTAGATTAGCGTTTGACCTGTCGTTCCTCCGCCAAGCTGAGTTTGTCTCAGCGTGGCGGAGCGTGCGCGTGGCGATGGAGCGCTACGGCTAACTGCCACGGGGAGCCTGCGGAGCAGAATTTATTTCGAGCCGCGGTCGTCCACAATTCTCAACAAGTGCGACGCAAGCATAATCATTTCAAATGCTTTCATCTAAACCGACTTTACGGTGTGAATGCGAATTCTTGTATGATCCGACCGCGCCGGCGAAAAGGAGGCCAACGCTTCTCGCTCAGCATCGGGATCATCGGCTCGCCGCAAGGGACCGTTGTCCTTGTTAAACGCGCGCGGAACCATCGGCACGCCGTGATCATCAGGGGCAAAGTCGGCTGCCGCGCGCCCCGCTTCCTCCACCCCGCGAAACGCAACGAAGACGGCAACGTCAAATTTGCCTTGAGACAATTGTATCCAGACTTCATCGGCAATTGCCCCATGAAATAAAGATTTGGGGAAAGATGCAGCAACTGCGAATTTCTCGAAGGCGTCGGGGTTCTTAGCCAGCGCATGTCCCCGCCTCGTCAATCAGGAGTACGTCTCATTGGGTGAAGCGGCTGGCATAATTAATCCAGCATGCTCCAACCACTGCCAGCCTTCGCCAACAGCCAAAAGGATTTCCCCGCGACGTTGAGCTGAGTAGGCAGATCCCTGTCCAAATGGACCGTAGCTTTGCTCGAATAAGCTCTGCGAGCCGGCCGTGCTATCCTTGTGAAACAATCCGTTCTGAAGATTTTTTACGGCAAGTTGCAGTAGTAGCTTGCCCACCTGCTCCGGACTTAAAGACAGAAGCAGATCAGTATCAGGTACAAGGTCAGCAAGCTGTCGTCACCGAGTTCAGCTTCTTATACGCCAGCCGCGTCGGCCGATCCGCAGCATCGCCCAGCCGTCGCCGCTTGTCCTCTTCGTAGCTCTCGAAATTCCCCTCGAACCACTCCACGTGCGAGTCCCCCTCGAAGGCCAGGATGTGAGTTGCGAGGCGATCGAGGAAAAACCGGTCGTGGCTGATCACCACCGCGCATCCCGCGAAATTCTCGATCGCTTCCTCGAGCGCGCCTAAAGTCTCGACGTCGAGGTCGTTGGTTGGCTCGTCGAGCAGCAGCACGTTGCCGCCTTTCTTGAGCATCTTGGCGATATGGACTCGGTTGCGCTCGCCGCCGGAGAGTTTGCCGACGTTCTTCTGCTGGTCCGCCCCCTTGAAGTTGAACGCGCCGACATAGGCACGGGTCGACATGTCGTGGCCGTTGACCTTCACATAGTCGAGGCCGTCCGAAATCTCTTCCCACACGTTGTGCTTGGGATCGAGATCGTCGCGGCTCTGGTCGACATAGCCGAGGCGCACCGTGGTGCCGATGTCGATCGTGCCCGAATCCGGGGATTCCTGGCCGGTGAGGAGCTTGAACAGCGTCGATTTTCCGGCGCCGTTCGGGCCGATCACGCCGACGATGCCGCCGGCGGGCAGCGTGAACGAGAGGTCCTCGAACAACAATTTGTCGCCATAGGCCTTGGAGAGGTTCTCGACCTCGATTACCTTGCCGCCGAGGCGCTCGGGCACCTGGATGACGATCTGAGCGCCACTCGGCTTGCGGTTTTCCTGGCTGGCGACGAGCTGGTCGAACTTGGCGATGCGCGCCTTGGACTTGGTTTGGCGGGCCTTGGGGCCCTGCCGAATCCATTCGAGCTCGTCCTTGATCGCCTTCTGCCGGCCCGAGGATTCGCGATCCTCCTGCTCAAGCCGCTTCGCCTTCTTTTCCAGGTAGGTCGAATAATTGCCTTCGTACGGGAAATATTTCCCGCGATCGATCTCGAGGATCCAGCCGACGACATTGTCGAGGAAGTAGCGGTCATGGGTGATCATCAGCACCGCGCCGGCATATTCCTTGAGGTGGTTCTCCAGCCAGTCCACGCTCTCGGCATCGAGATGGTTGGTCGGTTCGTCGAGCAGCAGGATCGACGGCTTCTGGATCAGCAGCCGAGTGAGCGCGACCCGGCGCTTTTCGCCGCCCGAGAGATTGTCGACCGGCGAATTGCCCGGCGGGCAGCGCAGCGCTTCCATCGCGATCTCGAGCTGGTTGTCGAGGCTCCAACCGTCGACCGCGTCGATCTTGGCCTGGAGCTCGCCCATTTCCTCCATCAGCGCGTCGAAATCGGTATCGTCCTTCGGATCGCCCATCTCGGCCGAGATCGCGTTGAAGCGATCGACCAGATCGGCGGTCTCGCGTGCGCCTTGCTTGACGTTTTCCAGGACGTTCTTGGTCGGATCGAGCTGCGGCTCCTGCTCCAGATAGCCGACGGTGATGTTCTCGCCCGGCCAGGCCTCGCCCGAATATTCGGTGTCGACCCCCGCCATGATCTTCATCAGCGTCGATTTGCCGGCGCCGTTGGGCCCGACGATGCCGATCTTGGCGCCCTGATAGAATTGCAGGTTGATGTTGCTCAGCACCGGCTTGGGGGCACCGGGGAAGGTCTTGGTCATGTCCTTCATGACAAAGGCGTATTGCGCGGCCACTGGGGGTGTCTCCGTTCGGGATATCGGGCAGGCGGGAAGCTGGCGCGCATGTAGCGACGGCGCGGGCCGATGGCAACGCGCGGAACGGAGCGAAACGCGCGGGAAACGTCCCTTCCATTGGCAAGCGCGCGCCGCCCCGCTAGCACTCCGCCCATGATCAAGCGCTCCCTGCTCGCGGCCGCCGCCGCCTTCGCCCTTCCCCTCCCCGCCCTGGCCCAGACCGCACCCGATCCGGCCGCGCTGCGCGACGCCGCGCTCACTGGTGACACGATCGCCTGGGATGTTGTCGAGGGGCTCACCACCGAGGTCGGCCAGCGCCTCGCTGCGACCGAGGCCGAGGCCCGCGCCCGCGCCTGGGCGGTCCAGAAGCTCACCGCATTGGGCTTCCAGAACGTCCATATCGAGACCTATCAGATGCCGGTCTGGGTGCGCGGCGACGAGACCGCGACCGTGCTCTCGCCCTTCCCGCAGAAGCTGGTGCTCACCGCGCTCGGCAATTCGGGCAGCACCGGGCCCAAGGGGATCGACGCCGAGATCGTCTATTTCCCGTCGCTCGCCGATCTTCAGGCCGCCCCCGACGGCAGCCTCAAGGGCAGGATCGCCTTCGTCAGCCACGCGATGGTGCCGACCCAAGACGGCTCGCAATACGGCCAGTTCGGCCAGGTGCGCCGGGTAGGGCCGAACCTCGCCGCGACCAAGGGTGCCGCCGCGATCCTGATCCGGTCGATCGGCACCAATTATAACCGCATCCCCCACACCGGGGTGACCAATTGGGCCACCGGCGTCAGCCCGATCCCCGCGGCGGCGCTCTCGCTTCCCGATTCCGAGCAGCTCGAGCGGATGCTCAAGCGCGGCCAGCCCGTACGCATCCACCTGCTGCTCACCCCCCAGTTCAAGGGCCAGGGCGAATTCGGGCAATGTCGTCGCCGATCTGCCGGGCAGCGATCCGAGTGCGGGGATCGTGCTGGTCGGCGGCCATCTCGACAGCTGGGATCTGGGCACCGGCGCGATCGACGACGGCGCCGGCGTGGCGATCACCACCGCCGCCGCCAAGCGCGTTTACGACGCCGGCCAGACCCGCCGCACGATCCGCGTCGTATGGTTCGGGGCCGAGGAGCCCGGCGGCTTCGGCGGCGAGGCCTATGCCAAGGCGCACGCGGCCGATCATCACGTCCTCGGCGCCGAATCCGATTTCGGCGCGGACCGGGTGTGGAAATTCGCGGTCAACCTGCCCGACAGCGCCAAGGCGGTGGACGACCGGCTGACCGCGGCGCTCGCCCCGATCGGGATCGAGCGCGGCCGCGAAGTCGCGGGCGACGGCACCGACGTGGGGCCGACGCTCAAGACCGGGGTTGCCGCGGTCGATCTCAACCAGTCGGGCCTGCGCTATTTCGACTGGCACCACACCCCCGACGACACGCTCGACAAGATCGACCTTTCGCAGTTGCGGCAAAATGTGGCGGCGTGGACCGCGATGCTCGCCATAGTTGCCGACGCTCCCGAGGAGATCGGCCCGGTCAAGCCGAAATGAACCCGATCGCGGCTCCCTCGAGCGCCTCGGCGTGATAGTTTCGATGCTGTAACGATGGAGATTGCGATGGCCTGGGACGATCGGGACGATACCACGATCTACAGGGTCATCATCAACCACGAGGAGCAATATTCGATCTGGCCGGCGGATCGCGAGATCCCGCTCGGCTGGTCCGACGCGGGCAAATCCGGGCTCAAGCAGGAGTGCCTCGACTATATCCATGAAGTGTGGACCGACATGCGCCCGCGCAGCCTCCGCGAGAAGATGGAGCAGTATGAGCGCGAGCGGAGCCGCGGCTGAGTGGTCGGTCCGTGGCGGCGAAGTGGCAAGAACCGGGCGAAAATCTGTCCGATTTTGTGCCATGCGGTGAAAATGCGATTGACGGAATCGCACCGCCCGCTATTTGGACAGCTTCGCGTCGGCAATCGGGTCGGGAGCGAAACGTCTGTTTCTTATTCGGAGCAACCAAAATGAAGAAGATCCTCATTGTTGCTGCGGCCGCCGGCCTGATGACGCTCGCGGCTTGCTCGACGGCCACGACCAACACCACTACCGACAACACCACCACGACCACCGAGGTGAACGCGTCGGACTACAACACCGCCGCCACGACCAACGTCGACACGACCGCCAATGCCACGGTGGGCAACTCGGCCGACATGAACATGACCGGCAACGCGATGTAATCGGCTTCCCGGCTCGCCAAGGGCCGGGAGATCGACCGCACGAAGGGCGCTCCGAAAGGGGCGCCCTTTTCGTTTAGGCACGCCCGGGCTAGGACCGCGCCACCATGCCGAGAGCCGCTTCCACCCTCGACTATCGCGCGCTCGCGCAGCGCCGACTGCCGCATTTCCTGTTCGAATATTTCGACGGCGGCTCCTACGCCGAGGTGACGCTGCGCCGCAACGTCGACGACCTGGCTGCCATCGCGCTGCGCCAGCGCGTGTGCGCCGACGTTTCCGCGCTCGATCTCTCGACCACGCTGTTCGGCCAGCCGTTGCCGATGCCCGTCGCGCTCGGCCCGATCGGGCTCGCCGGGATGGCCGCGCGGCGCGGCGAGGTCCAGGCGGCGCGCGCGGCGGAGAAGGCGGGCATCCCCTTCACCCTCTCCACCGTCTCGGCCTGCGCGCTCGCCGAGGTCGCGCAGGGCACTACCGCGCCCTTCTGGTTTCAGCTCTACATGATCCGCGACCGCGGCTTCATGGTCGATCTGCTCGCCCAGGCGAAGGCGGCGGGGTGCAGCGCATTGCTGTTCACCGTCGACATGCCCGTCCCCGGCTCGCGCTACCGCGACGTCCGTTCGGGGCTGGCGGGCGCGCCCGGCATTCGCGGCAGCCTGCGCCGCACCTGGCAGGCGATGCGCCGCCCGGGCTGGGCGTGGGACGTCGGCATCCACGGCCGCCCGCACCAGCTTGGCAACGTCGCGCCGGTGCTCGGCAAGGATTCGGGACTCGAGGATTTCTTCGCCTGGATGCGCACCAGCTTCGATTCGAGCGTCACCTGGGCCGATCTCGACTTCATCCGCCAGCATTGGGACGGCCCCCTCATCATCAAGGGCGTGCTCGACGCCGAGGATGCCCGCACCGCCGCCGACGTCGGGGCCGACGGCATCGTCGTCTCGAACCACGGCGGCCGCCAGCTCGACGGCACGCCTTCCACCGCGCGAGCGCTCCCTGCGATCGCCGAGGCGGTGGGCGACCGGCTGACCGTGCTCGCCGACGGCGGCGTCCGCTCCGGGCTCGACGTAGTGCGGATGCTCGCGCTGGGCGCCAAAGGCGTGCTGCTCGGCCGCGCCTGGGCCTTCGCGCTCGGCGCGCGCGGCGAGGCCGGCGTCGCCCACATCCTCAAGCTGATCCAGGCCGAGATGCGCGTCGCGATGGCGCTGACCGGCTGCACCGATATCGCCTCGATCACCCGCGAAATTCTGGTGGAAGACCGGCGCTAGCTGCTATCCAGCGCGGGAACCGGAGAGAGAATCCCA
This sequence comes from uncultured Alphaproteobacteria bacterium, assembly GCA_963799985.1. GTDB lineage: Bacteria > Pseudomonadota > Alphaproteobacteria > Sphingomonadales > Sphingomonadaceae > Sphingomonas. The sequence goes on along the minus strand of CAWCZC010000005.1, from coordinate 508,161 downwards.
TGCGCCTTCGACTGATGATCTGCCTCGCGCTCGCCTGCATGGCGGCGGCGCCCGCGATGGCGCAGCAACCGTTCACGGCGCGTCCCGACGGCGTCGAGACGACGAGCGACGGCGCAACGTTGCGAGTCACGGCACTCACCAATTCGATCCTGCGCGTTCGCATCGCGCGCGATGGCCGCTTCGACGAGGATGCCAGCTGGGCGGTGCCCGCCAGTGTCCGCGCGATGCGCGCGCCGGTGACGACCGAGGCCGATGGTTTCTCGACCGGCGCGCTGCGAGTCCGCGTCGGCCCGGGGCTGCGGCTGGTGGTCGAGGATCGAGCAGGCAAGGTCATCGTCGCCGATGCCGCCGAGCCTTTCGCGCGCGACGGAACCGGTTTCACGCTCCGCAAGGCGATGCCGCAGGGCGAGCATTATTTCGGCCTCGGCGACAAGACCGGCCCGTTCGACCGGCGCGGCGGCAGCTTCGTCGACTGGAACACCGATTTCTTCGGCTACACGAGCGCGAACGACCCGATCTACAAGTCGATCCCCTTCTTCGTCTCCGCGGGCGGCGCGGGCGGGAGCTACGGCATCTTCCTTGACAACAGCTGGCGCAGCTCGATCGATTTCGGCCATCGCGAGCAGGACGTGCTGGCGATGGGCGCGGTGGGCGGCCCGATCGACTATTACGTCATCGCGGGGCCCGCCACGGCCAACGTCGTCCGCCGCTATACCGACCTGACCGGCAAGGCCCCGCTCGCGCCGCGCTGGGCGCTCGGCTTCCAGCAATCGCGCTGGAGCTACATGACCGACGCCGAAGTCCGCGGGATTGCCGCGCGGATGCGCAGCGAGCGCATCCCCGCCGACGTAATCTGGCTCGACATCGACTATCAGGACCGCAACCGCCCCTTCACCGTCAACCACCAGACCTTCCCCGACCTGAAGAAGCTCGCGGACGACATGGGCGCGGTGGGGATCAAGCTGGTCGCGATCACCGATCTCCACGTCGCCGCCGCACCCAACCAGGGCTATGCGCCCTACGACAGCGGCGCCGCGGGCAATCACTTCGTCCACGACGCGGCCGGCAAGACCTATGTCGCGCCGGTCTGGCCCGGGCCCGCGGTGTTCCCCGACTTCACCCGCGCGGCGACGCGGAAATGGTGGGGGACGCTGTTCAAGGGCTTCGCCGACGAGGGCATCGCCGGCTTCTGGAACGACATGAACGAGCCCGCGGTGTTCGACACCCCGACCAAAACGATGCCGCTCGACAACATCCACCGCATCGAAAGCGACGATTTCGCGCCCCGCGATGCCACGCACGCCGAAATCCACAACGTCTACGGCATGCAGAACACGCGCGGCACCTTCGAAGGGCTGCAAGCGCTGAGGCCGGGCATGCGGCCGTTCGTGATGACTCGCGCCTCCTATGCCGGCGGCCAGCGCTACGCGGTGACCTGGACGGGCGACAACAGCTCGACCTGGGACCACCTCAAGCTCTCGGTCCAGCAGCTGATGAGCCTCGGCCTCTCGGGCTTCTCCTACGCGGGCGCGGACGTCGGCGGCTTCACCGGCGGGCCCAGTCCCGAGCTGCTCACGCGCTGGATCGAGATCGCGTCGTTCACGCCGGTATTCCGCATCCATGCCTCGAAGGGGACGCCGCGCGTCGAGCCCTGGGTCGACGGACCCGAGCAACTCGCGATCCGCCGCCGATTCATCGAGGAGCGCTACCGCCTCCTCCCGTATCTCTACGCGGTCGCCGAGGCGAGCGCGCACACCGGCGATCCGATCATGCGGCCGGTGTTCTACGATTATCCCGCCGCGCTTTCGTTGGGATGCGACCAGTCGATGAGCTTCACGCTGGGGCATAGCCTGCTGATCGCGGCCTCGCCCAAGCCCGAATCGCCGCAGCCGTACGACATCTGCCTCCCCCCGGGGCGGTGGTACGATTACTGGACGGGCAAGGCGCTGCCCGGCGGCGCGCTGAGCGAGACGCCCAGCCTCGCGCACCTGCCGGTGTTCGTCCGCGCGGGCACGATCCTGCCGCGCCAGCCGCTCGTCCAGAGCACTTCCGAGACGCCGCACGGCCTCCTGCGGCTCGACATCTATCCCGGCGAGGATTGCCACGGCAATCTCTATTGGGACGACGGCACGACCGTGAACGGCGCGACGCTGCGCCAGGCGATCACCTGCGCCATCACGCCCACCGGCCTGACCGTCGACTTCGGCGCGCGCCAGGGTAGCTATAAGCCGTGGTGGAGCCAGATCGCGGTGACGGTGCACGGCTGGGACGGCGGCGCCTCGGCGAAAGGGTTGGCAATCACCGCCGATGTCAAGGCTCGCACCATCGCCTTGACGCTGCCCGATCAGCGCGGGCCCTTGCATCTCGCCATCGCGCGGAAATGATCGCCCGCCTCCGCGTGGCGTCGCCCAGGTTCCGCCTGCTGCTGTTCGCCTTCGGGGACTTCGCGTTCAATCTCTACTGGCAGAGCATCATGCTCTTCCTGCTGTTCTACTACACCGAGGCGCTCGACCTGCCGGTGACCACCGCCGCGGCGATCTACACCGTGGCGTCGATCTGGGACGGCGTGGTCAACTTCGCCGCCGGCGCGATCACCGACCGGCGCGAAGTCCGGGCGGGGCTATGGCCGCATCCTGATCTTCGGGAGCGTGCCCCTGGGGCTGGCGTGCATCCTCACCTACGCGCCGCCGCCCGTCGCGGGCGTCTGGAGCATCGCCTTCGTCGCGGTCGGCCACCTGCTGTTCCGCACCGCCTACGCGGCGGTCAATGTCCCCTATCTCGCGATGACCGCGCGGATCAGCCTCGACAGCAAGGACCGCGCGTTCGTGGCGGGGATGCGGATGCTGTTCGGGACGATGGCGTGGGTGCTCGTCGCGCGCGGGACGGTGCCGATCGGCGCGTGGCTTAGCGGCAGCAGCGTTTCGGCGCACACCTACCTCGGCGCCGCAGTCTTCTTCGCGATCGTCGCCACCGCGATCCTGGTGCTGGTCGGCGCCACCTATCGCGACGAGGTGCTGCTCCCGCCCGCGGCGTCGCCCTCAGTGCTCGCCAGCGTCCGCAGCCTGATCGCCAATCGCGCCTTCGTGACGCTCAACCTCGCGATGATGGCGATGATCGGCGCGGTGACCGTGCTCAACAAGTCGGTGCTCTATTACTTCAAATACTTCCTCGGCGACGATGCCGCAGGCCACACCGCGCTCGCGTGGATGGGGCTGGTGAGCGGGATCGCGGTGCCGCTGTGGATGCTGCTCCAGCGCCGCATCGGCACGCGCAGCGTGTGGTTCCTCGCTGCGGGAGCGTGCATCGCCGGGCTCAGCTTGTTCGCGATCGTCGGCATCGACCAGGTCTACGCGATGGAGCTGTTCCTGATCGCGATGCAGGCGGCGATCGTCGGGCTGCACTTCGTCTTCTGGGCGATGTTGCCCAACACCATCGAGTTCGGCGAGCGCATGACCGGGTTGCGCGTCGAGGGCGCGGTGTTCGGGCTGGCGTCGCTGCTCCAGCGAGTCGCGATCGGCATCGCCACCGCCGCGCTCGGGCTCGGCTTCGGCGCGTCCGGGTACGTGGCGAATGTTGCCCAGAGCGCAGGGACGCTGACGGGCATGCGGCTGACCATCGCGCTGGTGCCGCTCGGCTTCTTCGCGCTTTCGTGCCTGCTGATGCTGTTCAACCCGCTCGGCAAGGGCGCGCACGATCGGATCGTGCGCGATCTCGGCGATCAGCCCGTCTGAAGCTCGAAGCTGCTGTGGACACCCTCGGTCTCGGCCGAGGGGGCGATCCACACATCGAACATGCCGGGCTCGACCACGGGCTTGTTCTCGCGGCCGATGAACAGCAGCAAGTCGCGGGTCAGCCGGAAGGACACGGTTTCCGACGCGCCCGCCGCCAGCGCGACCTTACGGAACGCCTTGAGTTCGCGGACCGGGCGAGTGACGCTCGCCGCGCGGTCGTGGACGTAGCACTGGACCACCTCCTCGATCGCGTGGCTGCCCTTGTTGGTGATCCGAGCGGAAACCTCGAGCGCGCCGTTCCACGCCATCGTCGGAGCGACGGCCAAGTCCGAATAGGCGGCCTCGCCATAGGTCAGGCCGTGGCCGAACGGATAGAGCGCCGAATTGGGCACGCCGCGATAGTGCGCCTTGTAGTTCTCGAGTGTGTCGTCGCTCGGGTTGGGCCGCCCGGTCGGCTTGTGAGCGTAGCTATAAGGTTCCTGCCCCGACGCGCGCGGAAAGCTGCAGGGCAGCCGGCCCGACGGGCTGAAATCGCCGAACAGCACGTCGGCGATCGCGCGGCCGGTCTCCGAACCGAGGAACCAGGTCACGAGGATCGCCGGAGCACCGGCGACCGCGCCTTCGAGCGCCAGCGCGCGCCCGTTCTTGAGCAGCACGACGATCGGCTTACCGGTCGCGGCCACCGCCTCGGCCAGCGCCTGCTGCGGCGCAGGCACGACGATCTCGGTGCGTGACTGTGCCTCGCCGGACATGGTCTCGTCCTCGCCGATCGCGAGCAGCACCACATCGGCCTCGCGCGCGGCGGCAACCGCAACCTCGATCCCACCGGGCAGCGCCTGCTCGACGCCCGATCCCGCCGTCACGGTCACGCTCGCCCGATCCGCGACCGCCTCGCGCACGCCCGTCGCGAGGTCGATCGCCTGACGATTGTCGCCATAGACGACCCACGGCCCGACAAGATCGTGCTGCCCCTCGGCGAACGGACCGATGATCGCGATCTTCCTACCGTGCTTGGGCAGCGGCAGCAGGCCGCCGGTATTTCTGAGCATCACGATCGACTTGCGTCCCGCCTCGCGCGCCAGCGCGATCGCCGGCTGAGTCCGCGAACGTGCCTTCTCGCGCTTGACGTCGATGCGGCGGAAGGGATCGTCGAACAGGCCGAGCCGCGCCTTGACCGCCAGCACCCGCCGCACCGCCTCGTCGAGACGGGCTATCGGCACGTCGCCCTTGGCGACGAGGTCGGGGAGATGGTCGCGGTAAAGGCCGCTCTGCATGCTCATGTCGACGCCCGCCATGATCGCGATCCGCGTTGCCTCGCGCGCGTCGGTGGCGAAGCCGTGGAGGATCATCTCCTCGTCGCCCGTGTAATCGGAGACGACGAAGCCTTGGAAACCCCATTCGCCGCGCAGCACGGTCCGCATCAGCCAATCGTTGCCCGTCGAGGGCACGCCCGAGATCTCGTTGAACGACGCCATCAGCGTCAGGGTACCGGCATCGACCGCGGCCTTGAACGGCGGCAGATAGACCTCGCGCAGCGTCCGCTCCGAAACGTCGGCGGTGTTGTAGTCGAGCCCGCCCTCGGCGGCGCCATAGGCTGCGAAATGCTTGGCGCAGGAGAGCATCGAATTGATCGCCCGGAGGTCGCTGCCCTGGAACCCGCGCACGCGCGCGTCGGCCATCAGGCGGCCGAGGTGGACGTCCTCGCCGGCGCCCTCCATCGTCCGGCCCCAGCGCTGGTCGCGCGCGATGTCGACCATCGGCGCGAAGGTCCAGTCGATCCCCGATCCGGCCGCCTCATAGGCCGCCATCCGCGCGGTGCGCTCGGCGAGGGCGGGCTCGAAGCTCGCCGCTTCGCCCACCGGGACCGGGAAGATGGTGCGGTGGCCGTGGATCACGTCGGCGGCGAAGATCAGCGGGATCTTGAGCCGTGCCTCGGTCGTCGCCGCGGTCTGCAGCCGCCGCGCCATCTCGGCGCCGTTGCCGTTGAACACGCCGGTCAGCCGCATTTGCCGGGCTTCCTCGAGCTGCCCCTCGAAGTTCGGGCCGTTCGACGGCGGATTGAGCGCGGTCGCGGCGCCGCCGCCCCAGGCCGAGGCCATCACGCTCAATTGCCCGGCCTTCTCGGCGACGGTCATCCGCGCGATCAGCGAGTCGACGAAGGCAGGCACCGGGAGTTGCGACACGGTCTGGAGCAGCGCGCGCGCCGGGCTCGCGATCCAAGCCGCGACCGCGCCCGCACCGAGCAGTGCCGCGCGCCGCGAAATCCTGGGATCGAGCATCGTTTCCTCTCCTGATTGCCCGTCCCCCTTGGGAGGGCATCTTGCCGCGGTTCCGAACCACCGCGATTTTCGCTTGTGACCGCTGACCGTAACCGGTTACATGCCCGTAGAAGGCAGGCATTGCAATCGCCGATGCGGTCTGAAACGTAGGAAACATGCGTGGGGCCGGAGCGAGGATCTGACATGGGCGAGGCAACGATCCGGGATGTCGCGCGACGCGCCGGCGTTTCGGTCGCATCGGTGTCGCGCGCGCTCAACGGACTCGACAACGTCCGCGCCGAAACGCGCGACCGGATCGTCGGCGCCGCGAACGAGCTCGGCTACGTGCCCCACGCCGGCGCGCGTAGCCTCAGCCTCGCCCGGGCGCACGCGATCGGCGTGGTCCTGCCCGATCTCCACGGCGAGTTCTTCTCCGAATGCGTGCGCGGCATGGATCGTGAAGCGAGCCGCCGCGGCTATCTGCTGCTGCTCTCGAATATCCACGGCGACAGCGATCAGGCCGCGATCGCGCTGCGGGCGATGCGCGGGCGAGTCGATGGCCTGCTGGTGATGGCGCCGCACATTGGCCACGACGCGCTGGCGCGGATGCTGCCCCCGGCGCTGCCCTCGGTGCTGATCAACTGCCCCGGCGAGATCGAATCGCGCCCCTCGATTCGCTTCGACAACAAGGCGGGCGCCGAGGCGATGGTCGATCACCTTGTCGCCAACGGCTACCGGCACATCGTCCATGTCGCGGGGCCCCGCGACAACGTCGACGGGCAGGAACGCGCCGAGGGCTTCCGCGGCGCGATGATCCGACACGGCCGCGACCCCCGGATCATCCAGGGCGACTTCAGCGAGGAGGCCGGCGAAGCGGCCGCCCGCGTCGTGCTCGCGTCGTCCGAGCCGTGCGACGCGATCTTCGCGGCCAACGACATGATGGCGATCGGCTGCCTTCACACGTTGCGCAGCGCGGGCAAGCGGGTGCCCGAGGACATCGCGGTCGCCGGGTTCGACGACGTCCCTCTCGCCCACCACCTCGAGCTCACCACGGTCCGAGTCCGCATCGCCGAGATGGGCGAGCGCTCGGTCGCGCGGCTGATCGAACTGCTCGCTGGCAAGCCGGCCGAGGGCATGAGCGAGATCCACGCCCCTGATCTGGTGGCGCGCGCAACGACCGCGCCCAGGGCGGCGCGTGGCTGAGTCCCGTCCCTCCTTTCGCGCTGGCTGTAACCGGTTCCGGCGCTCACGAGCCTCCTCCTGGGGCGCGGCGCCGTTGCGCGCCGCGCCATTTTTTGTTCCAGGAAGGCCGGCATGACCGTTGATCGCCGCACCCTGATCTCGCGCGGATCGGCGCTGGCGCTGGGCGCGCTGGCGGCAAATCCCGCGATCGGTTCCCGGCCGGGCCGGACGCTCCCGGCATTCTACGACGACCTCGAACGGCGGACGTTCGGCTATTTCTGGGACCTCGCCGATCGCAGCAACGGACTCGTCCCCGATCGCTGGCCGACGCCTTCCTTCTGCTCGATCGCCGCGGTCGGCTTCGCGCTGACCTGCTATCCGATCGGAGTCGAGCGCGGCTGGTGCACCCGCCGTGAAGCGCGCGACCTCACCCTGACGACGCTCCGCTTCCTCTGGAACGCCCCCCAAGGCGACCAGCCCGCGGGAACGGCGGGGCACAAGGGATTCTTCTACCACTTCCTCGACATGCAGCGTGGCACGCGCTTCCGCGACGTCGAGCTGTCGAGCGTCGACAGCTCGCTGCTGTTCATGGGCATGCTCGCCGCCGCGCATTATTTCGACCGCGCCGATCCGGTCGAAGCCGAGATCCGCAAGCTCGCCGCCGACATCTATGCGCGCGCCGACTGGACCTTCTTCCAGGCCGACGGTCGCAAGGCGATCTCGATGGGCTGGCACCCCGGCGCCGGGCTGATCGAGCGCAACTGGGACGGCTACAACGAGGGCATGCTCGTCTACATCCTCGCGCTGGGGGCACCCGAGCACCCGGTGGCGCCCGACAGCTGGCAGGAATGGACTCGGCCCTACCCTGCCTTCTGGCGCGGCGAGGGCGCGACCCGGCACATCGCCTTCGCGCCGCTGTTCGGGCACCAATTCAGCCACGTCTGGATCGATTTCCGCGGCATCCGCGACGCCGTGATGCGCGAGGCGGGCTTCGACTATTTCGAGAACAGCCGTCGCGCGACCTATGCCGACCGCGCCTATTGCACCGCCAATCCGATGCGCTGGGACGGCTATTCGAGCGAGATTTGGGGTCTTACCGCGTGCGACGGCCCCGGCGACTTCCGGCTGGGGTCGCCGGGCGCCGAACGTCAGTTCTTCGGCTACGCGGCGCGCGGCCCCGTCGGCCAGCCCGACGGGCGCGACGACGGCACGCTGGCGCCCACCGCCGCACTCGGCTCGCTGCCCTTCGCGCCCGAGATCGTCATCCCCTGCGCCAAAGCGATGATGCGCGAGCATGGCGACCAACTCTACAGCAAGTACGGCTTCCTCAATTCGTTCAACCCGAGCTTCAAGTTCCAGGGGCTGCGGCTCGAGAAGGGCCGGCCCGATCCGGTCAAGGGCTGGTACGACACCGACTATATCGGCATTGACCAGGGCCCGATCCTGGCGATGGCGGCGAACCACCGCAGCGATTTCGTGTGGAAGCTGATGCGCCGCTCGCCCGCGATCCGCCGCGGGCTCAAGCTGGCGGGGTTCACCGGAGGCTGGCTCGGGGGCTGATCAGCAGGGCTTGCCGCGCCGCACCTCGGATTCGCCGTATGCGGCCCAGTTGATCACGACGGTGGGAACCGCACCCGGCTTTACCCGGACGCTCTGGCGGTCGATGTTGGCGCTGTGATTGATCAGCTCTGGGGCGACGCCGTCGAGCAGGAAGCCGGGCACGAAAACGACATGCTCCGCATCGCCGGGTTCGACGCGGAATTTTCGGACATCGCCGGGGATCGTCACGAGTCCCTCGTGTCCGGTGATTTTGAAGACGGGGACGCGATCGGCATAATAGCAGCCGTCCGGCAACGCCGCGGCGGGCAAATGGCGGCACGATGCCGACAGGATCGCCACGCCTCCGAGCATCCACATCCGCAGCTTCATCCGCGATTCCCCCCGATTGCCGCCCAGCGAATTTGAACGGGTCGCGTCCGCCCGGAAACCCCGTTTTCGTCGAACGCCTCGACCGCGACCCAATAGGCCTGCCCCGTATTGAGCGCGCGCAGGTCGAGCGCCGCGCCCTGATCGGCCCAGCGCTGGTACGTCAGCGTCAGCCGGTCGGGACGGATGCCCCACAGCACGTTGTAGCCGACCGCGCCCTTCACCGGCCGCCACGCGATACGAGCGTTGCGAGCATCACCGTCGCGCATGACGGTAACTCCCACCGGCATCGCAGGCGCGCGTCCGCCGGCATTGCCGAACACCCGTAGATCGCTGATCGCGAGGTTGGCCGCACCGACATGACCGTGAACGTAGCGTACGAACCGCGCCATCACCGACGTGGGGAGCTCGAAATAGGCGTTGGGGCGGTCGCGCCGCGGCGGTTCGGTGCGCGCGAGCGGAGTCCAGGCCGCGCCGTCGAGCGAGGATTGCAGCTCGAACTCGGTGTAGATGTCGGGCGCGTCGGCGAAGCGGCCCGACTGGTAGTCGGCGAAATCGACCTGAACCGCACGCAGCGTCTTGGCCGCGCCTAGGTCAACCGTCAGCGTCTCGCCAGGCTTGTTCGCGCCGGCGACCCAGAAGGTCCGCGGGTCCTCGTCGGTGACGCGATCGGCGGCGAACTCGCCCAGCGTCGACGAGGCGACTGCGTGCTTGCGGTACGACAGCAGCATCCAGCCGGTGAACAGGCTGTCGGGATCGTCGACCCTCCCCTCAGGCACGTATTGCGGAAAGTCGCCGAACCGAGTCGAGACCGACATCTGCCCGTCCGCCGCGAAATGCGCGGGCCACATCCCCACGCGGCGCTCGAAGGTCCAGTTGTAGCCGATCCACGGCGTGCCGGTGTTCCACCAGTTGCCGTAGGCGTCCTCGAAGGTCGAGCCGTGCCCCGCCCCGTTCACGAACCCGCCGGGCTTGTACGCCACTGGATTGTACGGCGCATATTCGAACGGCCCGAGGGGCGAATCCGCCACATAGGTGCCGTTGGCGTAGACGTTATATTCGGTGCCGGGCGCAGCATATTGGAGATAGTAGCGCCCGCCGACCTTGGTCATCCACGCGCCTTCGATGAACGGCGTGGCCGGCTTGCCGCCGAGCAGCGCGCCGCGATGATCGGGGCCGAAGCGTTCCCAGCCGTGATGATCGGGGTCGAGCTGGATCAGCGGCTTGGGCGTGTCCTTGTAGACCAACCGCCCGTCCTCGAACGCGACCTCGATGCCGTAGACCGGGAAGACGTTCGACGAATCCCAATAGAGGTACCATTTGCCGTCGTCGTCCTTGAACAGCGCGGGATCCCAAGGCCCGGGCGGGACCTGCCCGGGCGCGATTGTCTCCTCCATGCCCGGCCGGACGGCGCCGGGAAGCTCAGGCATCAGCCGGACGAGGAAGTCGAGCTTGCCGCTCGCCGGATCGCTGCTCGACAGGATCGATCCGGGCGCGGTCATCGACGGTTGGATCACGATCCGCTCGCCGTCGGGCCAGACCGCAGGCGCGACGATACCGTTGGTGGGCCAGCGGCTGGGCGTGACGAAGCGCCAGTGGACGAGGTCGGTCGAGCGCCAATAGCCATCCGCCAGCGTCAGGAAGAGGTAGTAGGCGTCCTTGAACCGTACCACCGCCGGATCCGCTCCGGTGCGGTACGAGATGCCCTGGTTGAGCTGCTCGAAATTGTAGCGGTAGTCGATGTCGAGCGGGTTGATCGTGGTGTGCCGGCCCGGCTGGGCGTGCGCGGGGGTCGCGACCAGGCCGGCTGCCAGCAGGACAGCGGCACGCTTCACGACCGGTGCCCCTTGATGAAGATGTTGAGGGTCAGCCGGCCGCGGCGCGGATCGTCGCTCAGGTCCGTGCCTTCCGGAATGATGCCCGAATGGAGCAGGCAGCCCTGGTAGATCGCCATCCGGTCGGCCTTGCCTTCCACGCTGCCGATCCGCTCGAAATGCTGGTTGGAGGCGCTGGTATAGCCGATCAGCGTCGCGCTCTCGCGCTTGGCGGTGTCGATGAAGGTGTCGATGTTGGTCTCGCTCACGATCTCGATCCCGGTGGTACGCTGGCGGTAGAAGGCGGTGCCGGGGGTGTCGCGGAGATAGTAGAGCAAGGCGACATAATCGGGATCGACCGAATCGAAGTGCGGGATGCGCTGCGCGGGCGAGAGCGTGGCGGGCGAAGCGGTCACCATCGAGAAGCTCGCCTCGAGCAGGTCGAACCGGTCAAACCCGAACCCGCCGCCGACGAACGGCGCGGCGGCCTCGAGCATCCGCTCGACATAACCGTAGGCGGCACCGTCGGCCTCGGTGACGATCCGCCGCGCGCCTGGATAATAGGTCCCGTGATCCGCCGGAAACGGTGCCAGCGCCGCCGCCAGTTCGATCGCGGTCACGCAGTCGCCGCCGAACGCGTCGATCGTGACGACGGGACTCTGGGCCTCCCCCATCCGGTGCAGCGCGGGTGTCATTCGGTCGAGCTTACAAGAAAACGGGGAGGGAAGCCCGCGGGCCGCCCTCCCCTTCGAGTTTTCGTTCCGGGGGCTGAATCAGAACGAGTATTTGGCACTGACCTGGAAGCTGCGGGCGTTGCCCACGGTGCCGTTCTCCAGGAAAGTCGGATCGGAGATCGTCGTCCCGTTGTAGCTGCGGCTGCCCGCGCCCCACGACGAATAGTTGCGGTTGACCCAGTCGAACACGTTGTACGCCTGGAAATCGAGCGTCAGCTCATGGCCCCACGGCAGCGTGACCGTCTTGGCGATGCGCATGTCGATGTTCTTGTAGCCGAGGAACGTGTGCGGGAAGTAGACGCCGCCCATGTTGCCGTAGCAGCACGCCGTCGGCGGCGTGTTCGGCAAGCCGAAGATCACCGAACCGAACGACGGGCCCGACGACAGCGTCGCCGTCGCCGAAAGCGTCGTGTGCCACGGGCCGCGCACGATGCCGGTGCCGACGAAGCGCCATTTCTCGACGCCGTTCACCCACTCCCAGCCATAGGCATCCTGCCGCGGGCCGTTGTAGAACTCGTCGGCGTTGAGCTCCTGCGCGTCGTTGGTGCGCGCCAACTGCAGCGTGAGAGCGCTGGTGAAGCCCCAGCGGCTGTTCTTGTTGAACGGCTTCTCGGCGGTCAGATAGATCGCGTTGTAGTCCGCTTTGCCGCCGTTCGAGCCGATATCGAGCTTGCCGTTGAACCCGGGAAGCTGGCCCGCCGCCGGGAAGCCGTCGTCGATCCACTGGTCACCCGCCGGCGTGTACTGGCCGCTGGGCAGCCGGTTGCCGCGCACGAACTGGAAGATGTTATGGCTGCGGATGTGCGAGAAGGTGAGCGAGGTCTGGATCTGCCCGAACCGTTTGCGGATGCCGATGTCGAACTCGTCCGAGAAGGGCAGCTTCATGTTGTTGTTGAGCAGCCAGACGTCACCACCGAGCCCGGTCGCCACCGCCGCCGCGCGGAGGTTGGTCACGTCCTTGAGGCCGGGGTTGTAGGCGACGAAGTTGGCCTGGCCGACGTGGGACGCGCACGGCGTGAGCGTCGTGAACGTCCCGCCGGTCGGGTTGCAGAAGCTGAGCGTCGTGACCGACTGATAGAGGTTCTTGACGGTCTCGATGCCCAATTCGATGAACAGCGGCCTGTCGAAATAGCGGCCCGCGCCGCCGAACAGCACCAGGTCGCGGTCGCCGTTGACGTCGTACGAGATACCCAGCCGCGGCTGGAACGCAGCCGCTTCGGGATGCCGGTTGTGGCCGTTCGAGATATAGTCCTCGGGGTTGATCCCCGCGGCCTGCCACGGCTGGTACGCGCGCAGCGCCGCCGCGACGTTCGCGGGAGTCACGAACTTCTCGTTCTTGGCGTTGGTCTCATAGTCCCAGCGCAGGCCGGCGTTGACGGTCAGGTGGTCGTTCACCGTCCAGTCGTCCTGGACGAACAGGCCGATCTGGGTGTCCTTGGCGGTCGCGGGCTGGACCGCGACGGTCGACACGCGCGCCGCGAACGGCGTCGAGCTGGCCAGGTCGGTGAAGGCGCTGTCGAGGAAGTAGTACGAGCCGTTACTCTGCGAATCCTCGGTGCGCTGTAGGGTCGTGAACGAGACCTTGGCGCCAATCTTGAAGGAATGCTTGCCGGCGTAATAGGACAGGTGATCCTGGAGCGTGACGATCCGCTGGTGATCGTTCTGGTAGAAGCTGTTCGCGCCCAGGAACGCGTCCTCGTTACCGGTCGAGACGCACGGGATTGCGGTCACCGCGCTGCCGCAGGCGGCGCCGGCGCCCTCATATTGCAGCACGCCGCTGTTGCGTTGCTGGCGCTCGAGGACGAGCTGCGGGCCGCTGGTCACGCGCGGCGTGCCGTTGGCGGCAATGTTGTAGGCCCCGGTGAACTGGTTGAGCCAGTTGCCGCCCCGGTGAGTCCAGTCGAACTGGTAAACCTCGACGTCGCTCTGCAGGATATGCCCGTGCGACGGGACCGCGTTCCCGCCATAATCGGACAGGTTGTTCTCCCGCCGGATGAAGGCGCTGGCATTCATCGTGTCGTCCGCGCTCGCGAACAGCGTCAGCTTGCCGAAATAGAGCTTCTGGTCGAAGCTCTGCGCGTAGCTACGGTTGTACTGGCTCGCGATCGATGCCGGGACGAGATCGGTCGCGCCCGGAGTCAGGTTGACCGAGGCCGAAGGCAGGGTCTGGTTGGTGCCTTCGAACGCGAAGTAGAAGTGCAGCAGGTCCTTGATGATCGGACCGCCGATATCGCCGCCGTACTGCCAGCGGTTGTAGTCGGGCTTGGGCGTGTGGCCGCGATCGAAGAAGGGTTGGCCGATGAACGCCTTGGGCTGCCATTCGCCGAAGATGTCGCCGTGGAACTTGTCGCCGCCGGTCTTGGTCACCGCGGTGATGATCGCGGAGCCGGCCTGCTCATACTCGGCCTTGAAGTTCTGCGTATCGACCGCGAATTCCTGCACCGCCAGCTGCGGAAAAGGATTGCCGCGCGAGAAGTTCTGCCCGACCACGCCGCCGTGGTTGATCGGGTTCTTGAGGCTGAGCCCGTCGACGAACACATTGGTCTGCGCCGAGCTCACCGCCCCCGCCTGGACCTGCCGCGCGCCGCCGGTCGGGCTCACCGACACGCCTGGCGCCAGCGCGGCGAAGTTCAGGAAGTTGCGGTCGTTCTGCGGCAGGTTCTCGATCTGCTCGGGGGTGACGTTGGTGGTGACCTGGGCGGTGCGCACCTCGGTGCGGTTGCGCCCGCCGGTGACGACGATCGTGGTGTTCGATGCGCTGAGGTCGACGGTCACGGTCTGCGAGACCGGGATGATCACGTCCTGCGCCTCGCCGCCGCCGGAAACGGCGACGTGGTAGCTGCTCGGGCGGAGGCCGGGGATGAAGTAGTTGCCGTCGCTGCCGACGTGGACCGTGACGACCTGCCCGGTGAAGGTGTCGGTCGCGGTCACGGTGCTGTCGGCGCTGGCGCCGTCAACGTGGCCCTGCAACGTCGAGGTGGAAGACTGCGCATAGGACGGCGCGGCGACCATCAGCGCCGCGGCGACCGCAACCGCCGAGATGCCCCGGGTGAGAAATGCGCGTTTGGCGCTGATATTGTTCATCTTATCCTCTCCAATCCCCAAACCGTAACCGGTTACATACGCTCGCATAATTTCCATCGGCAACGATGCTGAGTTGTAACTGCGGCCATGGAACCGGTTTCATGGCACCTGTCAATTGCCCGCCCTTGTCAGCCTTGTCGGTCGGCACGCATCTCGCGGCGGTTGTGCTCATCCCGCAACAGTGACTCGCGGTGCGCCGCAGAAGCGCGCGACGAACTCGGCGTGGGTCGGCATCGCCTCGGCCACGTCCTCGATCACATCGACCATGTCGTCGAGGAACAGGGTGAGCTGGTCTTCCGCGATCATGTCGACCATCGGATCGTAGCGCATCGGCAGCCCCTGCCCGATCAGCACCTGCGCCCAGCTCTCCTCGCGGAACAGCTCGGCCTTGCCGTGCATGAAGAAGCGCGCGGATTCGCGGAACAATGCGAGCCGCTCGGCCAGGCTCGCCGGCAGCGCCATCTGCTTGAGATACGCCCAATAGGGCGTGTCCTCGCGATTGCTGACCGCATAGTGGGCGACGATGAAGTCGCGCAGGTCGCGATATTCGAAGTCGGTCTGGCGATTGTATTCGGCGCGGTCGGCGGGGTTGAAGCCGCGGCCGGGAAACAGCGCGACGAGCCGCAGCAGTCCGGTCTGGATCAGGTGGATGCTGGTCGATTCGAGCGGCTCGAGGAACCCGCTCGCCAGCCCGATCGCGACGACGTTCTTCTCCCACGCCCAGTTGCGCTTGCCCGGCCTGAAGCGCACCGGGCGCGGGTCGGCGAGCGGCGCGCCGTCGAGGTTGCCCAGCAGCACCGCCGCCGCCTCGTCGTCGGAGATGTGGTTGCTCGAATAGACGTGGCCGTTGCCGATCCGGTGCTGGAGCGCGATCCGCCATTGCCAGCCGCTGCCATGCGCGGTCGAGCGGGTGTAGGGCGTCAGCTCGGGAACGCTCTCGCACGGCACCGCGAGCGCGCGGTCGTTGAGCAGCCAGCGGTTCCAGTCCTCGTAGCCGACGCCGAGCGCGTCGCCGATCAGCAGCCCGCGCATCCCCGAGCAATCGACGAACAAGTCGCCACCGACCTTGCGCCCGTCGGCCAGCGTCACATGATCGACGAAGCCGTCGCCGGGGCGGAGCGCGACATCGACGATCCGTCCCTCGATCCGAGTCACCCCGCGCGCCTCGCTCTGGCGCCGCAGGAAGGCTGCGTAAAGCGACGCATCGAAGTGATAGGCATAGTCGAGACCGGAGATCGGCGAGGTCGGGTTGCGCGGATCGGGGAAGCAGAACCGGTTCTTCCGCGCGGCGACGCAGTTGAGCGCATAGTGATCGAAGGTCTTCGCGCGGCCCCTCGCGCTGGCCTTGAGCCATAGCTGGTGCGCATGGAGCCACCAGATGTCCTGCCCGATCTTGCCGAAGCCGTGGATGTAGCTGTGGCCGGGCTCGCGCCAGTTGACGAACTCGATCCCCAGCTTGAAGGTCGCCTTGGTCTCGCGGACCATCTCGACCTCGTCGATGCCGGCGAGCGTGTTGAAGTCGCGGATCGCGGGGATCGTCGCCTCGCCCACGCCGATCGTGCCGATCTCCTCGGATTCGATCAGCTGAATCCGGTAGCCGCGGACGAACAGCTTCGAGAGCAGCGCGGCGGCCATCCACCCCGCGGTGCCGCCGCCGACGATCGTGATCGTCTCGAGCGGGGCGTTTTCGGCAGTCACGGTCCATCTCCCTGGGCGGCCCGCGGCTTTTTAGGCCCCCGGCTCCGGAAAAGTAAACGGTTACACCCGCCTTCTCCTGGACCGGCGCGTTGCGGTCCCCGCCCCTTCGCGTGCATAGCTGCGCCATGACGGTACGCCAGATCGAGGATATTACGCGCGAAGCGGCGGCGGACCTCCGCACGCGCACTACACCGGCGGTGATCCGCGGGCTCGCCGCGGACTGGCCCGCGGTACGTGCAGCGGACCCGGTCGCCTATCTCGCGCGCTTCGAGGTCGGCGCACCGGTCACGCTGACGATCGCGCCGCCCGAAGCAGAGGGGCGGATCTTCTACACCCCCGACCTGACCGAGCTCGGTTTCCGGCGCGAGAACGGCACCCTCGCCACGCTGCTCGACCGGCTCGCCGCCGCCGCCTCCGATCCCGCGCCGCCCGCGATCGCCGCGCAGGCAGTGATGGTGCCGGAGGCGCTGCCCGGGTTCGCCGAGGAGAACCGCCTCGACCTGGTGCCCGAGGGAGTCGCGCCGCGCATCTGGATCGGCAACCGAGTCCGCGTCGCCACGCACCACGACATGTCGAGCAACGTGGCGGTGGTCATGGCCGGCCGGCGCCGCTTCACCCTGTTTCCGCCCGAGCAGGCCGCCAACCTCTACATCGGCCCGTTCGAGTTCACCCCCGCGGGCACGCCGGTGAGCCTGTTCGATCCCGAGGCGCCCGATCTCGAGCGCTTTCCCCGCGCCGTCGAGGCGATGGCGCACGCCCAGGTGGCCGAGTTGACGCCGGGCGACGCGCTGTTCTTGCCCCATATGTGGTGGCATCACGTGCGCTCGCTCGACCCGCTGAGCATCCTCGTCAACTACTGGTGGGACGAAGCGCCCCCTCCCCAGCCCGGGCTCGCCCCGATCGACGCGATGATGCACGCGATGCTGACCTTCTCCGGCCTCCCCGAGAATCAGCGCGCAGCGTGGGCGGCGATGTTCGAGGCGTTCGTGTTCGGGCCGGCCCCCGATCACATCCCGCCCGAGCGGCGCGGCATTCGCGGCACGCTCGGCGAGGACAGCAAGGAACGGCTGCGCCGCCAGATCGGTCAGATGATGACGCGCTGAGGTTCGCTCGCGCGGACCGAGGAGACTCCGCCGATCCAGGTTTCCTGAACCGCCAGCGCATCGTCGAGCAGCACCAAGTCGGCGCGCATCCCCGGCGCGATCGCGCCGATTCGGTCGCCCAGGCCTAGGAACGCGGCCGGTGTCGCCGACGCCATTCGCGCCGCATCGACCAGCGGCACCCGCCCTTGCGCGATCATGCCCCGCAGCGCGCCCGCCATGGTGAGGGTCGAGCCCGCGAGCACGCCGTCGGCGCCATGAAGCGTCTCGCCGTCGCGCCAGATCTCGCGACCCTGGAGCTGGAAGCTCGTTGCGTCGATGCCGACGGTCGGCATCGCGTCGGTCACCAGCATCAGCCGCCTGGCCCCCTTGGCACGCACCGCCACCCTCAGCGTCGCGGGATGGAGGTGGTGGCCGTCGGCGATGATCCCAGCATAGGTCAGATCGTCCTCGAGCGCGGCGCCGACCATCCCAGGCGCGCGGTTGGCGAGCTGCGACATCGCGTTGAAAAGGTGGGTGAAGCCGGTCAACCCATGCTCGATCGCGGTGCGGACCACCTCATAGGGCGCGTCCGAATGACCCGCCGAGACGATCACGCCCTTCGCGACGAGATGCGCGATCTGATCCGGCGCCACGCATTCGGGGGCGAGCGTCACCACGGTTCGTCCGTGTCGCGCGGAGGTTAGTAGCGCCAGATGCTCGTCGCGCATCGGCTGGAGTTTCGATTCGCTATGGATGCCGCGCCGCCGCTGGCTGAGGAACGGCCCCTCGATATGGATGCCGAGCACGCCGGGCACCCCTGCCTCGATCGCATCGTCGACCGCGCGGATGCCGGCCTCGACTACCGAGAGATCGTCGCTGATCAGGGTCGGAAGCAGCCCGGTGGTGCCGAAGCGCGCGTGGGTGGTGGCGATGGTGCAGATCGCGGCGACGCTCGGATCGTCGTTGAACAGCTTGCCGCCACCGCCGTTGACCTGGGTGTCGATGAAGCCGGGAAGCAGCAGCTTGCCGCCGAGATCGATCACTTCGGCATCGGCGGGCGGCGCCGAGGCGAGCGCGCGGATCTCGCCGTCGCCGATCACGACGCACACGTCCTCGCGAAGGCCCGAAGGCAGCAGGACTCGGCCGTTGACGAGGGCGCTGCGCATCAGACGGTCTCGGTCACCTTGGCGAGGTGCGGCGGATGGTCGGGATCGTGCCCGCGCGCCACCGCCAGCGCATTGGCAAGCCGGTAGAAACTCTGGACGAGCAACAGCGGCTGCACCGCCGGATGCGCTTCGAGCGTGGGCAGCCTCAAGCCAGGTCCCTCACCGATTCCCGCGCCGATCACCGTGGCGCCGCGCGCGGCGAACGCGCGCGCGAGTTCGTCGACGCTGTCGCGCGACTCGTCGTCCTGGCCGAGCAGCAGCACCGGGAAGCCCGCGCCGACCAGCGCCATCGGCCCGTGCCGCACCTCGGCGGCACTGAACGCCTCGGCGTGGAAACCGCAGGTCTCCTTGATCTTGAGCGCGACTTCCTGCGCGATGCCGAACGCCGGGCCGCGCGCGACGACATAAAGGTCGCTCGCCCGGATCAGCGGCGGCAGCGCGGGCGACCAGTCGAGCGCCCATGCCTGTTCGAGCAGCGCGGGCAGCGCGGCGACTGCCTCGCGCAAATCCGCTTCCCCGCTCCATTCGGCGACGAGCATCGTCAGCGCGGAGACGCTGGCGATGAAGCTCTTGGTCGCGGCCACGCTCTTCTCGGGACCGGCGGCCAGCGGCAGCACGAGATCGGCGATGGTGGCGAGCGGCGACCCCGCGTCGTTGACCAGCGCGACCAGTTGCGCCCCACCGTTGTGCGCGGCTTCAGCCGCGGCGATCAGGTCGGGGCTCTTTCCGGACTGCGAGATCGCGATCATCAGTGTGCCGGCATAGTCCGGGCCCGACTCGTAGATCGACGCGACCGAGGGTGCCGCCGAGCTGGTGAGCAGGCGCAGGTGAGTCTCGATCAGATAGCGCGCGACGGTGGCGGCGTTGTCCGAACTCCCGCGCGCGAGCGTCACCACCGCACGCGGCGGATCGCGCCGCAGCCGCTCCGCGAGCAACGCGACCGGCTCGCGCAGCAGCGCCTGCTGCCGCGCCACCACGGCGGGCGCCTCGGCGGCTTCGGCGAACATCAGGGTCTCGGGGGTCACGGGCAAGGGCGGGTCTCGAGTCAATTGGGGGCGACGCTGAGTTCGGCAACGAAGTCATAGGCATCGCCGCGATACCAGGATTTGGTGAACTCTACCGTGCGGCCGTCCTGCGTATAGCCCCTTCGCTCGATTTCGAGCCCCGGCGTGTCGCGCTCGATCTTGAGCAGCTCGGACTGCTCGTCGGTGAACAGCACCGCGCGCAGCCGCTGGAGGACGCGCACCGGCCGGTCTGCGCCGAGCGCGTCGTAGAGCGAATCGGTCACCGCGTCGTGCGAGGGCAGCGAGCTCGCCGGCACTGTCGCGTGCTCGAGCGCCATCGAGACGCCGTCGGCATAGCGGATACGGGTGAAGCGGTAGACCGGGCTGCCCGGGCTCAATCCCAGCGCCATCGCTTCCTCGGGCGTGACGGTGCCTTCGGTGCGCGCGAGCCATTCGCTGTGCGGCACGCGGCCGCGCGCGCGCATGTCTTCGGTGAACGACGAGATCGTCGCGAAATTCTTTTCGACTCGGGCGGCGACGAAGGTGCCCGCCCCCTGCCGACGCGTGAGCAGCCGCGCGTCGACCAGCCCGTCGAGCGCCTTGCGCACCGTGACGCGCGAGACACTGTAGGCGACCGCGAGGTCGCGCTCGGGCGGCAGGGCCTCGTCCGGTGAGAGCACCTGACGCTCGATCGCACTGCGCAGAACGCGCTGAAGCTGTTGATAAAGCGGGGCGGTATCCCCTTCCGCCAGCTTTCCGACCCGATCGACAAACATGGTTGGACTACCCCTCCGTCCTCATCTTCCTATGCCATTCGACAATGCCATTTCAATACCAAAATTAAATAATCTCGTAATGGTATCATTTTTGGTATTGCATATTTGCGACCAATGTCGCTTTATCACGCTCGTTAGGGGCCTGAGCCGCGCAAAAGCAACTTGCGGCAGGAACCGGGATAGGGATTGGTCCGGCTTTGGTCGCGTCCAATCGCGACAGGGAGAAGGGGAAGCTCATGGTCATGATCAACAAGGCGTTGTTCGCCTCTACCGCAAGTCTGCTGGCACTGGCCATCGCCAGTCCCGCCCTGGCGCAGGATGCGCCCGCCACCACGCAATCCGCCGACAGCCAGTCGGACGGCAACCAGATCGTCGTCACCGGTCTGCGCGCATCGATCCAGGCTTCGCTCCAGGCCAAGCGCGACAACGACGTGATCTCCGAAGTAGTGACCGCGCAGGACATCGGAAAGTTCCCCGACAAGAACGTCGCCGACTCGCTCGGCCGCCTGACCGGCGTCAATGTCGTCACCGGCTCGGCCAACGCTGGCGGCTTCGGCGAGAACCAGTCGGTCTCGATCCGCGGCACCGATCCGACGCTCAACCTGACCCTGCTCGACGGCCATTCGGTCGCGACCGGCGACTGGTTCGTGCTCGACCAAACCTCGGGCGGCCGCAGCTTCGACTTCAGCCTGCTGCCGTCGGAAATCGTCGGCAAGCTCGAGGTGTTCAAATCCTCCGAGGCCGATCTTCCCGAAGGCGGGATCGGCGGCACGATCAACCTCCACAGCCGCACCCCGCTCGAGCTCAAGGCCAACACCTTCAGCCTCACCGGGCAGGTCAATTACAACGATCTCGCGGGCAAGTGGAAACCGCAGGTCTCGGGCCTCTACAGCTGGAAGAGCCAGGACGGCACCTTCGGCGTGCTGATCTCGGGCTTCTATCAGGACCGCGAGTTCCGCCGCGACGGGCAGGAGTTCCTCGGCTACACGACCTACACCAACTTCGCGAACTCGGGCAAAACCGCCGCCGCGCCCAATCTGATCGGCTCGGCCTATTTCACCCAGCAGCGCGTCCGCAAGGGCGGCACCGTCGCGATGCAGTACAAGCCGAACGATACGTTCGAGATCACCGCGAACGCGATCTACACGCGGATGGACGCCAACAACGTCAACCGCAACTCGATGGCGTGGATCAGCCGCACGATCGGCAACAACTCGACCCCCGGCACGCCGGGCTATGCGCTGGCGAGCTACACGATCAAGGACGGCTACCTGACCCAGGCCTCGTGGAACGCCACCGACGCGAGCGGCGCCGCAGTGCAGGGCCGAGTTCAGGACGACATCTACCGCCAGGCCTATTCGTCGACCTGGGTGCTCAACCTCGACACCAAATGGCACCCGACCGAGGCGCTGACGATCGACGCCGAGGCCGGCTACACCAAGGGCATGGGCGCGACCACCGACACGTTCGCGTGGGAGACCTATTGGAACACCGGCGTCAACTACCAAATCGGCGGCAAGGGCGCGGCGGTGAACTATCCGGGTCTTCCCGCCGATCCGACGTCGGCGGCCTATCTCCACAATTATTACAGCTGGTCGTGGGGCGGCAAGATCATCTCGCCCGACGAGGAAACCTATGGCCGCCTCGACGCCGAATATGCGATCAACGACGGCTTCATCAAGTCGATCAAGGTCGGCGGACGCTACACCGATCACACCCGCGAGCTGAACTACACCGCCTATAGCTGGGCGGGGAACGGCCTCTATTCGGGCACCAACACGATCGGCCTCGGCACCGTCTTCGCCGGCGGGCTGACCCCGGCCGATTATGGCGACGGCCTCAACCTCGGCCTCACGCCCTATTCGGTGTCGGACAAGGACAAGGTGCTTGCCGAACTCGCGACCAACGGCGGCCGCCAGTTCGCTTTCTATCCGCAGGCGAGCTTCTCGGTGAAGGAGAAGACCGAGGCCGGTTACGCGATGGCCAAGCTCGGCAACGACAGCAGCTGGCGCGGCAACATCGGCGTCCGCGCGGTGCATACCGAGCTCCAGACGCTGCAATATTCGCCCAACGCCACCGTGGCGAACACAATCACCCCGTTCTGCGGCACCTGCGGCACGGTGATCGTCAACCGCAGCTATTGGGATATCCTGCCCAGCGCCAACCTCACCTTCAACGCTCAGCCGAACCTGCTGCTGCGCGTCGCGGCGGACCGGGTGATGACTCGGCCGGGCTATGCCCAGCTCGCCGGGGCCTTCACCGTCAGCGATCTCGCGCTAACGGGCAACGCGGGCGGCAACCCCTACCTCAAGCCCTACCGCGCCTGGCAGTTCAACGCCGCCGCGGAATGGTACTACGCCAAGCAGGCGCTCCTTTCGGTGAACCTCTTCTACCTCAACATCGACAGCTACATCACCACCACGACCAGCACGCGCTTCCTGATCACCCAGCAGCACCCGACGGGCGCGAACTTCCTGATCACGGGCCCCGTCAACGGCGCGGGCGGCACCAACAAGGGCGTCGAGGTCAACTGGCAGCAGCCGATCGGCGGCGGGTTCGGCGTGCTGGCGAACTACACCTATTCGGACGCGCAGGCCGCGGGCGGTGGGGTGATCGACGGCAACTCGAAGCACACGTTCAACGTGACCGGCTATTTCGAGAACTCATTGCTCTCGACCCGCGTCTCCTACACCTACCGCTCGAAGTTCCGCTCGGGCATCGATCGCTCGACGCCGATGTGGCAGGACGATTTCGGTTCGCTCGACGCATCGGTGACGGTCAACCTGACCAAGAACTTCGCGCTCACCGCCGACGCGCAGAACCTGCTCGACAAGAAGCTCTATTACTTCGTCGGCGATCCCGCGATCCCGCGCGCCTATTACGACAACGGGCGCACCTTCTGGCTCGGCGGCAAGGTGCAATTCTGAGCCTGTTGCACCGGGCGGACTCGGCCTAGACTGGCACGATGCGTCTCCTCACTTCCCTCGCCGCGGTCATGCTGCTCGGCATGACCGCGGCTAAGGCGGATCCAATTCTCCCCCTGCTGCCGATGCCGGCTTCGGTGACGACCGGCACCGGCAGCTTTTCGTTCGCTCACGCCGCGATCTCGGCCGGAGATGCCGGTGGCGCCGCGGCGGCGCACCGCCTTACCGATCTGATAGCCCGAGCGGGCGGGCCCAAGCTCGCGATCGCCAAGGCTGGCACGATCCGCTTCCGTCGCGATCGGTCGATTGTGGGGAGCGAAGCCTACCGCCTCCACATCACCCCCGTCGGCGCCACCGTCTCGGCCTCGACCGACGCCGGGCTCTTCTACGGCGCGACCACGCTGTGGCAGCTGATCGCCGCCTCGAAGAGCGGCCGCATCCCGGCGCTCTCCATCGACGACGCCCCCGCCTTCGCCTGGCGCGGCGTGATGCTCGATTCCGCGCGCCACTTTCAGCCCGCAGCCTATGTCCGCCAGCTGATCGACCGGATGGCGATGGAGAAGCTCAACACGTTCCACTGGCATTTGACCGACGACCAGGGGTGGCGGATCGAGATCGACCGCTATCCGCGCCTCACCTCGGTCGGCGCCTGGCGCCAGCCCGCGGGCGCTGCGGGGCGCGACCCGAAGACCGGCAAGCCGGTTCGCTATGGCGGCTATTACACCAAGGCCGAGATCAGGGCGATCGTCGCCTATGCCGCCGCGCGCCACATCACCGTCGTCCCCGAGATCGAGATGCCGGGCCACGCCAGCGCGGCGATCGCCGCCTATCCCGAGCTGGGCTTCGCGGCGGCGCCCAGGGCACCTGCGAACGGCTGGGGAATCTTCGACAACCTCTTCAATACCGACGACAAGACCTTCACCTTCCTCACCAATGTGCTCGACGAGGTGACAGCGCTCTTCCCGTCGCGCTACATCCACGTCGGCGGCGACGAGGCGGTGAAGACCCAGTGGAAAGCCGATCCCGCCACCCAGGCGCGGATCAAGGCGCTCGGCCTCGCCGACGAGACCGCGCTCCAGGGCTGGTTCGTCGCGCGCATCGCCGATCACCTTGCCGAGCGCGGCCGCAAGCTGATCGGGTGGGACGAGATCCTCGAAGGCTCGGTGCCGGCCTCGGCGACGGTGATGTCGTGGCGCGGCACCGCCGGGGCGATCACCGCCGCCAAGGCCGGGCACGACGCGGTGCTCGCCCCTGCCCCCGATTTCTACCTCGACCATTTCCAGAGCGAGTCGGGCGACGAACCCCCGGGCCGGCCCGGCGTGATGGACTGGCGACACATCTACGAGTTCGATGCTGCGCCGGCGGCGCTCACCCCAGACGAGCGGCGTCACCTGCTCGGCGTCCAGGCGAATCTGTGGACCGAGCACGTCCGCATCACCGCTTACGCCGATCGCATGTTGTGGCCCCGCGCCGCCGCGCTCGCCGAGCTCGGCTGGACTCCGGCAGCGCAGCGCGACTGGGCGAACTTCGCGGCGCGACTGCCCGCCGAGTTCGCCCGCTACGGCCGGCTGGGGTTCGGTTATGACCGGACGCCGCTCGAGCCCCTCGCCGCCTTCGACGCCGCGGGCGACCGCGTCACCGCAACGCTGCGCGAGCCCGCCGGCCTCGGCACGCTTCGCTACACCACCGACGGCACCATGCCGGGCCCCGCTTCCCCCGTTTACGCCGAGCCGCTTACGCTGACGTCAAACACGCGACTTGCTGCCCAGGCCTTCGCGGGGACGGTTCCCCTCGGCACGGTGCGCGAATGGCGGATCGATCCGGCGATGACTCGCACCCGCGGCGCCGCAGAACTCACGCTCTGCTCGCAAGCGATCGCGCTCCGGCTCGAGGACGATGATGCCACCGTAGGCACGCGCCGCGTGCTCTGGGGCGATATCATGCGCCCATGCTGGATCTGGAAGGCCGCGCCGCTCGACGGCGTCGCGAGCATCTCCGCCGAAGTCGGGCAAGTGCCGTACAATTTCTCGATCGGTGCCTCGCTCGCGCAGGTAAAGTTCGATGCGCCCCAAACGCCCGCGGGCGAGCTGATCGTCCGGCTCGACGATTGCGCCGGGCCGATCGTCGCGCGCCTGCCGCTCGCCGCGGCCGCGAAGAACGCGGGCGTCAGCCGATTGACAGGCGCGATTCCGGCGCAGACCGGGTCGCACGACCTCTGTATGCGCTTCGCCCAGAACGGTCCCGATCCGCTGTGGATGCTCGACCGGCTGACGCTGGATCCGGCCCCGTGACGATTGCCGTCGCGAGCCCGCTCGCGGGCTGGGCCGTCCCGCTCGACCAGGTTCCCGATCCGGTGTTCGCCGAGCGGATGCTCGGCGACGGCATCGCGATCGACCCGGTCGAGGGCCGGCTCGCGGCGCCCGGTGCGGGAACCGTGGTCTCGATCCACGCCGCCGGGCACGCGGTGACGCTCGCGCTCGATGCCGGACCGGTGTTGCTGATGCACATCGGGCTCGACACGGTCGGACTCGGCGGCGTCGGCTTCACCCCGCGAGTGAAGGACGGAGACCACGTCGCGGCAGGTGCAACGCTGATCGACTTCGATCTCGACCGGCTCGCGCGCACCGCGCGGAGCCTGATCACGCCGGTTATCATCACCAATGGCGAAGCGTTCGCGCTCCATGACGCGATCAGCGGGCAAGCGGTAGCAGTCGGCGAACCGTTGTTCGAGCTCGACGCGACCGGCGCGATCGCCGAGGCGGTCGAAACCGCGCCAAGCGTAACCCGCACGCTACGACTGCCGCTCGCCTACGGTCTCCATGCCCGTCCGGCGGCGCGAATCGCCAAGCTGGCGGCAGCACATCCCGGCACAATCGAAATCGTCGGCCCCGAAGGACGCGCCGCCTCGGCACGAAGCGCGGTGGCGATGCTCGCGCTGGCGCTGCCACACGGCGCCGAGGTCGCGGTGCGCGGCAGCGATCCGACGGGCGTTGACGCCGTCGCCGAACTGCTCGAAAGCGGCATGGGCGAGCTACTCGCCTTCGCGCCGCTCACGGCGGAGCAGTCTCCCCTCCCCGCGACGCTTCCGGGAATCGTCGCCGTGCCCGGAACCGCGATCGGCCCGGCCTTCCGCCTCGAAGCCCGCACCGCCGCGATCCCCAAGACCGGCGCGGGCCCCGGCCCGGAGACCCGAGCGCTCGCCGCCGCAAAGGACAAGGTCCGCGTCGCGCTCGAAGCCGAGGCGGCCGGACTGGGCGCGCAGGCCGATATCGCGGCTGCGCACCTCGTCTTCCTCGACGATCCCGAGCTGGCCGAAGCCGCCGCCGGCGCCATCGCGAGCGACGCGAGCGCGGGAATCGCCTGGCGCCGGGCAATCGAAGGCCAAGTCGCGACGCTCCAGGCCGCCGGCTCGCGCTTCGCCGAACGGGTCGACGACCTGATCGACCTGGAGCGGCGCGTGATCGCAGCGCTGTACGGCGAACCCGAGCTGTCGCCCGCGCCGCCCGGCGCGATCCTCGTCGCGGGCGAACTGCTGCCGTCGCAGCTGATGGCCTATGCCGGTGCCGGTCTCGCCGGCATCGCCACCGCGAGCGGCGGCGCCACCTCGCACGTCGCGATCATCGCCGCCGGGCTCGGCCTGCCGACACTGGTGTCGCTCGGCGCCGCGGTCGAGCGGATCCCCGGCGGCACCATGCTGGTGATCGACGACGGTCGCCTCTTGATCGACCCCGACTCCGCGACGATCGACCAGCTTCGCACCGGAATGGCAACACGCGCCGCCCGGCGCCATGCGGCAGCGGCGCGCGCACACGAGCACGCCCTCACCCGCGACGGCACGCGTATCGAGGTATTCGCCAACCTCGGCTCGATCGCCGACGCCCGCGCCGCCGCGGCCGAAGGCGCCGAGGGTTGCGGCCTGCTGCGCACCGAATTCCTGTTCCTCGATCGCGCCGCGCCGCCCGACGAAGAAGAGCAGCGCGAGGCCTACCAGGCGATCGCCGATGCGCTCGGTGCCGCGCCCGCTGATCGTCCGCACGCTCGACATCGGTGCCGACAAGCCCGCGCCCTACCTGCCGATGGCGGCAGAGGAGAATCCGGCGCTGGGCCTGCGCGGCATCCGCCTCCAGCTCGCGCGGCCCGATCTGCTCGACAGCCAGCTGCGCGCCTTGCTTCGCGTGAGAACCGAGGCGCCGCTGCGCATCATGCTGCCGATGGTCGCCGACCTGGCCGAGCTGGTCGCCGCTCGCGACGCGCTCGTCGGCCACGCGCAGGCGCTGGGCCTCGCCGCGCCCGAGCTCGGCATCATGGTCGAGACCCCCGCCGCCGCGCTCACCGCCACGAGCCTCGCCGCGCGACGCCGCCTTCTTCTCGATCGGCAGCAACGACCTCTCGCAATACGCCCTGGCGCGCGACCGCACCAACGCTGGAGTTCGCCGCTGGGCACGACGGGCTGCACCCGGCGGTGCTGCGGCTGATCGACGCGACGGTGCGCGGCGGCTCGGACCACGGGCGCTGGACCGGCGTATGCGGCGGGCTCGCCGCCGAGGCCGCGGCGGTGCCGCTGCTGGTCGGGCTCGGCGTCACCGAGCTGTCGGTCCCGGTCGCGATGATCGCCGAGACCAAGGCGCTGGTCCGCACCCTCGAGCTCGCCCATTGCCGCGTGCTCGCCGAAGCCGCGCTCGCCGCGCCCGATGCCGCCACCGTCCGCGCCCTGGTCGCGCCCTTGCTTGAGGAAGCCGCATGAAGCTCTCGCTGCAATCGCTCCAGCCGCTCGGCCGCGCGCTGATGCTGCCGATCGCGGTGCTGCCGATCGCGGGCCTGCTGCTCCGCCTTGGCCAGCCCGACCTGCTGAACATCCCCTTCGTCGCGGCGGCGGGCGAGGCGATCTTCGACAATCTCGGGCTGCTGTTCGCGCTCGGCATCGGAGTCGGCATCGCGAAGGACAACAACGGCGCGGCGGGCCTGGCCGGCCTCGTCTGCTTCCTCGTCGCGACGCGCGGCGCGATGACTCTGCTCCACGTGCCCGCTGAAACCACCGCCGGTCTCGCCAAGGGGATGGCCGCGCTCGCCGACGACGCCTGGCGGACCGCGGCGATCGCCAAGCTGACGGTGCCGATCGGCATCGCCTCGGGGCTGATCGCGGGCGGGTGCTACAACCGGTTCGCCGGCATCCGGCTGCCCGACTACCTCGCCTTCTTCGGCGGACGGCGCTTCGTGCCGATCCTGGCGGGGCTCGCGGGCCTCGCACTCGCCGCGCTGGTCGGCCTCGGCTACGCCCCGATCGTGAGCGGGATGGACGCGCTGAGCCGCGGCGTGGTCGGATCGGGCACGCTCGGACTGTTCGCCTACGGCGTACTCAACCGGCTGCTGATCGTCACCGGGCTGCACCATATCATCAACAACGTCGCCTGGTTCATCATCGGCGACTATCACGGCGCGACCGGCGACCTGAACCGCTTCTTCGCGGGCGATCCGAGCGCGGGCGGGTTCATGTCCGGCTTCTTCCCGGTGATGATGTTCGGCCTGCCCGCCGCGTGCCTGGCGATGTACCGCGCCGCGCTGCCCGAGCGGCGCAAGGCCGTGGGCGGGCATGCTCATCTCGATGGCGCTGACTGCTTTCCTCACCGGCGTGACCGAGCCGATCGAGTTCAGCTTCATGTTCCTGGCGCCGTTGCTCTACGCGATGCACGCGGTGCTGACCGGGCGTGGCGATGGCGCTGATGCACGTCCTCGGGGTCAAGCTCGGCTTCGGCTTCTCGGCGGGCTTCCTCGATTACGTGCTCAACTTCTCCAAGGCGACGCGGCCCTGGCTGCTGATCCCGGTCGGGCTTGCCTATTTCGCGATCTATTACGGCGTGTTCCGCTGGGCGATCGTCCGCTTCGATCTCAAGACGCCCGGCCGCGAGGTCGAACCGGTGGGCGAGGAAGTCGCGAGACGCGCTTCCCGCTGAGCGTGGCGCGGCGTTCGTCGCGGCGCTGGGCGGCGCCGGGAACCTGGCAAGCGATCGACGCGTGCACGACGCGGCTACGGCTGGTGCTGCGCGACCCCGCGCTGATCAGCGAGCCACGTCTCCGCGCGCTCGGCGCCAAGGGATTCGTGCGCCCCTCGCCCGACGGGCTGCAGGTGGTGCTCGGCCCGATCGCCGACGGGGTGGCGATGGAGATGCGCACCGCCGCCGGAACGCTCTCTTCGTCCGCGCCGGTCATGACGGCGCCGCTCCTGCAAGCTTCCAGGATCGATCCTGCCCCCTGGCTCGCGGCACTGGGGGGGCGCGGCAACGTCACTGCGGTCGGTGCGGCCTCGAGCCGCATCTGGCTCGACCTCGCCGATCCCGCGCGGGTCGATGAAGCCGCGCTCGGCGTGCTGGGCGTGCGGATGCTGACGCGCCCCTCGGCCGGCACGCTCCAGCTGATCATCGGCGACGCAGAGGCAATTGCCGCGGGGCTTCAGCCCGCGTAGCCGCCCGCCGCGATCGCCTCGGCGAGCACCCCCCGCACCGGCTCCAGCATCGCAGCATAAGCGCGCCAGCGGCCGATCGAGCGGTCGTTGAGCGGCTCCTGCACCTGAGCATAGCTCGGGGTCGGCGCGATCCGCCGGCTCTCGTGGAACCGCGCCTGCGCGGGCTCGACCGCGAGCCCACACGCCGCCATCAACGCCGCGGTCTCGCCGGCTTGGTCGGCGACCAGTCGCTCATAGACCAACAGGTGCCCGCTAAACTGCGCGCGCCAATGCGTGGCCAGGACATGCATCGCCGCGAGATGGCGCGCGAGATCGCCCGGCCGGTACCCGCAATCGAAGCCGTGCGTGAGGTCATGGCTCATCGTCGAGACGAGCACGTCGCGCGGATCGCGCGCCACGGTCACCCGCGGCGATTCGGGAAAGGCGAGCGCGAGCAGCGGCAAATAGAGCTCGTTGAGCGGCATCTTGTCGGTGAAGAAGGCCGCGCCGGGCGCGAGCAGGCCGTAAGCTTCGGCGCGCGAGAGATAGTGATCGCGGAGAACCGCGCCGAACTCGGCCCGCAGCGCCGCGTCGAGCTTTTCGAACCGGCCCGGAAAGGCCCCGCCGGTCCGCTCGGTGGCGAGCGCGGCCAGTTCGGCGACGAACGGCAGTTCGCCGCCCGCGCGGATTCGCGAATGGCTCGCGAGCAATTGCTCGGTCAGCGTCGTCCCCGAGCGTGGGAAGCCGAGGATGAAGATCGGTTGCGGCACCTCTCCGCGGACTGGCGCCGGCGTCATCGCCGCTAGGTTCTCCGGAGTGAAAAAGCCCCGGAGCGCCTCGATCAGCGCGCCGACCGCCTCGTGCGGATAGCGCCGTCCCGAAGCCCGCGCGAGCGCAGCCTTGCCCGCGACGAAGTCCGTCCAAGCCTCGTCGTGTCGCCCGGCACGGTCGCGCAGCCGCCCACGCTGGAGCAACGCCGCCCCTGAGCGTTCGCCCGGACCGTCGAGCAGCGCGAGGCCATCGCGCCATGCTTCGGTACGCGACAGCAACGCCGCGCGCTGGAGGGTGACGTCGTCTCCCTGCCGCACTGCCAGCGCCTCGGCGGCGTCGAGCACGGCCCCCGCCTCGTCGAACCGCCGCACCCGCTCGAGCAGCTCGGCGAGCCACGCGCGCGGACGCACCGCTTCGGAGTCCGCCGCGATCGCCTCGCGCAGAAGCGTTTCCGCCTCGGCGATATGGCCCTGGCGGCCAAGGTTCCGCCCCAGGTCGGCGACCAGCTCGGGATGCCGCCCAGCGAGCGAGATCGCCGCGCGCAGGTACGCCGCCCCCTCGACAAGCGCTTCGCGTTCGGAGAGCAACCCGCCGAGCATCGCCTGCGCATTGGCGTTGGCGGGATCAGCGACGACGCCGTCGCGGCAGACCTGCTCGGCATCCTCGGCGCGGCCTTGGGCGAGCAACAGCCGCGCCAGATCGTCGAAGGGCCAGTGCCGCTCCGGCGCCGTCGCGATCGCCGCGCGCAGTAACCGCTCGGCCTCGTCGAACCGGCCCTGCTCGCGGCGGACCAGCGCCAGCACCTCGATCGCGTCGAGCGAGGCAGGTTCGCGCGCCAGCGCCGCGCCTGCCAACGTCGCCGCCCCGTCGAGGCGTCCGCTCCGGAACGCGGCGCGCGCCTGCGCAATCTGATCGTCGGTGATCGCCACCCTCACGCTGTACCATGCTCGCCGCGGCGCGGAACAGACCAGTCGCGCGGTGGTCGGGGAGACAGGATTCGAACCTGCGACCCTCTGCTCCCAAAGCAGATGCGCTACCAGGCTGCGCCACTCCCCGACGCGGATGCCGCCTAGGGCTTCTCGGCAAGAGGCACAAGGGCGCCGCTGGTGGTCCCCGAGGGACAATCCTCGAACCCGCCGTTCGACTCGGACGAGCTATTTCGAACGCTTGCCGATTGGGAATCCAACCTGCGGGACGTTCCTGCCGAATTTCTCGGCCCTGATCCAGAGCCGCCGGAACCATCCGGCCCCTGACCGGCGCTTTTCCTAACCCCCGTCTCACCTCTAACCGAGGCGCATACCTCGCACCCTGCCGGATGCGGCGTGTTGTCGTTTGTCGAATTCCGATCCCATGTCAGGGTCCAAACCCAAGGGCCCTCGCCGTTCTGCATCCGGCTGTCGGCGGCAGAGCGCGCCCAGCTTGAGCGCGACGCGGGCGGACTGGCGCTTGGAGCCTACGTCAAATCCCGCCTCTTTGCCCGCGCCGCCCACCGAGGAGCAGAACCACCACCGGCTCCGTCTTCGTGAACTGCGCCGCCGCGAAGCGCACCGATCTAGCGCCCGCCGTTCGAGCGTCGCGAAGCGGAACGCTTATTTCCGAAACGGGGGCCGGGCGCGTTTGCTGGCCCATAGCCGAGGGCGTCGCGAGCGACGAGGCGGCAAGCGCGATTGCCGCGATAGCAAGCCGTTTCCGCATGAGTTCCATCCCGTCAGCGACGGTCTGAATCTACGGCGATGCAACACTATCGGCAATTTTGTTGCATCTAGTATTATTTCTTTTCAGTGACTTAATGAGGTGAGCGGTTTTCACCGCTTGCGCCCCAATATCGGTCATTCGTGCAGCCGAAAACAGATCCCGAAAACGGTCGTTTGTTCAGCGATCGTCGACTCATAAAGATGGCGGATTGTCGACTGGGATGACGCGCAAGTCGCGGAATGTCGGACTGGCCTTCAGCGCCGCGCTGCGCCTATCCCTCTGGTCGACGAAGTCGGCAACGGTGCGAGTGCCGGTCTGCCGAGCGATGTCGCTGAGCGGATGAAGGCGCCGGAGCGTGAAAACCGGGAGCTGCGCCGGGCCAATGAGAACCTGCGCAAGGCGTCCGCATATTTTGCGATGGCGGAGCTCCACCTTCGAGCGTCTGACTAGCGAGGTGATGGTGTTAATCATCGACGTGCATCGCGAGGTGTACGGGGTCGCGCCAATATGCCGGGTCTTGCCGATCGCCCTATCCACCAACCACCTCACAGGCCATTTCTATCCTCGGGTCGGCATTGCGTCTTGATCGGATTAGGATAAAATCTGACTGTCAGCGAGCGCTGGCCGGCCGCGTCCATTGGCCCGTTGGTGAGCAGGTAGCCTTAGTGACGAAAACCCGGATTCTTTATTACGACGACCCGTACCTGTCGCAGTTCGAGGCGACGGTGCTTTCCGTGCACGATAACCGGGTTTATCTGGACCGGAGCGCATTCTCGCCTCGCGGCGGTGGGTGCCCTGGAGACACCGGCTTCATCGGCGATGCGCAGGTTAGCGATACGCTAATGGATGGAGAAGCGAGGATCGCCCACCTGGTCAGCGATCCCGCGTCGATCGTGCCAGGCCAGCGGGTCATGGTAAATCTGAACTGGAATCGCAGGTTCCGGATTATGCGCCTTCACTCCGCGTCGCACCTGATGGAGCACTACCTGTATTCTGAACTAGGAGAACTGGCACGGGTAGGGAACTTCCTGACGGAATCCGGCGACAAGTGCACCTACGAGTACGAAGGGGCGATGCCTCCGGAACTGATCACCCGCATAACCAAGAAGTGCCAGGCATTCATAGACGAAGGTGGGGCGATCGAGACCTCCGAGGACGACCAGGACCGTAAACTCCGGTACTGGCGTTGTAAGGGCGTCGTCGTTCCCTGCGGGGGCGTGCACCTGCGCGAGATCGCCGAGGTCGGTGACATTACGATCAGTCGAAAGAGTGGCGGCAAGGGCCGGCACCTTATCATCACGAGACTAGTGTCGGAGTGATGGCCCCCGGAACATTCCAGAGAACCGGCCCATTCGAGGCCGACGAACTGGCCGATTTGGTAAAGCAGGTCACGACACCCTGCTACCTGTACTCCGAGGAGGCGATCCGCGGCGACAGCGCCGCTATCACTCGGCTAATGCCTAGGAGCTTTGAGGCGTTCTTCGCGCTGATGGCCAACGACAATCCTGAGATCCTGCGGATCGTGCAAGAGGAGGGTTTTGGATTCTTCGCCGGGTCACATTATCACTTGGCGAGGATCTACGATTTGGAGGCTGGCGATCAGAAAGTAGTCTTCGCTCCCTCGGCGGTTTCTCCTGAGGCAGTTGAGCTGGTCCGGCGGGTTTCCGGTACGATCGTGTTCGCTAACTCGATCCGCCAATTTCTCTATCTCGCCGAACAACTTCCCGATAACCAGATCGGGCTGAGGGTCCAAACGCAACGGCAAGACGGGTCGACACGGTCGCATGCAACGCGCCACGTCAATGCGGCGGGGCTGCGCATTGGTTTGCCTCGCGAGCAAGTGGCTCAGGCTTGGAACTTGTCCGGGCGGGAGGGAGTGAAACCGGTCGGCCTGCATATATATCCGGGCACCGACATTGAAACCGCGCGCCCGCTTCAATCAGCCTATCAGTCGATTCTCGAAATCATAGATCGGCTACCCGGAATCTCGATCCTTGATTTCGGAGGTGGCCTGCCGTCAACGTTCCAGGTGCCGCTCGACCAACCGTTCTGGCAGGACTGGCAGAGGGTGCTGGAGGGTGTTGCTCGCTCAGTTGAAAGTGGCGGAGACAGGCCGCGAGTGATTTTCGAGATCGGCCGCGCCGTGGTTGCCCGCGCCGGAGTGTTCCTTACGACGGTGCTAGACATCGTGGAGACGGACCACGGCAACATAGCGATCTGCGACGGGGAAGCCTGCTCATTCCCCCGACCTATCTTCTACGAAAAGGCGTCCGAACAGCACCCCGTATCGGTAGTCGGCCGCGAGGGCGACGCGGTGGCCAGGAAATACATGATCGCTGGAAGCACGACCTACTCGGGTGATCTGCTTCACCTCGGCTGTATGCTGCCTGATCTACAGCCGGGGGACCGGCTGGCCTTCAGCAACGCCGGTGCCTATTGCGCCAGCATGAGTATGCGCTTTCTTGGCGCAACCCGTCCCCGGGAGCTTATTTCGCGGAACAACGTCCTGCATGACATCTCGGTGTAAGGTCCCAGGATGATCCGCATTCACCATCTTTCCGATATTCACTTCGGCCCTTTGAGCAAGGCAGCAGGGCACATCAACTCTGGCTTGTCGCGCGGAATACCCGCGCCGCTCTCCGTCTACGATCAGTATCTAGCGCATCTGTCAGCGTTAAATAAGACAACAGCTCCCGATTTCGTTGTAATAAGTGGCGACTTAACCAGTTTTGGTTCGTTTCAAGAGTTGATGCAGGCTCAAAGATTTATCGAAGGAATAAGGGACGCTTTGAGATCTATCTGGGATGGCGACACCAACGCGCGCGCACGTGAGCGTATCGTCATTGTACCGGGAAATCACGACTACTCATACGACGCCGTCGATGATACTGGAAGAATGTTCGCTAGAGAACAGTTTAACAGTCTTTTCGGGGAATATATCACGCCCCACCAAAAGCTAGAGGGCAATAAATATACTGGTGTCACCGTCCACAATTTGCATACCGATCGCACCGGGCCAGTTGCTTTTTACTGCGTCGACTCGTGCGGCATAGCTGGCAATGTCAATGAACCTGCTATCGAGGAAGTGCGGAAGCTGTTGCAGCCGGACAGCCGCTCCGACGCTGCAAGCACACTTAAGGCGATCGCAAGATTAGATCCTGGCTTTGTCAATCCGGAGGAACTCAAAAGAGGGCTGGCCGATGCCCCCGTTATTCCACGCCATGCGCTGAAGATCTGCGTCGTCCATCATCCGATTCACTCGGCGGCCACGCAGGATGTCGATCAATTTCCGATGCTCATTAACGCCGGTTTGTTGCGCGCGGAGCTTTCGAATCAGCGGGTTCACGTCGTTCTGTCAGGTCATGTCCATAGTCACGATATGGTCTTGCAATATCCGGTTGATAACGAGAACTTTGGATGGGGCATTTTTTCATTGATTGGTGGAACATTCGGAAGCTACGGCGACACACAGGATTGTTTTACCTCCCTTGAGTTTGAGCCGATGCTCCTGTCGGCAGCGTCGGGCGAGACCGACGGGTGGCTTTGCCGCACAACAAAGTTCGAGAGCGAGAAAGGAAAGATTAAGTCCGCGGGTCCGCTCGGTACATTCTTTGTCGAGCGGAACCAGCAGGCAATGAACCGGCACCTCGCCATCCATGAGGCCCGCTCTTCGAGGGCGGAGAATTCGAGGCGCCACAACGCACAGAAGGCTCACGAGAAACTCGCGAGCTTCTTCAAGAACTTTGAGCTTCCTCCTACCCTGCACGCTGATCGCGTGAACGATCTGGGCGATTGGGTGTCGAAGGCCAATAGGATCTACGCCGTTGACGTGCAGGCTTTCGATGCATGGCTCGACCCCCTGGTGTTTTACTATTTTTGTTTGCAGATACCCCGCTATGTTGCGAAGGCGTTGGATGCCGACACTAACCGTTGGACCCTGCGAGTGACACCGCTTGTCGACGAAGCGATAAAGATTGCGCTAGCGAACATAAAGCGTACCACGCACACCTATTTTAGGTCTAATTCACGTCTTGGAGATGGTACTCACGTAGAAGTACGAGATGCCGGGGATGAGACGTCAATTGAGATCGCGAGGGTACTGCTGTGGAGCAAAGAGATATTGTGCTCCGAAGACGGAAAGTCGTTCTGCAAGATGCACGACGCCCTGCGCATTCCTCTCTTTTATCTCAACCCGGTGGAAGATGAGCTAGACAGGGAAGAGTCATACAGATCGCTGCTAAAAGACGAACATCCAGAGCTTGCCGAGGTGCCTAAGGAGGAGTGGGAGCAGCAGGTACCGAGTCTGCTCTTCGACAAGGAGAACCGAGATGTCGAGTATATTTACGGGCTTAAGGGCGAGTCCTTTTCTGGCGGGATTTACGTGGATTTGTCGGCCGAGCAGCCGGAGGATCAAATTTTGCATTCTACCGGTTCGAGGCCGGTCGGAGGGCGCTTTCACCACCGGATTCACTTCGAGCAGCTACTTCTGCATAAGAAACTGCGGTTTGCGATAGACGCGATTGGGGAATACGATAGGGAAAAGAGGTCTTGATACTGGAACAATCGGCCTTCGTCTCGCGCCCAGCTTTTTGGCAAAGGTTTCGAGCTACCGGGGAGGATACATCATGCGGCAAGGCGCTCTATGGCTGCTGGTCCAAGGGTCGCACCCGGAGCTACCCGTACTATCTTTGCGTGACCAAAGACTGCGGCGAGTACGGCAAGTCGATCCGCCGCGATTAGATGGAGCGGGAGTTCGCCGAACTACTCGACACGCTGCGCCCAAGCCACTCGCTCTTTGCGTACGCGCGGGACTCGTTCCGCAGGGCATGGGATCGCTGCGCTGCGCGGGCGAAAGAGGAAGCCGCCACGATCAGGGCAGAGCTTGCCGGGATCGACCGCGATGTCGCGCAGCTTGTAGATCGCATTGTGGAAGCGAAACTGCCTGTGGTGATTGCTGCCTACGAGGAACGCATCGGCGAGCTTGAGCGCCGCAAGGTCGCGTTACGTGAGCGCATGGAGAATACTGTTAAGCCACGCGGCGACTTCACGACCGGCTTTAGAACCGCCCTCGACTTCCTCGCAAACCCGCAGAAACTCTGGCTTTCTGGACGTTTTGATCTGCGCCGATTGGTCATGAAATTGGCCTTTGCCGACCGCCTTCAATATGCGCGAAATGGTGGCTTTAGAACCGCCGTAACCTCTTTACCTTTCACGCTTTTGGGGGGCTCAGCCGCCCCGGAGGGGCGGCTGGTGGGCCCGGCAGGACTTGAACCCGCAACCTAGCCGTTATGAGCGGCCAGCTCTAACCAGTTGAGCTACAGGCCCCCAGCGGCCGTCGCAGTAGCGGAAGCCGCGCCTGCCCCGCAAGCGGCGTCGGCCGCGGCGATCACCGCGCCCAGCGCGGCGGGGCGGATGCCGGACCGGTCGAGCAGGTCGAGCACCGCATCCCACCAGCGCCAGAACGCCGCCAGATCGGCCGCGTCGCGGACGTAGGGTGTGTGCCCCGGCTCGAGCGACGGCGAGTGGAAGGCGAGATTGAGCAGCCGCTGTCCCTCGCCCGCTGCGACTCGGATCGCCTCGATCGCATCGCCGAGCGGCATGTCCTCGGGCGTGAGCGACACCCGCGAAAGCAGCCCGAGCCGCGCCGCCACGCCCCGCGCGCGCGGGATCCGCCCGAGCGCGCGGTAGAGCGGTTCCCCGCGCCCGCGCATCCGGCCGGTGAACACGGTCGAGAACGGCAGCTCGAGGATCGCGCCGTCGGGGCCCGTGCGGAACGCGGCGTCGCCCACACCACGGAAATCGGGGCCGCCCTCCGCGCCATAGTCATAGAATGCCCGGATCGAGGTATCGACACGGTATCCCTGCGCCCTCAGCAGCCCGAGCGTCTCCGGCCCGATCCCGTAGCGTCCGGCCCGGAACGCGAGCGGCCGCTGCCCGAAGCTCCCAGCGATCATCTCGGTCAGCGTGGCCAGCTTGGCCGCCTCCAACGATTTCGGCAGATTCCCGCAGAAGCTGTTGTATCCGTTCAATTCCTCATCGAACGGTGGATTGACCCAGGGATGAAGCTGCGCGCCGATCGCCGATCTCCCGTCCGCGATCAGACCACGCAGCACCTCCACCGCTTCCAGCGCGGTCGCGACCGGATAATCGACCAGATAGGTCAGCGGCACTTCCCGATCGGCGAAGCGGCGGTGTGCCGTCGGCAGAGCGGCGATCGCGCGGGTCGAATGCGCGTCGCGGCTGAACGGCGCGCGCCACTCGAACTCCTCCTCGGTATCGACGAAGACGGTGAAGCGGCTGCCGAAATCCGCGGGCCAAGCGACGAGCGCACGCTGCTCCGGCGGCGGCACGCGATACGCGCTGCGGCCTCCCTCCACGATCAGCTCAGATGCGCCTGGCCCACCTGTTGATCCAAGGATGCCGGAAGCCGCAAAGTCAAGCTCTCGGGCTCGATTACGAGGCCCCCGCCCAGCTCGCGCGCGAGGTTGCGCGCAAGGCGAAGCGCGAAGCCGGTGCCGAGCAGCGTCGAATCGCCGCCCTCGTCGTCGATGCCGAGCACCGATTCGCCCGGATAGTCGGCCAGCGCCGCCGGGCGGTCGATCGCGATCGTCACCTTATCGCCGTCGCGTGCCATCCGCACGCCGATCCGCTCGCCGGCGCAGCTTGCAGAGACCAGGGTGGCCATCAGCCGCGCGAGCAGCCGCTCGACCGCGCGCCGGTCGCCGGTGACCGCCAGATCGTCGACCGGCAACGCGATCGCCGAGCCGCGCAGCGCAGCGAGCTGTGCGAGATCGTCGGCGATCCCCGCGAGTACCGGGCGCAGCGGCACCCGGCCCGGCATCAGCGATAGCGCCGCGCTGTCGATCCGCGCGGCGAGATCGAGATCGTCGATTGCGCCGAGCAGGTCCTTGGCCTGAGCGCGAATCACCTGCGCGCGGTCGCGATAGGGATCGGCGACGGGACCGAGCATCTGAGTCTCGATCATCTCGGCGAAGCCGTCGATGGCGCCGATCGGGTTGCGAAGTTCGTGGACGAGCTGGCGAAGCGAATCCGGCGAGACATTGGGTGCGGGCCGCGCGGGCTCGGCGCGCTCGTCGACGCGCGGGCGCCGCGCGGTGCCGCGATAGCCGGTGAAGCGGCCGTTGGCGGGATCGAACACCGGGATTGCCGAGATCAGCCAGGCCCCTGCCGCGTCCGATTCACCGTCGATCTGCAGGCGCGCGTTCGAGAAGCCCGCGCGGCGGCGGAATGCTCCGGCGGCGATTCCGTCGATCTGCCCGCCGCCCGGGGCCGCGCCCTGCAAATCGAGCGAAAGCCCGACGATCGGCGCGCGCGAGGCACCCTCGACCCAACGGATTGCGCCCATTGCGTCGGTCTCGAAGCGGAAATGCTCGGCGGGGGTCGGCGCGCGGAACGGAGCCTCGCTCGCCTCCTCGCGGTTACGCCAGAAGGCGTCGATCCGCGCCACGACCTCGGAGATGGGGAAGGTACCGTCCGCCGCGCCATCGCCCAGCTCGGGCAGCGGTTCGGCTGCCTCTGGCCGCGTGGCGAAACCGGTATCCCCTTGTTCCATGAGATTTACCTGAGCCGGTCGCTCGCGCTCCGCAATCGGCCGCAACGGGGCACTTGCCTCGACTGTCCCGGATTGGACCGGCGCGTGCATGAAGCTCGTCGCATTCGTGAGCGAAGCGGCGGATCCTGCCAGCGCAATGAAGGAAAGATCCTCCAAAACGGTTTCGATTATCGGCTCGGGATTGGCGGGTTCGACGGCTGGAGCGGGCGCCGGGACTTCCGGCGATGCTGCGAGCATGGCGGCGGCGGAGGCCGTGGCCGGCTCGGGCCGCGCGGCTGGCGATTCGAGTACATGCGTCCAATCGACGAGTTGCTCGGGCGGCAGCGCGCTGGCCGGTTCGATCACGGCGACCGCCGTTTCCGCGACTGGCTCCGAGATGGCCCGCACGGCGGGCGCTTCGACGATGGACGCGTCGACGATCGGCGCCTCGACCGCCAGCATCGGCGGCGCGTCGAGCACTGAAATCGGCGCCGCCACTTCCGCCACCTTCGGCGACTCGTCCGGAAGCACGAAGTCAATCGGGCCGAACGCCTCGAGCGCGCGCCGCACCACCGGGCTCAGATCGCGCCGGTTGCGCAGCACCGCGCGCCCCGCGGGGGCGAGGTCGGGAAGCAGCTGGACCCATTCGGCTGAGGGCATCCGCGCGCTTCGGAGCACCGGCAGCGCCACGGCCAACTCGTCGACCGCGAACAGGCGGACAAGTGGCGGCGGCGGATCGGCGAATTCGAGGCCGCGCGCGCTCGCGGCGCGCACCGACAGCGGCACGTCGTCGCGAATCGCGCGGAGGATGCGGAGAGCGCGGGCATCGGCGGGAACCCGGCGGCGCCCCATCAGATCGACGATCTGCCGCCACGCCGACTGGATGCCGAACGGCGTGCCGAGATCGGCTGCCAGCACCGTCTCCAATGTATCGTCGAAACGCACCCGCGGGTCACCCTTGGCCGACGCCCGAAAGCGCGTCGTAACGAATCATTAACTCGTTGGCGCAGCAGGCGGAACAGCCGATTTCGGCACGTCGCATTGTGGGACAATTGCGTTGCCGTGTAACAATCTTATGATTACCGCTGGCGGCAGGCACAAATGCATCAGGCCGGCCACGGGCCCATGCAACAGGGAGGTGATCGAACGATGCGATTCGACGAGATCGACATGCGTATCCTGAAACTGTTGCAGGAAGATGGCCGCATGACCAACGTCGAACTCGCCGAGCGCGTGGGCCTCACCGCGCCGCCGTGCCTGCGACGCGTGCGTGCGCTCGAGCAGCAAGGCGCGATCCGCGGCTATCACGCGGCGCTCGATTCGGAGCAACTCGGCTACAACCTCACCGTGTTCGCGATGGTCAGCTTGCGCAGCCAGGCCGAGAGCGATCTGCTCGCTTTTGAGGAGCACGTCGCGGCGATCCCAGAAGTCCGCGAATGTCATATGCTGAACGGCGAAATCGACTTCATTCTCAAGATCGTGGCAACCGATCTTCAGAGCTTTCAAAAGCTTTTGACGACGCGATTGACGCCCGCGCCCAACGTCGAGCACGTCAAGACGTCGCTCACGATCCGCACGTCGAAGGCGCTCCCCGGGGTTCCCGTCGACCGGACATGAAAAAGGGGCGGGAAGCCCCGCCCCCATTCCGGTTTCGCGCGGGCTCAGCTGAGCGGCGGCAGATCCATCCACGCCAGCCAGAAGCGGGCGATGTCGCCGTTCGGGCCGGCCTTGACCAGCGCGAAGGCGACGCGCGCCTGATCCTTCTGGCCGCCGAATACCATCGCCGCGCCGCGGCGCAGGTTGATCGTGTCGGCGTCGACCCCGCCCTTCGGCAGAGCCGCGTCGTAGAGCTGGATCGCGCGGGCATAGTCGCCGGATGCGAAAAAGGCGTCGGCGGTGGCGGCAAGGCCCTTGCCGTCCCTGTCCGTCGCCGCCTGCTTGGCGAGCGTTTCGAGGGAGCCTTCATTGCGGACGCCGTTGTTGGCCGAGCTCGTGAGCCCGCCCGCATCGGGGTCGCCCGCCGGGATCTTGCCCGCCTTACGGCCCGCGTCGAGCACCGTCAGCGCTTCCCACGGCAGCCCGCCGTTGATCGCTTCCTGGGCGTACTCGACATAGTCGTTGAGATCGACCAGCGCCCCGGTGCCGCGCATCAGGCGGTACAGGTCGATCTTCTGGTCGCGCGAGAGCGGCTGGTGCTGCGTATCGAGGCTGTTGCGGTAGGTCACGATCACCTTGCGCCAGTTGGCGAGCGTCGGAAGGTCGCGGACCTCGCGCATCATCCAGTTCGCGATACCCGCCCGATCGCCGCGCTGGTTAAGCCGGGCGATCACATAGGAATACCAGGATTCGAGCGGCGCCCGGCCCGCGGCCTTTTCCTCATCGATCAGGCGGCTGATCTCGGCGATGCCTTCGTCGATCTTGCCGCCGTCGAAATAGCCCTGCGCGACCATCTGTGTGATGTCGTCGTGCTTGGCGCCCAGCTCGCGGGCCTTGAGGAAATAGGGCACCGAGTTCGGGGCGGTGCTTGGTGTTGAACGCGGCCAGTCCGCGCAGATAGTTTATTTCGGGAAGTTCGGCGGGGGTGGTCTTGGGGTTGCTCAGCAATTCGTTAAGTGGCGCGATGATGTCTTGAAACGAATGGTTGGGATCGGCCTGGATCTTGCCCAGCTCGAAGGTAAGTCGCAGCTTCGCTCCGTAATATTTCTCGTCGCTCGTCTTGACCAGCGCCTCGGCGGCGGTCAGCAGCCCCTCGGCCTTCGGGTCCTTGGCGTTGATCGCGAGCTGAGCGTCGGTCGCGGCCTTGCGGAATTCGTCGCTGACCTGCGGCGCGGGAACTTGAACTTGGTCCTTACCCTTCTTGTCAGCTTTCTGCGCGACGGCGGGGACGGCGCCCATCGAGACGGCGCCAAGCGACAGCACGGCCGCCAGCGCGAGCTTCGAAACCTTCTTCATGACCAACAACTCTCCTCGTGGGCCGCCCCGCGGCTCGGCGAAACGGGCACGCTCTACCGGGGGCCACCGCGCCAGACAAGCGCCTGCTTGAGCCCGCGCCGATGGCGGTGTGTCTGTTAGCCGCGATCGAACGCAACGATCCGCGAGTTGCTCCAAGAGCGCAACCTCGTCTAGGATGATAAGAAGCGGGGGAAATCGACCATGATGCCGACCTTACTCGCGCTGGCCGCGCAAGCCGCGACCCCGGCGCTGGACGCCGACACATCGAAGGCGGCGATGGCCTGTGCCAGTGCGGTCGCGGTCGTCAACGACGATGCAAACGTTCCGCGGATGAGAGCTTATGCGGAGGTCGAATATTACCTCATGACGGCGGCGGCGGCGGACGTGCATTGGCAAGGAATCACCCCTAGAGCGCTCGCACCGCGCCTCGATCAACGCGCACGGGAACTGGTTTCCATGGTTCGCCCCGAGCGTGGAAACGCCGAGGCCCTTGTCCGCGAATGCGATACGCGCTTCCCGGTTGCTCGAAAGACCAACGTCGCCCTGCCGGGTGACGCGTTCGAGCAGGATATATTCTGCCCGATCACGTTGCAGCCGGTCGTCAATTTCGCCGAACACCTGAAAACGAGCGGGATCGATTTGAGCGAATATCCAAGATGGAAACGCGTCAGTGCGATCATCGGAGAGCGGCACGACCAGGGAGAATTGGCGACACGGGGCTTCGACAGTCCGCAGAAGATATACTCGCTCTTTGACCGGCAGTACGCGGCCTCGCTCGAAATCGGCAATGTATACTCGATCGGCCTCGCCTGTGAGAAAAGCGCCAATAGCTGAGGCTCGCCGAGACCTCGCGTGCGCGTATGCGCGCGCACGCGAGGGTTGGCAGCAGGACGGCGGGCGGCTAGAGCGGTCCCGGAATTGAAACAAACTCCGGAAAGCATCGAAACTTGACCGACGAGACCGTCCTCGCGGACCCCTCCGACATTACGCCTGTCTCCATCGTCGACGAGATGAAGACCTCGTACCTCGACTACGCGATGAGCGTGATCGTGGCGCGCGCCCTGCCCGACGTGCGCGACGGCCTCAAGCCCGTCCACCGCCGTATCCTCCATGCCGCGCAGGAAGGCGGCTATCTCGCCAACCGGCCGTATCGCAAGTCCGCCCGCCTCGTCGGCGATGTGATGGGTAAATACCACCCGCACGGCGACAGCTCGATCTACATGGCGATGGCGCGCATGGCCCAGGATTGGGCCATGCGCGTACCG
Organism: uncultured Alphaproteobacteria bacterium; assembly: GCA_963799985.1. GTDB lineage: Bacteria > Pseudomonadota > Alphaproteobacteria > Sphingomonadales > Sphingomonadaceae > Sphingomonas. Next base: position 464,108 of record CAWCZC010000005.1, on the reverse strand, counting down.
CTGATCGACGGCCAGGGCAATTTCGGTTCGATGGACCCGGATATGCCCGCGGCGATGCGCTACACCGAGGCGCGGCTCGCCAAGGTCGCGACCGCGCTGATTGAGGACATCGACAAGGACACCGTCGATTTCCAGGACAATTACGACGGCTCGGAAAGCGAGCCCACCGTCCTCCCCGCGCGCTTCCCCAACCTGCTGGTCAACGGCGCGGGCGGCATCGCGGTCGGCATGGCGACCAACATCCCGCCGCACAACCTCGGCGAAGTCGTCGACGCCTGCCTGGCGTACATCGAGAACGGCGGAATCACGATCGAGGAGCTGATGGAGATCGTGCCCGGGCCCGATTTCCCCACCGGCGGAGTGATCCTCGGCCGTTCGGGCTGCCGCGCCGCCTATCAGACCGGGCGCGGCTCGATCATCGTCCGCAGCCGCCACACCACCGAGCAGCGCGGCGAGCGGCGCTCGATCGTGCTCACCGAAATCCCCTACCAACAGGGCAAGAACGCGCTGGTCGAGAAGATCGCCGAGGCCGCCAAGGAAAAGCGCGTCGAGGGCATCAGCGACATCCGCGACGAATCGAATCGCGAAGGTGTCCGCATCGTCATCGATCTCAAGCGCGACGCGACGCCCGAGGTCGTGCTCAACCAGCTGTGGCGCAACACCCCCGCCCAATCCTCCTTCCCGGCGAACATGCTCGCGATCCGCGGCGGGCGCCCCGAGCTGCTCAACCTGCGCGACATCATCGAGGCCTTCGTCAAGTTCCGCGAGGAGGTCATCACTCGCCGCTCGAAGTTCGAGTTGGCGAAGGCGCGTGACCGGGCTCACGTGTTGCTCGGCCTCGTCATCGCGGTCACCAACCTCGACGAGGTGGTCAGGATCATCCGCGGCTCGGCGAGCCCGGTCGAGGCGCGCACCCGATTGCTCATGCGCGAATGGCCGATCGCCGAGATCGCCGGCTACATCCGGCTGGTCGAGGCGGTCGAGACCGACGTTACCGGCGATGTCTATCGCCTGTCCGACGTCCAGGTCCGCGCGATCCTCGATCTTCGGCTCCACCGCCTCACCGCGCTCGGTCGCGACGAGATCGGCGACGAGCTCGCCAAGCTCGCCGAATCGATCGCCGAGCTGCTCGAGATCCTCGGCAACCGCGCACGGCTCTACGAAGTCATGGTCGAGGAGTTGACCGCGGTCCGCGACGCCTACGCTACCCCGCGCCGCACCGAGATCGCCGCCGCGATGGACGGGATCGAGGACGAGGATCTGATCGAGCGCGAGGACATGGTCGTCACCGTCACGGTCGAAGGTTACATCAAGCGCACCAGCCTCGACACCTTCCGCGCCCAGAAGCGCGGCGGCAAGGGCCGCGCCGGCATGGCGACCAAGGACGAGGACGTCGTCACCAATCTGTTCGTCACCTCGACGCACACCCCGGTGCTGTTCTTCTCCACCGCCGGCAAGGTCTATCGGATGAAGGTCTGGCGCTTGCCCGAGGGCGGCCCCGCCACGCGCGGGCGGCCGATGATCAACCTGCTCCCGCTCGAGACCGGCGAGACGATCTCCACCGTCCTCCCCCTCCCCGAGGACGAGAATGAGTGGGGTAAGCTCCACGTCATGTTCGCCACCGCCAAGGGATCGGTGCGCCGCAACTCGATGGACGCCTTCGCCAATATCCGCACCTCGGGCAAAATCGCGATGCGCTTCGAGGAAGGGTCCGAGGACCGGCTGATCGGCGTCTCGCTGCTCACCGAGGACGAGGACGTGCTGCTCGCCACCCGCCAGGGGAAGGCGATCCGCTTCGCCGCCACCGACGTCCGCGAGTTCCAGAGCCGCGATTCGACCGGCGTGCGCGGCGCCCGGCTGGCCGGCGGCGACGAGGTCATCTCCCTCTCGGTGCTGCGCGGCTTCGACGCCACCCCGCAGGAGCGCGAGGATTACCTCAAGGCCGCCCCGTGGAAGGATGGCGATCGCGAAGTCACGCTCTCGCCCGAACGCATGGCCGAATTCGAGGCGGCGGAGGAATTCATCCTCACCGTCACCGCCAACGGCTACGGCAAGCGTACCTCGGCGTTCGAATATCGCCGCACCAACCGCGGCGGCCAGGGCATCACCAACATCGTCACCTCGGAGCGCAACGGCCCGGTCGTCGCGAGCTTCCCGGCGCACAACGGCGAGCAGCTGATGCTGGTCACCGATCAGGCCAAGCTGATCCGCACCAGCGTGGGCGACATCCGCGTCGCTGGGCGCAACACCCAGGGCGTCACCCTTTTCCGCGTCGACGAGGCTGAGCACGTCGTGTCCGCCGCGCGGATCGAAGAGAGCGAGGACGAAGCCGAGGTGGACCTGGGCGATGGCGCAAGCGCCGGCGAGCCCACGCCCGACGGCGACACCGGCGAGGATTTGGCCGAAGGCGCGCCGGAATGAACGAGACGACCGCCTACAAAATCCTCACCGCAGACCAGATCGACGCGCTAGAGGCCGGCTCGTTCGCGGGCGCGCCGGTCGATCTCGCCGACGGCTTCATCCACCTCTCCACCGCCGACCAGCTCGGCGAGACGCTGGCGAAGCATTTCGCCGGTCAGGAAGGCCTGTGGCTCGCCGCGGTCGACCTCGAAGCGCTCGACGAGACCGTGCGGTGGGAGCCCTCGCGCGGCGGTGCGCTGTTCCCCCACATCCACGGCCCCCTCCCGCTCGCCGCGGTGATCTCCTACGGCCCGCTCGAATATGAGCCTGACGGGAGCATCAAACTGCCGGTGGCGGGGTAAGTGCCTTCGTCACTTGCGTTCGCCGAATACCTCTCCGCGGCCGCAACCGGCTCGCCCTGTCCGCACTCCCCCAAACTTAGTCGTTTCGCGGTGCGTCGACCCAAGCCATAAGCTGTCATCGAGGAGTAACGCCTAGGTGCTGAGCGAAGTCGAGGCCGACCGCCGCAGTTTCATGCAGCGCAACCTTATCATTGTGCTAATTTTCGCGATGATCGTGGCTATTCCACTGCTATGGATTTTTGGAAATACGACTGAGTTATACCCTGATCGTAGTGACGTTGTTATTACGAGTGCCCTTTGTTTGGGAGTAGCCACCGGAGCCGGGTTTTCATTGCTGATTGCGATTGTCAAACCGGCATCACGCTCGTCGACGACGGTGACCGCAAATAGCCTTTTTCTTCGTCGGACTTATCACGGGAACGCTCATGGGAATGACTTTGGTAGGCGAGGCCTTCCAGCTTATCGACTTCTCCGGACCCCACCTCGGGCGCAGAGTTGAAGATTTCGCTATCGCTCGCGCTTACAAAACCCACGGTAAGAACGCGTGCAGCCATATCCAGCTCCGTGACTATTTCGGCGATTTCTGTATCGACCCCCGGGAATATAAAGTTATTTTCGCTGACGCTGAGGATATGCCGTCCAGCGGTTATTGCCTGCGTGCAGACACCGAGCGCAACGACACTGCGATCCGCATCATGCGCTCGTCGAGTTTGGCGTTCGATCCGGGCGCGGTAGTACCTTGTCCCGGCCCATCCCAACAATCTCGGACATTCACTCGATGACCATCGAATTGATTACGCCCTGCAACGGCAGTTATCGCGATCCTTTCGCCAAAAGCTGACAGTCGCAAATCCACCAGAAGGCGACATTGCGGCGATGAGTTGCGGCCCGCCCACCCTTCACTCCGCCCGATGGCACACCGCCTCGACGTTGATCCCGTCCGGATCGAGCACGAACGCGCCATAGTAGTTCGGGTGATACCAGGGCCTGAGCCCCGGCCCGCCACTGTCCTTGCCGCCCGCGCCCATCGCCGCGGCATAGAAGGCATCGACCTCGGCGCGAGTCGCGGCGGCGAAGGCGACGTGCATCCCCGCGCCCTTGGGTCCACCGCTGCCGACCCAGAAGAAGGGCTTGTCGTCCTTTCCCATGCCGATCCCGGCATAGCCGCCGGTCTGCTCGGCGGTAAGTTCCATCACCGTGCCGATGCCCAGCGGCGCCAGCGCGGCCTCGTAGAAGGCGCGCGAGGCGGGATAGTCGGTCGCGGCGATGCCGATATGGTCGAGCATGAGCCCCTCCTTCAAGCGTACAGGTCGATGACTTCGGCGCCGTCGCCCTCCGCGGCGAGCAGCAGGGTACGGTGGCAGCAGGCCGGATCGCGCTCGTAGCAGAGCAACGCCGATGGCCTCTCCGCCGCCAGAACACGCATCCGCGCGGCCGCGGCCTGCGCCTCGGGCAGCCCCAGCTGGTCCTCGTAGACCGCCTCGAGCGTCGCTCGGTCGCCCTTCTTGGCGGCATCGCGGCCGCGCTTGGGCGTGCCGAGCGCCTTGAGGTGGACATAGTCGATCCCCGCTTCCTTCAGGCTCGCGGCCAGGCTCGACTTGGAGAACCCCGGTCGCCGTGACAACGGCAGCGCGCGCACATCGATCACGCGCTCCACTCCGGCGCGGGCGAGCGCCGCAAGGAAATCGGCCATCGTCGTCTGCTCGTAGCCGATCGTTAAGATCCTCATGGCACGGCCTCGTGCCGCAGCGTCGTCACGACGCCCCAGGCGATCGAGGTCTGCGCGGCGACATAGAGCGGCCAGACCAGCAAGCTGGGCAGCGCCGAGCCGTGGAGCGGCCCGAACCGCGAGAAGATCAACAGGTCCGACGCCACGAACATCAACGCGCCCGCGCCCACGCTGTTGCGGGGGAACCGGCTGATCAGCGCGGTCCCCGCCATCGCGCCCACTCCCAGCGCATAGAGCGCGAATCCGGGCGCCATGTCGCGGAAGATCGGCAGGAACCACGCGATCGCCGCGACCGCCACCGCCACCCCCGCGGCGATCCACGGGCTGCCGCTGCCGTTGCGCAGATAGAGCCCGATCGCGACGATGTGCGCGACGAGGAATGCGGCCCCTCCCACCTTCATGCCGCTGGTCTCGATCACCACGTCGCCCAGCGCGCCGAGCGCCATCACCGCCGCGATCAGCCAGCCGTCGAGGCTGCGCGCCTGCGCCCCCGCCCACACCGCCAGCAGCGCGACGCACGTGCCCTTCGCGACGATCATGACTTCGCCGCGCGCGCCGAGCCGGTATTCGCAGAAATAGGCCATGCCCGCGATCAGGGCGACGAGGACGAGCAGATCGATCGGCTTGTAACGCATCGCGCCAGCATAGCGGGCGCGCCACGGCTGCGCTATCTGCCCGGCCGTGACTCACGACATCCATATCATCGGCGGCGGCCTCGCCGGCTCCGAAGCCGCTTGGCAGCTCGCCGAGGCCGGGCACAAGGTGCGCCTCTCCGAGATGCGCGGATCCGGCAGCATGACGCCGGCGCACCAGGGCGACCGGCTCGCCGAGCTGGTCTGCTCGAACAGCTTCCGCTCGGACGACGCCGATCGCAATGCGGTGGGCCTGCTCCACGCCGAGATGCGCGCCTTGAGCTCTTTGATCCTGCGCGAGGGGGATGTCCACAAGGTGCCCGCCGGCTCCGCGCTCGCCGTCGACCGCGACGGCTTCGCCGCGGGCGTCACCGCCGCACTGGAGGCGCATCCCAACATCGAGATCGTCCGCGAACGGGTGGACGTGCTCCCCGACGTGGGCCTCACCATCGTCGCCACCGGCCCGCTCACCGCGCCCTTGCTCGCCGAAAGCATCGCGGGCTCGACCGGCAAGGATGCCCTCGCCTTCTTCGATGCGATTGCCCCGATCGTCCATTTCGAGAGCATCGACATGACGACGGCCTGGTTCCAGTCGCGGTGGAACAAGGGCGAAGGGAAGGATTACATCAACTGCGCGATGGACAAGGACCAGTACCTGGCTTTCCACGCCGGGCTGCTCGCGGGCGAAAAGACCGAATTCCGCGAGTGGGAGAACGTGCCCTATTTCGAAGGCTGCATGCCGATCGAGGTGATGGCGGAACGCGGGGTCGACACGCTGCGCTACGGCCCGATGAAGCCGGTCGGGCTCGACGATCCGCGCACTGGGCGCTGGCCCTATGCCGTCGTCCAGCTCCGCCAGGATAACGCCAGCGGCACGTTGTGGAATATGGTCGGCTTCCAGACAAAACTAAAATATGCCGATCAAGTTACTCTATTTCGGACGATTCCTGGTCTCTCAAACGCTGAATTCGCGCGGCTGGGCGGGCTGCATCGCAACACTTTCATCAAGTCGCCCGAGCTGCTCGATCCCGTGCTGCGTCTCAAGTCGCGCCCGCGTATCCGCTTCGCCGGGCAGATCACCGGCTGCGAGGGCTATGTCGAAAGCGCCGCGATCGGGCTGCTCGCCGGGCGCTTCGCCGCGGCGGAGCTCGCGGGCGGAAGCCTCGCCCCGCCCCCGCCCGAAACCGCGCTCGGCGCCCTGCTCGCGCACATCACCGGCGGCGCGGAGGCCGAGACCTACCAGCCGATGAACGTCAACTTCGGCCTGTTCCCGCCGATCCCGGGGCGCTCGAAGAAGGCCGACCGCAAGTTGCTCTACACCGGACGAGCGCGCGACGCACTGGCGGCGTGGATGGCGGCCTAATTCTCCTCGCCGTCCCCCTCGTCCTTCGCCGCGCGCGCTTCCGCCTTGCGGCAATCGCATCTCGGCCTCGCCCCGCCCGCCTTGCGCTTCATCGCGGTGGTGGCGAATTCGGCGCGGGTGAGCGTGCCGGACTTGTCGCGGTCGGCCTCAGCGAAGCGGCGGATGCCGCGGATCGCCCATTCGTCGAAGCTCAGCTTGCCGTCATGATCCGTGTCCATCTTCGCGAACAGCTTGTGGCGCAGCGCGAAGAACTCGTCGCGCGACACTGCCTCGTTCTTGTCCTTGTCGATCCGGTCGAAGCGTTTCTGCTCACGCGTCCGGTCGTCGGCGCTCGGCGGTTCGTCGGGCAGCGGCTCCTCGGACGCGGCGGCGACGGGCGCGGGCGGCGGCGCCTTGTGCGCCTCCGGGCTCGCCGATCCCCGGAACAGGAACATGCCGGCCACGACCAGCAGCAGCACCGCACCCCCGCCCGCTAAATAGCGCCACATCGCCCGATCTCCCCTGAGTTCGATCTCGACGAAGCTACTCCCCGCGCCACGCCGCACAAGCCCGGCCTAGCGTCCGGTCATCCGATGCCAGAGCAATCGCGCGACTCGGGCCGGCGCACCGGTCGGCGAACGACTGTCCGCAAGATCGAGCCGCGCGAGATGCGTCATGGCGCCGAGCGCCCGCGCGTTCCGGCTCCAATGGGCCGCGCCCGCCACGTCGAGCCAGGGCGCGGCCATCGTCCGCGCCACCGCCGCTTCTCCCGGGTCCGCGAGGTTGCGCGCCAGGTCGGCAAGCGCCCAGCCCCGCCCTGCCGCCGCCAGCGGATCGCCCGGTGATGCCGCCAGGGCGACCCCCGCGAGGGTAAACAACGCGCCTCTCCCCTCGGCATAGGTTGCGAGCGCGTTCGCATCGAGCCGTTCAGCCTCGATCAGCACCTCCCACCCGCTCACCAGACCTGCCAGCCGAGCGCCCGTGACTTCTCCTGGGGAAGCGCGTAGGCGGCCAGCGCGCGCAGCACCGGCTCGGCGGGCCCTGCGGAGTTATCAAGCTGCTCGAGCGCCTCGCGCCACCAGGCGAGCCTCAGCTGCCCCAACGCAGGTTCGCGGGTGGTGCGCAGCACTTGTGCGAGCGCGTCATCGAGCGCGAGCAGCGCCGCGAGCGCCCCTCGCCCCGCGGCTGGCGCATAGGCCAGGATCAACCCGCGTTCAGGGTCATCTGACGTCATGCCGCCGGCTTTGCCACGGTGTGACGACAACGGCCTGTTAACCGCACCGCTTTATGCGGAGTTATCCCAGACGGCGGCATAACACCGTTCGATCGGGGAGTGGGAACGCGTATGTCGGATTCGAACCATCGCACCATGCATCGCGCACGGGGATTCCTGGGTGCGCTTTTGCGCGACGCCCGCGCGAGCACGCTCGGCATCATGGCGATGGCGTTGATCCCGCTCGCGGGCATGGTCGGCGGCGGCGTCGACATCAGCCGCATGTACATCGTCAAGACCCGGCTGCAACATGCCTGCGACGCCGGCGCGCTCGCCGGGCGCAAGGCGATGGGCGGCGGCACTTGGTCGCAGACCGTCAACGGGACCGCAAACTATCCGAACGTCGCGGCGACGAAGTTCTTCGACGCCAACTTCCAGTCGGGCGCCTATGGCTCGTCGGGGCTGACGCGCACCTTTTCTGAAAACGCCGGCAAGGTGACCGGAACCGCGTCGGCCAGCCTGCCCATGACGCTGATGAGCATCTTCGGCCATCCCACCGAAACGCTCTCGGTCACCTGCGAGACCGAGATGCGGCTGCCCAACACCGACATCATGTTCGTGCTCGATACCACGGGATCGATGGGCGACACACCCAGCGGCGATTCGCAATCCAAGATGGCGTCGCTCAAGGTCGCGGTGAAATGCTTCTACGAGATCGTCGCTAAGCTCGATACCGACGCGAACTGCACCACCGGCACCCCCAGCGGCGGCACCGGCAACCAGGTCCAGATCCGCTTCGGCTTCGTGCCCTATTCGACCAACGTCAACGTCGGCTATCTGCTGCCGAACACCTATTTCGCGAACAGCTGGCCGTATCAGTCGCGCGAGGCGCAGTGGACGACGACGACCGGGGGAACGTCGACGAACGGCCCCTATTGGGAGAACTATTCAGGCGGTTCCATCTCCCAGTCCGACTGCCTCAAATTCATGAACAACCAGTCGTTTTCCGGCTTCTCTCCCACCGCGACCAACTCCGGCGGCCCCGCCCCGACCGCGACCGTCGTCAGCAGCTTCCCGAATGACGGCGTGGCGACCCAAGGCGGCAACAGCGGCGAATGGGGCTATAACGGCGCTTCGGACACCAGCGGCACCAACGAGAGCTGCCGCCGGAAGCGCACCGACGTGACGACGACATATCCTACCACGACGTTCAACCGCTGGCACTACGGCCAGATCACGCAGGACATCTCTGGCCTCAAGAACGGGACCGCGTGGAACACGTCGTTCACGCTCCCGATCGGCAGCAACGGCACCGCCAAGACGATCACCTGGGACGGTTGCATCGAGGAGCGCCAGACGACTCGGGCATCGAGCTACGATCCGATTCCGGCGGCCGCCAAGGATCTCGACATCGATCTGCTGCCGAACCAGAACGACTCGACCACGCTGTGGGCCCCCGCGCTCGACGACATGATCTACACGCGCAGCGATCCCGGCGGCTGGGGCGGCGGCAGCGGCACCTGGACGCTGACCGATCAGTATACGACGTCGAACTACGTCAACGGATCGGACTATTATTGCCCGACCCCCGCCAAGAAGCTGCAGTCGTGGACCGACGCCAGCGCGTTCGACACCTATGTCGACAGCCTGACGCCCAGCGGCAACACCTATCACGACATCGGCCTGCTGTGGGGTGCGCGGCTGATGTCGCCGACCGGCATCTTCTCGACCGAAAACGCCACCACCCCGCAGGGCGGCGACATCGAGCGCCACATGATCTTCATGACCGACGGCGATCCGTGCACCGGTATCAGCAACTACACCGCGTATGGCGTCAACTGGTTCGACCGGCGCGAGACCAGCGCCTCGACCGCGCCCACCGACGGCTGCACCACCACGGGCACGCTCACCGCACAGGTCAACGCCCGCACCACCGCGCTGTGCACTGCGATCAAGAACAAGAACATCACGCTGTGGGTGATCACCTTCGGCAGCGTCGATTCGACGACGGTGACGAGGCTCACCGCCTGCGCTTCCTCGGGCAAGTATTTCAGCGCGAACAACGCTGCGCAGATCCAGTCGACCTTCGCCTCGATCGCCTCGCAGATCTCAGAGCTCCGACTAACCAAATGAACCGGCAAGTCTCCCATCCTTGGCTGTCGCGGGCGGATGCGCTCGTGGCTTCCTATTGCCGGTACATCCGCGCGCTCCGGCGCGACGAGAGGGGCGCCACGGTCGTCGAATTCGCGATCGTGGCGCCCGTCATGGGCATGGTCCTGCTCGGCGCGTTCGATGTCGCGCATACGCTCTACATGCGATCGGTGCTCCAGGGCATCGTCCAGAAGGTCGGGCGCGACGCGGCGCTCGAGAGCGGCACCGATGCCGACGAGCAGACCACGCTCGACAACGAAGTGAAGGCGCAGGTTCGAGCGCTTGCGAACAATTCGACGGTGACGATCACGCGGCGCTACTACCGCACCTTCTCCAAGGCCGCCGCCGCCGCCGCCGAGCCCTGGACCGACACCAACCACAACGGCACCTGCGACGCCGGCGAGCCCTATGAGGACGACAATCTCAACAGCAATTGGGACAAGGACGGCGCCGACGCCGGCCAGGGCGGTGCGAAGGATGCGGTGCTCTACACCGTGACCGTCAGCTATCCGCGCTTCTTCCCGATCTACAATTTCGTCGGCGGCTCGCACACTACCACCATCAGCGGCGCGACCGTGCTCGCGAACCAGCCCTACGGCGACCAGGGAAGTTATGCCTCGCCGGTGGTGAGGCACTGCACGTGACTCGCATCCGCACCCTTCTCCGCCGCTTCCGCGCATTCCGCCGCGATGCGCGCGGCGTGGCGATGCTCGAGTTCGCGCTATCGCTGCCGATCCTGCTGACGATGGCGCTGACCGGCGCCGAGCTCACCAACTACATCACCACCAAGATGCGGATCAGCCAGATCGCGCTCCATCTGGCGGATAATGCCGCGCGCATGGGCGACGGCTCGCAGCTCCAGGCCAAAACGATCAGCGAGACCGACATCAACGACGTGTTGACCGGCGCCGGCCTCCAATCGGGCGAGATGGGGCTCTACACCTACGGCCGCGTGATCCTCTCGGACCTCGAGCCGATCGCCAATCCCAACACGACCGGCAAGTACAAGATCGTGTGGCAGCGCTGCTCGGGCGCCAAGACCAGCCATGCCTCGACCTATGGCACCGCCGGCCAGACCAACCTCAACGGCATGGGTCCCACCGGCCGCCAGACGATCGCCGCGGACGGCGGCGCAACGATGTTCGTCGAGGTCTATTACGAATATCAGCCGCTGGTGAAGACGTCGCTCTCGCCGACCACCAACTTCACCGAGGTCGCCTCGATGATGGTCCGCGACACTCGCGACCTCACCCAGATCTACAACACCGAGCACGCGACGGCGAGCAGCTGCTGAACCTTCTAAAGCCCCTCCCCTGAAGGGGAGGCTCAGAAATCAGCGGTACGTCACCTTCTTCACCGCCTCGATCACCCGCGCCGAGTTCACCAGCGCCAGCTTCTCGAGGTTGGCGGCGTAAGGCAGCGGCACGTCCTCGTTGGTCACACGCAGTACCGGCGCGTCGAGGTCGTCGAAGCCCTCGGTCATCGCCACCGCGATGATCTCGCTCGAGATCGAGCAGACCGGCCAGCCCTCCTCGACCACCACCATCCGGTTGGTCTTCTTGAGGCTCGCGAGCACCGTCGAGGTGTCGAGCGGGCGCAGCGTGCGCAGATCGACCACCTCGGCGTCGATCCCCTCGCCCGCCAGCGCCTCGGCCGCCTCGAGCGCGAGGCCGACGCCGATCGAATAGCTGACGATCGTCACGTCCTTGCCCGGCCGCACGATCCGCGCCTTGCCGATCGGCAGCACCCAGTCGTCGAGCTTGGGCACTTCGAAGCTGCGGCCGTAGAGCAATTCGTTCTCGAGGAAGACCACCGGATCCTCGGTGCGGATCGCCGCCTTGAGCAGCCCCTTGGCGTCGGCCGCGTCATAGGGCGCGATCACGATCAGCCCGGGGACGCTGGCATACCAGGGCCCGTAGTTCTGCGAATGCTGGGCGCCGACGCGGCTCGCGGCGCCGTTGGGCCCGCGGAACACGATCGGGCAGCGCATCTGCCCGCCGGACATGTAATTGGTCTTGGCGGCGGAGTTCATGATGTGGTCGATCGCCTGCATCGCGAAGTTGAAGGTCATGAACTCGACGATCGGGCGGAGCCCGCCCATCGCCGCGCCGGTACCGACGCCGGCGAAGCCGTATTCGGTGATCGGCGTGTCGATCACGCGCTTGGGCCCGAACTCGTCGAGCAGGCCCTGGGTCACCTTGTACGCGCCCTGATACTCGGCGACTTCCTCACCCATCACGAACACACGGCTGTCGGCGCGCATCTCCTCGGCCATCGCATCGCGCAGCGCCTCGCGCAGCGTGACCTTGACCATCTCGGTGCCCGCGGGAACCTGAGGGTCGGCGACGGTGGCGTCGTGCTTGGCGGCCTCGAACATCTGCCGCGCGCCGGTCTCGACCTGGTGCGGCTGCGGGCTTGAGGATTCGGGCGCGGGCGGCGCTTCGGCCTTCTTGGCGACCTCGGGCTCGTGCTTGGGCGCGGCGGGCGCCGGCGTGGTGTCCTCGCCCTCGCCCGCGATCGTCGCGATCACGGTGCCGACCTTGACGTTATCGGTGCCCTCGGGGACCAGGATCTGGCCGATCGTGCCTTCGTCGACCGCCTCGAATTCCATCGTCGCCTTGTCGGTCTCGATCTCGGCGAGGATGTCGCCCGACTTGACCGTGTCGCCTTCCTTGACCAGCCACTTGGCGAGCGTGCCTTCTTCCATCGTGGGCGACAGCGCCGGCATCTTGAGTTCGATCGCCATCAGTAGGACTCCACCAGCACGTCGGTGTACAGTTCGGCGGGCTCCGGCTCTGGAGTTTGTTCAGCAAAATCAGCTGCTTCGTACAACGATCTTGCGGATCTCCGTCTCGATCGGCTTGAAGTCGTCCTCCTTCATTCCCATTGCCTCGAGCTCCTTCTTGGCCTGCTCGATCGGGTCGGACTTGTCACGCACCGCCTGGACTTCCTCGCGGCTGCGGTACTTGGCGGGATCGGACATCGAGTGGCCGCGATATCGATAGGTCTTCATCTCGAGGATGATCGGCCCCTTGCCCGCGCGGACCCAGGCCAGCGCCTCCTCGGCGGCGCCGCGGCAGGCGAGCACGTCCATCCCGTCGACCTGGATGCCGGGGATGCGGAAGCTTTCGCCGCGCTTGTAGAGCTGGTCCTCGGCCGACGAGCGGTTGACGCTGGTGCCCATCGCATATTGGTTGTTCTCGATCACATAGATGATCGGCAGCTTCCACAGCTCGGCCATGTTGAAGCTCTCATAGACCTGGCCCTGGTTTGCCGCGCCGTCACCGAAATAGGCCAGCGTGACGCCGCCGTCCTCGTTGTACTTGTGCGCGAACGCGAGGCCGGTGCCGAGCGAGACCTGCGCGCCGACGATGCCATGGCCGCCGTAGAACTTCTTCTCGGTGGAGAACATGTGCATCGAGCCGCCCTTGCCCTTCGAGATGCCGGCTTGGCGCCCGGTCAACTCGGCCATGATGACCTTGGGGTCGATGCCGTAGGCCAGCATATGGCCGTGATCGCGATAGCCGGTGATCACGCTGTCCTTGTCGCCGTCGAGCGCCGACTGGAGTCCCACAGCGACCGCTTCCTGGCCGATGTAGAGATGGCAGAAGCCGCCGATGAAGCCGAGCCCATAGAGCTGGCCGGCGCGCTCCTCGAAGCGGCGGATCAGCAGCATCTGCTTGTAGAAGCCGAGCAGCTCGTCCTTGCTGGCCTTGTACCGTTCCGGTTCGTCGGGGCGCTCGCGGTTGGGTGTCGCGGGCGGGTTGGAAGCTTTCTTGGCGGGCGATTTGGCCACGATGAGGAGATCCTCGTCCGGGGAAGAGTCAGGGGCCGAGCCTATAAGCGCGTTTTCGGGCTCGGCGCAACGTCAACGCGCGGAGCGCCCCGGCTTCAGTCGGACGATCTCGCGTCCGTAGATGCCCGCTGCGAAGCCACATCGACTATGACAGGAACGTGCCATAAGTAATTGTCGGCGCCATCGTAGTGTTCGGCAGCCGGTCGCCTGTTCTCGCTTCATCAGCACGCCTCTGCGTCACCTGAAAATGGAACAAGCGACATGAAGCCCACAAAGATCGTGCCTCTAGGCGTGTCCGGCGCGGGAAAGTCGGCCTATCTCGCGAGCCTCTATGACCGGCTCGCGATGGAGCGCGTGGATACCTGCTTCAGTTTGAGAACCGAAGCGGCGCGCGCCCAGGAGCTCATCAAGCTTTATCGGGATATCGAAAACCCCGAACGGGGGTGGCCGCCGGGAACCATGGGGTCGCAGTATCGCGATTTTCCCTTCGATTGCGTCATACCCAACAGCAAGCACGAGGATACGTCGTAACCAAGCTCCAATATCTCGATTTTCCCGGCGGCCTGCTGACTGGCGACGCCGAGCGGAACGACGATTTCTTCAAGCGGTTCGATGAAAGCGATGCCTATCTGGTTCTGCTCGATGGCGCGAAGGTCCTCACGGCGCTGACCGGAGATGGGAAACTTCACAAGGCGGTCGAAGACGAGCTCAAGGCTATATTGCATCTGATCGGACGCAACGTGAGCAAGCCTCTGCACTTCGTCATTACGAAGTGGGATATTCTCGACAATCAGAACGAACTCGACGACGTGTCCAAGCTCCTCCGCACGATCGAGGCATTTCGCGATCTGCTGGCGAAGCGGCAAAGCTATGGCCTGACGACATGGCTGATCCCCCTGAGCGCGGTGGGACGAGGCTTCGCGCAACTTCTCGACAACGGGCGCATGGCCAAGGTCGCGGGAGCCAAATCCCGCCCCGACGGACTATTCCTTCCTGGTCCTGCCCGGGCTGCTGCTGGACAACCGGGAGGCGATCCGAGCGCTCGAACAGGCACTGGACGGCCAGATGTCCGGCATGAACGAGGCGACCGTCACGATTTCGGGCATTCCGTGGCATCTCTACTTCACCTTGTGCGAAGCGGCCGCTGACGGCTCGACCGTGCTGGACTAGGCCGGCCGAGCGGTCATCGTCGGCGAGGGCTTCCTTTCCCCGGCGCATGTCGAGCCATCGAACGCTCGGACTCTCATCGGTGATCTTCGCAGAAACACGGAGGGCCTGCTTCGCCGCTTCTGGGGGATCGAGAAGGCGGGCCCACTATTCTCATCCCCTCTGACGATCGCGCGCACCCTTGCCGCATGCGCCGAGCCCCCGTCGAAGCGCGATGTTGACGTCGAACCGAAAAAGCGGCCTCGCGGCCAGCTCGGGCTGGCGCTGCTCCTTGGCATGACGCTCGCACTCAGCATCGGCCTCAACCTCTATTTTCTCCAACAAGTGCGCGCGCTTTCAAACTGTTTGCATAGGCGCATGCGGTGCAATGCCGAGGAGCCGGGCCCGCCTGCGCCTCAGCCTCACTTCTATCGGCCTTAGGAAATCGCCGCCTCTCGGCCGGCAGGTGCGTTCGCTCGGGTTTATTGCTTCTTCAGCGGAACCACGACCTCGTCCGTGCGCACGACGTTGAGCTGCTTGTGGAGCAGCTCCTCGACCATGTCCGGATCGGCGCCGTTCTTGCCGGCAAGCAGGCTCACGCGGTTCTTGAGCGCGTCGCGCTGCTTCTGGAGCACCTGATATTCGGCGTTGCGCTGCGCGAGCTGGTGCTTGAAGTCATTGTACGCGAGGATGCCGTTGGGTCCGAGCAGCGCGTTATAGCCGAAGAACCCCATCGCGATGATCGCGACCGCGGGGAGCCCGGCGTTGCGCAGGATGCTCCCGATTGGTGATGCCCGTCCCATTCCCTGATTCTCGCTTAACTATATGCGTTAATCAAGTGCCGTACTGTTACTGAACCCTCACTTAAGCACGCTGGTTCCCGCATAGACTGCGGCGTCGCCCAATTCCTCCTCGATCCGGATCAGCTGGTTGTACTTGGCGAGCCGGTCCGATCGCGCGAGGCTCCCGGTCTTGATCTGCCCGCAGTTGGTCGCGACCGCGAGATCGGCGATCGTCGAGTCCTCGGTCTCGCCCGAGCGGTGCGACATCACCGCGGTGTAGGAGGCGCGCTGCGCCATGCTCACCGCCGCCAGCGTTTCGGTCAGCGTGCCGATCTGATTGACCTTCACCAGCAGCGAATTGGCATAGCCCCCGTCGATCCCGCGCTTGAGCCGCACCGGATTGGTCACGAACAGATCGTCCCCCACCAGCTGGATCTTGCCGCCGAGCCGGTCGGTCAGGAGCTTCCAGCCGTCCCAGTCGTCCTCGGCCATGCCGTCCTCGATCGAAAAGATCGGGTAGCGCGCCGCCAGGTCGGCGAGGAAATCGGCGTTCTCGGCCGAAGAGAAGGTCCTGCCCTCCCCCACCATCCGATAGGCGCCGTCCTTGTAATATTCGGTCGCCGCGCAATCGAGCGCGAGCATCACGTCCTCGCCCGGCGTGTATCCCGCCGCCTCGATGCTCGCCATGATGAAGTCGAGCGCATCGGTGGTCGAGCTCAGGTCCGGCGCGAAGCCGCCCTCGTCGCCCACCCCGGTCGCCAGCCCCTTCTCGCTCAGCTTCTTCTTGAGCGTATGGAAGATCTCGGAGCCGTAGCGCACCGCCTCGGCGATGCTGTCCGCGCCCACCGGCACGATCATGAATTCCTGGAAGTCGATTCGGTTATCGGCATGCTCGCCGCCGTTGATGATGTTCATCATCGGCACCGGCAGCACGTGCGCGCTCACCCCGCCGACATAGCGGTAGAGCGGCAGCCCGCGCGCGTCCGCCGCCGCCTTGGCCGCCGCCAGGCTCACCCCTAGGATCGCGTTGGCGCCGAGCCGGCCCTTGTTGGGGCTGCCATCCAGCTCGATCATCGCGCGGTCGAGATCGGCCTGATCCTCGGCGTCGAGCCCCAGCACTTCCTCGGCGATCTCGCCGTTGACCGCATCGACCGCGCCCCGGACGCCCTTGCCGAGCCAGCGCGACTTGTCGCCGTCGCGCTTCTCGACCGCTTCGTGTGCGCCGGTCGACGCGCCCGAGGGCACCGCCGCGCGGCCGAAGCTGCCGTCCTCGAGCATCACGTCCACCTCCACCGTCGGGTTGCCGCGGCTGTCGAGAATCTGGCGGGCGTGGAGGTCGATGATTGCGGTCACGAAACGGTCTCCCTACTTAGTAGAAAGGCGGATTGCCTGGGGGCGCGCGCGAGCCTCTAACCGCTTGCGGCCGGCCGGGCAAACCCAATGGAACTTGGGCGTCTGCCTGGGGTTTGTTTCGGGTGAGACGCGGAAAGGAATTTGGCATGGTTGACAAAGTGATCGATGGCGACACCCTGATCGAGGAGCCGCCGATGACCGCCGAAGCCAGGCGCTCCGCCGCCGACACGATCCGCGAGGAAGCCGGCAAGCTCGGCAGCCAGGCGGCCGAACGCGCCCGCGGCTTCGCCGGCGAAGGCAAGGACCGCGCGACCGACGCGCTCGATCAGGTCGCCAAGCTGATGGAGAACGCCGCCGCCGACGTCGATGAGAAACTCGGCGCCGACTACGGCAAATATGCCCGCTCCGCCGCTGAAGGCATCTCGGGCTTCGCCCAGACGCTGCGCGGCAAGCAGGTCGACGACCTGATCGACGACGCGGCCGATTTCGTGCGCAAGAGCCCGGTGATCGCGGTCGGCACCGCGGCGGCGATCGGCTTCGTGCTCGCCCGGCTGATCAAGTCCGGGATCGACGCCGCCGCCGATGCGGGCGATCCTCCGTCCTCCGCTCCCAAGAGCTGACGGGCGGCGGGGGGTGGAGACGCCGGAGCCTGAGGATGAGAGCATCGGTGCGCTGCTCGGCCGCCTCGCCGAAGACGCCAAGCTGCTCGGCGAGGCCGAGATCGATTATTATCGTACGCTCGCGCGCGGCAAGCTGCACGACGCGCGCACCGGACTGTGGCTCGGCGCTATCGCGATCGGGCTGGCGCTCGCCGCCTCGGTCGCACTTGTGGTCGGGCTCGTGCTGACTCTCTCGCCCAGCGTTGGGCCGGGATGGGCGACGTTGATCGTCGTAACCTTCATCGGCGGCTGGTCGGCGCTGCTCGGCTGGCGTTCGTGGGTGCACGTCAAGCGCGTGATGAAGGGCAAGCCGTGAGCGTTTCGCCCGACGATGTCTCCGCCGCCGAGGCGCGCAGCCGCGCCGCCCGCGCCCAATTGATGGAGACGCTCGGCAAGGTGCAGCAGCGGCTGCGCCCGTCGCACCTCGCGCAGGATGCGGTCGAGAGCGCGGCGCAAGGCGTCGCGTCGGTTGCGCGCAAGGGCGCCGACGCGGTGCGCTCGCGCCCGCTCGCGGTCGCCGCCTTCGCCGGCACGATCGGGCTGGTGATGGCGCGCGGCTGGATCGCCGAGATCGTCGCGGGCCACCGCATCAAGGGCGATGCAACCCCGCTCGCGCCGGATGGTTTGAAGAAGAAATCCGCGAAACCCGCGAAGAAAGGACAGCCGAAATGAGCAACGCAACCAACCGCAGCACGGTGGAGGCGATCGGAGAAAGCCCGCTCGCGCTGCTCGCCGGCGGAATCGCGCTGGGTGTGCTGATCGGCGTGCTGCTGCCGCGCCACGCCAAGGAACGCGAGATGCTCGATCCGCTCGGCCGCAAGCTCGCCGACACCGCCGGCGCCGCCGCCCGCGCCGCGCGCGACGCCGGCCAGGAGCAGATCGGCTCGCTGCTGCCGGACAGGGACGCGACCCGCGACAAGGTCTCGAAGCTGATCGATTCGGTGCTCGAGGCCGCCAAGGGCGCGGCGGTGAAGGCCGAATAGGGCCATTCTGGGGTTGAGCGTCGCGGCGGAGCCGCTAAGGCCCGCCCATGAGCAAGCTCCATCTCGTATTCGGCGGGCGCGTCAGCGACCCGCGGACGCTCGATTTCGTCGATCCGGACAAACTCGACGTGGTCGGCATCTTCCCCGACTATGCGAGCGCCGAAAAGGCCTGGCGCGCCGCGGCGCAGCGGACGGTCGACGATGCCGAGATGCGCTACGTCGTCGTCCACCTCCACCGCCTGTTGGAGCCCGACGAGCCGCCGAAGGGCTAGGCGCGCCGCCACTTGAGTAGCGGCCGCGCCATCGCCACGCCGGCGACGAACCCGCCGACGTGCGCCACCCAGGCGATCATGAGCCCATAGTCCGCCGCAAGCAGCGCGACCATGAAGTTGACCACCGTCCACGCCGCGATCAGCCACGCCGCTTGCACGAAATCCGCCGGGATCGGCCCGATCGCCCGCGCCCGCGAACGCCCGTAGTAGATCGCATAGACCCCGAGCAGCGCCGACGCCGCGCCGCTTGCGCCGACCATCGGGCTCTCCGATCCGGGATCGGGCAGCCACTGCGCGAACGCCGAAGCATAGGCGCCGGCCGCATAGACCAGCAGCAACAGCCGCGGCCCGATCACGCGTTCGACCTGCGCGCCCGCGAAGACCAGCAGCACCATGTTGGAGAGCAAGTGGAGCGGCCCCGAATGCACCAGCGTGGTGCTGAGCGGGGTCAGCCAAGCGGGCAGCCAGAAGAGATCGGGCGGCAGCACCGCCCCGCCGACTCGCGCCGGCACGAACCCCAGGCCGAAGCCGGCCACCGCCTCGCTACCCGAAAGCGTGATCGCCAGGCTCACCGCGACCGTGACCGCTGCCAAGACGCCGGTCGCGGTCACCCGCCGGATCCGGATCAAGAGCGGTTGCATGGCATGTCGCGAAAGGTCGCTTCCCGCGCTTCCGCAGGCTGCGCGCTCAGATGAACTCGATGCTGCGACACGAGATAGTAGCGGTCGCCCGAGGGCACCGTCACCTCGACCTCGTCCTCGACCTTGCGCCCGATCAGCGCGCGGCCGAGCGGCGAATTGTACGAGATCCGCCCGACCTTGGCGTCCGCCTCGGTCTGGCCGACGATCTGGTACTTGATCGGCTTTTCGTCCTCGTCGAGCAGCGTCACGGTCGCGCCGAACACGACCTTGTCGCCCGAAAGGTCGCGTGGATCGATGATCTGGGCGCGGCTGAGCTTGTCCTCGATGTCCGCGATCGTGCGCCTCGTTCTGGCCCTGCTGCTCCTTGGCGGCATGGTATTCGGCGTTTTCCGAGAGGTCGCCGTGCGCGCGCGCTTCCTCGATCGCATCGACGATCAGCGGGCGTTCGGCCTTGAGACGCTTCAGCTCCGCAGTGAGCTTCTCGTAGCCCTCGGCCAGCATCGGCATCTTGTCGACCGTCGCCATCCGCTCAGTCCTTCGTCAAAACGCCCCCATCCCCAAGCGCCTCCCTGGAGGACGCCCGCACATCAACCGGCTGTGGGGGATCAATTGTGCGAATGCGAATAGTAAGACTGCAAGCGGGCAAACATCAAGCGTCTGCCGGGAAAGCGCTTCGATGGCCGTGCGCGACGGCGACGCTGGCGGGCGCGGTGGTGAAATAGGGGATCTTCTGGGCGAGCGCCGAGCCGCGGATGCTTGAGCTGTCCTTGAGCGACTGCCAGCCCTCGGTGGTGTTGAAGATCATGTCGATGCCGCCGTCCATGATGCGATCGACGATGTGCGGCCGGCCCTGCGCGACCTTGTTGACCGCGCGTCACCGGAATGCCCTTGTCGGCCAGGTAATCGGCGGTGCCGCCGGTCGCGACGATGCTGAAGCCGAGGTCGACCAAGGTCGCGCACCGCGGGCGAGGATCACTGGCTTGTCGCCGTCCTTGACGCTGACGAACACCGCGCCCTTGACCGGCAGCACCGTGCCCGCGCCGAGCTGCGACTTGGCGAAGGCGATGGCGAAATCGCGGTCGATCCCCATCACTTCGCCGGTCGATTTCATCTCGGGCGAAAGCACCGGATCGACGCCCGGGAAGCGGTTGAACGGGAACACCGCTTCCTTGACCGCGATATAATCGATGTCGCGATCGATCTAGGGCAAGTCCTTGAGCTTCTCGCCCGCCATCACCCGCGCGGCGATCTTGGCGATGGGAATCGCCGATCGCCTTGGCGACGAACGGCACGGTCCGGCTGAGCGCGCGGATTGACCTCGATCAGGTAGACCAGCCCGTCCTTGACCGCGAACTGGATGTTCATCAGCCCCTTCACGCCCAGCGCCCGCGCCAGCGCCTCGGTCTGCCGCTCGATCTCGGCGATGATTTCGGGCGGCAGGCTGTAAGGCGGGATCGAGCAGGCGCTGTCGCCCGAATGGACGCCCGCTTCCTCGATATGCTGGAGCACCCCCGCGACCACCACATCCGTCGCCGTCGCAGATCGCGTCGACGTCGACCTCGATCGCGTCGCGCAGATACTGGTCGATCAGCACGGGTGAATCGCCCGGAGACCTGCACCGCGGTCTGGATATAGTCGTCGAGCTGCTGCGGCCCGTCGACGATCTCCATCGCGCGCCCGCCGAGCACGTAGCTCGGCCGCATCAGCACCGGGTAGCCGATCCGCTCGGCCACCGCGATCGCCTCGTCGCGGCTGCGCGCGATGCCGTTGGCGGGCTGACGCAGCCCGAGCTTCGCGACCAGTGCGGCGAAGCGCTCGCGGTCCTCGGCGAGGTCGATCGCGTCGGGCGAGGTGCCGAGGATCGGAATGCCCGCATCCTCCAGCGCCTGCGCGAGGTTGAGCGGGGTCTGCCCGCCGAACTGGACGATCACGCCGACCAGCTGCCGTTCGCCTTCTCGACGTGCAGGATCTCGAGCACGTCCTCGGCGGTCAGCGGCTCGAAATAGAGGCGGTCCGACGTGTCGTAATCGGTGCTCACCGTCTCCGGATTGCAGTTGACCATGATCGTCTCGTAGCCCGCATCGGCCAGCGCGAAGCAGGCGTGGCAGCAGCAATAGTCGAACTCGATCCCCTGCCCGATCCGGTTCGGTCCGCCGCCGAGGATGACGATCTTGCGCCGCTCGGTCGGCGCGCTCTCGCACTCGGGCTCGCCGAAGCTCGGCGCCTCGTAGGTCGAGTACATGTAGGGCGTCTTGGCCTCGAACTCGGCCGCGCAGGTGTCGATCCGCTTGAACACCGGCCGCACGCCGAGCTTGTGGCGATGCGCGCGCACCTCCTGCTCGGTGACGCCGCCGGTCATCGCCTGGACGACGTCGTGGATCAGCCCGGATCCGCGCGCGATCCCGCGCTCGGTCCCGCCCGGCAGATTGGCCGATTCGAGCGCCAGCCACGGCCAGCCGCTTGTCCGAAAAGCCCATCGCCTTCAGCCGCCGCATGCCCTGCTGCGTCCTGCGGCAAGCCCTTGCGCCATCACCTCGGCCTCCGCCGCGACGATCTCCTCGATCCGCTCGAGGAACCACGGATCGTACTTGGTCGATCGCGTGCACCTCGGCGACGGTGAAGCCCTCGCGCAATGCCTGCGCCGCGACCAGCAGCCGGTCGGGCGATTGCACCGCCAGCGCCGCCTCGATCTCGTCGCGCGCCGCCCCGGCCAGCCGATCGACGTTGTTGAAGCCCGACAAGCCCCGTCTCGAGCCCGCGCAGCGCCTTCTGCATGCTCTCGTGGATGATGCGCCCGATCGCCATCACCTCGCCGACCGACTTCATCGCGGTCGACAGCACTGCCTCGGCGCCCTTGAACTTCTCGAACGCGAAGCGCGGGATCTTGGTGACGACGTAGTCGATCGTCGGCTCGAAGCTCGCCGGGGTGGCGCCGGTGATGTCGTTGGTGATCTCGTCGAGCGTGTAGCCCACCGCCAGCTTGGCCGCGACCTTGGCGATCGGGAAGCCGGTCGCCTTCGACGCCAGCGCCGACGAGCGCGACACGCGCGGGTTCATCTCGATGACGACCAGCCGGCCGTCCTTCGGATTGACCGCGAACTGGACGTTCGAACCGCCCGTCTCCACCCCGATCTCGCGCAGCACCGCGATGCTGGCGTTGCGCATGATCTGATATTCCTTGTCGGTCAGCGTCAGCGCGGGCGCGACGGTGATCGAATCGCCGGTATGGACCCCCATCGGATCGACGTTCTCGATCGCAGCAGATGATGATGCAATTGTCCGCGCGGTCGCGGACGACCTCCATCTCATATTCCTTCCAGCCGAGCAGCGATTCCTCGATCAGCACCTCGGTGGTCGGGCGAGGCGTCGAGCCCCTTGCGGACGATCTCGACGAATTCCTCGCGGTTGTAGGCGATCGCCGCCGCCGGTCCCGCCCATCGTGAAGCTCGGCCGGATGATCGCCGGCAGCCCGGTCCGCTCCAGCGCCGCGAGCGCCTCCTCGACCGATATGCGCGATCGCCGAGCGCGCGCTTTCGAGCCCGATCCGGTCCATCGCGTCGCGGAACTTGAGCCGGTCCTCGGCCTTGTCGATCGCCTCGGCATCGGCGCCGATCATGATGCACGCCGTACTTCGCCAGCGTGCCGTCGTTGAACGAGCGCCAGCGCGGTGTTGAGCGCGGTCTGCCCGCCCATCGTCGGCAGCACCGCGTCGGGCCGCTCCTTCGCGATGATCTTGGCGACGATCTCGGGCGTGATCGGCTCGACATAGGTCGCGTCGGCCAGCTCGGGATCGGTCATGATCGTCGCCGGGTTCGAATTGACCAGGACGATGCGATAGCCCTCCTCCTTGCAGCGCCTTGATCGCCTGCGTGCCCGAATAATCGAACTCGCACGCCTGCCCGATCACGATCGGGCCCGGCGCCGATGACGAGGATCGAGGAGATGTCGGTGCGTTTGGGCATTATGAGCTCTGAAGTAAGGACGAGATAACAGCTCCAAGCAAAGCGTTTGCCAGTGCAACAACGAGCGGATCTTGTAACGCCTCACGAGTTCTCCTAGCGCCTTCACAAGGACCTCGTAAAGAATGAAAGCCCGATATTCACCAGCTCTTACTAATTCTCTCCCAGCTTTAATCTGGCCGAGAATACGTTCGCGCAATCCGGTTGATCAGGGTCTCCATTGTCTTGCTCAATCGCTTGGACAATTTCCGTAATTGACTGCATCATATTTTCGTATCTGATTGTGATCTAATCGGATAATTCTATCGGCTGCGGGAATCTCCAGTAGAATTCATCGAAAATTCGGCGGAAGATTTCACAGATTTGACATCTTCGGCCTCAGTCGTTCCGGAGCGTTCCAAATTCCATTCGCGTTCCAACCACGCATCTCTGAAGTGGGAGAAATAATATACACTAGGCCATTTCTCTTTCCATACTTTATCTCTAAAATGGATCAGGAAAAACGGGCCATTTAGGCGAACAAGTCCATTTACATCCGTTGAATCTGTAAAACTGGCATCCCCAACCTCGGTCAACTCGACTATTATTTCCAGTACATTCTCGGCTGTGTATTCACCAGGCCATTTTCCTTGGACGATTTCAAATAACTCCTGAACAGATCCAACAAATTCTCCTGCGTAGGCTGCAGAAAGAATGGCCGGCGCAACCAAGTGACTTTTTTCAAACACCATATCCGCGCCCCATCATCCCCACAAACCGCTCGAACAGATAGAAGCTGTCCTGCGGCCCCGGGCTCGCTTCGGGGTGGTATTGCACGCTGAACGCCGGCCGATCGGTCAGCTCGAAGCCGGCGTTGCTGCCGTCGAACAGCGAGACATGCGTCTCGCGCGCGGTTTCGGGCAGGGTCTCGGTAATCACCGCGAAGCCGTGGTTCATGCTGGTGATCTCGACGCGCGACGTCGCTCAGCCGCTTGACCGGATGGTTGGCGCCGCGGTGGCCCTGGAACATCTTGGTCGTCCGCGCGCCCACCGCGAGCCCGAGCAGCTGGTGGCCGAGGCAGATGCCGAACAGCGGCAGCCCGGTGTCGAGCAGCTGCCGGATCACCGGCACGGCATATTCCCCGGTCGCGGCCGGATCGCCGGGGCCGTTCGAGAGGAAGAAGCCGTCGGGGGCGAAGCGCCATCACCTGCTCGAAGGTGGCGGTGGCGGGGAGGACGGTGACCTTCGCGCCGGCCTTGACCAGGTTGCGGAAGATGTTGCGCTTGGAGCCATAGTCGATCGCGACGACGTGGGGCTGTCTTCCCCTCCCTTCCGGAGGGGTTGGGGGTGGGTGCGTGCCGCTCGGCGCTGCCGTCGGAGGGGCTCGCTTCGCTCGCACCCACCCCCCGGCCCCCTCCCTTGGAAGGGAGGGGGAGCGCACCCTCATACCCATCCCCCAGCCGCCACACGCCGTCTTCCCAGCCGAAATGCGTCTCGCGTGGACACCGCGATCGCCAGGTCCATCCCCTCCAGCCCCGGCCACGCCCGCGCCATTTCCAGCAGCAACGGAATGTCGAACACTCCGTCAGCCGAATGCGCGATCACCCCGTTGGGCGCGCCCGCCACTGCGGATCCGCCGGGTCAGCGCGCGCGTGTCGACCCCCGCCAGCCCGATCCGCGCGTGCTGCTTCATCCAGCCGTCGAGCCGCTCGACCGAGCGGAAGTTGCGACGGCGCGGTCACGTCCTCGCGCACGATCATGCCCAGCGCGTGCGGCGAATCCGCCTCCACATCCTCGGGATTGGCGCCGACATTGCCGATATGCGGGAAGGTGAAGGTGATGATCTGCCCGGCGAAGCTCGGGTCGGTCATGATCTCCTGATAGCCGGTCATCGCGGTGTGGAAGCAGACCTCGCCCACCGCTTGCCCCTCGGCGCCGAATCCCCGGCCCCACACCACGTCCCCGATGCCAGCACCAGCACGCCGGTGGCGCCTTCCGGAGGATCGTAGGCTGAGGATGGCGCAGCCATGCTCAGACGGTCCGATCCGCAGCAACAAGAAAAGGCATGGGCATGGGTTTGGCGTCGGCCATTACGGGCGGGCGCTCCGTTGGTTGCAGCGATGTCGCTAAGGGGTGGCGGCTAGACCCCGCCCGCTTACGTCAACCGGCGGGTTGGTCTATCGTGCCGCCCGTTCCGTTTATCGAGAGAGACCCGCATGATTCGCGACGACATCAAGGCTGCCCAGATCGCCGCCATGAAGGCCGGCGACAAGGCGCAGCCGCAACGCCATCAGCCTGATCCAGTCGCGCAATCAAGAACCGCGATATCGAGGCGCGCACCGGCAAGGCGCCCGACGACGACGATGCCTTGGTGGTCGAGGTGCTGCAGAAGATGGTCAAGCAGCGCCGCGAATTGATCGAGATGTTCGCCAAGGGCGGCCGCCAGGAACTGGCCGATGCCGAGGCGGCCGAGGTGGCGGTGATCGAGCGCTTCCTGCCGCAGCAGATGGACGAGGCCGAGACCGCCGCCGCGATCGAAGCGATCAAGGCCGAGCTGGGCGCGACCGGCATGAAGGACATGGGCCGCGTGATGGCCGAGCTGAAGGCGCGCCACGCGAGCGAGCTCGACATGAGCAAGGCCAGCGCGGCGGTGAAGGCGGCGCTGAGCTGAAGGTGGCACGTTCTGCACCCCCGCCTTCCTCGACGAGCTCCGCGCGCGCACCCTGCTCTCCGCGCTGATCGGCAAGATCGGTGAAGCTCCGCCAAGCGCCGGGCGCGAGTGGAAGGCGTGCTGCCCGTTCCACAACGAAAAGACGCCCAGCTTCTACGTCAACGACGACAAGGGCTTCTACCATTGCTTCGGCTGCGGCGCGCATGGCGACGCGATCCGCTGGATGACCGATCAGCGCGGGCTGCCCTTCATCGACGCGGTCAAGGAACTCGCCGCAGGCGGCGGGCCTGGAAATGCCCGCGCAGGACCGCCAGTCGGCCGAGAAGGCCGAACGCGCCAAGGGGCTGCACGAGGCGATGGCCGACGCCGCGGCGTGGTTCGCCGAGCAGCTGCAGCGGCATCGCGGGCGCGCGAGGCGCGCGCGGTGCTTGAGAAGCGCGGCGATCGAGGCGGAGACGGCGCAGCGCGTTCGGGCTCGGCTTCGCGCCCGACTCGCGCGGCAAGCTGCAAGGCGGCGCTCAAGCGTCCTACGGCGATCCGATGCTGATCGAGGCGGGGCTGCTGATCAAGGTCGAGGAGCAAGGAGCCCTACGACCGCTTCCGCGGCCGGCTGATGATCCCGATCCGCGACCCGCGCGGGCGGGTGATCGCGTTCGGCGGCCGCGTGATCGGCGACGGCGAGCCCGAAATATCTCAACTCGCCCGATACGCCGCTCTTCGACAAGGGCCGCACGCTCTACAATCTCGACCGCGCCGCGCCCGCCGCGCGCAAGTCGGGCCGGGTGATCGTGGTCGAGGGCTATATGGACGTGATCGCGCTCGCCCAGGCCGGGTTCGAGCGAAGCGGTCGCGCCGCTCGGCACCGCGCTGACCGAGGCGCAGCTCGAGCGGCTGTGGCGGATGGCCGACGTGCCGATCCTGTGCTTCGACGGCGACGCCGCGGGGCAGAAGGCGGCGATCCGCGCCGCGCACCGCGCGCCTGCCGCATGCTCGCAGCCCGGCCGCAGCCTCGCCTTCGTGACGCTGCCCGAGGGCATGGACCCCGACGATCTGGTCCGCACGCAAGGGCCCCGCCGCGTTCGAGGCACTGCTCGCAGGAGCCCGAGCCGCTGG
This sequence comes from uncultured Alphaproteobacteria bacterium, assembly GCA_963799985.1. Taxonomy (GTDB): domain Bacteria; phylum Pseudomonadota; class Alphaproteobacteria; order Sphingomonadales; family Sphingomonadaceae; genus Sphingomonas. The sequence continues at coordinate 436,924 of CAWCZC010000005.1, read as the reverse complement.
TCGATCGCATCTGGGCGCACGAACTCGCCGCCGAGCCGCTCGACACGCCCGAGGCCAAGGCCGGGCTCAAGCGCCGCCTGACCGAGCTATGCCCAGACGATCGCCGACGCCGATCGTGCGCACCGAATACCTCGCCGAGTTCCGCCGCCGCTTCGACGCGCTGTTCGCGGCGCCGCGCCGCGAATGCCGCCCGAGCGGCCGCGCCAAGCGCGGCGGCAAGTGGAAGCCCCCTGAGCCCGCCGGTCGGCCGATGCAGGCGCAGGCAGTCCGCGCGCGGCGGGATCGATCGCGTGCTCGCCAAGGCGGTGCTCGCCGGGCTGATCCGCCACCCGGCCGAGATCGCGCGCCACATGGAGGTGCTGGGATCGCTCCGCCTCGCCGACGGCGCGCTCGGCCGATTGTTCGAGGCGGTCGTCGATCTCGCGCTCGAGGACCGGGCGCTTGATAGCGCTGGCGACTCGCTCACCATATTGGCGAAATCCGGTTTCGGCGACGTCGCCGACCGAGCTGCTCCGGGCGGACGGGCTCACCGTACTCGTTCACCCGAGCCGATGTGAAGGACGAAGCGCGCGCCTCGGAGGATCTGGACGAGGCGATCGCGATCATGGTGGCCAGGCCTGCAGTCGATGCCGCTCTTGGCGGATGCGACTGCGGCGCTTGCAGGAACGTTTCACCGACGAGGCATTCGCACGGCAGGTGGCTCTGTCCGAAAGAACGGCTGGAGCTCGAGACGCGCCTTGCAAATCTGGCGGTTGCGGATGAAGGCGATTTAGAGGATTAGGCGGCGTACGAATTGCCGCCATCTTATTCGAGGGCAATTGATGGCGAAGACGAACATGGCGGACGTGCCGGACACTGGTGAAGTGAGCGACGCGCCGCTGATCGACCTCAACGAGGCACGATCAAGAAGCTGGTCGCGCGCGCCAAGAAGCGCGGCTACATCACCGTCGACCAGCTCAACGAGATGCTGCCGCAGGATCAGATGTCGTCCGAGCAGATCGAGGACGTGATGTCGGCGTTGAACGACATGGGCATCAACGTCGTCGAGAACGAGGACGCCGGCGAGGATGCCGAGCCCGAGGACGACACCCCCGACGAGGTCGATGCCGATAGCGGCGGCGAGGATACCGGCCCTGCGATCGAGCCAAGAAGAAGGAAATCATCGACCGCACCGACGATCCGGTGCGGATGTACCTGCGCGAGATGGGCGCGGTCGAACTGCTCAGCCGCGAGGGCGAGATCGCCATCGCCAAGCGGATCGAGGCCGGCCGCGACACGATGATCCTCGGCCTGTGCGAATCCCCGATCACCTTCAACGCGATCATCGACTGGTCGAACGCGCTCAACGAAGGCACGATGCAGCTGCGCGAGATCCTCGATCTCGACGCGATGCTCTCGAAGGATCCCGCCGCCCGAAGCCCTCACCGACGAGGAAGCCGAAGGCGACGGCGAGATCAGCGAGAAGACCGCCGGCCCGCAGCTTCAAGGAAGAAGAAGAGCCCGAGGAAGAACCAGCCGTCGACGAGGACGAGGAGTCGATGACCGAGCGGCGCGCGCCCGCGCATCTCCGACGAGGAAGAGGAGGACAACACCCTCAGCCTCGCGCAGATGGAGGAGCAGCTCAAGCCGCAGGCGCTCGAGAAGTTCGCCAGCATCACGTCGACTCTACAAGAAGTTCAGCAAGGTCCAGCTCGCCCGCCTCGACGCGATGTCGGCCGGCGGCGAGCTTTCGCGGCAGCGACGAGCGCAAGTACCAGAAGCTGCGCGAGGAACTCACCGCCGAGGTCGAGAGCGGTCCAGTTCCACAACGCCAAGATCGAATATCTCGTCGATCAGCTCTACAGCTTCAACCGCCGCCTGACCGCGCTCGGCGGCCAGATGCTGCGCCTCGCCGAGCGCCACAAGGTGCCGCGCAAGGACTTCCTCGACCGCTATGTCGGTCACGAGCTCGACGAGAGCTGGCATCGCCACGGTCGAGGGCATCGACAAGAAGTGGGCGCCTTCGCCGAGCAGCGAAGCCGGCGCGGTCGACCGCATCCGCATCGAGATCGCCGAGATCAGCCAGGCCGACCGGCATGTCGCTCGCCGAATTCCGCCGCATCGTGAACATGGTCCAGAAGGGCGAGCGCGAGGCGCGGATCGCCAAGAAGGAAATGGTCGAGGCCAACCTGCGCCTCGTCATCTCGATCGCCAAGAAATACACCAACCGCGGCCTGCAGTTCCTCGACCTGATCCAGGAGGGCAACATCGGCCTGATGAAGGCGGTCGACAAGTTCGAGTACCGCCGCGGCTACAAGTTCAGCACCTATGCGACCTGGTGGATCCGCCAGGCGATCACCCGCAGCGATCGCCGACCAGGCGCGCACGATCCGCATCCCGGTCCACATGATCGAGACGATCAACAAGCTGGTGCGGACCAGCCGCCAGTTCCTCCACGAGCAGGGCCGCGAGCCCACGCCCGAGGAAATGGCCGAGCGGCTGAGCATGCCGCTCGAGAAGGTGCGCAAGGTGATGAAGATCGCCAAGGAGCCGATCAGCCTCGAAACGCCGATCGGCGACGAGGAGGATTCGCACCTCGGCGACTTCATCGAGGACAAGAACGCGGTGATCCCGGTCGATGCCGCGATCCAGGCGAACCTGAAGGAGACGGTGACTCGCGTGCTCGCCAGCCTGACCCCGCGCGAGGAACGCGTGCTGCGGATGCGCTTCGGGATCGGGATGAACACCGATCACACGCTGGAGGAAGTCGGCCAGCAGTTCTCGGTGACCCGCGAGCGCATCCGGCAGATCGAGGCGAAGGCGCTCAGGAAGCTCAAGCATCCGAGCCGGAGCAGGAAGATGCGGAGTTTTCTGGATCAGTGAGGGTTGGAGCGCTCGTGATTGTTACCGAGGCTCGGCGCTATCCGTCTGCGGTGGGAAAAGTTCGTTCCAACGACTGACCAAATCGGTTCCGGGGCGCCCTGCTCCAGGCGTCTTGCTGCCGAATCCGCTGTAGTTCCAAGTGGGTTTATAATGGACAATAAGTGCGTATTCGGCCGCGAACACCCACCACTCGCTGCTGAACGTCAAATAGCGACACTGAACATCATCCAGCCCGATATTTTGCCGAGTGCCAATCTTCGAAATATGCTCGCTTAAACGAGCTCGAAGCGTACGCCCGCTCTTGGTCGTTTCCTTTGAAGCTTTGCCCACATAGACTAAATCCCCGCGAAAATAGAGCGCGTAACCGACGATCGTGCAGCCGATAGCGAAAGCCCATCGCATGGAGGAGGCGACGGACGACCATCTCTGGTTTGCTATCGCGACCTCTCACGCGCGCCATTCGCGCGCTGCGTTCCGAGGGGGTTAAAGTGTCCACAAGAGCGCAATAGAACTGATCGCGCTCGCGCGCACCAACTCCCCTCACATCCCCGTAACCCGCGCCTCCCCGCGCCGCCCCAGCATCAGCTCCCCCACCCCCCACACCATCGCGTCCGCGCGATCGGGCGAGGTGCCCGGGCCCTCGTAGCCCCCGCCCGCGATCATCCCGAGCAGCTGCGCTTCCAGCTCGGGGAAGCGCCCGTGCAGCACCACCTTCCCCGCCTCGAACAGATGCGCGACCGGTTCGGCGCGGGTGGTCTTGCCGTGAACCGCCCTCACCAGCTTCACCCGCAGCTCCGCATCGGCGGTGCGGAGGATGGCGGCGACCATCTTGCCGCCCTGGTTGGCCTCGGCGATCACCGCGTCCGTTCCGTGGATGCGGGCGGCGTCGGCGACCGCGTTGGCCCAGCCTTCGGGGCTGCGCGCGGTAACGCTGTGGTCGGCGAGGACGTGGGCCAGTCCCTCGGCGTCGCGCGCGCAGGCGATGATGCCGCAGGTGCCGTCGCCCGAGGGGGGATCGACCGCGATGAGGGTGCGGTGATAAACGCCCCTCCCCTTTAGGGGAGGGGTTGGGGTGGGGGCCATCCGCGAGCGATCCAGCTTGGGGCACTCCCCCACCCCCAACCTCTCCCCTGAAGGGGAGGGGCTTACATGACGGCACTTCTCGATCAGCTCGACCGTCCACAGCGCGCCGGCGGCGTCGGGGAGGAGTTCGCCGTCGAGTTCCTGGCGGCCGAGGCGAGTGCCGGCGTAGAGCGCTTCGACGCGGCGTTTGTAGGCCCTGGGCGTGTGCGGGTTGAGGTAGGTGCTGCCGTGCGTAGTCACCGTATCGGGATCGTCCATGATCGCGCGGAGCACGGGGCCGGCGCCGGGGGTGGTGGTGATCAGCGCGCGCGGGTTCGCGCCCAGCCGCAGGCCGAGCTGGAGCATGTCCCAGCTTTCCTGCGGCTTCTCCCATTTGGCCAGCTCGTCGCACCAGGCGAGGTGGTGCTCGGGGCCGCGCAGCATGCCGGGCGAGGCGCCCGAGAACAGCGTCGCCTCGGCGCGGGTGCGGAAGCGCAGCGTGCGCAGGCTCGGGTGCCATTCGGTGACCCAGGCGCCGGCGACCTCGAGCAAGCCGCTGTTCCCTTCCACCATCACCCGGCGCGCATCCTCGAGCGTGGCGCCGACGAGCGCGATCTTGAGCGGCTGTCCGCCCGAGTCATTGGCTGCGATCGCCTCGGTGATCCACTTGGCGCCGGCGAGCGTCTTGCCGAAGCCGCGGCCCGCCATCAGCACCCAGGCGGACCAGTCGGAGCCGTCCGGGCAGGTTTCGGGCGGGCGCTGGCCTTCGTGGTCCCAGCCGGGCCAGGCGCGATCGAGCGCGTCGCGCTCCATCTCGCCGAGCAGGCTCACCGCCGTGTGTTGCTCCTCGGGCGGAAGCGAGAGGAGGTAGGCGATCAGGTCGGTATCGGGAGGAAGGCCGCGGTCAGGCTTCATGCCCGGATTCGATTTTGGCCGCTTCGAGCGCCGAGAGCTTGGCGAGGATCGAATCGCGCATCTCGTCGAGCGAGCGCGGGCGGGCGCGCCAGCCGGGGCGCGCGCCCTCGCCCTTCACCGACGCGCGGTGGAGCTGGAGGACGGCGAGCGCTTCCTTGACCGTCATCGGCGGGATCGGGACCTCGGGATCGGGCGCGAAGCCTTCGAGCGCATCGGTGGCGCGCTGGACGAGGATGCTCTCGAGGCGGGCATAGCCCTGCTCGAGCGCGGCCTGCCAGCGCTCGGCGAAACCGGGATCGCCGCGGCGGCGCTTGTAGATCGCGACGGTGCTGAACCCGCACGCGCGCGCGGCGTGGGTGACGTTGCAGCTCGCCGCGAAGTGATCGAGGAACACGGCCTCGGCCGCGTCGGTCCAGCGGTGGCCGTCGCTCTCGACGCGCTGCGGGCCGTCCTTGCCCGAGGCGCGGACGATGGTGCCGGCGGGCGCCGGCGATCTAGCCTTTCCTTTCGCGCGCGGCACCGCGATTCCCCTTCCCGTGTTCGCGATATGTTCCGAGCGCGGACCAACATGTCAAGCGCGATGTACCGATCTGGTTCGCCCAGCGGCGGGAGGGGCCGTGCGATCCGGCATGGCTTTCGCCTGTCCCCCACGGTAGGCTGCCGCGCATGAGCCAGCACGACGCCGCGTTGCATGCCCGTCACACGCCGGTCGCCGATGGCATCTTCTGGGTCAAGTCGCGGCTACTGATGGCGCGGCGGCTGGCGCGCGAGCTGGCCTCGGGCGCGCTGCTGCGCCGCTATCCCCGCGCGCCCCTCCCCGCCGGGTCCGCGCCGCTCGCGATCGACGAGCACCGACTCTACACCGCCACCGATCCGCGCGAGCGCGAGCTCGAGCTCGGCAAGGTCCAGAATTTGCGCGTGGCCTGCGCCGCCGTCGACGGGATCGCGATCGAGCCGGGCGAGACCTTCAGCTTCTGGCGCGCGGCGGGGCGGACCACGCGGCGCAAGGGCTATGTCGTCGGGCGCGAGCTGCGCCAGGGCTGCATGATCCCCAATATCGGCGGCGGCATCTGCCAGCTCACCAACGCGCTGTCGCGGGTGGCGCACGTGGGCGGGATGGCGATCGTCGAGCGCCACAGCCACAGCGTCCACCCGCCCGGCTTCTTCATCGACGACGCGACCGACGCGACGGTGTTCTGGAACTACATCGACTTCCGCTTCCGCGCGCCGCGGCGGGTGCGGATCGGCGCCCGGCTCACCGAGACCACGCTGGTCGTCCGGCTCGACGCGCTGCCGTGAGCGCGGCGCGCAGCTGCGCGAGCTGCGGCGAGACCGGATGCGCGATGCACCGGCGCCACGGCGTGACCGCGGCGCCCGTGGAGCGGACGAGCTACGTGCTCGACGACGTGTGGCCGGAGGTCGCGAGCATGGTCGCGGCGTGGCGCGGGCCGGACGACGAGCTGCTCGCGCCGGGCATGTTCGGCGCCCGGCCGGCGCGCTATCGCTGGGAGGGGGCACGGCATGCCGCCGGCCTCGCGACGATCCGCCGGCACTGGGCGATGCGGCGCGTGGCTCGGGCAAGCGGCGCGGTGCGGCAGCAGGCGTATCTCCGCCACGATCGCGCGCTCGCGCGGGCCCTCGCCCGCCGGATCGACTGGCGCGCGCGGCACCTTGTGGTCGCGCAAGCCTGGCTGCCGTGGCTCGACACGGCGGGCGCGCTCGGCGGGCGCAGCTTCGACGTGGTGATGAGCCGCTACCCGCTCGGCGAGATCCACCGGATGCTAGACGTCGCCGCGAGCGAGATCGGCGGATCCGCCACGATCGCCGACTTCCGCGCCGATCCCGCGCTGGTCGAGCGTGAGGCCGGACTCCTCGAACGGGCGCGGCGGATCGTCACCCCGCACCACGGCATCGCGGCGCCGTTCCGCGGTCGAACGCTGCTGCTCGCCTGGCATCGGCCGCCGCCGGTCGCCGCCGTGCCGGGGCACCGCATCGCCTTCCTCGGCCCGACGATCGCGCGCGAGCGGCCCGACGTGGCGCGCGCGATCGCCGCGACGCTCGACGAGCCGCTGGTGGTGTTCGGCGGCGATCTCGAGCGGCCCGGCTATTGGGACGGCATCGCGATCGAGCGGCGCAGCTTCGGCCCGGGCTGGCTCGATGGCGTCGGCACGATCCTCCACCCCGCGACGCTCACCAGCCAGCCGCGGCGGCTGCTGCAAGCGCTCGGCGCGGGAGTCGCGGTCTACGCCACGCCGGGATGCGGGCTCGATCCCGCGGACTATCGGCCGATCGAGACGTTCGGGACCGCGGCTCGCTAGCGCCGTTTCAAGCCAGGTTGATCCACCCTTTTCCGTGATCGTGGACCCCTTAACGGCCCGCTGTCGGCAAAGCGCAGAACGGCCGGCAGTGGGTGGTCAGTTGCCGTGCGGGCCTGTCGAGTACTGGCGCAAAAAGACGCTATCGCGCCATTCGTGTCCGACGAGACACGTTCTGTCCGCGCGTCCGGTTTCCACAAAGCCGAGGCGCTCGAGTAGCCTCAACGACGGGCCATTCCGGGGATCGACATCAGCCTCGATCATCTTCAGGCCATGGGTATCAAAGGCCCTGTCCACGATGGGTCGAATTGCTTCCGCCGCCAAACCGCGTCCCCACACATCCGGGTGAAAGATGAACCCGATCCTGGGGAATGTTCGCAGCCCTGCCTTACCGATCATTCGACCTTGGAGTTCGACCGCGAAATCTTCCCCGATGCGGGGTTCGATTTGCATCATGTCGGTCAGCCATGCTCGTGTGACCGCCAGGTCTTCGTGCGGCGGACGGTACCAAAAGGCCGTGGCGCGAACGTCACTCAGTATGACGTGGAACGCGCCAAGGTCGTCCTCGCGCGCTTCCCGAAGCAAAAGCCGCTCTGTTCGTATCTCGACCACCGCCAATTTCTAACCGCTGATCGGTCGTTGATCCACATCCACGGGGTCGTTTGCCGCCCGTCCGGTTCCGGCATGCGCTTCGAACGCGTGAACGGCCGGGAGTGGGTGGTTGGCTGCCGTCAGTAACCGGGCTTCCAAGGCCACTTTTCCACCTCGGCAAGCTCGCCATTCGCGACCTGGCGCATCAACAACAGCACTTGACCCCGAGAGAGTTCGCGCATGTGCCGAGGTTCTCCTTCACCTTCGACGTGCTCAAAAGTGACATAGCCTCCTAGATAGCACCCAAGGCCCCACTCGCTTTCGTGAATAACCGAGATCGAGGTGTGCTCTTCGTCCTCGGGGTTCTCCTTAAGTTCATCGAGCAGACGGTCGAAGGATGAGATCGCGGGATCGCGTTCAGATGAACCGGTGCGATGATAAACGAAGAAACTCATCGCGCGAGGTTAGCCCCGCGCTGAATGTCTGCAACTGGGTCGCTGGCGGACCGGTCGCTGTTATGAGTCTACACCCTAGCCCGTTTCTCGACTTCTCGAAACGAACAGTGACTCCCCGGGAGCGCGCTTCCCCATCCGAATCCCGCCCCGGCACATCCCTTCCTTCACGGTAAACCCGGCATCAACCACGTCTTTACGCGCTTCGGTATAACCCTTGGCCGCATGGAGAGCGGGTCGTCCATCGGCGGGCGGCGCTCTTGGGTATTTGGGGGCGTATGGCGCTTGATTCCATTCAGATCGCGCGATTGGGCGGAGCCTGGGGCGCACTGGGGACGCTGGCCGCTTCCGATGGCTGCGCCAACCACCCCTATTTGAAGCGGCTCGCGGCGAACGACGAGCCGCTGCGCGACCTCGCCGACGCCGCGCACTATCTGTGCGTCCTCCACGGGCGCCATCCCGGCGTGGTCGATCATGCGCTCGAACATGCGCGGCTGGCGATCGAGCGCGGCTGGCTCGAGGCTGCCGCCGACGCCTTCACCGCCGAGCGCGCCTATCTCGTCCGAATCGTCGCCGCCGCGGGGCCGCTGCCGAGCACCCCCGGCCAGGCCGAATCCGAAGCCGCCGCCTCCGCGCAGCGCCATGCGCTCGACATGCTCGCCCAATCGGACCGCGCGGGCTGCGCGACCGGGGCGGCGATCGCGCTCGCGGTCGACTGGGTGCCGATCCGTGGCGTGCTCGATGCCGCCGCGCACCGGCTGGGGCTCACGCCGCCGCCCTCGACGCTGCCGCTCCCCGAGGAGACCGGCACCGTGATCGACGCGCTCACGCGTGAGATGAGCGTCGAGCGCGCGATGCTGTTCGGAGCGCAGCAGATGTTCGCCCAGCACCGCGGCCTGCTCGACCTGCTCGAGGCCCGCGCGGGGGCACGCGGGAAGCATTAGCGCCCGTCTTCACCACCGTCATCCCGGAAGCCGATTTTCTTCAAATCTGTGATTTGAATAGAAAATCCTCCTGTCCGGAATCCACCGTGCCTTCAGCTCCGGTGGAGCGGTGGATCCCGGACAGCAAGGCTTTCCAGCCAAAAACGAAGACGTTTTTGGGGAAAGCCTGACTTCCGGGATGACGAAGAAGGGGCAATTGGCGCCCCGCCTTCCGCAAATCGCACCTGCATGGTAGCGCCGGGGCGGACAGGAGGATGCGCCCGATGAAGCTCGCCATCTGCGCCGCCGCGCTCGCGCTCGCCGGAGTTGCCGCTGCCGCGTTCGCGGGCCCGCAGGACGTGGCCGCGGGCCGGGCGCGGTTCATGACCGCCTGCGTCGTCTGCCACTCGACCGTGGCGGGCGAGAACGGCGCCGGGCCGAGCCTCGCTGGGGTCGCCGGGCGCGTGTCGGGCACTCTCCCCGGCTACGACTATTCGCCGGCGATGAAGGCGGCGAAGATCCGCTGGGACGCGAAGACGCTCGACCGGTACCTGACCGATCCGGGCGCGGCGGTCCCGGGCACCCAGATGACCTATGCCGGCGAGCCGGACCCGGCCAAGCGCGCGCAGATCGTCGCCTATTTGCTGAGCCTGCGCTGAGCGGCTATCGCGCGGGCATGCGCTTCGACGGAACCCAAAGCTATGTCGCGACCGAGGACCTGAAGGTCGCGGTCAACGCGGCGGTGACGCTCCGGCGCCCGCTGCTGGTCAAGGGCGAGCCGGGGACGGGCAAGACCGTCCTCGCTTATGAGATCGCCAAGGCGCTCGACGCCCCGCTGATCGAGTGGCACGTCAAATCGACGACGAAAGCCCATCAAGGCTTGTACGAATATGACGCAGTGGCGCGGCTGCGCGACGGGCAGCTCGGGGACGAGCGCGTGCACGACATCGCCAACTATATCCGCAAGGGCAAATTGTGGGAGGCGTTCACCAGCCCGGTGATGCCCGTCCTGCTGATCGACGAGATCGACAAGGCCGACATCGAATTCCCCAACGACCTCCTCCAGGAGCTCGATCGGATGGAGTTCCACGTCTATGAGACCCACGAGACGATCCGCGCCACCGAGCGCCCGGTCGTGATCATCACCTCGAACAACGAGAAGGACCTGCCCGACGCCTTCCTGCGTCGCTGCTTCTTCCACTACATCCGCTTCCCCGACCGCGAGACGATGCAGGCGATCGTCGACGTCCACTTCCCGGGCATCCAGAAGATCCTCGTCTCCCGGGCGATGGATATCTTCTACGACATCCGCGAGGTGCCGGGGCTCAAGAAGAAGCCCTCGACCAGCGAATTGCTCGACTGGCTCAAGCTGCTGCTCCACGAGGAAATGCCGCTCGACGTGCTGCAATCGCGCGACCCGACCAAGGCGATCCCGCCGCTGCATGGGGCACTGCTCAAGAACGAGCAGGACGTGATGCTGTTCGAACGGCTGGCGTTCATGGCAAAGCGGCAGGCGAACAAGAGCTGAGGAGGGACCGCGATGCCGGAAGATGAGGGCGGCACGGGGACGCACGAAGCGGTACCTTCGCGGCCCGCCCTCGCCTCCCCGCCCACCGTCGATTGCGAAGCGAAGCAACTGATCGTCACGATGACGCTGCCGGTGCTTCCGGAGAGCCCGGCGTCGATGCTGCTCGATCCGATGAGCGCAGCCGCGGGCGAACCGGTGCGCATCGACTGCGAGCCGCGCAGCGCACCTGCAAAGCGGCTGGCGGCTTCGATCATCGACGTGCCGCCGGGTAGGTATCTATTGATGGTCGAGATCGAGGGGGCAAGAACCCGGCTGGATCTCAACGACGGCCACTATACCGGGCCGGTCGTCGAATTGCCGGGAGCTGAGCGGATGACTCACCAGGCGGGATGTCTCTGCGGCCAGGTCCGCATCGCGATCGACGGGCAGCCGGTGCGTGCGCGGACGTGCTGGTGCCGCGATTGCCAATATTGGGGCGGCGGCAACGGCACCACCAATGCGCTCTACCGGATCGAGCAGATCGACATCACCGGCGAGGTGACATGGTACGAGAAGGTCGCGGATAGCGGCAATCTGCTTCGCCGCGGCTTCTGCCCGAGTTGCGGGACACCGCTGTTCACCGGTCCCGCGCGCGATCCGGCGTTCCTCGGCGTGCGCGCCGGTGCGTTCGACGATCCCGGCGCGATCCGCCCGACCGAAGTGATCTGGACCGCCTCGGCGCCGTCCTGGGCGTGCCTCGACCCCGATCTGCCGCACGCCGACCATCAACCGCCACCGATCGCCTGAGACCATGCCGGGGGGGCGCAAGCGCTGGCTGATCGCAATCGCCGCGGCGGGCGGACTGGCGATCTGCGCCTGGGCCTATTTCTCCGACGGCACCATTTCGGAGCGCGCGCATCTCGCCGCGCGCTGGACGGTGCGCTGGTCGGTGTGGTGGTTCACCGCCGCCTTCGCCGCGCGGCCGCTCCACCAGGCATTCGGCGGGGTCTTCACCGGGTGGCTGCGCCAGCGCCGCTACATTGGCCTCGGCTTCGCGGCGGCGCACGGCATCCATGCGATCGCCTTCTCGACCTTGTTCTTCGCCACTGGCGAGCTGCCGCGCGCCGCCACGCTGGTGGGCGGCACGATCGCCTATCCCTTCATCCTCGCGATGGCGCTGACCTCCAACGACGCCGCGCAGCGCCGGATGGGGCGCAACTGGAAGCGGCTCCACACCACCGGCATGTGGGTGCTGTGGGTGATCTTCGCGGTCGGCTACGTACGGGGCACGTTCAAGCCAGACGCCTGGCCGCTCGCGCCGGTGCTCGCGGTGCTGCTGGTCGGCACCGCGCTACTGCGGGTGCCGGCGATCCGGCGCCTCGTCGCGACCCGGCGCGCGGCTGCGTGAGCGAGGCCGTTCCACCCGGCCACACGCGCTTCGCGCGGGTCCGCGCGCGGCTCGAGGCAGCGCAGCCGACCAGCGGGTGGAAATCGTGGGTCTACGAGTTCCTGCTGTTCGGCTTCAAGCAAGGCTGGGCCTGCCTGTTCGGCGCGCTGCTGCTCGCGCTGCTGGTGGGGACGCACCTCTTCTATCCCGCCAACGCGCCCGTAGCGCGCTACGATTTCCTGGTGATCGGCGCGGTGCTGATCCAGGCAGGGATGCTCGCGTTCCGGCTCGAGAGCCTCGACGAAGCCAAGGTAATCCTGATCTTCCACGTCGTCGGCACGATCATGGAGCTGTTCAAGACGACGCAGGGATCGTGGCTCTATCCCGAGCCGGGCTTGCTCAAGATCGGCGCGGTGCCGCTGTTCTCGGGGTTCATGTACGCGGCGGTGGGCAGCTATATCGCGCGGATCTGGCGGATCTTCGACGTCCGCTTCGATCATCACCCGCCGGCCTGGACGACGTGGCTGCTGGCGGCGGCGATCTACGTCAATTTCTTCACCCACCACTGGCTGCCCGACATCCGCCTGCTGCTGTTCGCAGCGACCGGGCTGCTGTTCTGGCGGACTCGCTTCTGGTTCACGCCGTTCCGGAAAGCGCGGTCGATGCCGTTCCTGCTCGGCCAGTTCCTCGTCGCGGTGTTCATCTGGCTCGCGGAGAACCTCGGCACCTTCTCCAACGCCTGGCTCTACCCGAGCCAGCGCGCCGGCTGGCATTTCGTGCCCCCCTCCAAGCTGGGCGCGTGGTTCCTGCTGATGCTGATCTCGTTCGTGCTGGTGTCGCTGATTCATCGCGAGGACGTGCCGCTGGCCGCGCCCGAGGAGCGGGCGTAAGGAAGCGCGATGTTCTTCTCCTTCCTCGACGAGTTGCGTGCGGCGGGCATTCCGGCGAGCCTGAAGGAGCATCTCGTGCTGCTCGAGGCGCTCGACCGCGAGGTGATCGAGGCCACGCCCGACGCCTTCTATTACCTCGCGCGCGCCACCTTCGTGAAGGACGAGGGGCTGCTCGACCGCTTCGACCAGGTATTCGCCAAGGTCTTCAAGGGGATTTCGTCGAGCTACGGCGTCGCCCCCGCCGAAATCCCCGAGGACTGGCTCAAGGCGATCGCGGAGAAGTTCCTGACGCCCGAGGAGATGGCCAGGATCCAGTCGCTGGGCAGCTGGGACGAGATCATGGCAGCGCTGAAGCAGCGGCTCGCCGAGCAGCAGGGGCGCCACCAGGGCGGCAGCAAGTGGATCGGCACCGGCGGCACCTCGCCGTTCGGAAACGGCGGCTACAATCCCGAGGGCGTGCGCATCGGCGGCGAGAGCAAGCAGGGCCGCGCGCTCAAGGTGTGGGAGGGCCGCGAGTACCGCAACCTCGACAGCACGCGTGAGCTGGGCACGCGCAACATCAAGGTCGCGCTCAGGCGGCTGCGCCGCTTCGCCCGCGAAGGGGCCGCCGACGAGCTCGACTTGGAAGCGACGATCGAGGGCACCGCGCGCCAGGGCTGGCTCGACATCCAGATGCGCCCCGAGCGGCACAATGCGGTCAAATTGCTGCTGTTCCTCGACGTCGGCGGATCGATGGACCCGCACATCAAGCTCTGCGAGGAATTGTTCTCGGCGGCGACGAGCGAGTTCAAGAAGCTCGAATTCTTCTATTTCCACAACTGCCTCTACGAAGGCGTGTGGAAGGACAACCGCCGCCGCTTCACCGAGCGGACGCCGACGTGGGACGTGCTCCACAAGTTCGGCCACGACTACAAGCTGGTGTTCGTCGGCGACGCATCGATGAGCGCGTACGAGATCACCCATCCCGGCGGCTCGGTCGAGCATTTCAACGAAGAGCCGGGGGCGGTGTGGATGCAGCGGATCGTGAACACCTATCCCGCCGCCGCGTGGCTCAACCCGCTGCCCGAGGCGCACTGGGGCTATTCGCAATCGACCCGGCTGATCCGCGAGCTGATGCAGGACAGGATGTACCCGCTGACGCTGGCGGGCCTCGACGATGCGATGCGCGAGCTGGGGCGGAAGCGGTAGTGGCCGGGAGGCGACTGGGCTGCGGCGTCGCGCTGGCGGTCGTGATACCGCTCGTCATGCTGAGCAGTTGCCCGTTTGCGCCGAGCGACAATCACTTCGTCCTCGAATCGATCAAGGCCGAGTCCTTCGGCTTGATGGCGCGCTACCCGACCAAGAAGTACACCGACATCCCCAGGGACAAATTGCCGCCCACCATCGCGAGCCTCAAACCCGAGCTGGTGACCGTCCACACCTGGGGTGTCGCTATCATGACGAAGGCCGACATGGATGGTGGCTGGGGCTACGACATCCCGCACAGACACAAGGAAGACCTGCCGATGCTCCCGGGCTGCTATTCTGAGGCGAGCCCGGGCGTTTTCTGGCACGGGCCCTGCTGATCCGGGGCCGGCGCTACTTCTTGTCCGGCGAGGAATCCTTGACCAGCTGGCGCGAGATGCTGCCCATCTGCGAGATCGCGGTGGCGGTCGGGCGCGAGTGGTAGAGGCCGTCGAGATAGCTCATGTCGAGGAAGGTCACCCCGCCCGGCGGGGTCGCACCGGGATCGAACAAGGTGAGGATCGTATCGCCGGGCGTCGCGTCGCCCGGCGGGCGCGCGCCGGCGAGCGTGCGCATCGCGACATAGTCGGCGATCTGGGTCAGCGTCTTGCCGAGCAACGCGTCGGCGCTCACCACCACGATCGACTGGACGGTGACCTGCTGGGTGGAGCGGTTGATGAACGAGGCGGTCTTGACAGTCAGCATCGGCGATCCGCCCTTGGCGCCCGAGCTGTTCTGGGTCTCGCCCTGCCCGTCCTCGTTGCGGATCTCCGAGGTGTTCCACACGTGCACGGGACCTTCCTTGAGCGCACGGCGCAGCTCCGTGGTCTCGAGGCCCGCGAACAGGCCGGGCATGTGGACTCGCGCGTCCTTGACCAGCTTGTCGGCATCGGCGGCGATGATCACGACGATGTTCGCCGAGCACTTCTCCTTGTCCGCCCGCGCGCCCGCGCGGACCGCGATCTGGCGGATTCGGGCGACGATGGTGCGAGCATATTCGTCGGAGATGCCGATTACCGCGGGGCACACCGGATCGCGGAAGCGCGACATCTGCTCGCCCACCGTCGAGCTGATCTGGCGGACGTAGTGCCGGGCTTCCTTGGGCGGAATCCGCGGCTGGCCGGTCACCGTGATGTCCTGACCACTGGTCACTTGCTGCGCGTCCTGCGCACCCGCGCCGCCGCTTGCCGCGCCCAGCGCGATCGCCAGTCCGGCGCCCATCAATCCACGAATACGCAACTGCTCTCTCCGGCCCCCGGGGAAGCGCGCGGCTTAGCAACTTGGGAAGGCGTTCGCCAGCGGCTCTAGAGCCGCTCGATCGCCCGGTGAAGGCGGCGGAGCACCGCGCCGTCGTGCGCCGCGCCGGTCGCGGCTTCGGAGGCGAGCGCCATCAGCCGCACCGCGCCGAAGCTGGCCGCGAGCCCCTTGAGGCGGAGCGCGGCGCCGGCCCAGGCATCGGGGCTGTCGGCGGACTTCATCGCTTCGAGGCAGCGCTTCACGCCGTCGAGAAAGGCCTCGCGCAGTTCGGCGATCAGCCCGGGCTCGTCGCCCACCGCCGCCGCCAACGTCGCATCGATTGCACCCGGATCATACGCCATGTGCCCAGCCTAACCCGTGGGGGTTTAACGCTTCGTTGCCTTACGGAGTTGGTGGCTGCGCAAAATGTGGTAAATGGGCAACATGGCAAGGGGAACGAATGTGGAATCCGTGGTCGTGGGGCAGTCCGAACCCGCCGAAGAACTGCTGCTCGCGGACCCGGCGCCCGCCGCCGCGCCCGAGCCGGAGATCGTCGAGGCAGCGGACGAGATCGATGCGCCGCGCCGCCGCTTCGGCTGGGTGGCGCCCACGCTCGCGATCCTCGCGGTGCTCGGCTGGTTCGGCGGGATGGCGTGGCTGCTGCGCGACACGCTCGCTACCCCGATGCCGCCGGTCGCGCTGATCGAGCTGATCGCGGCGCTGTGCGTGCCGCCCGCGCTGATCGGCATCCTCTACCTGCTCGCGATGCGCACCAGCGCCGCCGAGGCGCGGCGCTTCGGCGCGACCGCGCGGGCGATGCGCGCCGAAGCCGACAATCTCGAGGCGACGGTCGCCGCCCTCTCGCGCAAGATCGAGGCGAACCGCGCCGCGCTCGCCGAGCAGACCGGCACGATGCTGGCGATGGGCGAGAATGCCGCCGGGCGGATGGATACGCTCGCCCAGGCGATGGGCCAGCAGGCGCGCTCAATCGACGCGAGCACGCGCTCGCTCCACGAAGCGGTGACCGGTGCCGAGAAGAGCGTCGCTGTGGTGCTCGCCTCGCTGCCCAAGGCGCATGACGAGATGCGCGACATGGCCGCGCAAGTCGACGAGGCCGGGCTGAGCGCAAGCCGCCACGCCGCCGCGCTCGACACCCAGCTGACTGCGCTCGCCGATCGCGGACGCGAAGCCGATACCGTCGCGGTCGGCGCCGCCGACCGGCTCGCGGCCCATATCGCGCGGATGGAGGCGACCAGCGAGACCGCCTCGACCCGGCTCGAGCAAGTGGCGGGCGAAATGTCGGCGGTGGTCGATACCGTGCTCGACCGCACCGCGCACGCGGTCGACGAGGCGCGCAAGGGAATCGCCGCGCAGGGCGAGGCGATGCTGGCGATGCTCAGCGCCAACCAGGCCGCGCTCGACCGCGCCGGCCGCGACAGCGCCGAGGCGCTGGGGGTGACGATCGCGACGATCGAGGATGCGGTCGGCCGCATTTCGGACCGGCTCGGCGACGAGCGCGCGCGGGGCGAGGCACTGTTCGCAACGCTCTCCGACGGCGTCACGCGCACCGACAAGGAATTGCAGGTGATGCACGCCGCGGGGATGGACCGCACCCAGGCGCTCGCGGCTTCGGTCAGCGCGCTCGGCGGCTCGTTCGAAGCGATGGCCGAGGCGATGCGGACCGGCGACGCGACCGCGCGCTCGGTGATCGGGACTGCCGAAGATCTGCTCACCGCGCTCGACGCCTCGGTCCGCGAGATCGACGAGACCTTGCCGGTGGCGCTCGATCGGCTCGACGAGCGCATCGCCGCGAGCCGCGCGATCGTGGCGCAATCCAAGCCCGAGCTGCTCGCGCTGGTCACCGCAGCCGAGAGCACCCACGATGCGATCGAGGCGATCGCCGACGTGGTGGCGCAGCAGCGCGACACGCTCGCCAAGACCCAGGCCTCTTTGCTCGAGACGCTCGAAAGCGGGCGCGACAAGGCCGACACGCTCGAAAAGATCGTCGACGACACGATCTCGACCACGCGCCGCTTCGCCGAACAGGCGGCCCCCCAGCTCGTCGACGCGCTGCTCCGCGTGCGCGAGACCTCCGCCGCCGCCGCCGACCATGCCCGCGAGACGCTCCAGAGCATCGTGCCCGAGGCAGCCCAGGCGCTGGAGGATGCGGGCGGCGCGGCGCTGCGGCGCGCGGTCGACGCTTCGGTGCGCGGCCAGATCGCCGAGCTCGCGCTGACCACCGAGACCGCAGTGGGAGCCGCCACCCGCGCCTCCGAGCGGCTTACCCAGCAGATGCTGTCGCTCGCCGAGACGACCGCGATGGTCGAGCGCCAGATCGAGCAGGCACGCGACGAGCAGGAGAAGTCCGACGGGGATCACCTCGGCCGGCGAGTCTCGCTGCTGATCGAGGCGCTCAATTCGGCCTCGATCGACATCACCAAGACCTTCTCGGCCGAAGTCTCCGACAGCGCCTGGTCGGCCTATCTCAAGGGCGACCGCGGCGTCTTCACGCGCCGCGCGGTGCGCCTGCTCGACGCGGGCGAGACTCGCGAGGTGGTCCAGCTCTACAACGAGGACGAGGCGTTCCGCGACAACGTCAACCGCTACATCCACGATTTCGAGGCGATGCTTCGGCAGATCCTGGCGCTGCGCGACGGCTCGCCGCTGGGGGTGACATTGCTCTCGTCGGATATGGGCAAGCTGTACGTGGCGCTGGCGCAGGCGATCGAGCGGCTGCGGTCGTAGCTCGACCTGTCACCCCGGACTTGTTCCGGGGTCCACCGGGCGGCAGGGGATTGGCGAATGTGGGAAGGCACTCCCTGCGTGTACATCCTGGCGAGCGCATTTAACGGAACGCTTTATGTCGGGGTGACGTCCAACCTGGTAGGCCGCATGGTGCAGCACCGCGAGGAGCGGCTCGACGGATTCACCAAGCGTTACGGGGTCAAGCGACTCGTCTGGTTCGAAACCGGTGAATCGATGGAAGGTGCGATCGCTCGGGAGAAGACGCTCAAGAAGTGGCCGCGCGACTGGAAGAAAAACCTGATCGAAGGGCAAAATCCCGAATGGAACGATTTGGCCATCGGGCTCGGCCTCGACCCCCTCTGAACTCTTCGCGACCTTGCACCGTGGGCCCCGGAACAAGTCCGGGGTGACAATCAGCTCAATGCGCCCAATCCAGCATCCCGACCGTCACCCACCCGAAGGTGTAGTTGAGGAAGAACAGCGCCCACAGCACCGTCGCGACGATCGTAGTGCGGATCGCGGTGCGCTTGACGCTGAAGCCGTGCGGGGCGCTTTCGGCCTGACCAGGAACGAGATCGACCCCCGCCTCCTCCGCGGTGCGCACGCCGAAGGGCAGGACGAAGAACACCGAGATCGCCCAGAACAGGAAATAGATCGCCAGCATCGATTGCCAGTGCATAGCCCTCAGCCCTCCACGATCAGCACGTCGACCACCGGCTTCTTGCCGGTGTAGCAAGTCGCGACGCGGCGGACGGCGAGGCGGAGCGCCTCGCGCAGCTTGTCGCCGCCGGCGCGATCGGCGCGGACCGCGTCGGCGGCGGCCTTGGCGGCTTCGTCGATGAAGGTCTCGCGATCCTCCTCGACCGGCACGCCTTGGAGGCGGATCTGCGGCGCGCCGAACAACTTGCCGCCGCGCAAGGCGACCGCCACCGAGATCTGACCGTAAAGCGCCACGCGCCGCCGCTCGTTGATCGTCGCACCCTCGGCGGGGAGGATCACGTCGCCGTCGAGGACGAGGCGGCCGGTGGGCGTCGTGCCGATTACGCCGGGCTTGCCGGGAGCGAGGCGGACCACGTCGCCGTTGGTCTGCTGGACCGCCTGGGGGATGCCCTGCTCGAGCCCGAAGCGCGCCTGCTCGTGGAGGTGGCGCATCTCGCCGTGGACGGGCAGCAGGATCCGCGGGCGGATCCACTTGTACATCTCGGCCAGCTCGGGGCGGCCCGGGTGGCCCGAGACGTGGACGAAGGCCTGGCGATCGGTGATGATGTCGACCCCCATCCCCGCGAGCATGTTCATGATCCGCCCGATCGCGATCTCGTTGCCCGGGATCTGGCGCGACGAGAAGACGACGAGGTCGCCCTTCGCGAGCTTCACCTGGTGGGTGCCCTCGGCGATGCGGTTGAGCGCGGCGCGCGGCTCGCCCTGCCCGCCGGTCGCGACGATCATCACTCGGCTCGGCGGCAGCGTCATCGCGGTGTCGAAGTCGATCAGGTCGGGGAAATCGCGCAAATAGCCCGCGGTCTTGGCGACGCGGATGATGCGGTCGAGCGAGCGGCCCGCGACGCAGAGCTGGCGGCCGGTGTCCGCCGCGACCTCGCCCAGCGTCTGCAACCGCGCGGCGTTCGAGGCGAAGGTGGTGACGAGCACTCGGCCCTTGGCGGCGCCGACCACTTCGTCGAGCCCCTTGCGCACCTCGCCCTCCGAGCCCGAGGCTTCGGGATTGAAGACGTTGGTCGAATCGCAGACGAGCGCGAGCACGCCCGCGTCGCCGATCGCGGTCAGCTCCGCCGCGGTCGAGGCGCCGCCGAGCGAGGGCGTGTCGTCGAGCTTCCAGTCGCCGGTGTGGAAGATGCTGCCGTAGGGCGTCTCGATCAGCAGCGCGTTGCCTTCGGGGATCGAATGCGCGAGCGGGACGTAGCGGATGCGGAACGGGCCGATGTCGAACGGCTCTTCGTCATGGACCACGTTGAGGGTGATCCTGTCCTGGATCCCCTCTTCTTCGAGCTTGCCTGCGATCAGGCCGGCGGTGAACGGCGTGGCGTAGAGCGGCACATCGAGATCGGCGGCGAGATAGGGCAAGGCGCCGATATGGTCCTCATGCCCGTGCGTGAGGACGATGCCGAGCAGGTCGTCGAGTCGCTCCTCGATGAACTGGAGATCGGGGAGGATGATATCGACGCCGGGATAATTGGCGTCGCCGAAGGTGATGCCGCAATCGACCATCAGCCACTTGCCCTGGGTGCCGTAGAGATTGACGTTCATGCCGATCTCGCCCGAGCCGCCGAGCGCGAGGAAAAGGAGTTCATTGCCTGGTTTCACGCCGCGCCTATGCACCATGGATCGGCGCGGCGGAAGGCGCGATCGCTTGGCCGTCCGCTCCTTGCTCCCCCGTCCTCGAGGGGGCAGCAACGTCGTTCGAGCCTTGACGAATAAGGCGAACGTTATTCTTCCGAAGAACCGGGCTTATTATTCTATATTACAAGACGAGACTTGGGTAGGACACGGCTCTCGACTTCAAAAGTTCGTCGCTGGCCGCGGGGTCGTCTTCAATTTCCATGCATCCCGCAGCGGCGCGACGACATCCCCTTCCGAAATATGCACGGCCGTTTGCCAATTATCTCCGTCACCCGATCCACTGGAGATTTCCACCGTCAGATATGGAAGGTTTTCGTCACAGCTGTCAGTCGACTTGGACCAACTACGACTCGCATCGATCTTGGCGCACCAGGAATATGACGTATTTGAGCCAGAGGTGAACGGGCCATATTTTGCGACAACGGCGGATCGAAAGGTCGCGGCGTCCCTTTCCTCTATGAATCCTCCGGTTCTGTATGAGTCGATTTCGAATATCCGGCACTTCGCGTCTGGGTGCCTGAAATCTCTCACAAATTCCATGGAAACCTTGATGTCGTCCGTCCAGAAATTGAAATTCGTGTATTTGTCATAGCCGTTTTCGCTATCAGCGCAGCTCTGCGTGAGGTTATTTACGTCCACTTCATTGTCCAGCGACACGCCACCCGACCAACAGCTGTTCGATATGCAGGAGGTAATGCGACTCTCTTGTGCATTGTATTTTTGATTCATCACCGCAATCATGTCTGCAAACGTCATGCCTATTCTGAAGCCCGCCACGTCGAATTGACTGACGTCGACCAGATGCCGACCAGTCGCAGGAGCGCGATGGCGCGAGGTCGCCTGACTATAGCCTGCCGTGGCCTGGGTGAGTAATATCAAACCAATCGAGAGGTTTAGCACGCTTGGTCCAAGACGCATTCGAATGGCTCCTTCTCTGACTCCCGGCGGGGGTGGCGATGAAAAATTCCGACGATTCAAGGTGCAGGTCAATTCCCCCGCCCGCGCTCCCACAGCATCGCCAGGCCCTGGATGGTGAGATCGGGTTCGATCGTGTCGAAGGCCTGGGTCTGCTTCTCGAACAACACCGCGAGGCCGCCGGTGGCGATCACCTTGACCGGGCGGCCGACCTCGCCCTTGAGCCGCGTCACCAGCCCCTCGATCATCGCGATATAGCCCCAGTAGATGCCGATGTGCATCTGATCGACGGTGTTGAGCCCGATCACGCTGTTCGAGCGCGGCGCCTCGATCGCGATGCGCGGCAGCTTGGCCGCGGCGGTGACGAGCGCGTCGAGCGAGAGGTTGATCCCGGGCGCGATGATCCCGCCCTTGTAGGCGCCGCGATAGTCGATCACGTCGAAGGTGGTCGCGGTGCCGAAATCGATGACGATGAGGTCGCCGGGATGGCGCGCGTGCGCGGCGATGCAGTTGAGCGCGCGATCGGCGCCGAGTTGCTCGGGCTCCTCGACGTCGAGCTGGAAGCCCCAGCCGGCGTCGCCCTTGCCCGCGATCACCGCCTCGGTCCTGAAGTATTTCTGCGCGAGCACCTGGAGGTTGTGGAGCGCGCGCGGCACGACGGTGCCGACGATCACGTCGGTCACTGCGGCGCGGTCATAGCCTTCGAGGCTGAGGAGCTGGCTCAGCCACACCGCATATTCGTCGGCGGTTCGGCGCGGATCGGTGGCGATCCGCCAGCGCGCACGGATCGTCCCGTCCTCGACGAGCGCGAAGACGACGTTGGTGTTGCCGGCATCGACCGCGAGCAGCATTGCGAGCCCTTCCGCTAGATCAGGAACACGTCGCCCGCGTGAATGACACGCGCGGAGCCGTCGGCCAAGCGCAGGATGAGCGCGCCGTCCACGTCGAGCCCGCCGAACAGCCCGTCGACGCTGGTGCCGTCGGCGAGGCGGGCGGTGAGCGCGGTGCCGGGCGGGTGCGCACGGGCGAGCCAGCGCTCGCGGATCACGCCCAGCGCCGGCTCGCGCCACTTCGCCAGCCAGCGCGCGAAGGTCTCGGCGAGCGCTTCGAGGAAGATCTGCGGATCGGGCGGCGGGGTGTGCGCGGCGATGCACGTGGCGGGGCGCTCGAGGCCCTCCGGGTGGTAGGCGAGGTTGACGCCGAAGCCGATCACCACCGCGTCGTCGGCGCGCTCGAGCAGGATGCCCGAGAGCTTGGCGCCGTGGAGCAGGAGGTCGTTGGGCCATTTGACCGCCAGCCCGTCGGACAGGAACAGCGACACGGTCTCCTCCAGCGCCACCGCCGCGACCAGCGCGAGCGTGGGTGCGCCCGGATCGCCCGAACGGATACGAACCAAGGTGCTGGCAAACAGATTGCCCGGAGGCGAGTCCCACGCCCGCCCCTGCCGTCCGCGCCCGGCGGTCTGGCGCTCGGCGCGCAGCCACAGCCCCTCGCCTGCGCCGCCGCGCGCAAGCTCCACCATGTCGGCATTGGTCGATCCCGTCTCCGCGACGGTGAGGAGCGTGGCGCTCAGAACAGCGACTTCGCGGCGAGCGCGGTCCACGCGCCCAGCCACGGCATCGCCAGCATGCCCAGCGGCGAGATCGCCGCCGCGGTCACGAAGATCAGCAGCCCCTCGACCAGCCCAGGCTTGCCTTCGAACGCGGGCGCCGGATCGTCGAAGTACATCGTCTTGACGATGCGCAGGTAATAATAGGCGCCGATGACCGAGCCGACGATGCCGGCCACGGCCAGCGGGAAAAGCCCGACGCGCACCGCCGCCTCGAACACCGCCAGCTTGGCGAAGAAGCCGAGCAAAGGCGGGATACCCGCGAGGCTGAACATGAAGATCGCAAGCGCACACGCCAGCCCGGGCCGCGTCCGCGACATGCCCGAGAGGCTGGCGATGGTCTCGACCGGCTGGCCGTCGGGCCCGCGCATTTGAAGGACCACGAGGAAGCTGCCGAGCGTCATCACGACGTAGATCGTCATGTAGAACAGCACGCTCGCCACCCCGGCCGGGCTGCCTGCGGCGAGACCGATCAGCGCGAAGCCGACGTTGTTGATCGAGCTGTAGGCGAGCAGCCGCTTGACGTTGCGCTGGCCGATCGCGGCGACCGCGCCGAACAGGATCGACGCGAGCGCGGCGAACACCACGATCTGGCGCCAGTCGTTGACCGCCGGGCCCATCGCCTCGACCGCGACGCGCACCGCCAGCGCCATCGCCGCCACCTTGGGCGCCGAGGCGAAGAAGGCGGTGACCGGCGTCGGCGCACCTTCGTAGACGTCCGGGGTCCACATATGGAACGGGACGGCGCTGATCTTGAACGCGAGGCCGGCGAAGACGAACACCAGGCCGAACAGCAACCCCAGGTTGCGCGGGCCGGCGTAGGCGCTGGCGATCCCGTCGAACAAGGTGGTGCCGCTGAAGCCGTAGACCAGGCTGATGCCGTAGAGCAGAATGCCCGACGCCAGCGCGCCCAGCACGAAATATTTGAGGCCCGCCTCGGCCGATCGCGTGTCGCGGCGCATGAAGCTGGCGAGGACGTAGGCCGAGAGGCTCTGGAGCTCGAGCCCGACGTAGAGCGTCAGCAAGTCGCCCGCCGAGACCATCATCCCCATGCCCGCCGCGGAAAGCAGGATTAGCACCGGATATTCGGGGCGCAGATCGTCGCCCGAGGTCTGCTGGAAGAAGCGCGGCGCGAGCAGGATCGAGGCCGCCGCCGCGGCGAAGATCAGGACCTTGGCGAATAGGCCGCGAACATGTCGGCATGATAGAGCCCGCCGAACGCGGTGCCGCCCGCCGACGCGGGCCCGAACAGCGAGACGCCCGCGCCGATCAATACGGCGACGGCGGCCCAGCTCACCAATTTGGTCGAGGCTTGCCCGCCCCACGCCGCGATCAGCATCAGAAGCAGCGCGCCGGTGCCGAGCACTTCCTCGGGCAGCGTCATCTGGAGTTGCGCGAAGGTGTTCATCAGCGCGCCTCCGCCTTGGGCGCGGGCACGGCGTGGCCCGGGGTCGGCTGCGAATCCCCCGCGGGCGTGGCGCGTTCGACGCGGGCGACCAGCCGAGCGACATCGGCGCGCATCGGCTTCAGGAAGCTTTCGGGATAGACGCCCATCCACAAGCACCACCGCCGCGATCGGCGCGAGGCACAGGATTTCGCGCATGCTGAGGTCCGGCATCGCCTTGACGTCGTCCTTGGTGAGATCGCCGAACACGACGCGGCGGTAGAGGTAGAGCATGTACGCCGCGCCGAGGATGATCCCGGTGGTGCACAGCAGGGTGATCAGCGTCGAGACCTGGTAGGTGCCGACCAAAGCCAGGAACTCGCCGACGAAGTTGCTCGTCCCCGGCAGCCCGATCGAGGCCATGGTGAAGAGCATGAACAGCGCGGCGTAGCGCGGCATGTTGATCGCCAAGCCGCCGTAGCGATCGATCTCGCGGGTGTGCAGCCGGTCGTAGATAACGCCGACGCACAGGAACAGCGCGCCCGAGACGAGGCCGTGGCCGAGCATGACCATCATGCCCGCCCTCGATCCCCTGCCGGTTGAACGCGAACAGGCCGATCGTGACGATCGCCCATGTGCGCGACCGAGGAGTAAGCGATCAGCTTCTTCATGTCGCTCTGCACCAGCGCGACCAGGCTGGTATAGATCACCGCCACCGCCGACAGGCCGAAGATCAACCACACGAACTGCGCCGAAGCCTCCGGGAACATCGGCAGCGAGAAGCGGAGGAAGCCGTAGCCGCCGAGCTTCAGGAGCACGCCCGCCAGGATGACCGAGCCCGCGGTGGGCGCCTGGACGTGCGCGTCGGGCAGCCAGGTGTGGACCGGCCACATCGGCATCTTGACCGCGAAGCTCGCGAAGAAGGCGAGCCATAGCCACGTCTGCACGTGCGCCGGGAAATCGTACGCCATCAGCGTCGGGATGTCGTTCGTCCCCGCGGTGATCGACATATACAGCATGGCGATCAGCATCAGCACCGAGCCGAGCAGCGTGTAGAGGAAGAACTTGTAGCTCGCGTACACCCGGTTCGCGCCGCCCCAGATGCCGATGATCAGGTACATCGGGATCAGGCCGCCCTCGAAGAAGACGTAGAACAGGAACAGGTCCTGCGCCGCGAACGTGCCGATCATCAGCAGCTCGGTGAACAGGAACGCCGCCATATATTCCTGGACGCGCGTTCTGGATCGCCTTCCAGCTCGCGAGGATGCAGATCGGCATCAGGAACACGCTGAGCAGGATCAGCAGCAGCGCGAAGCCGTCGATCCCCAGCGCCCAGGCGAAGCCGCCCGAACAAGGGATGGAACTCGACGAACTGCCACTGCGCGGCGTGCGGGCCGACGTCGAACTGCGCCCACAGCACCGCCGCCGAGGACGAGGTCGATCAGCGTCGCGATCAGCGCGATCCAGCGCGCGCCACCCTTGTCGCTGTAGAGGCACGCGATCGCCGCGACGGCCGGCACCGCGAGCATCACCGAAAGCATCGGGAAGCTGTCGAACATGCCGGTCATCGCGCGATCACCCAGGTGAGCGCGGCGGTGAGGCCGATCAGCATGACGAAGGCATAGGTGTAGAGATATCCCGTCTGGAGCCTGACCGCCCCCACGCTGGTCCGCTGCGCGAGCCAGGCGAAGCCGTTGGGCCCGAAGCGATCGATGATGCCCTCATCCCCGCCCTTCCACAGCAACCGGCCGATCGCGAAGGCGGGGCGGACGAAAAGGAAGTGGTAGATCTCGTCGAAATACCATTTGTTGAGCAGGAAGACGTAGACCACGCGGAAATTGCTCGCGAACGCCGCCGGAAAGCGCGGGAAGCGGATGTAGCTGAGCCAGCCGATCGCGAGGCCCGTGAGCATCGCGCCCGTCGCCGAGAGCTTCACCCACAGCGGAACGCCGTGCATCGCGTGCATCAGCTCCTCGCGGAAGGCGATGCTGCCGTGCCAGTATTTCTCGCCGGCGTCGGGCTCGATGAAGAAGCCGTGGAAGACGAAGCCCGCCGCGACCGATCCGATCGACAGCAGGATGAGCGGCACGAGGATCGTCCACGGGCTCTCGTGCGGGTGATAGCCGCCGGTGCCTTCGTGGATCTCGGACGGGTGCGCAGCGTGCGCGGTCGGCTCATGCCCCGCGCCTTCCTCGTCCGGATGCGCGTCGTCGTGATGGCCGTGCGCGTCGTGGAGCGCGTGCTGGATATGCTCCGAGGCGGCCCAGCGCGGCTTGCCCCAGAAGGTGAGGAACATCAGCTCGCCATGAATAGAAGCTGGTCAGCAAAGCGACGAAAACACCGACCCAGAAGGCGCTCGGATTGCCCGATGCCCAACTGACCTCGATGATCGCATCCTTCGAATGAAAGCCCGCGAAGCCGATCGCAGGGAGCCCTTCGAGCACGCCGGGGATGCCGACGCCGGTGATCGCCAGCGTGCCCGCCATCATCGCCCAGAAGGTCACCGGGATGCTCTTCCTGAGGCCGCCGTAATAGCGCATGTCCTGCTCGTGGTGCATCGCGTGGATCACGCTGCCCGCGCCGAGGAACAGCAATGCCTTGAAGAAGGCATGGGTGAAGAGGTGGAACATCGCTGCGCCATAGGCGCCGACGCCCGCCGCGAAGAACATGTAGCCGAGCTGCGAGCAGGTCGAATAGGCGATCACGCGCTTGATGTCGGTCTGCACCGTGCCGACCGTCGCGGCGAACAGGCAGGTCGCGGCGCCGACGAAGGTGACGACGGCGAGCGCGAAATGGCTGGTCTCGAACATCGGCGACAGGCGGCAGACCATGAACACGCCCGCTGTCACCATCGTCGCAGCGTGGATCAGCGCGGAGACCGGGGTCGGCCCCTCCATCGCGTCGGGAAGCCAGGTGTGGAGCCCCAGCTGCGCCGACTTGCCCATCGCGCCGAGGAACAGGAGCAGGCACAGCAGCGTCATCGTATCGACGCGGTAGCCGAGGAAGCCGATCGTCGATCCGGCCATGCGCGGGCGCGGCGGCGAGGATCGCCGGGATCGAGATGGTGTGGAACACCAGGTAGGTCCCGAAGATGCCGAGCATGAAGCCGAGGTCGCCGACGCGGTTGACCACGAACGCCTTGATCGCGGCGGCGTTGGCGCTGGGCTTCTTGAACCAGAAGCCGATCAGCAGGTAGCTCGCGAGCCCCACGCCTTCCCAGCCGAAGAACATCTGGACGAGATTGTCCGCCGTCACCAGCATCAGCATCGCGAAGGTGAACAGCGATAGGTACGCGAAGAAGCGCGGCTGGTCCGGGTCCTCGTCCATGTAGCCCCAGCTATAGAGGTGGACGAGCGCGGAGACGCTGGTGACGACGACGAGCATCACCGCGGTCAGCGCGTCGACCCGGAGCGCCCAGTCGACGTGGAGCGCGCCCGAGGCCATCCAGGTGAAGACCGGCGCGATCGTCGGCTCGCCGCCGCCGAGATAATGGAGGAAGATCGGCCAGCTGAGCGCGCACGAGCCGAACAGCGCGCCGGTGGTGAGCAGCTTCGGCAGGGTCTTGCCGAACATCTTGTTCGACAGCCCGGCGACCGCCGCCGCGAGCAGCGGCAGGAACACGATGAAATGGATCGCGGAGATCTGTGCCACGATCAGCCCTTCATCCGATTGACGTCGTCGACCGAGATCGTGCCCCGGCTGCGGAAATAGATGACGAGGATGGCGAGCCCGATCGCGGCCTCGCCTGCGGCAACGGTCAGCACGAACATCGCGAAGATCTGGCCGACCAGATCGCCGAGGAAGTGCGAGAAGGCGACGAGGTTGAGGTTCACCGCGAGCAGGATCAGCTCGATCGCCATCAGGATGACGATGAGGTTCTTGCGGTTCATGAAGATGCCGAGCACGCCGAGCGTGAACAGGATCGCCGAGACGACGAGGTAATGGGTGACGGTGATCACAGCTCCACCCCCTTGCCGCTCTGCACGTTCGCCACCTTGCGCATCGCATCCTTCGAGCGCCGGTTGATCTGGCGGTTGATGTTCTGCTTGTGGACGTCGGTGCGATTGCGGTGGGTAAGCACGATCGCGCCGATCATCGCCACCAGCAGCACCAGCCCCGCGCCCTCGAACACGAACAAGTAACGCGTGTAGAGCAGCGTGCCGATCGCCTCGATATTGGGCGTCTTGTCGGGCGATCGGCGCGATGCGGCGACCGAGTTCGAGCGCGCCCGCGCTCCACGCACCGATCGCGACGACGATCTCCGCCACCAGCGCGAGCGCGAGCAGCAGCCCGACCGCGGCGTAGCGCATCACGCCCGCGCGAAGCTCGGCGAAATCGATGTCGAGCATCATCACCACGAACAGGAACAGCACCGCGACCGCGCCGACGTAAACGATCACCAGCAGCATCGCGATGAACTCGGCGCCGACCAGCACCATCAGCCCGGCGGCGTTGAAGAAGGCGAGGATCAGCCACAGCACCGAATGCACCGGATTGCGCGACAGGATCGTCAGCCCCGCCGAGACGACCACGACGGCCGCGAACAGGTAGAAGGCGATGAGCTGGATCAAACCTTACCTCGTCACCCCAGCGAACGCTGGGGTCTCTCGCAATGAAGCGGTGCGCTTGCGGCACGAGGGCCCAGCTTTCGCTGGGATGACGGAAGGGCGGAGAATCATCGGGCGTCCCACTGTTGCGGCGCGCTTAACGGTACGGTGCATCGGCGGCAAGGTTCGCGGCGATCGCGCGTTCCCAGCGGTCGCCGTTGGCGAGCAATTTGGCCTTGTCGTAGATCAATTCCTCGCGGGTTTCGGTGGCGAATTCGAAGTTCGGCCCCTCGACGATCGCATCCACCGGGCATGCTTCCTGGCACAGACCGCAATAGATGCACTTGGTCATGTCGATGTCGTAGCGGGTCGTGCGTCGGCTGCCGTCGTCGCGCGGCTCGGCCTCGATCGTGATCGCCAGCGCCGGACAGATCGCCTCGCACAGCTTGCACGCGATGCACCGCTCCTCGCCGTTGGGATAGCGCCGCAGCGCATGCTCGCCGCGGAAGCGCGGGCTGATCGGGTTCTTCTCGTACGGATAGTTGATCGTCGCCTTGGGCTTGAAGAAGTATCGCAAGCGTCAGCCAGTGCGCCTTGATGAACTCCCACAGGGTGAAGGAGCGGATGGTCTGGGCGATGGTCATGCCACGATCCTAACAAAAGAATTATTCAACTTTCTTGGAAGTTTGAAAATGTTCATTTGCGTGGCACTGCAATAATAGGCATGAGTTCGCACGGACCACCGAAGGAAACGCCGTTATCCGTGCCGCGAAGTGTCCAATCACTGCCGGTATTCAAATATCTTCCCAGCAGATCAACTTCAAAGTGATGTCCGTCGACATCTCCGGCGGCGTGAAGACGCACCACGGCGCCGTCAGTCGACCGCTCGTACCGGGTGAAACCAGGTTCCAGGAAAGCGGATCTTTGGGAGCGATTTTCTTCAATATTGAGCGCGAGAAACGATCTCTCGTGATCGACGCGAAATATGACGCCGACAGCGCTTTCCGAACGCCAGACACATTTCTCGGAAACCATGTTGATTTCAGCGTCGGCAACAGGATGCTCAACCATGTAGGCTTGGGGAAGGGCTGCGTTCCAGTTCAGCACCAGCGATGCGAAGAGGCTGATCACGCGCCAAACCCCACCCGTGTCCACATCAGATACCCCGACACCAGCACCACGAACACCAGGCTCAGCGGCAGGAAGATCTTCCAGCCCAGCCGCATCAGCTGGTCGTAGCGGTAGCGCGGGACGGTCGCCTTCACCCAGCTGAACACGAAGAAGAAGAAGCCGATCTTGGCGAACAGCCAGAGGATGCCCGGCACGTAATAGAGCGGCGCCCAATCGAGCGGGGGCAGCCAGCCGCCCCAGAACAGCACCGCGTTGAGCGTGCACATCAGCAGCACGTTGGCGTATTCGCCGAGCCAGAACAAAGCGAAGCTCATCGACGAATATTCGGTCTGGTAGCCCGCCACGAGCTCGCTCTCGGCCTCGGTCAGGTCGAACGGCGGGCGCGCGGTCTCGGCGAGCGCGGAGATGAAGAACACCACCGCCATCGGGAACAGCAAGGGATTGAACCCGAAGCCGTTGACCGGGACGAGCGGGTAGATCGCCTTCTGCGCCAGCACGATCGTGGAGAGGTTGAAGCTCCCCGCCCACATCACCACCGAGATCAGCACGAATCCGATCGCGACTTCATAAGACACCATCTGAGCGGCGGCGCGGAGCGCGCTGTAGAACGGGTATTTCGAGTTGGACGACCAGCCGGCGATGATCACCCCGTAGACGCCGAGCGACGAGGCGGCGAGGATGTAGAGCAGGCCGACGTTGATGTTGGCGAGCACCACGCCCGCCTGGAACGGGATCACCGCCCACACGATCAGCGCCACCGTGAAGGTGAGGATCGGCGCGAGCAGGAACAGGCCCTTGTTCGCGGAGGACGGGATGATCGTTTCCTGGAGGAAGACCTTCAACCCGTCCGCGAAGCTCTGGAGCAGGCCGAACGGACCGACGACGTTGGGCCCGCGCCGCAGCGCCATCGCCGCCCAGATCTTGCGATCGGCATAGATCACCATCGCCACCGCGAGCATCAGCGGGAGGGCGATGACGAGGATGTCGATCAGCGTGGCGATGAACCACGCCCAGCCGAACGGCAGGCCGAGGTATGTGAACCAGGAGGTCATGCGTGCGCTCCCGTCACTGGAAGAACGCCCAGATCGTCAGCCCGATCAGAGCGGCGACGGTTGTCCCGGCCAACCAGGCACAACCGATCCGGATCGGCCACGGCGCCCAATTCAGCGCCCATTCGGCCAAGGAATCGAAGAGGGGATCGCCCGTCGTGCATCACGCCCCCGGCTCCTTCGATGCCTTATACCTGCCGAGAAAGACTCCGTCGAACCGCCACAACGCCGCGGCGCCGAGCCAGGGCCACACCAGCGACTTCAAGGCCGGCGAGACGACCTGCGCCAGCGAGGGGAGCAACATGCCCACATAGGGCGCGTCATAAGCCGAGGTGGCCCGCAGCTGCAGATAGGTCGGAATGCCCGCGACCAGCACGACAATCATGTCGAACAGCCCGATCGCGAACAAGATCACCGGCGCGTGCCGCATGGCCACGAGGAAGAAGAGCCTCATTTTCCGTTCTCCAGCGCGAACCAGCGATCCCCTCGCCATAGCGCTGCCGCGCCGAACAAGGGCAGCGCCGCGTTCTGCAGCGCCGAGAGCATCGCAAAGCTCACGTGCACCCAGGGCGCGATCGGCTGACCGCGGTACTGCTCGCGAAACTCGAAGAACTGGAGCAGGGCGGCGGCGATGGTCACGACGAACACCACCAGCGCCACGACAAACAGGATCGGCGCCGCGAGCCGCATCGCGCGAAGGTAGAAGTCCTTCATTCGGCCGCCTCCGCGAAATCCTGGCCGTGGATCAGCTCGGCCGAGCAGCGCTGCATCGTCGGGCTGGCCCGGCAGATGGCGTTGGTCAGGTAGAAGTCCTTGATCGGATAGGCGACCTCGCCTGATGCCTCGGCGGCGAGCGCGGGCGGGTTCCAGTCGAACTTGACCAGCCCTTCGTGCGCCAGCGCCGGCGTATCCAACGCCATCGCCGCGCGGAGCTCGTCGTAGGTGTCGAACGGCAGCGTGTGGCCGAGCCGGTCCGAAAGCGCGCGCAGGATCGTCCAGTCCTCGCGCGCGTCGCCCGGCGGGAACACCGCGCGGTCGCCGCGCTGGACTCGGCCCTCGAGGTTGACCCAGGTGCCCGGCTTCTCGGCATAAGTGGCGCCCGGCAGGATGACGTCGGCGTGATGCGCACCCTGATCGCCGTGGTGGCCGATGTAGACCTTGAAGCTGCCCTCGAACTTCGAGAAATCCACCTCGTCGGCGCCGAGGAAGAAGGTCAGCTTCGGCGCAGCGGCGTGCACGTCGGCGACGCCGCCCTTCTGGAAGAAACCGAGCATGAGCGCACCCATCCGCGCCGCGGCGGTGTGGATCACGCCGAATCCGTTCCACTCGGTGCCGTCCTCGAGCGTGCGCACCAGCCGCATCGGTCCGGCGAGCGCGAGCGCGGCACCATGGCCTTTGCCGAGCGCTCCCGGCCCGACGATCACCAGAGGTCGTTTGGCGTTGTCGAACGCCTGGACGACGCTCTCAGGCAGCTTGGCGAGCATGCCGAGATCGTTGCCGAGCCATGTCGCCTTGTAGGTCAGGTCCACCTCTGGGCCGACCGCGAACACCTTGGCGCCGCGCTTGATCGCCTTGCGCACGCGAGTGTTCACCAGCGGCGCTTCCCAGCGCAGGTTCGAGCCGATCAGCAGGATCGCGTCGGCATCCTCGACCCCGGCAATGGTCGGGTTGAACGCGACCGCGCCGAGGTTCGACACATCGTAATCCATGCCGGTCTGGCGGCTGTCGAGCAGGGTCGGAGCCCATGTTGCGCGAGCAGCGCCTTGGCGGCATACATCGTCTCGCAATCGAGCAGGTCGCCCGCCACCGCGGCCACGCTCGATCCGGCATTCACCGCGGCGATCGCGGCGAACGCCTCGTCCCAGCTCGCCTCGACCAGCTTGCCTTTCCTGCGCACGAACGGCCGGTCAAGCCGGCGGCGGACGAGTCCGTCGACGTTATGCCGCGTCTTGTCGTGCGCCCATTCCTCGTTGACGTCCTCGTTGATGCGCGGGAGCGCGCGAAGCACCTGGCGGCCGCGGCTGTCGAGCCGGATGTTGGTGCCGACCGCGTCCATCACGTCGATCGCCAGCGTCTTCTTGAGCTCCCACGGCCGCGCCTCGAAGGCATAGGGCTTCGAGGTCAACGCGCCGACCGGGCACAGGTCGACGACGTTCCCCGAAAGCTCGCTGGTGACGGCGTGCTCGAGATACGACGTGATCTGCATGTCCTCACCGCGCCCGATCGCGCCGATCTCCTCGACCCCGGCGACTTCCTCGGCGAAGCGGATGCAGCGGGTGCAGTGGATGCAGCGAGTCATCACCGTCTTGACGATCGGACCCATGTACTTCTCGGTCACCGCGCGCTTGTTCTCGTCGTAGCGGGAGGTGCCCTTGCCATAGGCCATGGTCTCGTCCTGCAGATCGCATTCGCCGCCCTGATCGCAGATCGGGCAATCGAGCGGATGGTTGATCAGCAGGAACTCGAGCACGCCCTCGCGCGCCAGCTTGACCATCGCGCTGTCGGTGCGGATTTCCTGGTTGTCTGCGGCGGGGAGCGCGCAGCTCGCCTGCGGCTTGGGCGGCCCGGGTTTCACCTCGACCAGGCACATCCGGCAATTGCCGGCGATGCTAAGCCGCTCGTGATAGCAGAAGCGCGGAATCTCCTTGCCCGCCGCCTCGCACGCCTGGAGCACGGTGGCACCCTGCGGGACCTCGACTTCGATGCCATCGACCTTGAGCTTGGGCATGATCTACTTCGCGACCTTGGCGGGAACGGGATGCGGCTGGAACTTGTAGAGCGCCTCGCCCAGCGCGCCGCGGAGCATGGTGCGGCTGAAGCGAACGGTGGCGCCCTCGGGAATGCAGCCGCCGATCACTTTCTTGAGCGATCCGATGAGCGCCGCCTCTCCCTTCGAATAGGCGCGGCTCATCACCACGGCATGCGAGATCGCCGGATCGGTCCGGACGACGCAATTGCCGAGCGTGCGCAGGAACACGACCTCGGTGGGAAGCGCGCCGCCGCGCGTGTCGAACTCGGCGGCGAGATCGAGCAGCGGCGCGTTGGAGACGTCGGGCGGGGCAGCCTTGGCGAACTCGCGCCGGTAGCGCGCTTCGTACAGGGAGAAGCGGAACAGCACTGGATTGAACTGCATCTTCACGGTGCCGAAGAACGCGGGCACACATTCGGAAACCGCGATCTTCGAGCCGAGCGTGTGATAGGTGGGATCGGCCGGTGACATGCGCAGATAGGCATCGAGGTCGGACTTGCGCACCCCGCGGGCGACCACGCATTGCGCGAAATCGTACATCGCCTGCTCGGCTTCCTTCGGCAAATCCTTGCGCTCGTCCGCCGACTGCGCATGCGCAGCGCCCAGCGGCGAGGCGGCCAGCAGCACGGATGCGAGGGAGCGGGCGAACCTCACTCCGCCGCCTCCGGCATCGGCGCGGTCGCGTCGAGCGCGAGGCCATTCACGAGCCTGAGCATCAGCCCTTGGTTCCCCGCTTCGGAGCCGGCGCCGAGCCCGCGCGCGCGAGCTCGAGCTTGTAGATCGCTTCGGCGAGGATTCCGCGGAGATCATATTTGCTCAGGCTCACCTTCTGGTCGACCGTCAGACAGCCCTGCATCGCCGGGACGATCGCGGCGAACTGGGCGGCTTCGGCATCGGATTCCGGGGCGGTGTAGAGCAAGTCGCGCACATTGCCCGGAACCGCGCGCACGATGCAGTCGCCCAGCGCGCGCTTTCCGCGAAAGACCGGAGTGAGCTGGTCGATCGGGCCATCGAATTCCTTGGACCACGAGAGCGGCGGCAACTCGGCAAAATCGAGCGGCGCGGCCTTGCCGTAATCGATCCGGAACAGCGCGCCGAACAGGGCCGCGCGGAAGGTAACGTTCTTGATCACGAGCTGAAGCGCCGAGAGTTGCCCCAGATGATAATCGGTGAGGCACTTGCCGTCCGCAAGCTTGATCCCGGCGTCCCTGAACTCCGGAGAATCGGAAATCATCCGGACAAAGGCCCTGGCGTTCGTGCGCCGCGCCCGATTGGCGAGCGTGCAGTCCGCGAACTTCTCGAGACGCGTCTCTGCCTCCGCGGTGCTGTAGGTTTGCGTGAGTTTCAGCTCCCGTGCGGGTGGCTGGGCTCGCGCGCCCTGCGGCGCAAGAGCCAGCATGCCGGCGACGAGAAGGCTCCAGTGCGCTTGCTTCATTCCGACACCCCCCGCAAAGGCGCGCGCGCATCGCCACCGTCCGCTTCCGGCGCGCCGCCGGAACGAACATGGTCGTGGATCGAGAGCAATATCAGCGCAAACACGCCGGAAACGAACCAGCCCGCGGCGTAGACGACCGCGGCCAGGAACTGCTGAAACAGCTCGGGCCCGGCGTTCGGAACCAGCGACGTATAAATGCCGTCGGTCAGTTGCCGTTCGTAGAGGATATACATCGGCACCAGATTCTTGACGAAATCGAGCACGCCGATCCCGTAGAAGATGCGCGGCGCCGCGCGGACGTAGCGGGGGAGTTCGGGAAGCCTCACTCCGCCGCCTCCTGCATCGGGGCGCCCGCATCGGCACCGCGTTCGGCGATGCGGCGTTCGAGCTCGGGGCGGAAGTGGCGGATCAGGCCCTGGATCGGCCAGGCGGCGGCATCGCCCAGCGCACAGATCGTGTGGCCCTCGATCTGCTTGGTGACTTGCTGGAGCGTATCGATCTCGCTGACGTCGGCGTCGCCGGTGCGCAGCCGCTCCATCACGCGCCACATCCAGCCGGTGCCTTCGCGGCACGGAGTGCACTGGCCGCAGCTCTCGTGCTTGTAGAAGTACGAGATGCGGCTG
Organism: uncultured Alphaproteobacteria bacterium; assembly: GCA_963799985.1. Taxonomy (GTDB): domain Bacteria; phylum Pseudomonadota; class Alphaproteobacteria; order Sphingomonadales; family Sphingomonadaceae; genus Sphingomonas. Next base: position 401,018 of record CAWCZC010000005.1, on the reverse strand, counting down.
ATCGCGCGGACGATGTCGGTCGACCTGTCCATGACGATGACGGCGGCGGTGCCGAGGCCGGAGCCGAGCGCTTTCAATCCGTCGAAGTCCATCGGCGCGTCGATGATCTGCGCGGCGGGCACCAGCGGCACCGACGAGCCGCCGGGGATCACCGCGAGAAGGTTGTCCCAGCCGCCTCGGATGCCGCCGCAATGCTTCTCGATCAGCTCGCGGAACGGGATGCTCATCGCTTCCTCGACCACGCAGGGCCGCTCGACATGGCCCGAGATCTGGAAGAGCTTGGTGCCTTCGTTGCCCTTGTTGCCGATGGCGGCGAACCATTCGGGCCCGCGCCGTAGGATCGTTGGCACCACCGCGATCAATTCGACGTTGTTGACCGTGGTCGGGCACCCATAAAGGCCGGCGCCCGCCGGGAACGGCGGTTTGAGGCGCGGCTGCCCCTTCTTGCCCTCGAGGCTCTCGAGCATCGCGGTCTCTTCGCCGCAGATGTAGGCGCCCGCGCCGCGGTGGACGAAGACATCGAAATCATAGCCTGATTTGCAAGCGTTCTTTCCGAGAAAGCCTGCGGCATAGGCTTCGTCGACCGCCGCCCGCAACGTCTCGGTCTCTCGGATATACTCGCCGCGCACGTAGATGTAGGCGGCGCGCGCGCGCATCGCGAAGCCCGCGATCAACGCGCCCTCGATCAGCTTGTGCGGATCGTGGCGGATGATCTCGCGGTCCTTGCAGCTGCCCGGCTCGGACTCGTCGGCGTTGATGACGAGGAAGTTGGGGCGATCGGGCCGCGGCTCCTTGGGCATGAAGCTCCACTTCATGCCGGTCGGGAAGCCCGCGCCGCCGCGCCCGCGCAGGCCCGAGGCCTTGATCCTGTCGATGATCGCGTCCTGGCCGACCGCCATCAGCGCCTTGGTATCGTCCCAGTCGCCGCGCACCTGCGCCGCCGCCAGCTGCCAGGGCTGGAAGCCGTAGACGTTGGTGAAGATGCGATCCTTGTCGGCGAGGCTCACTCCGCCCTCCCCTTCTGGATCGCGCGCATCGCAAAGCCCCAGATCAGCCCGCCCGCGATCGCTGCGCCGCACAACTTGGCGACCCACAGCGGGGTGACCTCACCACCGGTCAGCAGCATCAGCGCGGCCATCAGCGGCGCGAAGCCGGCGGCCCACACCAGGCCCGACCTCACGGGATGCTCACGCAGGAATTGGGGACTCAGCAGCGCCATCTATTTGCCTTGCCCCATCGCCTTCTGGATGAAGAAATAGAGGAAGATGCCGATCGCGATCAGGATCACCAGCGGGATCAGGCCGAAGGCGATCCGCAACACCCAGCCGAGCACGACGAGACCGCCGATGACGGCAAGGATCGTGACCACAAGGCCGTATTGGTTGTTATTCATGCCCATTCTCCCCGGTAATCGTGATTTTCCGATGCCATTTCCTTTAGCGTGGTAGGGCCGCCCTCGGGGCAGCTCGCTCGGCGCCCGATCTGCGAGCCCGGCGTCGGCGTCTCGCCCCTGGCGAGCGCGTCGAGGATTCCCGCCATCTTGTCGTAGTCGAGATCCTCGTAGTTATCGTCGTTGATCTGGACCATCGGCGCGTTGGCGCAGACGCCGAGGCACTCGACCTCGGTCAGCGTGAACAGCCCGTCGGCGGTGGTATGGCCTTTGTGCATGCCGCGGTTCTTGCACGCGGCGAGCACGTCGTCCGATCCGCGCAGCATGCACGGCGTCGTCCCGCACACCTGGACGTGATAGCGGCCGACCGGGACCATGTTGAACATCGTGTAGAAGGTCGCGACCTCGAACACGCGCATATAGGGCATGCCCAGCTCGCGCGCGACGAACTCGATCACCGGGACGGGGAGCCAGCCCTGGGTGTTGGTCTCCACACCGACCTGGCGCTGGGCGAGATCGAGGAACGGCAGCGAGGCCGACATCTGCCGGCCCTCGGGATAACGCCCGACGATCTCGCGCGCCGTCTCGGCATTCTCGGGCGTCCAGGCGAAATTGCCCCAGCGCGCGCGAGTCTCGGCCTCGTCAGGGAGTTGGGGGGTTTCAGCCATCAGATATCCATGCGCCAATAGGCACGAGCAACGAATGCCAGCTGGAGCAGCGCCACACTCGCCAAAAATCCCACAACAACGTCATTTGCCGAAGGGCTCAGAATTCCGTCACTCGAAAAACTGTGAGCCATCAGCAGAAGCCACGCCGGAACGCCGACAGGGATCGAATAAAGCCTCACCCACTTCGGCAGCGCAAGCCATTGCGCTCCCTTGAGCGAACGCGGCGTCGTGTCTTCGAGGTTCTTCACCGGTCGCCCTCGGCCTTCGGCTTGCTGGCGAACCACAGCGCCAGCAGTGCGATGAACACCCCGAGCACGCCCATCTCGAACCAATCGGGCTGGCGGTGCATGCCGAGCCAGAGATAGAGATGCACGAGTAGCGCAGCGACGGAGACCAGCAGCGCGAACAGGATCAAGGTCTTTCGCGTATTCATCGATCGTCCTCCCTGTATTGGTTGGCTTCGGTGGCCCAGTCCTCGGGACGTGCGTACACGCCCAAGCGCGCGCGGGTCTCGGCCTCGCCTGGGAGGTGGGGGGTCTCAACCATTGGGCGGACCAACATCCGGCTTGCTGTAAAGCGCGAGCGACATCAGGACGATGAAGATCGCTAGGATGCCGATCTCGACCAGGTCGGGCGCCTTGTGCTGGAAAAACCAGAGATACAGATAGACTAGCAGCGCCCCGAGCGAGAGCATCAGCGCGATCTGGATCAGCGGCTTGGGCGATTTCATCTGTCACACTCCCCGAACACGATATCGAGCGCACCCAAAATCGCGGTTGTGTCCGCGAGCATGTGGCCCTTCGACATGAAGTCCATCGCCTGGAGGTGGCTGAACGCGGTGGGGCGGATCTTGCAGCGGTAGGGCTTGTTGGTGCCGTCCGACACGAGGTAGACGCCGAACTCGCCCTTGGGGCTCTCGGTCGCGACATAGACTTCGCCGGCGGGGACGCGGAAGCCCTCGGTGAAGAGCTTGAAGTGGTGGATCAGCGCTTCCATCGAATGCTTCATCTCGCCGCGCTTGGGGGGCACGATCTTGCGGTCGTCGCTGGCGATCGGGCCGTTCGGCATCTGCGCGAGGCACTGCTTCATGATCCGCGCCGACTGATAGACTTCCTCGACGCGCACCATGAAGCGATCGTAGCAATCGCCGCGGGTGCCCACCGGAATGTCGAACTCCATCCGGTCGTAGACTTCATACGGCTGCGACTTGCGCAGATCCCAGGCGATGCCGGCGCCGCGGATCATGGGACCTGAGAAGCCCCATTTGATCGCGTCGTCGCGGCTCACGGTGGCGATGTCGACGTTGCGCTGCTTGAAGATGCGGTTCTCGGCGACCAGGCTGATCGCGTCGCCAAACAGTCGCGGCAGGCGGGTATCGAGCCAGTCGGCGATGTCGGTCAGCAGCTTGAGCGGCGCATCCTGGTGCACGCCGCCCGGCCGCATATAATTGTGATGCATCCGCGCACCCGAGACGCGCTCGAAGAAGTTGAGGCAATCCTCGCGCAGCTCGAACATCCACAGGTTCGGCGTCATCGCGCCGACGTCCATCACATGGGAGCCGAGGTTGAGCATGTGATTCGAAATTCGCGTGAGTTCCGCGAAGAACACGCGAAGATATTGAGCACGCAACGGAATTTCGAGATCGAGCAATTTCTCGATCGCCAGCACGAAGCTGTGCTCCATGCACATCGGCGAGCAGTAATCGAGCCGGTCGAAATAAGGGAGCGCCTGGGCGTAGGTCTTGTACTCGATCAATTTCTCGGTGCCGCGGTGGAGCAGGCCGATGTGCGGATCGAGCCGCTCGACGATCTCGCCGTCGAGTTCCATCACGAGCCGCAGCACGCCGTGCGCGGCGGGGTGCTGCGGACCGAAATTGATCGTGTAATTCTGGATCGCGACGTCGCCGGTGGCGGGATCGATCGTTTCGACGGTATCGGCCATCAGATCGATTCCAGCTTCGCGCGGGTCAGATGGGAAGGATTCATGCCGGTGTTGGGCTCACCCTCGCGATCGAGGATCAGCACCTGTGCCTCGCTGGCGGCAAAGGGGCGATGCTCGGTACCACGCGGCACGACCAATGCTTCGCCCGCGCCGATGGTGCGGACGCCGTCGCGGAATTCGATGCCCATCTCACCTTCGAGGACCAGGAACAGCTCGTCGGTCTCGGCGTGGCTGTGCCACTCGAAATCGCCGGCGAGCTTCACCACGCGCAGCTCGTTGCCGTTGTAGCCACCGACGATGCGCGGGTTCCAATGGTCGCTGAACGTCGCGAGCTTCTCGCGCAGGTTGATCACGGCAGGCGCGCTCACTGGTTCTGCCCCTTCCCGGGCGGAACGTCGGACTTCTTCGGCTTGGCGCCCGCGGTGGACGAACGCTTGCCCACGCCGGTCTTGCTGGTGTCGTCGCTGGTCTTGGGCGTCTCGACCGGCGGGGCCGGCGGCGCGGCTGCCTTCTCGTCACCGGGGAGGATATATTGGGCGCTTTCCCAGGGGCTCAGAAAATCGAAGTTGCGGAAATCCTGCGCGAGCTGGACCGGCTCGTACACCACGCGCTTCGCTTCCTCGGAGTAACGCAGCTCGACATAACCCGAGAGCGGGAAATCCTTGCGCTGCGGATGACCCTGGAAGCCGTAATCGGTGAGGATCCGGCGCAGATCGGTGTTGCCCGAGAAGAGCACGCCGTACATGTCGTACACCTCGCGCTCGAGCCAGCCCGCCACCGGCCAGATGCCGGTGACCGACGGGACCGGCGCCACCTCGTCGGTGATCACGCGGACGCGGATGCGGTGGTTCTTGGTGAGGCTGAGCAAGTGATAGACCACGTCGAACCGCTCGGCGCGCTCGGGATAATCGACGCCCGCGATCTCCATCAGCTGCTGGTATTCGAGGCCGCGGGTGTCGCGCAGCGCGATCATTGTTTCGACCAGTTTCTCGCGGACGACCGTCAGGCTGATCTCGTCGACCAGATCCTGAGCCTCGACGAGCATGCTACCGAGCGCGGTCTTCACCGCATCGATCACGCCGTCATTGGCGGCGTAGCGTGGCGCGGCGGCCTTCATGCAGCACCCGTGGTGTCATGGCCGAAACAGAGGACATGGCCGTCGGGATCGCGGACCATGATTTCGCGCATGCCATATTCGCGATCCTCTGGCTCCCCGACCACATCGGCACCGCTTGCCGTGAATTCGGCGTGCAGCGCATCGGCGTCGCGCACCCAGAAATAGGCGTCGATCCGGTGACCATAGCTGCCGTTCGGGCGGAAGCTGTCGCCGGCGTCGACCTGGCTCAGCATCAGTTCGAACCCGTCGCGTTCGGCGATGCAGAAGACCGGCGGCTCACCGAACATCCGCGGCGAGCGGAAACCGAGCTTCTCGGCATAATAGGCATGCGCGCGCACCACATCGGCGACCAGCAACACCGGCGCGGTACCCCAAATCTGTTTGCCGTCGCTCACCGCTCCAAAGTCCCCGAGCGGCGGATCTTCCGCTGGAGCTGCATCACGCCGTAGAGCAGCGCCTCGGCGGTCGGCGGGCAGCCGGGAACGTAGATGTCGATCGGCACGATCCGGTCGCAGCCGCGCACCACGCTGTAGCTGTAATGATAATAGCCGCCGCCGTTGGCGCACGAGCCCATCGAGATGACGTACTTCGGCTCGCTCATCTGGTCGTAGACGCGGCGCAGCGCCGGGGCCATCTTGTTGCACAACGTTCCCGCGACGATCATCACGTCGCTCTGGCGCGGGGAGGCGCGCGGGGCGGCGCCGAAGCGCTCCATGTCGTAGCGCGGCATGTTGACGTGGATCATCTCGACCGCGCAGCAGGCCAGGCCAAAGGTCATCCACCACAGGCTGCCGGTGCGCGCCCATTGAAACAGCTCCTCGGTCGAGGTGACGAGGAAGCCCTTGTCGCCGATCTCGGCGTTGATGTCGTTGAGGAAGCCGACGTCGGGAAGCGTGTTCGCCCCCGGCAAAGCTCCGCTTTGCCGAGCGATCAAGGACTCCGACGGACTGAGTTCTACTCCCAATCGAGCGCTCCCTTCTTCCATGCGTAGATCAGCCCGAGCGCGAGTTCGACGATGAACACCATCATCGCGAACCACGCGGTCCACGCCGCCTGCCCGCCAAGCTTGAACACGCTGACCGCCCATGGATAGAGGAACGCAGCTTCGAGATCGAAGACGATGAACAGGATCGCGACGAGGTAGAAGCGCACGTCGAACTGGCTGCGGCTGTCCTCGAACGCCGGGAAGCCGCACTCATATTCGGTGAGCTTTTCGGGCGTGGGCTTATGTGCGCCGGTAAAGCGCGCCGCGATCATCGGCAGGACGACGAACGCCATCGACAGCGCGAACGCGACCCCGAGGAACAGCAGGATCGCCAGATATTGGGAAAGATCGACCAAGTGCCCTTCTCGCGGATGCGGAATCTGACCGGGGCTTTAGGATGATGAGCCGGGTGCGGCAAGGCCGGAACGCCTGAGAATCGCTCGCAACAAGCACACGCGCGGCGCCGGCGGATGCACCAATTCCTAAGGCGTGCGCGCTACGGTCGGACGATGCATGGCCGCCGTCTGCTCCCTCTGCCGGTTCCCGCCGCGATCGCCTTCGGTTTCGCGGCGCTGGCGCTCGCGTGGGCGACCGGAGGGCTCTCGCCGAGTCTGATCGGGCCCGACGAGGGCGGGCATTATGTCAACGCGCTGTTCCTCGGTGACTGGGTCCGCGCCGGCTTCCCCGCGCCGATACCGTTCGCGCAGGATTATTACGCGCACTTCCCCCGGCTGACGATCGGGCATTGGCCGCCGGGCTGGTACCTGCTCGAGGCGCCGGTGTTCGCGGCGCTGCGGCCGTCGCCCTATGGCGCGCTGCTGATCTCGGCGTTCGTCGCGGGGCTGCCCGGCGGGGCGATCGTCTGGGCGTTCGACCGGGTGCGGCGGCCAGTGCTCGGCCTCGCGCTAGGGCTGCTCTACGTGCTGCTGCCGCTGGTGGTGGACGGCGCGCGCAACCTGCTGCTCGACCAGCCGGTCGCGCTGGTCGTGGCGCTCGCGGCGATCGCCTGGGCGCGGGCATCGGACAAGCCGTCGTGGGCGCGCTTCCTTACCTTCGCCGTCGTCGCTGCCGCCGCACCGCTGGTGAAGGGCAACGGCGCGCTGGTCGCGCTGATCCCGGCGCTCGACCTCGCGCTCACTGGGCGCTGGCGGCTGCTGCGACTGCCTGCGCTGTGGGTTTCGGCGCTGCTGACGCTGGCGGTGGTGGCGCCGTGGTATTGGCTGTCGTTCAAGATCGCGGCGGGCGGGTTCAACTATGCGCCGGGACTCGCGTATGCGGGACTTGCGCTCTCCGCGAATGCGCAGGCGATTTTCGCCAACCTCGGCGTGGGCGGAATCGCGCTGGCGCTGGTCGGCGCAGCGTCGGCGTTCGGCGCCTTTCCGCCCGCCGAAAGTCGGATCGCTCGGCTGGCGATCGCGGTGACGGTCGCGACGCTGCTGTTCCAGTCGAGCGTTCCCGCCGCAATCGAGCCGCGCTACATCACGCCGCTGCTGCCGTGGCTGGTCGTCCTCGCAGGGCTTGGCTTGGTGACCTTGGTTCGCGCGGGCCGTGCCGCGCAGCTGGCCGGCGTTGCCTTCGGCGCGCTCGCCGTCGCGCCGTCGTTGATCGCGCTGTGGATGCTCCCGCCCAAGCCCGACGTCGGCGCGCCCGCGCTCGGCGCGGCGATTGCGAAGCAAGGCGGGATCTGGCTGGTCGACGGACGCGCGGGCGACGAAGGCGCGGTGATCGCGGCGGCGGCCTATGCCGACGGCGGCGCCAAGCGGCTGTGGGTCAGTCGGGCCTCGCAATGGCTCTCGTCGAGCGACTTCATGGGGCGCGGCTACAAGCTGCTCGCCGCCAACCCGGCCGACGCGAGCGCGGTGCTCGACCGGATCGGCGCGGGCGGCGTGATCTCGGTCGCCGAGAACAACGACTATGCCTATCCGCACAGCCGCGTGCTCGACGGCGCAGTGCACGCGGGCGGCTACGATCTGTCGCAGCGCCCGTTCGTAGCGGGCGAGGGATCGGTGCTGGTGGCGCGGCGGATGGTGGCGATCGCGCCCAACGTCGCGCTGATCGAGCGGAATAGCGGCTCGGCCAACGTGGCGAAGATGAGCGGGACGCTACGCTAGTTGCGCAGCGCCCCCGCCACCAGCTTGTGCAGCTTCGAATGGAGCACGTCGTTCGCGGCGAGGAATTCGTTGCGGACCATCGGCTGGTCGCCGCCGCGGAAATCGGTGATGAAGCCGCCCGCTTCCTTGACCAGCACGATCCCGGCCGCGACGTCCCACGGCTGGAGGCTCGATTCCCAATAACCGTCGTACCGGCCCGCTGCGACCCAGGCGAGATCGAGCGCGGCCGAGCCGAAGCGGCGGATTCCCGCGACCTCGGGCGCGACCGCGCCGAAGATGCGGCTCCACTGCGCGAAGTCGCCGTGGCCGAGGAACGGGATGCCGGTCGCGATCAGCGCGTCAGGCAAGTCGCGGCGAGCGGACACGCGCAGACGCTGGTCCTGGAGCCAGGCGCCCCTGCCCTTCTCGGCCCAGAAGCTCTCGTCGGTGAGCGGCTGGTAGATCAGGCCATGGGTGATCTCGGGCTTGCCCTGCGGGCCCTTGGGGTCCTCGACCGCAATCGAGATCGCGAAGTGCGGCAGGCCGTGGAGGAAGTTCGAGGTGCCGTCGAGCGGGTCGACGATCCAGCGCGGCTTGTCGGGATCGCCTTTGATCTCGCCGCCTTCCTCGAGCAGCATGCCCCAGTCGGGCCGCGCCTTGCGGAGTTCCTCGACGATCGTCTCCTCGGCGCGCTTGTCGGCCATCGAGACGAAGTCGGCGGGGCCCTTGCGACTCACCTGGAGGTGCTGGACCTCGTTGAAGTCACGCCGCAGCCGCGGCGCTGCCTTGCGCGCGGCGCGGTCCATGACGGTGATGAGGCCGGAGTGGGATACCAAGGCTTTGCTCCAAAACACCTCTCCCGCTTTCGCGGGAGAGGGAGGGGCCCGCCGAAGGCGGGAGGGTGAGAGTGAGCGGCTTATCACCCTCACCCGGCCTCGCTACGCTCGGCCACCCTCTCCCAGAGGGAGAGGGGTTTTAGTCCGCGCGCTTCACATAGGTCTGCTCGTACACGTCGACCACGATCCGCGTCCCCGCGCCGATGTGCGGCGGGACCATCACGCGGACGCCGTTTTCGAGCAAAGCGGGCTTGTACGACGACGAAGCCGTCTGGCCCTTCACCACCGCGTCGGCCTCGACGATCAGCGCCTCGATCGTGTCGGGGAGCTGCACCGAGATCGGGCGCTCGTCGTAGAGTTCCATCACCACGTCCATCCCGTCCTGCAGGAACGCCGCCGCATCGCCGAGGATGCCGGCGTCGAGGGTGATCTGCTCGTAATTGTCCTTGTCCATGAAGGTCAGCGCGTCGCCGTCGCGGAACAGGAACTGGAAGTCCTTGGTATCGAGCCGCACGCGCTCGACAGTCTCCGCCGAGCGGAAGCGGACGTTGTTCTTGCGGCCGTCGATGAGGTTCTTCATCTCGACCTGCATGTACGCACCGCCCTTGCCGGGCTGGGTGTGCTGAAATCTTGACGGCCTTCCAGATGCCGCCTTCATATTCGATGATGTTGCCGGGACGGATGTCCACGCCGCTGATCTTCATGGGATCGAGACCTGTAAGCTGAGAAAGAGCGAAGGCGGCCCTTACTCGCCGTCCGCCTTTCCCGCAAGCAGGGGGTAGGGATTGACCTCGGTGCCTTGCCACCAGCCCTCGCCCGGCTGCATCGCCTTGATCTCGAAGTGGAGGTGCGGCGCATCGGGGCTGGCGTCGCCGGTCGAGCCGACGGTGGCGATCTGCTGGCCCTGACGCACCAGCTGCTTCTCGGTGAGCCCGGGGGCATAGGCGTCGAGGTGCGCGTAATAGTGGATCGTCGCGCCGTCGCGCGTGCGGATGTAGATCGTGTGACCGCCGTTTTGACTCTCGAACAGCTTCTCGACCGTTCCGCTTGCGGCGGCGAGAACCGGAGTGCCACGCGCGGCCATGATGTCGATGGCGTGATGCTCGCGGGTGCCCGAGCCGCGGCTCTGGCCCCAGGTGTCGCTCAGCTGGCTCGCGTGGACGCCCGCGACAGGGATGATGAGTGGCACGGGGTCCTCGCCATCGGTGCCGGACTGTGCCGGAGCGGCGGGCGGCGCCGACGATGGCGGCTGGATCGCGGGCGGCGGCTGCACCGAGGGCGCCGCCGGACCGATGACTCGGATCATCGAGGCGAAGGCCGCGCCGAGCAGCACCGTGAGCCAGATCGTGGCCCACCCCAGGCGCCGCCCGACCGCGCTCATTCCTGGAACTCCACCGGCGTCCCGGCCTTCACCATCAGCGACAGCCGTGCCACGTCCCAATTGGTGAGCCGGATGCAGCCATGGCTCTCGCTGCGCCCGATCGATTGCGGCTCGGGCGTGCCATGGATGCCATAGTGCGGCTTGCTCAGATCGAGCCATACGACCCCCACCGGCCCGTTGGGGCCCGCCGGAAGCATCGCCTCGGTCGCGCTCTTCTTCGCATCCCAGAACAGCTCCGGGTTGTAGTGGAATTTGGGATTGTAGGATTTGCCCTGGATCGTCCAGCGCCCGATCGGCAGCGGATCGTGCTCGCTGCCCATCGTCGCGCTGAACTGGGCGACCAGCCGGTCGTCGGCGTCGTAGACGCGCAGCACCTTGTCCGACTTGTCGACCACGATCCGGGCGCCCTGGGGCTCGTCGGCATCGACGTTGAGGTCGCTCAGCGTCTGCCGCCAGACCGAGTCGAGCTCCACGGGATAGGCGCGCGAGACCGGCAGCGCGTCGGGGAAGACCAGCTTCGCGCCCGGACGAAGCTCGCCGCGCGGGTTGAGCGTGTGGAGCACCTCGGGGGTGGTGTGGAACATCTCGGCGAGCTTCTCCCAGCCGTCGCGATAGGCGAGCGCGGGGAGCTTGGCCTGCAGCTGCGGGTCCTTGGGCATCTGCGGCACGAACGGCCCGCCGATCGCGTCGGGAGTGACAGCGAGCCAGCGGATCGGGCGGAGTGCGCGATAGGGATGGAGCTCCGCGAGCGTCCGCTGGTCCAGCGTGCCGGTCTCGGGAATGCCGCGCACCTCCTGGAACCCTTTGAGCGCGGCGACCAGCGACCGCCCGCCGCGTCCATCGAGGATGCCAGGGGCGAAGCCGAGGTGATCGAGGATCACCTGCGCGTGGAGCACGGTGAGATCGATCGGCGGGCGCGGCGCGGGGGCGCCCTCGCCGCTCGCCCGCGCGCCAAGAGCCACCGCCATCGCGCATGCCAGCAATCCCATCCGTTTCCGCATCAACCCGGTCTCCGTAACGACTTTGATCGAATCCGAACGTGCCGGAGCCGGCTTGTGTCCCATCGGCTGTGCTGGACAGGAGACCGCCCAGCCGCCACCAAGGCACGATGCGGCGGATATTCGCGAACCCGGAGAGCGTGCTCGGCTCGCCCACGCGCAACCTGATCTCGATCCTCGTCTTCGTGGGCGTGGTCGGTGCGCTGGCGACGATCGGCTATATGGCCGCGGGCTGGAGCTTCGGCGACGCGAGTTACATGGTGCTGCTCACGCTTTACACCGTCGGCTACGGCGAGGTGCACCCGATCGACACGCCGTGGCTTCACTTCGTCACCGTGGCGACGATGGTGCTCGGCTGCACCGGCATGATATTGCTCACCAGCGCGCTGGTTCAGCTGTTCACTCTCTTCCAACTGCGCGAGATATTGGGAACCAATCGGATGAAGAGCCGCATCGCCAAGCTTTCGGACCATGTCGTGATCTGCGGCTATGGCAGGATCGGCGTGATGCTGGCGAGCGAACTCAGGCGGGCGGGCATGCCGCTGGTGGTAGTCGAGCGCGGGCCCGAGCGGCTCGCCGAGGCCGAAGCGGCGGGGCATTGCACCCTCGCCGGCGATGCGACCGAGGAGGACGTACTGATCGCCGCCGGAGTCGAGCGCGCGCGGGCGCTGGCGAGCGTGCTGCCCGACGATGCCGCCAACGTCTTCATCACGCTGAGCGCGCGCAACCTCAACGCCGACATGGCGATCATCGCGCGCGGCGAGGCGCCGACCACTGAGCGCAAGCTGCGCCGCGCGGGCGCGGATCAGGTGATCTTCCCGACCCATATCGGCGCCGAGACGATCGCGCGGACGATCCTGTTTCCCGCCAGCCAGGGCATCGCCGGCGACGATCGGCTGGCGGCGGCGCGGCGGGAGCTGGGCGGGCTGGGGCTCGAGCTCGAGCAAGTCGAGGCGCTGCACGGCGCGGCGATGTGCGGGCTCACCATCGACGAGGCGGAGCGGCGCGCGGCGGGGGCGCTGTTCATCGTCCAGATCAACCGGCCCGACGGCCGCATCATTCCGCGCCCGGCGCGCGACGAACGGATCGAGGCGGGCGACCTGGTGATGGTGGTGGTGCGCGACGCTGCGCTCGCCGCGCGCGCGCTGTTCACAACCAAGCAGCAGATCCGAGCAGGGCGGAACGTGTTCTAGGCGCCCAGCACCTCGCCGAACGCCTTCACGGCCGCTACCTCGTCCCCGCCCCAGACCGCGCCGCACACCGCGAGGAAGTCCGCGCCTGCCTCGATCAGCGGACGTGCATTGTCCGGCGTGATTCCGCCGATCGCCACGCACGGGATCTCGAACAGCGCCGCCCACCACGAGAGAATTGCGGGATCGGGGCGGTGTTCGGTCGACTTGGTGCCGGTTGGATAGAAAGCGCCGAACGCGACATAGTCGGCGCCCGCCTCGCCCGCTTCCATCGCGAGATGGCGGCTGGCGTGGCACGTGACGCCGATCTGCGCCGAGGGGCCGAGGATCCGGCGCGCGTCGTGCGGATCGCCGTCGCCCTGCCCGAGATGGACGCCGTCCGCGCCGAGCCGCTTCGCCAGCGCGACGCTGTCGTTGACGATGAAGGCGGTGCCGTGATCCGCACACAGCCGCTGGAGCGGCTCGGCGAGCCGGGCGGCCTCATGCTGGTCCACCTCCTTCACCCGGAACTGGAACGCCGCCACCGGCCCCGCGCCGAGCGCACGCGCCAGCCGATCGGGGAAGCCGCCGCCCACCTCGAGCGGCGAGATCAGATAGAGCTGGCACGGTGGCCGGCGATCGTCGCGCTCGAACTGCGCGGCGAATTCGGGACCGACCTCGCCGGTGAATTCGGTATCGTCTTCCATCGCCACGCGGCTAGGCGATGACCAGCGCCAACGCAAACCCGTCCCATTTCTTGGCGCCCACTGTCTGGATCGCGGTGGCGGCGAGACGCGGCTCGGCGGCGATCGCCTCGAACAGCCGCAGCGTGCCCTGGATGGCGGGGTCGGGGCTGTCGGGATCGAGCACCCCGCCCTCGCGCACGACATTGTCGCAGACGATCGCGGTGCCGACCCGCGCCAGATCGAGCGCGGCGCGGAGATAGGCGGCGTTGCCGGGCTTGTCGGCATCGAGGAAGACGAAGTCGAACGGCGCCGCCCCCTCCGCCTTGAGCGCGGCGAGGCTGTCGATCGCGGGCCCCACGCGGACCTCGCAGCGATCCGCCACGCCCGCGCGCTCGAGATTGGCGCGGGCGACCTCGGCGTGGTGGGGGTTGAGCTCGAGCGTCACCAGCCGGCCGCCCTCGGGCAGCGCGCGCGCCAGCCAGATCGTCGAATAGCCGCCGAGCGTCCCCACCTCGAGGATCCGCCGCGCGCCCGCCATCCGCGCGAGCAGGTGGAGCAGCTTGCCCTGGACCGGCGCGACGTCGATCGCGGGGAGCCCGCCCGCGGCATTGGCCGCGAGCGCCGCATCGAGCGCGGGATCGGGGGCGAGGAGATGGCCGGCGATCCAGTCGTCGACCGCTTTCCAAGCCGGATCGCTCACTTGGATGGAATCCCCGCGACCGGGCGAAGTTCGACCCGGCTCTCGAACCCCGCGATCATCGGGCGGCCCTTGGCGATCGCTTCCTGCACCGCGGGCAGCGCCAGCGATGCGTCGTGTGCCTGCTTGCTGCTCCACACCTCGGTGATCCAGATGCCGTCCGGATCGGCGAGGTCCTCGGCGATCACGTACAGCAGGCAGCCCGGCATCGCCGAGGTGCCCGTGGCGAGCAGCGCGATCAGGTCGGCGCGCGTGCCGGGCTTGGTCTTCATCTTGCCGATCAGGCCGTAGGTCGTGTCTTCCATCGACATTCCTTTCGCCTGGCTTCCCAGCATCGCGAGCGCCAGCCCGGCCAGCACGGGGCGACGGGCGATCACGCCAGAGATCGCCTAGGCCCCACGAGCACAGGTCGCGATGCGCTGCTTCACCTCGGCGATCCTTATGTCGAGGAACTTGAGGGCCGGGCGGTTGTCCCCTTTGGTGATGCCCACCACTTCCGTGCGGCGCTTGACCAGCGCATCGAGCAGCACCGTGTCGCTGACCTCCGAGCTCGCCGGATGAGCACACCCGGCGTTTGCCGGCCTGGCTCCGGCCTGCTGCTGCGCCTGGCCCGCCGCAGGGTTCGCGAGCGCCGCGGCGCCGATCAGAATCGATACCAGCTTCATGGTGCTTCTCCCGCTTGACCCCGAAGAACTCTCAAATCCCGCCTTCGCTGGCAACAGCGAACCGGCGTCACTCTTCTCCCTTGTAGATGCGCACCAGCTTGTCGAGCATCGCCAGCGCATCGGCGCGGGGGCGCTGGAAGGTGTTGCGGCCGATGATCGAGCCGTTGCCGCCGCCGTCGCGGATGTCACGCGCGTCCTGGTGGACCGCGTCCTCGCCCTTGGCGGCACCGCCCGAGAAGACGACGATCCGGCGGCCGGCGAAGCAGCTCTTCACGACATGCGCGACTCGGTCCGACTGTTTCGACCAGTCGGTGCCGGCGTAGGCCTTTTCGGCATCCTTCTGCTCGATGTGCGCGGTCGGCAGCTTGACCTTGATGATGTGCGCGCCGAGCAGCGCCGCCATGTGCGCGGCATAGGCGCCGACATCGAGCGCGAGCTCGCCGTCCTTGGTCAGCTTGCCGCCGCGGGGATACGACCAGATCACCGTCGCGATGCCGACCGAGGCCGCCTCGGCGCGCAGCTCGCGGATCTCCTCCATCATCCCGAACACTTCGTCGCTGCCCGGGTAGATGGTGAAGCCGATCGCCGAGCAGCCGAGCCGCAGCGCATCGTCCACCCCGCCGGTCACCGCCTGGTCGATCGAGGTCGCCCAGCTGTTCGACGAATTGAGCTTGAGGATCGTCGGGATCTGTCCGGCGAAGGTATCCGCACCGGCCTCGATCATCCCCAACGGCGCGGCGTAGGCCGAGAGGCCGGCGTCGATCGCGATCTGGAAATGGTATTGCGGGTCGTAGGCATCGGGGTTGACCGCGAAGCTGCGCGCCGGGCCATGCTCGAAGCCCTGATCGACCGGCAGGATCACCAGCTTGCCGGTGCCGCCGAGCCGCCCGTGCATCAGGATGCGGGCGAGGTTCGCCTTCACGCCGGGATTGTCGGATTCGTAGTTGGCGAGGATGGCGCGGACGGCGGAGGTGATGGTCATGCGGCTTCCCTGGATGCGGTGTGCCGGTCCCCTATCGAGCCCGCGCCGCCGGCGAAAGACTGACAACGCGGGACAGTGGCGGCCGGGGGCAAAACCGCGACTTTACGGCGAAGTTCACTCGCTCGGTTGACTCTCTTGACTCGTGCTTCGCGTGCGATCGCGCGGAGATCACGGCGTGGGCCGGGGCATTTCATCATGGCCGCGATCGAAGCAGACGAAATCCTACATGTGAAGCCCACGGGACTGTGACAAGCACCCAGTCGCATGAAAAGGGGAGAGGCAGCTCGCGCCGCCCCTCCCCTCCGTCACGCCCGACTCAATCGCGCGGGCGGAGCCGCACGAGGCCGTCGAGGACGGCGTCGAGGCCCTGCCCGTTGCTCGCATGCACGTCGATGCGGCCGATCTTCTCGGTCACGCGCTCGAGCACCTCGAGCTCCTTCAGGCGAAGCAGAGTTGGGTTGTCCTCCATCAGCTTCGCCGTGTTGAGCAGGCTCCGCGTCGCCGCGGTCTCCTCGCGCCGGCGGATGAGGTTGGCCTGCGCCACCTTCTCCGCCTCCACGACCTTGTTGATCAGCTCGCGCATGTCGCCCGGGAGGATCACGTCCTTGATCCCGAGCTCCGTCACGCGGACACCGATCTCGCCGAGCTGCCCGCGCACATGGCCGACGATCTGCGCATCGACCGTCTCGCGGTCGTTGAGCACCTCGTCGAGCGTGCGCCCGCCGACCGCTTCGCGGACCGCGAACTGCACGAGCTTGTACACGTGCGCCTGGTAGTCCGGCGTGGCCAGCGCCGCGGTCCGAACGTCGGTGACCTGGACGAAGGCGGTGAGCGTGACGCGGAGCGACACGCGGTCCTTCGTCAGGATCTCCTGCGCCGTGACCTCGACCGCGATCGGCCGGGTGTCGAGCGTCTTCGCCGTCACCTTGCGGCCGATCTGCCAGAAGCCGTAGCGGCCCGGGCCGAGCGTCTCGACCAGCTCGCCGTCGTAGAAGACGAGCCCCGCCTCGGCCTCGCCGACCGCGACGGTCGCGATCGGCGCCGCCGGGGCGCCGACGACCTGCGCCTTCTCGAACGCCACCAGCTCGCGCTTGTCGAGCCGGGGCGCCGCGAGCACGTCGAACGTCTCGACCCGCACGTCGTCGAGGACCTTCCACACCCGGAGCACTTGCCCCGGGCGCACGATCCACGCCGGACGCCGGTCGATCCACACGACCGAGACTTCGCCTTCGTCCGGGCGCACGGTCACGAAGTTCGCCTCCGCGAGTTCCGGATGGCGCTTCTCCATGATCTCGGCCCAGGGCGACGCGAACACGCCGGTCGCGTCGACGATCTCGACGCGCTTGCGACCCAGCCAATTCGCGATCCGGTGACGACCCGGACCCACGACACGAACGATGCGGCCATCCTCGATGAGGAGACCGCGCTGGTTCTCGGCGATAACGATGGTCATTGCCGGTCCTCCTCTTCACTCACGCAAGCGGCCCAATTGCCGACGCGGACGGCGCCGTTAGATCGCGAAAGTAACGATTGCAACCATTATTTTGCTGCAGTGCAGCATATAACGATATGTGCAAATGGTGATGTGGGGGTTGACCAACAAGCACCGTTACCCCGGGTTTGGCCCGGGGGTCCATGTGCTTCAATTCGCGTTGCCACCTGCGGCCGAGGGTCGCACGTGGATGCCAGATCAGGTCGGGCATGACGCTCTTGTGGTGCGGCGGTGAAAAGGTCGGCCGGGGGACGTTCCCCAGATGCACGTGCGGTCCGGCGATTGAGGCAGCGTTCGGGACGATTGGCCACCCGCGCGGCAAGCGGGCGGACCCGCTTCCGGTGCAAAGCGCCGCGCGTCCTTGCGCGCTGCCGATATCCTCGCCGGCACAAGGCCGGGCACTGGTTGCTTCCGGTGGGTGCCAAGGCCGAAGCCGCGACGCCTTCCCTTCGGCGTGAACGCCCCCCGGCTTCCCCAAATTTGGAAGCCTTGCAAAGGGCTTTTGGAGTGGGAGTCGAACCCACGACAATCAGATTAACAGTCTGATGCTCTCCCGCTGAGCTATCCTGGCGAAGATGGACGGACTCGAACCGACGACCTCCCGGTTACGGCCGGGCGCTCTCCCGCTGAGCTACATCCTCTCGAACAACGTCGCAGGAACACGAAACGGCAGGGCCGCCCGCGCCCACGGGGTCTCACGAGCCCCTGTGAAAACGACGCAATCCGGTCTTGTGCATAGCGTTAATGTTGCAGCGCAGCAACCCCGGGCAATTCCTTGCCCTCCATCCACTCGAGGAAGGCGCCCCCCGCGGTCGAGACGAAGGTGAAGTCGTCCGCGACTCCCGCCTGGTTGAGCGCGGCGACGGTGTCCCCGCCCCCGGCAACCGAGACGAGCGAGCCTTCGCGCGTCAGCGCAGCAGCGGTGCGGGCGAGCGCGACGGTGGCGGTGTCGAACGGCGGAGTCTCGAACGCGCCGAGCGGGCCGTTCCAGACGAGTGTGCGGCAGGTCTTGAGGACGTCGGCGAGCGCTTCGGTGGCGGCGGGGCCGATATCGAGGATCATCTCGTCCGCCGCGACTTCGTGGACGTTGACCGTGCGCGTGGGCGGATTGGGCCGGAATTCCTTCGCGACCACCACGTCATAGGGCAGGTGGATCGTGCAATTGGCCTTGTCGGCCGCGTCCATGATCTCCTCGGCGGTACCGGCCAGATCGTGCTCGCACAGCGACTTGCCGACGTGGACTCCGCGCGCGGCGAGGAAGGTGTTGGCCATGCCCCCGCCGATGATCAGGTGATCGACCTTCTCGACCAGGTGCCGCAGCACGTCGAGCTTGGAGGAGACCTTGGCGCCGCCGACCACCGCCGCGACCGGATGATCGGGATTGCCCAGCGCCTTGTCGAGCGCGTCGAGCTCGGCCTCCATCTGGCGCCCGGCGTAGGCGGGGAGCACGTGCGCCAGCCCCTCGGTCGAGGCGTGGGCGCGGTGCGCGGCGGAGAAGGCGTCGTTGACGTAGAGATCGCCGAGCGCGGCGAGGCGCGCGACCGTCTCCGGCGCGTTCTTCTCCTCGCCCGGATCGAAGCGGGTGTTCTCGAGGATGCCGATGTCGCCCGGCCGCATCATCGCCACCGCATCGGCGGCGCCGTCGTCGTCGATGAAACGCACCTGGCGGCCGAGCACCTGCGCGAAGGGCCGAGTGACGAGCGACAGGCTCATCTCCGGATCGCACTGGCCCTTGGGACGGCCGAAATGGGCGAGGACGATGACGATCGCGCCCTTGTCCGCCAGCTCGGCGACGGTCTGCACCGCGGCGCGCAGTCGAGTGTCGTCGGTCACCGCGCCGTCGGCCATCGGCACGTTGAGGTCCTCGCGGACGAGAACGCGCTTGCCCGAGATGTCGCCGATGTCGTCGAGCGTTTGGAAAGCCCCGGTCATTCGATGATCCTGATCGAGTCGCCCACCGCGACCGTGCCGCCGACGATCACCTTGCCGCCCGCGCCGCCGCGCCAATCGGGCTCGAGCGCGGTGCGCAGGCCCGGCGCGAGCTCGTCCATCCGCTCGCACGGATCGATCTCCGCCTTGATCTCGATCACGACGTCGGTGCCGATGCGGATGCGGACGTCGCCGCCGTGTGGCAAGTCGAAATCCTCGACGAGCAAATTGGCGCGGCGTTCCCACCAGGGCAGGTCCGCGCCCGCTTCCGCCGTCGCCGCCGCCCAGTCGCCCGCCTCGATCAGCGAGACCTGGCGCTTGGTCTTGCCGCCGTTGCGATCGCCTTCGACCCCGGCCTCGGGCGTCAGCCGGACGCTCGCGAGCGTCTCGATCGGCCCGCGGCGCTCGGCGTGGCGCGCGATCCCGGCGATCCGCCCGTTCACCCCAGCTTCGCCATCGCGCAGGCGGTGTCGACCATGCGGTTCGAAAAGCCCCATTCGTTGTCGTACCAGCTGACGACGCGGACGAGCTTGCCGTCGATCACCGCGGTCTCGAGGCTGTCGATCGTCGAGCTTTGCGGGGTGTGGACCAGGTCGATCGAGACGAGGGGCTCGTCCGAATAGCAGAGGATGCCGACCAGCGGCCCGCTCTCCGACGCCGCCTTGAGGATCGCGTTGACCTCGTCCTTGCTGGTGTCGCGCTTGGGCGTGAAGGTCAGGTCGATCAGGCTGCCGTCGGGCACCGGCACGCGGATCGCCGAGCCGTCGAGCTTGCCCTTCAGCTCGGGCAGCACTTCGCCGACCGCGCGCGCGGCGCCGGTGGTGGTCGGGATCATGCTCATCGCGGCGGCGCGGGCGCGGCGCAGGTCGGGGTGGATCTGGTCGAGGATCTTCTGGTCGTTGGTATAGGCGTGGACCGTGGTCATCAGGCCGCGCTCGATGCCGATGCTGTCGTTGAGCACCTTGGCGACCGGCGCAAGGCAGTTGGTGGTGCACGACGCGTTCGAGACGATCGTGTGGTCGGCTTCGAGCTTCTCGTGGTTGACGCCATAAACGACGGTCAGGTCGACATTCTTGCCCGGCGCCGAGATCAGCACCTTCTTGGCGCCCGCATCGATATGCTTCTGGCAGCTCGCGCGATCGGTGAAGAAGCCGGTGCATTCGAGCACGAGTTCGACGCCGTTGGCCTTGTGAGGCAGGTTCGCAGGATCGCGCTCGGCGGTGACCTTGATGCGTTTGCCGTCGACCACCAGGTCCTCCCCGTCGGCGGCGACGGTGCCCGGATATTTGCCGTGGACGCTGTCGCGCGAGAACAGCCAGGCGTTGGACTTGGCATCGGCGAGGTCGTTGATCGTCACCAGCTCGAGCCCGCAATCGGGGCGTTCGAGGATCGAGCGCGCCACCAGCCGGCCGATGCGTCCGAACCCGTTGATCGCAACCTTCGTCATGTCGTCAGTCCTTCAGTCTTGCCAGGATTTGCGGCGTGATCGCCGCCGCGGTGAGCCCGAAATGCTCGTAGAGCTTGAGATAGGGTGCCGAGGCGCCGAATCCGATCCACGCCGAAGCGCAGCCCGCCCTCGGTGTAGCGCTCCCAGCCGATCGTGGTCCCAGCCTCGATCGAGACCTTGAGCGCGTGCGGCGGGAGGATGTCGTGGCGATAGGCCGCGTCCTGAGCGTCGAACCGCTCCCACGACGGCATCGAGACGACATCGGCGCCGACGCCGCGGGCTTCGAGCGCGTCACGCACCGCGACCGCGATCTCGACCTCGGAGCCGGTGGCGATGAGCACGACCTGGCGCACTGCCTCGGCCTCGCGGATCGCATAGGCGCCGCGCGCGGAGCGATTCTCCGCCGCCTCGGTACGAAGCTGCGGCAGATTCTGGCGACTGAGCGCGAGCAGCGACGGGCCGTCGCCCTTTTGCAGCGCCAACTCCCAGCATTCGGCGGTCTCGACTGCGTCGCACGGGCGGTAGACGTGGAGGTTGGGGATAACCCGGAGCGCCATCAGGTGCTCGACCGGCTGGTGCGTCGGTCCGTCCTCGCCGAGACCGATCGAATCGTGAGTCATCACGTAGATCACCCGCGCGCGCTGGAGCGCCGAGAGGCGGATTGCGGGGCGGGCATAGTCCGAGAAGACCAGGAAGGTGCCGCCATAGGGGATCACCCCGCCGTGGAGCGCCAGCCCGTTCATCGCCGCGGCCATGCCGAACTCGCGGATGCCGTAGTTGAGGTAGCGGCCGGCGTAATTGTCGCGGTCGAGAGTCGCGAGGCCCTTGGTCAGCGTGTTGTTCGACCCGGTGAGGTCGGCCGATCCGCCGATCGTGTCGGGCAGCTGCGCGTTGATCGCCTCGAGCGCGAGCTCGGAGGCTTTCCGGGTCGCGACCTTCTGCGGCGCCTCGACCAGGCTCGCGATATGGTCGCCGAGCGAGAACCATGCCGGCAGTTCGCCCGCCATCTGCCGCGAGAATTCGGCGCGATCCTCATGTTCTGTGAGCCGATCTTCCCACTCGGCGTGAGGTTTCGCACCGCGCTTTCCTGCCACGAGCCAGGCTTCGCGGACATCCGCAGGGATCTCGAACGGCGGCGAGGTCCAGCCCAGCGTCACTCGCGCGGCGGCGACTTCCTCCGCGCCCAGCGCCGAGCCGTGAGTTTTCGACGTGCCCTGCTTGTTCGGTGCGCCCTTGCCGATGATCGTGCGGCAGCGGACCAGCGATGGGCGCGGATCCGAGAGCGCCTCGTCGAACGCGCGGGCGATGTCGGCCTCGTCGTGGCCGTCGCACGCCACTACGTGCCAGCCGGTCGCGGCGTAGCGCGCGGGAATGTCCTCGTTCGACGAGAGCGAGACCGGCCCGTCGATCGTGATGCGGTTGTCGTCCCACAACACGATCAGCCGCCCGAGCCCGAGATGTCCGGCGAGCCCGATCGCTTCGTGGTTGATGCCTTCCATCAGGCAGCCGTCGCCCGCGATCACCCAGGTGCGGTGATCGACCAGAGCGTCGCCCCAGCCGGCGTTCAGGTGCCGCTCGGCGATCGCCATGCCGACCGCCATCGCCAGCCCCTGGCCCAGCGGCCCGGTGGTGCATTCGGCGCCGGGCAACTCGAAATTCTCGGGGTGGCCGGCGCACGGAGAGCCGAGCTGGCGGAAGTTGCGGATGTCGTCGATCGTCGGGCGCGCGTAGCCGGTCAGATAGAGCGCCGCGTAGAGCAGCATCGAACCGTGCCCGGCCGAGAGCACGAAGCGGTCGCGGTCGGGCCATTTGGGGTCGGCGGGATCGAACTTGAGGTAGCGCTGGAACAGCATTGTCGCGACGTCGGCCATGCCCATCGGCATGCCGGGATGCCCCGAATTGGCGGCCTCCACCGCGTCCATCGCGAGCGCGCGGATCGCATTGGCGCATGTCGAGAAGGATGCCGTCACGGACTCGCCCCTGGCTGTGTGGCGACGCCTTTGCGGGTCAAGCGCGCGCGCGTCAACCGCGTCCCGTCGCACGCGCGATCCGCCCCCCGCATTGAAGGCTTGCCGCAGCGCACCGTCATGCTTAATCCGCCTTCATGGCGGACGCGCCCCCGGATCGGATCAAGCAAGCACTCGCGCGGATCGAGGCCGCCGCGACCGCGCGCGCCTATGCCACCGAGCGGCTGGCGCGGCGCCATGCGGTGCTGCGCGAACGGATCGGCGAGGCGGTCGCCTCGCTCGACACGCTGATCGCGCGCGAGACCCAGAGCGAGAGCGACTGATGGCCGAAGTCACCCTCACCCTTGCCGGGCGCGACTATGCGGTCGCCTGCCGCGACGGCGAGGAGCCGCATCTCAAGCGGCTCGAGGCAATGATCAGCCCCCACGCCGACACCGCCCAGCGCGCCTCGGGCGGGATCAATTCGGAGCGGACGCTGCTCTATCTCGCGCTGATCCTCGCCGACATGCTCGACGAGGCCGAGCGCAATCCGCCTTCGGGCGTCTCCCCCATCCTGCTCGATCATATCGCCGATCGTCTCGAAGCCGTTGCAGCAGCCCTTGAGGAAGACACCGCGGCAGCCTAAGTAGGGGACGGCGGGCACTGCCCGGTACGAGCTTTAGCGATTATCCCTGAGGCGATTCATCATCCATGGGAGCTGTCCCTGTGCAGATCCTGGTCTGTCGCACATGGTTCCCACCTGACGTAAACGGCGTCAGAGGATATTCAGGCAAACGGCCACGGCGGTCCCGCCACCGCTTTCCCGCATGAGTCCGGACAAATTGACCCTCCGCGCGCGCCTCCGCGCCGACCGTGACCGGTTCGCGAGCGAATCGTGCACCGCGATCGTGGCGCCGCCGGGATTCCTCGCGCACCTCAAGGCGGGCCTGATCGTCGCGACCTACGCGCCGATCGGCAGCGAGGCCGATCCGAGCCAGCTCGCCGCCGCCGCCGCCGCGCACGGTTGTCGGCTCGCGCTGCCGTTCGTGGTGGACCGCGCCGCACCGATCCGCTTCCTCGCCTGGGACCAGGACGTGCCGCTCGCCGACGGCCCGTTCGGGCTACGCCAGCCGTTGATCGGTGCGGAAGAACTCGCCCCCGACGTGATCCTGACCCCGCTGATCGCGTTCGACGCGCGGCTCAACCGGCTCGGCCAGGGCGCCGCGCACTACGACCGCGCCTTCGCCCGCTATCCCGACGCATGGCGCGTAGGCGTGGCCTGGTCGGTCCAGCAGGTCCCCGCCATCCCCGCCGACATCTGGGACGTGCCGCTCCAGGCCGTCATCACTGAGGAAGGCATGCTGAGCCACATGGAAACGAGCCCCGCGGCATGAACCCGAGCTGGCGCAAACCCGCGGGGATGCTCGCGATCCTGCTGCTGATCCTGGTGTGGGTGGTGCTCGTCACCAGCTTCTCGGCCGAGATCAACGCGCTCCACTGGCTGGTGCAACTGGTGATCTATGTGGCGCTTGGAATCGTCTGGATCCTGCCGCTCAAGCCGCTGCTCAAATGGATGGAGCTTGGCCGCTGGCGGTGACGAGGATGCGCGGTGGCGCGAGTGACGGGGCTCGAAC
Organism: uncultured Alphaproteobacteria bacterium; assembly: GCA_963799985.1. Lineage (GTDB taxonomy): Bacteria > Pseudomonadota > Alphaproteobacteria > Sphingomonadales > Sphingomonadaceae > Sphingomonas. The sequence continues at coordinate 376,965 of CAWCZC010000005.1, read as the reverse complement.
CCGCGACCTCCGGCGTGACAGGCCGGCGCTCTAACCAACTGAGCTACACCCGCTTGGATACCAGCGAGGACGCGGCACCTAAGCCGCCCCCCCCACCCTGTCAACCCGATTGGTCGAGCCCGCCCGATCGCCTTGACCGACCCGCAGGATCGGCCACCAGCGTGCCGTGCTCGAACAGGAAACCGGCGATATCGGGCTTTCCGGCGGCGCCGAGCACGGTCTGGATGATGATCAGCAGCGGCACCGCGAGCAGCGCGCCGGTCGTCCCCCACACCCATCCCCAGAAGCTGAGCGAGATGAGGATCAGGATCGGCGAGATCGTGAGGCGATGCCCGACGATCAGCGGAGTCACGACGTTCGCCTCGATCAAATGCGCGCCGATCATGATCAGCGCGGGCACGATCGCCCAGCCGATGTCGGCATAGGTCATCAGCCCTCCCACCGCGAGCAGCACCGCCGCGATCACCGGTCCGAAATAGGGGATGTAGTTGAGCAACGCGACGATGCCGCCCCACATCAGCGGCGTCGGCATGTTCATCGCCCACAGCGCGCCCGCGACAATCAGCCCCAGCGTCAGGTTGATCAGCGTGATCGTGCCGAGATAGGCCGAGGTATCGTCGACCACGTCCTGGATCACCCGCGCGGTCGCCATCGCGCCGCCGAAGCTCGATCGGCTGGTGATCGCGCTGCGCCTGAGGCGAGTCCAGCCCGAGAGGAAGAAGTAGATCACCAGGATCACGAAGAACATCTCGATCAGCGCCGACGGCGCCGAGGTGGCGAACAGATCGAGCAGCGATCGCGGCGGCGCGGCAGCGATCTGCGCGGGCTGCTGGATCGGCCCGGCGAAGTTGCGCAGCGTCTGGTTCACCCATTGCTCGAGGTTCGAATAGAAGCGGATCAAGGGCTCGAGGTTGTGCTGGATCTGTGGGATGCTGTTGGGCAGCTGACGCACCCAGGCCGATGCCGGCACCACGATCGACGCCAGCGCGACATTCGCCGCGACGAGAAACAGCAGCACGCACATCAGCGAGGCGATCGGCGCGGGGATGCGGTGCCGCTCGAGCCACTCGAGCAGCGGCACCAACGCGATCGCGATCACCAGCGCTGCGGTCAACGGCAGGAAGAAGGGCGATCCCGCCATCAGCGCGAACGGCAAGGCGAGCAGCAGCCCGATCCCCGCCATCAGCGTCAGCGCCGCCATCAGCCGGTCGCGGCGGACGTTGGCCTCGGCCGGATCGACCGCGGGCGGCTCGGGAATCGGCGGTGGCTCGGGCGCGGGCACGGCCGCGGCGATGCCGCTGTGGGGCGCCGATACGCCCGCCTGCCCCGGTTGCTCGTCCACGTCGTCCTCCGCGGCACAACCCTAGCGTGGATTGAGAGGTCCGTCATCCCGGCCGGACAAGAAGTCCGGACTGGAACTGGACGTGCGGGCGGCGCCGGTCCAAGCTGGCGCGCGGAAGACCGGCCTCGGGCCGGGGTCGGGAGCGGGGAATGAAGGCAGACGAGAAGAAGTGCCCGGCTTGCGCGGAAACGATCAAGGCCGAAGCCGCGGTCTGCAAGCATTGCGGGCATCGATTCAGCGAGGAGGAGGTCGCTTCCGCCAAGGCCAGGCTGGGCCAGAGCAAGCGCATCGGCTGCGGCGTCGCGATCGTCGCCGTTCTTCTCGTCGGCTATTGCGTATCGCGCGTTCCGGTGCCCGCGGGGAACACCGTCGCCACGGCCAACACCGCCGGCGCCGAAAGCGGAGCCGCCGCCGCGCCGGGCAGCAAATGGTCCTACAGCGAGCAGACCGACAAGATGCGCGGCCGGACCGATCAGTTCGCTTCGCTCGACAGCGACAACCAGGCGGATTTCGACTTCCCGTACAACGGCGGAGCGACGCTCGCCGTCCAGCTGCAGAAGTACAAATCGGCGAACACCGAGGTGCTGCTGCGGATCAGCAAGGGACAGTTCGTCTGCCATTCGTTCACCGGCGGGACGGTCCAGGTCAAGTTCGACAACGGCCCGCTCAAGCGGTTCGCCTGCTCCGATACCAGCGACGGCGACACCAGCGTGATCTTCCTCCGTCCGGCCGGCGCGTTCATCGCCGCGCTCAAGGCATCGAAGACGCTGATGGTGGAGGCCGAGTTCTTCCAGGCGGGCTCCCGGCAGTTCACCTTCACCTCGGCGGGACTCCAGTGGAAGTGACCGGTACCCTTCCGTCATGAACGAGACGCTGCTGGTCATCGACGAAGGCACCACCTCGACGCGCGCGATGCTGTTCGCGGTGGATGGCAAGTGTCTCGGCTCGCAATCGGCCGAGCTCACCCAGCACTACCCCGCCCCCGGTCTCGTCGAGCACGATGCCGCCGAGATCTGGGAGAAATCGCGGGCCTGCGCCGCGGCGATGGTCGAAAAGGCCGGCGGTCCCGGCAAGATCGCCGCGATCGGCATCACCAACCAGCGCGAGACTTTGGTTTTCTGGGACAAGACGACGGGCGAACCGCTCGGCCCCGCGATCGTCTGGCAGGACCGGCGCAGCGCCGACATCTGCCGCAAGCTCAAGGAAGCGGGCGAGGAGCCGGGCGTGCAGGCGCGCACCGGGCTGCTGCTCGACCCCTATTTCTCGGGCACCAAGATCGCTTGGGCGATGGCGAACTGGCCGCAGCTCAAGGAAGCGGGCGACCGGCTCGCGCTCGGCACGATCGAGAGCTGGCTGGTCTGGAAACTGACCGCCAATGAAAACGGGGGCGGCTTGCACATCACCGACGCGACCAACGCCTCGCGCACGCTGCTGATGGGGCTCGGCAGCGGCGGCTGGAGCGACGGGCTGATCGACCTGTTCCACACCCCGCGCGAGGCGCTGCCCGAGATCGTCGACTGCGCCGGGACCTACGGCGCCACCACCCTGTTCGGCGGGTCGATCCCGATCTGCGGCATGGCGGGCGACCAGCAAGCCGCGACGATCGGCCAGGCGTGCCTTGCGAAGGGCGAGACCAAGGCGACCTACGGCACCGGCGCCTTCGTCCTCACCAACGCCGGCACGACCCCGCCCGCCTCGAGGAACCGGCTGCTCGCGACGGTGCTGTGGCAGCTTGGCGGGCGGCGGACCTATGCGCTCGAAGGATCGGTGTTCGTCGCAGGCAGCCTCGTCCAGTGGCTGCGCGATTCGGTCAAGCTGATCGGCGAGGCCAGCGAGACCGAGGCGATCGCGCGGTCGGTGGCGGACAATGGCGGCGTCTATCTCGTCCCGGCCCTCAGCGGCCTCGGCGCGCCGTGGTGGGAGCCCGACGCCCGCGCGGCGATCACGGGGCTCAGCTTCTCGACCGGCCGCGCGCACATCGTCCGCGCCGCATTGGAGGCGATGGCGCATCAGAGCCACGACCTGAAGACCGCCTTCGCTGCCGACGGCGCCGACTGGGCGCGGCTGCGCGTCGACGGCGGCATGGTCACCAACGACTGGATCGCGCAGGACCTCGCCGATATCCTCGAGGTGCCCGTCGACCGCCCCGCCTTCGCCGAGACCACCGCACTGGGCGCGGCGATGCTGGCGGGGGTCGGCTGCGGGCTGTTCAAGGGGCTGGAGCAAGCCGCTTCGATGCGCGGCGACGAGCGGACGTTCGAGCCGACGCTCGGCGAAGACGAGCGCGAGGCGCGGCTTTCCGGGTGGCGCAAGGCGGTCGATGGCGTGATTGAGGGCGCTTAGGGCTGCCGGAGGGAACGGACCGGCGGGCGGCTATTTGGCGCACCGGATCGACGCCGGATCCAGGTCGGCCGAGTTGATATCGCTGACCACGAAGAAATCGATCCTCATCGGAGCGCGCATGCCGAAGAGCCGCGATCGCCTTCTGACGAACTTGCCGGTGAACCTGCCCGAAATGGAATTGCCCATCAGGTCGGCGCCGCACTTCTCCCGAAACGCCCGATGATAGTCCGCGATCCTCGCGGCGGCGTTCCCCTCGATCACCGGAAAGAGCACCGCGTCGCATCGCGCCACTTCGATCTCGGAACCGTGCATTCCGTCGGCGAAATACCTGCCCGGTATCGAATAAACCGTGCCGGGCCGGATGCGTTGCGCCCTGGCCAGGGCGCACGCCGCCGCGGAATCGAGCCGCCGGGGCGGGGCTTCGACGGCTTGTTGCGCGAACAGGATCAGGATCGCTGCGATCACCGGCGATCCCCAGGCCTGGACGACGCGAGCACCGCCTTATCCCGCCGGTGCCAGCACCAGCACGCGGAAGCTCCCGGGCTTCAGCGGCGGCCGGCCCGAACCGGTGACGGGGAGATAATCTGCAGCCGGGAGGTAAACCCGCCCCGTCGCAGAATCGAGCCCGATCGTCCGCGCGCCTTTGGCGGTCGGCACCGTCGCGATCACTTCGGGCGTCCCGGCGAGCCGGATCACCGACAAGGTCCCGTCCCCGCCCGACGGGATCAGAGCGACATGGCGGCGCGCGTCATATGCAGCACCGTCGGCGCCTTGGCCGATCTTCAGGCTCGCGACCAGCTTGCCGTCGGGTGCCGAGACGATCGCCACGCCGTTCGCGCAGGCGGAGACGATCCGGCCGGCGTCGGCTGCCCAGGCGATCCCGGTCGGCCCGTCGCATCCCGTCAACGGGAAACGCGAAATCACTTTCCGGGCGCGCGTGTCGATCACCGCGATTTCGTTCTTGTCCTCGACGTTGACGTAGAGCCGTCCGTGCCCGTCGGCCGCGCCCAGCTCGAGCGAACCGCCGACCGTGACGGTGGCGACCACCTTCGCCGCGACCGGATCGATCACGCTGATGTCGCCCGATCCAGGGGTCATCACCCAGGCCAGCTTCGTCGCGGGGTCCCATGCGGCGGCATCAGGCTTGGTGCCGACCGGCAAGGTCGCGATCACCGCCCCGGTCTTGCCCTCGAACAACGTGACCGTATTGTCGCCACCGCTGGTCGAGAGCACGCGCGTGGTGCCGGGGATCGGCAGCGCGTCATGCCCGCGGTTGCTCGGCACGAGCTTCGCCGCAACCTGGCTGGTGGCGAGATCGATCGCGAGCACGCCGTCGCTCTGCGCGAGGTAGAGCCGCTCCGAGGCGGGATCGACGTTGAGCAGGTCCCAGCGCCCGTCGGGCACCGCGATCGCTGTGACGACATGGTAGGTGGGTGTCGTCGGCTCCCCAGCCGAGACCGGGCCGGCCATGAGAAATGCGCCGAGCGCGAGCCAGGGACTGCGGGTCATGATCGGACAACTCCTTTTCCGGTGCGAGCGTTAGACCCCTAATGTGCGAAGGTGACAACCGCCCGAACGATGGCGCGTGACTCGGGTATGATATAGAGTATCATTTGGGCCGACGATCCAGGGAGAACACGATGGGCACGACGATGACCGGCAAGGCAATGGTGACGGCGGCGCTGGCGCTGGGTGCCTGTGCCCCGCCCCCGCCCAACCCGCACGGCCTCGAGCGGGGCGAAGCGATGATCACGGTCGGCGGCGTGGGCAAGGTCGTCGCCAAGTCCGACGAGGCGCGGCTCTCGGTGGGGGTGACCAGCGTGGGCGCGAACGCCGCCGAGGCATCGGCCGCGAATGCGACGCGAATGACCGCGGTGATCGCCGCGCTCAAGGCGCAAGGCATCGCCGATGCCGACATCAAGACCAGCGATCTCAGTGTGGAGCACCAGGATTGGGGGCCGCACAAGGGCAAGTTCGAGGCGACCAACAATGTCCAGGTCGTCGTCCGCGACGTGTCGAAGGCAGGCCCCGCGGTGAAGGCGGCGACCAATGCAGGCGCCAACGTGGTGTCCGGGCCCGACATGCACCTGGCCGACCCCGACGCCGCCAACCGCAACGCCGCCGCGCTGGCGTTCAAGTCCGCTCGCGCGCGCGCCGATGCCTATGCCGCGGCGGCGGGCATGAAGGTGGTCCGCGTGCTCGCGATCCACGACGGCGCCGCAGCCCAGGCTTCCCCTGAGATGACGACGGTCGACGCCGCTGAATACAATGTCGCCCCGCCCCCGCCTGTGATGGCGGGCACCGAAACCTCGGAAGCCGTCGTCAGCGTCGATTTCGCGCTGGCGCCCAAATGAGCCGCGCATGCGCGTAACGCGCCGCGAGGCGCTGGTCGGCGGAGTAGCGCTGGGCTTAGCGGGAAAGGCGCTCGCCGCTCCCGCGGCGCATAGCCTCAGCAACCCTCGCGCCTCGGCGGCGGCGAAGGCGCTCTACCGCTATCTCTGGAGCATCTACGGCCGCCGCACGCTCACCGGCCAGCAGGAATCCTTCTGGAAGCCCGAGGGACCGACAGTCGAGCTCGACTATATCGGGAAGGCCTCGGGCAAGCTCCCGGCGGTGCTCGGCCTCGACTATATCGAGCCCTACGAACAGGCCGCGGTCAATGATCGCGCGACCGCCTGGTACCGAAGCGGCGGCATCCCGACGATCTGCTGGCACTGGGGCGCGCCCGACGTCGGCACCGGCTATGTCAACTCGAAGAAGGACTTCGACGTCCCGGCCGCGCTCAATCCCGGCACGCCGCAGAACGCGCTGATGATGCGCGACCTGAACCATGTCGCCGACTTACTGACCGACCTCCGCGATCGGGGCGTGCCGGTGCTGTGGCGGCCGTTTCATGAGTTCAGCGGCACCTGGTTCTGGTGGGGCAAGCACGGGCCCGAGGGCTTCAAGGCGCTGTGGACGCTGATGTACGACCTGTTCACCCGCGAGCGCAGGCTCGACAATCTGATCTGGGTGCTCGGCTGGGCGGGACAGAACGTGGATCCGGCCTATGATCCGGGGCGCCGCTACTACGACGTGGCCGGCGCGGACCTCTACGTTCACGACCACGGCAACCAAGCGGCGATGTTCGGTCAGGTGAAGGCGATCGTCGGCGACAACGTGCCGATCTGCCTCCACGAGAACGGCGCGATCCCCGATCCCGGGACGCTGGGACCCAGCGCCGACTGGCTCTATTTTCTCACCTGGCACACCCAGTGGATCATGGACGGCAAGCTCAACACGCCGGACGAGATTCGGCGGTTCTACACTTCGGAGCGGTATCTGACGAAGGACGAGTTGCCGAAGCTGCGGTGAGCTCATTCGATTGCCGTAACGACCGGCGCCGGGCTAGGCTGGCCGCGCGGACGTGCGGTTCGCGCGGACGAAAGGCGATGCGATGCCCAATCCTGCCCCGGCGCGCACCGCTTCGTACCATGCGACCGTCGCGCTGCTCGGGCTCGCGGTGTTCATCAACTACGCTGACCGCGGCAACCTCTCGACCGCGGCGCCGGTGCTCCAGTCCGAGTTCCATATTTCGAGCTCGATGCTGGGCGTGCTCCTCTCGTCCTTCTTCTGGGTCTATGCCCCGGCGCAACTGCTCGCGGGCTCGGCGACCCAGCGGTTCGGGGTGCGGCGGACGCTCGCGGTGGGGCTCGCGCTGTGGTCGCTCGCCACGCTGCTCACCGGCTTCGCGAGCGGGCTGACGATGCTGCTGGCGCTCAGAATGCTGCTCGGGGTCGGCGAGGCAGCGATCTTCCCGTGCGCCACGCACTTCCTCGCCGAGGTCGTGCCCGAGCACGCGCGCGGGCGCGCCAACGGCTTCATCAACTCGGGGATGGCGTTCGGGCCGATGGCGGGGACCTTCGCGGGGGGCATGATCCTCGCCGCATTCGGCTGGCGCTGGGTGTTCTTCGCGTTCGGCGTGGCCTCGCTCGCGTGGCTGGTCCCCTGGCTGCTCAACCCCACGCCCGCGCCGCATGCCGATGCGGAAGCCGTGGACGAGTGGAAGCCGAGCTACCTCGACATCCTTCGCCAGCGCGCCGCCTGGGGCGCGGCGCTCGGCCATTTCTGCGTCAACTATTGCCTCTATCTGCTGCTCACTTGGCTGCCGACCTATCTCGTCAAGAACCAGGGCTTCACGCTTCGGCAGATGGCGACGATCGGCGCGTGCGTCTATCTGCTCCAGGCCTCCGGATGCCTGTTCTCGGGCTGGCTTTCGGACCGGCTTATCCGTCGCGGCATGCACGCGGGCGTGGTGCGCAAGGCGATCCTGCTGACCGGAATCGCCGCAAGCGGCGCGGCGATGCTCGGCGTCGGCTTCACCGAGCGGAATGTGGCGGTGGCGCTGCTTGGGTTCGGCGGATTCAGCATGGGGCTGCTCTCGCCGATGATGTACGCCTCGGCGCAGCGGGTGGCCGGTCCGCGCGCCGCGGGGCGCTGGATGGGGCTGCAGAACTTCGTCGGCAATCTCGCCGGGATCGTGGTGCCGATCGTCACCGGCGTGGTGGTCGAGCGCACCGGCTCCTATTTCTGGGCCTTCGCCATCGCCGCGGCGGTGAGTGCCGGCGGGCTGCTGTGCTGGGGTGTGGTGGTCGGGCGGATCGAGCCGGTGGAATGGCGGCGGGCGGGGCGCGGCTGAAGCTGTCTCGACTTAGCCCTCTCCCGCCTTCGCGGGAGAGGGTTGGGTGAGGGTCTTCTTCTGGCCAGATACGAGCGCGCGAAAGAAGAAGAAGACCCTCACCCTCCCACCGCTTCGCGGCGAGCCCCTCCCTCTCCCGCGAAAGCGGGAGAGGTGTGTGGTCACGCCGCCGTCTCCTCGGCGAACAGCGCCTTCAAATCCTTCTTCATGATCTTGCCGTTGGCGTTCCTCGGCAACGTCTCCGCGGCGAACTTGACCGCGATCGGCACCTTGAATGCAGCGATCCGTGCGCGGACGAAGTCCTGGAGTTCGGCCTCGGTCGCGCTCGTTCCCGGCGCGAGATGCACCACCGCCGCGGGCACCTCGCCCAGCGTGCGGTGCGGCACGCCGACCAGCGCGGCGTCGGTCACCGCCGGGTGGGCGTAGAGCACGTCCTCGACCTCGCTCGAATAGATGTTCTCGCCGCCGCGGATGATGATGTCCTTGGCGCGGTCGACGATGTAGAGGAATCCTTCCTCGTCGAGCCGGGCCAGATCGCCGGTGCGTACCCAGCCGTCGATGAAGCATTCCGCGTTCGCCTCGGGTCGTTGCCAATAGCCCTTCACCACCATCGGCCCCTTGGCCCACAGCTCGCCGACTTCGCCCACCGGTAGCTCGCGATCGCCCTCGACGGTCATGATGCGGAGCTCGGCGACCGCCACGGGGAGCCCGGCGCTGGTCGGCCGTGCGAGATAGTCCTCGCCCGAATGCGCGGTGACCGTCGCCATCGTCTCGGTCATCCCCCAGCCGTTGCCGGGCAGCGCGCCGAACTCCGCGTAGATTCGCTTGACCAGTTCGGGCGCGGAGGGCGCGCCGCCGTAGGAAATGCCTTCGAGCGACGAGAGATCGAACTTCGCGCGATCGGGATGCTCGAGCAATTGCCAGGCGATCGTCGGCACCCCGCCGGTCAGATTGACTCTTTCGCGCTCGATGATCTCCATCGCCAGCAGCGGGTCCCAGCGGCGCATGAACACCACCGTGCCGCCCGTCGCGATCATTGCCATCAACCCGGCGCTGCACGCGGTGACGTGAAACAGCGGGATCACCAGCAGCGAGACCTTGTGCTCGGGCAGCGCCGCCGGGGTCTCGCCGCGGCGGAGCAGCGCGCGCGCCGCCGAATAGCCGGTCGAGAGGATGTTGGTCATGATGTTGCGGTGGGTGCCGAGCGCCCCCTTGGGATTGCCGGTGGTGCCGCTGGTGTAGAACAGGGTCGCGTCGTCGTCAGGCGCGATCGCGACATCGGGGAAAGGAATGTCGGGGAGCGAGGCCCAGTCACTGCGCGTGCCGATCAGCACCTCGAGCCGGCTCGCGGGCGCCTCCAGCTCGCCTTTCGCCCGGCTCACCATCACGCGCTCGAGCGCGGGCAGGCTCGCGTAATGGTCGTTGAGCCGCTCGTGGCGCTCGCCGTCGACGAACAGCACCTTGCTCCCCGAATCGCGAAGCGCGAATTCGAGCTCGGCACCGGTCCACCACGCGTTGAGCGGAACCAGGATCGCGCCCACGCTGGTCGCCGCGAAGAAGATCGTCGGCCATTCGGGCAGGTTGCGCATCGCCAGCGCGACTCGGTCGCCCTTGACCACCCCCATCTCGGTGAGCCGCGCGGCGAGGTGCGCGGTGGCGCGATAGTTCGCCTCGTAGGTGACTCGCTCGTCCTCGTAGACGGTGAACTCGCGCGCGCCATACGCCCGCACCGCCTGCGCCAGCACGCGGAGCGACGGCGGCGCGTTCTTCCAGACGCGGGTGGGCACCCCGCGGATGTCGATCGTCTCCGTCTCGAACCGCGCGCCGGGCGCGGTGAGCAGCACCTCCACCTCGTCGAGCGATCGTGCCGGCCAACCGGCTGGGAGTGGAACGATCGGGTCGGTTGCCAAGGCCCTAGCTCTCCAGAAATCAGAATGTCGGGTTTGCCCCGAGCGCGATTGGGTTTCGAACTAGTGTTGATTCGTGGCGCGCTCAAGGCAATAGGGGAACGTCCGCGATGGACTTTTTCGTCGCGCGGATTCGAACACGGGGTATGGAAGCGTCATGAAGATCGCCAAGCCGGAATCGCTGGGGTTCGATGCGTCCCGGCTCGACCGTGCGCCCGCCTTCCTCAAGGCGAAATATCTCGACTCGGGCCGCCTCCCCCACGCCCAGCTGCTGATCGCGCGCGACGGCGAAGTCGTCCATTTCTCGCACCAAGGCGCCGCGCGCGAAGACGGCAGGCCAGTCGACGAATCGACGCTGTTCCGCATCGCCTCGATGACCAAGCCGGTCACCTCGATCGCGTTCATGATGCTGGTCGAGGAAGGCAAGGTCGCGCTCGACACGCCGGTCCACCACGTCCTCCCCGAATTGAAGGACGTCGGCGTGTTCAACGGCGGCGGCGGCGGCGTGCCGTTCCAGACCAAGCCGGCCGCCGAGCCGATGCGGATGGTCGACCTGCTACGCCACACCTCGGGCCTGACCTACAGCTTCCAGAACCGCACCAACGTCGACGCCGCCTATCGCGAGGGCAAGATCGAGAATTGGTGGCGACAATCTGAGCCTTGAGGAATTCGTCGCGACGCTCGGCAAGCTGCCGCTCGAATTCTCGCCGGGCGAGGCATGGAATTATTCGGTCTCGACCGACGTGCTCGGGCTGGTGGTCCAGCGAGTTTCGGGCATGCCGCTCGACGCAATTCTTCGCCGAGCGGATCTTCGCGCCGCTCGGCATGCACGACACCTTCTTCGCCGTCCCCGCCGACAAGATCGACCGGCTCGCCGATTGCTGGACGATGGCGCCGGGCAAGGGCCGCATCCTATTACGATCGCGGCGCCGAGAGCTCTGTGGTCGCGCCCGCCCACTTTGGTTTCCGGCGGCGGCGGGCTGGTATCGACTTCGCGCGCGACTACCACCGCTTCTGATCTGATGTGCCTGAACGGCGGCAGCCTGGAAGGCGCGCGGATCGTCTCGCGCAAGACGATCGACCTGATGACCGCCAACCACCTGCCCGGCGGTTCTGACCTCGCCGCCATGTCGCACCTCGCTGTTCAGCGAGACGACCAACGCCGGGCGTCGGCTTCGGGCTCGGCTTCGCGGTGACCACCAATGTCGCACGGACGATGATCCCGGGCTCGGTCGGCGAATATTATTGGGGAGGCATGTTCTCCACCGCCTTCTTCATCGATCCGGTCGAGCGGATCACGATGGTGTTCATGACTCAGCTCTCGCCCTCGACGCTCTATCCGATCCGCCGCGAACTCAAGACGCTGATCTATTCGGCGCTGAATTGAACCAGGAGTGAGACGCATGTCCGTGACCACCACCCGCGACGGAGACGTGTTGATCGTCACCGCCGACAATCCGCCGGTCAACGCGCTCGGCGCGGCGGTGCGCACCGGGACTCGACGCCGCGATCGAGGAAGCCGCGGGCGATCCGGCGGTCAAGGCGGTGGTCATCCATTGCGCCGGCAAGACCTTCTTCGCGGGCGCCGACATCACCGAGTTCGGCAAGCCGATGGTCGAGCCTTCGCTGCCGATCCTCGTCGACCGGATCGAGGCGCTCGACAAGCCGGTGATCGCCGCGATCCACGGCACCGCGCTGGGCGGCGGCTGCGAGGTCGCGCTCGCCAGCCACTACCGGATCGCGGTCTCCTCGGCGAAGCTGGGGCTGCCCGAGGTCAAGCTCGGCATCCTCCCCGGCGCGGGCGGCACCCAGCGGCTGCCGCGCGTCGCCGGGGTCGAACTGGCGCTGGAAATGGCGAGCAAGGGCGATCCGATCTCGCGCCGCGCAGGCGCAGGCGGCGGGGCTCGTCGACCGGCTCGCCGGCGAGGACACGCTGCTGGCGGACGCCATCGCGTTCGCGCGCGAGGTGGCGGAGGTCCGCCCGCTCCCTCGCGCCAGCGAGAAGCAGGCGGCGGCCGACCCTGCGGTGTTCGACACCTTCCGCAAGGCCAACGCCAAGCGATTTCGCGGGTTCGAAGCGCCGGCAGCGATCGTCGATCTGATCGAGAAGACGCTTCGCCTTGCCCTATCAGGAAGGCGTGGTGTTCGAGCGCCAAGCGTTCATGAAGCTGGTGATGGGCGTCCAATCGGCGGCGCAGCGTCATATCTTCTTCGCCGAGCGCAAGGCGAGCAAGATCGACGGGATCCCCGAGGACATCGCGCTCCGCCCGATCAACCGCGTCGGCGTGATCGGCGCGGGGACGATGGGCGGCGGCATCTCGATGAACTTCCTGTCGGCAGGCATGCCGGTGACGATCGTCGAAATGCAGCAGGAAGCGCTCGACCGCGGCGTCGGCGTGATCCGCAAGAATTACGAAGGCTCGGCGGCACGTGGCCGGATGACGGCCGAGCAGGTCGAAAAAGCGATGGGGCTGCTCAAGCCAACGCTGGCGCTCGAGGACCTCAGCCGATTGCGACCTGATCATCGAGGCGGTCTATGAGATCGATGGACGTCAAGAAGGACGTGTTCGGCAAGCTCGACAAGATCGCCAAGCCGGGCGCGATCCTCGCTTCGAACACCTCGTATCTCAACATCGACGAGATCGCCGCGAGCACGAGCCGCCCGCAGGACGTGCTCGGCATGCACTTCTTCTCGCCCGCCAACGTTATGAAGCTGCTCGAAGTGGTGCGCGGCGCGCAAGACCGCGCCCGACGTGCTGGCGACGGTCATGGCGCTTTCGAAGAAGATCAAGAAGGTCGCGGTGGTCGCGGGGGTCTGCCACGGCTTCATCGGCAACCGGATGCTGATGCCGCGCCAAGTCGAGGCGATGAAGCTGCTGATGGAAGGCGCCACGCCGCGAGCAGATCGACAAGGTCCATGTCGAGTTCGGCATGCCGATGGGGCCGTTCCAGATGAGCGACCTCGCCGGGGTCGACATCGGCTGGCATCGCGACCCCAACCGAATCGAGAGCATCCGCGACGCGCTCGCCGCCGAGGGCCGCTGGGGCCAGAAGACAGGCAAGGGCTTCTACGACTACGACGAGAAGCGGAACCCCTCGCCCTCCCCGCGCGTCGCCGAGATCATCGAGGATTTCCGCAAGAAATCGGGTGCGCAGCAGCACGAGGTGACCGCCGAGGAGATCGTCGAGCGCACGCTCTATCCGATGGTCAACGAGGGCGCGAAGATCCTCGCCGAGGGGATGGCGCAGCGCGCGAGCGACATCGATGTGGTGTGGATCTACGGCTACGGCTGGCCGGTCTATCGCGGCGGCCCGATGTTCTGGGCCGATACCGAGGGGCTGAGGAAAATCGTCGCGGGGCTGGAGAAACACGGCTTCGAGGTGGCGCCGTTGCTGCGGGAGAAAGCCGAGAAGGGCGAGCGGTTCAATTGAACTCCGCGCGCGCCAACCATTCTTCGTCACCCCGGACTTTGTCCGGGGCCCACTCTGCGACTGCGCGCCGGCCGGGAGGTTCCCGATCTGCGTGCGCGGCACGGTGGATGCCGGAACAAGTCCGGCATGACGGTCAGGGGAAATGAGATGACCGAAGACCTCGACAATTCCGCGCCGAAACCCGCGCCTGGCTCGAAGCCAATTGCCCTCCGGCGATGCGCGAGCCCGTCCGCTCGGACAAGGACGCGACCTGGGGCGGGCGCAATCCGCACTATACGCACCCCGACCAGAAAGTCTGGATGGATCGCATGGCCGCGCGCGGCTGGACGGTGCCCGACTGGCCGAAGGACTATGGCGGCGGCGGCCTGAGCGCCGGCCGAGACCAAGATCCTGCGCGAGGAGATGGCGCGGCTCCACTGCCGCAATCCGCTCAACAGCTTCGGCATCTCGATGCTCGGGCCGGCGCTGCTCAAGTACGGCACCGAAGCGCAGAAGCTCGAGCATCTGCCCAAGATCGCGCGGGGCGAGATCCGCTGGTGCCAGGGCTATTCGGAGCCGGGCGCGGGCTCCGATCTGGCCGGCCTGCAGACGTCCGCCGAGGATCGCGGGCGACCATTTTCTCGTCAACGGCCAGAAGGTGTGGACCAGCTACGCCGACCAGGCCGACTGGATCTTCTGCCTCGTGCGCACCGACAAGTCGGTTAAGCAGGCGCGGGATCAGCTTCCTGCTGTTCGACATGGCGAGCCAGGGCGTGAGCACCCAGCCGATCCTGCTGATCTCGGGCAATTCGCCCTTCTGCGAGACCTTCTTCGACAATGTCAAGGTGCCCAAGGCGAACCTGCTCGGCGCGCTCAACAAGGGCTGGGACGTCGCCAAATATCTGCTCGGCCACGAGCGCGAGATGATCTCGGGCTTCGGGCTGGGCGGTACCGGCGCCGATCCGCTGGTCGAGGCGGCGCGCAAGGGCGTGCGACCCCGATCCTTCGCGCGCAGATCGCGCTGTTCGATGGTCCGCTCCCACGCGTTCACCGCGATGTCCGAGCGGTTCATCGACGAGCTGAAGGCCGGCCGCGCGCATCCCGCCCAGCCGAGCATGATGAAATACTACGGCACCGAGCTGAACAAGGCGCGCCACGAACTGGCGATGGCCGCGGGCGGATCGGATGCGCTCGAATGGGAGAGCGAGCTCTCTTCCGCCGGTGCGGCGGCGCGGACGTGGCTGCGCACCAAGGCCAATTCGATCGAAGGCGGGACGAGCGAGATCCAGCTCAATATTATCGCGAAACGGATCCTCGATCTGCCGTCCTAACCTAAACCCCTCTCCCGCTTTCGCGGGAGAGGGAGGGGCCCGCGAAGCGGGAGGGTGAGGGTATTCTTCTTCCTTCCTGCCTGGCCCGAAGAAGAAGAAGACCCTCACCCCGGCCCTCTCCCGCGAAGGCGGGAGAGGGAGAAGGAAGAAGAAAAGAAAATGCCCCTCTATCTCACCGACGACCAGGCCCTGCTCCGCGATACGGCGCGCGATTTCGTCGCCGAGCATGCGCCGGTGTCGCATCTCCGCGCGCTGCGCGACGCCAACGATCCGACCGGCTTCTCGCGCGATGTGTGGAAGCAGTTCGCCGAGATGGGGTTCACCGGCGTGCTGGTCCCCGAGGCCGACGGCGGACTCGGCCTCGGCCACGTCGAGGCGGGCGTGGTGCTCGAGGAGATCGGGCGCAATCTCTCCCCCTCACCGTTCCTCACCACCGCGATCGCTGCAGTCGAGGCGTTGAAGGGCTCGGCGCAGCGCGAGCGCTGGTTTCCCGGCATCCTGGCGGGCGACGCGATCGCCGCGCTCGCGATCGACGAGGCGCGCCAAGCACGATGACGCCATCGCGATGAAGGCCGAGCGCGCGGGCAACGGCTTCCGCCTTACCGGCGCCAAACAGTTCGTCACTCACGGCCATGTCGCCGACCTGATCCTCGTCGCGGCGCGCACTGCGGGCGCGCCGGACGATGCCCAGGGCGTCACTCTGTTCGCGATCGACAAGGACGCGGCCGGCCTCACCGCCGATCCCGCAGCGGCTCGCCGATTCGAGCATCGCCGCGCGGCTCGAGTTCGAAGGCGTCGAGGTCGATGCCGATGCGGTGATCGGCGAGGTCGATGCAGGGCCGCGACGGTGCTCGGCGCATTGCTCGCGGCGGGGCGTACCGGCGCCTCGGCGGAAATGCTCGGCGTCGGCGGCGGGGCGATGGAGCTGACTGTCGCTTACCTTCAGCGAGCGCAAGCAGTTCGGCATGCCGATCGGCAGTTTCCAGGCGCTCCAGCATCGCGCCGCGCACCTCTATTCGGAGATGGAGGTCGCCCGCGCCGCAGTGCTCAAGGCGCAGCAATTGCTCGATGCCGGGGACGGATGCCGCAGAGGCGGTTTCGGTCGCCAAGGCGATGACCGGGCTTGCCACCACGCTCGCGGTGCAGGAGGGCGTCCAGATGCACGGCGGGATCGGCATGACCGACGAATATGACATCGGCTTCTACATGAAGCGCGCGCGAGTGCTCGCCGAGATGTTCGGCGACGCCAATTTCCACGCGGATACGCTCGCGCGTGCGGCGGGGTACTGATGGACGCCGACAGCCCCCGAAGGCCTCGATGCCGCCCAGCTCACCGACGCTGCTCGACGTCGAGGAGATCGACACCGATCTCTACCGCGGCGCGCGCAATCCCGGCGGGGTCGGGCGCGTGTTCGGCGGGCAAGTGATCGGCCAGGCGCTTCAGGCGGCGCAGCGATCGGTCGAGGGCGACAAGATCGCTCACTCGCTCCACGCCTATTTCATGCGGCCGGGCGACGAGGATCACCCGATCATCTACCGCGTCGTCCGCGATTTCGAGGGGCGCAGCTTCGCCACCCGCCGGGTGATCGCGATGCAGAAGGGTCAGCCGATCCTCAACATGGCGGCGTCGTTCCAGCTTCCCGCCGAGGGGCTGCACCATCAGGACGCGATGCCCGACGTGCCGATGCCCGAGGACCTGCGCTCCGAGAGCGAGCTGCGCGAGGAGATCCGCGACCAGGTGCCCGAGAAGCTCCGCCGCTTCTTCCTGCGCGCCCGCCCGATCGAGATCCGCCCGGTCAACCCGCGCAACTGGTTCCGGCCCGAGAAGATGCCCGCGCTCCAGCACAGCTGGTTCCGCGTCGTGGCGCCGCTGCCCGACGACGGCGCGCTCCACCGCGCGATGCTGGCCTATGCGACCGACATGACCCTGCTCGGCACCTGCATGCTGCCGCACGGGGTCAGCTGGATGACCGGCAACGTCCAGACCGCCAGCCTCGACCATGCGCTGTGGCTGCACGAGCCGTTCCGCTTCGACGATTGGCTGCTCTACACCACCGACAGCCCGTGGGCCGGCCATTCGCGCGGTTTCAACCGTGGCCGCATCTACGCGCGCGACGGTCGGCTGGTCGCCGATGTCGCGCAGGAGGGGCTGATCCGGGTGCGGGACTAGCCGCTACTTCGGCCGCACCACGATGTTGTACGGCACGTAAAGGAACACGTCGGTCAGCGTCGCGCGGGTCCATTCGACCGGTCGGTCGAGGCCCTTGGCCTCGACGGCATATTCAGGGCCGAAGCGCGCCGCGGTCGTCTTCGAATCGGCCGCGACCAGGTCGAGGATCTGATTGCGATACTGGTCGGGCGCCACCACCGACAGCGTCAGATCGTCCGAGGCCACCATCTCGGCGCGCCCGACCGCCGGCACTGCCTTCACGAACTTCTCGATCCGCGCCACCGCCGCCGCGCCGTCGACCCCGGCGCCGAGCTTCACCTTGACGAGGATCTTCGCCTCATCGGTGTCGGGCCGGCTGCCGTGCTTGAGCGCCAGGTTGCGGTAGTTGGTGAGGTTGAGCGGCTCGACGATGAAGTCGCCCGTCGCGAGCTCGACCTGGCTGATCGCGGCGAGCCCTATCGCATTCTTGACCATCGCGAAAATCTCGTCGCGGCGCTTGTCGGCATCGCGCGTGTCGCCGGTGACGGTGACCTCGAGCACCGCGAAATCGGCGGTGCGGCGCAGCCCGACCACCGGCCGGCTCGCATCGAAGTCGCTCGAGTTGCGGCGCGATCCGGTGACGATCACCTCGTTGGTCCCGGGATCCTGCGCGAAGGCTTCGGCAGGCACCAGGAACAGCATCACGAGCAGCAGTCTGAGCACGATCGACATGGCATCTCTCCCTCGCTGGGGGCGAAGGCTGAGGCCCGGGCGGGGCCGAGTCGAATCTAGAACGCGGTCTTGCCGAACTCCTGGCGAGTCACCGGATGGCTGGTCGAAAGCCCGCCGTCGACCACCCAGGCCTGGCCATTGACGTAGCTCGCCTCGTTCGACGCGAGGAACAGCGCCACGCGCGCGATCTCCTCGGGCGCGCCTGCACGGCGCAGCGGATTGAGGCGGCCGATCTTGTCCTCGACGCCCTTCTCGCGCGCATAGGTGAAAGCGCGCTCGGTCATGCCGGTCTCGATCAGTCCCGGGCAGATCGCGTTGACGCGGACGTTCGATCCCGCCAGCTGCTGAGCCGCGGTCTGGACGAGGTTGATCACCCCCGCCTTCGACGCCGAATAGGCCGGCCCGCCCGCGCCCGAGCGCAGCCCGGCGACGCTCGCGGTGCACAGGATCGCGCCGCCGCCCCCATCGACGATCTTCGGCGCGGCGTGCTTGATCGCGAGGAACGGCCCGATGAGGTTGACGCGCAGCACTTCGGTCCAAAGCTCGACCGAGCTGTCGAAAATCCCCTCGATCCCGCCCGAGATGCCGGCGTTCGCGTAGAAGATGTCGAGCCCGCCGAACTCGGCGCAGGCGAGCGCCACCACATCCTCGACGTCGCGCTCCGAGCCCGCGTCCATCTGCACCGCGGTCGCGGTTCCGCCGCCGTCCTGGATAGCGGCGGCGGTCGCATGGACCGCCTCGCTCTTGTCGGCGGCGATCACTCGCCCGCCCTCGGCCGCGAACAGCAGCGCGGTGGCGCGCCCGATTCCAGATCCCGCGCCGGTGACGACGATCGACTTGTTCTCGAAACGCATCAGATCGTCACTCCTCCGTCGATCACCATCGTCTGCCCGGTCATGAAGGACCCGGCCGGGCTCGCCAGGAACACCACCGCACCCGCGATCTCGTCGGGTTCGCCGATGCGACGGAGCGGGGTGGTCGAATTGGTCGCGGCGATGCGCTGGGGATCCTCCCACAACGCTCGGGCGAAGTCGGTGCGGATCAGGCCCGGCGCGATGCAGTTGACGCGCACGTTGTCGGGGCCGAACTCGACCGCATAGTTGCGAGCGAGCTGCATGTCGGCGGCCTTGGACACACAATAGGCACCGAGCACCGGCGATCCGCGCAAACCCCCGATCGAAGAGACGATGACGATCGCGCCGTCCTTGCGTTCGCGCATCTCGGGCGCGACGAGCTGGATCAGCCAGTGGTTCGAGAGGATGTTGTTGTCGAGGATCTTGCGGAACGCCTCGTCGGCGATGCCTTCGAGCGGACCGAAATAGGGGTTCGACGCGGCGTTGCAGACGAGTACGTCGATCCGGCCGAACGCGGCGCGGGTCTCGGCGATCAGATGCTCGAGCGCGGCCTTGTCCGAGATGCTGGCGGCGACGGCGATGGCGGTGCCCGCGCCGAAGCGCGCGTCGATCTCGGCGGCGACCTGGTCGCACGCATCCTGCTTGCGGCTCGAAATCACCACCTTCGCGCCGTGTTCCGCCAGCGCCTCGGCGGAGGCGCGCCCGATCCCGCGGGTCGATCCGGTGACGATGGCGACCTTGCCGGTGAGATCGAAGAGATCGCTCACGCCCCTGCCCTTTCCGCGAACTCCCACGCCGCCGCCACCAACCCGGGAAGCCGCTCGACCGTCTTCGCCGCCTGCGCGCTAGAGGCGTTGCCGTCGATGATCCGCTTCTTGATGCCCTGGACGATGCCGGTCAGCCGGAACAGATTATACGCGAAATACCAGTCGAGATCGGGGACGCCGTCGCGCCCAGTCGCCGCGCAATAGCGCTCGACGACGGTCTCGAGCGTCGGGATGCCGCTCTCGCCGGCCAGCCCCTTCACCCCCGAGCGCCCCTCGGGCTGTGTCACCCAGCTCATCAGATAATAGGAGAAATCGGCGAGCGGATCGCCGAGGGTCGACAGCTCCCAGTCGAGCACCGCGAGGATGCGGGGCCCGGCGGCATCGAAGATCAGGTTGTCGATGCGGAAATCGCCGTGGACGATCGAGACGCGCGTCTGCTCGGGCAGCGTGCGCGGCAGCCACTCGATCAGCCGCTCGACTTGGGGAATATCGTCGGTCTGGCTCGCGCGATACTGGTTGCGACCAGCGCTCGACCTGGCGCGAGAAATAATTGCCGGACTTGCCGTAATCGCCGAGTCCCGCCGCTTCCGGATCGATCGCGTGGAGCGCGGCGAGCGTATCGGTGATCGCGTCGTAGTGCGCGGTGCGATCGGCCGGGGTCATACTCCGGCAGCGCGCCGTCCCACAGCTTCCGCCCCTCGACCATCTCCATGATGTAGAAGGGCGCGCCGATGACGCCGTCGTCCTCGCACAGCCCATAGCGGCCGCGCGACCGGGAAGCCGGCGGGGTGGAGCGCCGCGATCAGCCGATACTCGCGCTCGACCGCATGCGCCGAGGGCAGGAGCGGGCCGAACGGCTTGCGGCGCAGCACATAGGCGCCGCTCGCCGCGTCGATCCGATAGGTCGGGTTGCTCTGCCCGCCGGCGAATTTCTCGACCACGATCGGCCCGGCGAAGCCCGCGACGTTCGCCGCGAGCCATTCGCCGAGCCGGGCTTCGTCGAGGTCGCTCATGAAAAGACGATCACCGATCGCACGCTGTGCCCGTCGCGCAGCTTCTGAAGCGCTTCGTTGACTTGCCCCAGCGGCGATCCGCTCGGCGATCATCGTGTCGAGGTCGAGCAGCCCGTCGAGGTACATCTGGACGAGCCGCGGCATGTCGATCGGAAAGCGAGTTCGAACCCAGCAGCGATCCCTGGATCTTCTTGCCGGTCAGGAAGCTGGGTCGCCGGAAGGCCGACATTGTTGCCCGGCGCGATCATCCCGAGGATCGTCGCGGTGCCGCCACGGCGGAGGATGTTCCACGCCAGCTCGGCGGTGTTCGAGCGGCCGACCGCCTCGATCGCATAATGCACGCCGCCGCCGGTGAGCTTGAGCACGTCCTTGACGATGGTCTCGGCGCCGGGATCGAGCACATGCGTCGCGCCCAGCCTGAGCGCGAGCTCGCGCTTCTCGGGCATCGGATCGAGCGCGAGGATCGTGCCCGCGCCGGCGATCTTCGCCGCGTTGATCGCCGCCAGCCCGATCCCGCCGGCGCCGATCACCGCGACGCTCTCGCCCGGCCGCACTCGGCTGTCGTTGAACACCGCCCCCGCGCCGGTGATCACCGCGCAGCCGAGCAGCGCTGCACGGTCGAGCGGCATCTCCTTCGAGATCGCGACGCAGGCGTTCTCGTGGACCAGCATCATCTCGGCGAAGGCGGAAAGGTTGAGGAACGGCGCAAGCGGCGTCCCGTCGGCGAGGCTGAGTCGCGGCTCGGCATCCTTGGGCCTGCGCGTCGAGGGATCGATGCACAGCGACGGCCGGCCCGTGACGCACATCTCGCACGATCCGCAAAAGACGGTGAAGAAGGTGATGACGTGATCGCCGGGCTTGAGGTGCGCGACATCGCTCCCCACCGCCTCGATGATCCCGGCGGCTTCGTGGCCGGGGACCGTCGGCACCGGGTGCGGGAACGCCCCGTCCGCGTAGTGCAGGTCCGATCGACACACGCCGCACGCGACGGTGCGGATCAGCACCTCGCGCGGGCCGGGGTTGGAAACCTGGATATCCTCGATCTGGAGGGGCTTCTTGGCTTCGTGGAGGACCGCTGCCTTCACCGGCTCACCCCAACATCCCCGCTCGAAACCCGGTCCGCCTTGAAGTCCGCATATTTCCCGAACTCGTTCCGCGCGATCGAGCGATTGTGGACTTCGTCGGGCCCGTCGGCGAGCCGCAGCGTCCTGATCGCCGCCCAATTGTGCGCGAGATCGAAATCGCCCGAAACGCCCGCGCCGCCGTGCGCCTGGATCGCGTCGTCGAGGATCTGGAGCGCCATCGCCGGCGCCTGCACCTTGATCATCGCGATCTCGAGCTGGGCGGCCTTGTTGCCCGCCTTGTCCATCATGTCGGCGGCCTTGAGGCACAAAAGCCGCGTCATCTCGATGTCGATCCGCGCGCGGGCGATGCGCTGTTCCCATACCGAATGGTCGGAGATGCGTTTGCCGAACGCGACCCGGCTCACCAGCCGCTTCGCCATCGCCTCGATCGCCTCCTCGGCCACACCGATCGTCCGCATGCAGTGATGGATGCGCCCGGGCCCGAGCCGCCCCTGCGCGATCTCGAAACCCCGCCCCTCGCCGAGCAGAAGATTCTCGACCGGAACCCGCACATTATGGAGCACCACCTCGCCGTGGCCGTGGGGTGCGTGATCATACCCGTAAACCGAAAGCATGCGTTCGATCGTCACGCCGGGTGCGTCAAGCGGCACCAGGATCTGGCTCTGCTGGCTGTGGCGCGACGCCTCCGGATTGGTCTTGCCCATCACGATCGCGATTGCGCAGCGCGGGTCGCCGGTGCCCGAGGACCACCATTTGCGGCCGTTGATGACAGTAGTGATCCCCGTCGCGCTCGATCCGCGTCTCGATGTTGGTCGCGTCCGACGAGGCGACCGCAGGCTCGGTCATCAGGAAGGCCGAGCGGATCTCGCCCTGCATCAGCGGCTTGAGCCACGCTTCCTTCTGCGCGCGCGTGCCGTAGCGGTGGAGCACCTCCATGTTGCCGGTGTCCGGCGCCGAGCAGTTGAACACCTCCGACGCCCAGCCGAGCTCGCCCCATCTCCTCGGCGCACAGCGCATATTCGAGGTTGGTGAGCTGGGTGCCTTCGAACTCGAAGCTGTCATCGACATGCGCTTGGCCCGAATGCGGGGGCATGAAGAAATTCCACAGGCCCTGCACCTTCGCCTCGGCCTTCATCTCCTCGATCACCGGGTTGACCGCCCAGCGGTCGCCTTCGTGCGCGGCCGCGCGATAGTCGCCGTCGCGCGGGCGGATGGCGCGTATCGATGAAAGCCTTCACGCGATCGCGAAAATAGGTCTCGCGCTCGGTCAGCGTGAAGTCCATGCGCGTCTCTCCTGTCCGGTCCGGCGACCGGCTTAGAGCGTACCGGATATTCGGTAAAGGCCCGCAACCCGCGAAATTGCGCGGCATACGCACCCCTCAAAAAACCCCTTTGGGTTCGAACCGAAATGGGTAAGCTAGCGGCATGGCCGCGTTGGAAAACATCGAGAGCGAGGGAGGGACCAAGCGCTTCCGGGCCAAGCGCGACGCGATCCTCGCCGCCGCCGCTGACGCGATCAACGAGCAGAGCGCCAAGGGCATGACCTTCGCCGACGTGGCGCGGAGGGTCGGCCTCAACACCACCAGCGTCACCTATTATTTCAAGCGCAAGGAGGATCTCGCCGCCGCCGCCTTCGAGCAGACGCTCGACCGGCTCGACGCGATGCTCGATTGCGCGCTCGCCGCGGCAACCCCCGAGGCGCGCGTCGCCCGCTATCTCAATGCCAACATGGAGCGGCTCGCGCGCATCCGCCGCGGCGAGGAGCGCGATTTCGCGGTGCTCTCCGATCTGCGCGCGATGGAGGAGCCGGCGCGCGGGATGCTGCTCGATCGCTGGCGCGGCATCTTCCGCAAGACGCGGAGTCTCTGGGGCAAGGAAGGCACCCGCGCCGAGACCGATCTGCGCGGCGCGCGCGCGCACGTGCTGCTCGAGAATACCTTCTGGCTCCCTGCCTGGCTCACCCGCTACGAGATCGACGAATATCCGCGGGTCGAGGCGCGGATGATGGAGGTGCTGCGCCACGGCATCGCCGGTCCGGGCCAGGTCTGGGCGCCCGAGATGCTCGACCTCGAGCACGACGAGCCCGAGCCGGGCCGCGACGCCTTCCTGCTCGCCGCGACGCGGCTGATCAACGAGCTCGGCTATCGCGGCGCGTCGGTGCAGAAGATCGCCTCCGAACTCAACGTCACCAAGGGCAGCTTCTACCACCATCTCGACGCCAAGGACGATCTGGTGATCGCCTGCTACAAGCGCAGCTTCGACATCATCGCCGATGCGCAGCGCCTCGCCGAGAGCCACGCGGGCACGCATTGGGATCGCCTCGCCAGCACGATCGCGACGCTGCTCGATGTCCAATTCTCCGAGCGCGGGCCGCTGCTGCGCACCACCGCGCTCTCGGGCCTGCCGCCGCGCGTACGCTCGACGATGATCGACCGATCGAACCGGATCGCGCGCCGCTTTGCCGGCATGCTCTCGGACGGGATCGCGGAAGGATCGATCCGCGCGATCGATCCGCTCGTCGCGAGCCAGGCTTTGATGGCGCTCCAGAACGCCGCGTTCGACATGCGCAAATGGGCGGGCACCATGCCGCGCGGCAAGGCGGTCGCCTTTTATGCCTCGACGCTCGTGTTCGGGCTTTTCGACGACCGCGTTTTGGTGGAATAACCGGCGCACTGGGGAGGATCACCAATGAAGACATTTTCACGCCGCGATATCGGCAAGGGCCTCGGCGCGGGCGCCGCGACGCTGCTGGCGGGCAAGGCCGCCGCGCGCGGACTGATGCCGTCGGAGGCGCTGCGCTTTCCGGAGGGCTTCGGCTGGGGCTGCGCGACCGCGGCCTATCAGGTCGAGGGCGCGGTCAAGGAAGACGGGCGCGGCGAGACCAATTGGGATGTCTTCTCGCATACCCCCGGCCGCGTCGCCAACGGCGACACCGGTGACGTGGCCAACGACAGCTATCACCTGTTCCGCGAGGACGCGCAGCTGCTCAAGAACCTCGGCGTGAGCAACTACCGCATGTCGCTCGCCTGGGCGCGCATCTTCCCCGAGGGGCGCGGCAAGCCCAACCAGAAGGGCGTCGACCATTACAACGCGGTGATCGACAATCTGCTCGAGAACGGCATCACGCCCTACGTCACCCTTTTTCATTGGGACTTGCCGACAGCGTTGCCAGGCGGCTGGCAGAACCGCGACACCGCCAAGGCCTTTGCCGATTATGCCGGCTTCATGGCGGGCAAGCTCTCGGATCGCGTCAAGCATCTGATGACGATCAACGAGTTCCGCTGCTTCACCGATCTCGGTCACCAGCAGGGCGTCCACGCCCCCGGCCTAAAGTTGCCCCCGGTGGAGGTGAACCAAGTCCGCCACCACGGCGTCCTCGCGCACGGCCTCGCCGTCCAGGCGATCCGGGCGAGTGCCCATGCCGACACTCAGGTCGGGCTCGCCGAGAACGTGACCTTCTACGTCCCCGTGATCGAGACCCCCGAGCATATCCAGGCCTCGCGCAGCGCCGTGCGCCACGAGAATGCGATGTTCATCACCGCGGTGATGGAAGGCAAGTATCTCGACAGCTACCTCGAGGGCGAAGGCGCCAACGCGCCCAAGGTGCAGGCGGGCGACATGGCCGCGATCGGCAGCCCCCTCGATTTCGTCGGGATCAACGTCTACCAGCCCAATTACGTCCGCTCGGACGCCTCGGCGCCGAACGGCTACGCGATCCTGCCGCACCTGCCGCTCTCGCCGCGCATGGCCTCGCCGTGGCTCTATGTCGGGCCCGATGTCGCCTATTGGTCAGTCCGCAACGTCACCGATCTGTGGAAGCCCAAGGCGATCTACATCACCGAGAACGGCTGCTCCGCCGACGATCCGATGGTGGCGGGCCGCGTCGACGATTCGGACCGGGTCATGTACCTGCGCAACTACCTCACCGAATTCCACCGCGCGGTCGCGGAAGGGTGCCCGCTCAAGGGCTATTTCCTGTGGAGCCTGATGGACAATTTCGAATGGGCCGACGGCTACGGCAAGCGCTTCGGCATCCACTACGTCGATTTCCAGACCCAGAAGCGCACCCCCAAGCTCAGCGCCGCCTGGTACAAGGAACTGATCGCGCGCAACCAGGTGGTGTGAGGGAGCGCGCATGGCGCATGGTTCGAGAATCGATCGCCGCAGGTTCCTGCTAGCGGCCGGGATCAGTCCGTGGGCGATCGGGCTGGCCGGCTGCAGCGGGGGCGGCAGCGGCACGGCAGGCGCCACGGGCACCGCCCCGGCGCCAACTCCGGCACCCGCCCCGGCACCCGCGCCAGCCCCAACACCGACTTCGACGATGCTGCTGGGCCCGGCGATCGTCGTTGATCAGCTCGGTTATCTGCCCTCCGTTCCGAAGATCGCCGTCATCCGCGATCCGCAGACCGGGTTCGATTCGAGCAATTCCTTCGCGCCGGGCACCACCTACGAGGTGGTGAACGCCGCCACCAATGCCGTCGCGCTGTCCGGCGCGCCGGTTCAATGGAACGGCGGTGCCGAGGATGCATCGTCGGGCGACAAGGCGTGGCACTTCGACTTCAGCAGCGTCACCGCCGACGGGACCTATTTCATCCGCGATGCGCAAAAGGGCGTGACGTCGGCGCAGTTCAAGATCGGAAGCGCGGTGTACGTCCCCGTGCTCAAGGCCGCGGTGCGGATGTTCTACTACCAGCGCAGCGGCCAGGATAAGACTGCGGCCAACGCCGGCGCCGGCTGGGCGGACGGGGCGGCCTTCGTCGGCCCGGGGCAGGACCGCAACGCGCGCCTCTATTCGGCCAAGGGCGACACCTCCACCGAACGCGACGTTTCGGGCGGGTGGTACGATGCGGGCGACTGCAACAAGTACACGAGCTGGGCGGCCGGCTATGTCGTTGCGCTGCTCCAGGCCTATGCGCAACGGCCCGCGATCTGGACCGACGATTTCAACATCCCCGAATCGGGCAACGGCGTGCCCGATATCGTCGACGAGGCGAAATGGGGGCTCGATTGGCTGCGCCGGATGCAGCTGGCCGACGGATCGGTGCTGTCGATCGTCGGCGAGACCGGCGCCAGCCCGCCGTCGTCGGCGACCCAGCCAAGCTACTACGGCCCCGCCAACACCACCGCCACCCTCGCCAGCGCGACCGCCTTCGCATTCGGCGCGAAGATCCTCGCCGGGTTCGCCCCGCTGGCGAGCTATGCCGCCGACCTGCGCACCCGCGCCGAGCTGGCGTGGAGCTGGGCCGATGCCAACCCGCGCGTCCTGTTCAGCAACAACGACGCCTCGAACGGCTCGGACGGCCTCGGCGCCGGCCAGCAGGAGACCGACGACTTCGGCCGATCGATGCTCAAGCTCCAGGCCGCGGTCTATCTGTACGATCTGACCGGCACCGCGGCCTACCGCGCCTTCGTCGATGCCAACTACGGCCAGGCGCATTTGATCGCATGGGGCAGCTATGTGAGCCTGTACGAAGCGGATACGCAGCTCGCCCTGCTCCACTATGCGAGCCTCCCCGGCGCGACCGCCGGTGCGGCGGCGGCGATCAAGAGCGCCTTTGCGGCAGGCGTGGACTCCGCGTCGTACCGCGGCAAGGTCACCAGCGAGGCGGACCCCTATCTCGCCTATATCCCCGATTACATCTGGGGATCGAACTCGGTGAAGAGCGTCGCGGGCAACCTGTTCCTCGATCTCAACCAATATGGGCTGGGCAGCCACACGCCGCAGGAGAACGTCGCCGCCGCCGCGGGCTATCTTCATTACCTTCACGGGGTGAACCCGCTCGGCAAGGTCTACCTCACCAACATGTACGGCCTGGGCGCGACCAATTCGGTCAACCAGATCTTCCACACCTGGTTCGCCGACGGCTCCGTCAAATGGGACGACGCGAAGGCGTCGACCTACGGCCCGCCGCCGGGGTTCCTCGCCGGCGGCCCGACCAACACCCAATGGGACTGGGACAGCCGCTGCCCCGGCATCAGCCCGTTGTGCGGCACCGCGCGGCCGCAGCCGCCGTTCGGCCAGCCCCAGCAAAAGGCGTACAAGGACTTCAACGACGGCTGGCCGCTCGATTCCTGGTCGATCTCGGAGCCCGACAACGGCTATCAGGCGAACTACATCCGCCTGCTTTCGCGACTGGTTTGAAGACCAGGTCCGAGCTCAACCCCCCTCGTTCGTCATCCCGGAAGCTTAGGCTTTCCCGGAAAACCGCCAGGTTTTCCGATGGAAAGCCTTACTGCTTGGCCTGCCCCGGACTTGATCGGGGGGGATCCACCTCTCCACCAGCGCAGGTGGCACGGTGGATCCCGGACAGCTCAATTTTCTATCCAAATCATAGATTTGGAGAAAATGGCTTCCGGGATGACGGCTATTGAGCACACACCTAACGTGATCGACAGGCCCGCCGCCCGCTGTTAGCCTGCGCTCAAGGTAACCGGCCGAGCCGCGCGGGCCGACAAGGCGTATCGCAGAACCGATCGCGGCGGGGGAAGCCGATATGACGCCCGCACTCACCTATCTCGCCTACACCGCGATGCTCACCGCCGCGCTGTGGATTCCCTATGTCGTCTCGCAGGTGAAGACGAACGGGTTCCTGACGCCGCCCAATTACGTCGATCCCACCCCACGCCCGCTGCCGAACTGGGGCCGCCGCGCGGACCGGACCTATCTCAACGCGGTCGAGACCTTCGCGCCGTTCGCCGCGCTGGTGATCGTCGCGCACATCGCGGGCAAAGATGACGCGATCGCGAGCCTGACGATGGCCTTCTTCTGGCTGCGCGTGGCGCACGCGGTGGTGTATCTGCTCGCGATCCCGTACCTGCGCACGCTGCTGTTCACGCTCGGCTTCGCCTGCGTCGCGGCCATCTTCTGGATCACGATCCACTGACCTCTTTTCCTCTCCCCTTGATAGGGGAGAGGATAGCGGAGATTGCCAGCTTGCTGGCTAGCGCAGCTTGGAGAGGGGTAGAGCGGAGCAAAGCTCCGCGCGGCTCCTGCGAAGCCGCTCACCCCTCACCCAGCTCCGACTAAGGCAGCGCAAGAGCGCGACCTAAGTCTGCGCAACCCTCTCCCCTCGAGGGGAGAGGGAAGATAGACGTCAGAACCGGAAGCGCCCCGTCACGCCAAAGGTGCGCGGCTCGGCGAGGTAGGCCGAGAAGATTTGCGTCCCCGCCGGATAATTGACTCCGGTGAAGGCGGTGTTGAGCGCCGCGCCCGCGGTCGGGCCCTGCTGGAACGGCGAGCTGAACGCGACCTGGGTGTAGTTCTGGTTGAGCAGGTTCTGCCCCCACACCTCGATCGACCAATGTTCGTCGGGGCCGCGGATGCCGATGCGGCCGTTGACCAGCGCGAAGCCATCCTGCTCCTTCTGGGGGAACAGGTCCGAGCCGGTGTTGTAGTCGCTGGTCATGCGCGCATCGACGTAGAACAGCCCGGAAAGCCCACCGCCGCCGAGCGCCGGCGTCCAGGCGAAGCTGCTCGTCACCGTCACCTGCGGCGCGTTCGATAGGTTGTCGCCCGGCAGATAGCGCAGCGCCGGATCGAGCGGCGCGCCGTTCTGGTTGCCGACCAGGTTCTTGGCGTAGCGCGTGTCGGCGAAGGTGAAGCCGAGTCCGACGTGGATGTCGCGCACCGGCACCAGCGAGGCTTCGAGCTCGACGCCCTGCGAGATCACGCCCGCGCCGACCTGGTCTTTCGCGCAGGCGCCGGTGGTGGCGGCGGCGGCGTTGTAGTTGGGCGAGGTCAGGGTGATCGCCTGGTCGCGATCGCCGCCCGCCAGATCGGTCTTGCAGCCGTTGATCGTCTGGACGAGGAACACCGATCCGTTGAAGGTATTGAGCTGGAAGTTCTTGAATTCCTGGCGGAATACCGAAAGATTGATCGCCAGCGGCCCGGTCGAGTATTTGGCGCCGAACTCATAGGCGTTGTTGATCTCCTGGTCGAACTGAAGGTTGTGGACCAGCGCCTGCGCGCCCCCGGCCGCGGCGAAGCTCGCGATCGGGCTCTTGAGCGCCGAGCGATCCAAGTTGAAGCCGCCCGCCTTGTAGCCGCGCGAATAGCTGCCGTAGAGCAGCAGGTCGTGGCTCACCTTGTACGAAAGGATCGCGGTGCCGGTCCATTCGCTCTCGGCGCGGGTATCGTTGATCGCCACGCCGTCGAGCTCGCTGGTGGCGTTGCCCTGGCAGGTCAGGCTGATCAGCCCGCCCGCGACCGCGGCGAGCGCTGCGTTGCCGAGGAACGGCCCCATCGCCGCCTGTTGCGCCGGGCACGCGGTATTGTTGTTGCCGAAGCGCGCGTCGAAGTCCTTCTGCTCGTGCGTGTAGCGCGCGCCGAGGGTGAGGTCGAAGCCCGGCAGGATCTCGAAGATGTCATGGGTGAAGAAGGCGTAGTTATTGCTCTTCTGGTTGTAGGTCGAGAGCGTGTCGCCGACGTTGCGCACGGTATCGAGCCGGTCGAAGCCTGCGAGGATCGCCGGACCCGCTGCGCCGAACGCGCCCGAGACGGTGGGGCGCAGCGCGGTGGCGATGCAGCCCGACGCGCTCGGGTCGTACGCGAAGGCGAGTCCGCCGCCCGCGATGATCCGGCACGAGGCGAACCGGCCGTACTGGCTGCCGAACTTGAGGTTGTCGGTCACGGTCAGCTGCTCGTTGGCGTA
Organism: uncultured Alphaproteobacteria bacterium; assembly: GCA_963799985.1. Taxonomy (GTDB): domain Bacteria; phylum Pseudomonadota; class Alphaproteobacteria; order Sphingomonadales; family Sphingomonadaceae; genus Sphingomonas. Next base: position 346,702 of record CAWCZC010000005.1, on the reverse strand, counting down.
ATAGCCGCCGATCAGCCAGTCGAGCTTGCCGCCGAACGCCTCGCCCTGGAGCCGCAGCTCCTGCGAGAAGGTCTTGAAGTTACGCGCGGAATTGCCGTCGGGCGCGCGGTAGAGGATGTCGACATAGCCGTAGTCGGTGTCGGAACCCTGGTCGCTGTGATAGTCACGATAGGCAGTGATCGAGGTCAGCTTGGCCCCGCCGAAATTATAGTCCACCTGCCCCGAAACGCCCCAGTCACGCGTCAGGCCGCCATAGCTGCGCCCGGGCGAGAGATAGACGTTGCGCGAATAGGGGTCGCTGAACGCCGCGGTCGGCTGCCCCATGTCGCGCAGCACCTTGACGATCTGGTTGAGGTTCGGATTGAGCAGGTTGGTGTTGGTGGGAGCAACGCTGCCATCGATATAGACCGCCGCACAGCAATCTTCGTTGCGGCGGGTGTAGTCGGCGATCAGCCGCACCGTGAGATCGCTGGTGGGCTCGAACAGCAGCTGGCCGCGCATGAAATAGCGGTTGCGGTTGTTGATGTCGGTGTTGTTGGTGACGTCGTGGTAGAAGCCGTCGCGCTTGACGTAGACGCCGTCGAGCCGCGCCGCCACCGTCTCGCCCAGCGGCACGTTCACATTGCCCGCGAGCCGCCAGTAATTGTAGTTGCCGTAGGTCGCCTCACCGTCCGCGTGGAAGCCGTCGAACTCGGGCGCCTTGCTGACGATGTTGATGATCCCCGCCGAGGCGTTGCGGCCGAACAGCGTGCCCTGCGGCCCGCGCAGCACCTCGATGCGCTCGATCTCGCCGAGCTCGTTCATGCCGATGCCCGAACGCGAGCGGTAGACGCCGTCGACGAACACCGCGACCGAACTTTCGAGGCCGGGATTGTCGCCCACCGTGCCGACGCCGCGGATTCGCGCCGACGCGTTGGCCTCGCTGCCGGTCGATGAAACGAGCAGCGACGGCGCGACCTGGTTGAGCTGGCGGATGTCGGTGGCGCCGGTCCGCTCGAGCGCCTCGCCGCCGACCGCGGAGATCGCGAGCGGCACGTCGGAAAGCTGCTGGGCGCGGCCCTGCGCGGTCACGACGATTTCGTTCGAGCCTTCCTGTTGCGTGGTCTGATCCGTCGCCGCCGGCTTGGCATCGGTCTTGGTGTCCTGCGCGAACGCGGGACTTGCCAGCGCGATCGCCAGCGCCGGAACGGCCCCCGCCGTCAAAAGGCGAAATCGCATCATCGTCTCTCTCCCACATGGCCGGAGCGCTCCACGGCTCCATACCCTATCCTCGAATACAGCCCTTTCCCTAGGGTCAGTCAAGCATGACGGTTATTGCAAATCTTCACGAAGCCGAGAGTGTTGCCCAAAAGTCATAGTGGCGGCCCTGCCTTGCCGCGGTCCGAACCGGTTTTCGAAACCGGGCTTTCCAGCGGCTTAGCGACGCCTCTTCAGTAAGGCGGCGCCGGCCCGCTCCAAAGAAAACCACAACACCACCTCAGTAGCCGGACAGTCGGGCAAAGCGGTCGCGGTGCCACGCCGCATTGCCCCACATCGTTTCGAGCACCCGCGCGCGCTTCAACGTGAAGCCGGCATCGTGCTCGTCGGTCATGCCGATGCCGCCGTGGAGCTGGATCATCTCGCTCGAGACGAGCCGGAGCGTGTCGCCCGCGAGCGCCTTGGCGAGGCTCACCGCCTGGCTCACGTCGCCGCGCCCGGCATCGATCGCTTCGAACGCCCCCTCGACCGCCGATCGCATCAGCTCGAGCTCGGTGAACATCTTCGCCATCCGATGCTGGAGCGCCTGGAAGCTGGCGAGCGGCTGGCCGAACTGGACTCGAGTCTTGAGGTAATCGTTGGTCTGGGCGAACGCGGCCTCGGCGAGCCCGAGCATCTCCGCGCAAGCCGCCGCCGCGGCGCGATCGGTGACTTGAGTCAGCAGGTCGCCCGGCCCGCCAAGCTTGTCCGCCTGGGCACCCTCGAAGCGGACCTGCGCATGGCTACGCGAATCCGCCAGGTGCCGAGTTCGAGCGGTGCACCCCCGCGCCTTCGGGCACCAGATAGAGCCCATCGGTCGCGGCGACGACGAACAGCCCCGCGCTGTCGCCCTCCGCGACGAATTCCTTGGTGCCGGCGATCGTGCCGCCTTCCGCCACGGTCGCGATCCGGTCCGGCGCGAACCGCGGCCATTCGTCGATCGCCAGCGTTGCGACCAATTCGCCCGCGACGATCGACGGCAGCCATTCGGCCTGCTGCGCCTCGCTGCCGCCGAGCAGGATCGCGCTGGTCGCCACCGCGGTGGCGGCGAGCGGCGTCGCGACGAGGGTGCGCCCGAGCTGCTCGAGCACCGAACCGAGCGTGAGGAAATCCATCCCGGCGCCGCCGTGCGCCTCGGGGATCAATATTCCCGCCCAGCCCATCTCCGCCTGCGCGCGCCACACCTCCGCATCGTAGAGCGCCGCCGGCGCCGCATCGCGCATCCGGCGGAAGGCCGAGACCGGCGCCTCGTTGTCCGCCCACTCGCGCGCCATGTCGCGCAGCATCGTCTGTTCTTCGCTCAGGACGGCCATGGAAACTCCCTTGTATTGCGCGGCACGGTCAGCTTCGATCGACCCTGCCGCCCTGACGAGACAGCGCCGTGAACGTCAGCGCAGAAAGCATCGCCGCAAACGACAGGTCGGCAAGGAGGATACGCAGATCGGTCCAGAACGCGAACCGGTCGAGCAGCGGCTCCAGTATCCGCGGATCGGGCGGCGATGCGGCCGCGCGCCAGATCAGCGGCGCCGCCTGAGTGGTGAACCCGAGGATCAGCAACGAACAGCCAAGCGACAGTCCGGTGAGCCATCGAACCGCGCGGGGCGCTCGCGCGCGGATCGCGGCGAAGAACGCCGTTCCGGTCACCAATGCCCCACCGACTCCGAACACCACGTAGAAGATCACGCCCGCCGGGCTCAGGTCGGTCGCTTTCGAAAACGCCGTGAAGGCCACATCGCCGATCCGCGCGCGCGCCGGCAGGTCGAGGATCATTCGGAACGTGCCCGCGCCGGCTCTCAGCGCCTCGAAGGCGGTCGCCGCCGCGAGCAGCAGCACAAAGGCTCGCTTCATGTCGCACTCCGCAATCGCCCCCCGCTGCAGAACCCCCCAAGGGGCTATTGGTGATCCAGCATCCCCAGGATGCGCTTGGCGATCACGTTGTTCTGGATCTCGCTCGAGCCGCCGTAGATCGACACAGCCTTGCCGAACAACCAGTGGCGCGTGTCCTTCAGCTCCTCCTCGGAAAAGCCCTCGCCTTCCCAGCCCAGGCCGGCCATGCCGCGGATCTCGAGCAGCAGCTCGGAGCGCTCCTGCATGATCCGCGCGCCGACGTTCTTCATGATCGAGGTGGCAGCCGACGGGCCCTGGTTCGACTTGCCTTCCGATGCCACCCGCCGCAGCGTGAGCATGAACGCGCGCAGGTCCATCTCGTGGCGGACGATCCGCGTGCGCAGGTCGCTGTCGGCGATCCGCCCTTCGGCATCCGCGCCGACATATTTCTTCGCGAGCGCCGAAAGCGGCGCCCCCGCGAACATCCGCCCCGCCGCCGATCCGCCGCCCGACAGGCTGTTGCGCTCGTGCTGGAGCAGGCGCTTGCCGATCGTCCAGCCCTGCCCCTCCTCGCCGACGCGGTTGGCTTTGGGCACCTTCACGTCGGTGAAGAAGGTCTCGCAGAACGGCGACGATCCCGAGATCAGCCGGATCGGCTTCACCTCGACGCCGGGCGAATCCATGTCGATCAGCACGAAGGTGATGCCCTCGTGCTTCTTGCTCTTGTCGGTGCGGACCAGCGCGAAGCATTTGTCCGCCCATTGCCCGCCCGAGGTCCAGGTCTTCTGGCCGTTGACGACGTAGTGATCGCCCGCGTCGGCCGCGAACATCTGGAGCGAGGCGAGGTCCGATCCCGCGCCGGGCTCCGAATAGCCCTGACACCAGCGCACCTCGCCCCGGGCGATCGCCGGGATATGCTCGTGCTTCTGCGCCTCGCTGCCGTACTCGAGCAGCGTGGGGCCGAACATCATCACGCCCATCCCGCCGATCGGGTTCCACGCGCCGATCCGGTTCATCTCCTCCTGGAGCACGCGTGCCTCGGCGCCGGAGAGCCCGCCGCCGCCGTATTCGGCGGGCCAGATGGGGACGCCCCAGCCCGTCGCGCCCATCGCCTCGCGCCAGGCACGCTGCTCCTGGGTCTCCTCGGCCGGCCCTTCGAGCGCCGACATCGCATTGTCCTTGCCCTTGAGCGACGGCGGGAAATGCGCCGCGAGCCACTCCCGGACTTGCGCGCGAAAGGACTCGAGAGCATTCGCCGGCGCGTCGATTTCTGCGGTAGCCATCCGTGTCTCCAAGCGTCCCGTTCGTGCGGATTTCGAAATTGCGGTATGGCGGAGCGCTCGTCAAGCGAGGCGCGAACAATTCGCTGTCCTACAGGGCGATCCTTTGGTATCGTTCCTCCTTTGTTCTTCGTGGAGGCTCGGCCGTGACCACAAGCCAAACCCCTTCTTACGCCGCGCATCCCGTCGACGCGCTGGGTTTCATCGCGGGCATGCCGGCACTCCTCAACCCCGTTCGGCTCCGGACTAGATCCGGGGTTGTCGAAGCCCTGTCCTTTCTTGGTAGCAAGGGAAGAACAGCCCTTCGACAAGCTCAGGGCGAACGAGGTGGTGGGAGTTCCCGACGAAAGCGCCTCGGCCCGGGCGCCGAAAATCCCCGTCCTCGCGTGCGCGCGCACGTGGGACACGTAGGAGTCGTGACTTTCGTGACCTTCGGAGCCCGATTTCGCGCTAGAACGGCGATCCAACGCAGGGGAACGGCATGAAATTCGATCATCGCGCAGTGCCGATCGTCCTCGCGGCGGTCATGATCGACTCGATCGGATTCGGCATCGTGCTGCCCGTTTTGCCCAAGCTGATCGTCAGCCTGGCGCAGGTGAGCCTCGAGGATGCGGCGCGGATCGGCGGCTATATGCTCGTCGCCTTCTCGGCCGCGCAGTTCTTCGCCGCGCCCGTGTTCGGCAGCCTCGGCGACAGCGTCGGGCGGCGGCCGGTGCTGCTCTTCTCGATGCTCGCCTTCTCCGCCGACTACGCCTTCCAGGCCGCGGCGCCGACGATCGGCTGGCTGTTCGTCGGCCGAGTGATCGCCGGAATCGCGGGCGCGACCTACGGCCCCGCCAACGCCGTGCTCGCCGACGTGACTCCGCCCGAGCGGCGCGGCGCGGTGTTCGGGCTGATGGGCGCAGCGTTCGGCATCGGCTTCGTGCTCGGGCCCGGCTTCGGCGGGCTGCTTTCCTTCCTCGGCCCGCGCGCACCGTTCCTCGCGGCGGCCACGCTTTCGGCACTCAACGCCGCCTGGATCTTCTTCTTCCTGCCCGAGACGCTGGCCCCGGAGCGCCGCCGCAGGTTCGACTGGCGCAAGGCGAACGTGATCGGCTCGTTCGCGCCGCTGCGCGAGGCGGGCGAGGCCAAGTGGCTGCTCGCCGCGGCGTTCCTCTGGCAGTTCGGGCACATGGTCTATCCCGCGACCTGGGCCTTCTGGTCGAAGATCGCGCTGCATTGGCAGGAATGGCAGATCGGCGCGTCGCTCGCCGTCTCCGGCGCCGCGATGGCCGTGGTGCAGATGCTGGTGACCGGCCGCGCGATCGCCCGGTTCGGCGAGGCGCGCACGGTGGTGATCGGCATGTTCACCGGCGGCTGCGCCTTCCTCGCCTATGTCTTCGTGCGGCAGGAGTGGTTGATCTACGCGGTGCTCGTGCTGAGCGCGCTGCAGGCGCTCACCTTCCCCTCGGTCAATGCCCTGCTGTCGCGGCTCACCGACGCCTCGCACCAAGGCGCACTGATGGGAGGCATGCAGAGCCTGTCGAGCATCGCATGGATCGTCGCCCCGCTCGCGCTCAGCCAGGCGCTCGCGTTCGGCGCCGAGCGCGGCTTCACCGGCGGCAATTTCGCGCTGGCGGCGGGGTTCGTGTTCGCCGCGCTGGCGATAGTATTGCTGCGGGTGGTGCCAAGGGTTTCTAGGCCGCCCCGGCCGCTTGCCTGACGCGCCCGAACCCCCATCTCCCACTCAACGCATCCGGGAGGATTCCAATGATCGACCTGCACTATTGGCCCACGCCGAACGGCCACAAGATCACCCTGTTTCTCGAGGAAGCAGAGCTCCCTTACCGGATCGTGCCGGTCGACATCGGCGCGGGCGACCAGTTCAAGCCCGAGTTCCTCGCGATCGCCCCCAATAACCGGATGCCCGCGATCGTCGACCATGATCCCGCCGGCGGCGGCGCGCCGATCAGCGTGTTCGAATCGGGCGCGATCCTGCTCTACCTCGCCGAGAAGACCAGCCGCTTCCTGAGCACCGACCTGCGCGAGCGAGTTCGAGACGCTCGAATGGCTGTTCTGGCAAGTCGGCGGGCTCGGCCCGATGGCGGGGCAGAACGGGCACTTCAACGTCTATGCGCCCGAGAAGATCGACTATGCGATCAACCGCTACGTCGCCGAGACCAACCGGCTCTACGGCGTACTCAACAAGCGGCTCGAAGGGCGCGAGTTTATCGCCGGCGGCTATTCGATCGCCGACATGGCGAGCTATCCGTGGATCGTTCCGCACGAGGCGCACAAGCAGAACCTCGACGATTTCCCCAACTTGAGGCGCTGGTATGACGCGATCGCCGCGCGCCCCGCCACGATCCGTGCGTACGAGAAAGGCGGCGAGGTCCGCTCCTATTCGACGCCGATGACCGACGAGGCGCGCAAGGTCCTGTTCGGCCAGACCGCAGCGGTGGTGCAGCCCGCCTGACCGGCGGGATTTTTCGAACGGTGCGTATGGCAATCGGCCGCGTGCTCGCCTAGCTCTCCCGAGAATGAGGGAGCGGGGATGAGCGCCGAGACGATGCTGGCGGGCGACTTCGCGACGCTGCCCGAGCTGATTCGCGCGCATGCCGCCGAGCAGGGCGGCAAGCCCGCGCTCGTCTTCGGCGAGACGGTGCTGAGCTATGCCCAGCTCGACCAGGGCATGGACCGGGTCGCGGCGGCGCTCCAGCGCGACGGGGTGGCGCGTGGCGAGGCGATCGCGATCCTTGGTGCGACCTCGCTCGAAGTCGCGGTGCTGTTCCTAGGCGCGCTTCGGGCCGGATGCGTCCCCACCCCGCTTGCCCCCTCGGCGACGCCGGAACAGATCGCGGCGATGGTGGCCGACTGCGGCGCGCCGCTGCTGTTCCTCGATGCCGCCGCGGCCGCCGCGCTTGCCGGACGGGAAATCGCCGCGCGCCGCGTCACGCTCGACGGCCCCGAGCTGGCCGGATGGCTCGCCCCCGCCGGTTCGGTGCCGACGCCGGTGATCCAGGCGCCCGGGGACTCGTTCAACATCATCTATTCCTCGGGCACCACCGGTACCCCCAAGGGGATCGTTCAGCCGCATGCGATGCGCTGGGCGCACATCACTCGCGCCGCCGTCGGGGTTCGCCGATGCAGTGACGATGATCGCGACGCCGCTCTATTCGAACACCACCCTCGTCAGCTTCATCCCGACGCTCGCCTGGGGCGGGACGGTGGTGCTGATGCCCAGGTTCGACGCCCACGCCTACCTCGAGCTCGCGCAGAAGCACCGCGCGACTCACACGATGCTGGTGCCAGTCCAGTACCAGCGAATCATGGCGCTCCCCGATTTCGACTCCTTCGATCTCACGACCTTCCGGATCAAGACCTGCACCAGCGCGCCCTTCTCCGCCGCGCTCAAGGCCGATATCGTCGCGCGCTGGCCGGGCGCCTTGGTCGAATATTACGGCATGACCGAGGGCGGCGGCACCTGCATCCTCCTCGCCAACGCGCATCCCGACAAGCTCCACACCGTCGGCCAGCCCGTCCCGGGCCACGACATCCGGCTGATCGACGACGAAGGCAACGAGGTCGCGCACGGCGAGATGGGTGAGGTCGTCGGCCGCTCGCCCGGCGATGATGACCGGCTATCACGGCCGCGACGAGGCGACTCGCGCCGCCGAATGGTTCGACGCCGACGGCAACCGCTTCATCCGTCACGGCGACCTCGGCCGCTTCGACGGCGACGGCTTCCTGATCCTGCTCGACCGCAAGAAGGATCTGATCATCTCGGGCGGGTTCAACATCTATCCGACCGACCTGGAAGCCGTGCTCGCGCGAGCATCCGGCGCGTCGCCGATTGCGCGGTGGTCGGCATCCCCTCAGAGCAATGGGGCGAGACTCCGGTCGGCTTCTATGTGCCGCGCCCCGGAATCGACACAGCGCCCGCCGACATCCTCGCCTGGATCAACGCCCGCGTCGGCAAGACCCAGCGGCTCGCAGCCCTCGAGCCCATCGACGAGATGCCGCGCAGCGCGATCGGCAAGGTCCTCAAGCGCGAGCTGCGCGACCGGTACCTTGGGCAGTGACCGCCATCGCCCAGCTCGTCGCCGGGGCCACGCCGATCGAGCGCGGGTTCCAGGTCGACACCGGCACCGGCTGGATGCAGGGCCGCACGCTCTACGGCGGCCTCACCGCGGCGCTCGCGCTCCAGGCCGCGCTCGATCTCGAGCCCGACTTGCCGCCGCTGCGCTCCGCCCAGATCGCTTTCATCGGCCCGCTTTCGGGCGAGGTAACCGTCACCGCCACCCGGCTCCGGCGCGGTCGCAACGCCGCGTTCCTCCAGTCCGACGTCATCTCCGAAGCCGGGCTGGGCCTCCGCGCGACCTTCGTGTTCATGGCCGCGCTGCCCTCGGCGATCGCGCACGACGCCGCGCCGCGCGCCCCGCTCCCGCCGCCGGGGCTCGACGCCCGACCCCGCAGCGGCCCCGAGAATTTCTTCGCGCACAACTTCGAGTTCCTCGACATGCGTGAAGCCGCCGGCCCCGCCGAATGGCTGCGCTGGGCCCGGCTGCGCGAGCGCGCCGGGCTCCACCCGATGGTCGAGCTGCTCGCGATCGGTGACGGCCTGCCCCCGGCCGCGTACAAGCTCTCGACCGATCGGAACGTGCCGCTCAGCTCGCTCAACTGGACGATCAACTTCCTCACCGCCGAGCCCGCGACGGACAATGGCTGGTGGCTGCTCGCGAGCACCGCCGATATGGCCCGCGCCGGCTACAGCAGCCAACGGATGATGCTGTGGAATGCCCGGGGCGACGCGATCGCCGAGGCGATGCAGGGCGTCGCGATCTTCGGCTGAATCGGCTCCCGCGACAAATTGCGACACTTTCCCCGAGCGCTGACATACCGCTGCGACAGCGCGGCGACAGGAACGGGACTTACCGGCCGGCTCCCCCGTCCGAATTGCAACGCAGGAGTTTGACCCCCATGAACAAGTTGATGATCGCGGCCCTCGGCGCGACCTTGCTGACGGGCGCGGCCAGCGCTCAGGACCGTCCGCGGATGGACCCGCTCCAGCGCGCCGACGCCAACCATGACGGCGTCGTGACCAAGGACGAAATGCTCGCCGACGTCGACGCGCGGTTCAACCAGGTCGATACCAATCACGACGGCAAGATCAGCCCCGAGGAGCGCCAGGCGTTCGGCGAGGCGATGCGCGCCCGCATGGAGCAGCGCCGCGCTGCCGAGGCCGCGACGCGTGGCCCGGGTGGTCCCGGTGGCCCGGGCATGGGCCGCCGCGCGATGGGCGGCGACATGCCGATCACGCTCGAGGAAAGCCGCGCCCGCGCGCTCGAACGCTTCGACCGCGCCGATACCAATCACGACGGCAAGATCGACCAGGCCGAGCGCGACGCGATGCGCGACCGGATGATGCAGATGCGCGGCCGCGGCGCCGGCGAAGGCCCGCCCCCTCCCCCACCGGCTGACGCCCCCAACGCCCCCGGAGGCAATTAAGTCAGCCGGGGTGCCGGGCGGGTGCAGTCTCCTCCGCCCGCCCGGCACTTCTTCTCGTCGCGCGAGTTGCTATGAAGCTGACATGTCGGACACGCCCCACCTCCTGCTCGTCGACGACGAGCGCTCGATTCGCGAGCCGCTGGCGCAGTATCTGACCAAGCAGGGCTTCCGCGTGACTCAGGCGGGCGACGCCGAGGGCGCGCGGGCACGGATGGCGGCCTATGCCATCGATCTCGTCATTCTCGACATCATGATGCCCGGCGAGGACGGTCTGAGCCTCTGCCGCCACATCCGCGAGACCGGCGAGATCCCGGTCATCCTGCTCACCGCGCGCAGCGAGGAGACCGACCGGATCGTCGGGCTCGAGATGGGCGCCGACGACTATGTCGTGAAGCCCTTCTCCCCGCGCGAGCTCGCCGCCCGGATCAAGGTGGTGCTCCGGCGGACCGCGGCCGGCGGATCACGCCAGCACGCGCCCGAAAGCGGCAGCTTCGCCTTTGCCGGCTGGGTGCTCAAGACCGGCGAACGCGCGCTGGTCGACCGCGAAGGCGTTTCGGTGCCGCTCTCGACCGGCGAGTACAATCTGCTCCACGCGCTGGTGATCCGCCCGCGCCAGGTGCTGACCCGCGACCAGCTGCTCGACCTGACCCAGGGCCGCGAGGCTGCCGCCTTCGATCGGGCGATCGACAATCAGGTCAGCCGGCTGCGCAAGAAGATCGAGCCCGATCCCAAGACCCCCGGCATCATCAAGACGGTGTGGGGCGGCGGCTATACGCTGGCGGCTGAAGTGACCCGCCTTTGAGGAAGTTTCTCGCCGGCCAGCCTGACCGGACAGATCGCGCTGCTCGTCGCGGTCGCGCTGTTCGTCGCGCAGGCGATCAACTTCGGGCTGCTGTTCAACGAGCGGCAGGGCGCGCGTTTCGGCCAGGTCGTCGGTTCCCGCGATCACTCGGCTGATCGACGCGTCCGAGCGGCTCGAAGCGATCAACGCGGTGCGAGTCACACAGATTCCGCCCGCGCAGGCCGCGCAGGGGTTCATCGCCGATCCGCGCACGCGCGTTCAGCTCCACGCCGCCAACCCGATCGACCCCGCCGCAAAGCGCCGGCCCGACATCGAAGAGGGCATCCGCCGCACGCTGAAGGAAATGGACTTCCCGGTCGGCCAGGTCGCCGCGACGATCGGCCCGATCGACGACAACGCGTTGTGGCTCAAGCGCATGCCGGCGGAGCGCGCCGAGCGGCTGCGGCGGATGGGCGCGGACCTGACGATCGCGGTCGAGCATCCCGGCCACGGCTGGCTGCTGGTGCACACCGGCTGGCCGCTCACCGAACGCTCGCTGATCTGGCAGCTGATCGCGCAGACGCTGATCCTTTACGTCGTCGTGCTGGTGCCGGTGCTGCTCGCAGGGCACCGCATCGCCCGTCCGCTGCGCACGCTCGCGCAGGCGGCGCAGCGCTTCCAGCCGGGCGACGGCGCGGACCCTGTCGAGGCGCGCGGCCCCAGCGACGTCCGCTCGGTGATCGCGGCCTACAACGCGCTCAGCCTCCGCGTGAACGCGATGATCGACGAGAAGGACCGGATGCTCGGGGCGATCGGCCACGATCTGCGCACCCCGCTCGCCGCGCTGCGCGTCCGAATCGAATCGGTCGAGAACGACGACGATCGCGCGCGGATGGCGGACACGATCGACGAGATGAACCGCACGCTCGAGGACATCCTCTCGCTCGCGCGGCTGGGGCGCCCCAGCGAGCCGCCGACCGAGGTCGATCTCGCCGCGCTGATCGACGCGGTGGTCGAGGACTTCCGCGACCTCGACCATGAGGTCGCGTTCGAGGAATCGCCTCGCCTCACGATGCGGATGCGCCCCGGGCTGATGCGGCGCGCCGTGCGCAACCTGATCGAGAATGCGGTGAAGTACGGCCATGGCGCCGAGGTGCGGCTGGTCCCCGGCGAGAAGAGCGTCGCGATCGAGGTCGCCGACCGCGGCCCTGGAATCCCGAGCGAGCAGATGGAGGCGGTGTTCGATCCGTTCACCCGCCTCGAGACCTCGCGCAACCGCGAGACCGGTGGGATCGGGCTGGGCCTCGCGCTCGCCAAGGCGATCGTGCGCGACGCGGGAGGGCATATCGTGCTCGCGCCCCGAGAGGGTGGGGGGCTGGTGGCGACGATCCGGCTGCCGAGGTGAGGGCAAAAGCCCCTCCCCTTCAGGGAAAGGGCTTATCCTCTTACCCCACGATCTCTTCGGGCGTGAAGAAGAACGCGATCTCGATCGCGGCATTCTCGTCCGAGTCCGAGCCGTGGACCGAGTTCGCCTCGATCGACTCGGCCAGCTCCTTGCGGATCGTGCCGGGCTCGGCGTTGGCGGGGTTGGTCGCGCCCATCACATCGCGGTTGGCCTGGACGGCGTTCTCGCCCTCGAGCACTTGGACCACCACCGGACCCGAGGTCATGAACGCGACCAGGTCGTTGAAGAACGGCCGCTCGCGATGCACGCCGTAGAACCCCTCGGCCTGCTCCTTGGTCAGATGGATGCGCTTCGAGGCGATGACGCGCAGGCCGGCTTCTTCCAGCATCTTGGTGACCGCACCGGTGAGATTGCGGCGAGTGGCGTCGGGCTTGATGATCGAAAAGGTCCGGGTCGCGGCCATGGCCGTGCGGCTCCTGTGTTGTGCGTTGCGGAAAGTCGCGGCTCCCCTAGTCGCGGGCCACGCGCGATGCAAGCCGAACGCCCTCTTGCAATGTAGGATTTCGGTTGCTGTGCCCGATCGTCGCGATTTGCGACGCGCTCTTTGATATGGTGACCTAGAGCTATTTGCTTCGTCCGGCAGCCATCGCGCGATCCGCAGGCTTCACCGGAATTTCGTGAGAGCGCTCCGTTACCTTCGTTACCTTCGGCAAGTTACGCCACCTGTTGCCAGCGCCCGTCCTCGTCCTGCTTCCAATAGCGTCGCTCGACCCCGTCGCGCTCGGCCAGTGTCTTCCAGGCGGCGCGCGCCTCGATGATCCGATCCTCGTCGAAGAAGTGGAAGGCGCGGTCGAAGCCGAGCGCTTCCTCGCGCCATATCCCGTCGACCAACGCCACGTTGCGGGCGCCGTTGGCGGCGTCTGGCGCGGCCGCGATCAGCACCGGCTGGTCCGCGTCGCGCTCGCCTCCCGCCTGCGCGTGCGGCAGGAAGCTTTCGGGTGCATAGCTCCACAGCAATTGGTCGAGCTTCGCCCGCGCCTCGGCATCCTCCGTCACGATCACCAGCCGTCCTCCGTCGGCGAGCACCTTCCGCGTGATGGCTGGCAGCACGCGATCGATCGGCGCGCGCGTCAGATGGTAGAAATCGACCTGCATGCCTCCTGTTAGCGCGAGCGCGCGTTCAGGCAAACGCGCGGCGTTGCGGTGCGCCCCAAGCGGTGCGATAGGGCGGCGGTCGGCGCTGCGCGCAGGGTGTGTGAAAGAGGGTGATCGAGTTCGTGACGCGCAAGGCCCTGCTGCTGACTGGCGCGTTGCCGATGGCACTGTGTCTCGGCGGACCCGCGCAGGCGCAGCAGACCCCCGATCCGGCCGCGGCCATGCCCGATCAGACATCCCCAATCACGACCGCTGACCTTCGCGACCGCCCAGCCAAGCCGGCGCCGCCGCTCGACGCCGCCGCCGATCAGGACCCGGACCAGATCCAGTTCTCCGCGGACGTGCTCGAATACGACTCCAACGGCGACGAGGTCACCGCGACCGGCGACGTCCATCTCTATCGCCGCAGCGAGCGGCTGCGCGCCGACAAGGTGGTGTGGAACCGCAAGACCGGCCAAGTCGTCGCCGAGGGCAACATCGTTGTCACCAATCCGCAGGGCGACATGGCCTATGGCGACCGGATCGAGCTCACCGACACGCTGAAGGACGGCGTCGTCCAGAACATGCTGGTGGTGCTGGACGCAGGCGGCCGGATCGCGGCGAAGCGCGGCGTCCGCCAGGGCGACATCATCACGGTCTACGACGCGGCCTACACGCCCTGCTCGGTCACCGGGTCGGACGGGTGCCCGAAGGAGCCTTCATGGAAGATCACCGCCGACAGGGTGGTCTACGATCCGTCCAAGGGCCGCCTGCGCTACACCGGCGCGCGCGTCTCGGTGTTCGGCTTCGCTACGATTCCGCTGCCGGTTTTCTCGCACCCGGTGGGCGGCAAAAGCGCCGATGGCTTCCTGACGCCCGACGTCCGCTACAGCCGCACCAACGGCTTCCAGTTCGCGCTCCCCTATTTCTTCAGCTTCGCGCCCAACCGCGACCTGACCGTGACCCCGCGGGTCTATTCGTCGGTGCTGCCGATGATGCAGGCCGAATATCGCGAGCTCAATTCGCTCGGAGCGTTTCAGGTCACCGCCTACGGCACCTACAGCCGCCGCGCCGACGACCTGACCGTGCCGCTGACCCCCGCGACGTCGAAAAACGATTTCCGCGGCTATTTCGACGCGATCGGCCATTACCAGTTCGACGAGAACTGGAGCGCCAGCGCCTCGTTCCGCCTCACCAGCGACCGCACCTTCCTGCGCCGCTATGACATCACTCGCGACGATCGCCTGCGCAACAACATCCGAGTCGAGCGGATCGACCAGGATTCCTACCTCTCGATCAACGGCTGGGCGGTTCAGACGCTGCGCGTCGGCGAGCAGCAGGGCCTCCAGCCGATCGCGCTCCCCGAGATCGACTACCGCCGCCGCCTCGATGACGGCCTGGTGGGGGGGCATATCGAACTCGAGGCCAACAGCCTCGCGCTGACCCGCACCGACGGCCAGGATACCCAGCGCGCTTTCGCTTCGGCGACCTGGGAGCTGCGCCGCCTCACCGATTGGGGCCAGGAGATCACGCTCACCGCGTACGGGCGGGGCGATCTCTACAATGCATCCGATACGCTCGCGACCGTGATCGCCAGCTATCGCGGCGAGCCGGGCTTCCATGCCCGCGCGATCGGCGCGCTCGCAGTCGATGTGAAGTGGCCGTTCGTCGGCGAGTTCCTCGGCGGCACCCAGCGGATCACGCCGCGCTTCCAGATCGTGGCCGCGCCCAAGCTCGCCAATCTGGAAGTGCCCAACGAAGACGCCCGCGCGGTCGATCTCGAGGATTCGAACCTGTTCGCGCTCAATCGCTTCCCCGGATACGACCGGTTCGAGGATTCGACGCGCTTCACCTGGGGCGTCGACTATGCGCTCTATCTTCCCGGCTTCTCGCTCGACGCCAACATCGGCCAGAGCTACCGCCTGTCGACTCGCCCGACGATCTTTCCGGACGGCACCGGGCTCACCGATCGCGTGTCGGACATCGTCGGCCGCACCGTGATCCGTTTCCGCGACTTCATCTCGTTCACGCACCGCTACCGCATCGACAAGGACAATTTCGCGGTGCGCCGCAACGAGATCGACATGACCGTCGGCTCGCGCAGCACCTATCTCCAGCTCGGCTATCTTCGGCTCAACCGGAACATCGCACCCTCGCTCGAGGACCTGCAGGATCGCGAGGAAGCGCGGATCGGCGCGCGCATCCAGCTTGCGCGCTTCTGGTCGGTCTCGGGCTCGACGCTCATCGACCTGACCGACCGCCACGAGGATCCGCTCTCGGTCGCCGACGGCTTCGAGCCGGTGCGCCACCGGCTGGGCATCACCTACGAGGACGATTGCATGCGGCTCGGCCTGACGTGGAAGCGCGACTATCAGACCACCGGCGACGCGCGGCGCGGCAACAGCTATCTGTTGACGCTGGCGTTCAAGAATTTGGGGCGCTAGCACGTCGGAAAGCGCGGTCCGATAAGCCTTGGTTCAGGCACAATTGGCTAGTAAGCGGCGCAATCTCCGGACTTGGGATGAGGGTATTGGTGTTCAATAGAGTCTCGAAGGCGGCCCGTTTCGGCCGCAAGGCGTTCCTGGCCCTCGGCGTCGCCATGCTCGGAACCGCCTCTCTCGCGCAGACGGTCCCGCAAGACCAAAGTGTCCCCGGTGCGGCCAACCTCGATCTGCCGGCGAACCTCCAGATCTTCGGCAAGGCGGATCCGAACATCCGCAAGCCCACCGCGATCGTCAACGACGTGGTCGTCACCGGCACGGACGTCGACCAGCGCGTCGCGATGCTGGTCGCGCTCAACAACGCCCAGCTCACCGCCGCGGAGCGCGATCAGATGCGGCTGCAGGTGCTGCGCCAGCTGATCGACGAGACGCTCGAGATCCAGGAAGCCAAGGCGAACAAGATCGACGTCACCAAGGAAGACATCGATCACAGCTTCAACCGGGTGGCCGAGAATTTCCAGCGCACCCCCGATCAGCTGCGCGCGTGGCTCAAGCAGATCGGCTCGTCCGATCGCTCGATCCGCCGTCAGATCGAGGGCGAGCTCGCCTGGAACCGTCTGCTCAGCCGCAACGTCGAGATCAACGTGAGCGACAAGGAGGTCGAGGACATCCTCGATCGCCTCAAGGCGCACAAGGGCACCGACGAGTATCACCCGTTCGAAATCTACATCGGCGCGTCGCAGGATCGCGTGAACGAAGTCTTCACCGCCGAACAGCGCCTGATCGAGCAGATGAAAGGGGGCACGCCATTCGATTATCTGGCGCGCAACTATTCCGAATCGAGCACCAAGGCGCAGGGCGGCGATCTTGGCTGGCTGCCTGCCGAGATGCTTCCCGATCCGCTGATGAAGGCGCTGCAGACGATGGACGTCGGCCAGATCGCCGGCCCGATCGAGGTCCCCGGCGGATTTTCGATCCTGTACCTCGCCGACAAGCGGAAGGTGCTGGTCGCCGATCCGCGCGACGCGACGCTGAGCCTCAAGCAGATCACGATCCACTTCCCCGCCGGCACATCGGAAGCGGACGCGAACACCAAGGCCGGCGAATTCGCCAATGCGACCCAAGCGATGAAGGGCTGTGGCGACGCCGCCAAGACCGCCGCCGCGATCGGCGGCGAAGTCGTCGACAACGATGCGGTCAAGATCCGCCAGCTCCCCGCTCCGCTCCAGACGCTGCTGCTTCCGCTCCAGGTCGGCCAGTCGAGCCGCCCGTTCGGATCGGTGGCCGACGGCGTGCGTGTGCTGGTCATCTGCGGGCGCGAGGATCCGGTCGACGGCGGCCTGCCCTCAGCGGAAGCGGTTCGCGACTCGGTCACCGAGCAGCGCACCAACCTGCGGGCGCAGCGCATGTTGCGCGATCTTCGTAGGGACGCACTGGTCGAATACCGCTGACTACACTAGTGAGCGGACGATGATCCGGCCGCTCGCAGTATCGATGGGCGACCCCGCCGGGGTCGGGCCCGAAATCACCGCCAAGGCCTGGAACGCGCGCGAGCTGCATTCGCTTGCGCCCTTCTTCGCGGTGGGCGACATCCGCTCAGTCGCGGCGGTGTGGGACGGGCCGGTCCAGAAGGTCGCCGATCCCGACGAGGCCGAGCGCGTGTTTGCGACCGCGCTGCCGGTCATCTCGATCGACGATGCCGGCGAGATCGTCCCCGGAAAGCCCGATATCGACGGTGCGCGCTGTGCGCTCCAATCGCTCGAGCTGGCCGCAGGGCTGGCGCGATCGGATGCGGCGGGGGCGCTGGTGACCGGGCCGGTCTCCAAGGCACAGCTCTACGGGGTCGGGTTCACCTACCCGGGCCAGACCGAGTTCATCGCGGAACGCTGCGGCATCGCGGGCGACAATGCTGTCATGATGCTCGCGGGCCCGACGCTGCGGGTAGTACCGATCACGGTCCACGTGGCCTTCGCCGACGTGCCCGGGCTGCTCTCGATCGAGCTGATCCTCGCCAAGGCGCGGGTGACCGCCCGCGGGCTGCTGCGCAATTTCGGGATCGAGAAGCCGCGGCTCGCCTTCGCGGGACTCAACCCGCACGCGGGCGAAGGCGGGGCGATCGGGCGCGAGGAGATCGACCTGCTGATTCCCGCGATCGCGCAGCTCCGCGAGGAAGGGATCGATGCGGTCGGCCCGTTCGCCGCCGACGGCATGTTCCACGCCCGCGCCCGCGCCGGCTACGACGCCGCGTTGTGCCTCTACCACGATCAGGCACTGGTGCCGCTCAAGACACTCCATTTCGACGAGGGCGTGAACATCACGCTCGGGCTGCCGATGGTCCGCACCTCGCCCGACCATGGCACCGCCTTCGGCATCGCCGGGCGCGACGAGGCCAATCCGGGGGCGATGATCGCGGCGCTCCGCATGGCCGCCAGCGCCGCGCAGCGCCGCGCCGAAACCGCCGCCGCCGGAATTTCGTGACCGGCCTACCGCCGCTGCGCGAGGTCATCCGCCGGCACGGACTGACCGCCAGCAAGGCGCTGGGGCAGAATTTCCTGTTCGACCATCAGCTGCTCGCCCGCATCGCCGCAGTGCCGGGCGATCTGGCGGACGCCGAAGTCTTCGAGATCGGCCCCGGACCCGGCGGACTGACCCGCGCGCTGCTTGAGCGCGGGGCCAGCGTCACCGCGGTCGAACGCGATCGGCGGTGCATCCCGGTGCTCGCCGAACTCGCCGAAGTCTTTCCGGGCAAGCTCCGGGTCATCGAGGGCGACGCGCTCGAGATCGCCGCACACGCGCTGTTCCAGGGCAACCCGCATATTGTCGCCAACCTGCCATACAACGTCGGCACCGCGTTGCTCGTCCAGTGGCTGTCGGCGGATTGGCCGCCGTGGTGGGCGAGCCTCACGCTCATGTTCCAGAAGGAAGTCGCCGAACGGATCGTCGCGCCTGTGGACGGCGAGGCCTATGGACGGCTGGCGGTGCTGGCGCAGTGGCGGGCGCGGGCGCGGATCGCGATGACGGTCCACCGCTCGGCCTTCACGCCGCCGCCCAAGGTGATGTCGGCGGTGGTGCACATCGTGCCGGGCGAAGCGCCGGAAGGGGTGCGCCTGCCCGTGCTCGAAGCGATCACCGCCGCCGCGTTCGGCCAGCGGCGCAAGATGCTGCGCCGGAGCCTCAAGGGCGTGCCCGGCGCGCTCGCGGCAATGGACGCGCTCGGGATCGACACCGCGCGGCGCGCAGAGACGGTGTCGGTCGCCGAGTTCGTCGCGCTGGCGCGCGCGCTGGGTTAGGGCTTCGCCGCCACTGGGGCAGCGCTCACGTTCTGCGCGGCGGTGGCGGTGACCGGCGGGCCCTTGGCGATCGCGGCGGCGAGCGTGTTGGCGTCGGCGCACTGGCTAGAGCAGAGCGTGCGGATCTTGGCGAGGTTCTCCTTCGCCTTCTCCACCGCCCCGCGTTGCACCATCGCCTCGCCCTGCCCGCGCAACGCGGCCATGTCGTTGGGCTCGAGCAGCAGCGCTTCGTGATAGAGGCGGATCGCCTTGCCCGGCAGCCCGCGCGCCCGCGCGATCTCGGCGAGCGCAAGGAACGCCTGGCGGTTGCGCGGATCGACCGCGAGCGCGGTCTCGAGCACATCGGTCGCGGCATCGAAATTGCCCGCAGCCTGCGCGGCGCGGCCTTGCTGGAGCAGCGCCATCGAGCGCGCGTCGATCTGGTCGTCGGGGCGCTGTGCCATCAGCGAGGAAGAAAGGGTCAGCGCCATCAGGGCAACGGCGGCCGAAATCGCGGTGAAACGCATCAACATCTCCGAAACTGGTGCCCTAAGCGCTATCATGGCCGGATCATCTTCGCGACAAAAAAGCCATCGGTCGAGTCCGCCAGCGGGGTAAGCCGCACGCCGGGTCCGCGCGGGCGGCCGGCGCCGAGCGCAAGCGGTTCGGCGGTCCAGCCCGGATGCGCATCGAGGAACGCCTGTGCGCGATCGGCGCCCTCGGCATCGAGCAGCGAGCAGACGACGTAGGCGAGCGACCCGCCCGGCCGGACGAGTTCGCCGGCCAGCGCCAGCAGTTTGGCCTGAGTCGCCATCAGCTTCGCGATCCGGTCGGGCGTGAGCCGCCAGCGCGCCTCGGGATTGCGGCGCCACGTGCCGGTACCCGAGCAGGGCGCGTCGACCAGCACGAGATCGGCGCGTGCGGCCTGATCGCCGAGCTGGCTCTCCTCGCGGCCGGGATCGAGCAGGCGAGTCTCGACGATCGAGACCCCTGCCCGCTCGGCGCGCGGCATCAGCCGCGACAGGCGGCCGCGATCGACGTCGCAGGCGAGGATCGATCCGTGGTCCGCTATCGCGGCGGCGAGCGCGAGCGTCTTGCCGCCCCCGCCCGCGCACAGGTCGATGACGTGTTGGCCGCGCTCGGGCCGCGCCGCCACCGCGACGAGCTGGCTGCCCGCGTCCTGCACCTCGATCCAGCCCTGCTCCCAGATCGGCAGCCGCTCGACCTGGGTGTCCGGCGGGAGCCGGAGCGCATCGGGCGCGAAATCGAGCGGCTCGGCGCCGGGGATCTGCGCCGCCACCGCGGCCGGATCGGCCTTGAGCCGGTTGACGCGCAGGTCGAGCGGGGCGCGGGTGATCAGCGCCGCCTGCTCGTCGATCCCGATCCCCGAGGTCCGCAGCGCCTTGATCAGCCAGTCGTGCGCGAAGCCGGGCCGGGCGATCGGCTCGGCGGGGTCGACCGGCGCGGGGCCGTAGGACGAGCCGTCGAACGCGGAAAGCAGCTCGGGGCGCTCGGCGGCGAGCGCGAGCATCGCCGCGCGCCCGCTCGCGGGCCGCTCGCCGAGCAGGCGGATCACGTCATAGACCAGCTCGCGCACCGCGCGCCGGTCCTTCGAGCCCGCATAGCGCCGCGTCGCGAACCAGCGTGCGATGATCGTGTCGGCGGCAGCACCGGAATCGCGGGCGGCGGCGATGATGAGGTCGAGCAGCTCGATGGCGGTCTGGGTGCGCGCGGCGGGGGTCATCGCGCGGCTCCGGGGAAAGCAAGTTGACTGCTCGGTTGACTAACCTGACGCGTACCATCGCGCGAATCCGCGCGGCGGCCGGAACGAACGGGATGCATGGGCGCGCAGGTCATCGCGGAGCCTAGAGCAGGCCAAACCCTATTTTGGAAGGAAAAACCCCCGAGGAAGCCGTCAGAGATCCGCGAACAACGCCCGCACCTCGTGCGACGACAGGCGCGGAAAGGCCGAGGCCGCGAACGCGACCAGGTCGCGTTCGAAGGTGGCACGGGCGGCAATCGTCTCCTTGGCATTGGCCTCATAGGCTGCGCGCTCGGACGGTTCGAGATCGCGAAGGGACTCTCGAAAGCCCTTGGAATCGGTGGCGGCGTTGCTGCCGCCTGCGTCCTCGGGTCGCGCCGCCTTCGACGGGGCCTTGCCGGAAGCGAGCGCCTCGATCCGCTCGAGGAAGTCCTCGATGTCCTCCTGCTGGCCATCGAGTTCGCACGCACCCTGGGCGGTGCCGCCATAGCAATCCATCTCGTGCGCCACATCGGCATATTTGCCGACGCTGCGATAGACGCGATCGAACAGGGCGCCCTGCGCTCCCGTCCATCCACGCTTCAGCCGGGCGATGCGGACGTCGCGGTCCGCCTCGGCGAGCCGCGACTTGTGGAGCGAACAATATCCGCCGGCAACGCCGCTGGTGGCCTCATCGCAACTTTCGAAATCATGGCCGGTCCAGCCGGTCTGCCGGTATTTCTCGAGACGAGCGACGCGCGCTTCCGTAGCCGCTTGCGAATTGTCGATCCCGCAGGCGAGATGGATCGCCACGTCGAGCCGCCGCGCCGCGCCGCGGCCGTTGGCGTAGATCATCATCAGCATGCCGTCGCCATCGAAGTACGGCAGGTCGGCGCCATTGGCGTTGTGGCCGTCGTCGCTCTCCATCATTGCGCATTTGCGCGCCTTGACCGGATCGGCAGGCATGCCGATGCCGTAGTAGAGCGCTTCGCTCTCGCAGTTCCTGAGCGCCCTGCGCTCGGCGGCGGTGGGAAGATCCGCGGCGGGCGGCTCGGCGTGGCTCACGCGCGCGCAGATCGCGTCGGTCTCGGGCGAGCCGATCGACTGCGCGTCACCACCGTTCCAAGCGGCCGGGCCCGCGAGCAGAGTGACCAGAATACCAAGGCTGCGCCACTTGATCCGCATATCGCCTCCCCCTGCCGTTGGCGCGGCAGCTTCGCCGGAACAGCGTTCCTCGACAACCCTCGGGACTGCGCGGCAGAAAACAATGCTTGCTGATAATCGATATAACGCTTATTGCTTATCGATATTAATTCGCTCTAGGAAGCCCACACCATGCCTCAACCCGACCGCACCGCATCGACGATCTCGCAGGTCATTCTGCGCATCCTCATCAGCCTTAACTGGATCTACGGCGCGGTGGTGCTGGCGATCCTCGTGGGCTTCCTCGCCGCCGAACGCTGGACGGCGGGAGCGCTCGGCTTCATGTCGCCCGGAGATGCCGGTTCGCCGGCCCAGGGTCTGTGGGTCATCCCCGCGCTCGGGCTGATCGGCATTCCGCTGAGCCTGATGGTCCTCCGTCGCCTCCTCGCGATCGTCCACACCGTCCGCGAAGGCGATCCGTTCGTCGCGAAGAACGCCGAGCGGCTGCACACCATCGCTTGGCTGGTGCTCGGCGAGCAGCTGCTCCAGCTCGCGGTCGGCATCGCCGGGCGGGCCGTTTCGCCGCCCGCGCATCCGCTCCACCTGGGGGCGGTCTCCCCCGGCGGTTGGCTCGCAGTGGTGCTGCTGTTCGTCCTCGCCGGCGTCTTCGCCGAAGGCGCGCGGATGCGCGACGATCTCGAGGGGACGGTCTGATGGCGATCGTCGTCACGCTCGACGATGTGCTGCACGATCGGCGCATGACATTGACCGAGCTCTCCGAAAGCGTCGACATCACCCTCGCCAACCTCTCGATCCTCAAGACCGGCAAGGCACGCGCGATCCGCTTCTCGACGCTTGAGGCGATCTGCGATGCGCTTGCGTGCCAGCCCGGCGACCTGCTCCGGTTCGAGCCCGGTTCCCCCACCTATTCCGATCGGGAGATCTGAGATGGAGAACGAAGTCTCGCTGCTGCGGCTGTATGTGCTGCGCGCGATGTATTTGGTGCTGGTCGTCGGGCTCGGCGCGATGATCGTGCCCCAGCTGCTCAGCCACGAACCGACCGCGCGCGGGGTGATCCCGAGCCTGCTCGGCGCGCTGTGGCTGCTCGCGTTCCTGGGTCTGCGCTATCCGCTGCAGATGCTGCCGCTGCTGCTGTTCGAGTTCGCGTGGAAGACGATCTGGCTGCTCGACTTCGGGCTTCGGCAATGGCTGACCGGCGCGCGCCCGCCGACCTTCGGCGACGATTTCGGGGCGATCGCGGCGGGCGTGGTGCTGATGCCGCTGATCATCCCGTGGGGCTATGTATGGCGCCGCTACGTGGGGCAGCCCGGAAATCGCTGGCGGTGACGCGCTAGCCCGCCCTGAGCCACCACCGCAGCACCAGCGCGACCGCGCCGAGCGCCGCCACGCTCGCGACCCAGATCGCCGCCATCCACGCGAGCCGCTTCCACAGGGGTGCCGGGGCGGTCATCAATGGTAGCCGTGGGCGCCGACCTTGCCGCGGAATACCCAATAGGCCCAGGCGGTATAGGCCAGGATGAGCGGCAGGATCACCACCGCGCCCACCAGCATGAACGCCTGGCTCGCCGCCGGGGCCGCTGCTTCCCAGATCGTCACCTGGCGGGGGATGACATAGGGGTACATGCTGATGCCCAGCCCGATGAATCCCAGCAGGAACAGCGCGAGTGTGGCAAGGAACGGCAGCCGCTCGGCGCCGCGCCGCAAGCTCCAGAAGAACGCCGCGGCGGTGATCGCGACCAGCACCGGCACCGGCGCGGTGAACAACAGGCCGGGCATCGCAAACCAGCGGCGCCAATAATCGTACTGGAGGAACGGCGTCGCCGCGCTCACCGCGCCAAACGCGATCAGCGTCGCGATGCCGAGCCGGAAGGCGAGACGGCGCGCGCGCTGCTGGATCGGTCCTTCGGTCTTCCACACCAGCCAGGTGGCACCGAGCAGCGCATAGCCGGTCACCAGCGCCGCGCCGGTCAGCAGGCTGAACGGGCTCAGCCAGTCGAGCCAGCCGCCCGCATAGGCCTGGTTCGCAACCTTGATCCCCTGGAGCAGCGCGCCGAGTGTGACCCCCTGCGCGAATGCGGCGACCGTCGAACCGATCGCGAACGCCACGTCCCACAGCGGGCGGTGCCGCGGATCGCGCCAGCGGAACTCGAACGCGACGCCGCGAAAGACGAGCCCGAGCAACATCGCGATGATCAGCGGATAGGTCGCGGGCAGGATGATCGCATAGGCGAGCGGGAACGCCGCGAGCAGGCCGCCGCCGCCCATCACCAGCCAGGTCTCGTTGCCGTCCCACACCGGCGCGATCGAGTTCATCGCCTGGTCGCGCTCGTCGCCGACCGCGAAGCCGGGGAAGAGGATGCCGATGCCGAGGTCGAACCCGTCGAGCACGACATAGGCGAACACCGCGAAGGCGATGATCAGCGCCCAGATGAAGGTCAGGTCGAGCGACTGAGTCATCGCATCACGCCTCCACCGGATCGGGCGCGCCAGCCACATGTCCGGCAAGGCCGGCGCTCTGGGGCATGGGCTCGGGCTCGTGCGGCTCCGGCGGTTTGGCCATCAGCCGCAGCAGATAGTAGACGCCTGCGCCGAACGCGAAGAAATAGACGATCGCGAACGCCGCCAGCGAGGCTGCGACGGCGGGCGCCCCCAGCGGCGAATGCGACTCGGCGGTGAGCAGTTGGCCGTAGACGGTGAAGGGCTGGCGCCCGACCTCGGTGGTCACCCAGCCCGCGATCACCGCGACGAAACCCGCCGGCCCCATCGCGATCGCGGCGCGGTGCAGCCAGCGCCAGTCGTACAGCTTCCGGCGCGCGCGGGCGGCCAGGCTCCACACGCCGAGGCCGAGGATCGCGAGCCCCATCGCCACCATGATCCGGAACGACCAGAAGACGATCGGCACCGGCGGCCAGCGGTCGCGCGGGAAATCGGTGAGGCCGGGCAGCGGCGCGTTCGGATCGTGCTTGAGGATCAGCGAGCCGACATGGGGAACTTCAACCTTCGCATTGACACGCGCCTCGGCATTGCTCGGCAGTCCGAACAGGATCAGCGGCGCGCCGTGCGGGCTCGGATCATAGTCGCCCTCCATCGCCAGCACCTTGATCGGCTGGTGCTCGAGCGTGTTGAGCCCGTGCGCGTCGCCCGCGAGGATCTGGATCGGCGCGACCAATGCAGCCATCCACATCGCCATCGAGAACATCCGCCGCGCGCCCGGGTTTGCGCGGTCCTTGAGCAAGTGCCACGCCCCAACCGCGCCGACGACCAGCGCGGTGGTCAGGTACGCCGCGACTACGGTGTGGACAAGGCGGTAGGGGAAGCTGGGGTTGAAGATGATCGGCAGCCACGATCCGGCGGGCACGAACTGGCCGTGCGCGTTGATCGCGAAGCCCGCGGGGGTCTGCATCCAGCTGTTGGCGCTGATGATCCAGGTCGCCGAGATCAGCGTGCCGAGCGCCACCATGCAGGTCGCGAAGAAATGGAGGCCGCGCCCGACCTTGCTGATTCCGAACAGCATGACCCCCAGGAACCCCGCCTCGAGGAAGAAGGCGGTGAGCACCTCATAAGCCATCAGCGGCCCGATCACCGGCCCCGTCTTGAGCGAGAAGACAGACCAGTTGGTCCCGAACTCGTAGGACATCACCAGCCCGGAGACGACGCCCATCCCGAACACGACCGCGAAGATCCTTAGCCAATAGCGATAGAGGTTGGCGTAGAGCCCGCTCCCCGTCCTCAGCCAGAGCCCCTCGAGCACCGCGAGATAGCTCGCCAGCCCGATCGAGAAGGCGGGGAAGATGAAGTGGAACGAGACGGTGAACGCGAATTGGGCCCGGGCAAGCATCGCGGCATCGAGCGGGCCCATCGTGGCGCTATCTTGTCGGGTAGTTGGGGGCTTCGCGCGTGATTGTCACGTCATGGACGTGGCTTTCGCGCAAACCCGCGTTGGTGATCCGCACGAAGCGGGCCTTCTTCTGGAACTCGGGAATCGTCGCCGCGCCGACGTAGCCCATCGCCGCCTTCACCCCGCCGACGAGCTGGTGGATCACCTCGCGCGCCGGGCCCTTGAACGGCACCTGCCCTTCGATGCCTTCTGGAACCAGCTTGAGCTGGTCCTTGATGTCCTGCTGGAAATAGCGGTCGGCCGAGCCTCGTGCCATCGCGCCGACCGATCCCATGCCGCGGTACGATTTGTACGAGCGGCCCTGGTAGAGGAAAGTGTCGCCGGGCGCTTCCTCGGTGCCCGCGAGCAGCGATCCGATCATCGCCGCGCCCGCGCCCGCCGCGAGCGCCTTGGCGATGTCGCCCGAGGTGCGGATGCCGCCGTCGGCGATCACCGGCACGCCGGACTTGGCCGCCTCGCCGGCCGCTTCCATCACCGCGGTGAGCTGGGGCACGCCGACCCCCGCCACCACGCGCGTGGTGCAGATCGATCCCGGCCCGATGCCGACCTTCAATCCATCCGCGCCCGCGCCGATCAGCGCCTTCGCCGCCTCGGCGGTGGCGATGTTCCCCGCGATCACCTGGACTCGGTTGGAGAGTTTCTTGACCCGCTCGACCGCGCGGCTGACGTCCTTGTTGTGGCCGTGTGCGGTGTCGATCACGA
This sequence comes from uncultured Alphaproteobacteria bacterium, assembly GCA_963799985.1. Lineage (GTDB taxonomy): Bacteria > Pseudomonadota > Alphaproteobacteria > Sphingomonadales > Sphingomonadaceae > Sphingomonas. The sequence goes on along the minus strand of CAWCZC010000005.1, from coordinate 320,337 downwards.
TCAGGTCGACCTCCGCATCGACCAGGGCCTCGGTCCGCGCGAAGCCGTTGTCGCCCACCGTCGAAGCGGCGGCGACGCACAGCCGCCCGGAGGAGTCCTTGGTCGCGTCGGGATAGGTCACCGCCTTCTCGATGTCCTTGACGGTGATCAGTCCCACGCAGTGGAAGCGCTCGTCGACCACCAGCAATTTCTCGATCCGCCGCTGGTGGAGCAGCCGCCGCGCTTCCTCCTGGCTGACACCCGCCGAGACGGTGGCGAGATTCTCGTGAGTCATCAGCTCGGAAACCGGCTGGTTGGGATTACCCGCGAAGCGCACGTCGCGGTTGGTGAGGATGCCGACGAGCTTGCCGCCGGACTCGACCACCGGGATGCTGCTGATGCGGTGCTCGGCCATCAGCGCGCGCGCATCGGCCAGCGTGCCGGTCGGCGCCATCGTGATCGGATTGACCACCATCCCGCTCTCGAAGCGCTTGACCTGGCGCACCGCCTCGACCTGCTGGGCGATGTCGAGGTTGCGGTGGAGCACGCCGATGCCGCCCAGCTGCGCCATCACGATCGCCATGTCGGCTTCGGTCACCGTGTCCATCGCCGAGGAGAGGATCGGGATGTTGAGGCTGAGCCCGCGTGTCAGCTGGGTTCGAGTATCCGCCATGCTCGGCACCACCTCGGATTCGCCCGGATAGAGAAGGACGTCGTCGAAGGTAAGGCCGAGGGGAATGTCCATGGGGTGCGCCAAGGTCCTGAGTCGGAGGTTGGCGGCCCATGTAAACGCAGGTGGCGGGAAGCGCTAGGGGGCCCCTCAACTCCGGTCGGCGAAGCAGCGGTACTCGTCCGAACTCGCTCCGCGCTGCGGCAACGCAATCGGAAACGGAAACGACACGCAAATCCTCCTGCGTCTCATAGAACAAATAGGGCACGATCGCAACGCGGCGCTGGCCGTCCGCGAATATTCCCAGCCGATCGATCTTGCCCCGGAATTCCGGACTCTCGGCGAGGATCGAGTCGCGGAGTTGCTCGCCCTGGATGAAATTGTCGGGGAGCTGGTCGAAGGGTCCGTCGAAGAAGGTATTTTGCTCGGCGTTTCCCTTGAACACGCCGATCAGGATACGGCGGTGCCGCCGATCGTCACGGTAGAACGCGAAGCCGGTTCGCTCGCCGATCTCGATATGGTCGGAAATCGAGGAAGCTACAAAATTCTCCCGCAGCGGCTGCGCCTCGTCGAGCACGTACAGGAAGGTGCGTGCGCTGCGATTGAAAAGGAGGAAAAAGCCGAGCGCGGATTCATCGAAAACCGGGCCCACGAACGTCTCGTCGGCACCCAATTGCGCGGGGAGCGGCGCGTGCCCCGCAAGATCGTTGAGCGCGAACTCGACCTGCTTGCCCCGGAAGGACAAGCGATACACGAGCGGCGCGATCCGCGTGACCGCGACGCCCTGTGCGGAGTTGAGCTCCAGATAGGGTCCATCACTCCCCTCGAGCCAGGGCGACGCGGCGCGGAAATAGGTGAAATGGACCGTTCCGGCGTCGCGATCGACGATGGAGAGCCGGATGTTCCCGGCGTATCGAATACCCATTCGATAGAACCAGAAATAATAGTAATTCTCGGTCGGATAGACTTTCACCCGGTCCGGCAGGCTGCCCAGCACATAGGCGAACATGTCGAGCGGCTCCCGCGGCACCGGGGCCGGTATCGATAGCGTATCAATCGCATGTTCGAGCGTCTCGAGCACCGGCGGCGGGGCGACCTTGTCCGCATCATGGTTCGGCGCGGCTTGAAAAACCGCGCCGGCGACCATGATGGCAGCATATGGGCCGGACCAGATTGCGCGCATCGCCTCGCCCTTCACAATGCCCGACGAGCCGGCCCGGACGCAGACCTAGTTCTTCGGATTGGACTTCGTCTCGGCTTCGAGCCGCGTGTAGCCCCGGTTCGGCTTCGTCGGCATCAGCCACACGATCCGCGTATTTCCGATCTCGTGATATTTTTCGTGCTTTATGCGGCCCGGACCGTCGGCAGGGCGCGGGAGGAGCCTCATGACTTCAGCGTCAGTAACCGCGCGCGTACCCAAGGGCGGCTTGGCGATTCCCGGCACGGTGATGACGTCGCTTGTCTTCATTCTGTGGTAGTAACGATCCTTCGCCGCGACGGGGCCGGCCAAGACGAGAAAGGACGCGCCGGCGATAATTCCTGCGCGACGCACTGTCGCTGTTCTTGCCATATTCTTCCCTCCATAGAATCTGGCGCATTTTAAATACACGCCTATCGTTCGAGGATAGGCTCGAACCTCACAGAGTCAAGATTATCGTCCTTATCCATAATCTATAAGTTCCAGTAAGATAGTACAACATATATCCATTGTGACTTAATCGTTCGTCGACAGATTGGCAAAGAACCGCGCGGGAATCTGATTGGAATTGGGCGAACTGCCGACTCGCTTAGCCGCATCATTTCAGCTGTTGATCGCTCTATTTGCGAACCAACAAGATCTTCCAAGTCACCCGTGGAAATCGCCGGGCGCACGTCCCTGGAGTTGCGTTTGGCAAGTCTTCTCGCCGGCGGGTGCCGCGACTGAAAGGGACTCTGGCGCTGGCGACGTTCTCCACCGCGGACGCCTATCAATCAGCCCAAGGATGAGTCCCCTCTAGGGCGCCCGGTCGACCTCGATCCGGCGGAGCACGGTTCCGTCCTGCCCGGTCAGCTTGCCCGACATGTGGTTGCCGCGGACGGTGAAGGTCCAGGTCCCGGGACGATGCGCTCGGTCGTAGGTGACGCCGGTGAGCGTCGCGGTGGCGGGGTCGAACTTGAAGTCGACATCACCCATCGTCACCTCGACGCCGCCCACCACCTTGTTCATCGTGAAGGCATAGCCGCCGCGCGGGTCCTTGCTGGCATGATAGACCGCCTTCTCGTCGTTGCACGCCGAGGGCCGCACCTGGCAGAGCGAGCTGCCGCGCCAGACCCCGGCGACCGGGTCCGCAGCCTGCATCGCGAGCGGGGCCAGCAGCGCGAGGATCATCCCGCACCCGCCGTTTCGAGCATCGGGAACAAGGTCTTGCGATCGGCCGTGATCAGGTCGCGCATCGATTGGCGCATCACCTTGGCGGTGCGGCAATATTCCGGCCAGTCGCGGACGATCTCACGGAGCGACCAGGTGCCGATGTGCGCGGTCGAGGCCTGCAGCTGCGCAGCGTTGAGCTCGCGGAGCTCCGCGATCTTCCGGGCGTCAGTTGCGGACGCATGCTCTCGGAGGCGATTGCATGCCGAGTCGAACAAGCGGCGGCGCGTGCTGCTCGCGCGGCCTAGCCGGACCCGGGCGCTAGCCACTGCAGCCTCGTCGAGGCTCTCGGCCGCCGTCAAACCGTCGAGCACGCCAAGCGCGGCGAGCAATTCCTGATGGATGGCCTCGAATTCGTCGAGCATCGCCATGCGCTACACCGCCCGCTCCAGCAATGCACGCGCCTGCTCGACGTGCATCGCCTCGATCATCCGGTCGCGAAAACGCTCGGCGCCGCCGGTGGCGGCCTCGATCAACGCGCGAGCCTCGGCAAGTTCCCTTTCGGTGGGGCCGAACGCCTGCGTGGCGACCGCGATCTGATCGGGGTGGATCAGCGACTTGCCATCGAATCCCAGCGCGCGGCCGTGGCGGCATTCCTCCTCCAGCCCCGCCGCATCGTCGAGTGCGTTGAACACCCCGTCGATCGCCCAGCAGCCGTTTGCGCGCGCGGCGAGCACCACCGTCTGCAGAGCCACGCCCAGCGCCTCGCGGGGGGTGTCGAGCGGCATGCCCAGGCTGCAGCGCAGATCGTTGGTGCCGATGATCAGCCCGTCGACTCCGTCGACCGCGCCCAGCTCGGCGGCGGCGAGCACGCCGCGCGGAGTCTCGATCATCAGCAGCAGCGGCTTTGCCACTGCTCGCGCGATGCGCGCGACGTCCGCCGCTTCCTCGGCCTTGGGAAGCACGACATAGTCGCAGGCCGATCCCGCCACCGCGGTGATATCGGCGGGCTGCTCGGCCGAGTCGCCGGCGTTGACGCGGATCGCGCAGAGGCGGTGGCCGAAGCCCTCCTGCGCCGCCACGACCGCCAGTTCGCGCGCGACCTGCTTGTCCCCGGCGCGCACCGCATCCTCGAGATCGAGCACCACCATGTCGGCGTGGAGCGTCCGCGCCTTCTCGATCGCGCGCGGGTTCGACGCGGGCAGGAACAGCGCGGTGCGCGGGGCCAATCGGCGGGGTGTGCTCATCGTCCGCCTCTATGCTAGCAAGGGGCAGGTTTTGCGAGGGGAGTCGGAATGGACGCCATGTTCATCGTCGTTGCCGTGGCGGTCTTCGTGCTGGTCATGTACCTGTTTTCGAGCATCAAGATCGTCACGCCAGGGCTATCAATACACGATCGAGCATTTCGGCCGATTCACCGCCGTCGCCAGGCCCGGCTTCAATTTCTATCCCGCCTTCTTCTACCGTGTCGGCCGCAAGGTGAACATGATGGAGCAGGTGATCGACATCCCAGGCCAGGAGATCATCACCAAGGACAATGCGATGATCTCGACCGACGGGGTCGTGTTCTTCCAGGTCCTCGATGCCGCCAAGGCCGCGTATGAAGTCTCCGACCTCTATCTCGCGCTGCTCCAGCTCACCACCACCAACCTGCGCACGGTGATGGGATCGATGGACCTCGACGAGACCCTCTCCAAGCGCGACGAGATCAACGCGCGGCTGCTCAACGTCGTCGATCACGCGACCACGCCGTGGGGCGTCAAGATCACCCGCGTCGAGATCAAGGACATCCGCCCGCCCGCCGACATCGTCAACGCGATGGGCCGCCAGATGAAGGCTGAGCGCGAGAAGCGCGCCAACATCCTCGAAGCCGAGGGTACCCGCGCCTCCGAGATCCTGCGCGCCGAAGGGCAGAAGCAGGCGCGCATCCTCGAAGCCGAGGGACGCCGCGAATCGGCGTTCCGCGACGCCGAGGCGCGCGAGCGCGCCGCCCAGGCCGAAGCCAAGGCGACCGAGCTGGTCTCGACCGCGATCGAGCAGGGCAGCACCCAGGCGATCAACTATTTCATTGCGCAGAAATACGTCGAGGCGATCGGCAAGTTCGCGACTTCGCCCAACGCCAAGACGATTCTGTTCCCGGTCGAGGCGACTCAGCTGATGGGCACGCTCGGCGGCATCGGCGAGCTCGCGCGCGAGGCGATCAGTGGCTCCGGCGGCGGCTCGGGCGGCGGTGGATCCGGCCCGTCCTCGCCGCCGCCAACGCCGCGCCCGCGCCCCGCGCCGTTCACCCCGAAGGAGGGCTGAGGTGAGCGCGCTGATCGCCACGCCCTGGCTCGCCTGGCTGGGACTTCGCGGCGCTGCTCGGCCTCGCCGAGCTGGTGGTGCCGGGCGTGTTCCTGGTGTTCATCGCCGCGGGCGCCGCGATCACTTTCGTCGCGGCGCTGCTGGCGCCGAGCCTGCCGCCGGTGGTCGAGCTGCTGATCTTCGCGGCGGGCTCCGCCGGATCGGTCGCGATCGGGCGCGGCATCTATCGGCGCGAGGACCTTCCCAGCAGCGATCCCCTGCTCAATAATCGCGCCGCGCGGCTGATCGGCGAGGTCGTGACCGTGGTCCAGCCGATCGAGAACGGCCAGGGCCGCGTCCGCGTCGGCGACGGCGAGTGGATCGCGCGCGGGCCCAACGCGGAAAAGGGCGCGCAGGTGCGTGTCATCGGCGCGCAAGGGACTTGTCTCGACGTCGAGCCGATGGTCTCGACCGCAGCCTGATCACCGGAGACTCGTCCATGCGTACCGACCGCCGCCACGTCCTGCTCGGCGCAGGCGCCACGATGGCGCTCGCCGCCCTGCCCGTCCGCGCGCGCCCGGCGGGCGGCGACGCCGCCGCGCAGGCGGTGCTCGACGGGATCACCGAGCAGTTGCTCAAGGACCAGCCCGAGAGCGCGACCGGGCTCGGCATCGACAAGGGCGATCGGATCGCGCTCAAGCACCGGCTCGCCGATCGCTCGCAGCACGGGTTGCACGCGATGGCCGGGCATTTGACCGCCGCCATCGCAGACATCCGCAAGCTCGACCCGAGCGGGCTCAGCGAGACGATGCGAGTCAACCTGGACGTGACTCGGGCCGCGTTCGAATCGGCGCTCAAGGGCTTCGCCTTCGGTTACGGCGACGTCGCGGTCGGGGGGTGGCGCAATTCGCCCTATGTCGTGATCCAGAACGTCGGCGCGTTCCTCGACATCCCCAAGATGCTCGACAGCGATCACACGATCGCCAGCCGCGACGATGCCGACGCCTATATCGACCGAGTCGATTCCTACGCCGACCAGCTCGACGGCGAGACCGAGCGGCTCAAGGCGGCGGCCGCGCGAGGCGTGATCGCGCCCGATTTCCTGCTCGACAAGGCATTGAAGCAGCTCCGCATCGCGCGCTCAGGCAATTTGGCCGGCTGGGGGCTGGTCACGTCGGTCGCCAACCGGACCGCGGACATCCTGGGCAACTACGGCCAGCACGCGTTCGACCTGTGCACTGCGCGAGTCGCGCCCGCGCTCGACCGTCAGATCGCCGAGCTCGAGCGCCACCGCGCCCGCGCGACCGGCGACGCAGGGGTGTGGAAGTTCCCCGACGGCGATGCCTATTACGCGTGGGCGCTGAGCGCGGGCACGACCACGACGATGTCGCCCGAGGAGGTCCATGCGATGGGCCTCGACCAGCTCGCCAAGCTCCAGGCCGAGATGGACGTCATCCTGACGAAGGAAGGCTATTCGCAGGGATCGGTCGGCGCGCGGATGACCGCGCTGGGCAAGGACCCGCGCTTCACCTTCCCCGACAATGACGAGGGCCGCGCCCAGATCATGGCGCTGCTGCGCGACCGCGTGACCGATATCCGCGGCAAGATGCCGAACGCGTTCCACACGCTGGTGCGCGGCAATGTTGAGGTGAAAAGGATGCCGCCCGAGGAGGAGCCCGGCGCGCCCGGCGCCTATGGCGGGCCCGGCACGATCGACGGCACCGTCCCCGGCAGGCTGTGGATCAACCTGCGCTCGACCGGTATCTGAACTCGCTACTCGCTGCCCGATCTCGCCTATCACGAGTCGATCCCCGGCCATGTCTGGCAGGGCGAATATACCTTCAAGATGCCGCTGATCCGCGGCCTTCTCCAGTTCAACGCCTATTCCGAGGGTTGGGCGCTCTACGCCGAGCAATTGGCGGGTGAGCTCGGCGTCTATGATGCGGACCCGATCGGGCGGCTCGGCTACCTGCAGTCGATCGCGTTCCGCGCGTGCCGGCTGGTGGTCGACACCGGTCTCCACGCCAAGCGCTGGACGCGGGCGCAGGCGATCGACTGGTTCGCGAGCACCAACGGATCGACCGTCGACGAGGTCCAGGGCGAGGTCGACCGCTATTGCTCGTGGCCTGGCCAGGCGTGCGGCTACAAGGTCGGCCACAGCGAGATCAACCGGCTGCGCGACCGCGCCAAGGCGGCGCTCGGCGACCGCTACGACTTCAAGGGCTTCAACGACGCGGTGCTCCTGGGCGGCAACGTGCCCATGACGGTGCTCGGCCGGATCGTCGATACCTACATCGCCGCGCGCAAGGCTGGCTGAGCGGACGCCCGGAATATTTGCACGCCCGAGCCCTATGCGCTGGAGATCACTCCCAAAATGAAATAAAACGGGTGCAGAGGATGTTCCGATTGGCACGCAATGACGGAGCCGCGGGCATGGAACTGATTCAATTGTTGTTTTGCCGGTTCGGGAATCACCATCGCGACAAGCACCGCTCCCGCTATGACGGGACGCGGTTCCGCAGCACGTGCACCGGATGCCAGCAGCCGATGGTGCGCCACCCCGATGGCTGGAAACTGGCGACTCGCGACGAGATGCCCACGGCGATCGGCGTTCAGGCGATCGGCAACGGCGCGCGGTCGGGCGTCACGAAACCGCGCCGCGCCGCCACCGAGAACAGCAACTCACGGCTGTAGAACCCCAGCGGCCAGTCGCGCCGTCCGATCGGCGAGACGAGCGGCGCGTTTACCCGCGCCGCCAGCCCGATTTCCGTCGTCGTACGCGGCAACGTGCCGATGAAGGTGCTCGGACACGTGATCGACCGACACATGCCGAGACAAGGGGTAAGCGTCCCCGATTTCATCGCCGAGTGATGGGAGGAGGCGTTGAAACCCCGATCGCGGCCCACTCCTTGGGGCCCGGCGGCTTCGTCGCTTCGGGATCGGGCCAGATCAATCGCGGGTTCCAGGCGCCGTATTTCTTGACCAGCGGGTCCCAATAGTTGGCGGTGCTGGAGCCACTGGAGCTGGAGCCGTAGCTCGTGCCCCAGGGAGGCAGCGCCGGCGGCGGCGGGCATCCGGGCGGGCGGAAGTGGCCGATCAGCGTCTCCGGATGGCGCGTCATGTCGAGGCCTTCGTCCGCGAGCGCCGGGGTAGTGCGGGCAAGCACCACGCGCCCGATCAGCGCCTCGTCACCCTCCCAGAGATAGGGGCCGCCGGGCACCGCTCCATTGGCGTGCGCGTTACCGGGCTCTTCGACGACCGGCACGCCGCACACGAGAAGCGCCACGCGCCACTCCCGCTCGTGCTTCAGGTTCTTGAGAATCGCGAGCCGCTGTCGCGCCTGCATCAGCTCGCCCTCCGCCTTTTCGATCAACGCATCGAGCCGTCCGGGATTGACGTAAGGCTCGAACTGGCGAGGACAGGCGCGCCGCACTTCGTGGTTTCGCCGCATGACCCGTTCGGGCGAATAGAGGCTGTCGCGGAAATCGAGCACGCTCCGGTCGTCGAACGTGATGCTGCGCGCTTTGGTGGTGCCGCGCGCGTCGATCGATACGGCCGAGGCATCGCGGAAGACCTGCTGCGAAGTCCTGGAGGGTATGCCAGAACGTCGTGGGAATCGTCCAGTCGTTGTAGGCTTCAAACATGGGGGGAGGCGCCGGGGTTCCGGGCGGCGGAAACGAGAACACCGGCCCGGGGGGCGGCGAATACGAGCCCAACGTCGATTTGTATGCCGTCCATTCCGCGTACGCGGAATGGCCCTTCACCTGCCCGCCCGAGAGCGCCCCCAGCAATCCCTGGCGCGCTTCGTTGGCACCCGGAAAGTGATGCTCAAGCGCGGCCATTGCCTGATCAGGACTCATATCGCCTCCCCCCCTGGATACGGCTCACCGCCTGCTCCATTCCCCCGCACCTACGAAGCGATTGCCAGCGGTGGGTGTAGGGGGTGGGGGGCGGAATAGCCAGTGAGGTTGCCGGGCGCGTATGCCTGCTCTCCAACCGCTGACCCGGCTTTCGCCGGGACGGCGACTCGATTTACGAACATCCAACTCAAGGAAGCGGCGCCCGATCCGGCTCCACGAAACCCCGCCGCGCTTCCACCGAGAACAGCAGCTCGCGAGTGTAGAACCCCAGCGGCCAGTCGCGGCGGCCGATCGGCGAGAGCAGTAGCGCGTTGACCCGCGCCACCAGCCCCGTTTCGTCGGTCTGGCGCAGGAACAGGCGGACGCCGGCGACATACGCCCGCGTGATCGTATCGTGATAGCCCTGGGTATCGTCGTTCACCCCGCCGACGCTTTCGTTGAAGGTCGAGATGATCGTTGCGATCCGGGCATCGACGTCGACATCGGGGCGCTCGGTGAGCAGGTAGAGGCACGCAGCGAGATGCGCCTCGTGAGTCCATTCCTCGCGGCGCAGGCCATGCGCGAGCAGGCCCTCGCCGATGTGGCGCACATCGGCGTCGCTGGCGAACAGGCGGGGTGAGGGGTCGGTCATCGATCGGGCTTCCGGTTGGGGTGCCCGATCGAGAGACCGGGCGGGTCAGGCGGGTTCGGCGGTCCGGGGCGCGGCTTGTCGCACCCCTTCGTCGACCTGGCTTTCGAATTGCGCGAAATTCTCGACGAACTGGTCGACCAGCCGGGCCGCGGTGGCGTCATAGGCGGCCTTATCGACCCAGGTCTCGCGCGGATCGAGGATCGAGCTGTCCACGCCCGGGGCACTCGACCGGCACCATGAAGCCGAAGTTGGGGTCCTTGCGGAACTCGACCGCATTGAGGCTGCCGTCGAGCGCGGCGTTGAGCAACGCGCGGGTGACCTTGATCGGCATCCGCTTGATCCCCGGTTCGGTCGCCTTGCCGCCGCGTCCAGCCGGTGTTGACCAGCCAGCAATCGACCCCGCCCTTGGCGATCCGCTCCTTGAGGAGGTTGCCGTAGACCGAAGGGTGGCGCGGCATGAACGGCTCGCCGAAGCAGGTCGAGAAGGTCGCCGTCGGGCTCGGTCACGCCGATCTCGGTGCCCGCGACGCGCGCGGTATAGCCCGAGAGGAAATGGTACATCGCCTGCTCGGGGGTGAGCTTGGCGATCGGCGGGAGCACGCCATAGGCGTCGGCGGTGAGGAAGATGACGTTGCGCGGCACGGGGCCGAGGTTCTTCGCACTCGAGCGTTCGGGATGAAGTCGATCGGGTAGGAGCCGCGGCTGTTCTCGGCGAGGCGGTTGTCGTTGAAATCGAGCTCGCGTGTTTCCGGGTCCATCACGACGTTCTCGAGCACGGTGCCGAAGCGCTTCGTGGTCGCGAAAATCTCGGGCTCGGCCTCGGGCGAGAGGCGGATCATCTTGGCGTAGCAGCCGCCCTCGAAATTGAAGACCGCGGTATCCGACCAGCCGTGCTCGTCGTCGCCGATCAATGTGCGCGAGGCATCGGCCGAAAGCGTGGTCTTGCCGGTGCCCGACAGGCCGAAGAATACTGCGGTATCGCCCTGGGGCCCGATGTTCGCCGAGCAATGCATCGGCATGATCCCGTCGAGCGGGAGCAGATAGTTGAGCAGGCCGAACACGCTCTTCTTCATCTCGCCGGCATAGCGGTGCCGCCGATCAGGATTAGCTTCTCGGTGAAGTTGACCGCGATCACCGTTTCGCTCCGCGTGCCGTGGCGTGTGGGATCGGCGCGGAAGCTCGGCAAGTCGACGATCGTATATTCGGGGACGAAACCGGGCAGCGCTTCCGCCTCGGGACGCACCAGCATCGTGCGGATGAACAGGCTGTGCCACGCGAGCTCGTTGATCACGCGCACGCTGAACCCGATGCTCGGGCTGCGAGCCGCCGTAGAGATCCTGGACGAACAATTCGTCGCGTGTCGCCAGCTCGGCGAGGAAATCGGCCTTGAGCGCGGCGAAATGCTCGGGCGTCATCCCCTTGTTGGTCTTGCCCCACCAAACGCTCGCCTCGGTCTCGGCGTCGCGGACGATGAACTTGTCCTTCGCGCTGCGGCCGGTGTGCTTGCCGGTTTCGACCACCAGCGGGCCATGCTTCGCCAGCCTGCCCTCGCCGCGGCGCACGGCGTGTTCCACCAGCGGCGGCGCGATCAGGTTCCAATGCAACATGGCGTCGGTGGCGATGCCCTGGGCGTCCAGGCCATGCCGCGGGGTGCGGTCGAACACGACAAATCTCCTCGGAAGCGCGGGCCTTTGCACCCGGAAATTCGCCGGTCAATTGCTGTAAACGTTGTCATACCCTCCTAAAAACACGAGTTTTTTGCTGACACCGGTTTCCCCGGTTCGGAGCGGATGTCCGCGAGCGATTGAGCGCTTCCCAACTTTGGTCTAACCGGGTTCGCGATGCCCCAGAGCCAGATTGCCCGCACCGCATGACAGCGACCATCGCGCTGGTCGACGACGACCGCAACATCCTCACCTCGGTCTCGATCGCGCTTCAGACCGAGGGGTTCCTGACGCGCGTCTATTCGGACGGCGAGACGCGCGTTGAAGGCGCTGATCGAGAATCCGCCCGATCTCGCGGTGCTTCGACATCAAGATGCCGCGAATGGACGGGCTCGAGCTGCTCCGGCGGCTGCGCGAGAAGAGCGCGATCCCGGTGATCTTCCTGACCAGCAAGGACGACGAGCTCGACGAGGCGCTGGGCCTGGCGATGGGCGCCGACGACTATATCGCCAAGCCCTTCTCGCAGCGGCTGCTGATCGCCCGCATCCGCGCGATCCTGCGCCGCACCGAGCCGGTCCAGCCGGTGGTCGAGGGCGAAGAGCCCGAACCCGCGCAGACACTCGAGCGCGGCCGGCTGACGATGGACCCGGCCCGCCACCGCGTGACCTGGGGCGGCAGTCAACGTGACCCTCACCGTCACCGAGTTCCTGATCCTCGAGACGCTCGCCCAGCGCCCCGGCGTCGTCAAGACACGCAACCAGCTGATGGACGCGGCGTACCAGGACGACATCTACGTCGACGACCGCACCATCGACAGCCACATCAAGCGCGTGCGCCGCAAGTTCCGTCAGGTCGATCCGGAATTCGATGCGATCGAGACCCTTTATGGCGCGGGCTATCGTTTCTCAGACGAGATGAGGAGCGCGAACTGCGCGCTCAGATGGTCCCGACGGATTTCGCTCACGCCGCGCATCCTGGCGGTCAATATCTTCGCGCTCGCGCTGCTGGCGGGCGGCTTCTTCTACCTCGATTCGTACCGCAGCCGGATCGTCGACAGCCGCGTCGGCGCAGGCGAGCCGCGAAGCGCGGCTGATCGCCCAGGCGCTCGCGTCCGCCGCCGACAAGGAACGCCGCGACCTGCTGGTGCTCAGCCTCGCGCGCGACACCGGCACCCGCATCCGCCTGTTCGACGAGACCGGCAAATCGATCGCCGACAGCCGCGACATGGGGCTGCACAATGTCGTGCTGCGCGATCCGGACAAGCGAGCCCTTGGGCCAGTCGGTCGCGCGCTTCCTCGACGCGGTGATCGATACCGTCGCGGGCGCCGACCGCGCCGCCGCTCTACCGCGAGCGCGATCCCGACCAGGGGTTCGACTGGCCCGACGTCCGCACCGCGCGCACCACCCACGGCCTGCCGGCGACGGTGTGGCGCGCGCCCGACCGCACGCCGATCATCACCGCCGCCGCGCCGATCGCCGATCTGCGGCACGGTGATGACCACCGTCAACGCGCGCGACATCACCCAGACGGTGCGTTCGCGAGCGCTACCGGCTCGGCGTGGTGCTGCTGATCGTCACGCCGTCGTCGATCCTGCTCTCGCTGTTCCTCGCGCGGACGATCGTGCGGCCGCTGCGCCGTCTTGCGCGCGCCGCGATCCGGGTGCGGCTGGGGCGCGCGCGCGAGGTGGTGGTCCCGCGCCTGCCCTCGCGCCGCGACGAGATCGGGCTGCTCGCCCGCGCGCTCTCGCGACATGAGCCAGGCGCTGCGCGCGCGGATCGACGCGACCGAGAGCTTCGCCGCCGACGTCGACGCACGAGCTCAAGAACCCGCTCGCCTCGCTGCGCTCGGCGGTCGAGGGGCTCGGCCACGTCCGCAAGAACCGGAGCTGCGCGACCAGCTGCTCGAGATCGTCCGCGACGACGTCCACCGGCTCGATCGGCTGATCAGCGACATCTCCGAGGCGTCGCGGCTCGACGCCCAGCTCAGCCGCGCGACCTTCGAGCCGGTCGATCTCGGTGCGATGATCGCAGGCGCTGCTCGCTCAGCGGGCGGCGCGCGGGATGCCGCGGCGGAATCCGCATCGCATTCGACCGGCGGGCGGAGGACCGGCTGGTCGCGCTCGGCGAGGGCGCGCGGCTGGAGCGCGTGTTCGAGAATCTCATCGAGAACGCGATTTCCTTCTCGCCCGAAGGACGGGCTGATCACCATATCGGCGGGCGTGGAAGGCAAGCGATCTAGTCGTGCGGGTCGAGGACGAAGGCCCCGGCGTTCCCGATGAGTCGCGCGAATCGGTGTTTCGCCGTTTCCATTCGGTGCGGCCCGAGAGCGAGGCGTTCGGCCAGCATTCGGGGCTGGGCCTTGCCATCGCGCGCACGATCGTCGAAGCGCACCAGGGCAGCATCGCCGTGGAATCGCGCGAGGACCGGTTGAGCGGCGCGCGGTTCGTGGTACGGCTTCCGCTGGCCGGAGCGCGTTGATGACCACCCCGAGTCCCTGAGCTTTCGTCGGAGACGATCCATGCCTCGTGCGTGGCGATCGGCGGACGCGCGGTGCTGATCGAGGGCCGATCGGGCGAGGGCAAGTCCGATCTCGCGCTCCGACTGATCGATCGCGGCGCCCAGCTCGTCGCCGACGACCAGACGATCTGCCGCCGCCGTGACGGCGTGCTGATGGCGAGCCCACCGCCGACCATCGCGGGCAAGATCGAGGTGCGCGGGCTCGGTATCTTCGAGATGGACTATGCCATCGACATGCCGGTCGCGCTGCTGATCGTCGATCCTCGACGCGCCGCCGCGCTTCCCCGAGGACAGCCGCAAGCGCCGGATCGCCGGGATCGACGTGCCCGTGCTCGCGCTCGCCGCTCTCGAACCGTCGGCGCCGATCAAGGTCGAACTCGCGCTCAAGCGGAGCGCGGCATGAGCAAGACCGATGCCCAAGAACATCCTGCTCGTCACCGGCATGTCGGGCGCGGGCAAGTCCACCGTGCTGCGCACGCTCGAGGATCTCGGCTGGGAGACGGTCGACAACCTTCCCCTCCTCCTCCTCAACCGCTTGCTCGACACCGACCTGCCCGAGGGCACCGATGCCGCCGACGAGCGGCCGCTGGCGGTCGGGATCGGCGCGCAGACCCGCGGATTCGACGCCGAGAGCATCGTCCGCCGCATCAAGCGGCTTCGCGAGAACCACGGCCACGATGTCGGAACGCTGTTCCTCGAGTGCGGCGGCGAGGAGCTGGCGCGGCGCTATTCGGAGACGCGGCGGCGGCATCCGCTCGCGCAGGACCGGCCGGTGACCGACGGGATCGCGCGCGAACGCGAGCTGCTCGCGCCGCTCCGCCGCTGGTCGAACCGGCTGATCGACACCACCGGCCTTACCGTCGAACGAGCTCGCCCAGCAGGTCCGCACGACCTTTTCGGGCGAGGGGCTGGGCATCACGACGCTCTCGGTCCTGTCGTTCGGCTTCGCGCGCGGGCTGCCGCGCAACGCCGACCTGGTGTTCGACATGCGCTTCCTGCGCAACCCGCACTGGGTGGAGGACCTTCGCCCCGGAACCGGCCAGGACAAGGCCGTCGCCGACTATGTCGCGGGCGATCCGGCCTATGCCCAGGCGGTCGCGCAGATCGAATTGCTGCTCCTGCTGCTGCTTCCCGCGCTACCAGGCCGAAGGAAAGGCCTATGTAACGGTCGCTTTCGGATGTACCGGGCGGCCGCCATCGCTCGGTCCATGTTGCCGAACGGATGGCCGCGCGGTTGCGCGAGGAAGGATTTTCGCCCACGGTTACCCATCGTGATCTGCAGACCGCGCCGCAGGAACTCGCTCGAGGGGGCGCCGGTGGCGATATGAGGGTGGCGGAGTAGCGCAATGATCGGACTGGTACTGGTGACGCACGGGCGCCTCGCAGAGGAGTTCGTCGTCGCGATGGAGCATGTCGTCGGCAAGCAAGAGCGGATCGCGACGATCTGCATCGGCCCCGACGACGACATGGAGAGCCGCCGCGCCGATATCGCCGAGGCGATCAAGGCGGTCGACTCGGGCCGCGGCGTGATCGTGCTGACCGACCTGTTCGGCGGCACGCCCGTCGAACCTCGCCATCTCGCTGATGGAGGCGCGGGCGAGTCGAGGTGATCGCCGGGATCAACCTGCCGATGCTGATCCGCTTGGCGCGGCGCGCGTAAGGCGATGAAGGTGACCGAAGCGGTCGCCGCCGCGCGCGAGGCGGGCAAGCAAGTATATCACCGTCGCCTCCGAGGTGCTCGGCGAGGCCGCCGCATGAGCCAGGTCAGCCGCACCGTGCTGATCGAGAACCGCCGCGGGCTGCACGCACGCGCGAGCGCCAAGTTCGTCACGCTCGCTTCGTCGCAGCCCGTGCCGCTGATCGTCGAGAAGGACGGGTCTCAGGTCACCGGCACCTCGATCATGGGGCTGATGATGCTCGGCGCGGCGATGGGCGACTCGATCACGATCCGAGCCGAGGGCGACGGCGCCGAAGGGGCGGTCGCGGCGCTGGCCGAACTGGTAGAGGCGCGGTTCGGGGAGGATTGAACCGGTCCCCCCTCGCCGCTTGCGAGAGGTGATGATCGTGGTCGGTCGTCCCCCGGACGACCTGAAGCAAGTCGGGGACTTGCTTCACCCGATCATGGGAGGGCATGGCGGAAACATGCCTCCCTTGGACACTCCCTCCCCTAGCCCCTCCCGCAAGCGGGAGGGGAAATAATGCCCCGGCAGATCACCGCCTTTTCCAACCCGCTGGTCAAGCGCGTCCGCAACCTGCGCGACAAGCGGCACCGGCGCGAGGAAGGGCTGTTCCTCGCCGAGGGGCTGCGCATCCTGACCGAAGCGCGCGAGGCGGGGCTGCTGCCGGAGTATCTGTTCTTCGCGGGCGACAGCGGGTCGCACCCGCTGGTCACGGCGCTGATCGAAGCGGCCGAGGCCGCAGGCGGCGAGGCGATCGAGACCAACGCCGACATCCTCTCCAAGCTCTCGGGCAAGGACAATCCGCAGGATCGGTGGTGGGCGTCTATCCTGACTTCGCGGTGTCGTTGGCGGCGCTCGACCGAGCGTCCGCGCCGATCTGGCTGGTCGCCGAGCGGCTGCGCGACCCGGGCAACCTCGGCACGATCCTGCGCACCGGCGACGCGGTCGGCGCGGGCGCGCTGATCCTGATCGACGAATGCGTCGACCCCTTTTCGGTCGAGGCGGTACGCGCGAGCATGGGCGCGCTGTTCACCGTGCCGGTGGCACGCGCAGCCTGGGACGAGTTCCTGCCTTGGCTGCGGAGCGGTCCGGGCCAGCTCGTCGGGCTCAGCCTCGATACCGAGACCGACTATCGCGCGGCGGACTATGCCGCCCCCACCTTCCTGCTGACCGGCAACGAGGCGCAGGGGATGCCCGGTTTCATGGCGACCGAGTGCGACCTGCTGGTCAAGATCCCGATGCTCGGCAAGGCCGACAGCCTCAATGCCGCGGTGGCGACCGCGGTGATGGCCTATGAGGTGCTCGGGAGATCGCGCTAGGCGCCGCGGACCGGGAAATCCGCGGTTCAGGTGGATCGGGGCAAAGCGGCGGCGAAGGAGTTCGACGCAATGCAGTTTCCGATCGCCGCCGCGCTGGCCGCCCTCGCCACGCTCAGCCCGCTCGCCGCCAACGCGCAGGGCGTCCCGTATCGCGCGGCGGGCACCGAGCCGTTCTGGTCGCTGACGATCGATGCCGGGACGATGCGCTTCGAGGCGCTCGATCGCCCCGCCTTCAGCGTGCCCACGCCCCCGGTGATCAACGGCTTCGCGGGCGATATCTACCGGACGCGGCGGATCAACGTGAACGTCGTCCACGCGCGCTGCAGCAACGGGATGAGTGGCGCGACCTTCCCCGATACGGTCACCGTCACCGTCGACGGCCGTGCCTACAAGGGCTGCGGCGGCGAAACGGCAAGGCAGTCGACGGCAGCGGTCGAAGGCGAGTGGCGCGTGGTGACGATCAACGGACGGCCGGCGATCACAGGTGCGCCGGCGACGGTGCGATTCCAGGGCGACCGGATCAGCGGCAACACCGGGTGCAACGCGTTCGGCGGCAGCTTCAGGCTCGAGCGCGACACTTTGACCGCGGGTCCGCTGATCAGCACCAAGCGCGCGTGCACGCGCTTCAACAACCAGCAGGAGCGCGACTTGCTCGACCTGCTCGGCCAGCGGCTGAGCGTCCGGATCCTGGGCGACGGCCGGATGGCACTGGCCGGGCGCGGCGGTGGGCGGCTGGTGCTCGATCGCCTGGTCCGCATGCTCAAGATCGAGCAGCCCGCGCGGCGCTAGCCCGGCGGAGCCTTACTCCGCGGCTTCGACGCCAAGCGCCTCGGGCGCCTCGGCGTGGATCGCGAGCAGCTCGACCGGCGGGATCGATTCGATCTCACGCGCGCCGAGCTCGATGTTGAGATCCTTTAGCTTGCGCGCCGAAACCAGAGCCCGGCTCTCAAGACTGCTAGCGAAGGCGTTGAAATTCTTGACTGCGGTGTTGAGCCCGCTGCCCACCACGCGCAGGTCGCCGAGCGCCTTGGCGAGCCGGTCGTAGAGCTCCTTGCCGAGCTCGCCGATCTGGCGCGCTTCCTTGGCCAGCTTCTCCTGCCGCCACACCGCCGCGACCGTGCGCGCGATCGCGATCAGGTTGGTCGGGGTCGCGAGCAGCACGCGCTTCTCGAAGGCGAAGTCCCACAGGGTCGAGTCATGTTCGAGCGCCGCCGAGAGGAAATGCTCGCCAGGGACGAACATGATGACGTAGTCCGGGGCATCATCGAACTGGCTCCAATAGGCCTTTTTGCCGAGGGCGTTGACGTGGTTGCGCATCGATTGCGCATGCGCGGCGAGGCCCAGGTGGCGTTCGGCCTCGTCGACCGCCCCGAACGCATCCTGATACGCATTGAGCGAGACCTTGGCGTCGATCACGAGCGCGCGGCCGCCGGGCACGCGGATGATCGCGTCCGGGCGAAGGCGCCCGCCGTCCTCGCCAGGCGTGCTCACCTCGGTCTCGAAATCGGTGTGCTCGGCAAGACCGCAGGTCTCGAGCACGTTCTTCAATTGCTGCTCGCCCCAGCGCCCGCGCGATTTGGGGGCATTGCGGAGCGAATTGACCAGCTTGGCGGCCTCGCTGCTGACCTTTTCCTGGCCGATCCGCATCTGCTCGATCTGGCCCTTCAATTCGCCGAACGCATCGCGGCGCTCGGCCTCGACCTTGGCGACGCCTTCCTCGTAGCGCTGGAGCCGCTCGCTCACGGGCTGGAGCAGCGACTTGAGGTTCTGCCCGGCGCTCTCCTCGGACTGCCGGAAACGCGCGTCGGCGCGCTCGAGGAACGCCTTCTGCGCCTCCCCCAGCACGCGATTGGCGAGATCGGCGAAGCGGGTTTCGAGGCCGGTGGTCTCGGCCTGGAGCTTGGCGAGATCGATCTGCGAGCGCGCGAGATCGGCGGCGGCGGCCTTGAAGTCGCTCTCGCGCGCGTCGCGCTCGGCGCGCATCTGCGCTGCCCCGCGCGAGCCCAGAAACCAGCCGATCGCAAGCCCCCCGATCAGCGCGGCAGCAATCAGAACGACGGCCGTGATATCCAACTTCGCCTCCTGGAACGAAAAGCGAACTTACCGCGGCGGGCCCCGCGCCGCAACCTCCATCCGTTACCGGGTACGTACCCCGGCGCATTGTCCCGCTCGCGCATTTCTGCTGATGCGGCCGGGTTGCCCCCGATGGAGAACGCGGTGAACGACGAGATGACCTCGCAAGCCTATTGGGACCAGCGCTATGCCAAGGACGCATATGTGTTCGGAGAGGCGCCCAATCGCTTCCTCGCTCGCCAGGCGGAACTCCTCAGACCGGGCATGAGGGCGCTTGCCGTCGCCGACGGCGAAGGCCGTAACAGCGTGTGGCTCGCCGAACGGGGAATCGAGGTTGTCGCCACCGAGATTTCGCCGCTCGCGCTCGCCAAGGCGCGCGCACTCGCCAACGCGCGCGGCGTATCGGTCGACTTCCGCCAGGCGGACCTGCTCGAATGGGATTGGCCCGAAGCCGAATTCGAGCTGGTCGTCGCCATCTTCATTCAGGTGTTCGGGCCCGAGGAACGCGCCCTGGTGTTCGAGAAGACCAAGCGCGCGCTGAGGCCGGGTGGCCTGATACTGATCGAAGGATACCGTCCCGAGCAGCTCGGCTATGGCACCGGCGGGCCGGGGGTGCTCGAGAATCTCTACACCGAGACGATGCTGCGCGCGGCGTTCGCCGACTTCGCGATCGAGCGCGTCGAATCCTACGACGCCGAACTCGACGAGGGCGCCCGCCACCGCGGCATTTCGGCGGTGATCGATCTGGTGGCGCGCAAGCCGGCCTGACCGGTCCGCACGCTCACGCCGCCGCCTTGCGCGCCTTCGCCAGCTTCTTGAGGATCATCTCACGCTTGAGCCGCGAGAGATGGTCGAGAAACACGATCCCCTCGAGATGGTCCATCTCGTGCTGGATGCAGGTGGCGAGCAGGCCTTCGAACAGTTCGTCGTGCGCCGCGCCGTTCTCGTCGAGCCAGCGGACGCGGCACGCGGCCGGGCGCTCGACCTCGGCATATTGGTCCGGGACCGACAGGCAGCCTTCGTTGTAGACCGAATGCTCCTCAGAAGGATCGACGATCTCGGGATTGATGAAGACGCGGGGTTCGCGGATCGGGTTGCCCTCCTCGTCCTCCTGCTCTTGCAGGTCCATCACGATCACGCGTTTGGCGACGCCGACCTGGACCGCGGCGAGGCCGATGCCGGGGGCGTCGTACATCGTATCGAACATGTCGCCGATCAGGTCGCGCACCGCGTCGTCGACTTCGGCAACCGGCGCGGAAATAGCGCGCAGGCGCGGATCGGGGACTTCGATGATCGGGAGGACGGACATGAGGGCGATTTAGGAATCGAGGGCGAGATCGTCAAGCAACGGGGCGCCGCGCGCGCAACGCCTGCGCCAGCGTCCCTTCGTCGAGATAATCGAGCTCGCCACCCACCGGCAGGCCGTGCGCAAGCTGGGTGACTCGGACGGGATAGGCATCGAGCCGCTCGGCAATGTAATGCGCGGTGGTCTGGCCCTCGAGCGTGGCGTTCATCGCGAGCACGACCTCGTCGATGCCGCCGGCGGCGATACGGCGGATCAGGCTCTCGATCCGCAAATCCTCGGGCCGAACGCCTTCGAGCGCGGACAGCCGGCCGCCGAGGACGTGGAACCGCCCCGGGAACAGCCGCGAGCGATCGAGCGCCCACAGGTCGGCGACCTCCTCGACCACGCAGAGCGCGCGTGCGTCGCGGCGCGGATCGGCGCAGATCACGCACGGATCGGTGGTGTCAACGTTGCCGCAAACCGAGCAGGTCGCGAGCCGCTGGCTGACCGCGGAGAGCGCCGCGAGCAACGGATCGAGAGCGGTCTCGCGCTTCTTGAGCAGATGGAGCACCGCGCGCCGCGCCGATCGCGGCCCAAGGCCTGGGAGCCGCGCGAGCACTTGCGTGAGCGCTTCGATTTCGGAGGAAGCCATCGCCGAGAGACATAGGGGCTTGCGCCCGCCTCTGCCAAGCGCTTGAGCGGCACCATGCGGATCGTCTTCATGGGAACCCCCGAATTCGCCGTGCCGGTGCTCGATGCGCTGGTCGAGGCGGGGCACGAGGTGGTGGCGGCATACAGCCAGCCGCCGCGGCGGGGGAATCGCGGCAAGGTGGCGCCCTCCCCCGTCCAAGCGCGCGCCGAGGCGCTGGGGATTGCCGTGCGGACGCCGCTCACGCTGCGCGATGCCGAGGCGCAGGTGGCGTTCGCGGCGCTGGGGGCGGACGTCGGCGTGGTCGCGGCCTATGGCCTGATCCTGCCTCAGGCGGTGCTCGACGCGCCGCGGCTGGGGTGCCTCAACGTCCACGGATCGCTGCTGCCGCGCTGGCGAGGCGCTGCGCCGATCCAGCGGGCGATATTGGCGGGGGATTCCGAGACCGGCGTGGGGATCATGCAGATGGAGGCGGGGCTCGACACCGGCTCGGTGCGACTCGAGGGACGGACGCCGATCGACGGGAAGACCGCAGGGGAGTTGAGCGTCGAACTGAGCGCGATGGGCGCACGGCTGATGGTCGAGGTGCTGGCTGATCCGGGACGTTATCCGCCGATGGCGCAGCCCGGTGAGGGCGTCACTTATGCGCCCAAGATCGACAAGGCCGAGGCACGGCTCGATTTCTCGCGGAGCGCGGTAGAGGTGGAACGGCAGGTGCGCGCGTTCAACCCGGCACCCGGGGCATATTTCGAATTTGAAGGCGAACGGGTGCGGGTGCTCAGAGTTGAGCCGTTCCCCGGCGAAGGCCGGGGCCCAGTCGCGAACGGCCCGATACTGGACCCCGGCCTTCGCCGGGGAACGGTGCTGGACGATTCACTCACAATCGCCTGCGCCGAGGGCGCCATCCGCCCGCTTCTCGTCCAGCGCGCGGGTCGTGGCGTCATGACGTCGGAGGAGCTGCTGCGCGGCTTCCCGATTCCCGCTGGAACCCAGCTTTGACGCGGTTCGCGCTGACGATCGAGTATGACGGCCGGCCGTTCATGGGCTGGCAGCGGCAGGATCATGGACCGAGCGTTCAGGCGGCGATCGAGGCGGCGGCGCATGCGATCACCGGCGAGGCCGTCGCCGTGCATGCCGCCGGACGCACCGACACGGGCGTCCATGCGCTGGCGATGCGCGCGCATCTCGATATTGAGCGCAAGATCACCCCGTTCCGGCTGACGGAGGCGCTGAACGCCCAGCTGCGGCCGGCACCAATCGCGGTGCTGGCGTGCGAGGCGGTGGCGGACGGCTGGCACGCGCGCTTCTCGTGCATTGGGCGGCACTACGAATACCGGATCGTCAGCCGGCGCGCGCCGCTGACCTGGGAAAAGGGCCTGGCGTGGCGCGTGGCCGCCGAGCTCAATGCTGAAGCGATGCAGGCGGGCGCGGAGCGGCTGGTGGGTCGGCACGACTTCACCACCTTCCGCTCGGCGCATTGCCAGGCCGACAGCCCGGTCCGCACGCTCGACCGGCTCGAGGTGACGCGCGAGGGGGACCGGATCACGGTGCGGGCTTCGGCGCGATCGTTCCTCCACCATCAGGTGCGCTCGATGGTGGGATGCCTGGCGCTGGTCGGCCAGGGGAAATGGTCGCCGGACGACATGCGTGCGGCGCTCGAAGCGCATGATCGCGCGGCGCTCGGGCTCAATGCGCCGCCGGACGGGCTGTTCTTCGTGGGGGCGGACTACGCATAGCGGCTGAACTTCGCCGCCAGCTCGACGTGTGTCGACCAGCGGAACTGGCCGACGGGCTGGATCCAGTCGAGGCGATATCCACCCTTCGATAGAGTTTCAGCATCCCGTGAGAACGTACTGGGATTGCAGGAAACATAAGCGATGCTCGGCACCGTGCACGCGGCCAGCTCCACCGCTTGCTCCTTGGCGCCGGCACGCGGCGGATCGAGGACGACCGCGCCGAAATGGTTGAGGTCGGTCGGCGTCAGCGGGCGGCGGTAGAGGTCGCGGTGGTCGGCGAACACCGCGCGCTGTGCCTGGGCGGCAGCAGCTTTGAGCGAGAGGATCGGATCGCGGGCGGCCTCGGCGGCGTAGACCCTGGCCTGCGGGAGGGCGAAGGTGAAGGTGCCGAGCCCCGCGAACAGATCGGCCACCGTCGCGGCGTCGCCCACCACCTCGCGCACGGCCGCGACCAGCGCCGTTTCGCCCTCGGGCGTCGCCTGCAGGAAGCTGCCGCCGGGGAACGGCACCGGCACGTCCCCGAAGCTCACCGTTACTGGATCGGGCTCCCAGCGCGGCGTCGGCCCGAAGCCCTCGTCGAGCGCGAGCCGGGCGAGCTTGTGGCGGCGCGCGAAGCCGGTGAGCGCCTCGGCGGCGGCGAGGCCCTCGGCGTCGAGTCCGTCGATCAGCACGTCGCGACCCTGATCGGTCAGCGCGAGATGGACATTCACCCGGCGGGTATTGGGCAGCAGCCCCGCAAGCAGCCCGCGCAGCGGCGCGACCAGCTGGAACAGCTCGGGCGCCAGCACCCAGCATTCCTCGAGGTCGATCAGCCGATGGCTCTGCGCCTCGGTGAAGCCGAGATGCACCTGCCGCCCGCGCCGCTCGGCATGGAGCGTGGCGCGGCGCCGGGTGCGCGGCGGCGAGAGCAAAGGCGCGCGAATCTCGGTCTCGAGACCGTGCTGGGCGAGCGCACCGCGGATTCGATCGACGATGAACTGGCTCCAGCTCGGGTCGTCGAGATGCTGGAGCTGACAACCGCCGCACACCGGGAAATGCTTGCATGGCGGGGTCTGGTGGCTGGGACCGCGGATGAGCGTGCCATCGGCGCTCAGGCTGTCGCCCGGCGCGGCCAGGGCGGCGTGGCGGCCGTCGGCGGTGACGCCGTCGCCCCGAGCCGCCACGCGGACAATGCGGTCCTCGTCTAGAGACATTCGGCGATCACCCCGGCGATATGGCCCACCAGGCCGTCGGCGGTGAACGCGGGGCCCGCGCGCTGCGCCGTGCGCGCGTGGAGCCACACCGCCGCCTCGGCCGCGTCCACACCGGCGAGTCCGGTCGCGACTTGCGCGGCGAGCAGCCCGGCCAGCACGTCACCGGTGCCCGCGGTGGCGAGCCACGACGGTGCGCCGGCGAGCACGCGAACCTCGCCCTCCGGCGACGCGATCACGGTATCGGCGCCCTTGTGGACGATCGTCGCACCCGATTCCATGGCGGCGGCGAGGGTCGCGTCGATCTTGCTGCCCTGGCTCTCAAACATTCGCTGAAACTCGCCCGAATGCGGGGTGAGCCAGGTCGGCGCCCCACGGCTCTGGAGCCAGCGCGGCGCCGATTTGCCGAGCAAGGTCAGCGCATCGCCATCGAGGATGAGCGGGCGCGGCGAGGCCAGCGCGGCCTTGAGCAATCCCTCGGCGCGCCGTTCGCGGCCCAGGCCCGGGCCGATCGCCACCGCGCCGATCCGCTCGTCGGCGAGGAAATCGGCGAGCGCGTCGCCATCCTCGATCCGGCGCCGCACCAGCGCGTCGGGCTCGCCGCCCTCGGGGCTGGCACCGGCGAGGATGACGTAACCCGCCCCAGGCATCGCCGCCTGCGCCGCGAGCCGCGCCGCTCCCGGCATTGCGCCCTCCACCACCACGACCAGCCCGCGACTGTATTTGTGCCCATGCACATCCGGCACCGCGATGCGGGGCCGCGAAACCGTGCGCCAGGCGCAATCGACCGGGATGTCGAGCGGATCGAGCACGACATGCCCGCATTTCTCCAGCCCCGCGCCGAGCAGGTGCGCCGGCTTGAGCGCGCCGAGCGCCACCGTGACGTCGGCGGCGGGCGCGCCGAGGTCGGCGCCGCTATCGGTCTCGAGCCCGGATGGCAAATCGATCGCGAGGGTGAAATCGGCAGCGGCGTGCAGCTCGGCGAGGAGGGCGCGCGGGCCGCGCTCGAGCGGGCGCGTCACTCCGGTGCCGAACAGGCCGTCGACAAGGAACGGGCGCGCCTTGGCCTCGTAGAGCGACGTGGCGGGACCCTTCCACTGCGCCCACATCCGCTCGGCGGCGCCCATCCGCGGTTCGCCGAGCGCGGCGATGGCGACGTCGAGCCCTTGCGCTGCGAGCAGCCGCGCGACGACATAGGCGTCGCCGCCGTTGTTGCCCGGCCCCGCGACGACCAGCACCGGGCGGCCCGTCGCGAACCGCGCCGCCTCGCGCGCGACGGCAGCCCCTGCCCGCTCCATCAATGCGTCCTGCGACACGCCCGATCGGAATACGCCTTCCTCGGCCGCGCGCATCCAGGCGGCGGTCAGGATGGGGGCGCCGGCGGGGATCCTCATGCGCGCTTCGCCTTCGCCTTGCGCACCGTGGCGGGCAGCCGGTAACGGGCGCCCCCGAGCGCCACCTCGATCATGTCGTCGCCCAGCGGCGTCACCTTGGCGACCTCGGCCCCATCCGCGGCGGCGACTCCGCGCCCGTCGTGCGTCACCAGCAGCCGCCGGAAGCCTCCGTCGGGGTGGTGCAGGGTGAGGAACAGGCCATCCTGAGTCTCGGTCCGGTCGATCGCGCAGGCGTAGGAGAACGCCTTGGCGCCCGGCGGCATGCACTCGACCCTGCCCTCGGCCTGGGCGATCGCGCGGCGCCCGGCTTCGGCCTTCGCGACCGACGCCTTGTCCGGGATCTTCGCCTGACACGCGGCGAGGACGAGCAACAGGCCGATCGCGCTAGATATCCGCGTAGACATGGGTTTCGGCGCTGGCTCCCGGGTGCGTCACCGCGCCCTTATAGGCCGGGCCGACGGTGCGGGCATAGCGCCAGAGCGCGCCGGATTGATAGTCGTGGACGCGCGGTCGCCAGGCGGCGCGGCGCGCAGCGAGCACATCCTCGGTCACGTCGAGGTCGATCGTGCCCGCTTCGGCGTCGATGCGGATCGTGTCGCCGTTCTCGACCAGCGCGATCGGGCCGCCATCGGCGGCTTCGGGTCCGACATGGCCGATGCAGAAGCCGCGCGTCGCGCCAGAGAAACGGCCGTCGGTGATCAGCGCGACCTTCTCGCCCATCCCCAGACCGTAGAGCGCGGCGGTGGTCGAGAGCATCTCGCGCATGCCCGGGCCGCCCTTGGGGCCTTCGTAGCGGATGACGATCACCTCGCCCTCGTTGATCGAGCGCGCCTCGACCGCGGCGAAGCAATCCTCCTCGCAATCGAACACCCGCGCCGGGCCCGCGAACTGAAGGCGCGTGCATGCCCGCCACCTTCACGATCGCGCCGTCGGGCGCGAGGCTGCCGCGCAACCCGACGACGCCGCCGGTGGGCGTGATCGGCGTCTTGACGTCGTAGATGACCTTCTGGTCGGGGTTCCACGTGACCTGGTCGATGTTCTCGGCGAGCGTCTTGCCGGTCACGGTCAGGCACTCTGCCGTGGAGGAAGCCGCTCGGCGAGCAGCGTCTTCATCAGCATGTAGACGCCGCCGGCCTCGTACATGTCGCTTGCGCGACATATTGGCCGCCGGGCTTGAGGTCGGCGATATAGGGCGTCGGTCTTGAAGATCTCGGCGACGTCGAACAGGTCGAAGTCGATCCCGGCCTCGTTCGCCATCGCGGGCAGGTGCAGCGCGCCGTTGGTCGAGCCGCCGGTCGCCGCGACGACGCGGGCGGCGTTCTCGAACGCGTCGCGGGTGCAGATGTCGCGCGGGCGGATGTTGGCCGCGAGCAGCTCCATCACCTGCGCGCCGGCAGCGACCGCGATCTGTTCGCGTGTTGTGTAAGGAGCGGGCACCATATTGCTATTCGGCAACGACAGTCCGATCGCCTCGCCGACGCAGGCCATGGTGTTCGCGGTGATACTGGCCGCCGCACGCGCCGTGGCCGGGGCAGGCGACCTTCTCGAGTCGCGTGGACTTCGGAGAGCGGACAGGTCGCCGGCGGCATAGCGGCCGACGACCTCGAACACGTCCACCACGGTGACGTCGCGACCATGGAAGCGGCCCGGGCAGGATCGAGCCGCCGTAGACGAAGATCGACGGCACATTGAGCCGGAGCATCGCCATCATCATGCCGGGCAGCGACTTGTCGCACCCCGCGAAGCCGACCAGCGCGTCGTAGCAATGGCCGCGCACCGAGAGCTCGACCGAATCGGCGATCACCTCGCGGCTGACCAGCGAGGATTTCATCCCCTGATGACCCATCGCGATGCCGTCGGTGACGGTGATCGTGTTGAAGCGGCGCGGCATGCCGCCGCCCGCGATCGACGCCCGCGCGCGCGGCATCGGCCTGGGCGTCGAGCGTGGTGTTGCACGGCGCGCTGTCGTTGCCCGCGCTGGCGAGCGCGACGAACGGCCGGGCGATCTCCTCCTCGGTCAGGCCCATCGCGTAATAATAGCTGCGGTGCGGCGCGCGCTCGGGGCCGACCGAGACGTGGCGGCTGGGCAGGCGGGATTTGTCGAAGCTGTGGGTCATGGCGCGACCGCCTATGTCGCGGGAGGGGCTTCGGGCGCAAGACTATTGCGCAGGACTCCGGCGAGTTCGGACAAAATTTCCGTCCATCGCGCCACCCCGGCCGCGTCGCGGATCAGGTCGTTGCGGACTTCGACCGCGATCGAGGGAATCCCGTTCGCCTCGGCGTGATGGTTGAGCGTGGCGTTGAGAAGCTTGCCCGAATAGGGCTCGTTGTCACCGGTCGCCAGGCCCCGCCCGCGCAGCCAGTCGATCGCCGGACGGGCAAGGCGCTCGTCCTCGTTGTAGAGGATGCCGATCTCCCACGGCCGGTCGGCGCCACCGTGTTCGAGCCGCGGGGTGAAGCTGTGGATCGAGAGGATCATCGCCGGGCGCCGGGTGCGGATGCGGTCCTCGATGAAGCGGTGATACGGCATGTGGAAACGTGTCAGGCGTTCCTCAGAATCGATATTAAGATTACCCGCTATATCATGGCCGTCGCTATGGTGGGGGATCAAGTTCGGGTGTTCGGGTTCGCGGTGCAGATCGATGACGAGGCGCGAGACGGTGCCGAGGATCGCGGACGCGCCGAGCCTTGCCGCCAAGGCGCGGGTGAGCTCCGCGGCGCCGATGTCGATTGCGATATGGAGGTCGAGCAGCTCACGCGCGATGCCGAGGTCCACGTCCTCGGGCACCGCGTTGGAGGCATGGTCGCACAGCAGCAGCAGGTCACACGCCGGCCCGTCGATCCATTCGGTCATGGGTAGGACGGCCTGCGCCGCTCGCGGAACGACGCGAGGCCCTCGGCGAACTCCGCGCCACCGAAACAGGCGTCGAACGTCGCGTCGAGGCTCGCGTCGGCGGGATCGGCGAGCGTGCGCTTGAGCAGCCGCATCGCCCCCGGCGCATTGGCGGCGATCCGCTCGGCGAACGCACGGGCAAGCGGCTCGGCATCCTCCCAATGGAGCTCGACCAGCCCCATCGCATGCGCGTCGGGGGCATCGACGATCTCGCCCGAGAACAGCATTCGCGCGGCATTGCCCTTGCCGATCTGCGCCACCAGCCGAGCGACATCCTCGCGCGGGTAGCCGAGACCGAGCTTCGCGGGGGTGGAGGCGAATTGCGCGCCGTCGCCCGCGACGCGCAGGTCGCAGGCGAGGATCAGCGCGATCGCCGCACCGAAGCAGCCGCCGTCGATCACCGCGATCACCGGCATCGGCAGCGCCGCGACCGCCTCGATCCCGGCGCGCATTGCCTGGCGGAAGCGGGTGGCGGCGGCGGGATCGTCGCAGAAGGTGGCGAATTCGGAGATGTCGGCGCCGGCCGAGAAGATCACCGGCACATCCGAACGGAAGATCGCGACGCGGGCGTCGCTCGCGGCGATTTCGGCGGCGGCGGCGGCGAGCGCGTTCCAGCCCGAGACCGGAAGCGCATTGCGCGCGCCAGGCCGCGCGAGGGTGAGCGTGGCGATTGGGCCGTCGCGAGTAACGTGGATCATGCGGCGGCTCTGCCTCAAGCGGCGCGCCGTGTCACGGGGATGGCGCCCGCCGAAACGGGGGCCACCGGCGGACGTCCCGCTCCTGGCGTCTGATCCGCTGGGGACGTGATAGGCAGGGAAATGCCAAGATCGGCTTTAGCGCCGTGGTTAACCCGCGAGCCGCGTGTCGGCGACCCACCAACCGGGGCGTTCGATCCGTGCGGCGGCAGCGGTGCAGGCCTCGGCCGAGCCGAACAACGCGAAGCACGTCGCGCCCGAGCCCGACATCCGTACCATCCGGCCCCCCGGCTGCTCGGCGAGCAGCGCAAGCACCTCGCCGATCACCGGCGCGATTTCGCGCGCGGGCGCCTCGAGATCGTTGCGGCCCTCGCGCGGATCGAGCGGAAGTGGGCCGCGATCGACCCCGTCCCAGCGGCGGAACACGTCGAGGGTGGAGACGGGCACGCCCGGATTGACCAGCAGCACCGAGGTGCCGGGAAGGCCGGGGACCGGCTCCAGCCGCTCTCCCCTCCCCCGCCGATCGCGGTGCGGCCGAGCAGGCAGGCAGGCACGTCGGATCCGAGCGCATCGGCGATAGCGAAGAGCCCGGGATCGTCAGGCGCGATCCCTTCGAGCCGGGCCAGCGCCCGCAGTGCTGCCGCGGCGTCCGCCGATCCACCGCCGATCCCCGAGGCGACCGGGAGCCGCTTGTCGAGCACGATCGACCAGGGCCCGCCACCGAATGCATCGGCAAATCGCGCAGCGGCACGAGTCACCAGATTGTCGTCCTCGCCCGCCAGCGCGGAGGCGAATGGTCCCGCCACTTCGAATCGCGCGGGACCCGGCTCCACGCGCACCTCGTCGCCCAGCTCGGTGAAGGCGAACAGCGTCTCGATTTCGTGATAGCCATCCGGCCGGCGGGCACGGACATGGAGCGCCAGGTTGAGCTTGGCGCGCGCGGTTTCCGTGACCATCGCGCTCAGTCGGCGCCGGTGAGGCCGTTGACGAGCTTCGCCTCGATGCGCCGCGCGGCGCTTTCATCGGCGCCGACGGCGGCTGCGCGCCATGCATAGCGCGCCTCGTAGCGCCGCCCGACCCGCCAATAGGCATCGCCGAGATGCTCGTTGACTTGCGCGCCGCCGGGATCGGCCTGCGCCGCACGCTCGAGCAGCGGCAGCGCTCGGGCGATATCGCCCCGCCGGTAATAGGCCCAGGCGAGCGAATCGGCGATCGACGAATCCTGAGGCTTGAGGGTGCTTGCACGCTCGATCAGCGCCTGCGCGCCAGCAAGGTCTTCGTTATGCTCGAGCAGGGCGTAGCCGAGCGTGTTGAGGACATCCGGCTCTTGCGGGGCGAGTGCAGCCGCTCGGCGCAACTCGGTGAGCGCCGGCTTCCAGCTTCCTGCGCGGTCGAGTGCGGTGCCGCGCTGGAAATGGAGCTGCCAGTCGCCGTCGCTGCCAGCTCGGCGCAGCGCGTCGCCATAAGCGGCGGCGGCTGCGGCATATTGGCCGTCTTCGGCGAGGAGGTCGCCATAGGTACGAATGTCGGCGACCGTGGTGGACGGGCCGGCGGCCATTGCTCGGGCGAGATCGATCGCCTGCCCTGTCTCGCCGGCCCGGCGGAGCGCGTCGATCGCCCCCGCGCCGGCACTACGCGCGAAGGGGCTGTCGGCGCCAATCCCGGTCAGTTCGTGGAGCGCCAGCGCCTTGGATCCGCTACGCGACAAGGCTTGGGCCAAATAGAGCCGCGCGCGATCATTGCCGGGATCGAGCAGCAATGCCGCGCGCGCGAGCAGAATGGAGACAGGCCCCATATCCTCGCGCGACAGATCGCTCGCGAGCCCGAGAAACAGCCGCGACGCGCCGAACGCGGCGCTGGGCTTCACCCCCGCCCCCAGCGAGGCGCGAGGCGAGATCAATTGCGCCTGTGGTCCGCTCAGCATCGCCCGGGCGCGATCGGCTTCGCCGGTTCCGGCGAGGAGCAGCGCGGCGTCGATCCGCATATCAGCGTCCTGCTCGATCGCGAGCAGCGACTGGAGCGCGATCAGCCCCTCGGCGGGGCGGTGCGCGGCGATGAGCAAAAGCGCGCGATGCTCGGCGGCGTAGCGGCGCGACAGCGGCGTGCCGGGATTGGCTTCGAGCTGGGCAACCGCATCCTCGCCGCGATCGAACGCCATCCACGCGCTGAGCACGGGCACCATGAACTCGAGCGGGCCGTGACTCATCCGGTCGAGCGCGTCGCGGGCTCCGGCGGCATCGCCCGCGTGGAGCGCGACGGCAAATCGCAGCACTTCGGTATCCGGCGGCGCGACGCCGGCCTTGCCGAGCGCGGCAGCGGCGCGGCCGGCGAGCGCATAGTCGCCCGCCGCCAGCCCCTCGCGGTAGGCGCGGATCGCGATCACCGGATCGTCGGGCGCCTGGTCGAGCGCGGTGGCATAGCCTGCGGCGGCGACGTCGGCGGCGCCCGCGGCATCGGCGGCGCGCGCGCGGACGAAAGCGAGCATGTCGGTCGCGGAAACGAGCGCGGGTGTCTCGGGGGCCGGCGGCGCTGGCGCAGGCGATACGGACTGGGCGAACGCCGGCGGGGCCGCGATCAGCGCGGCGAGCACCAGCACAAAGCCGTTACATGTTCGGGTAATTGGGTCCTCCCCCGCCCTCCGGAACCACCCAGTTGATGTTCTGGCTGGGGTCCTTGATGTCGCACGTCTTGCAGTGCACGCAGTTCTGCGCGTTGATCTGGAAGCGGAGATCGTCGCCCTCCCCCACCACTTCGTACACGCCCGCCGGACAATAACGCTGCGCCGGCTCGGCGTACACGGGCAGATTGTAGTGGATCGGAATCTCCGGATCCTTGAGCACGAGATGGACCGGCTGGTCCTCCTCGTGGTTGGTGTTCGAGATGAACACCGACGAGAGCCGGTCGAAGGTGAGCACGCCGTCGGGCTTGGGGTAGTCGATCGGTCGGGCCTGGTCGGCGTGGCGAAGGCTCGCATAATCCGCGTGGTGCTTCATCGTGAAGGGCCAGCGCAGCGCCAGCACCTCCATCCACATCGCCGCGCCGGAAAGCACGGTACCCCAGAAGCCGCCGAACTTCTTGACCAAGGGCACGACGTTGCGGACGCCGCGCAGCTCCTGGTAGACCCAGCTCGCCTCATAGGCTTCAGGGTAGGCGGCGAGCTCGTCGCCCACCTGGCCGGCCTGGACCGCGGCGAAAGCGGCCTCGGCGGCCATCATTCCCGATTTCATCGCGGTGTGGGTGCCCTTGATCCGCGGCACGTTGAGGAACCCCGCCGCGCAACCGATCAGCGCGCCGCCGGGGAAGACCAGCTTCGGCACCGATTGCCAGCCGCCGTCGGTGATCGCGCGCGCGCCATAGGAGACTCGCTTGGCCCCTTCGAGGATTTCGGCGATCGCTGGGTGGGTCTTCCAGCGCTGCATCTCGTGGAACGGCGAGAGCCAGGGGTTGGCGTAATCGAGCCAGGTGACGAAGCCGAGCGCCACTTGCCCGTCGGCCTGGTGATAGAGGAAGCCGCCGCCGTTGGTCTCGTCGTCGAGCGGCCAGCCCTGGGTGTGGATCACTCGGCCGGGAACGTGCCTGTCGGGGGCGATGTCCCACAGTTCCTTGATGCCGATGCCATAGACCTGCGGCTGCGAATCCTTCGCGAGATCGAAATCGCGGATCAGCTGCTTGGTCAGGTGGCCGCGCGCGCCTTCGGCGAAGAAGGTGTACTTCGCGTGGAGCTCGAGCCCGGGCTGATAGTCGGGCTTGTGGTGCCCATCGCGCGCCACCCCCATGTCGCCGGTCGCGACTCCCTTCACCGATCCGTCGTCGTTGAACAGGATCTCGGCGGCGGCGAAGCCCGGGAAGATTTCGACCCCCAGCTCCTCCGCCTTGCCCGCCAGCCAGCGGCAGAGATTGCCGAGGCTCCCCGTGTAGGTGCCCTTGTTGTGCATGAAGGGTGGAGTGAAGAGGTGCGGGATCGCGGCCTTGCCGGTCTTCGAGAGGATCCAGTGGTGGTTCTCGGTGACCGGTACCTGCGCGAGCGGGCAGCCCTGGTCGCGCCAATCGGGGATCAGTTCGTCGAGCGAACGCGGATCGATCACCGCGCCCGAGAGAATATGAGCGCCGACCTCCGAGCCCTTCTCGAGGATGCAGACCGACAGCTCGGCGCCTGCTTCTGCCGCGAGTTGCTTTAGCCGAATCGCCGCCGAAAGCCCGGCCGGGCCCGCGCCGACGATCACGACGTCATAGGGCATCGACTCCCGCTCGCTCATCCCGAAACTCCTTAACGTCTCCCAACGGGACGCGCCGCGCCCCTGTCATCGCGCGTTGGCAACGCCTCGTCCCTCAGGCGATGAAGCCAGATTGACCGCGGCGTCAAGGCAGGACCCTATGAAGCGATGGGGCGGGAGTACGGACACGATTGGCGGCAGGAGCTTGCGAGCGCGCTCGAATGGTGGCGCGACGCGGGGCTCGAGACGTTGACCGACGACGCGCCGCGCGACTGGCTCGCGCGGCCGGCACCGGTGCGCGAGTCCGCCGCGGAGGTGCCTGCCGTAGCGGCGGCGGCCGCCGAGCCGCTCCCCGAGACGCTCGAAGCCTTCGTCGCCTGGCGGCTGGGCGACCGCGCGCCCGAGGCCGAATGGCTGACTCCGCGCGTGCCTCCGAGCGGGGCGGCCGGTGCCGGTCTGATGATCCTCACCGACATGCCCGAGGCCGACGACCGCGAGCACTTGATGGACGGCGCCGAGGGAAGGCTGCTCGACGCGATCCTCGCGGCGATCGGCGAGCAACGCGAGTCGGTCTATCTTGCTTCGCTCGCGGTGGCGCGGCCCTTGACCGGGCGCATTGCCGAGGAAGACGTCGCGGGGTTGGCCATGCTTGCCTGGCACCACATCGCGCTCGTGGGGCCTCAGCGGCTGCTTCTGCTTGGACAAACGGTGGACCGTGTACGGGACACGACGAACGGTTCAGGATTCGGAAATTACGAAAGTGCCATTAACCATTTTGTCCGAAACAAGGGAGCGGTGGTCATCGATCACCCCCGCCTCCTGTTGGGGCGGCCGGGCCGAAAGGCCGAAGCCTGGAATCAACTGATGCATTTGCGCCGGGGGACCAGCCTGTGAGTATGCGTATCGCTTTTGCTGCCGTGTTGATGGCAGTTCCGCTCGCCGCCCATGCCGAGAACGGCAAGTCGGACGGCACCACTTCCACCGTTTCGACCCCGGCACCCATGCGTGCCCCTGCTGTCGCGCCGATGCGCGCCCCTGCCGCAGCCCCGATGCGCGATGGTGACGGCATTCCCGATCAGCTCGATGCCGACCAGCGCGCCGGCTATCGCATGGTGTTCGCGGCGATCCGCGCCGGGCGCTGGGCCGACGCCCAGACTCAGCTCGACGCGATGAAATCGGGCCCGCTCCACGCGATCGCCCGCGCCGAGCTCTACACCGCCAAGGATTCTCCCAAGGTCGATGTCGAGCCGCTACTCGCTCTGATTACCGAGGCGCCCGAGCTGCCGCAGGCCGACCAGCTTAAGCGCATGGCGCTCGCCCGCGGCGCGACCGACATCGCCTATGTGCCCGCCGAGAAGCATCTGGTGTGGTTCGATTCGGCGCCGGTCCGCCAGCGCACCCGCACCGTGCAGAGCGATGCCGCCTCGACCGAGATGGCGCTCGCCAGCCAGCCCTTCGTCAAGGCCGACGATGGCGCTTCGGCCGAGGCGATGCTCGAGCAGCACGCCGCCGACATGACCCCCGACGCGCTGACCGAATGGCAGCAGAAGGTCGCGTGGATCTATTACACCGCCGGCGACGACATCAACGCGCGCCGCATGGCCGCCAAGGCGCAGGCCGGATCGGGCGAATGGACCGCGCAGGGCGATTGGGTGCAGGGACTCGCCGCATGGCGCCAGAACGATTGCACGAGCGCGGGCACCGCCTTCGCATCGGTCTCGCAGCGCGCCGCCGACGCCGAGCTGCGCTCGGCCGGCTTCTACTGGGCTTCGCGCGCGGCGATGGCCTGCGACCGGCCCGAGGAAGTCGCGGCCGACCTCAAGAGTGCGGCGCAATATGACGAGACCTTCTACGGCCTGCTAGCCCGCCAGGCGCTGGGCATCGAGGACACTTCGATGCGCGGCGAGCGCTTCATCGCCGAGGATTGGCGCGCGCTCGAGCGCAAGCCCAACGTCCGCGTCGCCGCCGCGCTGATCGAGATCGGCGAGAACAACCTCGCGGACGAGGTACTTCGCCACCAGGCCAAGTTGGGCACGGCCGACGAGCACGCCGCGCTCGACTCGGCTCGCCGGGCGGCTCAACCTGCCACAGACCCAGCTCTGGCTTTCGCACAACGGCCCCGCGGGTGCCGAGGTGCAGGTCGCGGCGCGCTATCCCGAGCCCAACTGGACGCCCGATGGCGGCTGGCGCGTCGATCGCGCGCTCGTGTTCGCCCACACGCTTCAGGAATCGCGCTTCAATTCGGAGATCCGCAGCGCCGCGGGCGCGATGGGGCTGATGCAGGTCAAGATGGGCGCCGCGACCGATGTCGGCCGCCGCCGGGGCGTGACCTATGTCAGCTCGGATCTCACCAAGCCTTCGGTCAACATGGAGATCGGCCAGTCCTATCTCGAGCAGCTGCGCGATTCGCCGATGACTCAGGGCCTGCTGCCCAAGGTGATCGCGGCCTACAACGCCGGTCCCACCCCGATCCAGGCGTGGAATGCGGGGATGAAGGACAATGGGGACCCTTTGCTCTACATTGAGAGCATCCCCTATTGGGAGACGCGCGGATACGTGATGACGGTGCTGCGCAACTACTGGATGTACGAGCTGCAGGAAGGCCGCAAGTCGGTCAGCCGCGAGGCGCTGGTCCAGGGGCTGTGGCCGCGATTCCCGGGGATGCCCGGCGCGCCTTCGGTCCGGCTCGGCGCGTTCCAGCAGCCCGCCGCCGACAGTGCCAATTGACGAGAGCCGGGCGTTCCGGCCCGTCCGGATCGCCGTGCTTACCGTCTCCGATACCCGCAGCCACGTCGACGACCGCTCGGGCGACGCTCTCGTCGAGCGGCTGACCGGCGCCGGGCATAGTCTCGCCGACCGCGCGATCGTCCGCGACGATCCCGACCAGATCGTCGGCAAACTCCACGCCTGGATCGACGATCCGGAGGTCGACGTGATCCTCACCATCGGCGGCACCGGCGTCACCGGGCGCGACGTGAGTCCCGAAGCCCTTGCGAGAGTTCTGGGACAAGGAGATCCCGGGCTTCGGCGAGCTGTTCCGCTGGCTGAGCTTCGCCAAGATCGGCACCTCGACGATTCAGTCGCGCGCCTGCGCGGGCGTGGCGCGCGGCACTTACCTCTTCGCGCTGCCGGGATCGACCGGCGCGGTGATCGACGGGTGGGACGGCATCCTCAAGGACCAGCTCGACATCCGCCACCGCCCCTGCAATTTCGTCGAGCTGATGCCGCGGCTGACGGAGCGCTGAGCGCTAACTGCCGCGCTTTTCCTTGAGAAATACCGCCAGGCTGCCGTCCATGGAGACAAACCAGTCGAGCGAATCGGCGAAATTCTCGTAGCTCAGTGCGCCGATGGTCGAGATATCGACCGCTTCGTCGAGGTCGCCGTCCTTGTCGATCCAAACCTTGAGGAACCGATTCTTGTCGTTCCACTCATTGACGAGTTCTGGCGTAAAGACGGGCTCCTTCTTCCACCAGGCGAAGAACTGCACCGATTTGCACGCAGTCACCGGTGTATCGCAGTCGTAGAACTCGACCTGGAATCCATTCCCGTTGGCAGCGCTGTCGATATACTGCCTGCCGTCGTCGTGGGCCTTGACCACGGCCTTGTATCCCGCGCGCTGGAGTGCCGTGACGACATCCGCCGGCTTGGTGAGATCGAGATTTTGCGATTGTGCGATGGCCGGCGGTGCGGTGACGGACGCCACAGCGAGCGTGACGGCGATGAGGGCGCTACGGATCATGTCTTCTCCTATTTGGCGGGCTTCTCGGGTGCCTTCTCCTCAGGCTTGAGCACTTCCCGGAAGAAATCGCCGAGCTCGCCGAGCTTCGAGTTCCACCAATCGAGCACGTCGGCGAAATTGCGATCGTTGACGCCGCCGATCGTCGCCAGGTCATAGGCGGTGACGAACCGGCCGTCGGGCATCACCGAGGCCTGGAGGAAGCGGTGCGCC
Organism: uncultured Alphaproteobacteria bacterium; assembly: GCA_963799985.1. Taxonomy (GTDB): domain Bacteria; phylum Pseudomonadota; class Alphaproteobacteria; order Sphingomonadales; family Sphingomonadaceae; genus Sphingomonas. The sequence continues at coordinate 283,309 of CAWCZC010000005.1, read as the reverse complement.
GAGTTCCACTTGTTGGCGAGATCGAGGGTGTTGTCGTCCTCCTTGCGGAAATCGACCTCGAAGCGCAGCGAATCGCAGTTCCGGTGGTTCTCGCATCCCCAGAAATGGACTTCGAACTGATAGGTGCTGGAGTCGCCCTCGATCAGCGGGTCGCCCAGATTGTCGGTCCCGAGCCGCGGCTTCATGCCCGCCTTCTGCATGGCGGCCATCACCGTCGCCGGATCGCCGGCGCAGACCGTTCCCTCGGCGCAAGGATTGCGGTCCTGCGCATGTGCGGCGTCGGCGCTGCAGACCAGGGCAACGAGCGCAGCGGCGGCTAGACGGATCGAACGCATCGCAACTCCCCCCGGAATTCAGGCCGATGGTACCATGCGTCCGGGCAAGGGCAATCGCGCATCGGCGCAAAAAAGCCGCGCCGCGGGACAGTGATCAGCCCGGCATCATCTCCGGTTCGTTGATCGCGACGCCCAACTCGTTGCCGTTCGGATCGCGGAAATGGAAGCGGCGCCCGCCGGGGAAGGCGAAGATCGGCACGGTGATCTCGCCACCCGCGGCCACGACCTTGTCGAGTGCGCCTTCGAGATCGTCCTTCACCTCGACGATCGGCAGGATGTTGGCGATCGCATGATCTGTGCTGCCATTGAGTTCGACGTCGACATCGCCGGTCATCGTCGCGGCATAGTCGGGCCCGAAGTCGGTAAAGACCCAGCCGAACGCCCCCGCATAGAAATCGCGCACTGCCGGCACGTTGGTCACCGGCAATTCGACATAGCTGATCCGCAGCATCATCCATCTCCAATGTTCTTGCTATGTTCTACACTGTCGCGTAGGATTTGGCAATGGCCAAGACTTGCCCGGTGCGCGGCGCCACGCTCAACCGCGAAAGCACCCGCTTCAACCTGCCCGAACGCGAAAGCGATGGCGACTGGCTCGACGATCGCGAGACGGTGGACGGCGCCCCGCCGCCGCTGCGCACCACGGTGACGATCGAGAAACCGAAGACGATCATCACCCGCAACCAATCGCCCGACATCGTCTTCGACCAGTCGATCAACCCTTATCGCGGTTGCGAGCACGGCTGCATCTATTGCTTCGCGCGGCCGAGTCACGCCTACCACGATCTCTCGCCCGGTCTCGATTTCGAGACGAAGCTGTTCGCCAAGCCCGACGCCCCTGCCCTGCTCCGCGCCGAGCTCGCCAAACGCGGCTATGTCTGCAAGCCGATCGCGTTCGGGACCAACACCGATCCCTATCAGCCGATCGAGGCGAAGTGGCGGATCACTCGCGGCTGCCTCGAAGTGCTCGCCGAGACCAACCATCCATTGACGATCACCACCAAGTCCGATCGGGTGACGCGCGACATCGACCTGCTCGCACCGATGGCGGCCAAGGGGCTGGCGGCGGTGATGCTGTCGGTCACCTCGCTTGATCCCAGGGTCGCGATGACTGTCGAGCCGCGCGCACCGCATCCCGAGAAGCGGCTGGCGGCGATGCGCAAGTTGGCGGATGCGGGCATCCCCGTGTTCCTGTCGATCTCGCCGGTGATCCCCGCGATCACCGATCACGAGATGGAGCATATCATGGAGCGCGCCGCCGGGGCGGGCGCGCGCGCGGCGTTCTTCCTGCCGGTGCGGCTGCCGTGGGAAGTCGCGCCCTTGTTCCGCGCCTGGCTCGACGAGCATTTCCCCGAGCGCGCGGGGAAGGTGATGTCGATCATCCAGTCGATCCGCGGCGGCAAGGACAACGACGGCAATTTCCACACGCGCTTCCGTGGCCACGGCGCCTGGGCCGAGCTGCTGCGCACCCGCTTCCACATCGCCGCGAGACGCTACGGGCTTGATTCTGGAGCGGCTCAAGGTCCGCACCGACCTGTTCCGACCGCCCGCGGGACCGCAGGGGGAATTGTTCTAGGCGCTCATCGACACATCGTATCGAGGGGCGGCAGCGGCGCGCCCGGCGGAACCGGCTGGTGCGCGACGGCCAACCGGCCTTCGAGCCCCTGCGGTTCGGCGGGCAACGACGGATCGACCTGATCCCGGTAGAACGGATCGCGGGTCGCTTCCTCGAGGCTCACGAAGCGGAACCCGAGCCGCTTGTAGAGATCGAGCAGCCGCGGAAGCATGCGCGCGTCGAAGCCGCCGATGTGCATCAGCAGCACATAGGGAATGTCGTGCCCGACCGCCGCCTTCGCCATCGAGCGCGAGCGCGCCGCCTCGGCCTCGGCGCCCGCAAGCCAGGCGCTCTCCATCGTCGCGATCGCCGCCTGATCGCCCTTGGCGACGCAGCGCGTATAAGGATCGTTGTAGGCATAATCGGCGAACGACATCGTCACTGGCGCGATCTTGTATCCCTGGGCGGCGAGCAGCTTACGGATGCGCGCGCGGCGTTCGGGGTCGTTGCTCGCCTCCGAAAGGAACGGGTAGCGGAACCAGTGCCAGTCCTGGTTGCCCATCAGCGACTGGAGCAGCGGCTCGTTCTTCGCCAGTTCGGCGGCGAACTGTTCATCGCTGATCTGCGCGAGGTTGGCGTGACTCCAGCCATGGTTGCCCAGCGGGAAGCCCGCCTTGCGCCATTCGGCGAGCACCGGGGTCGAGGCCGGCTCGCGCTCGGTCTGGACGCCGTTGACGAAGCCATAAATCGGCGGCGCGCCGCCGGCCTTCAGCGCAGCGAGGATTCGGTCGGCGATCTCGACGCGCGTGGTGTTCGACGGCAGCGAGGCATGCGAGGGGAGATCGTCGAAAGTGAACGCGATCGCAGGGCCGGCGTCGGCGGGCCGGCGCGGCGCGGGGGGCGCCTTGGCCTGCTGCGCCTTCATCCTCGATCCGAGCAGGTCGAGCGCGATCGAAATCGGCCATGACCTGGTAGCCGACCGGCGAAGGATGCAGCCCGTCGCCCGAATCATAGCCGGCGCGCATTTTGGTGGGCTGTTCGGGATCGCGCATCGTCAGGTCGAAATCGATGACGCCGTCGAAGTTGCCCGGTGCGCGGATCCAGGTGTTGACCGCGAGCCGGTCGGCTTCGTTGCCGGCGTCGGGGTGGTAATAGGTCGAGGCGCCGTCAGGCAGGATCGTCGCGCCGATCGCCTTGATCCCGTGCGCATGCGCGCGCGCGATCATCTGGCGCATCGTCCCGATCATCCGCTCGACCAATGCGGTATGCTCGGCCGCGCTCACCGGCGCGTCGCGCGTGAGGGTGCCGAGATCGTTGATCCCTTCGAGCACGATCATGTGAGTGACGCCGGGCGGGCTCAGCACCTCGCGATCGAAGCGCGCGAGCGCGTTGGGGCCGAGGCCGTCCTGAAGCAGCCGGTTGCCGCCGATCCCGGCGTTGAGCACCGCCATCTCGCGCAGCGCCGGGTCTTCGCGCAGCCGGAGCTGGAGCCCATCGGTCCAGCGCTTGTTGGTGTTGGACTTGGTCTGCGAGCCGTCGGTGATCGAATCGCCGACCACCACCACCGCGGATCCCTTGGCGGAGACGGTCTCGATCCCACCGAGCTGGTACCAATGGTCGACGGTCTTGGCGCCGGGCAGATCCGGCGCCGAGACCTGGTTGCCGTGGAGATAGTAGCTCGTCGCGCGGCTGCCGGGATGGCTGGTCTGCTGCGCGGGGGCATCGGGCAGGTGGATCGTCAGCGCGACGTCGGCGCCCGCGGACAGCGCGATGTCGACGGGATCGGACCAATATTCGGCGCCGGCAGGGATCGTCACCACGGGCTTGCCGTCGAAGGCGAGCGGCTTGAGCTTGCCCACGTCGATCCGCGCGCTGGCGAGGTCGAGCGACGGCGCCAGCGTCGCGGCGTCGATCCGGAGCGGCGCGGTACCGAAAGTATTCGCGAAGCGGATGCGGAAGCGCTCCCCGCCGATCTGGAGCCGGACGATCTGGCGAAGCGTCGCGTCCTTCAGGTCCTCGGGCGGAAGCGCGTTGCGCGGCTCGGGGATCTGCTGCGAGGTCGCCCAGGCCGCGACCCAGCGCTCCTTCGGGCCGGACGCCGCGATGGTGGCGAACGCCGCCAGGGCGAGCAGCATCGTTCCCGCCCGCTTGGGCAGCCGCAGTCCAGCCATCAACCTCTCCCGTCGCAATATGGTAACGCTACCATAAGCGACGGGAGAGCGATGGCAAGGATCAGAAGCCGAGCCGGGCCCCCTGCCCCGGCTTGCCCTGCACCTCGGCGCGCAGCCGCTCGACGATCGCCGCCGGCTCCACCGCTTCGGCGAAGCGAAGCTGGCGCTTCACCACCGCGAAGTCGCCGGGCGTCAGGTTGGCGATCTCGGCCAGCTGAGCGGGCGCACCGGCTCCGAAGAAGCGCTCGAACGCCTTCGCGGCGCGCGCCGGGCCAAGCGGGCGAAGCTCGAGCTTGAACACGAAGCGCCGGAGCGCCGCCGGATCGAGCCGCCCGGCATAATTGGTCGCGGCGACGAACGGCAGCGGATGCCGATCGAGCCACGTCAGCAACTCGTTGACCTGGCTGACTTCCCAACTCCTGTCGGCGGTGGTGCGATCGAACAGCAGCGAATCAACCTCGTCGAACAGCAGGACGCCGCCCTCGGCCTGCGCCTCCTCGAACGCGCGCGCGATCTGCTGCTCGGTCTCGCCAACCCACTTTGACAGGAGATCCGAACTGCGCTTGACGAGCAAGGGCCGGTCGAGCGCCACCGCGAGGCGATGCGCGAGCGCGGTCTTGCCGGTTCCCGGCGGACCGGTGAGCAGCAGCGAGAAGTCGCTCGGCGCGCCGGGCGCGGCGAACCGCGCGAACAGCGCCGCGATGTCGGCATCGGCCTCGCACAGGTCGAGGTCCATGCTGCCGAAGGGCGTGGGCAGCGGCGCACCACGCCTGAGCGCACGCGAGAGCGATCCGGCGACCGTCGCGGTGTCCGCACCCGCGCCGGTCAACCGTCCCGCGCGTGCGGCGACGCGCAGCACGGTCGCTGCCTCGGGAGCCTGGGCCACGAGTCCCTCGATCGCGGCATCGGATACCACGCCTTCATCGCGTGCGATGCGATCGAGCATGCGCTGCCCGGCCCGACGCGTCGGCAAGCCGAGCTCGAGCACGAAGCTCATCCGGCGCAGGATCGCGCTGTCGATGTTGCCGACTGCGTTGGTGGTCCAGATCACGGGCACGTTGTTGGTCTCGAGCAACTGGTTGACGAACACCTTCGATCCCGCGCGCCCGGCGATGCGGCCCGCCTCCTGGCGCGCATCGCCGATCAGGTCCTCCATCTCGTCGAACAGCAGCGCGGTGTCGCCGCGCCCCGCGAGCACGCGCTGCGCCAGCTGGAGCGCGCTGACTCTCTCCCAGCGCTGCGGCTCCTCGCCATCGCAATCGGCCTCGCCGACGCTGAACAGCGCCGCGCCTGCCGCCGCCGCGAGCGTGCGCGCCAGCTCGGTCTTGCCGGTGCCGGGCGGACCGTGGATCAGGAGGTTGATGCCAGGCGCACCCTCGCCGAGCGCGCCCTTGAGCAGCCGCACCATGAGCGCGGTCTCGCCTTCGCGTCCGACGAAATCCTCGACCCCGAGCCGCGCCGCCTGGCGCTTGCCGACGACCGCTTCGATCAGCGCGCCCTCCGAATCCTCGGCCCCGTCGAGCAGCCGGTCGAGCGTCCAGCCGAGATCGATCTCGAGCATGCCCGACCGGCTCACGCACAGCTCCGCCAGCCCCAGCTTGAACACCGGGCTGCGGCGCAGCGCATGCGGCTCTAGTCCCGCAAGCTCGGCGAGCAGCGGGGGGATTTCGTACCGGTGCGCGGCCAGCAGCTTGAGCAACTGAGTCACGCGGGGGCAGCGCTCGCTGGCGACGCACAGCGCGAGCAGCGCCGCGTCGGCCTCATCGAAGCGGAGCACGCGCGCAAGTGCCGCCCCCTGCCGCAGGGGATGCGGCAGCGGTTCGTCGCGATCGGCGGCGAGGCCGTCGATCAACGCACGCCAGGCGAGCTTCCCGCCCGTGCCGCCGAGGAGCCACTGCTGCTGCGGACGCGCCCAGACGAGCAGCGCCTTGGCCAGCGCCGAAGTGCCCGCGCAATCGCGGGCGGTGCGGAGCACGAGGCTCCGCACGATCGTGAATTCGTTCATGATCACCCAATCCCAGCCCGCGCCGGGCGCACGAATGCGGCCGCGGAACAGGCGTTTCAGTCGTTTCGGGATGCGCGGGCGGTCGTACCCCCCGCGGCGCCTGGGCAGGCGTTACGGAAGGGTGCGGACGGTTCCCGGGGCTATCCCCGTTTGGAAGTTTCGGTCCAGCAATTCACTTCTCCGTGTTCGCCGGCGGACAGGGTCCATCCGGCGGAGTGGGCCCCTAGCTCAATCGTTGCGATCGCGCAACCTGCCCTTTCAGCCGACCGCGCTTTGCCGCATATTCGCGCGCGGAGGGGCCATGATCTCGATCGGATCGCTGGAACTGCAGTTCGGCTATGCGCTGCTCGTCGTCGCGGCGGTGATCTCGCGCAAGGCGCCGCGGCTGTTCGTCGCGCTGGCCGCGGCGATGCTGCTCGTCCACGCGCTCGCCTGGTCTCACGAGCGCGCGACGATCGTGTGGATGGCGATCCTGCTCCTCGCCTGCGCGGCGATGGTGGCGCGCGATCTGGCCGCACAACGCGCGGTCCGGTTCAGCGCCGAGGAGGAAGCGATGCGGACGGCCTTCCTCGCCGAGCTCCCGCGACACGCCGCGCGCCACCTGATCGACGGCGAAGTTCTGGGTCCACGGGGCGGTCGGCGACGAGTTGACGCGCGAGGGGATTCCGGTCGAGCGGATCGCCTGGCTCGCCCACGGCGAGGCGCTGGTGCAAAGCGACGGGCGCCAGGTCGCGACGTGCCGCGCCGGTGATCTGATCGGCGAGGCCTCGATCCTGACCGGCGAGCCGGCTACCGCGACGGTCGTGCTCGCCGGTCCGGCGCGACTCTGGTGCATGCCCGCGGCGACGCTGCGCGACTATCTCGCCGCCGATGCCGAGCTCCGCGCCCACCTCGAACGCAGCTTCGCGCTCGCGGTCCGCACCAAGCTTCACACCAGCAACCGGACCATCGCGGCCGCGGGCGGAATCGCCTGACGCGCTAGCCTTTCCGCCGGCTCTTCATCAGCGGCTGGACCCGGCTGCCGAAATCCTCGACGCCCTGGACGAAATCGTCGAACGTCAGCAGCACGCCGCCGGTGTTGGGCACTTCGGCCATCTCGTCGAGCATCGCCGCGATCTTGCCGTAGCTGCCGACCAGCGTGCCCATGTTGATGTTCACCGCGCCCTCGGGCGCCGCGAGTTGGCGGACGTTAGTGGTGGGATTGTGCTTGTCGGCCGCACCCTGCTGCGCGAGCCAGGCGATGGCGTCCATGTCGACCCCGTCGTTGTACGACTTCCATTTGGCCTCGGCTTCCTCGTCGGTCTCGGCCATGATCAGCATGACGAGGACGAACATCGACACGTCGCGCCCCGATTTCTCGGTCGCGGCGGCGAGGCGTTCGTTGTTGAAGGCGAAGGCCTTGGGCGTGTTGACTCCCTTGCCGAGGCAGAAGGCGTAGTCGGCATATTTGGCGGAGAAGGCGAGCCCGTCGTCCGACGATCCCGCGCAGATGATCTTCATGTCGCCGCTCGGCTTGGGCCGGACGCGGCAATCCTCCATCTGGTAGTAATCGCCCTTGAAGTCCGAGACGCCGGTCTCCCACAGCTCGCGCAGGATATGGGCGTATTCGCCGAGCATCTGGTAGCGGTTGCGGAAGTGCTCGTCGCCCGGCCACAGGCCCATCTGGCTGTACTCGGGACGCTGCCAGCCAGTGATCAGGTTGAGCCCGAAACGGCCGTGGCTGATGCTGTCGATCGTGTTGCACATCCGCGCCGCGAAGGCGGGCGGGATGACCAGCGTCGGGCAGGTGGCGTAGATCTTGATCTTCTCGGTGACCGCGGCGAGGCCGGCCATCAGCGTGAAGCTCTCCATCCCATATTCCCAGAACTGGGTCTTGCCGCCGAATCCGCGCAGCTTGATCATCGACAGCAGGAAATCGAGCCCGTGCTTCTCGGCCGACTGGGCGATCGTCTTGTTCATGTCGAAATCGGGGATGTACTGGGGCGCGTTCTCGCTGATCAGCCAGCCGTTGTTGTTGATGGGGACGAAGACGCCGACCTGCATGGTGTTAGCTCCCTAGAAATTCGAGGACGCGGCGGTTGAAGCCATGGGGATCGGTCACGTTGCAGGCATGACCGCCCCAATCCATCGTCGCCAGCCGCGCCTCCTTGATGCCCTCTGCGAGACGCTTCGAGCATTTGGATGGCACCAGCATGTCATCCGCGGCGGCAAGCGCAAGGGTGGGCGCGGAAATTTGTGACAGTTTCGTGTCGACGTCGAAGGCCGTGAGCGCGGCGATGCGCTTCTCATACGCCTCGGCGCCGGCGAAATGGGCGAGATGCTGCTCCTCCTCGGCGGCGAGCTGCGCCGCGCGATCCGAGATCCAGTTCGCCGGAAACAGGAACAGCGGCTGGGCGTGAATGTAGGCAGCGGACCCGCTGTCGCGCAGCAGCGTCAGCCGCGTCTCGAAACAGCGGACGAAATGCGGATCGGGCTTCGACCAGGCGTTGACGAGCACCAGCTTGTCGATCCGGGCGGGCGCATCGAGCGCCGCGGCGAGCGCCGCGACTCCGCCCGCAGCGTGGCCGACGATGCTCGCGCGCTCGAGGCCGAGCCCGTCGATCAGCGCGAGCAGGTCCTTGCCCATCTGCTCGACGGTGACCTTCTTCGGCAGCTTACGATCGCTGCGCCCGGTGCCGCGATGGTCGTAGAGGATCACGCGGTGGTTCGCCGCCAGCGCCGGCAGGTTCGGCAGCCAGTAGTTGCCCGACCCTCCCAGGCCCGCCGAGAGGATCAGCGGCGGACCTCCGCCATGCTCCTCGTGATAGAGGCCGGCGATCAACCGATATGCGCCACGCTGGCGATCTCGACGAGGCAATCGGGCTTCACCAGATCGCACTTGATGCAGTAGCGCGCGGGCTTCGCACCCGGAAAATACTCGGCATAGACCGCGTTGAAGGCGGCGTAGTCGGCCAGGTCCTTGAGAAAGATGTGGTTCATCGCCACGTCCGACAGCGTCGCGCCGGCGGCCTCGAGCGTGATCTTGATGACGTCGAGCACGTGCCGGGTCTGCGCCGCTGCGTCGCCGACGTGGAGCACCACCCCGCCCTCGCCGAGCGCGAGCACGCCGGAGACGTAGACGGTGTTCCCGGCCTTCGCGCCCGCCGAATAGGGCGCAATCGGCGTGGGGAATTGCGGCGGATTGATCGGTTCGAAGGGCATTGGACTACTCCTGGGGAAGCTGGCCGAAACTGCCGCAGAAATCCTGGACGGTGGAGACCCAACCGAAGAATTTCTCGACATTGTAGACCGTCGCTTCCTGCATCATCGGCGGGCCGAGATGGTGCGTCGCGTCCTCGAGCATCACCCCGAAATATTCGAGGTGGAAGCCGTCGCGCAACGTCGATTCGACGCACACGTTGGTGGCGATGCCGACGAACACGATCGTGCGGATGCCGCGCGAGCGCAGCACGCTGTCGAGCTGCGAATTGAAGAAGGCCGAATAGCGTGTCTTGCCGATCACGATGTCGCCATCCTTTGGCTTGAGCGCATCGACGAGGTCGTAGTCCCAGCCGCCCCGCGCGAGCAGCTTGCCGGCGAGCTCGGGGCGTTTGCGCATCGTCTTTAACGCGTTCGACTTGTGCCAGTTGGGCGATCCCGGGCCGCCCGCCTCGACATAGTCCGGGTCCCAGCCGTTCTGGAGATAGACGATCTGGATGCCCGCGCCGCGCGCCGTCTCGAGCACCTGGGCGATCTTGCCGGTCGTCCCCGCCGCGCCCGAAATGTCGAACCCCGCCTCGTCGACATAGCCGCCGGGCGAGGCATAGGCGTTCTGCATGTCGATCACGACCACCGCGGTTTCGCGCGGGGAGACCCGGATCGCTTCGGGGCGCGCGCCGAGGGTCACCCCGTCCGCGCCGCTACCGACCGTTAATGTCACGCCTTCGTTCATGCCCGCCAGCGTGGCGCAAGCGCATCACCTCCGCAAGATGTGGCGCGAGGCATGAGGTGTGCCATTGTCATAAGTCACCTCTGGCTCTAAGCAATCACATCTTCAAAGGATTCCCGATGCGAGCCATGCTGCTGGCGCTCTGCGCTTTTCTCCTCCCCGCCTCCGCTTTCGCCCAAGCCCCCGCCGCACCGCCCACCGGCAAATTGCCGGATCAGGTCGCGCCGGTCGCCTATCGGATCGACTTCACGATCGTGCCCGAGAAGGAGCGATTCAGCGGCCACACCGAGATCGACGTCCAGCTCAAGCAAGCCACCGCCTCGCTCTACATGCACGGCCGCGATCTCCACGTGACGAGCGCGCTGGTGAGCGAGGGCGGCAAGGACACGCCGGTCACCTTCAAGCAGGTCGGCCCAACCGGGGTCGCCGAAGTGGACTTCGGACGCACGCTCCCCGCTGGTCGCGTGACGCTCAAGTTCGACTACGACGCCGCCTTCGGCGACGGGCCCTCGGGACTCTACCGCATCAAGGTCGCGGACGACTGGTACAGCTGGACTCAGTTCGAATCGATCGACGCGCGCGCCGCCTTCCCCTCGTTCGACGAGCCCGGATTCAAGACCCCGTTCACCGTCTCGATCACGACCAAGCCTGGCTTCACCGTCGCCAGCAACGCGCCCGAGACGAGCTCGGCGCCTAGCGGCGATCTGGTCACCCACCATTTCGCGCCGACGCTGCCATTGCCGACCTATCTGGTCGCGCTCGTCACCGGCCCGTTCGTGACCGCCCAGACGCTGGTTCCGCCGACGCCGCAGCGCGCCAACCCGCTTCCGCTGCGCGTGATCGCCACCAAGGTCCACGCCGGCGAATTGGCGTTCGCCACCGAGCAGTCAGGCAAGATCGTCGCGCTCCTCGAAAACTATTTCGGCCAGGCCTTCCCCTATCCCAAGCTCGACCAGATCGGCTCGCCGGTGATGCCCGGCGCGATGGAGAATGCCGGCGCCGACATCTACGGCGACGGCATCCTGTTCTTCGGCGACAATGCCATCCGCGAGCAGAAGCAGGCGTTCGGCATGGTCGTCGCGCACGAGCTGTCGCACCAGTGGTTCGGCGATCTCGTGACGCCCGCCTGGTGGGACGACATCTGGCTCAACGAGAGCTTCGCCAACTGGATGGGCTATCGCATCGGCAACGAATGGCGCCCGGACCTCGACATCGGCACCTCGGCGATCGACGAGGCGTTCGACGCGATGATCCTCGACTCGCTCGCCGCGGGCCGCCCGATCCACCAGCACATCGTCAACGATGCCGACATCGACGCAGCGTTCGACCAGATCACCTACGGCAAGGGCGGGCAGGTCGTCGCGATGGTCGCCGCCTATATGGGCGACGAGAAGTTCCGCGAGGGCGTGCGCCTCCACATGAAGCGCCACATCTACGGCAACGCGACCACCGACGAATTCTTCGCCGCGCTGGCCGACGCCGCCAAGGATCCACGCGTGCTCGAGGCGCTGCGCAGCTTCGTCGACCAGCAGGGCGTGCCGGTGGTGACTTTCCACCGCCAGGGCAATTCCTACATCGCCAGCCAGTCGCGCTACGCCTATTTCGGCGCCACCGCTTCGCCCGAGCACTGGATCATCCCGTTCTGCGTGCGCCGCGACGACACCCGCAACTGCACGCTCGTCGACAAGCCCGGCACGAAGATCGCCACTAACGGCAGCGGCGTGCTCGTGCCCAACGCGGGCGGGCGCGGCTACTATCGCTTCGACCTCGATCCGGCCGACTGGCACGCGCTGATCGCAGCCAGCCCCAAGCTGACCGCGGGCGAAGCGCTGGCGGTGAGCGACAGCCTGTGGGCCTCCTTCTATGCCGGCAAGATCGACGTGCCCGAGCTCGCCGATCTGGCGCGCGCGATGTCGCATCACGTCTCGACGCTTGCGGCGCTCGACAATGCCGCGCGGCTACGCGGGCTCGAGCGGCGCGGGCTGGTCACCCCGGAGGCGCTCCCCGCCTATCGCAAGCTGGTCGTGAACATCTACGGCCCCAAGCTTGCCGAGCTGGGCTTCGATCCCGCCGCAGGCGCTTTTGCGTCGGACGATCCGGATCGGCAGAAGCTGCGTTCGGATCTCGTCGGGATCGTCGGCGGCCCCGGCCATGATCCGGCGATCCGCGCCAAGCTGCTCGCCGCGCTCGACGCCTATATCGGCGGCGACACCAAGGCGCTGGCGCCGCAATACGGCCAGCTCGCGGTGGCGATCGCAGTGCAGGAGCGCGGCGTGCCTTTCGCCAAGGCGGTAGCCGAACGCGCGCTGGGCGCGACCAATCGCGGCATGCGCCAGACCGCGTTCCTCGGAATCGCCAATTCGGACAATCCGGAGGTGGCGCGCTGGTTCCTCAACGACTTCAAGGACCCGCGGCTCTCGCCGATCGAACGGCTGTTCACTACCTCGGCACTGATGGGCATGCCCAACACCAGCGCGATCGCCAGCGATTATATGTTCGCGAACTTCGACACGTTCGTGAAAGCGGGCGGCGGCGGCGGCATCTTCTCAGGCCGCGCGGCGCAGATCTTCGGCGTGCTCTGTACCGCCCCGGAAGCCGACGCGCTCGACGCCAAGCTCCGGCCGGGGATGGCCAAGACCGGCAACACGCTCAACCTCGACCGCTCGATCGAGCAGATTCGCAACTGCGCCCGCTTCCGCGAGGCCAATGCGGGCAAGGTGAGCGCGGGTATCATGGCGGTGAATTGACTGTGCCCTGCCCTCTCCCGCTTTCGCGGGAGAGGGGATTCGCGCTCATTGCCCACTCCCGGCAAAGCTGATATACCGTGTTATAACGGTATATCACATTGAGGGCGGGCATGGCGACTCTTCGGCCAGTAGTTCCGACGCGGCCGTCCGCATCGTCGCTCGCTCCGAACCTGTTCGAGTGGGCTATCGCGATCGGCTTCACCCTGATCCTCGCCGGCATGGCCTATGCGATGGTATGCGGCTGGGCGACCGGCGGCTTGGCGGAGGCAGGGCCCGCGCCGCCCATCGTATGGCTTCACCTTGGGGTGGTTTCGATCGTGGTCGGCCTCACGCCCGTCCTGCTCCTGCGCCGCCGGGGCGACCGGCTTCACCGGGTGCTGGGCTGGACCTGGTGCACGGCGATGCTCGCCAGCGCGATCATCTCGCTTGGCATCCGCCATATCGGCCACGGACGGCTGAGCGGAGTTCCACGTGCTCTCGTTCATCTACATTCTGCTAGTCCCAATACTGATCCACGCCGCGCGATCGCATCGCGTGCGCCGGCATCGCGCCGTGGTCGTGACCGCGCTGGTGATCCTGCTCGCCTCCGGCGCGGCGACCTTCCTGCCGCCGCGCTACCTCGGGACCTGGTTGTTCGGCTGAGTCCTAAGCCGCGGCCAGCTTGAAATCCTTGTACTGCTCGCGGATCGCGGTCTTGAGCAACTTGCCCGTGGCGGTGTGGGGCAGTTCGTCGACGAAATGGATCTCGTCGGGGAGCCACCATTTGGCGACATGCTTGGCGAGGTGCGCCTGGATATCGTCGGCGGTGACAGTGCTGTCTGGCCGGCGCACCACGAGCAGGATCGGCCGCTCGTCCCATTTGGGATGATAGACCCCGATCGCTGCCGCCTCATGGACGCCGGCGCAACCGATCGCGGCATTCTCGAGATCGACCGAGCTGATCCACTCGCCGCCGGATTTGATCACGTCCTTGGAGCGATCGGTAATCTGCATCACGCCGTCGGGGTGGAGCACCGCGACATCGCCGGTGTCGAACCAGTTGTCGTCGTCCACCGCATCGGCTTCAGCCTTGAAGTAGCGCTGGACCACCCAAGGTCCGCGTGCCTGGAGCCGCCCCGAGCTGGTGCCGTCGCGCGGCTGGACGCGGCCTTCGTCATCGACCACGCGCAACTCCACGCCGAACGGGGCGCTGCCCTGCTTGGAAATCAGGTCGAGACGTTGCTCGTGCGACATCTCATCCCAATTGGGAGGCACGGTACCGGCCGTGCCGATCGGTGACATCTCGGTCATGCCCCACAGGTGCTTGACCTCGACGCCCATCGCCATGATCCGCTCGATCATCGCGCGCGGCGCCGCCGATCCACCGATGGTGACTTGTTCGAGGTAGCGCGGCGCCTCGCCGGTCTCGTCCATATGCTGGAACATGCCGAGCCACACCGTCGGCACGCCCGCCGAATGGGTCACCTTCTCGCGATTCATCAGCTCGCAGAGAAGTCTCGGGATCGTTGGTCGCCGAATAGACGAACTTGCACCCCGCCAGCGCGCCCGCGAACGGCAGCCCCCAGGCGGCGGCGTGGAACATCGGGACGACCGGCAGGACCACCGATCGCGCCGACATGTCGAACAGCCACGGCGCGACCTCGGCCATCGCGTGGATCATCGTCGAGCGGTGCTCGTAGAGCACGCCCTTGGGATTGCCGGTGGTGCCGCTGGTGTAACAGATCATGCACGGCTCGCGCTCGGCGCCCTCGTACCAGGCGTAGTTGCCGTCCTCCTGCGAGATCAGCGCCTCGAAGCTGCCGGCGCCGTCGCCATCGAAGGTGAAATAATGCTCGATCGTCGTCCACTGCGAGCGGAGGCGATCGACGATCGGCTGGAACGCCTTGTCGTAGAAAAGGACGCGGTCCTCGGCGTGGTTGGCGATGTAGACCAATTGCTCGTCGAACAGGCGCGGGTTGATCGTGTGGATCACCCCGCCCATCCCGATCGCGCCGTACCAGGCGACGAGATGGCGGCTGTGGTTCATGCCGAGCGTGGCGATGCGATCGCCGGGCTTCATTCCCATCCGCTCGAGCGCCTGCGCCAGCTTCTTCGCGTCGCGTGCGATCCCCGCCCAAGTCGTCCGCGTCTCGCTGCCGTCGGCCCAGCGCGTGACCAGCTCGCGTCCCCAATGCTCACGCGCAGCGTGATCGAGCAGACGCGGCACGCGCAGCTCGAAATCCTGCATTCCTCCTAGCATCGACCCCATTCCCCAAAGCCTGGCCGAGGGGACGCTGTGCCCTATTGCACCGCAGTCGGCCGATGGCTGTCGGCGGTTTTGAGCGCCGCCCAGCGAATACCCTGCAGATTCTCGACGCGCTGGGCAAGCTCGCCGTCGAGCCGGAAGTCGCGGCCGAGGATCAGCTCGGCCTCGCCCTCGCCCAGCGCCGCGCGGACACGCACCTCGCCCCGCCCGCCGCGCTGGCTGCCGACGATGCCCGCGAGCAGCGGCAGCACCGACGCGTCGTCGACCGCCAGGTCGAGGACGAGCCGCGCCGAGCTCGCCAGCGAATTCGAACGGCTGCGCGCGCTTGACGGTGACGCGCGCGGTCTCGTCGCCCGGCGCGACGGTCGAGCTCGACGGTGAGCACCGCGCAACCGCCGTCGCGCGACAGGTCCTCGAGTTCCTTGGCGACCGGCTCCTCGAAGCAGGTGACCGGCACCTGGCCGCTGGTGTCCGACAGCGTCGCCATCAGATAGCGGTTGCCGCGCGCCGAGGTGCGCCAGCGCGCATCCTCGACCAAGGCCGCGATCGTCGCCCCCACCCGTGCGCCCTCGGCCACCGGCACCTCGCCCAGCGTCGCGATCGCGCGGGCGCCGTAGACTTGCGCGAGATGCTCGAACCGGTCGAGCGGGTGCGCGGAGAAGTAGAAGCCGAAAGCCTCGCGCTCGGCGTTGATCCGGTTGACCAGCGACCAATGGACGCTGGTCGGGAGCTGGATCGCGCCGCCCCCGCGCTCGGCCTCGCCGAACAACCCGCCCTGCCCGCTCGTCCGGCTGTCCTGCGTGCGTTGCGCGACCGCGAGGATTGTCTCGGCGGCGGCGAACACGCCCGCCCGATCCGGCTCGATCGAATCGAAGGCCCCCGCCCCAGCCAACGTCTCGACCTGCCGCTTGTTGAGCAGCCGCGGATCGACGCGTTGGGCGAAATCGTCGAGCGACTGGAAGCGGCCCTTGTCGGCCGCGTTCGTCGACCAGCAGCTCCATCGCGCCGCTCGCCCACCCCCTTGAGCGCGGCGAGGCCATAGCGCACAGCGAGGCCGCCCTCAGCCTCCTCGACGCTGAATTCGGCCATCGAAGCATTGATGTCGGGCGGCAGGCAGGCGACCCCGAGCCGCCGCATGTCGTCGGCGAAGATCCCCAGCTTATCGGTCTGGTCCATGTCGAAGCACATCGACGCCGCGTAGAATTCGTGCGGGTAATGCGCCTTGAGCCAGGCGGTCTGATACGCGAGCAGCGCATAGGCTGCGGCGTGGCTCTTGTTGAAGCCATAGCCGGCGAACTTGTCGATCAAGTCGAACAGTTCGTTCGCCTGACGGGCGGGGATCTGGTTGACCGCGAGGCAGCCCTCGACGAAACCCGCGCGCTGCTGCTCCATCTCCGACTTGATCTTTTTGCCCATCGCGCGGCGGAGCAGATCGGCTTGGCCGAGGCTGTAGCCCGCGAGCACCTGCGCCGCCTGCATCACCTGCTCCTGGTAGACGAAGATGCCATAGGTCTCGGCGAGCAGTTCCTCGAGCAGTGGATGCGGGTAGGTGATCGGCTCGCGCCCGGTCTTGCGCGCGCCGAACGCGGGAATGTTGTCCATCGGGCCCGGGCGATAGAGCGCGACCAGCGCGATGATGTCGCCGAAGTTCGACGGGCGCACCGCCGACAGCGTGCGCCGCATCCCCTCCGATTCGAGCTGGAACACGCCGACCGTGTCGCCGCGCTGGAGCAATTCGTAGACCTCGGGATCGTCCCAGGCGAGCGCGTCGAGATCGAGCTCGATGCCGCGATCCTCGAGCAGCTCGACCGCCTTGCTTGCAGCACCGACAGCGTCTTGAGGCCGAGGAAGTCGAACTTCACCAGCCCCGCCGCCTCGACATATTTCATGTCGAACTGGGTGACCGGCATGTCCGAGCGCGGATCGCGGTAGAGCGGGACGAGCTGCGCCAGCGGCCGATCGCCGATCACCACGCCCGCGGCGTGAGTCGAGCTGTGGCGCGGCAGGCCCTCGAGCTGCATCGCGAGGTCGATCAGGTGGCGGACGTCGCGGTGCTGCTTGTACTCGGCGTTGAACTCGCCGACCCCATTGAGCGTGCGCTCGAGCGTCCAGGGATCGGTCGGATGGTTCGGGATCAGCTTGGCGAGCCGGTCGACCTGGCCATAGGCCATCTGGAGCACGCGCCCGGTATCCTTGAGCACAGCGCGCGCCTTCATCGTTCCGAACGTGATGATCTGCGCGACGTGATCGCGGCCGTATTTCTCCTGGACATAGCGGATCACCTCGCCGCGCCGGGTTTCGCAGAAATCGATGTCGAAGTCGGGCATCGACACGCGCTCGGGATTGAGGAAGCGCTCGAACAGCAGGCCCAGCTTGAGCGGGTCGAGATCGGTGATCGTCAGCGACCAGGCGACCGCCGAGCCCGCGCCAGATCCGCGCCCTGGACCGACCGGAATCCCCTGCTCCTTCGCCCATTTGATGAAATCCGCGACGATCAGGAAGTAGGCGGCGAAGCCCATGCTGATGATCGTCTCGATCTCGAATTCGAGGCGATCGGTATAGATCGCGCGACTCTCGGGATCGGCGATGCCCGCACGTTCGAGTCGCACCTCGAGCCCCGCGCGGGCATCGGCGCGCAGCTTGTCGTCCTCGCCATCGATCCGCGGCAGGATCGGACGGCGATTGGGCGCCGAGACCGCGCAGCGCTGCGCGACGACGAGCGTGTTGGCGATCGCCTCGGGCAAGTCCGCGAACAGCAGCTTCATCGCGTTCGCGGGCTTCATCCACGCATCGGGCGAGCTGCGCGCGCGATCGTCGCTGGCAACATAGGAGGAATTGGCGATGCACAGCATCGCGTCATGGGCTTCGTGGAAGCCCTCGTCGGCGAAGCAGCTCGGATTGGTCGCGACCAGCGGCAGACCGCGCGCATAAGCGAGCTCGAGCAGCTTGGGCTCGGCCTTGCCCTCCACCTCGTCGAGCCGACGGACGATTTCGATGTAAAGCCGCCCCGGGAACAGCGACTCGAGCGACTCGGCATAGGCGGCCGCGGCCGAGTCCTGTCCTTCGGCATAGAGCCGCGTCAGCGCACCTTCCGCGCCCGCGGTCAGGCAGATCAATCCGTCGGTGCGGCCGAGCAGCGATTCGAGAGTAATATGCGCGTCTTCCTCGACCGGCCGGTCGAGATGCGCCATCGAGACCAGCGCGCAGAGGTTCGAATAGCCCGCCTCGTCCTGAGCAAGCAGCGCCAGCCAGTCGATCGGTGGAGTCACGCCCTCGGGCATGTTCGGCCGCGCGACGGCAAGCAGCGCGCCGACGATCGGCTGGACGCCTGCCTTCGCGCACCCCTCGGAGAAGGGCATCGCGGCGTAGAGTCCGTTGCGATCGGTAAGCGCGACTGCCGGGAATCCCAGCTCGCGCGCGCGCTTGGCGATCGCCTTGGGCTCGATTGCGCCTTCGAGCATCGTGTAGGACGAGAAGACCCGGAGCGGTACGAAACCCGAATGCGCCATGCCGAAACCTAGGCGCTCCCTCACCGATTCGCCAGACGAACCCGCGCTTTATCAACAGTTTTCCGCGTCCCCCCGCGAATCCCCGAACGGGATTCCCCTTAGCGAGCGAGTGCGTACGGAGCGGACCGGAATGGCGGCATGACGTCACTTCGTCGACTATTGCTCAACGGTTCGTCGATAAAAACGAACGGTTCATCGGAGGTCCAGATTTAGGCCTTATTATGGCGAATGTAAGGCGAGTGCTGAAACCCAGCGTGGTTACAGGGCCTTACGGTTAGTGAATACGGCGTGAACCCGGTCCAAAGCGGCCATCAAGCCCACGGGTCCACGAAGATGCAAACGGGAGTGCATTGAGATGACGTTGCTCTGCTCGCTGGCCGGCCACACCGCTGGGACCACGCACCACCACAACCTCGGCCTGGACTTCTGCCTGTGCCACCACTGCGGCTGTGACCTGATCCGCGCCGAGGATGGCCGGTGGACCGAAGTGCCGAAGGGCTTCCGGGTCGTGTGGCGCGAATTCGGCCGGGCGGGGGACGCCGCTTCGGTTGCCCAGCGGATGGAACTCATGGCTCCGGCCCCGCGCCGCCGCGAACCGCGCAACGCTCCCCCCAAGCGCCGCCGCGATCGCCGCGGCAAGCCGATCAAGGGCACGTCCTCGATCCTCGGCACGCTCGCCAACCTGGGCCGCCTGATTTCCGACGAAGCCGACAACGACACCGGCTTCATGGAGCCGAACGGACAATATGTGATCTGTCTGCCCAGCGCAGGCTGACGAGAGGGGCGGCGGACCCGAGCGCCCCTAGGCGCCCGTCCGTTCCTAAGCGCGGGTGGTGGGGGTCCTCCCTCCTCCCCCACCACCCCAAGCGCATCTAACGCTCCGCGGGCCAGCGGAAGCGCCTCAAAAAGAAGGTGAGGCGTTGTATGAATCCGGTCCGTTGTGGAACATTTCGCTCATGGTTAACACTTGTTAGGAACTTCCCCCCGCATCGGGCATTTACACCAATGTTAGCCGGGCCCCTTTGATCGCGTCACGATCGGCCGGCGAACGTGTAAACCAGCGTATCGGAGGGGGACATGTCCTTCCTGTATTGCGGCTGCGCAATCTGCGCGGTCGATGCCGAGGGTATTGTTGCGATCCCGGAAGCTCTGGCCGAGGACTTCGGCCTGAACGCCGCGACGGAACTTCTACTCTCCCCGCATGAATCGGATCATTGCTTGGTCGGCTTTGCGCGCGACCATCTGAGCGAGGTCCATAGCCATGCCGAGCGCTGGCGCCTGGCGGACGAAAGCGCGGGGCGCGGGGCGCAAGCCCACCACCGGCGCGCCCGGCAATTGTTCGGCATCGTCGAGCCCGCGCGGCGCGTCGACGGGGGATTGCAGATCCCCGCGACGATGCGACACCTGGGACAAATCGGACGTTCGGCGGTGGTGGTGGGCGCAGGAGAGCGCTTCGAGATCTGGGACGCCGATCTGGCGTTGACGAGCGGGGACGCCGAATTCCGCGAACTTGTCGCCTACCGGCTCAAGCTCCAGCGGCGGCGACCGCCGCGCGGCGGCACGCGCCGGCCCCGCCCCTCACACGACGGGAGACGTTGAGATGGCACTGCTTTGCCGGATCCTGGGCCATGCCGCAGGCTCTGTGCATCATCACAACCAGGGGCTCGAATTCAGCATCTGCATGCGCTGCGGAGATGACCTGCTCCGCCGCGAGGGCGCATGGGACTGGTCGCCGCTGCCGAAGGGCACGAAGGTCGTCTGGCGGCGCGACGGGCGTGGGATCGATTCGGACCAGGTCGCCGCCCGCATGGCCGGGCCGCCACCGCGCCGTCACGCGACGCGTGCGCTGCCCCAGGGCTGGCCCAACCCCTCGCGCCGGCGCGAGCATCCGCTGCGCGGCAAGGTCGAGATGCTGCAGACGCTGGGGACGATGATGTTCTACGACATGACCGACCGATCGCGCACCCCGGCGCCGCAATGGAAGCTTCCGGCGATCCCGGTCATCTATCTGCCCGCGGGCAAGTCGCTCGGCGCTAAAGCAATTTCTCGATCTCGGGGGCGATCGCATCGGGCGTGGTGGTCGGAGCATAGCGCTCCACCACCGCGCCCGATCGGTCGACGAGGAACTTCGTGAAGTTCCACTTGATCCCCTGCGAGCCGAGCAGCCCGGGCGCCGCCGCCTTGAGCGCGCGGAACAACGGCGCGGCCTCGGGTCCGTTGACGTCGACCTTGGCGAAGACCGGGAAGGTCACGTCGTAGGTGAGCGAGCAGAAGCTCGCGATCTCCGCCGCATCGCCGGGCTCCTGCGCGCCGAACTGGTTGCAGGGGAAGCCGAGCACCGCGAAGCCGCTGTCCTGGAAGCTGCGGTGGAGCTGTTCGAGCCCGGCATATTGCGGGGTGAAGCCGCATTTGGAGGCGGTGTTGACGATCAGCAGCACCTGCCCGGCATAGGCCGAGAGATCGGTCTCGCTGCCGTCGGCGGCCTTGACGGGGATTTCGGTGATCGCGGTCATGGCCTGGCCTCCGGGCAGCGGTCTCGTCACCGCGTCCTTCCGACTATGGCTGCCTGCGCACGGTTCGGGAAGCCGAGGATTACACCCTGAAGGCTCATTCGGGCGGCGCGGGTGTGTAGAGCAGGTCGAACGAGGGCGACCAGGTCTTGCCCGCATCGGTCGAGACCTCGCCGTGCTGGCGGACCGCACCGCCGGGTTCGCGCGTGTAGGTCATACGGACGAGCCCGTCCTGGCCGTTGGCGACGCCGCGCCACGATCCGGTGAGCACCATCGCACCACCCTGGATCCCGCCGCTGAACTCGACTCGCGTTCCGGTCGAATCGATCCAGCTCTGGTGCCAGTGCTGCGTGTCGGAATCGTAGTTGCTCAGGCTGCCGCCGCCGGTTCCCTTGAGCGGCATCCAGTTCTCGCGGATCGCGCATCCGCCGTACCGCGTCTCGATCAGCGAGCGTGCGACCAGCGGACCTCCGCCATAAGGATGCACCTCCCACCGGCCGACCCAGAAATCGAACGCGTGATGGTCGGCATCGGCGCACGGCGAAGGCGGGATCGCCGCCGTCTGGGCCTGGGCGGGCATCGCAAGCAGGCAGGCGGCCAGCATCGGGATCTTGAGCATGTCATGTCTCCTCGGGCGAACCGGGAGAGTATCGTTCGCGATCGGGCGAGCAGTCGAATTCCGCCGACGGGCCGTTCAAAGGCATGCGCGCGGCGGTTGGCAGCATTGCGCAGCCCGGACGCTTACTCCAGCAATCCTTCGTGCAGCCTGAGCACGCGATCCATCTTCGCCGCGAGCCGCTCGTTGTGGGTGGCGACCAGCGCGGCGGAGCCTTCGCCGCGCACCAGGCCCAGGAATTCGGCGAAGACGCGATCGGCGGTCGCCTCGTCGAGGTTCCCGGTGGGCTCGTCCGCCAGCACCAGCGCCGGCCGGTTGGCGAGCGCGCGCGCAACCGCGACGCGTTGCTGCTCGCCGCCCGAGAGCTGGCTCGGCCTGTGCGTCAGCCGCCCCGCCAGCCCGAGCGCCCCGAGCAGCTGCTGGGCACGTGCATCGGCCGCGGCGCGCTTCGCCCCCCGGATCATCTGCGGCAGCACGACATTCTCGATCGCGCTGAAATCGGGGAGCAGGTGATGGAACTGATAGACGAAGCCGATGCGCTCGCGGCGGACGCGAGTGCGACCGGCGCCGTCGAGCTGCGCGGCTTCACTGCCGGCGATGCGGATCGATCCCTCGAACCCGCCCTCGAGCAGACCGACCGCCTGCAGCAAGGTCGACTTGCCCGATCCCGAGGGCCCCAGCAGCGCGACGATCTCGCCCGGCTGGACGGTCAGGTCGATGCCGCGCAGCACGTCGATCGTCACTTCGGCCTGAGTGAAGCTGCGCCGCAGACCGATCGTCTGGAGGACCGGCTCACTCATAGCGCAGCACCTGCACCGGATCGGTGTTCGACGCCATCCACGCCGGGATCAGCGTGGCGAGGAAGCTTACCAGGAGGGCAAACACACAGACCGACGCGACCTCGACCAGATTGGTCTTGGCGGGAAGCTCGGTCAGGAAGCGCACCGACGGGTCCCACACCTTCTGGCCCGTCACCAGCCCGATGAACTTCACGACATATTCGCGGAAATAGATCAGCGCGAAGCCCAACGCCGTCCCCGCAGCGACGCCGAGCGCGCCCATCGTTGTTCCCACCGTCACGAAGATGCGCGCCAGCCCGGCGCGAGTGGCGCCCATCGTCCGCATCACCGCGATGTCTCGCGACTTGGACCTGACGAGCATGATCAGCGACGAGAAGATGTTGAACGACGCGACGACCAGGATGATCGCGACCACGGTGAAGCTGACGATCCGATCGACCGACAACGCCTCGAACAGCTGCGCGTTCATCATCCGCCAGTCGGTGATCTGGCCGCGGCTGGCGACCTTGTCGTTGAGCGGCGCGAGGATATCCTGCACGCGGTCGGCATCGACCGTGTCGAGCTCGATCATGCCCACCGAATCGCCGAGCATCAGCAGAGTCTGCGCGTCCTCGATCGGCATGACGATGAACGCCTTGTCGTAATCGTAGACCCCGATCTCGAAGATCGCGGCGACCCGATATTTGACCGTGCGGAACATGGTGCCGAACGGGGTGGCGGCGCCGGAGGGGTTGATGATCGAGATCTCGCTGCCGATCGTCGCCCCCAGCGCCTCGGCGAGCCGCGATCCGATCGCGACCTGTTCGCTGCCCGGCGTCAATTTGGCGAGCGACCCGAGCACTTCCTTGCCCTTGAGGCTGGGATTGCTGCGGATGTCCTCGACTCGCATGCCGCGCACCAGCGCGAACTCGACTCGGCCGTTGAGGCTTGCGAACAGGGGCTGCTCGATCAGCGGCGTGGTACGCGTGACGCCGGGGGTCGCCTTGGCGATCGCCGCGATCTCGCGCCAGTCGCGAATCTGGCCGCCATAGCCCTGGATCACGGCGTGGCCGTTCAGCCCGGTGATCTTGTCGAACAGCTCGGCGCGGAAGCCGTTCATCACGCTCATCACGACGATCAGCGCGGCGACGCCGAGCATCACCGCCACGAGGCTGAACCCCGCGACCACGGCGATGAACGCCTCGCCCCGCCCGGGGAGGAGATAGCGGCGGGCGATCATCCGCTCGTAACGCGACAGCAGCATGAAGTTCGAAACCCGTCCCCGCCGGAAGCCAGACTGCGGTTGCTCTAGGGCAGGAGGGAGGGCGCTGGCAAATCCAATGGGGCGGATTCGCGTGGATTTTCCACTAACCGCTTCTAATTCCTACCTCGGACTCCCCTGTTGCCGAACGGACACAGGGCGCGGCCAATCTGTGGCAGGGGTGCGCAAAGCCGGTGACAAGGGCGCAACCTCTTCGTAGCAAACGATTGTCGAAACGCAGGCAATGGCCGTGGTTCGGGGAGGCTCTCTGCCCCGCTCGTTGGCAAGAACGGGCGCGTGGGCGGGGACCTGAACAAAGGGGGCTGACGAGCATTCGTCACGCAGGCGCCCGGGCTGGAAACAGTCCGGGCGTTTCCGCGTGTGGGCTCCGAGCCCTTCCCTTCTGGGGAAAAGCGAAGAGGGAGGCCGCGCGGGCCGCGGCCTCCCTCCCCCAACCTTCCCCGGCCATGGCGGAAGGCTAGCCCGAACCTTTCACACCTCTCCCGCTTTCGCGGGAGAGGGAGGGGCCCACGCGAAGCGTGGGAGGGTGAGGGTCTTCTTCTTCGATCGGCTTGAAGAAGAAGAAGAAGAAGAAGAAGAAGAAGACCCTCACCCAACCCTCTCCCGCGAAAGCGGGAGAGGGTCACAAGTCAGAACGTCTTGTTCACCGTCACGCCCCAAGTGCGCGGGTCGCCGGGCTGGCCGACGATCAGGCCCGTGCTGCCCGACTGGGCGCTGAGCAGCTCGAAATAATGCTGGTCGAACGCATTGCGGACCCAACCGAACACGTTGAGCCCTTCCTTGCGGAAGCCCGCGCGGAAGTTCGACAGCGTGTAGCCGTCGATCCACATGTAGGCCGAGGCCGAGGGGTTCGACGAGAACCGCGAGCGGTAGCTGCCGTCATAGCCGAGATAGACCTCTCCCGAGCCGACCGGCACATTATACTCCCCGCCGAACGAGAACGCCCATTTCGAGATGCCGGGGAGCACCTGCCCCGAAATGTCGCAGACCAGGGGGCTGAGGCCGGGCGTTCCCGCCGGGGCGGGGGTGGCGCCGCCGAGCGCCGGGTTGCCGCCCGAGAGCTCGGGCGGGCACGGCGCGTTGCGGAAGCGCACGTAGGTGGCGTCGGTATAGGCGCCGTTGCCGTAGAGGCTGAAGCGCTCGCTCGGCCGGAACGAGGTATCGAACTCCACGCCGCGCACCCGCACCAGGCCCGCGTTGGCGAGATAGCCGCGGATCACGGTGATCTGGCCGTTGTTCACGGTCGCCTGGTAATCGTAGATATTGTCCCAGAATCCGGCAAGGTTGACGGTCAGGCGGCGCCCGAGGAACTGCGACTTCAGGCCCAGCTCGAAATGGTCGACCTTCTCGGGCTTGACCGTCTGGGTCGTGAGATCGACCCCGGTGTTGGTCGCGTTGAGCGGCAGGCCCGAGAGGTTGATTCCGCCCGATTTGAAGCTGCGCGCGTAGGTCGCGTAGCTGTGGATGTCGGGGCTGAAATCGTAGGACAGGGTCAGGTCGCCCGAGACGTTCCACGCGCTGAAGCGCGGGGCATAGCTCTGCGGCGCGAGCGTGTTGAGCTGGTCCGCGTTGAGCGCGGTGCTCCCGGTGCCGGTGGTCACCACCGCCACATAGGAGCCGCTCTTCTTGTCGTAGTTCACGCGGACGCCCGGCGAGAGCTTGAGCCCGCCCGCGATCCGCCAGTCGAGCTTGCCGAACAAGGCGAAGCTGGTGTTGTCGAAATGGATCGTGTTGGTCGAGGTGAGCCCGTTGAGGATCGCGGGGTTGCAGGCATTGGCGGTGACGGGCGCGCAGGCGGCCGAGCCGACCGGCACCGAGGCGCCGGGATTGAGCAGCCAGCGGCTCGCGGCGGGACCCTGGACCTGCGACCCGTGGGTGTCGATCACCTGATGGAAGTAGAAGGCGCCGAGCGTGTATTTGACCGCGGTGTCGCCGTTCGACGCGAGGCGCAGCTCCTGCGAATTCCTGGGTCTGGTGCGACGGGTTCTGCGAGACGGTGGTGACCGGCAGACCGATGAAGTCGCGATCGTTCGCGGGCTTCCAGTCCCAGTAGCGCCAGGCGCTGACCGAGGTGAGCGTGGCCGGGCCGAGGTCCCAGTTGCCGACCAGCGAGGCGCCGCCCATTTCCTGCCGCGCGTTGATGTCGGCATCGAGATCGGTGACTCGATCGAACGGATCCTTGCTCGGCGGGGTGTAACCGAACGCCGCCGCCAGCGCCGCATATTGGCGGTTGAGCGGGCGCTGCGTCGGCGCGACCCGGGCATAATATTGCGCGCAGCAGAGCGGATTCTGCACGTTGAAATCGCCCGCGAGGGTGAAGTCGAGATTGGATCCGGGCCGCCACAGCAGCTGGCCGCGTGCGCTGAAATTGTCCTGCCGGTGGAGATCGACGCCGCTCGTCACGTCGTGGATCGTGCCCTGGCGGCTGGTCCGCGAGACCGAAAGGCGGACTGCGAGCGTATCCTTGGCGATCGGCGCCGAGGCGGAGCCCTTGATCTGGAGGAAGTCGTAATTGCCGCCGCTGATCTCGATCCGCGCCTCGGGAGTGAAGCTCGGGGGGCGGGTGGTGACGTTGATCGCGCCGGCGGTGGTGTTCTTGCCGTAGAGCGTGCCCTGCGGCCCGCGCAGCACCTCGACTCGCTGGACGTCGACGAAATCGAAGGTCGAGGCGCCGGCGCGGCCGACGTAGACGCCGTCGAGATAGAAGCCGACGCCCTGCTCGATACCGTCGTTGGTCAGCCCGAACGGGGCGCCAAGGCCGCGGATGTTGATCGCCGAGTTTCGCGGGTTGCTCGAATAGAATTGCAGCGCCGGCTGGAGCTGCTGGAGCCGGTTGACGTTGAATGCGCCGGTGTTGGAGATTTCCGTGCTGCCCACCACCGACATCGCGATCGGCACGTCCTGCGCCTTCTCGGCGCGGCGCCGGGCGGTGACGACGATCTGAGTGGGATCGGAGTCCACCGGCTTCGACTCAGCGGGAACCGCCTGCACCGCGCTCGCGTCCTGCGCCGGCGCGGGATCGGTGGGAACCGGCTGCGCGGTACTCGTTAGAAGCGCGAGCGTTAGTGAAACGAGGCTCATCTGCATCCCCTCTTGGACGTGACGCGCTAAAGTCCCCTAATTCGATGGACATTAGCGAGGAAGGAGATGTTTAGGAAGCCCTAGCTCCGGTTTCCGGCGCGTTCGCCGCCCGCTTCGGCGCACTTGAAACAGGAACGCGCTGATCCAAGATAAGTGCCACGCGGTGCCGATCGGGCCGCGCAAATCCCGGCGTCGCGACATTCGGACGCCAGGCAAGACGTTCAAATTGCTCATTGGAGGACTTGATATGCGTCAGTTCGATTTTTCCCCGTTTCGCCGCTCGACCATCGGCTTTGACCGGCTGTTCGACATGCTCGAGACCAGCGCGCGCCAGGCGAGCAGCGAGAATTACCCGCCCTTCAATCTCGAGCGCCTCGCCGAGGATCGCTACCGCATCACGATCGCGGTCGCGGGCTTCAAGGCCGACGAGGTCGACATCACCGCGCAGCAGAACCTGCTGCTCGTCGCCGGCAAGAAGGCTGATGCGGCCGAGGGCCAGCAGGGCGCCTTCCTTCACCTCGGCATCGCCAATCGCAGCTTCGAGCGCCGGTTCGAGCTCGCCGATTTCGTCCGCGTCGAGCGGGCGGATCTGGCGGACGGCCTGCTCACCATCGATCTCGTGCGCGAAGTTCCCGAGACGATGAAGCCCAAGAAGATCGCGGTGAACGGCGCTGAATCGCCCACCGTCCCGCATCTGGCCGCCAACGCGGCCTGACGCCAGTCGACCACGGTTCGCGGCGCCTTCCTCCCTTTGGGCGCCGCAGCAGGAGGCGCCCGGACGAAAGTTCGGGCGTCTTTTGTTTGCGCTAACATTTTTGTGGAACTATTGATTTTATTCGACGTTCTTGCGCGTGCGGGGGGATATCTGGGGCACATGGACGGCAGCTTGGAATCGGCGGAAATCTTACTCGGAGCGGCGCTTGAGGCCGTTGCCAGCGAAGGCGACGAGATGCACCAGGCGCTCAACGCGCTTCCGGCCGCGATCTACGTCACCGATGCCGAGGGCCGGATCAGCTTCTACAACCACGCCTGCGTGCCGCTTGCCGGGCGCGTTCCCCAAGCGGGCGTCGACCAGTGGTGCGTGACCTGGAAGCTCTACACGCTCGACGGCGAATTCCTGCCGCATGCTGCCTGCCCGATGGCGGTCGCGATCAAGGAGCGACGACAGGTTCGCGGAATCGAGGCGTTTGCCGAGCGCCCTGACGGAAGCCGCATCCGCTTCCAGCCGTTTCCCACGCCGCTTTACGACGACGACGGAGCATTCGTCGGCGCGATCAACATGCTGATCGACGTCACGGACCGGCGCCGCGCCGACGATCTGCGCCTGCAGGCCGAGCGCTGCCGCCGCCTGACAAATTCGGTGCTCGATCGCCAGACGATCGCCGCGCTGACTTCGATGGCCGGTGAATATGACGAAGAAGCCGATCGGCTGAGCCGAGCGAACTGAGAGTCTAGACCAACCGGCTCTGCCGCACCGCCGCTTCGATGAAGCCCGCGAACAAGCGGGTGCGGATCGAACGGCTTCGATTTTCAGCTCGGGATGGAACTGGACGCCGACGAACCAGGGGTGATCGGGCCGCTCGACGATCTCCGGCAGCGCGCCGTCGGGCGACATGCCCGAGAAGACCAGCCCGCTCGCGCTCCAGCGCATCACGATAATGGGTGTTGACCTCGTAGCGGTGGCGGTGGCGCTCGCTGATCTCGCGCGTCCGTAGATCGATGCCGCGACGCTGTTGCCGGCCAGCACCGCCGGATAGGCGCCCAGCCGCATCGTCCCGCCCAGATCGCCGCCCGCCTCGCGCTTCTGGAGCCCCTCGCCGACTCATCCATTCGGTGATCATGCCGACGATCGGCTCCTCGGTCGGGCCGAACTCGGTGGTCGAGGCGCGGGCGATGCCGCGCCGTTCGCGCGCGGCCTCGATGCACGCCATCTGCATGCCGAGGCAGATGCCGAAGAACGGCACGCCGCGCTCGCGCGCGAAGCGGACGCTGGCGATCTTGCCCTCGCTGCCGCGCTCGCCGAACCCGCCGGGGACGAGAATGCCGTGCATCGGCTCGAGCTGCGAGGCGACGTCGTCCTCGTCGCCCTCGAACATCTCGGCGTCGAGCCAGCGGATGTTGACCTTGACTCGATTGGCGATGCCGCCGTGGACCAGCGCCTCGTGGAGCGACTTGTAGGCGTCCTGCAGCCCGACATATTTGCCGACGACGCCGATCGTCACCTCGCCTTCGGGATTGCTCGAGCCGCTCGACGATCTCGGCCCAGCGATCGAGCCGTGGCGGAGCGCCGGGATCGATCCCGAACGCGCGCAGCACTTCGCTGTCGAGCCCCTCCGCATGATATTGCAGCGGCACCGTATAGATGCTCGTGGCGTCGAGCGCCGGGATCACCGCCTCGCGGGGCACGTTGCAGAACAGCGCGATCTTGGCGCGCTCGCTGGCGGGCAACGGCTGTTCGCAGCGGCAGACCAGCACGTCGGGCTGGACGCCGAGCGCGGCCAGCTCGCGCACCGAATGCTGGGTCGGCTTGGTCTTCAGCTCGCCCGCGGCGGCGATGAAAGGCACCAGGGTGACGTGGATGCAGCACCGTCTGGCCGCGGCCGAGCTCGTTGCGGAGCTGGCGGATCGCCTCGATGAACGGCAGCGATTCGATGTCGCCGACGGTTCCGCCGATCTCGCACAGTACGAAATCGAGATCCTCGGTGTCGGCCAGGGCGAACGCCTTGATCGCGTCGGTGACGTGCGGGATCGACCTGCACGGTCGCGCCGAGATAGTCGCCGCGCCGCTCGGCCTCGATGATTTGCTGGTAGATGCGGCCCGAGGTGACGTTGTCCGATTGCCGCGAGGCGACGCCGGTGAAGCGCTCGTAATGGCCGAGGTCGAGATCGGTCTCGGCGCCGTCGTCGGTGACGTAGACCTCGCCGTGCTGGATACGGCGACATCGTGCCGGGATCGACGTTGAGATAGGGATCGAACTTGCGGATTCGGACCGAATAGCCGCGCGCCTGCAGCAGCGCCGCGAGGCTTGCCGCCATCAGACCCTTGCCAAGCGAGGAGACCACGCCGCCGGTGATGAAAATATACCGCGCCATGGGAGGAAAGGCCTAGCCCGACTTTGCGCATGCCGACAAGCGTCCGAATCCGACGAAACGCAGAAAAATCGCGTCAACCCCCCGCAAGCACAGGGGCACGAAAATCCTCAGCGCGCGAGCGGGATCGAGGAATTGCCCGTCACACCGCCCTTGGCCGCGGGTGTTGGGAGCACCGCCGGCGTCGGCAGTGCCGTCGTCGTGTTGCCCGGAGCCGCAAACGGAACCGCGGGCGCAGGTGCGGCGGGCGCGCCGACAGGTGCCGCGGGCGCGCGCTGAAGCGACGTGTCCACCGTCGTCGAATGCCGACCGGCGGCGATGACTGCGAGAAGGATGCTCATCACGATGAACAAAGTCGCGAGGACCGCGGTGGCGCGAGTCAGGAAGTCCGCCGCGCCGCGCGCGGACATCAGCCCCGAAGGGCTGCCACCCGAGGTCAGCCCGCCGCCTTCGGAACGCTGCATCAGGATCACCGTCACCATCAACGCGGCAATGATCGCTTGGACGACGAGCAGGAATTTGAACAGCATTTCGGGGCGCGGCCTTTGTCGAGGAAGGCGGGGACATAGGGGACCGGCCGCGCCCGATCAACCGCCTGTTGATCGCGCCTCCGTAACATTCCGCCACCGCACTGAAACATTGCGGCCATCGGAGCGTTTGTTTCGGTGACGCTCGCAACACGCCGGGCTCGTAACGACGAGTAGATGCCGTGAATGCCATGCCGGAAAGGTCGCTGTCCTCTTGGAAGGATACGCTCATCGATTATGTCCGCTCGGGAGAGCCGGACCTGACCAATCGGCAGATGGCGCTGCTGATGCTGGTCTATCTCGACC
Source organism: uncultured Alphaproteobacteria bacterium (assembly GCA_963799985.1). GTDB lineage: Bacteria > Pseudomonadota > Alphaproteobacteria > Sphingomonadales > Sphingomonadaceae > Sphingomonas. The sequence continues at coordinate 252,623 of CAWCZC010000005.1, read as the reverse complement.
CGGGCCCGCATACGGTGCGCGGATTGGCGCGTGCGCTGAACGTATCGAAGCCGGTCGTGACGCGCGCCTTGAATAGATTGGGTTCGCTCGGCTATCTGCGCCGGCAGCGCGACGAAACCGACAAACGAAACATCTTCGTCGTTCGCACCGCTGAAGGGGCAGATTTTCTTGCAGAGTTCGGGCAATTCCTCGCGGGCGACCACATCAGCGAGCCGGTCGCCCGACGGGCAAGCGCCTAAGCGTTTCGCGCTCAAGGGCCGCTCCGAATCGATTGATCCGCGCGTCGACGCGGTGCGTCGCGATCTCGCCGATGTGCGCCTCGCCGATCGAGTCTTCGCACCCCATTATGCGGCACCGATGCCGTGGCGCCTCGCCGCCGCCGCCGCGCTGCGCAGCGCGCCGGCAGCCGATTCGCCGGTGATCGCGCAGCTCACCGCGGGCGACCTGTTCGAAGTCCTCGAGCGTTCTGGCGACCGCGCCTGGGGAGTCGCCCCCGGGCCGGGACTGGTCGGCTATATTCCCGACACCGCGCTTGGCGCGCCGGCGGCATGACGATCCGCGTCTTCATCGACGGCGCCGTCGGCACCACCGGGCTGGAGATCCGCGAGCGGCTCGCCGGTCGGGCGGGAATCGAGCAGATCGTTCTCGACGAGAACACCCGCAAGAACAGCGCGAAGCGCCGCGACGCACTCAATTCCGCCGATTTCGTGATCCTCTGCCTCCCCGACGATGCCGCGCGCGAGGCAGTGGAGATGGTCACCAACCCCGCGACCCGGATCATCGATGCCTCGACCGCGCATCGCGTCGCCGAGGGGTGGACTTACGGCTTCGCCGAGCTCGAGCCCGCTCAGAGCGCAGCGATCGCAGGCGCCCCGCGGGTGAGCAACCCCGGCTGCTATCCCACCGGCTTCCTCGCGCTGGTGCGGCCGCTGGTTCGCGCCGGCCTGATTCCGGTCGATTTTCCGCTGAGCGTCAACGCGACGTCGGGCTATTCGGGCGGCGGGCGCGCCATGATCGAGGAATTCGAGGTCGTTCTGAAGCGCGGGTACACCAAGACAGCGTTCCGCGCCTATGCGCTGGGCCTGCAGCACAAACACGTCCCCGAAATGCAGAAGCATGCGCGAATCGAGCATCCGCCGATCTTCATGCCCGCAGTGGCGCGCACCTATCGAGGGATGGTGGTCGAAGTACCGCTGCCTCTCCACGCGCTCCCCCGCCGCCCGACGCTGGCGACGATCGAATCCGCTCTGGCAGAGGCCTATAAGGAATGCGCGCTGATGCGCATCCTGCCCGCCGGCGAGATGCCGTTCGTCGGAATCGAGGACGATGCCGGCACCGACCGACTGACGCTCCGCGTGTTCGGCAACGCCGAGCGCGGGCAAGCGCGGCTGATCGCGACGCTCGACAATCTCGGCAAGGGCGCGGCGGGCGCGGCGGTGCAGAACCTCAACATCATGGCCGGGCTCGATCCGGTCGCAGGGCTTGTGCTCTGATTCGAGCGCGCGAGCTTGATCTTTCGCGCCGCATCGTGTCGAGCAAACCCGCGATGATCCACGGAGGAAACGGCGCGCGATGACTCAACCGGTGGGCAAGCTGCTGCTGTTCGGCGCGACGGGCGACCTCGCCCAGCGGATGCTGCTGCCGTCGCTCTACGGCCTCCACGCCGATGGCCTGCTGCCCGCCGAACTGACTGTCACCGGCACCGCGCGCTCCGGGCTGGACGACGCGGGCTACCGCGACTTCGCGGCCAAGGCGCTCGACGAATTCCTGCCCGCCGACCGGAAGGATGACAGCGCTGTCGCGAGCTTCCTCGACCGGCTCCGCTATCAGCCGCTCGACGCCGCCAAGACCGACGGCTTCGCCGCGCTCGCCGAGAAGCTGGGCGACATCTCGAACGGTCTTGCCATCTTCCTCTCGACCGCGCCCTGGCTGTTCGGCCCGACGATCAAGGGGCTCGAAGCGGCGGGGCTAACGGGATCGAACGTCCGAATCGGGCTCGAAAAGCCGCTGGGCCGCGATCTCGGCTCGAGCCGCGAGATCAACGACGTCGTCGCCGAGGCCTTTCCCGAGGAGCGCACCTTCCGGATCGACCATTATCTCGGCAAGGAGACGGTGCAGAACATCCTCGCGCTGCGCTTCGGCAACTCGCTGTTCGAGCCGGTGTGGAACGCGCAGGGGATCGCCAACGTCCAGATCACCATCTCGGAGACCGTCGGGCTCGAAGGGCGCGCGGGCTATTACGACGAGGTCGGTGCGCTCCGCGACATGGTGCAGAACCACATGCTCCAGCTGCTCGCGCTGATCGCGATGGAGCCCCCTGCCCGTTTCGACGGCACGTCCATCCGCGACGAAAAGGTCAAGGTGCTGCGCTCGCTGCGCAAGATTCCCCTGACCGAAGCGGCGAACCTCACCGTGACCGGCCAGTACGGCGCGGGGGCCTCGAAGGGCGAAATCGTCAAAGGGTATGTCGAGGAACTCGGCAAACCCTCGAACATCGAGACCTTCGTCGCGATCAAGGCGCATGTCGACAATTGGCGCTGGCAGGGCGTGCCCTTCTATCTGCGCACCGGCAAGCGGATGGCCGAACGGCGGTCCGAAATCGTCGTCCAGTTCAAGCCGGTGCCGCATTCGATGTTCGCCGAGCGCGGCGGCGCGCTGCACCCCAACGTGCTGGCGATCCGGCTTCAGCCCGAGGAATATGTGCGGCTGCTGGTGATGGCCAAGCAGCCCGGGCTCGATCGCGAGGGCATCCGGCTGCGCGAAGTGCCGCTCAACCTTTCGCTCGACACCGAATTCGCGCATTCGCCGCGGCGCATCGCCTATGAGCGGCTGCTGCTCGATCTGATCGAGGGCGACCCGACGTTGTTCGTCCGTCGCGATGAGGTCGAGGCGCAGTGGGAATGGATCGACGGCATCCGCGCCGGCTGGGAAGCGAACGACGTGCGGCCCAAGCCTTATGCCTCGGGAAGCTGGGGGCCCTCGGCGGGGATCGCGCTCACCGAACGGGACGGGGTGACATGGAACGAGTGAGCCAGATTACCCCTCTCCCGCTTTCGCGGGAGAGGGAGGGCCCCACCGCGAAGCGGTGGGAGGGTGAGGGTCTTCTTCTTCGTCGCACGCGTTGAAAGAAGAAGACCCTCACCCGGCCTCTCCCGCGAAGGCGGAAGAGGAGAAAGAAGGAAATGGAGCCGGCATGACGACCGAAATCGAATGGTGGGACTATGATGACGCCGACGAGATGGCCGCAGCCGTCGCGGGCGATCTCGCCTTCATCATCGAGAGCGCGCTCGATGCGCGCGGCGGCGCGGTGATCGCGCTCGCCGGCGGCAAGACCCCGCTGCCGATCTACGAGAAGCTCGCGCAGGCCAAGCTCGACTGGAAGCGCGTCACCATCATCCCCGGCGACGATCGCATCGTCCCGCTCGGCGATCCGCTGTCGAACGTCACCGCGATCGCCAAGATCTTCCTGCCCAAGGGCGCACGGGTGATCCCGCTCGTCAGCGAGAAGGCGCCCGACTACAAGGCCGCGGGCCGCTCGGCCGACGCGCTGCTCCAGGACCTGCATTGGCCGCTCGACCTGTGCCTGCTCGGCATCGGCAACGACGGTCACGCCGCATCGATCTTCCCCGGCCCCGACTATGACGAAGCGCTCAACGGCCCCAAGGAGCGCCGCGCGCTGGGCGTGATGCCCGAGCCGCTGCCGCCCGAGGCGCCCGTCGCGCGCGTGACGCTGAGCCGCGCGGCGATCGTAAGCGCCCGCGCGTTGTTGATCGCGATCACGGGTGCGGCGAAGCGCGAAGTGCTCGAGGCGGCGATCGATCAGGGGGCGTCCTCGATCTATCCCGCGGGCCGAATCCTCGCCGACGTCGAACTGCCCGTGGACATTCACTGGAGCGCGTGATGGGTTTGCACGCCGAGATCGCCGCCGTGACCGATCGCGTGATCGATCGATCGAAGGAGCGCCGCGCGCGCTACCTGGCGATGATCGAGCGCGAGCGGCTGAGCGGCGCCGACCGGCCCAAGCTCGGCTGCGCCAACCTCGCGCACGCTTATGCAGGCACCGACGAGCAGCGCGCCCAGTTGACCGCGGGCCGTTCAATGAACATCGGTATCGTCACTGCCTACAACGACATGCTCTCGGCGCACGCGACCTATTATCGCTACCCCGAGCAGATGAAGGTCTGGGCGCACGAAGCGGGCGCGACTGCGCAGGTCGCGGGCGGCGTCCCGGCGATGTGCGACGGGGTGACGCAGGGCTATCAGGGGATGGAGCTCTCGCTGTTCAGCCGCGACACGATCGCGCTGAGCACCGCGGTGGCGCTGTCGCACCGCGTGTTCGAGGGCGCGGCGCTGCTCGGCATCTGCGACAAGATCGTCCCCGGGCTGCTGATCGGCGCGCTCCGCTTCGGGCATCTGCCGATGGTGCTGATCCCGGGCGGCCCGATGCGTTCCGGCCTGCCCAACAAGGAGAAGGCCGCGGTCCGCGAACGCTATGCCGAGGGCAAGGCGAGCCGCGAGGAGCTGCTCGAAGCCGAGATCGCCGCCTATCACTCGAAGGGCACCTGCACCTTCTACGGCACGGCGAACTCGAACCAGATGATGATGGAGGCGATGGGGCTGCACGTCCCCGGCGCCGCCTTCGCCAATCCGGGCACCAAGCTGCGCCAGGAGCTGACTCGCGCCGCGGTCCACCGGCTCGCCGACATCGGGTGGAACGGCAACGACTACCGTCCGCTCGGGCGCTGCGTCGACGAGAAGGCGATCGTCAACGCCGCCATCGTGTTGCTGGCGACGGGTGGCTCGACCAATCACCTGATCCATCTGCCCGCGATCGCGCGCTCAGCGGGGATCGTGATCGATTGGGAGGATTTCGACCGGCTCTCGCGCGCGGTGCCGCTGCTGACGCGAGTCTATCCCAACGGCTCGGCCGACGTGAATGCGTTCGAGGATGCCGGTGGCCCCGCCTTCGTGATCCGCGAGCTGCTCGCGGGCGGGCTGATGCACGGCGACACGCTGACGGTGGCCGCGGACGGCATGGCCGCCTACGGCCGCAAGCCGCGGATCGAGGACAACAAACTGGTTTGGGGTGATCTCCCGCCGAAGAGCGGCGACGAAAGCATTGTCCGTACATTCGACGCGCCGTTCTCGCCCGAAGGCGGCTTCCGCATCCTCACCGGCAACCTCGGCCGCGCGTGCATCAAGGTCTCGGCGGTCGAGCGCGAGCGCTGGACGATCGAGGCCCCTGCCCGCGTCTTTGCCGACCAGGACGAGGTCCAGGCGGCGTTCAAGGCCGGCGAGCTCGATCGCGACGTGGTGGTGGTGGTGCGCTTCCAGGGCCCTAAGGCCAACGGCATGCCCGAACTCCACAAGCTCACCCCGCCGCTCGGCGTGCTGCAGAACCGCGGGTTCAAGGTCGCGCTGGTCACCGACGGGCGGATGTCGGGCGCGTCGGGCAAGGTCCCCTGCGCGATCCATCTGAGCCCCGAGGCATTGGGCGGCGGGCCGATCGGCAAGGTGCGCGACGGCGACGTGATCCGGCTCTGCGCGGAGGAGGGCTTGCTCCAGGCGCTGGTCGATCCGGCCGAATGGGATGCGCGCGAGCACGCCGTGGCGCCGCCGCCGGCCGAGGGCACGGGCCGCGAATTGTTCGCGATGATGCGCCATGCCGACGAAGCCGAGCTCGGCGCATCGGCGATGCTCGCGGAAGCGGGGCTTTAGCAACGGGCGCGTTTCGACTAGGCCCCGTTTGAAAACGATTACGGGGCGCAATAACTCAGAGTTAAGAGGAGAGCGCATTGGAAGTTGTCGCGGTCGATATCGGGGGAACGCACGCGCGATTTGCGATCGCGGAGGTCGCGGACGGCCGCGTCGTCTCGATCGCCGAGCCCAACACGCAAAAGACCGCCGACCATCCGAGCCTCCAGCTCGCCTGGCAGGCGTTCGGGGAGCAGATCGGGCGTCCACTGCCTGCGGCGGCGGCAATCGCGGTTGCATCGCCAGTCGGCGGCGAGCTGATCAAGCTCACCAACAACCCCTGGATCATCCGCCCCGCGCTGATCCCCGAGCGGCTGGGCGCGACGACCTGGACGCTGGTCAACGATTTCGCAGCGATCGGCCATTTCGTCGCGCACGCCAGGCCCGACCAGTTCCTCCATCTCTGCGGACCCGAGGTGGCGCTGCCCGATCACGGATCGATCACCGTTTGCGGCCCCGGCACCGGACTTGGCGTCGCGCAGGTGTTCCGCCACAAGGCGGGCTACGACATCATTGCGACCGAAGGCGGCCACATCGACTTCGCCCCGCTCGACGGGATCGAGGACGCGCTGGTCAAGCGGCTGCGCAAGACCTTCACTCGAGTCTCGACCGAGCGCGTCGTCGCCGGCCCGGGCATCGTCGCGATCTACGAGACGCTCGCCGAGATCGAGCGCAAGCCGGTCCACCGGCTCGACGACAAGCAGCTCTGGGACCTCGCGTTCGAGGGCAAGGACAGCCTCGCGGTGGCGGCGCTCGACCGTTTCTGCCTCAGCCTCGGCGCGGTCGCGGGCGACCTCGCGCTGACTCACGGCCCGACCGGCGTGGTGATCGCCGGCGGGCTTGGGCTCCGCCTCAAGGACCATTTGCTGCGCTCGGGGTTCGGCGAGCGCTTCGTCGTCAAGGGCCGGTTCCAGAACCTGATGGCCTCGATCCCGGTCAAGCTGATCACCCATCCTCAGCCCGGCCTCTACGGCGCCGCAGCCGCCTTCGCCCAGGAGCACGCCCAGTGAGCAGGAAGCTCGATCTCAGCAGCGACATTGAACGAATCATGCGCATCAGCCCGGTGATTCCCGTGCTGGTGATCGAGGATGCCGCCACCGCCCGCCCGCTCGCGGAAGCGCTGGTGCGCGGGGGCCTGCGCGTGCTCGAGGTGACGATGCGCACCGCGTGCGCGATCGACGCGATCCGCGAGATGAAGCAAGTGCCCGGCGCGATCGTCGGTGCGGGGACAGTGGTCAACACCGATCAGTTCGAGGCAGTGATGAAGGCCGACGCCGAATTCATCGTCTCGCCAGGCCTCACCGAGCGGCTCGGCGGGGCCATCGTCGGCAGCGGCGTGCCCTATCTCCCCGGCGTGGCGAGCGCGGGCGACATCATGCGCGGGCTCGACCTGGGGCTGAGCCACTTCAAGTTCTTCCCCGCCGAAACTTCGGGCGGATTGAAAGCGCTCAAGGCGCTCGCCGCGCCCTTCTACCAGTGCAAGTTCTGCCCCACCGGCGGCATCACCGCCGCGAGCGCTGCGGAATGGCTGGCGTTCGGCCCGGTGCTGTGCGTCGGAGGAAGCTGGATCACCGGGGGGACCATGGACGAGGTGGAGGCGAAGGCGCGGGCGGCGGCGGGGCTGCAGGTCTAGCAAGCCCCTCCCCTTCAGGGGAGGGGCCTAGATAGAGGCTACATCTCGCCCTTCGCCCGTCTCAGCGCATACCATTTCTGCACGTTGGCGTTGTGCTGCTCGAGCGTGTCGGCGAACACGTGACCGCCGGTGCCGTCGGCTACGAAGTAGAGCGCGTTGGTGTCGGCCGGATCGAGCGCCGCGTCGATCGATTCGCGGCGCGGGTTGGTGATCGGGCCCTTGGGCAGGCCGGACATCTGATAGGTGTTGTAGTCGTTCTTCGCCGCTCGCTCGGAGACGAGGATGCGGCGGCCGAGCGGTTTGCCCTTGGTGATCGGGTAGATGATCGTGCTGTCCGCCTGGAGGGGCATGCCGCGCTTGAGCCGGTTCGAGAAGACCCCGGCGACCAGGCGGCGTTCGTCGGATTTGCTCGTTTCCTTCTCGATGACCGAGGCGAGGATCAGCGCGTCACGCGGATTGGTCACCGCGAGCCCGGGCTTGCGCCGTTCCCAGGCCTTGGCGAGATAATCGACCATCGCTTTCTGCATGCGATCGAGCACGCTTTGCCGGGTATCGCCGCGGGTGAAGGCATAGCTGTCCGGCAACACCGTCCCCTCGACCGGAACCGCGACCGGCCCGGTCAGCCCGTCGGTCGTCATCAGGATATCGTGGACCTCGACCGCAGCCCTGCCTTCCGGAATCGTGACCTTGAGCTGGAGCGTCTTGCCGCCCTGAAGATCCTTGAGAATGTCCGATTGGGTCTCATGCGCGACGATGCGATATTCGCCCGCTTTGATCGGCGTACCGCCGCCGAACAGCTTGGCGAGAATCACGAAGGCGCGCGCTGACCGGATCGCCCCGGTCTTCTCGAGTTCGTCCGCCGCGCGCGACAGGGTCGCTCCCTCGGGGACCACCACCGTGACATTGGCCCGCGCCGGGCCTGGGCCACCCCAGAACCGCAACGTTCCGAGCGCGCCGGCAATCAGCAGCAGGATGAGAATCAGGACGACGCAGCCGCCCCTGCCGCGCTTGCGCCTGCGCGGCGGTGCCGGGATCGTCTCCTCAGACAGCCTTCATCACCAGGCTGGCGTTTGTGCCGCCGAAGCCGAAGCTGTTGTTGAGCACCGCCTTCACTTCGCGCTCCTTGGCCCTATGGGGCACCAGGTCGACGCCCTCGCAAGCCTCGCTCGGATTGTCGAGATTGAGCGTGGGAGGAACGATCTGATCGCGCAGCGCGAGGATGCAGAAGATGCTCTCGACCGCACCCGCGCCGCCGAGCAGGTGGCCGATCGCCGACTTGGTCGAACTCATCGACAGGTGGCCGATGTTGTTGCCGAACAGCCGGCGGACCGCGCCCAGTTCGAGTTCGTCGCCAAGCGGAGTCGAGGTGCCATGTGCGTTGATATAATCGATATCGGCGAGGTCGAGCCCCGACTTGCGCACCGCCATTTGCATCGAGCGGAACGCGCCCGATCCCTCGGGGTGCGGCGCGGTGACGTGATAGGCGTCGCCCGACAGGCCGTAGCCGACCACTTCGGCGTAGATCTTGGCGCCGCGCTTCTTGGCGCGCTCATATTCCTCGAGCACCACCACGCCCGCGCCCTCGCCCATCACGAAGCCGTCGCGGCCCTCGTCCCACGGGCGGCTCGCGCGCCACGGTTCGTCGCGAAATCCGGTCGAAAGCGCGCGCGCCTGGCCGAATCCGGCAATTCCGATCGGGCAGATCGCCGCCTCGGCGCCGCCCGCGAGCATCACGTCGGCGTCGCCGTCGGAGATCATCCGCGCGGCGTCGCCGATCGAATGCGCGCCGGTCGAGCAGGCGGTGACGACCGCATGGTTCGGCCCCATCAACCCGTATTTGATCGAGACCTGCCCCGAGATCAGGTTGATCAGCCGGCCGTGGACGAAGTGTGGCGACTGACTCGCTTCGGCCCCTTTTCGGCGAGCACCAGCGATTCGCTCTCGATGCCAGGCAGTCCACCGATTCCCGATCCGATCGAGCAGCCCGCGCGGAACCGCTCTTCCTCGGTCATGTCGGTCAGGCCGGCATCCTCGATCGCCTGGCCGGCGGCATCGATGCCGAAGACGATGAACGGATCGACCTGGCGCTGGATCTTGTGATCGACGCGCTTGGAGGGATCGAAGCCGTATTCATGGTCCGCCGGTTTCACTTCGCACGCGTAGTTGCTCTGGAAATCGGTCGCGTCGAACTTGGTGATCGTCCCCGCGCCCGATTTGGCCGCGAGGATGTTCTTCCAGGCCGTCTCGACATCGGCTCCCAGCGGGGTGACGAGGCCCAGGCCAGTCACGACTACGCGGCGCATCGCATCTCTCCGTCAAACTTTACTGTCATCGTCCGCGTGCCGTTCGGCCGGCGCGGAAAACAAAACGGCTCCCCGCCCCTCGTGCATCGCCCCGGGACGGGAAGCCGCCAATCAAGCCTGCGGCCCATGCGGGCGAGGGCGGGCGCGATCAGTCTCCCTGATGCTCGTCGATGTAAGTGACCGCGTCGCCGACGGTGGTGATCTTCTCGGCAGCGTCGTCGGGGATTTCCACGCCGAACTCTTCCTCGAAAGCCATCACGAGCTCGACGATGTCGAGACTGTCGGCACCGAGATCGTCGATGAAGCTCGCCTCGAGCTTAACTTCGGTCTCTTCGACGCCGAGGTGATCGACAACGATCTTCTTAACGCGCTGCTCGGTCTCGGTGGACATGGTCCCTGTTTTCCTTCTCTTGGCTGGGAGCTCAAATTCGCTGAACGCACGTAGAACGGCGGTAGTGCCCTGACAAGAGGGGCGCGCGCGTCATGCCGCCGCGAAATCCACGCTGGCATATTGCATGATGCTCTCGAAATCGAAGAACGTGCGAAGCATCTCGCCGTTCGCTTGGGTGCGGTTGGGCCCTTCCGGAATCGCCGCGTCGGCGAGCTGGTGATAGGCATCGTTGGTCAGCGGCTTGTTGCGCTGCTCCTCGGGCAGCGCAAGCCAGACCGCCTCGATCGCGGCCGGATCGAGCCCGCGGTCCCTGGCGACCCGCTGGACCACCGGCAGCGAAAGCTTGGCGAGCGTGAACAGGATCGCCGGCCGCGCCGCCGCGGGCGTCCATTTGTTCTCGGTCACGCATGCTGCCGCGGCATCCTTCACCGCCTGGAGGACGCCCGGTGAATAGCTGCTGCGCAGACCGATGATTTTGAGGTTCTGCTCGACGTCGGTCACCAGCTGGGTGCGCGTCGCCGCATCGAGCTTGTCCTCGACGCAGCCGATCGTCGCCAGGTCGGCGGCATGGGCGGGTGCCGACAGCAAAGCGCAAGCGGCCAGCAGGCCAATTCCCAGGATACGCATCGTCACACCGTCCTTATCGCGAAATTCAGTTCTGCAAGAACAGATAATGGTTGCTGGACAGCAGGCTCAACATGCCGAACACCGCGCCGGCGGTCGAGGCGTTCTCGTCCTTGATTTCCCCTGCTGCCAAAGCGGCGTTCGCCAGCGCCCTGAGCAGATCATCGGTCAAGGCGGCGTGGCGCTGCTCGGCCGGAAGCGCGTTGTAATGCGCCGCCAGCGCATCCGAATCCAGCCCCCGCTCGTGCGCGACCTGCTCGAGGATCGGCCAGGCGACATGCGCGACGGTGTAGAACGTCGCGGCCTCGGTCGCCGGGTCCGACCAGCCAAGTTTCTGCTGGCAGGCCCGCGCGGCCGCCTGGACTCCGCTGACGACCTCGGGACGATAGCTCAAAGTCCCGCCGGAATTGTGGGCGTTTTGTTCCGAATTGACCTTGAGCGCGTTCAGCGTCGCGGCGTCGATGCTGGTCTCGACGCAGCCGATCGTTGCTCCGTCGGCCGCGAGCGCAGGCGCCGCCGCCAGCAGGAAGGCGAGCACGACGATGGTACGGATCATGGCCCTCTCCTCGCTCGCGATCGAGCGACGCCTATAGCATCGCCATCCCGCCATTCACATGCAAGGTCTGGCCGGTGACATAGCCCGCCTCGCGGCTCGCGAGATAGACCACCGCCGCGGCGACGTCGTCGCCGGTGCCGAGATCGCCCGCGGGGATGCGGCCGAGCAGCGCGGTCTTCTGCGCGTCGGGCAGCACGTCGGTCATCGCCGAGCGCATGAAGCCCGGCGCGACGCAATTGACGGTGATACCGCGCGACGCGAGCTCCTGCGCCAGCGCCTTCGACATGCCGACCAGTCCCGCCTTGGACGCGGCATAGTTGGCCTGGCCGGGATTGCCGGTCGCGCCCACCACCGAAGTGATCGAGATCACCCGTCCGAACCGCGCCTTCATCATCGGCCGCGCGGCAGCGCGAATCAGGCGGAACGCGGCCTCGAGGTTGATCTTGATGACCTCCTCCCACTCCTCGTCCTTCATCCGCATCGCGAGATTGTCGCGAGTGACGCCGGCGTTGTTGACGAGGATGTCGAGCTTGCCGAGCGCCTCCACCGCACGCGGCACGAGGCCGTCGACCTCGGCCGCATCGGCGAGGTTGCACGTCAGTGCGACATGATCGCCGCCGAGTTCCGCTCGGAAGGCCTCGAGCTTCGCGGCGTTCGACCCCGAAACCGCCAGCCGCGCGCCCTGCGCCGCCAGCCCCTTCGCGATCGCCGATCCGATCCCCCCCGAAGCGCCGGTGACGAGTGCCGTCATTCCTGTCAGATCGAACATGCTTCCTCCACTTTGTACGCCGGCATCAGCGCTCGCGCAGGCCGATCTGGTGCCGGCGGGCATCGTACAGCACCGACCAGCGGAAATAAGGGGCGATTCCCAGCGAAATGCGTGGCTGCTGGGCGTCGAGGCGCGGAACGATCATCATGCCGCTGCCTTGGTCGCGCCGGCCGATCTCGACCGTCATCGTCGCGGTAGTCTTGCGATCGCCGACCGCGATTTCGGCGGGGGTGCCCTGGGGCCATGGCGCGAGGCGGCCCGCCGTCATGATCCGAAGACCCGGGGCGCCCGAATCGAAATGGGTGAGCCCGCAGATCTTGCCCTGGGCCGGCGGTCCCGCGATGCAGCCCGCCAGATTGTTGCCGTCGTCGGCGAGTTCGATCATCCGATAACTCGCGACCTCGGCATCGGTCGGGTTGAGAATGAGCCGCCCGGGCGCCGAATCGCCCGGGCGCGGAAGCTCGACGATCCACGTTCGCGCGCCTAGCGCCTCGAACGGATTCTCGACCGCGTCCAGCTTGAGCCCGATGCCCAGGATCGCCACGAAACCCTGCCCCGGCACGCCGTCGCCCTGAATTCCGTAGGTGGCGGGATCGACCGATGCGAACCGGCAATCGCCCTGGTCACGCTTGCAGCCGATGCGATCGATCCGCATCAGCGGGACGCCGCCCCCAAGCGCGCCGAACGTCACGCCCCGCCGGATCTCGGCGCCGCGGAATTCCACGCCCGAGGCATAGGAATAGACCCGGTCCTCGCCGTGCTCGGTGATCGCAGGCGCCGAAAGCGCGCGAGGTAGCACGCGCAGGCCGGTGGAGCCCGTGTCGAGCCCGGCTTCCACCGGCTGCCCGTCGATCTGGATCTGCACCGCGTAGCGCCGCACTGCGCCGTGGAACACCACCTCGCGGATCGGCAGCTCGACTCGCGGGGCTGGGTCGGGCGCGGCGGCCTGCGCCGGGATCCCGGACAGAACCAGCGCTCCAAGCGCGATCTGGAAAAGGCCGCGTTCCACCCTCACCTCCAGCCTAGAGCGCCTTCGCCAGCGCCTCGATGTCGTCCATCGTCACCACGCTGGTTGCGGCTGCATCCGGCGCGATGCGCTTGACCATGCCGCCGAGCACCTTGCCGCCCAGCTCGATGAAATCACCGACTCCCGCCGCGTGCATCGCCAGCACCGATTCGCGCCACCGCACCATCCCGGTGACCTGCTTGACGAGCAGGCAGCGGATCGTGTCGGGATCGGCGACCGGAGCGGCCGTGACGTTGGCGTAGAGCGGGACCAGCGGCGATTCGATCGTCACCGCCGCCAATGCTTCGGCCATCGCGTCGGCGGCGGGTTGCATCAGCGGGCAGTGGAACGGCGCCGAGACCGGGAGCAGCAGCGCACGCTTGGCGCCCATCTCCTTGGCGAGCGGGATCGCGCGCTCGATCGCCTCGCGGTGGCCGGAGATCACCACCTGGCCCGGATCGTTGTCGTTGGCGACGGTGCAGACCTGACCCTCGGCTGCGGCCTCTGCGATCGCGCGCGCCTTTTCGAGATCGGCGCCCAGCAGCGCCGCCATCGCGCCGATACCCACCGGAACCGCCGCCTGCATCGCCTGCCCGCGCAGCCGCAGCAGCCGGGCTGTGGTGGCAAGATCGAACGCGCCCGCGGCGCACAGCGCGGCATATTCGCCCAGGCTGTGACCGGCAACGAAGTCCGCCTTGTCTGCAAGCCGGATGCCGCCTTCCTTCTCGAGGACGCGCAGCACCGCCATCGCGTTCGCCATGATCGCGGGCTGGGCGTTGGCGGTGAGCATCAACTCGTCCTCGGGGCCCTCGGCCATCAGCCGCGACAGCGCCTGGCCCATCGCCTCGTCGACTTCCTGGAACACTTCGCGCGCGACGGAGCTAGCGGCGCTCAGCGCCGCGCCCATGCCCACCGCCTGGCTGCCCTGGCCGGGAAAGATGAATGCCCGCAACGTACCTCTCCTCTGTCAGGCGCCAGCGCCTAGGCCGCCGATCCGCGCGCGGTCAAGGCAACCCGACGCCGCATCTGTCGCACCCATGGAACGATGTGCTCGGCGGTCGGTTCACCGTGTCTGCCTGAACGAAGGTCGCGCCCCCGCGACAGTTTGCGACTATTTTCCGTAAGTTACGGGAAACTGTTGAGACATGGGCAGCCCATATGGGTCGTGACGCCGGGTTAACGGGGTCAGTAGAGGAGTAGAGACCATGAAGAAGATCATTCTCGCGGCGCTTGCCGCATCGATGCTGGCGACGCCCGCGCTCGCCGCGCAGCACCAACGCTATCAGCCGCCGGCGCGCACCGTCGTGGTGCACCAGCCCGCTCCGCAGCAGTATCGCAACTGGCGCAAGGGCCAGCGGTTCGACCAGCGCTATGCCCGCAACTATCAGGAAGTGGACTATCGCCACTATCGGCTGCGCCCGCCGCCGCGCGGCTATCATTATGTCCGCTCGGGCAACGACGTGGTGCTGGTCGCGCTCGCCACCGGGATCATCGCGTCGATATTCGCGAACGCGATCCGCTGAGTCGGACCTGATCTCAGCCTTCGGGCCGAAATGACGAAAATCATGGCGGCGGGGTCGTTCCGGCCCCGCCGCTTCTTTATTGTCGCAAGCGCCCCGGCAATGATATGGTTAACGGATTGGCCGAAGGGGAAGCCGTCATGATCCGTATCTGCCTCAGCGCACTTTTGCTGGCTTTCGCTTGGGCGACTCCCTCGTTGGCGCAGCCGGTGGGTGGGCCTTCGGGCGAGCAGATCGATCCGCTTCCCCGCGATTTCCACGGCGTGGTGCGCTATTTCGGCAACCACAGCACCAGCGTGAAATCGATCCACACCTTCGGCGCGGGCCCGCGCGCGAATTGCCCCCGCCCCGACGGCAGCTGCCCGGAGCGGATGGGGGGCAGCCTGCAGGTCGAGCTCGAATTCGACGGCGATGTGGTCCACGGCTCGTTCGTCGGCACCGGCGGCTTGCGCAACAGCAAGCTGATCGGCCGGCGCGAAGGCGCGCATTGCGAGCTGTTCGACGCGATCGACGGATCGACCTGGTCGGGCGTGTGCGACCGGCGCAATTTCGCCGGCACCGTGACGAGCGTCGACAATGCCCGAGTCGTCGTGATCATCGACTTCAAGACCGTTCGGATCGACGAGGACAATTTCGCCGACCGGAGGGACGAGCACTACGCCGAACGGGTGCGTCAGCATGATTACAACATGTATCTGGCGCAGTGGAAGGATGAGAACTCTCCTCCGGAGGACCGAATCAGCGCGATCCTCGAGCTGACCGTGTTCGACAATCCGGTCGATCCCTATCGGCACGGGACGATGAGCCCGGCGGTCCGCCGGAAGGACCGGTTCGGCACGTATCTCGAGATCAGCTATACGCGGGAGAGCAACAAGCCCGGCTGGATGCGCGCGCGAATCAAGGAGCACGGCGGCTTGTTCGGCGGAAGATCGACCACGATCGAGTGCGTTTACTTCTGGGATAATCCGAAGTGCGTGCCTTTCTCGCCACCGCCGAGCCCCCCGGGGCCGGAGCATGGGCAACGCCCGGGCCTCGGGCCGGTGCTCAACCCGATCCGATCGGACGACTCGCACTGATCTTGCCAACCGGCGGGTGAGCCGCTACAGGGCCGCACTTCAGCGCGCGGGGAGCCTTACGCTTTCCGCCGCTGTTTCATTTCGGGACGACAGCCGGAGGGGCGACCGCAGGGTGCGGCGTCAGCAATCGGCCAACAGTGAGAAGAACCACATGGCTCTGTACGAGCACGTGTTCCTTGCGCGCCAGGATCTGGCGCAGGCGCAAGTGGACGCATTGGCGGAAGCCGCCACCAAGATCGTCGAGGACGGCAAGGGCAAGGTCGTCAAGACCGAGAGCTGGGGCCTGCGCAGCCTGGCCTACCGCATCGCCAAGAACCGCAAGGCGCACTATGTGATGCTCGAGATCGACGCGCCTGCGGGCGTGGTCGCCGAACTCGAGCGCCAGACCCAGATCAACGAGGACGTCATCCGCTACATGACCGTCAAGGTTGACGCGCATGAGGACGGCCCGTCGGTGATGATGCGCAAGGGCGATCGCGAACGCCGCGGCCGCCGTGACCGCGACGACACCGGCTTCGGGGAGTAAGACAGATGGCTCGACCCTTTTTCCGCCGCCGCAAGAGCTGCCCCTTCTCCGCGAAGGATGCCCCCCGGATCGACTATAAGGACGTCCGGCTGCTCCAGGGCTTCGTCTCGGAGCGCGGCAAGATCGTCCCCTCGCGCATCACCTCGGTGAGCGCGAAGAAGCAGCGCGAGCTCGCCCAGGCGATCAAGCGCTCGCGTCACCTGGGCCTGCTGCCCTACATCGTGAAGTAAGGAGCAGAGGTCATGGAAGTCATTCTGCTGGAACGCGTCGAGAAGCTCGGCGCCATCGGCGACGTGGTCAAGGTGAAGGACGGGTTCGCCCGCAACTACCTGCTGCCCAACAAGAAGGCGCTCCGCTCGAACGCCGCCAATCGCAAGGTCTTCGAGGCCAACCGCGAGCGGATCGAGCATGAGAACGCCAACCGCCGCACCGAGGCGACCGCCGAGGCCAAGACGCTCGAGGGCGTTTCGGTCACGCTGATCCGCCAGGCTTCGAACACCGGCCAGCTCTACGGTTCGGTCGCGGTTCGCGATCTGGTCGAGGCGCTGGTGGCCGACAAGCACAAGGTCAACAAGTCGCAGATCGTCCTCAACAAGCCGATCAAGGCGATCGGCGTCTATGAGGTCAATGTCGCGCTTCACCCCGAAGTGTCGGTGCCGATCAAGGTCAACGTCGCGCGTTCGCCGGAAGAGGCGGACATGCAGGCGCAGGGCGTCGACGTGATGGCGGCGATGTTCGAGAAGGACGAGGCCGGCTTCGTCGAGGCCTACGATCCCAACGCCGAGCCGGGCGCGACCGCCGAGGTCCAGCCCGAAGCTCAGCCCGCCGCAGAGAGCGACGAGGCCGCCGAGGCCTGAACTGCTCGCGGGTACGAGAACGGGGCCGTCCGGACGTTTCCGGGCGGCCCCTTTTCGTATCGGCACATCTTGCCTAGGATGTCGCGGGGCGAATGGGGAGGACGAGATGAGAGGCTTTGGAGCGACCGCGTTGGCGCTGCTGCTGGCGTTGCCGCAAGCGGCTGTCGCGCAGGATGCAAATGCGCCGGTCCATGTCGGCATGTGGCTGATCGGCCCGCTCGACGCGCTGAGCTGCCAGATGGAGACCCATTTCGGCGACCACTACCTCGTCAACATCAGCGAGGATTCCTCGGGCATCGGCCGGTTCATCTTTCGCGACGACCGCTGGATCCTCAAGGACGGCGACACCAAGCCCGCCACCTATTCATGGGACGGCTGGAAGACCTCGCACGAAGGCACTTTCCGCGCGGTGCGGAGCCCCAGCGGCGGTTCGTTCCTGGTGATGGAGACCAACGCCGGGTTCACCGAGGAGATGGCGGGTGCCACCGGGCTGTGGCTGCGCGTCCCCGGCGTCGATTTCGACGACGATTTCGCCATCCCGGACGCCAATGCGCTGGTCACCGCGGTGGCCGAATGCAACTCGAAGCATTGAGCAGCGGAATGCAGTTCCTTTCCGCGATCGTCGTGGCGCTCCTCGCCGCCCTGCCCGCCGCCCAGACGGCAACGCCCGATTCCTACATGGTCCACGAGTGGATGATCATGAAGGCTCCCGCCCGCCACGGCTGCCTTGCCACCTCGACCGCGGGAGACACGACCTTCGGCTTCCTCCTGACCGGCGACAACAAGCTGACGATCATGATGAACAACGCGAACTGGAAGGTGCGCAACCGTCAGAACTACTTCGGAACGCTCTCGCTCGACGGTCAGGCGACAACCGACCGGGTGCAGCTTACCGGCTTTTCGGAAGGGGTCCCGAAGCCGATGCTCGCCGGCCCCGCGCCGATCATCACACCGACCAAGTTCAAGACCTCGGACATGCTCTACGTCCGTGTCGACGACCTGGGAATCAACGACACCTACAATATCACCGAAGGCACCAAGATCTGGGCCGCTCTCGAGGAATGCGCGAAGACAATGGCCGCGAAATAGATCGCATGCGGCGATCGGTTTCCGCATGAAGAAGGGGCCGCGCGGTCAATCCGCACGGCCCCTTCTTCATGGCTCACTTCCTGTATTCGTGCGCCGTTACGGGCAGGAAACGCAGGCACCGACCACCGCGGCCAGCGGGATCAACGCGCACAACACTGGAAGAAGCTTCTGCATTTCGAATAGCCTCGTGGTTTCTTGATCTTTAAAACGACCCACGTCCCCGAAAGTTGCACGCGACCGGCCGCCCTGCTCGTGCGGTTAATCGTGGGTCAGCCAATTGCCTTCGCCCGAGATTAATCGGAAACTGCCAAAGCATTGATTTCCACCCGCGAATCCCTCGCGGATCGGTTCCCGGGGGGGATCCGCGTTGCGTATCCATTATCGTGCCGCCGCCGCACTCGGCGCCTGCTGGCTCGCGCTCGTCGGCGCCGCCGATCCCGCTCCGGTCGAGCAGGAGGTGCTCGCCCGCATCAACTGGGCGCGCGCGCATCCGCAGGCCTATGCCGAGCAGCTGCGCGACTATCTGCGCTATTTCGACGGACGCATTCTCCACCTGCCCGGCGACCCGAACGGCGTGATCACCCGCGAGGGGCCGAGCGCGGTGGAGGAAGCGATCGACTTCCTCGAGCACCAGGCGCCGCTGCCGCCGCTATCCGACGGCCAGGTTCTCGACCTCGCCGCGCGCGATCATGCCGGCGAGCAGGGCCGCGACGGCAGCATGGGCCACGATTCGCCCGACGGCGCTTCGCCGGGCGAGCGCGTCAAGCGGCGCGGTGGCGACATCTATGTCGGCGAGATCATCTCCTATGGCTTCGACGACCCCGATGCCGTCGTCCGCCAGCTGATCGTCGACGACGGCGTGCCGAGCCGCGGTCACCGCACGCTGATGTTCGGCGGCGACTTCCGCTACGCCGGGGTCGGCTGCGGCGAGCATCCGCGGTTCCGCTATCTGTGCGTGGTCGACCTGAGCGGCACCGAGCGCGGCACTCCGGTGTTCCCCGCCGTGCCCGAGGGAGCGTCGACCTTCATCTACCGGGGCGCGACCGCGAACCGCTGAGCCCCACCGGTCGCTTCACGCCCCGCTCACCCGGCATGGGGCGCCTTCGCTGTCGAGAAAGGTGGCGAGCTTGGCGTCGAACTGGACTCGCGGCGCTTCGGTGAAGGTGATTCCGGCAACCTCGCGCGCAGCGTAGAAAGTGTCGAGATCGTCGACCCCGAAGCCGAGCTGGACCGACCCGATGGGATGCTCGGGCGTGGCGGGGTGCAGCGCGAGCCGGGTCTCGCCGGTCGCGAACTCGGTCCACCACGGCGACTGGAAGCCGAGCGGCAACCCGAGCGTGTCGCGATGGAAGGCGACCGCCGTGTCCATGTCGGCGACGAATTTGATCGCATAGGTGAGCTTCATCGCGGCCTCCTATTCGAACTTGACCGAGGGCCCGAGCACCACCGCGAACCCCGCGGTCGCGGCAACGCCGAGCGCCACCATCAGCCAGCTCCGCGACACTACGAACGCTCGCGTGTCGGATCCCCGCGGCACCATGAACCCCAGCGAGATCAGGCCGGCGTTGCCGCCGAAGCTCGAGGCCGCAGCCGAAGCCAGCAGGATGAACACCCCGACCGGGTTGAACAGCCCGACCGCGACCGCGGCGAGTTCCTGCGCGACATAATAGCTGTGCGCGATCGCCTTGCGCGCGCGGCCCGTCTCTGGCGAGTTGCCGAGCATCGCGTTCAATCCACGGAAGGCGGCGCCGATCAACTGCCAATAAGCGAGGCCGCCGATCAGCGCCAAGCCGATCCGCCAGACGATCGGCATCGGCAGCGGCCCGATCCCGCCGGCATCGCCCGGCCCGAGGTCGCCGAGACCGCTCACCCCCGAGAACAGGAAATAGCCCGCCGCGACGAAGCCCTTGCTCGTCGCGATCAGCCACAGCAGCAGCCGCCCGAAATCGCTCCGCATCGAGCGCCACAATGTCCAGGCAACGACGCAGAGCAGGGTATCGACCGAAACACCGGCCATCGCGACAAGCCTGCGCGGCCAGCCGGTCAGACCCTCGCAATCGACGTAGAATGCCCCGATCGTCGCCAGCTTGCCATGAAGCGCGACGCACGCCGCCGCGTGTCCGCCGATCTCGTGCCACATCGTCAGCAGCGGCATCAGGACGAGCCCCAGCCCCGCGACGGTCAGCCAGTCAACTCGATTGCCCTGTGCCATCGCCCTCACCCCCGAGCACCGAGCCTAACCCTGGGGCAATCGGCCGGCAAGTGGCCCTCCCCGGTATCGGCGTGTTCGGCGAACGACGCCAGCGTCGGGTTCTTCGAGAGCGGCACCCCCGCAATACGCAGCCGGATCGATCCCAGCGCGCGGCGCAGTCCGGCGCGGCTCGCGCCTTCGACGCCCAACCGCTGGCGCTCCGCGCCACAGCGCTCGATGCCTTGTTGGTGGGCCGGATCGGCAATCACGAAGCTGAAGATGCACCCCAGCGCCCGGCAGGTGCGCGTATAATAGACGCGGGTGGCCCCGAAGCGCCGCACGCCCAGCCCGGCGACGGTTTGATCGAAGACGTCATCGCCGCCGCCCAGATGAATTCTCGCCCCCGCGCGCCGGACATCCGATTGGCGGACCTTGATCGCATGACCATCGCGATCGACCCGGATGACGATGCCGTCATATTCCCAGACCCGGGCATAGCGCGCCGGGATGCAAGCCATCGTCGAGACCGGCAGACAGTCGATCAGCATCCCGTTTCCCCTATTTTCGCCCGAACAGCTTCTCGATGTCGCCATGCGCGAGCTTCACCCAGGTCGGGCGGCCGTGGTTGCACTGGCCCGAGTGCGGCGTGACCTCCATCTCGCGCAGCAGCGCATTCATCTCGGCGACCGAGAGGATGCGGCCGGCGCGGACCGAGCCGTGGCACGCCATCGTCGCGGCGACGTGATCGAGGCGTTCCTTGAGGCTCAGCGCCTCGTCGAAGCTCGCGAGCTCGTCGGCGAGGTCGGTGACGAGGCCTTGAATGTCGCCGGTGCCGAGCGCCGCGGGGACGCCGCGCACCAGCATCGCGCGCGGGCCGAAGCGTTCAAGGTCGAGGCCGAAGGCGGACAGCTCGTCGATGCGGGCTTCGAGGCGGTCGCAGGCGGGTTCGTCGAGCTCGACGACGTCGGCAATCAGCAGCGCCTGGCTCGCCACGCCGCCCGTCGCCATCGCGCGTCGCATCCGCTCGAGCACCAGCCGCTCGTGCGCGGCGTGCTGGTCGACGAGGACCAAACCGTCCTCGGCCTCGGCGACGATGTAGGTCTTCGCCACCTGCCCGCGCGCGACCCCGAGGGGGTGCTGGAGGGTGTTCGGCACCGCCTCGGTCGCGGGTTCGGCGCGGGCCAGGGGCGGCGGCGTGAGGAAGGTGGGGCGGCGGTCATGAACGTACCTAAGCCCCTCCCCTTCAGGGGAGGGGTTGGGATGGGGGATGTCCAAATAGCCATCGGTCTCGGTGAGACTGACAGCCCCCACCCCCAACCCCTCCCCTGAAGGGGAGGGGCTCGAAGTGGTCCACATCCCGAGCGCCGCCGCGCTCGACCGCTGCGCGCTGCGGTGGCCGGCCTCGTCTAGTGCGCGACGCAGCCCGCTGACGATCATCCCGCGTGCGAGCTGAGGATCGCGGAAGCGCACTTCGGTCTTGGCTGGATGGACGTTGACATCGACCTGGTCGGCGGGGACGTCGAGGAACAGCGCCACCACCGGATGCCGGTCGCGCGCGAGCATCTCGGCATAGGCGCCGCGCACTGCGCCCGCGAGCAGCCTGTCCTTCACGGGCCGTCCGTTGACGAACAGATATTGATGATCCGCGACGCCGCGATTGAAGGTCGGCAGCCCGGCGACGCCGCCGAGCACTAGCCCCTCGCGCTCGAAATCGACCGCGACGCTGTTGTCGAACAACGCCCGGTCGGTGAGCGCGGCGACGCGTTCGGGCCGAGTCTCGCCGCCCTGGACCTGAAGCACGCGGCGCCCGTCATGCTCGACCGCGAACGCGATGTCGGGCCGCGCCATCGCGAGGCGCTTCATAACGTCGATGCACGCCGCATATTCGGCGCGACCGCTGCGCAGGAATTTCCGGCGCGCCGGCACCCGCGCGAACAGCGCTTCGACGCGAACCCGCGTACCGCGCGGCAAGGCGGCGGGCCCCTCACTCACCCGCTCGCCATTGTCGACGGTCAGCGACCAGCCTTCCTGCCCTCGCACCCGGCTTTCGAGCGTCAGCCGCGCGACGCTGGCGATCGAGGGCAGCGCTTCGCCGCGAAAACCCAACGTGGTGACGTTTTCGATCGCGTCGTCCGGCAGCTTCGAGGTCGCATGACGCTCCAATGCGAGGGCCATTTCGGGCGGGCTCATCCCGCATCCGTCGTCGGTCACGTCGATCAACTCGGTGCCGCCCGCTGCAAGGCACACGGAAATCCGCGCGGCGCTCGCGTCGATCGCGTTTTCCACCAATTCCTTCAACGCACTGGCGGGACGTTCTACGACCTCGCCAGCCGCAATTCGATTGACAAGATGCTCGGGGAGGCGGCGTATTGACACAGCTGCCGGTCTAGCCCAAGCGGCGGCATTCCGCGACCCGAATGCGCAAGAAATCCGCGGGAGTTTATCCGCTGCGGAGGGTCCGGGATAAAGACTGTGTGCGAACTGCCGCACGGATTTCCGGCGGCTATGGACGGAACATTAGATGGCGTTTTTCTCCCGCTTTTTCAGATTCATGTCGCACGATATGGCGATCGACCTCGGGACGGCGAACACCGTCGTCTATTTGCGCGGACGGGGCGTCGTCCTGAACGAGCCGTCGGTGGTCGCGGTCGAGACGATCAACGGCGTCCGCCGGGTCAAGGCGGTCGGCGACGACGCCAAGCTGATGATGGGCAAGACGCCGGGTTCGATCGAGGCGATTCGGCCGCTTCGCGACGGCGTGATCGCCGACATCGACGTCGCCGAGCAGATGATCAAGCACTTCATCCAGAAGGTCCACGGCACGCGGCGCTTCATGCGCTGGCCCCAGATCGTGATCTGCGTTCCCTCGGGCTCCACCTCGGTCGAGCGCCGCGCGATCCGTGACGCCGCGTCGAACGCGGGCGCGAGCCAGGTGTGGCTGATCGAGGAGCCGATGGCTGCTGCGATCGGCGCCGACATGCCGGTCACCGAGCCGATCGGATCGATGGTGGTCGACATCGGCGGCGGCACCACCGAAGTCGCGGTGCTGTCGCTGCGCGGCCTCGCCTACTCCACCAGCGTGCGCGTCGGCGGCGACAAGATGGACGAGGCGATCGTCTCGTACGTGCGCCGCAACCACAATCTCCTGATCGGCGAAGCCACCGCCGAGCGGATCAAGCAGGAAGTCGGCGTCGCCAAGCCGCCGGCGGACGGCATTGGTCTCACGATCCACATCAAGGGCCGCGACCTCGTCAACGGCGTGCCCAAGGAAATCCAGATCAACCAGGGCCAGATCGCGGAGGCGCTGTCGGAGCCGGTCGGCACGATCGTGGAAGGGGTCCGCATCGCGCTCGAGAATACCGCACCCGAGCTCGCCGCGGACATCGTCGATCAGGGCATCGTGCTCACCGGGGGCGGCGCGCTGCTCAAGGGGATCGACGAAGTGCTCCGCGATGAGACGGGTCTGCCCGTGACGATCGCCGAGGACCCGCTGACGTGCGTGGCGCTCGGCACCGGGCGTGCGCTAGAAGATCCGGTGTTTCGTGGCGTTTTGATCCAGGTCTAGGGCGGAGCGAGGGGGATTATGGCGCCGCCAAGAAACCGGCGCCCGGGGTTTTCGCGGCGGGCGCAATACGGCCTCTTCCTCGGATATGTGGGCGCGGTCGGCGGGGCGCTGATCGGCGCCGCCTTGCTGCTGCTCTCGACCTTCAATCCCCCCGCCTATGCTGCGGTGCGCGACTTCTTCGGCGAGATCACCACGCCGATCGCCTCCGCGCTCGACTGGGTGCGGCGCGGCGTCGCGGGAACACCGCAGGGCATCGCGCAGCATTTCAACGTGCTCGACGAGAATGCGCGGCTCAAGAAGCAGCTCGCCGATAACGAGACCCTGGTCGGGCGCGCGCGCACGCTCAACCAGGAGAACCACCGTCTGCGCGCGATGCTCCAGCTGCGCGACGTCACTCCCGAAGCGGTCGTCGCGGCGCGGCTGGTCAACAGCTCGGCGTCGAGCACGCGGCGCTACGCCACGCTCAACGCAGGTTCCTGGCAGGGGGTGAAACCCGGCCAGCCGGTGCGCGAGCCCAACGGGCTGATCGGCCAGGTGACCGATACCGGCGCGAACAACGCGCGCGTGCTGCTAATCGTCGATCCCGAGAGCGTCGTGCCGGTGCGCCGCACGAGCGACGGCATGCCCGCGATCGCGGCGGGCCGCGGCGACGGGCTGCTCGACATCCGCTCGGCCGGCCTCGCCAACCAGCCGTTCCAGCCGGGCGACACCTTCGTCACCTCGGGCACCGGCGGCATCTTCCCGCCGAACATCCCGGTCG
The DNA here is from genome assembly GCA_963799985.1 of uncultured Alphaproteobacteria bacterium. Classification (GTDB taxonomy): domain Bacteria; phylum Pseudomonadota; class Alphaproteobacteria; order Sphingomonadales; family Sphingomonadaceae; genus Sphingomonas. The sequence continues at coordinate 228,003 of CAWCZC010000005.1, read as the reverse complement.
CGCGAGTGATCCGCCCGGCGCACGACGGTGCGGTCGCCCAGCCCGCCGCCGATCCGGATTCGCTCGATTTCGCGCTGGTCCAGCAGGTGTTCCTGCCCGAACCACCGGCACCCCCAACGCCGACGCCGACGCCGACGCCCAAGGCGAGCCGCAAGTGAAGCCGTCCGAATATTTTCCCCTGCAGAGCACCGAACAGCCTTCGCGCGCCGCCTGGCTCGCGCCGGTCTCGGTGGTCGTCGGATCGATGATGACGCTGCTGCCCTTCGTTGCGACCACGCCAATCCTGCCGCCGTTCGGCCTGTTGATGCTGCTCGGCTGGCGGCTCCACCGCGCGGACTCGCTCAAGGTGTGGGCGGCGGTGCCGCTCGGGCTGATCGACGACATGATGAGCGGCCAGCCGTTGGGCAGCGCGATCCTGCTTTGGACGCTGTGCTTCATCGCCATCGACGTGCTAGATACTCGCCTTGTGTGGCGTGACTTCTGGCAGGATTGGGCGATCGCGGCGGGAGCCATCGGCTTCTGCCTGATCGGCGGGCGTCTGGCGGCGACCCCATTCGCCGCGCATGTCGATACCGCATTGCTGCTCCAGGTGGTGGTCGCCGCCGCGCTCTTCCCCTTCTTCTCCCGCTTTTGCGCCCGGCTCGACCGGGAACCCCGGAAAGGCTGAGCGGCTCCCGTGCGCATCACCGAGGCGGCGCAAGCATATAGTTTCTCCCGCCGCGCCGTGGGCCTGGGCGCGCTTCAGGCGGGGGTCGGGCTGCTGCTCGGCGGGCGGATGGCATGGCTCGCGATCTTCGAGAACGAGCATTACAGCCTGCTCGCCGAGAGCAACCGCGTGAACCTGACGCTCACCCCGCCCCGGCGCGGCTGGATCGTCGACCGCCACGGCGCGCCGATCGCCAACAACCGCACCGACTTCCGGGTCGACCTGATCCCGGACCGGCTCGAGAACAAGGATCACGTCCTCGCCCTGCTCAAGCAATTGCTGAGCCTGACGCCGGAGGACATGGCGCGGATCGACACCGACCTGAAGCGCGCGGCGGGTTTCCAGCCGGTCCAGGTGCTGGAGAATCTCGACTGGGAGCGCTTCGCCGCGGTGAGCGTCCACCTGCCCGAGCTGACCGGCGTCGCGCCCACCCGCGGCTTCGCACGCAACTATCCGCTCGGCGAGGCGGTCGGCCATCTGACCGGCTATGTCGGCACCGCATCCGCCGAGCAGTACCAGAAGGAAAAGGACCCGCTGCTCGTCACGCCGGGCTTCAAGCTAGGCAAGGACGGGATCGAGAAGACGCTCGAGGATCGCCTGCGCGGCGTACCCGGCGCGAAACGGATCGAGGTCACCGCGCACGGCCGGCTGGTCCAGGAGCTGGCGACGCGGCCCGATCGGCCGGGCCAGACCGTCAAGCTCACGATCGATTCCGGCCTCCAGGAATATGCGGCGCGGCGGCTGGGGACCAATTCGGGCTCGGCAGTGGTGATCGAGGTCGCGACCGGCGACGTGCTCGCGATGGTCTCGATGCCCGCCTACGACCCCAACAGCTTCTCGGACGGCATCAGCCAGAGCGAATGGAAGATGCTCTCCGAGAACGACCACGTGCCGCTGATGAACAAGGTGCTCCAGGGCCTCTATCCGCCCGGATCGACGGTCAAGCCGATGAACGGCCTCGCGCTGCTCCACGCCGGGGTGGCCGCGACCGACCGGATCAGCTGCACCGGCGCGCTGAAGGTCGGCAACGGCGTGTTCCACTGCCACAAGAAGAACGGCCACGGCGCGCTCGATCTCAAGAACGCGATCATGCAGAGCTGCGACATCTACTTCTACGAGATGGTGCGCCGCATCGGCTATGACGCGGTCGCGCCGGTCGCACGGATCATGGGGCTGGGTCAGAAGTTCGATGTCCCCTTCACAAGCCAGCGTTACGGCACCGTTCCCGACAGCGCCTGGAAGCTCAAGCGCTACAAATCGGCCTGGACCGTGGCCGATTCGCTCAACGCCTCGATCGGCCAGGGCTATGTGCTCACCAACCCGCTCCAGCTCGCGGTGATGGCGAGTCGCCTCGCCTCCGGGCGTGTCCTCCAGCCCCGGCTGGTGATGGACGGCGCGGCATCGGCTGCGCCCGCGCTCGCGGTGGCGCCAGAGCATCTCGCGATCGTGCGCGACGCGATGTTCGGCGTGGTCAACGGCGGCGGCACCGGCGGCGCGGCGCGGATGGAGACCCCGGGCGTCGCGCTGGCGGGCAAGACCGGCACCGCGCAGGTCCGTCGCATCACCATGGCCGAACGCGGCACGGGCGTGCTCAAGAACGCGGCCTTGCCCTTCAAGCTGCGCGACCACGCGCTGTTCCAGGGCTTCGCCCCCGCCGACAATCCCAAATATGCGATCGCAGTGGTCCTCGAGCACAACGGCCACACCGTGCGCAACCTCGACACGCCGGCGATCGCGCGCGACATCATGACCTATCTGTTCGATCACGACCGCGCGCTCGCCGCGCTCGCCGAGGCCGAGCCGACCTGGGGCGGCGACTACCGCGCCCGCGCCACAGCCGAGGCGCAGGCGTTCCAGGCCGCGCAGGCCGGCGCCCCGCCCCCGCCCGCGCCCGAGGACGCCGAGGCCGCGCAAAGCAACGTCGCCGCCGCGGCCGCCGACGCCACCACCTCCAACGCGACCTCGAGCGACGCGGCGCAGACCGGCAGCCCGGGAGACGGCGATTGAGCACGCTCAGTTCCGGCTCGATCAGCTCGGGCATCGTCCCCGCCCCGCTGGCGCAGCTGCCGTGGCGCATCATCCTGCTCGTCACAGCGATCGGCTGCTTCGGGCTGGTAGTGCTCTATTCGGCGGCGGGGGGCAGCCTGACGCCCTGGGCCTGGTCGCAAGGCGTGCGCTTCTTCATCTTCCTCGCGCTGGCGATCGCGTTATCGCGTGTGCCCGAGACCTTCTGGGCGCTCTCCGCCTTCCCGGTCTACGGCGTGCTGGTGGCGATGCTGGTCGGCGTCGAGCTGCTCGGCAAGATCGCCGGCGGCAGCCAGCGCTGGATCGGCCTCGGCGGCTTCCAGCTCCAGCCCTCCGAGCTGATGAAGCCGATGATCGTGCTCGCGCTCGCGCGCTTCTACGAGATATTGCCCGCAGGCGAGATCCGCCGCTTCGGGGCGATCTGGCCGGCGGCTGTAATGATCGGGCTGCCCGCGGGCCTGGTGATGCTCCAGCCCGACCTCGGCACCGCGCTGATGATCGCCGGGTGCGGGGTGATGGTGATGTTCCTCGCCGGCATTCCGCTCAGGCTGTTCATCGGCGGCGCCCTCGCGCTGGCGGTCGCGGCGCCGCTGGCGGTCAACTTCGTGCTCCACGATTACCAGCGCAACCGAGTGCTCACCTTCCTGAACCCCGAGAGCGATCCGCTGGGCGCGGGCTATCACATCAGCCAGTCGAAGATCGCGATCGGATCGGGCGGGATCCTGGGCAAGGGCTTCCTCAAGGGCACCCAGAGCCACCTCCAGTATCTCCCCGAGGGCCACACCGATTTCGCGCTGGCCACGATGATGGAGGAATGGGGCCTGCTCGGTGGCTTCTTCCTGATCATCGGCTTCGGCATCCTGATCCGCTGGGCGATCAACGTCGGCCTCAAGGCGCAGAGCCGCTTCGCGCGGCTGACCTGCGCGGGGCTCGCGGGGACGATCTTCCTCTACGTCGCGATCAACATGGCGATGGTGATGGGCCTCGCGCCGGTGGTGGGTGTGCCGCTGCCGCTGATCAGCTTTGGCGGCACCGCGCAGATGACGATCCTGATCTGCTTCGGAATCCTCATGTCGATCGATCGCGCGAACCGGCGCGTGGTGCGCTGGTAGCGGCGCTCCGCGGGGTCTGCGATTTGGGTTTGCAATCGCGGGAGCCCGATGCTAACCGCCCCCCTCCAAAACGCGGCGGCGCCCACCAAAAGCGCCCTCCACGCCCGGCACGGACGCATAGCTCAGTTGGTAGAGCAGCTGACTCTTAATCAGCGGGTCCTAGGTTCGAGCCCTAGTGCGTCCACCATTTTTCAGTGTAATGTCAGATACTTAGCTCGACTAACGGCCTGCGCCCCGATTTCAATTTCGGCGCTAGGTAACGCCGTAGGTAACAACTCATCTCAAACTTTTTTCGTTCCCGGAGGGCTCAAGAGCGCCCGCGAGGTCTACGGGCCGGGATTTGAGGGAGCCGCCGATCGATTGGCGATGTGTAACGGCGGTTCTTGGGCCGTAAGCAGAATGTCGGGTTCCAATTGCAAGGACTACGAAAGCAGCCATCAATTGCTCCTCGAGCGACGCCCTCCGAAGGCGAAGGTCACAGGTTCGAATCCTGTCGGGTGCGCCAATTCTTCTTGAAAGTCAGGCTTTTATTCGGTCGGTGCCCGTAAGGCACGAGACCTCGGCAATCAGTGCGTCCAGCAATTGGACCAGCTTCGAGATATCGTAGCCGCCGCCCGCGAGGGTCTCGGCGTCCTGATCGAAGAAGTGGCGCATATAGGATTCCTTATGCTCAAGCGCGCCTTGCCAGGCATCCAGCTCCTTCTTGTAGTTGCTCCAGACGATCTGGGCGGGAGGATATTGGGGCAAGTTCAGGTCTAGATAGCATTCGATCGCAGCCGCTCTGCCGTTGATGTCGCAGGCCCGGACACCGTCCGGTCCGCGTGCCGGGAAATCGCGGAACACTTCCAGCGCCGGCAGGACCATCGCCCGCATGTTTCCTGGGAGCTTGAGTTCCTCGAGCTTGCGATAGGCGTCGACGCCCTCGGCGTCATTATCGAGCAGGAACAGGACCTGGTTCCGGACGTCGATCCGCATCAGCCCTTCGGCGAACTTGACCAGATTGCCGGTGCCCCAGAAATGATGGCGCTCCTCGCCGTCGATGAACCGGAAAAAGTCGGCGACATCGGGCCGCAAGAAGTCGAGTGCCCGGCGCAGGATTCGCGCGTCCGAAGCGCCCTCGGTTGCGACCAGCAGGGTCTGGGTTCGGCTTGCGCCCGCCTGGAATGCTTCGCGCGTGACCCATCCGGAGGTCACGATCGGGCCGAACTGCCAGATGACGGGGGCATGTGCGTTCGCCGGATTGAGCGCGATGACTTCCAGCATCGAGGCGGGGCTGAGGATGCCGAGCTTTGCGGCCAGATAGCTCGCCTCGGACCAATAGAGATCCGAATTGTCGGTCCATGGCAGGCGATCGAATAGAGCCTCATCGGCCGCGAACCTGCCTTGGGCGATCGTCTGGCGATCGTCCGTATCGTAATCGATATAGGCGTCGGCGAGGCTGGCGACCGGATATTTGCAGACCAGTGCACAGAATTCATCGAAGCTCAAATAACGCGATGCCGCATCTTCCTCGTCGCGGTCATCGAGTGACACCGCATCGTCGATGACGGCCTGATACTCGGCGCGTGCACCCTCGATCGAATGGCCGAGCACGCGCAGCCGGGACAGGACGCGGGAGAGCGGTCGGACGAAGGCCTCTTCGCTTTCGCCCATCTCTTCGGAATCGCCGCCTGGCGGGACATCCGCGTAACTGATCTGGTCCGAGCGCCGATGGCAAAGGTCGGCTTGCTGGAACAGATAGCCATAATCGGCGCCCATATGGTTCTTGGCATAGTCGAGCGACACCGCGCCGATTTCCAGTTCGATCGAAGTGCCCATCGGGTTTGGTCGCCACCTGTGCTGCGGATGCTGATTTGCGTGCTGCTTACCGCAACCCGGGCGGTTCCGTCAGGTCCATACCCATATTGCCGGGACCGATGGCACAATCGATCACGCCGAGGCCCACCTCAACCAATTGCTCAACGACTATACCCGATTGAGACTGTTACCGGCGATCTGAGATGACCGCCGGTTTGCTCGGGCTCTCGAGGCGAAGTCCGTTCGACCGCTCGGTATTCTACAGCGCTAATCATGATAAGCTTGGGCATCTATACGCATCTCCAGCCCCCATCCGGGGCATAGATGCATGCGCGCGTCCATTCCGCAGGGCTAACCTTCTCAAATTGATCCGATTTGGTCGAAGCATGCGCTGCTAAGCCGCGAGCGTCCTGAGAGACTTTATCCAGATGGTTGCGCCTGCCACTATGGCGATCTGCCTGTTGTGTAGATGTTTCCGGCGAAGCAGGCACGTCGATAAGATTGATGAAACACGTCCGATGAAGATCACGCGCACCAAAAAATGGGTCTCGGATGAGATGCTCAATGAACTGCTTCGCGCATTCGAAGCGGGCACGACACTTGAGGCGGGGACGCTGAGCTATCAGCATTACGACTTCAACGAGCTCTATGAAATTCTGCCCGATGCGTTCGCGGTCAAACCGACAGTAAGCCGGTCCGAAGCGATTGGCCTGTTTTCCAAGGCCCTGCGCGCCTGCCGCCACGCACAGACGATGACGGCTGCGGCATTGATCGAACAGGCTTCGGCGCTTCACCGGCAGACGCTCGCGGTGCCGCTCGAACGCTATTCGCTATGGAGCAAGTTCCGGGCGCGAGACATGGCCCATAGCAAGGGGTTCAGTCTGAACTGGCGCGGCGTCACCTTGCGCACCACAGTCGCCTTGCCAGCCTGGATGCGGCGCGAGGATTACCTGCTGAGCGGGGTCGGCTATATCTTTCCGGAACAGCCGGAAGGCTATGGCTATGTGATCATGAGCTGCGATGAGCGCGACGAGAATCGTGCGGTCGATCGCATGATGGATGCGCTGCAACTCATGCTGGGGCTGCTCAATCTCTACGAGTCCTGGCGGCGCCATACCCATTGGGGCGGACGCAACTGGACCGAGGGCAAATTATGGCCGGGCCCGACCCAGTTCGTATTTCGCGGGAAGGCGTTCCGGGGCGATAACCGCATTTGGTACAATCCCGATTATGACGAGGACGCCTGGGGGCACTTCCCTCGGGACATGAAGCGCATCCTCGAGGTCGTGCCCTGGGCGAGAAAGGCACTTGCTGCGCTCGATACACATCCGTTGCGCGAGGTTCTGGTGCGCGCCGTCATGCTGCTGCAGGATGGTCTGGTCAGCCGGGACGGCAGTCTGAGACTGCTGCGCTACTGGTCGGCGCTCGAACAGCTCTATGTCGAGGCGGACGCCAAGAATGGCTCGAACGACAAGGTGATCGAACGCGCGCTGTTTGGCGAGCGCCAGTCAGCCTTGTCGAGGTGGAAGCTGGCGCATATCGCCCGGCTGCGGAACGATTATGTCCATGCCGGTGTCTCGGGCGACGATCTCCACGATCTCGGACAGTTCCTGCGCGAGCTGGTCGTCCGGCACATCGATTATTGGATATTTCGCGGTGCCGATCTCGCCGATCATGCCGCCATGCTGCAATTCGTCAAATTGCCATCCGGTCACGCTGCGCTCGAACAATTGCGCGCACTGGTTGATCGGCGGCTCGCGCTAATCGAGGCGCGACCACCGGATTCGGAGGCGAGCTAGGGCGCACCTTCGACCGATGCGCAGACCGACAGGCCACTGGCTCAAGCAAAGCGACGCTCACCTTATGGGAGGATGAAGCCGCATCTCCGCGCCATCGACCCACCGTTCCGCCATAACGTCATCCTAGGGTTCGCCAGGGCCAAAGGGGTCAGGATGATCCTCGAACGGCCATAGCGTCGGAAAGCCTTCGCGAAGCTCGATGGCCGCGGCAGCCGCCTGCCCGAGCAGAAAGCGGGGTTCCGGACCATAACCAGCGGACACGCCGTAGCGACATGCGACGTCGAGCCAGGCAGCGGCGCAGCGTGCCAAATAGGTCGCGGCAATCAGGAAGCCGTGCCGCTCGACCGGATCCTTATGCCTCGCCAGCGCTCGTGCCCTTTTCGCAGGTGGCGCGCCCATGAAATCGCGCAGCGCGGCGCGCTGATCATCGAGGATCGCGTGGATCCCGGCCGCGCCGAGCACGACGCCCGAACGCCACAGCGCGTCCGCGCCTTCGGCCCGGAGCCGATCGACATACCAGGCGATCTCGCGCCAAGCGGCGTCTTCGTATCGATCAAGATCCATGGCTGCGCCTCAGCTCGACGCAACTGCGTGTGCATGCGCAGCCGCCGCATCCTCGGCCGCGAGCTGCTTGATCGTCGATATAGCGCGCAGGAGATAGTCGGCTGCAAGGATCGCATTGATGCTGCTTTGCGGGGACGAATAGGAAACGATCCCATGCAGTGAGGCATGCCGATTGGGCACAGGATCCGCCGAAGCAATCCCGACCGCCGCCTCATCCTTCATATGCATGTAGAGATGCCTGGTGAGCTTCTTGTAGAAGCGCAGGCCGGCGACACCGGTCGATGACATTTCGGCGGGGGTAAGACCGCCGATCGCTTCCATCAGGCGCTGCTGGCTCGCCATTTTGTCGAGCGCGCCACCATGAATTTCCTTACGCGACACCCGCTCGATCTCGGGAAACAGCAGGCGCGGCGCGCAACGATACAGGCCCGCGCCATGGGCTGCGACCGCTTCGGCAAAGGTCGCCTTTGCCTCGTCATCCAATGCGCTGGCGTCGATGTCGGCGCACAGCGCACGCGCAATATCGGGCCAGTGGATCGCATAATGTTGGTGGATCGCGGCATTGACCGCAGCGGGATCTTTCGGGTCGTCGGCGATGAGATCGAGCGGCGAATTGGCGTGCGGCAACCAGCCGAGCGCTTCGAGCCGGCCGCATTGCGCATCGATGACCTGAAGACGGCGCAAAGGCTCGCTCAGCCCGGCGAAGGGCTTCATGATCTCGGCATAGCGGTCGCGAAGCTCATCGCCGATTTTGGTCAAGGGCGCGATCGCCGCCTGCCAGCGCCGTACGGCTTCGGACAGCTCCGCGGCGGCGGGCACGGCGAGGACCGGCAGGTCTATGCGCGGGATTTGCGGCAGGTCCAGCGTGAGCGAGGGGAATGCCCCCTTGATCAACTCACGGTGATCCCACGCGTGGTTCAAGGCGTCGAAGATCGCGGGCGAGCCACTGGTCCCTCCCTGATCGTTTTGATCCTCGACCGAATCGTTTGCCACTGCCCTTGTCCCTTACCTCGCCTCGATCCCGTATGGGCAATTTGCCCGGCGCCGAAAAGCGAACCGGCTAACGTGTCGCGACGTCTGCGGAAATTACCCAGCCTCAGCGATGATCACCTGCGCGCGCATTCCAAGCTGGTTGTAGTTTATGATGCCCGGATCGTCGGTGATCACCGCAAAGCGGCTGACGACATGATGTCGAATTTTGTCTCGCGCGAGCGTTTCGGTCAGCAGCCCCTCGCGACGGCGCTCCTTTCCGAGCGCACGCTTGTAGTAGCGTACCAGACGCCGATTATATCGGGCGTAGAGCACCGGATCGCGTTCGACCTTGGCGAGATCGATCCAGTTGTTCTTGCACTGGAAGTTATGGATCACCGGCCCAAGCGTGGTGACGACATCGAATTCCTTGCGGTTGATCCGCTTGATGTCGGTGACGGTGAACCCGGCTTTGGCGAGGTCACGTTTGACCATATCCTCGAAGATGAAGCCGGCATTGGAGAGGAAACTTCGCCGACTGCCGAGATGGAGGTTTTTGAACATGTTGGCGAAGCGTGAGAACAGCACGACGTTGCTGATCAGTCGGTCTTCGAGCGCGATAAACGGCGCATACTCGCCTGCTTCCATTTGCGCTCGAAGACGCGGGACGATCTGCTCTTGGACAAACGTCTGTAGCTGCGCGCGTGGCGGCAGCTTCAGGATCGTCAATGGACCGCGCGGCGTCTGTTCATGCTTGGCATGTACTTGCAGGTCGAGGCCGCCGAGGGGGAGGCCAAGCTTCTTCTTCGCGCGTTGGATTAGCTCCCTCAACTCGTAGTATGGGTTGCGGTCATCCAAGGAATCATCCGAGACGGTAGCGATGTCGGCGATGAACGAGAGCTGGTCACTTTCGAACCTAATGTCGGGGCGGCGGCCGGAAGGCAGTGGAGCTTCGCTCTCCACGTTTCCCTCCTTCGTCAGCGCATGGAGAACGACAGTCTCCCACATTGCCACCATGTGGGGGGCGCCGGGCTGGTTGAGTCGTCGAACGAGACTGTCCGTGATTTCCGGTCTTAGCGTGTCACGGACTTCGTTCAGTCGGCGCTGCAGAGCGCGTCGTGCGTAAATCACTCCAAGCTCAGTTCTTCTCGATTAGCTTCGTCGAGTTCGGTGATCCTTTCGATAAGGAGGGGCAACGTGAGTCCGCGAAAGTCGGAGAAGGCAAGCATGACATTGTTTCGTTGCTGCTCCGTTGTCAGCTGGCCGGCTTGCGCTGGTGTGAGAAGCACTTTGTTCCAGATCGTCGAAAAGCGCTGGCCCATAGGTTTCTGCAGCCCTTGGAAAAGCTCTGGTTCGGCCTGTGCCGCCGCATAGACCGCGCTGCGATAAGCTGCATTTCCCGGCCCCATCACAAGTGAAAGCAGGACGCGTCCGGGTTTCGCCGCGTTGATCTTGAACTCGAACTGGAATCCCCGACCAGAAGGGGTCCAGTTCTCGCTTCTGAAAGCCAAGTTGTCATCCCAGGAAGCAGGTACGAACCGCAGCATGGTTGCGCCTTCCGCCTCGACGATCAACCCGGCAACACCTCGGACTTCATTTCCAATCGCTTCGACGAGGCTGCCCGATCGGGGCGCGTGCTTGAAGATAAAATCGAGTGCCTCGCGGTGCCGTTCATATAGTTTGACGGCGAGCGTCTGTAGATCCTGGTCACCCACGATATGTTTCCTCAGCATGTCGATATAGTGTCGAACGATCAATCCGGCCTCGTTGCCCGCCTGATCAGCGGCGTCTCCAAGCGGCTCCAACGCAGCAGCCAGGTCAGCATAGCTGAATGCAATATAGGCCTCATCGTCTGGTGACGCGGCGGTCGGCGTCAAAAAGACCAACAGCTTGCGATGGCCGGCGTATCGTTGGTCGAGAAGCTTGCGATAGCGGTCGAGCTGGCCCTTGCCGGCTTTTGACCAGATTTTGTTTTCAATTAGCAGCACGAAGTTAAGGGCGCCGATCTCGACAAGCAGATCGATATTGTCGCTTTCTCGGTGGACGATGGCATCGTCGAGATCGCCGAGGATCAGTTCGACGCTGCTGATGGGCCGCCGTTCCGCCGGAATCGCGGACAGGATGCCGCGCAGGAGATTTTGAAGGGGTTTCACTCCAAAGCCGTGTGGTCGACTTGGTGAGAGAAGATAGGACAGGAAATTGGAGTGCTTCAACTCCCCGGTCTCTCCGCCGACCGCCTCGAAAAGATTGAACTTGGAACGGCTACGCTGCACCGTCCAGAAGTCGGGATCATCAAGTAGCGCGCTCAGCAGATCGTCGGTTGCCATTCGTTCTGACTAGCCTAGTCTGTAAGCTTGCGCACTATGGCGGCCGCGCGCGCTGAGGCGTTGCGCGTAGTGGTGGCCAGCTGTCAGGGCGGGGGACCGGCGCAGAGCGAACCTAATCTGGTTCGGTTGATCCGAAGTGAGACTAGGCGAATGTCAGGTGGGATCAGCGCGATCCGGGGTTTCGACTACCAGGCCACGGTTATCCTGGACCTGCTGTTCGACCATTTCGATCGGTATGGCCCAAGTGCATCAGTCCGCCCAGAAGGCGGGGACGATCTTGATCTGCGCTGGACTGACGCCGGCGTAGACCACCGCCGATTTGTGCAGATCAAGAAACCTGTCGAAGACGACCAAACCCGCCCTAATCCATCCCCTTGGACGTTGGTGGATATTGTCCCCAAGCTTCTCCCGGACGCATTTGATCGGCTCGTCGGCAACGATCGTGAGCAGGTTTGGGTTATCGGCGATCCAGTCGCGGCGCCAGTCCGTAGTCTCTTCAACGCTGGAGTGGAGGCACCCGCTAAGGCCACGGGCTCGTATTGGAAGGTGGTTCACCGCCTAGCGCGCTCGAAAGCGAAACTGGCCCTCCCTGCCGGCTCGGACGCAGACAAAGCCGCCTCCCGATGGTGGGGGCCGAAATCCCTCTCGTCGGACCCGGAGGAGGCTCAGACAGCCTTGAGCGCAGTCGCCAATACGTTTGGAAAGGGCCATGGGGTTGCTGGCGCCGCCTTCGCCGAACGCTATGCCCAAGAGGCCGCGCGGCTGCACGCTGATTTGCCGGATGTCCTTGGCCGCATCCAGATTCTCGACGCAAACGGAGCCGAGGTAGAAGTGGCTGGGCGGGTGATGCAACGACTTGAGCAACGCTACGGCCTGCAGCGAGCCACCGTAGAACACACGCTTTTCCGCAATTTACGTGGCTTCATCAATGACATCGCCAAACAGCCTGAGCGATCTTTCGACTTTGATGAATTTGAGACCGAGCTGCGCTGCGTCTGGCCGCAAATGGTCCCAATCAAAACGCCGCCACCACTCGAAGACGATCACATCCGGCGGCCCGCTCTGACCGCAGAATTTACCGACCAATGGACCGGAACGGCCGTAGAGGTGGTCGGCATTTCCGGCTCGGGAAAGACTCTGCTAGCGACCGAGATCATCAACCGATCGAGGCAGCTCCATCCCGACCGCCTCGCCCTTTACGCGGAGGTGCGGGGGGTACTAGCCTGCGCGATTGCTTGGTGGGCGCTGCGTTCCATCTACGCCGCCACGGCGTGCCGAGACCCTTCGCGGTGGCGATCCAACCCGACCAGGCCAACGAGGGTGTGTTGGCCGCCTTGGCTAGGGCCTTTTCCGAAATGCCCTGCGAGGGTCTGTTGCTGCTGGATCTCGTCGAGGGGAGTGAACCGCCGGGTTTCACGCGAGATCTCGCGGCCTTCGTCCGCGCGCTGCTCCCGAGCGCCCTGCGCGTCGTCGTTTTCGGGCAGGAGCGTGCGCTCCGGGAACTCACTACCGTGGAGCGAACGCAGCTGGGTGTGCGCAGCTTGGATGCTCCCGGGCTGACCTTTGAAGAGTTCGTCGCCCTGGTCGGGCGGCGGCGTCCCGAACCGGATCGCGTCCAGCTGTGGAGCCTTTACCAGCAAATTACCGCAGGTCGGGCGGCTGGCCTGAACGTCAGCTTGGCTCAGGCTCTCGCCCGATCCCCGACTACGGACGAGATGGTGGCGATTGCAGCCCACCCTGCCGAGGACCGACTGGCATATGCCGAGCAAAGCCGATTTACCCGCGTAACGGATAGCGCGCGAGCAGCAGCAGAGAAGCTAACTTGTTTCGCGCTGCCATTTCGGCGACCGGACGCCGAGGTCGTCTTCCCCGACGATAACGTCGGCCTTGCGATCCGGGAACTCCTGAACTTAGGCTTGCTGCGAGGGCAAGGCGACGGTACCTATGAGATGCACGAGACGGTGCGCGCGGGCCTTGAAGAACTCATCGCTCCGCAGACGTCCCGCGACGCCCACAACGCTTTGGCGGCTTGGCACCAAGGTCAAGACCAGACCGGCGCGGTCGTCTTTCACTTAGAGCGAGCTGGAAGGATCGACGAGGCCCGAGCCCAAGCGCGGGAGGCTTTCCTGGCCGGAAAGAGCTGGACCGCACTGTGGCCGTACATCGCCCGCCATCGGCTGGTATCTGCAGCTGAGGTCGTCACCCTTGTCGCCGGCGCTCTGTCGGTAGAGGGTTCTTATCTCCTGCCCGACATTCTCAACGACCTAGCGGGTCCACCAGCCGTGATCGACCTGGCTATAATCCTTCACGTCGAACGCGACCGAGCGACCATCGTCGAGCTGCATCGCCATCCGCGCGCGATTGATCGAATTGATGGTGCCGAGCGTGCCGTTTTTCACGCCAAGCTCACGCTCGTTCTTGAGGAACATCACCCGGTCGCCGCGCGCGAACTGACGAGCCCCGCGCTCGGTATCCATCGTGATATCCTCGCCGAGTTGCCCGGCTTCGCGGACGCGCTCGCGCGCCGCGTCGTTGAGCGCCTCCACCTCTTTGCGGGTATGAACGTCGCCTGGTTCTTCGTGATCGCGTCGAGCGCGATCTCCGGACTGGCGATGATCTTCTCGCCGTTGGAATGGGCGATCTCGACATGCTCGTCGAGCCGTTCGGACTCCAGCCCCTGCGCCGCCATGCGTGACGCCGCCGGGCCGATCTTGTGCTGAGGCTCAAGGTCGATCCCCTGTGCTTCCAGCGAGCGATGATCGATACGCGCATCGATATCCAAGTCGGCCAGGCGTTCGTTGACGTGGCTACCCCAGCGCTCGCGCCATTTCTCCAGTAGATCGGTGCGATTCCAATCGCGGTTCTTCTTGCCGAACCCGTCCTCGCCGACCTCGCGCATCGTCAGCATCACATGCGCGTGCGGCTTGGCCATACCGTCGGCGCCGATATCCCAGTGCACGTTGAGATCGGCGATCATCCCGCGATCGACAAACTCGCCCTGGACGAAGTCGCGGGCGAGCTCGATCCCCTGTTCCTTCGACATTTCGCGCGGGATGGCGAACTCGATCTCGCGGGCAAGCTGCGCGTCGATCCGGATCTCCGTCGCCTCGACCTCGTTCCACAGCTTTTCGCGGTCGCCGAGCTCTTCCGGCGCGCCATCCGGCAGCATCACCTCGGAATGGACGACACCCGCCTTGTTCGAGAAGTCGTGGGTGCGCTCTAACCGCTCGTCGTGCAGCCGCGAGGCAGAGCGATACGCGGCCGAGGCCAGGGCACTCGATCCGGCAGCGCGGGAGATGACCTTGGCCGAGAAATGGTAGATCGCCATGACGACAATCCACTTACACTAGAAAAGCGACGTAGGCACGACGTATAAGCGCGCCCTCGAAAGAATTCATCTTTCTCGGGACAGCTTCGTCCCAACATGTTTCACTGTATTTACGCTGATCGACTGAGTTACTAACTGGGGCATCCTCCATGTGCAATTGAGGACAATGTCATGCGTAAACCTCGCGATTATGATTCGGAACTGAAGGCGCTCGGCGACAAGGCGAAGCAGCTGAAGGAGCGCAAGCTTCACCAACTCGGCGAACTGGTCATCGCAACCGGCGCCGACGCGCTCCCGCTCGAGCAACTCGCAGGCGCGCTGCTCGCCGTGACCGAGACGAAAGACCAAGCAACCAAGGAGGGCTGGCGCAAGCGCGGCGTCGCCTTCTTTCAGGGCGCGGCACGAAACGCTGGTGGCGGCGATCGTAGCAACGCGCGCAGCGCTGAGGCGAGCGAGCGCGGCGCGCCATCGGCACCAAGCCAGGATCGCGCGTGACGACGAGCGAGCTTGGGTCGTGAAGCGCCGCGAGCGAACCCGCCAGCTGATCGAACTTGGCGGGCTGATCGCCAAAGCAGAACTGGTCGAATTGACCGGCGGCGATCGCGCGGTGCTCTTCGGACTGTTGATCGAAGCCGCCGCGACTTTGCGCGGCGAGCACCGCGAGCGCGCGCTGATGTTATGGCGAAGGCGCGGACATCGCGGTTTCGAACAATCTTCCGGGGATTAACCTATCTCTCCGGTTGATTTTCTAATCCGTGCGCGACATGGCGACGATCTACGGGGGGATATCCGATGGTCGCCGAGAATTACTCTGCGGCGCGCCGCGAAATGGCGAAGAAGATCGGACTCGGACAAAAGGGCCGAGCCGCCAAGGCGAAAGCCGTGGCGACCGAAATCCCCGCGCCGCGCCGCCGCGCCAAAGCCGCCTGATTGCGAGCGCCGCGCGACTCAGTCGCGCGGCGCGAGCCGCCGTTCCCGGACGCGTGTGAAGCTCGGCGCCGCGCTCGCCGAGCCAAGTTATTCGCCAGCCTGCGCCCTCAACTCTTCCAGCCGCTCCGCGCAGAGCGCGGTCACGATGTCGCGCAGCGTCGCGATTGATCCGGCAAGCGCGTCGAGATCGTCGACGGTGATCGCGTAGCTCGCGGAGTATCTTGCCTCGACATAGGCGCGCTTCAGCCGTTCGAACCGCGCCCGGTCGAGCTTGGTCGCGCGCGGCCATGCATCGACCAGTCGAGGGTCTTTAGCCTCGGCGAGCGAGCGCAGAAATTTGATGTTGTGGGAGCGCGGAAAATAGAGCGTCTCCACGAGCAAGAAGCAGATGTAAGCTCGTTCGGCTGACTGGTGGAGATCGAACGCGGCCGATTTCCGCCATTCGACATCTTCGGCCTTGGATGCCGCGATCCGTGCCCGCTCAATCCATACGTCAAGCGAATGTGACCACTGGTCGAAATACTCCTGCGCCATTCGATAGGCATCGGATGCGCTGAGCGGCATCGGCGTCGCGAACGGGTGGCAGGGAAGCTCGTAGAGCGCGACGCCATCACGGGCGATGTCGGTCCAGAAATACTCGCCGCGCTTGAGTGCCTGGTTCACGTCGCTTAGCGAATGGACAATGATGTTGATCGGCCGCGCGATCCCGGGATCGCGTGCTATGCGGTCTTCGGCGACGTACCAATAGTCGGCGATGTCGGTCAGATCCTCGTGACTGACCACGATCAGCAGATCGAAGTCCGATTGATAGCCGTTCTCCGGCTCGTCGACCCAATCGTCGCGCGCATAGCTGCCGAACAGGATGATCTTCAAAATCTTGCCGTTGCGCTTCCACGGCTGGGTCGCGGTCGAGATCGCACGCGTGAACTCGTCGAGCAACGTCTGCTGCACACGCGCGAGTTCTGCCTGCTGCGCTTCGGGAAGATGATCGAGTTCAAACTTCATCGTCGCACTCCTAGCCCGCGCGGCTCATTGCGCAAATCCTCGCCGGGCCGAAGCCCGGCGAGGTCAGGGTCAGCGGCGCCACCAGCGTCTTGGTTGTTTGTCCATGTGTCGGACGAGGGTCGCGAGCGCCTTCGCGAGCTCACGCTCCACGTCGCGCACCGAGAGCCCGGTACGCTCGGCGATCTCGACATAGCTCATGTCGTCGAGCCGGACGGCGAGGAAGATTTCGCGCCGCAGCCGGGGCAGCTTGCGGACCGCCCGGTCGAGCCGCTTGAGGATTTCGGGATCAGGTTCGTCGGTCATGATATCCTCCGACGTTAATGGGAATCTGGCGGCGCGGTGGCCGCCAGACCTGTTCAGGCCGCCTGACGCAGCGGTTCGGGCTCGGGCGACGCCGCCAGTTCGGCGACGGTGGCCGCCCGGCTGACGGTCGCGACGCCGCCGCGTTCGGTGTAGGCGGCTGGCGGGAAGGCCATCCACTTGGGCACCCAGCCCTCGACCCTGGCGCGTCCGTTCTCGCCGGTCAGGCAATCGCGTACGATCTTGCGCTTGACCTTGCCGGTCGCCGCCTCGTTCGCATCGGCGACACCGCCGCCTGCCACGTCCACAAGCACATGGTGCAACACCTCGCGGTCGCGGATCATGTCGAGCAAGGCATCGTCGGTCTGCCAGACCTTGGCCATGTCGGTACCGAGCATCGGCCCAAGCACCTCTATCGGCGCGCTGCCCGCCTCGAGCGTCTCGCCCATGACGATCGCCGCTACGTCCAGCACCGCCGGATCGGGAAGCTCGATCAGCCGGACGAACAGCCCCGCCACGCCAAGCTTGCCGTCATAGCCTCCGGTTACCGTCGGCGTCTCGGGATCGAACCCGAGCACCGCCAGCACCGCCCGCCGCTTCTCGTCGAACACGGCTTCGGACACGCTGCTCTCGACGCTCTCCGCGATCGCATCGCTGCGCGGCAGCAAATTGCCCAGCGCCAGCGTCCGCATCACCTGCAGCTCGGTCAGCCCGAAGGTGAGCGCGATGTCCTCGGGTGAGCGCCCTTCGCGGACCAGCCGGGTGAAGCTCTCCCACCGCGTCACCTCGTCCGGGTCCAGTCGTGCGACGTTCTCGATCAGCGACGCCTCCAACGCCGCAGCGTCGTCGCCTGCCGCCATGATCGCGCACGGCAGCGGCTCGCTCTCGCCGCTCCCCTCCACGATTGCCAGCGCCGCATGATAGCGCCGCTTGCCCGCCACGATCTCGAACCGGTCCTCGCCCTCCGATGGCCGCACGATCAGCGGGACCAAGATGCCCCGCGCCCGGATCGACGGCAGGATGTTGGCGATGTCCGGCTTTCCCTTCGCCCGCATGTTCGCAGCCGAAACGGAGAGATTGGCGATGTCGATATGCTTGAGTTCCATCTTTCTGCTCCTTCAAAACACCGCAACCGGCGCCGGAATGGCGGGGGGAGCGGCAGGAGCGGACCGACAGTCCT
This sequence comes from uncultured Alphaproteobacteria bacterium, assembly GCA_963799985.1. GTDB lineage: Bacteria > Pseudomonadota > Alphaproteobacteria > Sphingomonadales > Sphingomonadaceae > Sphingomonas. Next base: position 209,961 of record CAWCZC010000005.1, on the reverse strand, counting down.
GCCGAACGAAGGCAGGCCGCACCCGAAGGGCCGAAATGAAATGGAGGACTGAGGCGCAGCCTCAGTTGCGGCGTGCCGCGGCAGGACTACAGGGACCGAGCGTCGCTGCGGCTTCGGCAGCGCCTTCACCGGGTCTGCCTTCATTTCCACATCCGAGAGGATCTGGCGCGCCTTCTTGCGGGCGTCGCTCAGCGTCATGCGCTCGGAATATCGCCCGAGTGTGATGTTGCGGCTTTTGCCGGCGACGCGCTTGCGGAGCATGAACGTTTTCGTGCCCGACACGCCGACGCGCAATCGCAACCCGGGAACCATGGAATCGAGGAATTCCACCTGGCCGGCGGCGGGCGGCTTAAGCGCCAGGATTTTCGCGTCGGTAAGGGCTCCGCTACCTGTCTTGCTACCTAGGCCACGGCTGCGAGATTTGGGTTCAGCGGGTCGCGCTACCTTTTCGTTACCTTGAATCATGGCAGTCTGATTTCCACTCAGTTTTGCGCACCCCGACCGCTACCTAAGGTAGCATTTGACCGAAATAGCGCAGGATAGAGTGGAACATCATGACACGTAAGTTATTGAAATCAAGACATCGTCGGATGTCGTTGAACCTATTTGGTTCAACTCTTAATCAGCGGGTCCTAGGTTCGAGCCCTAGTGCGTCCACCATTTTTTCAATATTAGCCGCCGCCGCCGCCCGACCCTTGCGCGTAGCTGGTGATCGGCACGAACGCCTCGCCGAACTGGGCGAACGAGCCGCCGTAGGACTGGCCGTTGTGGAACGCGGCGGTGCCCGCGACCGGGAGCCGGTCGGCGACCGAGTCCTGGTAGCTCGACGTGTCATAGGCATAGTCGTTGCTGACCATGGCGAGCTGGCGGCCGGCGAACCGGTACCAGATCTGGTGCGGATCGCCCGCGCCCGAGTTGCCGTCGGCCTCGTCGCGGCGCATCACCTGGCCCAGCGCGTCGGTCGCGAACGTGACCGTGCGGGCACGGCTGTCGGTGATCGCGGAAGACGTGAGCACGCCCGAGGCCGAGAGCGTGTTCGCGGTGGTGGTGGTGGCCGACAGGCTGACGTCGGGCTTGAAGCTGATGCCCGAGAGCGCCGCGCCGGCGTACCAGGCATAGCTGTTGGTCGTGCTGGTGTCGGGCGCGGCGGAGTCCGAGCCGTTCTTGCTGACCACCGTCGATGCGGAGACCACCTGCCCCAGCGCATAGCCGGTGGTGCCCACCGTGCCGTAGGCGTTGGTGGTGACGTAGCTCCAGGTGTCCGACACAATGGTCATCCCCGAGGTCGTCTCCTGGACCTGGGTCACCGTGTCGGTCGCGACCTGGCCCGAGCCGTTGTAGCTCATCCCGTGCTCGTAGACCGTCTGGGTGCCGCCGGCGTGCGGGCGGGTGTCGGTCTGGTCGGTCAGGCGCCCGAGCGCGTCGTAGGTGTAGGCGCCCACCGTGACCGCGCCGGTCAGCGTGGTGTTGTCGACGCTCAGCCCCGCGCCCGCCGCGGTCGCGGTCGCCTGCTGGACCGACACCGTGGTCAGGTGACCCTGGGCGTCATAGGCATAGCTCTCCACCACCTTGCCGCCGTAGGTCGCGTTGCCGTGGACGTAATGATAGCCCTCGGTGCCCCATTCCTCGGGGTCCTGGTCCAGGTCGAGATACTGGCGGCTCGAGCCGAACGTCCCCACCCAGCCGTACCACACCAGGCTCGACGACGTGGTCGTCTCGGTCGCGCGCCGGCCCGCCGCGTCGTAGGTGATCGATATCCCCGCGACGATCGCACCCGAGACCAGCGAGCCCTCGGTCACCATCCGGTTCATCACGTCATAGGCGTACCACGTGTCGTAGGTCATCGACGACGAGATCGCCCCCTGCCCGTCGATGAAGTGACCGTGGCCGAGCGAAGATGACGAAAGTTGCCCACAGCGCGGCGACAGCGAGATTGACTCGTCGGTTGACCATATTGACTCGTGCATCGCGCGCGTGGGCGCGGCCGGGCTATGCGCGTGGGGTGGCGGTCAACGGGGTCAAAGAGCGGTCGTGCGGGGCCGAGGGAAGCAGGGGGAATCCTACATTGCAAGTGGAGTGAGTTTAGGGGTTATTGCACGTGTCACCGTAATCGATCACCGTAATCCGATGATCGGGTTTTGGAAGGGGCACCGTAATTGGGAATTGCTGTAATTGCGTAATTCAAAGCATTCTATGCAAATTCTCTAGAGACTCTATAGCTTCTCTATTGCCTTTATCTCTCAAGTTGGGTCGAGGGTTAGTGTCATAGTCATAAATTAATTTTGATATCACATCTTTCATCAATATTATAATACGATTGCGCAATTCATCTGGCTTTCTATTTATAAATAAAGCTCCCTGACCATCTGCTCTTTCAAATTCTCTAATGATTTCTTCATCATTTTGACATTGAGCATATATGGCATCGGCAATTTCACCAAATAGCCTATTTGTTCCCATCCATTCCCGGTTATTACCAGAATAAATAATAATCATGGCGCACCTTGGTAATTTCGCTGAATAAATACCGTCAGAATCCAATTCTGATTATACGCGCATTAGCTGCCTCTGAAAGTGAATTCAGATACGTCCTCACAACAGCAGCATGCTCAGTCTCGAAGCCTGTCATATCTACAACGAGATACGTCGATGACTTATTTATATGACCCTTAAGGGAGTCCATAAATTCCGACTCATTCCACTTACTCCCAGAGGCCCTAGGATTTCCAATTTGCTCGTACGTATCGCCAAGGTTGTCAACATACTCCCCATCTCTTTCTGCTTCGGCGGCGCGGATATCCAAATCGGGGCGCATTGCACGCAGTCGTGACAGCGTTGCTTTCTCGGAAGGCCGCAAACGATTATTCGGGTCCCAATCCGGATCGAAGTCATCAGGGTCTGGCGGCATCGGCGCTGAAGCCGTAACCGGCTGCGCGATCCCCTGCTTGCTTCGTGCGGGAGAAGGATTCTCCACTGGTCCCGCGTCCACTGGCGGGATCTCATCGGTCCCGCTGACAGGATTATCCATCTGATTTTGCGTAACTTGGCTGACGGTGAGCAGGGTCATCAAGGCCAACAGCCCCGTAGTTGATGCCCTTTGCGCGGCGGTCGTGCCGCCGCTCGCCAGAATGACACCGCCGCTTTCCTCGGCAGCGGCGGTCGTGCCGGCCGCCTCGACGCCTCCCATGACGAGCACGGGACTGAACGCCACCGCGGCGAAGATTTCCAGTGGCCGATTGACGTCGTCCGCCAGTTGATCGGCTCGGTTGCCGTAGTCCAACCGATGCTTCAGCTGCACGGCCATCGCGACATCGCGCGCGTCCGCCGTCGATGGATCGGCCCCCGGCATGCTGGCCATGTCGGCAAACGCCGTGATGACGCCGTCCAGCCGGAGATCGTTGCCGCGCGTTTCTGTATCCAGCGTGTTGAAAAGGGCTTGTTTCCTTGCCAGGTCCGACCCGATCCAGCCGCGCGACTTCAGGTAGCCGCCGTATGCGGCCCGTTCCTCGTCCGTGCCACCGAAATACCACTCCCCATTGATTTCGCCGGAGAGCAACGCATCGGGATCGGTTCGTCTCGCAGAAAACACCGGTCCACCTCCGGCGGCATGGCCGTAAGCGGGTATCATATCCGTGCTGGTGCCCGGCGCCGTGGGTGAGATTGGCGCCATGATCGCGCGGAGGCGGCTTACGTCTTCGAGGGAGCCCATCTTGACCGCGGCGCGCAATTTGGCGGCCGCGCCGGGCGCCACTGCCGCCAATTGCGCGTTTCGGGCCCCTGAATAGTCCGTCACCGTATCGTCGATGGGCAGTGCGGCCATATTGACGCTGAGGTGCGGCGGCTGCGTGTCCGCGCCGCCGCGCGCGCGGTCGACGGCGTTCTGGCGTGCGGCACGGACATGGGCGTCGACCTCGTCGACCAGGAAGTTGCCGACCGTGGAGCCGATGACGCTGGGCAGCGCCGCGATGATGTTGTCGCCGAAGTCGGTGCCGGTGAGGACCGTGCGGGTGGCGGCGTTGGCGATGGCGCCGGCCATGCCGCCGATCGCGTGGCCGAGCGCCCCGCCGAGCGGGATCGAGCCCGAGATGCCGCCGCCGACCCCGGCCGCCGCCACCTCCGCGAAGTCGAACCGGTGCTGCAGCCCGGTCGCGACCGCGACCCCCTGGGTCAGCACGTCGGTGGTGATTCCGCGCAGCAGCCCGCCGAGCGGTCCGCTGCCGAGCACCTTGCCGACCTTCGCCAGCGTGCCCGCCAGCCGCCCGGCATCGGCCAGCTTGAGCTTTCACGCGCAGCACCATCTTCTCGCCGACGTCATCTTGATCCGGAATGATGTATATCGAGCGCCCACGAAGCGATTGAATGACATCCGATGGAATCGACGACATTCCGCCGAGCAACCCGATCGCCGAAAAGCCAAGCTCATGTGCGGAAAGCACGTCTGTGGCGCCTTCGCAGATATAGACTGAATGAGCGCTCGCGATCACGTCAGAATTGAAGACCGGCTTGGTTATGCCACGCGGCCCGGACCACTTCGGGCCATTCACTCCGGGGAGGGATCGCGTTTGAACATAGGAAACTTCGTCAATAGTGAAAAAAGGAAACAGCACGCTCGGACTTGGTAACGACAGCCTGCTTGGAGCATCTGTCAGAAGCCCGGCTTTGTAAACGGCTTGATTTCCGAACTTCCCGATCAATACCCGTGCAACGTTTTTTGCATTAGTGACACAACCCAAGCGGAAGGTTTCAATGGTAGAGGTGCTGAACCCCCTTCCCTCCAAATACGTGAGCGCTTGCCGGTCCAAAGGGCAGGCCTCCAATAGCGCTCGATAAACTGCTGGGTCGGCTTCAAATTCGGGCGGGCATGACCGTATTCTGGAGCTCGGCTGTTGATGGCCGAGCTTGACGGGCACGTTTTTCGGCCGAGTCGCAGCACTGCTTCGGAAGTTTTCCCGCAACCATATTATAGCTTGGCCAACAGGCCAGTCTTGGCTGAACATCACGAGATCGATTACGCCCCCACCACGACCGCATCGATGGCACCAGCATGAGTTGGTTGACGGGTAAAAACTGAATGATGGTTTGGAATCAATGTGATCCGGGTAAGGGCAGCGAGCAGCGTTGCTTCTCAGGACGGTGATTCCCAAGCGTGCGGCTACTTTTAAGATCGGGATGGAGCGAACCTCGCTGAGGTCCGAGGGCGAAAACTGTCGGCGGATCATGTGGCAGAAGTGGCTAGGCGTCTGAAGCGTGTTTTCGCACTCATCCTGTAGAAAACAGGGGTGATTGTACCGCGCCCTAGTTTCTCTAGAAAAGTGATTTCAATCTGCATGGAAGCCGTGGGCACATCTTTGAACCAAGCCCGAGGAAACCCGTTGAGCCCATCATTCCAACGATAACCGGCTCGCTTCAGCGGAAGACGCAAATCATATGCTGCGCCTTCGGCGCAAACACGAGTCTCCACTCTCCTAGCGGCGGCCAAAAGCGGCCCCAAGACGAGCGCCTTGGATCGGGGCAATTGGAAGGAGAGGATGTTGACCACCGCGCTGCAATCGTCAATCGCGCGATGGGCGTCGTAGAAATACCCGAAACTAGCGGTGATGTATTCTAATCGACCACCGGAGATACCCTCCGAACGCCAGTCGATCTCGGTCGCGGTACACCCCCAAGCCAGATCGGCAAAGCCTTCATACATCGACTTAGCGAAGGGGCGATCAAAGGCAGCGTTGTGCGCGATTATCAGCGACGCACCCGCCACGAAGTCAGCGATAGATGTGCCTTCAATCTTTTGCCCTGCAACGTCTTCGTCGCGAATGCCGGTGAGGCGAATGATATCCTCAGGGATGGGTCGCTTCGGTTCGTTGAACGCCTGAAAGGTCGAGAAATTGGATCCAATGCGTCCTGTGCGATCGAACTCGAAGCGGATCATCCCGAGTTCGATCACCTCATCTATTTCCGCATCAAGGCCGGTAGTCTCGACATCCAACACGATACCGGTGAATAGGTCAGACCCTATCGGCCACAGATCGCGTGGCGGGAACGGCAAGCGCCGCAATACGCGAAAGTCGGTTGAACTTTCGATTATCGCCAGCGCTGCTTCAAGCGCCAAATTTTCGTCGGTTTGCTGCATATGTCCAGCGCCGAGCCTAACCGTTTGTGCGGTCAGTGACGAGGCAGATTGAGCCCACGACCACGCACCGGTCACGGGGTTGTGGTCACAGATGCATTTTCCGCCCGCTATCACTATACCCCCCCCTGAAGGGGAGGGGCTTAAGAAGGTTGAAGCGTCGAAACCCTACCCCAGCCGTCCCCCCAGCCGCGCGATCGACTGGGCAACGGTGCGGCCGTTAGAGTCGATCGGGGTGTTGAGCGCGGTCTCGAAGATGTGCCGCGCCTTCTCCCGGTCGCCCGCACCGGCAGCGAGCAGCATCGACGCGAGCGCGGCCGAGAAGCTCTGCCGGTCGAGGCGGAGCGCGGTCATGGTCCGTTTGCGCGCTTCCTCAGTCCTGCCCTCGAGCAGGTCGATCACCGCGATCGAGCCCTGCGATTCCGCGAAGGTGTCGTCGAGAGCGAGCGCGGTTTCGAACCGGACCCTGGCGGTCGCGCGGTCGCCCGCGATCAGATAGGCCCATCCCGCCGCGATCCACGAGCCGAGATGGGTGCCGAACAGCTCGGCGCCGCGATCGATCTCCTGCGCGGCCACGGTCTTGTCGCCGGTGAGCAGCCGCGCGAGGCCGCGTCCGACCCATGCGCGCGCCGCCTGAGGGTTCCGCGCGAGCGCCGCGTCGAACAATGGCTCCGCCACTTCGGGCTTGTCCTCGGCGAGAGCAAGCGTGCCGAGTGTCGTCAGCGCTTCTGGATGATCGCCGGCGCGCCGGGCGCACACCGCCGCCAGCTCGACATCCTCGACATCGATCGCGAGCGTCGAAACCGCCGCGTTGAGGCCGCGATGATCGGCGTGCAGCACGATCAGCGCGCGGCCGCGCTCCGCCGCGCGATCGAAGTCGCCGAACTCGTGGAGCAGCTGGACCTCGAGCTGCGCGGCCTGAGGCAGCGCGGCGCTGGTCGCCTCGTCGAGCAGCGGCAGGGCCTCGTCGAACCGCTTCGCCATCGCGAGCGACCAGGCAAGGTTGAAGCGCACCGCGGGGGCGTCGGCGCCTTCGGCCATCAGCACCTCGAAGCGTTCGGCGGCGCGATCCCATGCCTGGAGCCGCATCGCGACGAGGCCGGCGAGATTCTGCGTCTCGGGCGGGAGCGGCGCGATCGCCTGGTGGCGCACGATCAGCGCCTCAGCCGCCTCGAATTGATCCTCGCCGAAGGCCGCCTCCGCGGTATCGGCGAGCAATCGGACATTGCCGGGATCGTGCGCGAGCAAGGCTTGGAGCGTGGCGAAACGGCTCGGCAAGGGGGTGGCCTGGTTCATGCCGGGTTCGCCTTCAACTGAGCGACGGCGCGATCGATCAACTCCGCGCCACCAGGGGTTTCGCCGATGATCCGGAACACCTCATCGACCATCGTCCGGAACGCCGGGTCGTTACCGACGCCTTCACCGAATTCCTCGGCCAGGAGGCCCTGCACCACCGCGCGCCGCACGTCCTCCTCGCCGAGCGAGTTCGAGCAATGCGAGCGCGCGTACGCGATCGAGCGGACGTGCCGCGATGCGGTCGGCCGCTCCCGCGCCGCTCTTGCCCGCCGACTTGACGCCGCGGCCGGTGCGCCGGAGCTGCTCGCGGAGCAGCAGCAGCACTTGGTCGACGTTGCCGATGTGGGTCATCTCAATGCGTGGTCCCGCGCCCGAACTGATCGAGCAGGAAGGAAGTGGCGGAGGCCTCGGCGGCAGGTTCGCCCTCCTGCTTGACGGCGAGTCCGGCGCATTCGTCGATGATCAGCTGCATGTCGCGGTTGAGCGGGGGATTCTCCGCGTTGACCGCGAGGCCGGCGCGGAGCGCGGCGATCGTCTCGACGAACTCGTCGCGGATGAGGTGGCGCAGGCCGGTGACGAAATGCGCGAGATAATGGTCGGACGGCAGCGCCTCGAGCGGCCCCCACGTCGCGAGCGCCCGCGCCGCCTCCCCCGAGGTGAGCTCGAAGAAGCCGAGCTGGAAGCGAGCGAGAGCGAAATCAGGGGCAAGCGCCACCGCGCGGCTGAGCGACGCGTGCGCTTCGATCGGGCGCCCGGAGCCGGCGAGCATCGAGCCTCGCAGGAATTGCAACCGGGCATCCTCGGGATATGCGTCGATCATTCGCTCGATGAGCGCCAGCTGGTCCGGCGCGTCGGCCGCCATCGCCGCGAGCAGCTGCCGCATCTCCTCGTCCCCGCAAAGCACCCCGTCGTTCCTCATTTCCCTGGCCTCATCGCTTGTGCCCGATCCGCGCGCGAAGCTTGGCCAGCGCGCTCGAATGGAGTTGCGATACCCGCCCCTTCGAAAGGCCGAGCAGCTGCGCGATATGGGTGAAGCTTACGCCATTCTCGTAATGCTGGCGAACGATCACCGCTTCGCGATCGGCCAGCCGGGCGATCTCGGCGGCGAGCAGCGCCTGAAGCTCGCGCCACGCCAAGCTCTCATAGGCGTTTGGGCGATGGTCGGCGCCGTCGGTGCCGGCCAGGCTGGTGCCTTCGAGCATCAGTCCGATCGCCAGCTCCGAGGCGAGATCGGCCAGCGCGCGCAGCGGATCCCGCGATGCGCCCTGCGCCGCGAGCGATCGCGTGCGCTCCTGCTCGATCCGGCGGCGGTAGCTGTATTGCGCGTCCGCCTCGTTCATCCGCGACGCGCCGTCGGCGATGCTGCCGGCGATCCGGCGGCGTGCGAAGGCACTGAACGGGATGCCGCGCAACGGATCGTAGCGGTCGATCGCATGGAGCAGCCCCTCGTACGCGAACTGCTCCATGTCGCCGCGCTCGATGCAGTTGGCGGGCCGCCGCCGCAGCTGGCGAATGGCAAGCGACCGGGCGAGGCCATGATAGCGCGCGAACAATTGCTCGCGGCAGCGCAGCTCGCGCTCGAAGCGGAGCCGCCGCCACAGCGAGGCCTCGACGCGCGGCGGCACGAGCAGAAGGTCCATGCCCGAATGTGCGCGCCGCCTCATCGGAAGCTTCCGAGGACCCCCTGGAGAATCAGGCCCCATCCGTCGATCAGCACGAACATCAGGATCTTGATCGGCAACGATATCGTCGCGGGGGGCACCATCATCATGCCGAGCGCGAGCAGGATGCTGGCGACCACCAGATCGATCAGCAGGAAGGGCAGCAGGATGACGAAGCCGATCGTGAACGAGACACGCAGCTCGTTGAGGATGAAGGCGGGCGCAAGCTTGAGGATCTCGACCTGCTCGGGCCGGGCCGGAACCGGCGCCTTGGCGATCGCGTAGATCGCCTCGATGTCGCTGTCGCGGGTCTGGGCGAGCATGAAGGTGCGCAAGGGGGCGCTGCCGCGGTCGATCGCCTGCTCCACCGTCACCGTACCTGCCATCAGGGGCTTGAGCGCCTGCGTGTTCACCGCATTGAAGGTCGGCGACATGGTGAAGGCGGTGAGGAACAGCGCGAGGCTGATCAACACCTGGTTGGGCGGCGTCTCGGGCATTCCGAACGCGTGGCGCACCATCGACAGCACGACGACGATGCGCACGAAGCTGGTCATGCTGATCAGGATCGCCGGCACCACCGCGAGCAGGGTGAGGATCAACACGGTGCGCATCACGTCGGTGCTCATTCCCGCCGAATGGCCGTCCGCGGCGAGCGCGGCGGCGGGCCATAGCGATGCCAGCAGGGTGCCCGCGCGAAGCGGCAGACGGTGCAACTTCACGCATCCGCCCCCGTCGACGAAGCCTCGCGAAGCACGGTCTGCTGCTGCGGCGCGCACAGGATCAGATATTCGCGGGCATCGCAGCGCACGAGGCACACGTCGGCATATTGGCTGACGCGGCGAGTCTCGATCACTTCGATCCGGCGCTGGACGGGAAGCTTGACGAACAGCCGCCCGATCGCCGCGAGATCGACCTTGCCACCACTCCGCTTGAGCAGCAGCACTGCCAGCACCGCGACCATCACGCACAGGATCAGCGCGAGGACGATCCGCGTCAGCGAAACGTCGACCGCGCCCCCGCCGCCCAGATGCCCGGCCTGCGCGAGCGCCGGGCTTGCGGCGAGAAGAGCCGCCAGAGGCGCGATCAATCGGGCCATTGAACGATCTCGGACAGGCGCACCCCGAACTTCTCGCCGACCGCGACCAGTTCGCCGCGCGCGACGACCACCCCATCGAGCCTGAGATCGACCGGCGCGTTGAGCTGCGCGTCGAGCGAGACGACCGAGCCCGGCGCGAGCGCAGTGAGCTCGGCGACGGTCATCGCCGCGCCGCCGAGCACTGCATCGAGCCGAACACCGACATTCTCGATCAACTTGGGGCTGATCCGCGTGCGCTCCTCGCCCGCGGGCTGCGCCAGCGACAGGGTTTCGGATTTCTCGGTCACAGGGTCACCCGGCCAGAGAGCAGGTAATTTCGAGCGCCGGGCCGTCCGCCGCCGCGACGATCGCGCAGGCGCCGAACCGCGCGCGCGCGCCGTCGATCGCCAGCGGCAACGTCTCGTCGAGCCCACGATCGAGCACGACGACGTCACCCGGGGCGAGCTCGCCGAGTTCGGCGACGGTAAGTTCGCAGCCGCCGACCAGTGCCGCGAGCCGCACAGGCAGATTCGCGAGCGCATCGGCCGGGGTCCCCAGCGGCTGAGGCGCAGGGGCGGGCATCGCTGCCTTGACGAACGCGGCGAAGGCTTCGCTCGACAATTCGAGCACCACCGCCGGGTTGCGCAGCGAATTGGAAATATCGAGCCGATAGACGGCGCGGCTTCCGCTTCCGCCGTCGGCGAAGATCCAATCCCCGGCATCCGTCAGCCCGAGCAACGCCACCGCCCTTCGCTTGAGCGCGTCGAGGCAATCGCTCCCTACCCGTTCGAGCACACCCAGATCGGCAGGCAAGCGTTCCGCGCCGATGGCGAGCCCCAGCACATGCGCGCCGAGCGCCGTGGTGCCCGCCGGCGTCACGCCGATCGCGAGCCCGCCGCCGTGCACGTGCCAAATCGTCTTGCGCAACTCGCCGCGCGGGTCTGTCAGGCGTACCAGCGTGCCCAGCGCGCGAAGCGGCTCGCCCGCGAACCATTCGCGCGCCCAGCCGTCGACCATGTCCGCGATGGCCCCCCGCACGCGCGTCGGAGCCGCCGTATCGGCCGGCAACCAGGGACGAAACATCGCGGTCATCCCTGGCCCCGGATCCCGAAGAGCTGCTGGATCATGTCGTTCGAGACGCTGACGATCTGCGACGAGGCCTGGAAGCCGCGCTGGATCAGGATGAGGTCGCCGAACTCCTTCGACAGATCGACGTTCGATGCTTCGAGCCGCTTGGATAGGACCTGGCCCACGCGCGGATCGTCGCTTGCTAGGATCACGCTCTCATCGGTGCCGTTGTGCCTGAACAGGCCCCCGCTCTGCTGCTCGAGCGAGGCCGGATCGCGGAAGTCCGCGAGCGCGACCGATCCGATCTGTGCCTTCTGCTGGTTCGAATAAGCCAGTTCGAGCTGGCCGGTGGCATTGACCGTGACCGAGGTGAGCGTGCCCACGCCCCAGCCGTCGATCGACGCGGACCGCAGCGTCGATGCGTCGGCGGCAGAGAAGGATGTGACGCCCGAGAAATCCAGCGCCACGCTATAGTCGGCGGTACCGAAGGTCAGCGATGTCGTCGTCGGATCCACGGTGCCGTCGTTCTGGAACTTGAGCGACTGCGCGGTCATCGCGCCGGTGACGCTGTCGGTGACGGTGACGTTCCAGGCGTTGCCCGTGGCGGTGGTGCTCGTGTCCTTCGCGAACTGGACCTGCCACACGTGCGCACCACCGGCCGAATCGTATACCGTGAGATCGCTGACCGAATAGGGCTTGGTCGCCGTGAAGGAGAGATTGTCGGCGAACTTGATCGTGGTCGTGCCTTTCGGCGCGCTGGTTCGCTTGGCATCAATCGAGAGGCTGACCGGGTGGTTGTTCGCGTCCAGCGTAGCGAGTCGGTAGTCGGTGCCCGAGAGAACGATGTACCCGTCCTTGTCGACCTCGAAACTGCCGGTGCGCGTGTAGAGCGTGTCGTTACCGTGCAGCAGGACGAGGAAGCCGGTTCCGTCGACCGCGAGATCGAGGTCATTGTCGGTCTGGCGCAGCTCGCCTTGCTTCATGTCGAGCCGGCTGTCGCCGACGCCAACTCCATCGCCCGAGCCGCGGCTGTCAATGGTGTGCGAGAGGCCGCCGCCATCGGCCGAGCCGAAATAGTCCTGAAAATTGACCGCCGCCCCCTTGAAGCCGGAGGTGTTGAGGTTGGTCACGTTATTGCTGACCTGCTGCAGCCCGCGCGAATAGGCGTTGAGGCCGCTGAGTCCGATATAGATGGCGCCGAACATCTGCTTATTCTCCCTGCCTGACTTGAGTGATGCTGGTGATCGCGAGGCCAGTGATCGTCTGCCCGTCGGCGGTCTTTATGGTGATGCTCGGCGTCCCGTTGTCAAAGGTGATCGCCGTGACCGTGCCCGAGAGCGTCGCCGCGCCGGCTGGCACGTCCACCTGCGTGCCGAGCAGGCTGGTCGCCTGGGTGGTGGCTTGCGCGGTGACCAGCGTCTGGAGCCGGTCGTTCGTCGTCTGGCCCTGCTGGATCTGCGAGAATTGCGCGAGCTGCGAGACGAACTGGAAATTGTCCATCGGCTTCAAGGGATCCTGATAGGTCAGCTGGGTCAGGATGATCTTGAGCAGCGAATCGAAGCCCAGGCCGAACGCGCTGGTGGCTGTATCGCTGGTGGCGGCGTTCTGCTGGGCGGTCTGGCCGGAGGATACGGCGCCTACGGGAGCGGTCTGCATCATGTCGGATTCCCCTGCCTGACGCGCGGCATCGGCCGCCCGCTGATCTGGATGGAGCGCGCGGACACCCCGTGCTCGGCGAGCAGGCTGACGATCTCGTCGTGCATCCGCCGCCGCTCGCCTTCGTCGAGGCCGTCGATGCGCGCGGCGATATGGAGGCCCTGCTCGAGCTCGTGGAGCGCGATCTCGACCCGGGCGCAGGCGCCCGGCGGCGCACGACGCGGCGCTGATCGAGAGGCGAGCGGGGCGGCAGGCCCCTCCTCGTCGTTCGCGGCAAGCTCGGCGACGGGGAGCGACGTGGCGGCGGGGAGCGCCCGGGGCGGCATCCGGACGGCCTGCCCATCCATCACGGCTGGCGCGGGTATCGGATCCGGCCCCTCCGCTGGCGCGCTCGCCAGCGGAGAGGCCGGCCGCGCCACCGGCTCAGCCTGGGAAACTCCGCGCGATTGCGGCTCCGGCGGCGCGTAGACGGGGTGGCCGGGAGGAACGATCGAAGGCACCGTGTCGAGCGGCTGCGGCTCTGAGGACGGCGCTCCCGGCGCTTCCGGCGTGGTCGTCGGCACGTTGGCGAGTCCGCCCGGCCAGACCGCGAGCAGGGGTCCACCCTCGCCGGGCGTCCCCAGCCCGCTCGCGTGCCCGAAAAAGCCGAACTGATCGAATATCGCCGCGACCGGCGCGAGTTCGTGCGTCTCACCCGTTGGCAGCGTCCGGACGGGCAGAGGATCGGTGAGCACGGCCGCAGGCCCGGTTGCCGCGCCGACGGATACCGGCGGCGCCGCGTCGATCGGCGGCGCGCCGCCGATCGACGCCAGCACCTGCTCGAACAGGTTGCCGTCGCCGCCCTGGCCCGGCTGCGGTCCCTGTCGAGGGTCGCCCGGCTGCGCCGGCATCGGCAGCGGAGGCAGCAGTGTGATCATCGGCGGTTCCAGGCGAAAGTGACGCGATCGGCGAGACGCTCGAGCGCGCGTTCCTCGCGGTCGCGGGCGAGCGCGCGGCGGCTGGTGCCGGTGAGCTGGTCGGCCTGGCGGCAGCGGGCATCGCCTTCGCGCCATTCGATCCGGGCCTCGGCGTGACGCTTGCCCATTTCGTCGGCGTGGCTGTGCGCGACGAGCCCCTGGCAGGCCCGCTCCATCACCTGCGCCGCAAGGGCCGCCGAGAGCTCGGGGAGGAAAGTGCCGACGCTCATGTGTGTGCGCCAGTCCCGGTCGGCGGCATCGGTCCACGCGTCGGCGTCGCGACTTGCCGCGAGCGCCTGGCGCTCGCGCTCGCTCGCGGCAAGCAGTGCCAGCTCGGCGGCGTCGCGTTGCGCGGCGCGGATCGCGGCGACGCGCACCAGCGCGCGATGCCGGTCGCGGTCATGCATGGCCGGGAACCGCCGCAGCCAGTGCCGTCACCGTTTCGTCGAACCCGACGCGCTCGTCCTGCGATTGGGCGAGGAACGCCATCAATGCGGCGCGTGCGGCGATCGCGCGATCGATCTCGGCGCTGGCGCCGCTCTGGTAGACGCCGCTTTCAATCATCACGCGCGCTTCCTCGTAGACGCCGAGCAAGGTCACCGCCGCGCGCGCGGCGGCGGCGTGGCGCTTGTCCATCAGCTTCGACGCCTGGCGGCTGATGCTGCGCGAGATGTCGATCGCGGGGAAATGGCCGCGCTCGGCGAGCGTGCGCGACAGGACGATGTGGCCGTCGAGCAGTGACTTCATGATCTCGACGATCGGATCATCGACGTCGTCGGTTTCGCTCAGCACGGTCATGATCGCGGTGATCGATCCGCCCGCCCCCGTCGCGCCGCACCGCTCGACCAGCCGGGGCAGCGCACCGAACACGTTTGGGGTATAGGCGCGCACCGTCGGCGGCTCGCCTGCGGCGAGGCCGATCTCGCGGAGCGCCATCGCGAGGCGGGTGATCGAATCGACGACGAGCAGCACCTGCTCGCCGCGGTCGCGCCAATATTCGGCGGCACACAACGCGACGTTCGCCGCGCGCGCGCGGAGCGCCGCGGTCTCGTCGGAGGTCGCGGCGACGAGGGTGAAGCGTGCGGCATCGGCGCGTCCCGAGAGCTGGCGCCAGATCGCCTCCACCTCGCGGCCGCGCTCGCCGACCAGGCACAGGACGCAGCGATCGCATTCGATCTGGCCGGCGAGCTGCTCGAGCAAGCTGGTCTTGCCGACTCCGCTGGCGGCGAAGATCCCGATCCGCTGCCCCTCGCCGAGCGTGAGCAACCCGTCGATCGCGCGCATCCCGGTGGCGACGCGCCGCTTGGGCGTGATGCGATCGAGCGGCCGGGGCACCGCACCGCCGATCGACACCACCTGCTCGACCGCGACGGGTCCCCTGCCGTCGAATGGTCGCCCGAGCGCATCGATCGCGCGCGCGCCAAGACCATCGCCAACGCCCACCGAAGCGCCCCGCGACAGCGCGTAGACTTGCGCCGATGGACGCACCGGACGATCCTGCTCGAGGGGGACGAGGATGAGGCCACCCTCGTCGACCGCCGCAACCTCGGCCAGCGCGGGCGGCCCCGCGACTTGGATCTCGCACAGGTCGCCGACGGTGCAATCGGGGCCGGTGGCCTCGAAATGACCCTGAGTGACCTTGCGGACGAAGCCATAGGGCCGCGCCAGCTCGACCGCATCGAGGCGATCGAGGAAGCGGTGCGCCGGGGTCATTCCGCCTCCCCCGACGCCATCGCGTCGAGCAACGCGGCAAGCGTGGCCCATTGCTCGCGGACGTCCACGTCGATCCGGCCGAGCTTGCACATCAGCCGTGCCGCCCCCGCCGGCAGATCGGGATCCAGCGCGACGGCGAGGTTGGCGGAATCCAGCGCGCCGCCGAGCTTCTCGATCGCGGCGGCGTCCCCGAAATCGTGCGGGCTGACGTGCAGGGCGACGACGCTCGCGCGCCGGAGCAGCGCGAGCTGGTACCCCAGCGCCGCCTCGATCATCGGCGCCCAAGCCTCGACCGATCCGAACAGTTTGTCGAGCGCCGCGCGGGCGAGTTGCGGCGCCAGGCCTTCGAGCGTCGCGAGCCGGATCGCGAATGCATCGCTTGCTTCTTCGAGCGCTTCCCGCAGCAAGGCAAGCCGCTCCGCCTCGCAGTCTTCCGCTTCGGCAAGACCGACCAGGCGGCCTTCCTCGCGTGCATCCGACGCTGCTGCGCGCGCCCGTTCCTCGGACTCCTCCAGCGCCTCGGTCAGACGCATGACTTCGGCTGCCAACCGAGCCGTCTCGCGCTCGCGGGGGTCCGCGGACGGTCCATCCGCGACTGCCTTGGTGCCGAGGGTCAACGATCGCACCGCGTCGCCGTCGCCGAACCTGATCAGCGCGCTCATGCGGCACCCCCACGCGGCCACAGTCGGTTCACCAGCGTGTCGATCAGCGAGCGAGCGCCGGGATCGGGCTGCGGCGTATCGACGACAACGAGCGCCTTCGCCAGCGCCGCCTGACCGGCGGTGGTCATCGGGACTTCGGCGCCCGAACGCACCGCAGCGATCCGCGCAGCGAGGTCCGGCGAGAAGGGCGAGGCCGGCTGGCGCGGCGCTCCCGTACCGCGCATCCGCCTGAACATGAGCGCGCGCTCCGTCGGCGAAAGCCGCGCGAGGATCGCCTTGCGGTCGCCCACCGGCAACGCCTTGAGCTGCTCGATCAGCTCCCCGATCCGCGCCTCAGGCAAGAGCATCGGGTGCCTCCCCGTCGAGCGCGAGCTGGCGGCGAAGCCGCGCGGCGAACGCCTCATGGTCCTCGTCGTCGAGCCCGGCGGGATCGCGGCGGACACGCCAGAACAGCAGCGCCGCAAGCGCAACCACGAAAAGTCCCCAGATCCAGGCCGGCGGCCATTCGAGCGGTGCGGCGACGGGAGCGGGGTCGGATACCGACGCGGCGGTCGGCTTCGGCGCGAGCGCAGGCTCCAGCGGCGGCGCGACCGGATCGACCGGGCCCACGTCGAACGACAAGCTGTCGCCCAGCGCGGTGTTGAGGCCAGTCGCGGGGCCGATCGCGGCGGTGGCCGCAGCCTGGTCGTCGGCGCCGAGTGCGGTCTCGGTGACGAACGAGAGGCGGAGGCGGAAGTTGCGCGCCGCGCCCTCGCCCGATGGAGACCAGGCGGTGGGCGCGGCTGTACCGTCCAGCGTCGCGCCCGCGGCCGGAACGCTCGATGCGGGCACGACCAGCGCGCGAATCAGGAACCGCAACCCGGGGAGCTGGTGCTCGACCGCGCCCTTGGCCCGCGCGCGGTAATAATCCCCGATCGCGGTCTTCTCCTCGACGTCGGCTGGGCGGTCCGCCGACGTTACCTCGGCCACCTGCGGGCTGATCACGCGCCCGCTCGAAATCGAGCACAACCACCTTGGCTTCGGGCAGCTCCGGCACCGATGCGGCCACGAGCCGCTGGATGCCCGCCACGCGCGAGGGATCGGCGGTCTGGCCCGGCTTCATCGCAAGCGTCACTGCGGCGCTGGGATCCTGGTGGTCGCCGCGGAACAATGCGCGTTCGGGAAGCGCGAGATGGACGCGCGCGCTGTCGACGCCGTCCATCATCGTGATCGTGCGGACCAGCTCGCCCTGCAGCGCGCGCTGATAGTTGATCTTCTGCGCGAAATTAGTGAGCCCCATGTCGGACTTGTTGAACAGCTCGAAACCGATCTGGCCGCGCTGCGCCGCGTCGGACCCGGCGATCGCGATGCGGGTGGCATCGGCCTGTTCTTCTGGCACCAGGATCGTGGTGCCGCCGTCGCGCAGGCGATAGGCGGTGCCCTTCTTGTCGAGCTCGGCGGTGATCGCCGAAGCGTCGGCCGGGCGCAGGTCTTGGACGAGCACGACGTAGTCGGTGCGCAGGAACAGGAAATAGCCGAGGCCGAGCACCGCCACGATCGCCGCGAACACGAGCGCGACGATCAGCAGCTGGCGGCGCGGCGGGCGGATCTGCGAGGCGAGCGGAATCGTCCATCCCGCCGCTCACAGGGGCATGTTCATGAGCTGCTGATAGCCTTCGAGCAGCTTGGCGCGCACCTGCATCGCCAGCTCGACCGAAAGCTGCGCGTCCGCTCGAGCGCCATCGTCACCTGGTGCATGGGAATCGAATCATCGACCGCGAACTGGCTGAACCAGCTGGTCGGCGCTGGCGACCTTGGCATCGACGTTGTGGAGCCCTGCCATCAGCACGTCGGCGAAGCCGGCCCCCTGCGCGGGTCGTGCCGCGGGGCCGGCTTCGCCCAGGCGCATCGCGAACGGCGCCGCGCCGGGATCGCCCACCGCCGCAATCGCTTCGAGTCCGGTCACGACTGGCGCCCCAGCTCGGCCGCGCGCGTGTACATCTGCTGCGCGATGCTCATTGCGGTGAGGTTCGCCTCATAGGCGCGCGAAGTCTTGATCATCAGCGTCATCTCTTCCGCCTGATCGATGTCGGGATAGGTGACGATACCCTTCTGCATCGGCGTCTGGATGGCCAGGTTCGTGGACCCGACGGACTCCGCCCGCGATCGGCTCGACTCCTTTCACCTCGACGCCGTGAGTGGCAGAGGCCGCGTTGCCCAGCAGCGCGCCGAAGCCGACCCGCGGCCCCGAAAGCAGCCGCATAGGGCGATAGAGCCCGCCCCCGGCGGTTCGGCTGGTATTCGCATTGGCGAGGTTCTGCGCGATGACCTGCAGGCGCTGCCATTCGACGTCGAGGCCGGTGCGGCTGATCTGGATCGCGTCCACGTCAGCGTCCCGCGCCTGAGATGACGGTGCGCTCGAGCTGTCCCTCGCGCTCGAGCACGCCGATCAACGCGCCGTAGCGCATCGCGGTCTGCGAGGCGGTGGCGAGCTCGAGGTCGAGCCGGATATCGCTGCCGCCTTGCGACACGGGCTCGAACCCGATCTGCGGCTGGACCTGAGCGATCGCCTCGCTCCCCCTCGCCGCGGCGGCGCGCAGGCTGCCCTCGAAGGTCACCCGCAGCGGGCGGTACGATTCGGAATTCGCATTGGCGATGTTCTGCGCGGTGGCGATCTGGCGCGGCATCGAGCCCGTCGAGCGCCTTGGCGATCAGGATGGTCGAGATACTGGACATGGTCCCCGCCTATTGAACGATGATTTCCGCGTGCAACGCGCCCGCGGTCTTGATTGCCTGGAGAATGCTGATCGTCCGGCGCGTATCGACGTGCGCCCGGCTGAGCGCCTGGACGAGATCGGCGACGGAGGTGTTCGGGAAGCGGAACGACCGATCGGCGGTGCCCTGGTCGACCTCGAGCTTGGTGTTGGTCACGACCAGGCTGCGCACGTCGCTGGCGAGCCCGGCGTACAAGGCGGGCTGCGATGCGGTCTTCTCGGCGGTGACGGTGACTTTGATGTCGCCCTGAGCGATGACCACGCTCGAAATCATCACATCGCCGCCGGCTACCACCGTGCCGGTGCGCTCGTTGATCACGACCCGCGCCGCGGCGTCGGGCTCGACCAGGACATTCTCGATCCGCGCGATGAAATCGGTGATCTCGGCGGGGCTGCCGGCGAAGCGAATCCGCACTTCGTCGGCGTTCTTCGCCCACGCCGCGTCCGTGCCGAGCCGAGCGTTGATCCGCTCGGCGACGCGCGACGCGGTCGAGAAGCTCGGCTCGCGCAGCAGGAACGAGAGGTTGCCGTCGCTCGACAGCACCGAGGATTCGACCGAGTTCTCGATCGTCGCGCCGCCCTCGAGCGTGGCGGTGGTCGGATAGTTGCGCTGCTGGTCGTTGAGCTGGCTGTCGAACCGATAACCGCCCACGAGCAGCGGCCCCTGCGCCAGCGCATAGGCGCGCTGATCGGGGCCGAGCAGCGGAGTCATGATCAGCGTGCCACCCGCGAGGCTGCGCGCGTCACCGATAGACGAGACCGTCGCGTCGATCCGCTCGCCGATGTTGGCGGAGGGCGGGAGCACCGCGGTGACCACCACCACCGCGACGTTGCGGCTGCTGATCTCGTCCTCGGTAACGCTGGTGCCGAGCCGGCTGAGCACGTTGCGCAGCGCCTGGCGGGTGACGATGCTGCGGCGCGTGTCGCCCGATCCGGCGAGGCCGGTGACGAGACCGTAGCCGATCAGTGCATTCTCGCGCCAGCCGCCGAAATGGCCGAGACCCTTGAGGGGCACCTGCTGCGCCATCGCCGGCCCGGCCATGACGAGCGTCAGCGCGAGCGCGAGCATCCGGGCCAGATTGCACATCAGCCGAGTCCCAAGATGCTGAACAGCCGGTTGATCAGCCCCGGCTTGGCGCTGCGCGACACGAAACCCTTGCCGTCGTAGTTGATCTGCGCATCGGCGATGCGGCTCGATACGATCGTGTTGTCGCTGTCGATGTCGGCGGAACGGATGCGGCCGCGCACGGCGATCGTCGTGCTTTCGCCGTTCACGTGCATCTTCTGCTCGCCGAGGATCACATAGTCGCCGTTGGGCAGCACTTCCTGGATGGTGACGCTGAGCTGCGCGACCAACGTCTCGCTGCGCTTGACCTCGCCGCGCCCGGTATACCCTCCGCCGAGCGTCAGCGCGCCCGAACTCGTTGACCGATCCGGCCCGCAGGCCCCCGCTCAGATCGGTGCTCTTGCTCGACGCGTTCTGGGTGGAGTTGGAGGCCGCGGCGGCTTGCTGGATCACCACCGTGAGCGAATCTCCCACCGCCGACGCGCGGCGATCCGCGACCATCGCCGCCCATTTACTGCCTTTGTAGAGATCCTGCGCGCCCGAGGGCGTGGCGGCGAGCAGCGCGCAGGGGACGAGAAGGAGCAGAACCGCCCTCATCGAACGCCGGCCCGGGACGCGTCGGCCAGCGGAACCGCGAACACTTTGCCTTCCGAATCTCGGACGAACAGCCGCTTGCCCGGGCGGCCGGCCTGCATCGCGGTGACGCTGCGTTCGATAACGACCGGCCCCGCGATCGAGCGCAGTGTCAGCGCCGTGCCCTTTGCGACCGAACGGGCGTCCAGCGGAGCCACCACGCCCAGATACGTGCCAGCAGGCAGGTCGTCGGCTGCGACGAGCACGCCATCGACCCGGTCGTAGCGCAACGCGGCGCGCGGCGCGCCGGCACGGCACGCCACGGGCGTCATGTCGCTCACCGCGATCGTCGCGTTCGCCGCGATGAAGCGGACGGTCGCCCGGCATCGCGGCGCGGACGGAGACCCGCCGTCCACCGCCAATCCGAGAAGGAGCCCGCCGATCACCATCGCTATCGCCTCAGGCCGTTGGCGATGCCCATCATCTGATCGGCGGCCTGCACAATTTGAGCATTCGCGGAATAGGCCCGCTGGACGAGCATCATCCGGACCATTTCGTCGGTCAGCGAGACGTTTGACCGCTCGATCGCGCCCTGGACGAGCGTGCCGGCACCGTCCTCGCCCGGTTGGGCGGCGCTCGGCGGATCGCCGTCTCGCACGCGATAGAGGCCGCCGTCGAGCCGCTCGACGCTGCCCGGATCATCGACGCGGACGAGCTGTATCTGACCCAGTTCGACCGTGTCGGTGCCGTCGGACGTGGTCGCGCGGACCACGCCGTCCGCGCCAATCTGAAGAGGCCCCGCGTCGGCCGGAACCGTGATTCCCGCGCGGAGCGCCAGGCCGTCCGCGGTGGCGAGCTGGCCGTCCTCGTTCACCTTGAGCCCCCCGCCGCGCCACAACAAAGTTTGCCCGTCCGGGCCCATCAGCTCGATGAACCCGGCGCCGTCGATCGCCAGGTCGGTCGGCTGGCCGGTATGGTCGATCCCGCCCTGCTCGTTGAGCATGAACTGGGTGTCGAGCGAGACGCCGGCAGGCGCCTCCGCGGTACCGGCCGGATCGGTGACCGGCGCGTCGGGGTCGATCCGGCTGGCGATAATATCGGAGAAGCGCATCTCCGAGCGCTTGAAAGCGGGCGTGTTCACATTGGCGATGTTGTTGGCGATGCCGTCCAACGCACGCTGCTGGGTTTCGAGGCCAATCGCGCCGACCGAGAATGCGTCGCTCATCGTGTGCTCTGCCCGAAACTGGTGATCGCGCGGCCGAGCAGGTCATCATAGGTCTGGACGAGCCGGGCACCCGATTCCGACTGCCGGAGCGTGACCATCATCGACACCATTTCGTCGCCCAACGAGACATTCGACGCCTCGAGCATCCCTTGCCGCACGATCGCCCCATCCGCCGGTTTCATCGCGGTATCAGGCCCGGCGAAGGTCGATTCGCCGACCGGCTGGAGCGCGCCGGTATCGGCGGGCGCGAGCACTGCGATCCGGCCAATGGGAAGCCCCTTCTCGATCACGCTCCCATCCGGAAGGATCTCGTCGGGTGCGCCGCTCAGGATCAAGTCGCCGCCGTCGACCTGTTGAAGCGCATACCCTTGCGGCGTGACCACGGTTCCATCCGCGGCACGTTGAAACTGGCCCTGTCGCGAATAGATCAGCCGATCGCCGGCTCTCAGTTGGAAGAAGCCCGGCCCGCTGATCGCGATATCGAGCGGATTGCTTGTTCGGTTGAGCGCCCCCTGGCGAAAATCGTCTCGCGTGACTTGCTGCGGGCCGCTCGTGGAAAGCCCGCCTCCAAGAACTATCGAAAAGGCTATTTGCCGCTTGAATCCTGGCGTGGAAATGTTCGCGACATTACGCGCGGCAATTTCGAGACGTCTTTCGGACGCAGTCAAAATCGACGCCGCGGACTCGATGAGTCCCGGCATAAGCTCCTCCCCCGACTGTCCCATAATGAGACATGTCGCGGCATGATTCGTCAAGTCATTCTTTTTCATGACGTTTCTTTTTAGCAAGGAAGGCACACCCACCCTTCGCAATGTACGAAAAAGCATCGAGTTCGTGCGACTTCGTGAACAAAGCTCTGAATGTCCGGAATTTGTTTTGCGCATTTTACAATGTGAAAAACACGCCCGGCCCGCGCCGCTGCGCCGGCGGTGTTCAACTATGGCTGGCGCTTAACAAGAGCCGAGCACCTTCCTGATGATCGCCATCCTCGGATGGAGCACGGCCAAAATACTCTCTGCGATCGATCGCCGACCTGCGGGCCGTCATGCGGAATGCTATCGATGCGGTGCGCGAAAGTCTGGGCCTAAAGGAGGATCCGGAACAACGCCCCGCCCGCTGTCGCGTCGCTCACGTCGATCGCCCCGCCATGCGCGACGACGATCTGGCGGGCGAGGTTGAGGCCCACGCCGTTGCCGGTCGCGCGCGTCGTGAAGAAGGGCAGGAAGATGTCCTGGCGCAGCGCGAGCGGCACGCCGGGCCCGTCGTCCGAGACTTCGATCAGCGCACGATCCGCGGCGGCGGCGACGCGCAGCGCAACTCGCGTCCCCGCCTGCGCCGCGTTCTGGAGCAAATTGATCACCACTTGCGCCATCAGGTCGGGATCGGCGTCGATCGCGAGAGCGGGATCGATATCGGCGACGAGCGGCACCTGTGGCCATTCCGCCGCGAACAGCCGCGCCAGCTCTGCCACCCAGGGCCCCGCCGCGAACCGCTGGCGCTTGACCTCGGGCGGACGGGCGATCGCGCGATAAGCCTCGATGAAATGCCCCAGCCCCTCGGCGCGCCGCGCCAGCGTGGTCACCGCGACCCGAGCATCGGCGACGCGTGGGTCGGCGGACAGCTCGGGGTCGGCGAGCAGATCGGCGGCGGTGGCGGCGAGCGAGGTCACCGGGGTTAGCGAGTTGAGGATCTCGTGCGTCAGCACCCGCACCAGATCGGCCTGGGTCGCCATCTCGGCGGCGTCGAGTGTGCCCTGGATCGGCTGGAGGCTCAGCGCCCGAGTCCGTTCGCCGAGCCGATCGAGCATCGCCGAGCGGATCAGCACGCGCTGCGGCCGTCCGGCAAGCGTCAGCAGCAGCAGCTCCTCGCCCGGCGCGCCGCCCGCCAGCCGCCGCACGAAAGTCGCGCCGAAGCCGGCGAAGTCCTCGGGCAGCGTTCCCGTCAGCCCCGGAAACAGCCGCCGCGCCGCCTTGTTGCCGAGCGTGACTCGGCTGCCGGAATCGACCGTCAGCACAGCGACCGGCAAGTCGTCGATCAGCGCCTCGAGGTAGCGCAGCTCGCTCGCGGCACGGTCCTGCTCGCCGCGCATCCGATCGAGCACCGCGTTGAGCGCGGCGCCCAGTTCGGCGAAGCCGCCCGCCTCGCCGCCGTCGAACCGCACCGCCAGGTCGCCGAAGCGCAGCACTTCGAGAAAGCGCGCGATCGTCCGGTTGGTGCGCTGGACGTGGAACCACAGTCCCGCCGCCGCCGCGGCCAGCCCGGCGAGCGCGACGATCCGCGGCGCGGCCAGCCCCGGCGCCGAGAAGGCGGCGATCACCGCCACCAGCGCGATCCCCAGCGCGGCGATCCAGGCGACCAGCCCGATCGTGAAGCGCCGGTCAAAGCCCATGCTTCTCCATCCGCCGATAGAGCGCCGCGCGCGACAGGCCGAGCTCGGCAGCGGCGAGCGAGATGTTGTAGCCGTGCTTGCGCAGCGCCTCCTCGACCAGCTTGCGTTCGGCCCGGTCGAGGTTGAGATCCGGGCTCGCCGCGTCCGGCGCGACGACCGCGCGGACGCGATCCGAGGCGCGGGTACGCCGAGCGAGAAATCCTCGGGCTCGAGCGGCGCCCCGCGCGCCAGGATCACCGCGCGCTCGAGCGCATGGCGCAGCGCGCGAACGTTGCCCGGCCAGTCATACGCCCGCAGCGCCGCGCGCGCGGCGTCGCCGGCAGCTCGGGCACCGGCTTGCTCGTAGCGCCGCGCATAGAGGCCGAGGAAATGCTCGATCAGCTCGGGGATGTCCTCGCGGCGCTCGCGCAAGCGGCGGCAGCTCGATCTCGACGGTGTTGAGGCGGAACAGCAGATCCTGCCGGAAGTGCGCCTCGTCGCGCAGCTGCTCGGGCGGCAGGTTGGTCGCGGCGATCACGCGGATGTCGACCGGCACCGGCCTGTTGGCGCCGACCGGCGTCACCTGGCGCTGCTCGAGCACGGTCAGCAATTTGGGCTGGAGGTGGAGCGGCAGATTGCCGATCTCGTCGAGGAACAAGGTGCCCCCGTCCGCCGCCTGGATCCGGCCGATCCGATCGGCGCGCGCGTCGGTGAAGGCGCCCTTCACATGGCCGAACAGTTCGAATTCGATCAGATTCTCGGCGACCGCGCCGAGATCGACCGTGACCATCACCCGGTCGGCGCGGAGCGAGCGGCGGTGGAGCTCGCGCGCGACCAGTTCCTTGCCGGTGCCGTTCTCGCCGAGCATGAGGACGTTGGCCTCGGTCGGCGCGGCCCGCTCGATCAGCGAATGGACGCGCGCCATCGCCGGCGAATCGCCGAGCAGCGGCGCCGCGCCGGCCGCCGGCGATCGCCGCCACCTCGGCGCTGCGCGCGCCGTCGACCACCTCGGCGCGAGCGCGCGCAGCGACGCGGCGGTGCGCACGGTCGCGAGCAGCCGCTCGTTCGACCAGGGCTTGGAGACGAAATCGGTCGCGCCGCGCTTCATCGCCTCGACCGCGACATTCACCCCGGCATGGGCGGTGATCATCACCACGACCGCCTCGGGATCGGCGGCGAGCATCTCGCTCGAGCCAGGCAAGCCCTTCCGGCGGCATCGGTCGCGCCGCGCGCGAAATTGGCGTCGAGCAGGACGACGTCGGGCGCCCGCGCCCGGATCGCCGTCAACGCCTCGTCGGGCGCACGAAAGGTCGACGACCTCGCGAACAGCCGCGCAGCAGCAGCCGCGCGGAGCAGTCAGGATGTCCGTCGTCGTCGTCGATGACGACGCAGAAATCGAACTCCGGCCCGGTCCCCATGCTGACCACTCCCGTACAGCGCCTGTGCGGATCCGGACAATCAATTTGCGTGCCAAGAGTCCGCAATCGTGACGCGCTCGCTCAGCGCCTCTCCCGCTTGCGCGGGAGAGGTGTCAGCACACCGACTTGGCACGGCAACGTGCGGAACCTCGACGAACCGGATGGGAGACATGCCCCGTGCGCCTGCGCCCTTCGCGCAACCTGATCGTCTTGATCGTGGCCTGCTGCGCCCTGCTGGCGTTCGCGCCGGGGCCGCGGGTGGCGTTCGACGTGCGCAGCGACCGCGGGCACACCCTCGTCACCATCGCCGTCGCGTTCGTCCATTTCGCGTTCGATATCGGACACGCCTGTCCGGAATCGAACGGTTGCGCGGGGCCGCGGCTGTGAGCAGGCTCGCAAATGCGTCCGCCGCGGCTGGCACGGCGGTTGCAAAGCTCGCCAGCATGGGTGTCGTTCGCATGACCAAGGAACCGCCGCGGGGGGATCGTCCGGTCTCGGGAAGCGGAATGGATCGAGTCGTCGAGAAGCGCGGGCTCTCGACGCGAGTGAAGATCGCGCTCGGCGCCGTCGGCGGTGCTGCTCGCGGCGTTCGCGTTCTGGTGGTTCGCGCCGAGCGCGATCGAGCCAGACGCTGGCGACGGACCGCACTCACCATCTCGACCGTGTCGCAGGGCACGCTTCGACGACTTCATCCCGCTGCGCGCCCGCGTCACGCCCTTGCTCACCGTCTATCTCGACTGCGGTCGAGGGCGGCCGGGTCGAGAAGATGCTGGTCGAGGACGGCGCCATCGTCGCCAAGGGCCAGCTGCTCGCGGTGCTCTCCAACGCCGACCTCCAGCTCTCGACGCTCGCCCGCCAGACCGAGGTCGAGCAGCAGATCAACAATATGCGCAGCCAGGAGCTGGCGCTGACGCAGACCCGACTCGCCAACGAGCGCGCCGTGCTCGAGGCCGAGCTCGCCGCCGAACAAGGCGCAGCGCCAATACGAGCTGCGAGCGGCCGCTCGCCGAGCAGGGCTTCGTCGCCGAGCAAGACAGTTCAACGACAGCCGCGACGAATACGCCTATGAGCAGCAGCGCGTTGCGCGTGCTCAAGCGCAGCCAGGCCAATGACGAAAAGCTGCAGTCGAGCCAGCTCGCCCAGCTGCGCGCCTCGTCCGCCACTCGCTGCAATCAGAGCCTCGCGATCGCCCGCGCCAACCTCGATGCGCTCAACCTGCGCGCGCCGGTCGCGGGCCAGCTCTCGGCTTTCTCGATCCAGGTCGGCCAGTCGCTCCAGCGCGGCGAGCGGCTCGGTCAGATCGACAGCACCGGGCCGCAACAAGCTGCACGCCGAGGTCGACGAATTCTATCTCGGCCGGGTCCAGATCGGCCAGAAGGCGACCGCTCGATTGGGGCGGCAAGCACTTTCGGCGCGCAGGTCACCAAAATCTATCCGCAGGTTCAGAACGGCCAGTTCCAGATCGACCTGCAGTTCGTCGGCGCCGAGCCGCTCCAGATCCAGCGCGGCCAGACGATGCAGGCGCGGCTGACGCTCGGCGATCCGGCGCCGGCGCGATCCTGCTGCCCGACCGGCGCGTTCTACAACGACACGCGGCGGCGCCTGGGTGTTCGTGGTCGCGCCCGACGGCCGCTCGGCGATCCGCCGCCAGGTCCGCCTCGGCCGCCGCAACACCGATTTCATCGAAGTGCTCGACGGGCTCGTGCCCGGCGAGCGCGTCATCACCTCCCCGTACACCGGGTTCGCCGACAAGGCCCGGCTCGATCTCGACTCAGTGAAAGGAAGCCCGATGCTCCAGATGCGCGAACTCTCGAAGGTCTATCGCACCGACACGGTCGAGACGACCGCGCTCGACGCGATCGACCTTGACATCGCCGAGGGCGAGTTCGTCGCGATCATGGGCCCGTCGGGCTGCGGCAAATCGACCCTGCTCAACATGATCGGCATGCTCGACAGCCCGTCGAGCGGTTCGTACCTGTTCGACGGACAGGAGGTCGCCGGCCTCTCGGAGAGCAAGCTCGCCGACGTGCGCAAGGCCAACATCGGCTTCATCTTCCAGAGCTTCAACCTGGTCGACGAGCTGTCGGTGCGCGAGAATGTCGAGCTGGCCTTGCTCTACCACAACATCCCCGCCGCCGAGCGCAAGCGCCGTGTCGACGAGGTGATGGACAAGGTCGGCATCGCCCATCGCGCGCGCCATCGCCCCAGCCAGCTCTCGGGCGGCCAGCAGCAGCGCGTCGCGGTCGCCCGCGCCCTCGTCGCCCAGCCCAAGCTGATCCTCGCCGACGAGCCGACCGGCAACCTCGACACCCAGCACGGCGAAGAAGTGATGCAGATGCTACAGACGCTCAACGCGGACGGGTCGACGATCGTGATGGTCACCCACTCGCCGAGCCACGCCGATTACGCCGAGCCGCGTCGTCAACATGCTCGACGGCCGCATCCTCCAGGAGCGCCGGCGCGCGGCCTGAGCAAGCGAACGGCGAACCAAGGCTCAGGAGGGACCTGGCGACATGTGGGGCAACTATCTGATCGTGGCGCTGCGGGTGCTGGCACGCGATCGAGCCTATGCCGTCATCAATGTCGTCGGGCTCGCGCTCGGCCTGGCCGCATGTCTGACGCTCCTACTCTACGTCCAGTACGAGAGCAGCTACGACCGATGGCTTCCCGGCCACGACAAGGTCTACCAGCTCCAGACCTTCTACGCCGATCCGCAGACCGGCGAGCGCACCGCGACCCAGATGAGCCAGTATGTCGTGGCGGCGGGCCTCCGCGCGGACGTGCCGCAGATCGCCGACGGTGTTTATGCGCTGACCAGCGCGCCTGTGGCGTTGCGTGGTGGCGAGGCGCTCGGCGTCGAACGCGCCTTGATGGTCGATGGCGACCTGCTCGACGTGCTCCGCCTGCCGCTGGCCTCCGGAGATGCCCGGACGGCGCTCCGCGACATGGGATCGGCGGTGCTGAGCGAGAGCGAAGCCCGCCGCCTGCTCGGCACCACCGACGCGGTCGGCAAGACGGTGACGCTGATCGAGCACGGCACACACGTCGATCATCGCGTCACGGCCGTGTTCCGCGATCTGCCGCGCAATTCGAGCCTCGGCTTCAGCATGGCGGTGCGCTTCGATCCCGCCGTCTATTTCGCCGATCAGCCCGGCTGGCTCACCTCGTTCGGCGACTTGAACGGCTGGTTCTTCGCGCGGTTGCGGCCGGGGGCCGACACGGCGACGGTCGACCGTGCGATCGCCGCCTGGCAGCGGCGCCACGTCCCCTCGGCTTCGGCGCCCGGGGCCGGGTTCGACTGGCGGATGGCCAGGATCGGCGACGTCCATCTCGGCTTTGCGCAGTCGGCCGCGATGACCCCGGGCAACGATCGCGGCACCTTGCTGACCTACACGATCGCCGCCGCGCTGATCCTCGGCGTGGCTTGCTTCAACTTCGTCGGTCTGGCGACCGCGCGCGCGCTTCGCCGCTCGCGTGAGGTCGCGCTTCGCAAACTGCTTGGAGCGCGACGCAGCCAGCTCATCCTGCAGTTCCTCGGGGAATCCATGCTCGTCGCGATCGTGGCGATGCTGATCGCGCTGGCCGGACTCGAACTCGCGATGCCGAGCCTGTCAGCGTTGCTGGGGGTCGACCTGCGGGTCGACTATCTCGGCAACGCCGAATTCGTCGCGGCGATCGCCGGACTCGTCCTGCTCGTCGGCGCGCTCGGCGGCTTCTATCCCGGCGTCTGCGTCTCGGCCCTGCCGCCAGCGCGCGTGCTGCGGTCCGGACCCGCCCCGGTTCGCGGGCGGGCGGCAAGCGCGGCCGAAATGCTCCTCGTGGTCGCCCAGTTCGCCGTCTCGATCGGGCTCATCGTCTGCACGCTCGTGATCTACGGCCAGGCGCTCTATGGCGCGTCGGCCGACCCCGGATACCGCCGCGACCACTTGCTCCAGATCGGCATCGAGGGGGTCCCCGCCACCGAGCGCGCCGTCCGGACCGAGGCGTTGGCGCGGGCGCTCGAACGGATCGCCGGCGTGACCGGGGTCGCGCGCACCAGCATCGGCGTGGCGACGCCGAACCATTCGAACACGTCGGTGCGGATGCCCGGGCAGGCGGCGGTCAGCCTCGGCAACTACCGCGTCGACGACGGCTTCTTCCGCACTATGGGAATCCCGCTCGTCGCCGGCCGCGGCTTCGATGCCGCGCGACCTGCCGATCGAAGCGGTGCCTCGCCGGATGATCCCGCGGCTCAGCGACTATTGATCGCGCGCGGCGCCAACGTCGTCGTCAACGAGCTCGCCGCGCGGCGGATGGGGTTCGCGCGCCCGGCCGACGCGATCGGCGCGCATGGAACCGCGCGGCTGGTCGATGCCGGCGAAGTCCCCATCACGGTGATCGGCGTCGCCGCCGACACGCGCTTCCGCTCGATCCGCGAGCCGGCCGATCCGATCGTGTACCGCTACGCCGACGATTTCCTCAGCCACCTGGTGGTGCGCTACGAGGCCGATCCGGCGGCGGTCCTCGCGCAAATCCGGCAAGCCTGGCGGCGCATCGCTCCCGATGTCCCGCTCGAGATCGAGCATAGCGAGGACATCGTCGCCAACCTCTATCGCGAGGAGCGGACGCGCGCCGTGGTGTTCGCCAGCTTCGCGCTGCTGGCGGTGACGATCTCGTGCCTCGGGCTGTTCGGATTGACCGCGCTGGTGACCGAGCGCCGCACCAAGGAGATCGGCATCCGCAAGGTCCTCGGCGCCAAGGTCCGCGACATCGTTCGGCTGCTCGTCTGGCAATTCTCCAGGCCGGTGGTGATCGCCAACCTCATCGCCTGGCCGGTCGCCTGGTGGGCGATGCGCGACTGGCTCAACACCTTCGAGGTGCGGATCGCGCTGACACCGACGCCCTTCGCGCTGGCTGGTCTGCTCGGCCTGGCGATCGCGATGGCGACCGTCTCCGGCCACGCGATCCGGGCCGCCCGCAAGAATCCCATTCACGCTCTCCGTTACGAGTAGGACCCTTCCCATGTGGCGCAATTACCTGACGGTCGGCCTGCGGGCGCTGGCGAAGAACAAGGTCTACGCCTTCATCAACATCTTCGGGCTGTCGCTCGGCATCGCCGCGTGCCTGCTGATCCTCACCTATGTCCGCTACGAGTTCAGCTACGACGGCTGGCTGGGCGGCGCCGAGAACGTCTACCAGCTCCAGGACTGGTACAAGGCGAACGAGCGCGGCGGCGAGGAGATGAAGCTGCAGGTCACCAGCTATGCCTCGGCCCAGGCGCTCAAGAAGGATTTCCCCCAGGTCGAGAAGGTCGTCTGGCTGGTCACCCCGGGCATCACGGTGATCCGCAACGGCCAGCCCTACACCCCCGATCAGGGCGTGGTTGCCGACGCCAACCCGTTCGACGTCCTCCGCATCCCTTTCGTCAAAGGCGACCCCACCCACGCCCTCGACGACTTGCATTCGGTGGCGATCGACGAGAGCGAGGCGCAGAAGCTGTTCGGCGCTCAGGACCCGATGGGCCAGACGCTGACGCTCGCCTTCGGCCAGATCAAGGAGGACTATAAGGTCACCGGCGTGTTCAAGGACCTGCCCAAGAACACCCACCTCAAGATGAGCGTCGTCGCTCGCTTCGAGCCCACCCAGATCTTCGAATCGCGCGGCCTTGCCTCGTGGAACAACCAGAACGGGCCAGTCTACGTCCGCCTCAAGCCGGGCACCGACGTGCACGCTATGATGGCGCAGTTCCCGGCCTGGGAGAAGCGCAACATCCCCGACGACCCCGGTACGGGCCTCAAGAGCAACCCCGGCGACTATCAGGACTGGCGCCTGGTCAACATCCGCGACGTCCACCTCGGCGAGGGACAGCGCGCGGCGCTCAACAACAACGGCAGCGACGAGCGCACCGTGCTCACCTTCGCGGTCGTCGCGCTGATGATCCTCGCGATGGCGTGCATCAACTTCACCAACCTCGCCACCGCCCGCGCCTCGCAGCGGGCGCGCGAAGTGGCGCTGCGCAAGGTGCTGGGGGCGACGCGCCGCCAGCTGATCCTCCAGTTCCTGGGCGAATCGATCCTCGTCGCATCGATCGCCACGCTGATCGCGCTGGCGCTCGCGGAGCTCGCCTTGGCGCCGCTCAACGCGTTCCTCGATTCGGCGATGGAGATCCACTATTTCGGATCGGGTGGGATTCTGCTGCCGGTGGTCGCGCTCGCGGTGATCGTCGGTCTCGCGGGCGGCCTCTACCCTGCGTTCTATCTGTCGCGCTTCCAGCCCGCGCGAGTCCTCAAGGCCAATAAGTCGGCCGCGAACGCCGAGGGCACCGGGCGGCTGCGCAACCTGCTGGTGATCGGCCAGTTCGCCGTCTCCATCGGGCTGATCATCTGCACCGCCGTGGTCTACAGCCAGACGATCTACGAGCGCACCGTCGATGCCGGTTACAAGCGCGAGGGCCTGATGCAGGTCTATGCGCTCGGCGCGCCCGAGGCCGAGCGGATCGCCAAGACGCTCGAGGACGAGGTTCGCCGGCTCCCGGGCGTCACGGCGGCGGGGCGCACCAGCATCTCGGTGAACCCGGGCAACAATTCGATGACCGACGTCCAGCGTCCCGGCATGACCGAGCCCGTCAACCTCGGCGTCTACGGGATCGATCCCGGCGTGGTTGCGTCGCTCGGCATGCACGTGATCGCCGGCCGCAACGTGTCCGACGCGATCGCGATGGACGACGCGTGGACGCCGTCGCCGGTCAATCTCGACGCGGAAAAGGCGCTCGTCGCGCGCGGGGTCAACTACATCCTGTCCGAATCCGCGACCAAGCGGCTCGGCTTCACCACGCCGCAAAGCGCGATCGGCCAGCCGATCCAGGCCGGCATCACCGTCGAGGAAGCGGGCGGCAAGGTCCCCGGCACGGTGGTCGGCGTCGTCAGCGACGTGCGCTACCGCACCGTGCGCCAGCCGCTGCAGCCGATCCTCTATTATTACCAGCGCACCGGCTACAACCAGCTGCTGGTCCGCTTCGAAGGCAGCCCGACCGAGGTTCGCCAGCGAGTCGAGGCGATCTGGAAGCGGCTCGCGCCCGGGGTGCCGTTCACGGCGCGCTTCGTCACTGACATCGTCCACGATCTCTACAACGCCGACGAGACGCGCGCCCAGCTGTTCGGGATGTTCGCGATCCTCGCGGTGGTGATCGGCTGCCTCGGGCTGTTCGGCCTCGCCGCCTTCACCGCCGAGCAGCGCACCAAGGAGATCGGCATCCGCAAGGTCCTCGGCGCCCGCGCGCGCGACATCGTGCAGCTGCTGGTCTGGCAGTTCAGCCGGCCGGTGCTGATCGCGAACCTGATCGCCTGGCCGGTCGCCTGGTGGATGATGCGCGAATGGCTCAACCAGTTCGACGTGCGGATCGGGCTGGGGCCGCTGCCCTTCCTGGTGGCGGGCCTGGTCGCGCTGCTGATCGCGATCGCGACGATCGGCGCCCACGCCTTCCGCGTCGCGCGCACCAACCCGGTGTACGCACTGCGCTACGAGTAGCGGAAATTAGCCCCTCCCCTTCAGGGGAGGGGTTGGGGGTGGGGGCTATCAGTCTCACCGAGCCGATCGCTTGTGGCACTGCCCCACCCCAACCCCTCTCCTGAAGGGGAGGGGCTTAAGACACAGCCCCATCCACATCGGTCGAAGTCACGGTTTGGGCGTTGCGCCGCATTCTGTTAACCATGATTAATAGGGACGGACGACTCGCGGCGGGGGGCGGCATTGGGGACTGTCATCATCGCGATGAACAATGCGGCCGTGGCCGTGGCCGCGGCGCACCGCGGTGCGGCCGTGCCGCCGCTGACCGCCGAGGCGCTATGGACGCCGATCTGGGTGCTGGTCGGCGGCGTCCTGTTCGCGCTGGTGATCGCGCTTCTGATGCTCGGCTCGCTCCGCACTGCGCTGGCGCATCAGCCCAAGTCGCGCGACAAGGATTTCACGCGGATGCTGTGCGACCAGGTGTGGACGCACATGGACACGATGTCCGGCATCTTCACCCAGCGGATGCGCCAGCAGCCCGGCGCGCTGGAGCAGCTGCGCATCATGGTGCGCAACCTGCGCGAGGATCTGAGCGCGCCGATCAATTTCGTCGATCAGATGCGCTCGCACCCGGCCGCCTCCTGGCCCTCGTACGAGCTGTTCACCGCGTTCAACAATTGGGGCGGGCAGCTCAAGTCGATGGAATCGCAGCTCGGCGATCTCCAGCACGAGATGACCTATCCGGTGACCAAGGATCCGGTCGACAAGAACCGCGACGCGATCCTCGTCTATCACTACCTCACCGAGCAGCAGGTGCTGGCGCGCGCGGTGGACAAATTGCGCGGCTTCGCGGTCGATATCTGCGCCGCGGGCAAGGCGCACCTCGAGAAAGAGGGCAAGAGCCTTTGGGGCAAGCACGACGACGAGGACGGGCACCACGATTGCCCGTGCTGCAAGCGCTTGCCCGATCGTCACAACAAGCCCGAGATCGAAGCGCTGCCGCCGCTGCCGCCGCTCCCCGTCGCCGCGCCCAAGCCGCCGCCACCGCCGGCCAAGACAGCATGCTGCTGCGCCGTGCCGCGGATGTGCGTCTGCACCCAGGGATGCGCGTGCAGCTGCACCTGCCAGGCGACTCCCCCGGCGAAGGCCGACGCGCACTAGAACGTCCGACTCCACGACGAATTCCCATCAGGATACGCCCAATGGTGCGGCGCGGCATTGAAGCGTTAACCTTTGGCGGTTACCCGTGAGAACGGGATCGTGCCGGGGTGGGCCAATGACCGAGTTCTTCGTATTCATCTATGCGATGCTGGCGATGTTCGTCGTCACGTCGATACGGCGCAACCAGCAGCTCCAGCGGCCGACGCCGCAGATGGTGACGCTGGTCGGCTGGGGCCTGTTCTCGCTTTCCTCGACGCTCGCGGCGCTGCTCGGCGCGGTCGCGCTGGCACTGGCGCTGGGCGTGCAGGTGCCGCTGGGAAGCTTTGCCGCAATGCACTAATATCGCAGACATGCCGCTCTACGAAATCGCGGGCCAACGCCCCGTCATCGCCGAAGACGCCTGGGTCGCCCCCAGCGCCGATCTGATCGGCGACGTCCACCTCGCCGCGCTCGTCAGCGTCTGGTTCGGTGCCGTGATCCGTGCCGACAACACCCCGATCCTGGTGGGCGCGCGCAGCAACATCCAGGAAGGCGCGATGCTCCATTCGGACCCGGGCGCGCCCTGCACCGTGGGCGAGGACGTGACCGTGGGCCACCACGCCATCCTCCACGGCTGCAAGATCGGCGATCGCGTGCTGATCGGCATGGGCGCGACCGTGCTCAACCGCGCGGTGATCGGCGAGGATTGCCTCGTCGGCGCCGGCGCGCTGGTGACCGAAGGGAAGGTCTTTCCCTCCGGCCACCTGATCGTCGGTTCCCCCGCTCGCGCCCTCCGCCCGCTCGACGACATGCAGAAGGCAATGCTCAAGGCCAGCGCGGCGCTCTATGCCGCCAAGCAACGCGAGTATGCGAGCGGGCTGACGCAGATCGACTGACCGGTCACCGCGCGGTCGTGGCGGGCTTCGGCCTCGGGTTCGTGATCGAGGACCAGGTCCAACCCGCGCTCGCGGCGGGGACGCTGGTGCGCGTCCTCGAGGACTGGTGCCCGCCGTTCGCGGGCTATCACCTCTATTGCCCCAGCCGCCGCCAGCCCTCCGCCGCGTTCCCCCTGATTGTCGAGGCGCTGCGCCACCGAGGGTGAGCCTCCGACGCTGGACTACCCATCGCGACCAACACGTGCCATGCCCGGTCGGCAAGGCATCCGGGATACCGCACAATGATCTCCCTTCTTCAAAGGCGACTGGCGCGGTGCGCAGGCATTGTCGCGGTGCTCCTGCCGCTCGCGGCTGCGGGCGGTCCCGCTGCCTCGGAAGCCACGCCGGCGGCCGGCCGGGTCAAGCTGTGCGGCTGGATCGAAAATCCCACGCCCGCCAATTGGTCGCTCGTCGATCGCGACGGCGAGTGGGTGATGGGCGAGCAGGGCGGCTATCAGGCCCCCGGGCTCGATGCCCTGCCCGATCTCACCGAATCGCGCTGGGTCGCGACCAACGGTTCCTACGGCTATGGCTGCGGCTGCCTGGCCGCCACCATCGATCGCAAGGCGAAGCAAGTCACGCACATCTACGGATTCAAGCAGCAATCGATCGCCGCCTGCCGCGCAGACCACAAGCTGCCGCGCCCCTGAGCGAAGCCTCCCCGCGCTGGACAGCCATTTCGGTTGCGCTATGAAACTGCATGGCCCTCCCTCCCCTGTTCGATCGCCTGCGCCTGCCCGTGATCGGCGCCCCCCTGTTCATCATTTCGGTGCCCGATCTGGTGATCGCGCAGTGCAAGGCAGGGATCGTCGGCTCGTTCCCGGCCCTCAACGCGCGGCCGGAGAGCCTGCTCGATGAATGGCTCCATCGGATCACCGAGGAACTCGCGGCGTGGGACCGCGACCATCCCGACACGCCCGCCGCACCCTTCGCGGTCAACCAGATCGTCCACCGTTCGAACACGCGGCTCGAGCATGACGTGATGGCCTGCGCCAAGTGGAAGGTGCCGATCGTCATCACTTCGCTGGGCGCACGGCCCGAGCTCAACCAGGCGGTGCATTCGTGGGGCGGCATCACCCTCCACGACGTGATCGACGACCGCTTCGCGCACAAGGCGATCGAGAAGGGCGCGGACGGGCTGATCCTCGTCGCGGCGGGCGCCGGCGGCCATGCCGGGCGGCTCAACCCCTTCCCCTTCGTCCAGGAAGTCCGCGAGTGGTTCGGCGGGCCGCTGATCCTGTCGGGCGCGATCGCGACCGGCCGCTCGATCCTCGCGGCGAAGGTGCTCGGCGCCGATCTCGCTTACGTCGGCTCGGCGTTCATTGCCACCGCCGAGGCCAATGCCGCCGCGGCCTACAAGCAGGCGATCGTCGACGGACGCGCGGCGGACATCGTCTATTCGAGCCTGTTCACCGGCGTGCACGGCAATTATTTGCGCCAGTCGATCGTCAACGCCGGGCTCGATCCTGACGCGCTTCCCGAAAGCGATCCGAGCGCGATGGATTTCGGCGGCGCCAAGGCGTGGAAGGACATCTGGGGCTCGGGTCAGGGAATAGGCGCGGTCACCGCGGTCGAAGTCGGTGACCGAACGGATCGACCGCCTCAAGGACGAATACGCCGCCGCCAGGGTCGCGATTCGCTAGCGCCATTTCGGGCCCGATTAAGTCCCTTCCGGAAGGAACGTCGAAAGCCTTCCACGCGTCGGGAAGGTCGGGGGAGAGCCGTGGATGTGCGCTTCGATGGGAGCACTGGCCCTCCCCCTACTCCCTCCGGGGTGCCGCAGGGGATTCGTGGAGTCGCTCTTAGAAGGCGTGGGCCAGCCGGTCCATCATGTTCCGCGCGGGACTGGATATAACGGGGATATCCAGCGCCGAATCGAGCCGTTCGACGCGGCGATACAGGTCCATGCTCGTGAGCATGATCGTCACAGCCTGCGGCGGCATCGTCGCCAGCATGGCGTCGGAGGTCTCGGGCGCGGCGCCAAGCCGGCGCGAGGGAGACAGCGCGTCGCGCGGCGCCAGCTCCCCCGCGTCGACCGCGCGCTGGGTCAACAGCCAGGCGATGATGTGCATCAGCCGGGTGGTGACCTTGAGCAACTCGCAGGCGAAGGCGACTCGGTTCATCGCGTCGAGCGCGTCGCGCTCGTCACGGCCCACCTCGTCGAAATAGCCACGCGCCTCATCGGCCAGCAGCATCGCCTCGACATAGAGCGAGTCGACGAGCTTGCGATGGATCCGCGATGTGGAATGCCCCTCCATGTGCCGAAGCTGCCACAGCGAACATGGTAACGAAATGCTTAATATCATTGCATTTGCGTCCTGAATCGGCACCGAATCCTGGGCTTAAGCAATGATGTCGGGGATCAGCTGGTCCTCGAGCATCGCGATCTCGTCGCGCAGCATCAGCTTGCGCTTCTTGAGTCGGGCGGCGCGGAGCTGGTCGGCGGAGCCGGTGGCGAGCAAGGCGGCGATCGCGGCATCGAGATCGCGGTGCGCGGTGCGGAGCTGATCGAGCCGGCGCAGGATTTCGCTGTCGTCCATCCGCCCACTCTGCACCCTCGACGGCAGCCAGGGCAACGGACCATCGCGCAGATTCGGCGAGCCGTCGATTCGAACGAATCCGGAGGCGACAAATTTTACAAAAGGTGATTTATTTCATTCCCCCAACCGCTCTAGAAGGAGGATCGCTTCATGCAGAACGCGCATTTCTCGGCACTTACGGCCAAGCACCAGGTGCTGGACAAGAGAATCGCCGCCGAGTCGCAGCGGCCCCTCCCCGATCAGATCCTGCTCGCCGACCTGAAGAAGCAGAAGTTGCGCGTCAAGGAGGCGATGGCCCGCTAGCTGGGCCCTATCCACACATTTCCGCCAGCAACTCCGGGATGCGTTTCCGGAGAGGTGGGTCGATTAAACTCGACCCGTTCGGGCTGAGCTTGTCGAAGCCCCTGTCCTTTCTTCGACGAAGAAAAGTGCAGCCCCCTTCGACGCCGCCCGCGGCGTCGCTCAGGACAGGCTTCGACAGGCTCAGGGCGAACGGAGCGCAAGTAGAGGCAGCCCCGCCCTCAGCGGCGGGGAAGCAGCGGCTTTGCGAAGCTCGGCGTGTGCGCGCCCTTGCCGACGGGCTTGCGCGCGAGCAGCGGGTCGATCTCCTGATCGAACGCGATGCCGACGCGGCCCTCGGCGCACCAGGCGATGCGCCCGGTGACCCAGCCCACGCCGCGCACGTCGACCTGGAGCGGGGTGCCCTGCGCGACGATCGGCGCATATTCGGCCATCAGCCCGCCCGACGAGAGGTTGCGCACGCGCACCTGAGTCTCGGGCTTGTCTTCGAGTTTGAGCTGCGCGGTCAGCATCAGGCTGTCGCGCGCGCCATTGCGCTGGCCGGTGAAGTCCTCGGCCGAGATCGCGAACAGGGGATCGTACGAAAACTGGTCCATTCAGACTGCTCGAACGCTGGATTGCTCCGCCACGAATAGCGCGCAAATCTTATCGAAACCGTTAATCCGCCGCAGCGCACCCGGCGTTTCGAGCAACAAAAAAGGCGCCCCCGGCGCCCCTTCTATTCTTCCCGCGAGACCTTTTCCTGGCGCTCGTGCCGCTCCTGGGCCTCTACTGTCATCGTCGCGATCGGCCGGGCCTCGAGCCTGGCGAGCGAGATCGGCTCGCCGGTCACCTCGCAATAGCCGTATTCGCCCTCCTCGATCCGCCGGAGTGCCGCGTCGATCTTGGCGATCAGCTTGCGCTGGCGGTCGCGGGTGCGCAGCTCGATCGACCAGTCGGTCTCGCTCGATGCGCGATCGGTCAGGTCCGCCTCGCGCAGCGATTCGGACTGGAGCTGTGACAGCGTCCCCGCCGCCTCGCGATAGATCGCGTCCTTCCAGGCCAGCAATTTGTCGCGGAAATAATCGAGCTGCCTTGGGTTCATGAACGGCTCGTCGGCGCCAGGCCGATAGCCACCGTCGTTCGCCGCCAGCGGCGGCCGTTTACCAGGGTCCTCGAATCGATCCAAAACCGAAGCCATTCCCCACTCTCCACACCGGTTCTCCGGTGGCGTACCGCCGGAGACCGCCCTCTGCCCGAAGGCGCCTATACTTTCGTGCGCATCGCTTAACAAGCGAATGATTCCACGAAGATGCGCGTCGAATGTCCCATAAAGCGGGGGTGATTTCGGGTAGCTGAACGGGAAGGCCGCGGAGAGCCGGTCGATGTTAACCAGTAACGTTAGAAATTTGTTAATGAATAGATCGGCCCTTTGTATCATTTCCGAACATTAACTAGTGCGGTGCGATTCCATTACCCAGAAAAGTGCAAAGAAGAAGGTAAACACCGGTTAACGGACTTGCGCTTAATAGTTTGTTTTGCACTTTTAGCTCATGAGCTGCGTGCAAGCTGCTGACGCCCGTCAGGGAAAGCACGCCAGCAACGGAAGAGTGGGACACCATGTCGGTTCGGATGGCTTTGGCGAAACTCTGCGCCTGCGCATGCGGGGGCGCTGTCATTGGCGGGGGCACCGTCCATGTCGTTGAACGGGTTCACA
The DNA here is from genome assembly GCA_963799985.1 of uncultured Alphaproteobacteria bacterium. GTDB lineage: Bacteria > Pseudomonadota > Alphaproteobacteria > Sphingomonadales > Sphingomonadaceae > Sphingomonas. Next base: position 170,251 of record CAWCZC010000005.1, on the reverse strand, counting down.
CCCAGCGCGTGATCGAACGCACCCAGCGAGTCGTGCACCGCACGGTTCGGCCGGTGACGCACACCGTGCGGCGCGTGGTCACCCAAACCCAACAGCAGTGCCCGCCCGCGGTCGTCACCGTCACCACCCAGGGCGCGCCGATCCCGCTACCCCCGATGGCCTATGGCAATTCGGGCGTCGCGGCGGCAGCAAGCGGCTCCGCCGCCAGCTCGGCGGGCGTGATCGGCGGATCGGGCGGCGGCGGCTTCATCGGCGGCTTCTTCGCCGGCGGCTTCTTCGGCAGTTCGGGCAGCAGCGGTTCGAGCTCGAACGGATCGAGCGGCATCACCATTTCGTCGACCAGCAGCACCAGCGGCGGATCGACCTCGACCGGCGGCAGCACCGGCAGCACCGGATCGAGCACGTCGAGCGGCGTTTCGTCGTCCACTGGTGGTTCGTCGACCGGCGGCTCCAGCACGTCCACCGGCGGGTCCTCCACCGGCGGGTCGAGCACCTCAACGGGCGGATCGAGCACGTCGACCGGTGGATCCTCGACCAGCACCTCGACCGGCGGCTCCTCGTCGTCCACGTCGAGCGGGATCACCTCCTCCTCGTCCACCTCGAGCGGAATCACCTCGTCGTCGTCGACCTCGTCGAGCACCTCGACCGGCTCCTCGTCGAGCACCTCCAGCTCGTCGGGCAACTCTTCGAGCAATTCTTCGAGCAACTCGACCTCATCGAGCAGCTACGGTTCCTCAAGCCACGGTTCGAGCAGCTACGGGTCGTCGAGCTATGGTTCGTCGAGCCACGGCGGTTCGAGCGGGTGGAGCACGAGCAGCGGGTGGAGCACCAGCAGTGGCGGGCACCACAGTTCGAGCAGCTCGAGCGGCGGATCGAGCGGCGGGCCCTCGCCCGTCCCGGCCCCACCGATGATCCTGCTGTTCGGCGGCGCCGCCGCCGCGCTGGTCGCGCGCAAGCGGCTGGCGAGGAAGACGGCGACAGTGGCCGCCTGACTTCCCCCTCCCGCTTGCGGGAGGGTCGGGGGAGGGCCTGTAGGCGCACTCCGATCGAGCATCCCCTAACCTCTCCAGCAAGCGGGGAGGGGAACGGTTCCACCCTACGCCTTCAGGAGCGCTTCCTCGATCTCGGGCACGGTGCGGCCGGTCAGGTCCTTGTCGATCTCACCGCGCAAACGGTCGCTGACCGAGCGGTGGAGATGCTTCCGAAGCTCGCCCAGCGTGCGCGGCGGGGCGATGATGATCAGCGACTCGAAATCGCTCCGCAGCGCGCGCTCCTTGAGCAGCTCGGCGGTCTCGACGGCGAAGCGGTCCTCCTCGATCTGGTGGAAATCGGTCTGCTCGTAGGCACTGCGGCCGTCGCCGACGCTGGAGAAGGACCGGCCCGGCGCGTCGCTGCCCTGATCGCGAGTTGCGGGATTGTCGTCGATCCGCTTCTTCTCGACCCGCAGATCGGGGAACGCGGCGTCGCCTTCGTTGCGCAGGAACAGCATCTTGTGGCCGTCGGCGACGACGACGAAGGCGTTATGGGGGACGTGCATGGCACCGCTCCTTGATCTGGATAAAGGGTAACGCCCGCCGGTGACAGACGGTTGCGCGCGCGTCCGCCCGCCGCCATAGGACCGGCGCATGCACGACATCCGCTCCATCCGCGATGACCCCGAGGCCTTCGATGCCGGGCTGGCGCGCCGCGGGCTGCCGCCGCAATCGGCCGCGATCCTCGAACTCGACCGAGTCCGCCGCCAGGAGCAGACCGAGCAGCAGGCCAATGCCGCGCGCCGCAACCAGATCGCCAAGGAGATCGGCCAGGCGATGGGGCGCAAGGACAGCGCGCTCGCGCAAGAGCTGATGCGCGAGGCCGAGACGCTCAAGGCGCAGGCGCTCGATTTCGTCGACAGCGGCGAGCTCGACGCACTGCTCGCGGCGATCCCCAACCTCCCCCTCGCCGATGTTCCCCAGGGCGCCGACGAGGACGCCAACGCGCTGGTCCATACCCGCGGCGAGCAACCCGCCTTCGCCTTGCAACCCAAGGAGCATGACGCGATCGGCCCGGCGCTCGGCCTCGATTTCGAAACCGGCGCCGCGCTCGCCGGCGCGCGCTTCACCTTCGTGCGCGGCGCGGCCGCCCGACTTCATCGCGCGCTCGGCCAGTTCATGCTCGACACGCTCACGCGCGACCACGGCTATGAGGAGACCGTCGTTCCGCTGCTGGTCCGCGACGAGATCATGTTCGGCACCGGCCAGCTCCCCAAGTTCGCCGAGGACAGCTTCCAGACCACCGATGGCCGCTGGCTGATCCCCACCTCGGAAGTGAGCCTCACCAACACCGTCCGCGAGGCGATATTGCCCGAGGCGGCGCTGCCGCTGCGCTTCACCGCGCTCACCCCCTGCTTCCGCTCTGAGGCGGGCGCAGCGGGGCGCGACACGCGCGGCTATATCCGCCAGCACCAGTTCGAGAAGGTCGAGATGGTCTCGATCGTCACGCCGGAAACCTCCGACGCCGAGCACGAGCGGATGACGTCGTGCGCCGAGGACATCCTCACCCGGCTCGGACTCGCCTTCCGCCGGATGAAATTGTGCACCGGCGACATGGGCTTCTCCGCCGCGCGCACTTACGATCTCGAGGTGTGGCTGCCTGGGCAGAGCCGCTACCGCGAAATTTCGTCCTGCTCGACCTGCACCGATTTCCAGGCGCGGCGGATGAACGCGCGCTACCGGCCCGAGGGCGAGAAAGCGACGCGCTTCGTCCACACGCTCAACGGATCGGGCCTCGCGGTGGGGCGCACGCTCGTCGCGGTGATCGAGAACTACCAGCAGGCCGACGGATCTGTGTCGGTGCCCGAGGCGCTCCAGCCGTATCTGCGCGGCCTCAACCGGCTGGAGCCGGGGGCATAACTTCCGCACTGACGTCGAGCCAAACCCGCGATATGATGGCGGCATGACGGGGAGGGTCGCGAAACTGGGCAAGGCTGGCGGGCTGCTTCCGCTTGCCCTGCTGGCAGGCTGCATCCCGCCGGGCAGCGCCGAATCTTATCAGCAATCCGCACCGCCGCCCCGGCCCGCGCACCAACAGACGCAGCCGATCCGGCGCCCCGTCCGCCAGCAAGTCCCGGACTCCACCGCCGCGCCGCGGATCGATCCCAACGTCAGCGCCCTCCCCTCGCCCCCGCCGGCGTGGGAGATGCGCCCGGTCACCCCGGACGCGCGCACCGTCGCGGCGTCGAGCTACACCGTGCGGAATGGGGATTCGCTGCGGCTGATTTCGGTCAAGACCGGCGCAGGGTCCGAAGCGATCGCCCGCGCCAACGCCCTCGCCAAGCCCTACACCGTCTTCCCGGGCCAGAAGCTCGAAATCCCCGCGGGCCGCTATCACACGGTGCGCGAGGGCGAGACCGGCATCGCGATCGCGCGCGCCTATGGCGTCGACTGGTCGCGGATCATCGCGGTCAACGATCTCGATGAGCCCTATATCCTGCGCACCGGCCAGCGCGTGCTGATCCCCGACACCGGGCCCGAGACGATCGAGGCGCGCGCCGCGCGCTTCCACCTCGACATCGACGACATCCTCACCGGCGGCCAGCCCGCGCTCGCCGCCAGGGCCAGCCCCGCCAAGCCCACCGCTTCCTCGGCGCGGGTGCTCCCCGCCACCGCCGCGATCGCCGAGCCGTCGCGCCTGAGGGGCGGGTTCCAGTGGCCGGTCAAGGGAACCGTCGTCCACCGCTTCGGCCCCGGCGCGAGCGGCGAGAAGAACGACGGGATCAAGATCGCGGTCCCGCTCGATACGCCGATCCACGCGGCGGCGGACGGCGTCGTCGCCTATGTCGGCGGCGACATCCCCGCGCTCGGCGGTCTCATCATCATCCGCCACGGCGACGGCTGGACCACCGTCTACGGCCACGCCAGCCAGTTGCTCGTCCAGCGCGGCCAGGCGGTGAAGAAGGGCCAGATGATCGCGCTCTCGGGCGACTCAGGCTTCGCCGACCGGCCGGAGGTGCATTTCCAGATGATCCAGGGCCGGACGCCGGTCGACCCCATCCCCAGGCTGCCGGCGCGGTGACGGCGCGGCTGCTGCCGATCGTGATGCTGATCGGCTCGAACGTGTTCATGACAATCGCCTGGTACGGCCACCTCAAGTTCAAGCAGGTGCCGCTGCTGCTCGTGATCCTCGCGAGCTGGAGCATCGCGCTGGTCGAATATTGCCTAGCGGTGCCCGCGAACCGCTGGGGCAGCGCAGTCTATTCGGCGGCGCAATTAAAGGCGATCCAGGAAGTGATCACGCTCAGCGTCTTTGCTGGCTTCTCGGTGCTCTACCTCGGGCAGAAGATCACCGTGAACCACCTGATCGGCTTCGCGCTGATCGTGGCCGGCGCCTGGTTCGTGTTCCGGTCGCCGGCCGCGGGATGAGGTTCAGCTCAGCAGCTTGAGCACCGCGCCCATCACCAGGAACACCGCCAGCCAGTGGCCGCCGTCGATCAGGAACATATTCCGCTTCGCTTGCTGGTAGAGGTAATTCACGATCATCGCCGGGATCACGAAGCCGAGCGCTAGGCCGCCGGCGATCAGCAGCGCACCGCTCATGTCCGGCGTCCCGTAGGTGCCGAAGACATGATCGAGCACGAACGCCATCCACAGATCGAGCACGAAGGTGATGCCGAACATCACCTTGATGTTGCCCTTGTCCATGGTCTTCATCGCTTCGGGGGTGATGCCGCGCGCGGCCATCCAGATCTTCCCGAACAACGCGCTGTACCAGACCCCGCCGACCATGAACGCCGCGACGCCCGCGACGATGACTGCCAGCCAGTGAATATGAGTTCCCATCTTGCCCCTCCGTTCTTTTCGTTTCGGAAGAGGCACGATACGCCGCGCGGCGCGCCCTGTTCAAGGCTGCCCGAAATCCCTATGTGCCGCCCCAATCATGGCAACCAAATTCCCCGAGGCGCCCCGCGTGGGCATGGTGTCGCTCGGCTGTCCGAAGAACCTCGTCGACAGCGAACGCATCCTCACCAAATTGCGGTCGGACGGCTATGCGATGTCGCCCGATTACGCCGGGGCCGATGTCGTGCTGGTCAATACCTGCGGCTTCCTCGATTCCGCCAAGGAGGAAAGCCTCGAGGCGATCGGCGAGGCGATCGCGGAGAACGGCCGCGTCATCGTCACCGGCTGCTTCGGCAAGGAAGCCGAGGTGATCCGCGCGCGCTTCCCGCAGGTCCTCGCGATCAGCGGCGCGCAGCAATATGAGGAAGTGGTCGGCGCGGTCCACGAGGCAGCGCCGATGCCGCCCAACGCCTTCCTCAACCTCGTCCCCGAAAGCGGCCTCAAGCTCACCCCGCGCCACTACGGCTATCTGAAGATTTCGGAAGGCTGCAACCATCGCTGCGCCTTTTGCATCATCCCCTCGATCCGGGGCGACCTCGTCAGCCGCCGCCCCGACGCGATCCTGCGCGAAGCCGAGAAACTGGTCGAGGCGGGGACCAAGGAACTGCTGGTCATCAGCCAGGACACTTCGGCCTACGGCGTCGACATCCGCAAGGAGCCGCGGATGTGGAAGGGCCACGAAGTGATCCCCCACATGACCGATCTAGCCCGCGAACTCGGCAAGATCGCCCCTTGGGTGCGCCTCCACTATGTCTACCCTTACCCCCACGTCGACCAGGTCATCCCGCTGATGGCCGAGGGGCTGGTGCTCCCCTATCTCGACATCCCGTTCCAGCACGCGAGCCCGCGCATCCTGCGATCGATGCGCCGCCCCGCCAATGAGGCCAAGGTGCTCGAACGGTTGGCAAGCTGGCGCGCGATCTGCCCCGACATCACGATCCGATCGACCTTCGTGGTCGGCTTCCCCGGCGAGACCGAGGCGGATTTCCAATACCTCCTAGACTGGCTCGACGAGGCCCAGCTCGACCGCGTCGGCGCCTTCCGCTTTGAGCCCGTCGAAGGGGCGCCTGCCAACGCGCTCCCCGACCCGGTGCCCGAGGAACTTAAGGAAGAGCGCTACGCACGGGTGATGGCGAAGACCGCTGCCATCTCCGCCGCCAAGCTCCAGGCGAAGATCAGGCGAACGCTCGAAGTCATCATCGACGCGGTCGACGGAGAGGGCGCCACCGGCCGCAGCCAGGCCGACGCCCCCGAGATCGACGGCGAAGTCCACCTGCGTGACGCGGGCCACCTCGCGCAGGGCGATATCGTCCGGGTGGCGATCGAGGATGCCGACGAGCACGACCTGTTCGGCGTGCCAGCCTAGCTCTTCCCCTCCCTTCCACGGAGGGATCTATATATCTGCTTGACCCAATCTGATTTGGATGCCACAAGGGGGTATGAGCAAGATCGCCCCCAAGCAACAGCAGTTCGAAACCCTGTTCCAGATGATGGCGGCGTTCCCCGACGAACAGTCGGCGATTGACCACTTCACTGCGATCCGCTGGCGGAACGGGGCGTATTGCCCGCTGTGCGGTTCGACCAAGGTCTATCATTTCTCGGACAAGCGCACTCACAAGTGCGGCGATTGCCGGAAGCGGTTTTCGATCAAGGTCGGCTCGATTTTCGAGGACAGCAAGATCGGCCTTCGCCAGTGGATGATGGCGATCTGGCTGATCACCTCGCACAAGAAGGGCATCGCCAGCACGACGCTCGCGAAGGACCTTGGCGTCACGCAGAAGACGGCTTGGTTCATGCTGCATCGCCTGCGCTACGCGGCTCGCACACAGTCGTTCAATCGTCCGCTTGAAGGCGAAGTAGAAGTCGATGAAACCTATGTGGGCGGCAAGGCTGCCAACCGCCACAAGGGTGACCCGAAGAACGGCCCGGGCACGTCAGGCAAGACCGCGGTGATTGGCGCCATCCAGCGCGGCGGTAAGGCCGTCGCGACGGTTATCCCTCGCACCGACACTCGGACGCTTGACCGCTTCGTCCACGAATTTGTCTCGCCCACCGCGACCCTGATTTCGACCGACGAACATGCGGGCTACCGCCACCTTGGCCGCTCGTTCAACCACGGCGTGGTGCGCCACAGCGCGGGCGAATATCGGCTCGGCGACGTGCATACGAACAGCATCGAAGGCTTCTGGTCGCTGCTTAAGCGCCAGATCATCGGCATCCATCATTTCGTGACCCCCAAGCACCTCAACCGCTACGTTGCCGAAGTGACTTGGCGCTTCAATCTCCGCGACATTGGAGAGGGGGATCGGGTTAACACGCTGCTTGATCAGACCTCGGGTCGCCTGACCTACAAGGAACTGATCGCATGAATGAGCGGAAGGATGAGACAACCGATTTCAACTTCAATTTCGAAGAGGCAATGGCCCGCGTCGCGCAGACCGATCCAAGAGAGGTCGAGATTTTGGCGCAAGCCGAGGCCGCTCCCGATAGCATCGAACGCCTGATTGACCAGTTCGAGGATGCGGGGAATGACAACGGACACGGCGACAAGTGCTGGTTTGCACGCGACCTCCAAGCCCTCTTGGGCTACAAGAGGTGGGAGGACTTCGAGGGAGTTATCCACCGCGCAGAGAGCGCCTGCCGCAATGCGGGCCACGACCCGTCCGGGCATTTCGTGGAGGTTCTTCGGTCCAAACCGAAAAACCCGGAAGGAGGCAGGCCTGGCGCCAACTACGAGCTCTCACGCTACGCGTGCTATCTCATTGCACAGAATGCGTCGTCTCGGCTTAAGCCCGTGGCATTCGCGCAAACCTATTTCGCCATCCAAACCCGCCGCCAAGAACTAGCAGACCGCGACGGCGTAGATTTTGGCACCCTCACGGAGAATCAGAGGCGACTTTACCTTCGCAATCAGGTCGTTGAGCAAAACAAGCTGTTAGCTAAGGCGGCGAAGGGTGCCGGCGTTCAAAACACGGAGTTCGGCAAGTTCTACAACCGTGGGTACCAAGGCCTCTACGGCGGCCGGAACATGGACGAAGTTCGCTCCTACAAGCGCCTGCCAGACAAGGCGCAGATCCTTGACCATATGGGCAGCACTGAACTCGCCGCGAACCTGTTTCGCATCACGCAAACAGAGGAAAGGCTTCGCAGTAAGAGCATTCGCGGAAGTGAAGCGGCCTGTACGGCCCACTATGAGGTGGGGCTTAAGGTCAGGGAGACGATGAAGGAACTCAGCGGTAGGATGCCCGAGGACCTTCCCGTCGCCGAGGACGTGAAAAAAATCGCTGCCCTAGAACGCAAGCAGCAACGCCTTCGCCACGCAACGCCGCAAGAGCGGGCCGCGCAATTGCCGCCTCAGCCCAAGATGTCTGAACCGGTCGAGATCGATCTGCGGGCAGACCTATGGAAATATGCCCTACTGATCATGTCCGTTCGTCCGAACGGAGAGATCAGTACCACCGACATGATCAACGAAATGCCGGGCTATGTGCACCTCTCCGAAGAACACGCCGAGGCGAACGCGAGCCGAAAGGACTCGAAATTTTCGCAGCTCGTGCGCAACCTGAAATCTCACAAAACCACGAAAACGAACTTCATCTATCAGGGCTATGCGCAGGACGTTCCCGGCGGCTTCAAGATCACCCACAAGGGACTCGATTTCGTCCGGGAGTATTTCAGGAACTAGGACCGAGGGGGTGAAATGAGGCGCGCGGGCTGGCTTAGGCTGTGGATCGTTGTGACCGTCATTGGCGTGCCGATAGCCGCTTTGGAGGGGTTCCAATCCGAGAGCGCGTTCTGGGTGAACATGGACAAAGTGGATATCAAAATGTGCGTCGATGCGGAGGCGGATTTATCCACGCATCCCGATGCGCTAAAATGCGCTCACACCGTCGGGGCGGACCAAACCTATTTCCAGCATGAGCACGTGGCGCCGCTCACGTACTGGTCCGAACGGCTGGTGCTCTATTTCATTCTCGACTGCATCCTAACGGCCCTACTCGTGGGCGCATATTTCGTTGTGCGCTGGGTCGTGAACGGCTTCCGGGCGAAAGCCTAATTCCGATTTGGGTCACGTATCTATATAGGTCCCTTCCACGGAGGGGAGTTCGCACACCGGGGACCTAACTCCTTCCGCAAGCGTATTGATCGGCATGACCGTTCCCGCGAGCGCCCTCACCGAGCTTGAGCCGCTCGACTATCCCGCGATCCGCAAGCTCGTCCGCACCGGCGACATGGCGCTCTGCGCGGGCACCAACGCCATGTCGCGCGCGATCCGCTGGGTCACCGGCAGCCCGTGGAGCCACATCGCGCTGATCGTCCGGCTCGACGAGATCGACCGGGTGATGGTGATGGAGGCAGTCGCCAAGATCGGCGTCAGGATGGTGCCGCTCAGCCGCTTCGTCTCCGAGGACAGCGCGCATCACCGCCCCTATCCAGGCGAGATCGTGATCGTCCGCCATGCCGACTTCAAGCGCAAGGCGAGCGGCAAGCGCCTCGCCGAGATGAACGACTTCGCCGCCGACCGGCTCGGCGCGCCCTTCCGATCGAGCGAGATGCTCAAGATCTTCGCTCGCCTCGCCGCGGGCCGCTTCGCGACGAAGATGCCCCGACTGATCGAGCACGACGACGAGTTCATCTGCTCCGAATATGTCGCCGAATGCCTCAAGCGCGCCGGGATCGAGATCCCCTGGGACGGCCTCGGCTTCATCGCGCCCGAAGACTTCGCCGCCGATCCGAGGATCAAGCCGGTGGCGCGGGTGTCGCGCCGTCCGCGATCCCCAAAGGACTAGGGCGCCGTCGCCGCCCGCGCCGCCAGCGTCCGCGCATAGCCGTCGCCGACTCCGGTGTCGCCCATCACCATCGCGTCGAACAGGCAGGCCTTGTAGAGCACCGGGTCCTTAGTCAGCGGGCGGCACACGCGCGCCGCGACTTCCTTGCCGAGCGGCTGGATCGGCGGACGGCCGGGCGACGGGATCGAGGGGACGCCCGGAGGCGCGCTGCACGCCGTCCCCGGCTTCGGCGGCCACGCCGTGGACGCGAAGGTCGCGGGCGAGGTGCCGGGCGCATAGTCGAACAGGCTCGTCGCCGCGGTCACGCGCCACGTGTCGGCATATTTGTGGTTGAGCACCGTCCAGCGCGCGCCGATCGTCGCCGGCATCGGCCCGAAAGCAGTGCCGTCACCGCCGAACGGCAGCCAATGCCCCGAGGGCACGTAGCCGAGGATTCCCTCCATCGCCGGGGTCTTGAGGACGTCGACATTGAGGTACCAATAACCCTGCGAGGTCCAGTGGACCGGCGTGATCAGCACATGGGTGCCGTCCGCCGAATGCACATCGATCCCGCCTCCGGCCGCGGCATTGGCGATGTTGCTGCCGCCGCCCAGGCTGATCCCGCCGGCGGGCAGCGACACGAGATTGCCGTCGATCCGGATCTCCATCCGCTCGCCGCCCTTGGGGCTCGGCTGATAGGTGATCCGCCGCTTGCCTACCCTGAGCGCCGCCGCAGTGTTGATGCTCACGCAGCCCTGCAGTTGGTCGTACGGATCGGGATTGGGGACGAAGGTGGTGACCACCGGCGTCTGTCGCGTCTGCAATTCGAACATATCGTCCGAGTTGCGCAGCGCGGTGAACTCGCCAGCCGGCTGGAAGTCGTAGCTCACCTTGTTGACTGTGGTCAGGTGCGGATCGCCCAGATCCTGCGTGTTCGCGTCGGGCGGATTGTTGCAGAAGTTGCGGAAGGTGTTGACGACGGGATCGATCGCGTCGGCGCCCGGATTGGTCTGCGGCATCGTCGCTGGGGCGTTGACCTGATCGGGCGGGACGACCAGCCCCTGCACCGCGCCGCGCAGGATCGTACCGCAATAGCCCAGATATTGATTGGAGAGGTGCGGGAACCGCCCGGCCCCGCCCTTCACATGGCAGGTCTTGCACTGCGGATCCGGCACCATCGCCCCCGCGAACGACGAGTCGTTCTGCGGCCAGGCCGCGCGGACGATCGGGATGTAGCGGTTGGGCGGCATCATCGGCAGCGCGGCTTCGAGGTCGGAGAAGGTGAAGCCCGGCTTCAGCAGCGCATCGGGATGGACGATATAGGGGTTCTCGCCGCCATGGCAGTCGGTGCAGACGCCGCCCGCCGGGCTGGTGAGCTCGGCGCCGCCGGCCTGGTAGCGGCCCGAGGGATCGATCGCGAGATCGGGCTTGCCGATCGGAATCTGGGTGTTCGCGGGGAAGCTGAAGGTCGATCCGTTCTTCTGGTTGTCCCAGATGCACACCTTCGAGGTGATCTTGCTGAGGCAGATCACGCCGTCGAGCCCGACGTTGCCGGTACCGGCCGTGTTCGAGTCGTACCGCGGCAGCGCGATGCACACGCCCTGGGGCGTTTCGTAGCTGCGCACCTGGGCGGCGGACTGGACGATGAACTGCTGGCCGATCGGGATCGTGCCCTGGATCTTCCAGCCCGCGGTGCCGTTCGGATCCATCTGGTTGATCGTCGGCGGGATCGGCACCTGCGCCGCCACGCACTCGTCGATATAGGCCTGGCCCTTGTTGGTGGTGACGAGGAACACCCCGCCGCCGCCGAACTTGGGAAGATCGAGCTTGCGCTGGATCGCGGGATCGAGCTTGAACAGGCCACCTTCCCAAAGACCGGGACGCTTTGCCTTGCCTCCGGCCGCGGTCTGCGTCGCGACTGGCAGGTTCCAGGTGAGCTGGTAGCGGATCGCGCTCAGCTTGCTCCCGAAGCGGTCGTCGTCGCGATATCGGGGCGAATTGCCCGCCAGCCAATCGATCAGCCGCTGCTCGACGACGAGCGCCGCCTGCCCTTTCAGGTCGAGTCCTGCCTTCATTTCGCGTTCGAGCGCGGCGAACTCCTGGCGCTTGCGGGGGTCGATGTCCTCAAGCAGCTTTGCCCGGTACCACGCCTGCGCGCTGGCGATGAACGCCGCGGTCGGCAGGATCTGATGCCCGCCCGAATCGAACATCGCGCCGTGACCGACATAGGCGACCGGATCGGCCTTGCGTTCCTGCGCCACCAAGAGGCTCGACGCCCCGGTCGCGAGCAGAAACCCGACAAGGGCGCTCAGCAGTAGATATTTTGCGATTCGCGATGGGCCGTTGGCCATTGGACGTCTCCGACTAGAGCGCGACCCTAGGCTAGATTATCCAATCAATATTGTCCGACCATATTCTACGGAAATATCGATGTCAACTTGTCAGAATTACTCAGAGCAACGATAATAGTGTCGTTTGAGTTAACCAGTGTGCGCGTTCATTCCGTCCTTATTGTCAGTACTTTATTTGTTACTTCTAACGTCAGGGCGGCGCTCGTTGAAGCGCCGCCCTGCACGATCAGCCGGCCTCCGCGTTCGCGCCGCGCCCTGCGATCCCGCTCGCCAGCGACGACACGAACGCGCCGCCGAAGAAGGCAGTGAGCGCCGTCGCGACCACGCCTGCGTCGCCGACGATGGGCTTGAAGATGATCACCGCGCCGATACCACCCGCCGCGCCGAGGATATGGACGAACCACCACCACGGATCGGGCTGCGGCTTCCGCGGACCGCGCCACCAGCCGGGATACGGCGTTCCGCACCAGCCGACCATCGCTGCAAATGCAAATTCCATGACATTCTCCCCAAAGTTGTGAACACAACTCGCGGGGCGACCTTCTCCCGTAGCGAGGGAATAGCATTGCCGCTCTGCGCGGTAAAGGGAGGCTTACTGTATTGATCTTTCGTCATTCTTACATCCATTTTAGATGTACTGAACTTGTTAGGTCTTAGTCCGGTCTATATTTGATCTTATTCCCGACCGACTGACCAGTCGGTCGGGCCTCGCGCATATCCGGCGTTCATATCCCGCATATCCGTCACGCATTGCCTGCGCGCCCGGCGCGCGCGTAAGGGTCGGATCCTGGTTGCAATCAACTCCGTCGAGGTCCCTTGATGAAGCTCCGCCGCGCGCTTGCCTGTGCCGCCCTGTTCCTCACCCCCGCCACCGCCGCCGCGCAGGACCTGACTCCCGCCGAAACCGCGCAAGTCGACAAGATCGTCGCCGACGCGCTGGGCTCCTCGGGCGTCCCCTCGGCCTCGGTCGCGATCGTTCGCGACGGCAAGATCGTCTACGCCAAGGCATACGGCGACCAGGGTCCGGGCATCAAGGCGACCACCGCCGGCGCCAAATATCCGATCGCTTCGATCTCGAAACAGTTCACCGCCGCGGCGATCCTGATGCTCCAGGACGAGGGCAAGCTCAGCCTCGACGATCACGTGAGCAAGTTCATCCCCGGCATCACCGGCGGCGACACGATCACGATCCGCCAGCTGCTCAGCCATACCGCGGGCATCCAGGACTATTGGCCGCAGGACTACAGCTTCGCCGCGATGGAGAAGCCAACCACGCCGCAGGAGATCGTCGACCGCTGGGCGAAGAAGCCACTCGATTTCGATCCGGGCACGGCGTGGCAATATTCGAACACCGGCTATGTCGTCGCGGGCATGATCGTCGAGAAGGCATCGGGCAAGTCGCTGCTCGGCTATCTGACCGCCCATGTCTTCAAGCCGCTCGACATGCACCCGGTCGATCAGGATCTCGCCATCGGCAAGGGATATCCGCTGCCCACCCATCGCTTCGCGCTCGGCCCGGTGCGCGCCGCCAAGCCCGCCGCGCACGGCTGGCTGTGGGCCGCGGGCGAGCTGGCGATGACCGCGAGCGACCTCGCCCGCTGGGACATCGCCCGCATCGATCGCGCGGTGATGCCGGCCGCCGACTGGGCCACTCAGGAAACCGAGGTCCGGCTCAACAACGGTGGGGCGACCGGCTACGGCCTCGGCGTCTCGGTCGCGGTGCAGGGCGGCCACAAGGTGGTGTCGCACGGCGGCGAGGCGGTCGGCTTCCTGTCGCAGAACATCGTCGTCCCCGATCGGCGCTTCGCGGTCGTCGCGCTCGTCAACGCCGATTTCGGACGCGCCGAGGAGGCGATCGCGCAGAACATCTACCAGGCGCTGTTCCCGCCGCCGCCGCCGGCTGCCAAGGTTCCGACGCTCGACGACGCCCGTGACGCGCTCGCGCGCAAGCTGTTCGACCAGCTCCGCGCCGGGGTACCCGATCCGGCACTCCTCACCGACAATGCCCGCGGCTATTTCGACCCGACCACCGTCGGCGACTATCGCGACAGCCTGACCCCGCTCGGCGAGCCGACCAGCTTCACGCCGCGCGGCCCCGCGCGGCTGCGCGGCGGGTTCGTCAACCGCAACTATACGATCGCCTGGGGCAATCGCCGGCTGCTCGCGGTGACCTATGCCGAACCGGGCGCCGAGGGCAGGTTCGAGCAGTTCATGGTCATGCCGCTCGATTGATGCGCAAACCCCTCGTCATGCTCGCCGCCGCTTGGCTCCTGCTGGGCGCCGCTCCCAAATCCCCGGTCTCGGTGACTCCGGTCGATCCGCTGACGGTGCAGGACGACGATCTCGCGCGCCACCGCGATCCCGCCGAGTGGCGCGGCCTCACGGTCAGCCGCATCGAGTTCAAGAACGAGCGGGCGCAGTGGCGCTTCTGGCGGATCGAGAACGGGAAGCACCCACGCGGCCCGTTGTGGTTCGTGCCGCACGACAACGAGAACGGCGGGTTCGAGGCCGCCTTCGCCGCGCTCCACAAATACGGCGGGGTCGCGATCGTCGTCAATTCGGGGGTCGCGCCGGGCCATGACGGCGAGCGACGCAACCGCGCGGTCGATTACGGCAAGTCGATCGACCCCAACCGCAACTTCGACAGCGCGCTGCCCGATTATGCTCATGAAGTGCTCGCCTCGCTCGCGCACGGCGCCTGGCCGATCATCGCGCTCCACACCAATGCGCCGGGCTTCGACACGTCGGAATCGCTTTGCAACAAGTCCGATCCGATGGGCGACGGCGTGATCTCGATCCGCTTCTGCGACGAATATTACACGCCCCGCCAGTCCCCCACCCGCGCCTGGCCGTTCGACGACGACGACAGCGTCGGCTTCGCCACCTTCCTCACCAGCGGCAAGCCCGCCGACGCCTTCTGCCACGACCCGCTCGTCGCCGCGGGCTTTAACATCGTCGAGGAACGCGTCGTCACCAGCGACGGATCGCTCTCGAACTACGCCGTCCTCCACGGCCTCGCGTACCTCAACTTCGAGACCCAGGACCGCGGCAACGCGCCCGACGGCCTCGCCCAAATGCGCGACCGGCTGATGTACATGATCGACCACGCGATCGCGCTGTGCGCGCCGAAGATTCGCGCGCTTAGCCCCTAGCCCTGACCGCTCCGCGCGCCTAGATCACCGCAATGCCTGATCTTTCCACGCTGATTCAGCCCGATCGCGGCCAGGCCGCGCGCACCATCCACCTCGTCGATGCCAAGGGCTATGACGCCTGGCTCGCCGCACAGCCGCCGCGCCACCGCTCCGCCGCGCAGGCGCAGAAACTCTCCTCCACCGCCTTCGCCAGCGCTATCCTCCCGGGCGACGCGCCCGAGGACTGGTCGGTGGTCACCGTCGTCGCCAATGCCGACAAGCTCGGTATCTGGTGCCTCGCCAAGCTCGCCGAGACGCTGCCAGAAGGCACCTACCGTGTCGACGGCCGCGAGCCCGGCGCGGCGCTCTACGGCTGGCTGACCGCGCAATACCGCTTCGAGCGCTACCGCAAGGACGAGAAGGCCCAGGGGGCGCGCGTGCTGCTCACCGGCGAGCCGGCGCGGATCGACGAGACGCTCCGCCTCGCCAACGCCGCATGCAAGATCCGCGACTTGGTCAACCTCGGCGCCTCGGAGATGGGCCCGGCCGACCTCGAAGCCGAGGCCACGTCGATCGCCAAGGCACATGGCGCGACGCTCACCGTCACCAAAGGTGTCGAGATCGAGCGCGGCTATCCGATGATCCACGCGGTCGGCAAGGCGGCGGGCAAGGGCCGCGAGCCGCGGCTGATCGAGATCGAATGGGGCAATCCCGATCACCCGCGCGTCGCCTTGGTCGGCAAGGGCGTGTGCTTCGATTCAGGCGGGCTCGACATCAAGCCGGCCGCCGGCATGCGGCTGATGAAGAAGGACATGGGCGGCGCCGCGCACGCGCTCGCGCTCGCCGAGCTGGTGATGGCCTCGCGCCTGCCGGTGCGGCTCCACATGCTCGTCGCCGCGGTCGAGAATTCGATCTCGGGCGAAGCTGCGCGCCCCGGCGACGTGATGAAGAGCCGCAAGGGCCTCACCGTCGAGAACAGCAACACCGATGCGGAAGGACGGCTGATCCTCGGCGACGCATTGGTCAAGGCGGGCGAATCCGATCCGCAGCTGGTGATCGACTTCGCGACGCTGACCGGCGCCGCACGCGTGGCGCTGGGTCCCGACCTCCAGGCCTTGTTCGCCAACGACGAGACCCTCGCGGCTGAGCTGCTCGCCGCCGCCGAAACCGAGGCCGATCCGATGTGGCGGCTGCCCTTGTGGACGCCGTACGAGGAGATGCTCAAGTCCGACGTGGCGGACATGGTCAACGCCGCCGAGGGCCCGTGGGGCGGCGCGCTGACCGCCGCGCTGTTCCTGCGCAAGTTCGCGCCGGAGAAGGCCGAGTGGGCGCACCTCGACATCTTCTGCTGGAACGGATCGCCCAAGCCCGGCCGCCCCAAGGGCGGCGAGGCCGCGAGCCTGCGCGCGGTGTGGAAGGTGCTCAAGGATCGTTACGCCGGGTAGGGTAATCCCGCGCGCATCGCCCTAAGATCGCGCGCATGTCCGGTGAACCAAAGCGCGGGCGGCCGCGCCATGACGATATTCTGACGCTCGCCGAATGGCGCACGGTCGAGGCCGTGCGCCACGGCATGACCAATCCCGAGATCGCGCGCCGGCGCGGAATCAGCGTCGACGCGGTCAAATATCATCTCGCCAACGCAATGCAGAAGCTCGGCTTCTCGAGCCGCGCGCAGATTCGCGCCTGGCCCGGGATTCGGCGCGGGAGCCCACTCTTCGGAAAGGAACGACGGATGCAGCAGCCCCTTCAGCTCGGCGCGATCGGCCAGCTCTCGCGCCACGTGCGCGACATCGCCGCGGCCAGGGTCTGGTACGGCGAGGTGCTCGGCCTTCCGCACCTCTATTCGTTCGGCGATCTCGCCTTCTTCGATTGCGGCGGAACCCGGCTGTTCCTGTCGCAGGGTGAAGGCTCCGCGCCCGAATCGATCCTCTACTTCCGCGTTCCCGACGTCCACGACGCCCATGCGCAGCTCAGCGCACGCGGCGTCGCGTTCCTCCAGGCCCCGCACATGATCCATCGCCACGACGACGGGACCGAGGAATGGATGGCCTTCTTCAACGATCCCGACGGCCGCCCGCTGGCGATCATGGCGCAGGTGGCCTAATCCAGCGGACATGACCGCGACCAGGCACCCGCAACTCACTCTCGCCGCCTGCATCCTCGCGTCGAGCCTCGCCTTCATCGACGGGTCGGTCACCAACGTCGCGCTTCCCGCGATCGGCGCCGATCTCCACGCAACTCCCGCCGAGCTGCAGTGGACGGTCAACGCCTATCTGCTGCCGCTCTCGGCGCTGCTGCTGATGGGCGGCGCGGCGGGCGACCATTTCGGGCGCAAGCGGCTGCTGATCGGCGGGATGGCGCTGTTCACCGCCGCGACGATCGCCTGCGCCTTCGCGAACGGGCTGACGGTGCTGCTCGCGGCGCGCGCGGTGCAGGGGATCGGCGCGGCGATCCTGCTGCCCAACAGCCTCGCGACGCTCGGCAACGCCTTTTCGGGCGAGGCGCGCGGCCGCGCGGTCGGCACCTGGGCGGCGGCGGGGGCGATCGCGGCGGCGGTGGGGCCGCCGCTCGGCGGCTGGCTGGTCGACGCGATCGGCTGGCGATCGATCTTCTTCGTCAACGTGCCGGTGGCGGCGGTCGCGATGCTGCTCGCGTGGCGCTACGTCACCGAGAGCGCCGACCGCGACCAGCCGCTCGACTGGACCGGCGCGACGCTGGCGACGGTCGCGCTCGGCGCGCTGACGTGGGGGTTGACGCTCTGGTCGAGCCACCGCGCGATAAACGCGGTATCGGCCGCATCGATCGTCGCCGGCGCGGTGCTGATCGTGCTGTTCCTGGTCCACCAGGGCCGTCTCGGCGAGCGCGCGATGATGCCGCTCGCGCTGTTCGCCTCGCGCGCCTTCGCCGGGCTGACCGTGCTCACCTTCCTCGTCTACGGCGCGCTCGGCGGGGTGCTCGTGCTGCTGCCCTACATGCTGATCCGCTCGGGCGGATATTCGGCGCTCGACGCGGGCTTCGCGCTGCTCCCCTTCCCGCTGATGATCGGGGTGGGATCGCGGCTGATGGGACGCTTCGCCGAGCGGCTCGGCCCGCGCTGGCCGCTGACGCTCGGCCCGCTCACCACCGCGGCGGGGTTCGCGCTGATGGTCCGCGTCGATCCGCACGCGAGCTACTGGACGAGCACCTTTCCGGCGATGATGGTCGTCGCGCTCGGCATGGCGGGCACCGCCGCGCCGCTCACCACCGCGGTGCTCGGCTCGGTCGACGAGCGCCACACGGGCACCGCGTCGGGCTTCAACAGCGCGATCTCGCGCACTGGCGGTCTCATCGCGACCGCCGTCTCGGGCGCGGTGATCGCCTCGGCGGGCGCGGCGTTAGTTTCGTCGTTCCACATCGCCGCGCTGGTCGGCGCAGCGATGTGCGCGATCGCCGCGCTGGCCGCGTTCGCGACGCTGGAGTCCAGGGCTAGATCTGATCCGGGTCGGTCGAACTGAGCTGGACGCGCTCCCTCCCTTCCAGGGAGGGGAGCTGATTTCAATCGGCGCGAATCCTGCCTTAACCACCGACCCCCGCCGCCGCCTCGATGATCGGCACGAACTTCGCCGCGGTCAGGCTGGCGCCGCCGACCAACGCGCCGTCGACATTGTCGGTGGCGAGGATCGCGCCCGCGTTGGCCCCGGTCACCGATCCGCCGTAGAGGATGCGGACGCCCTCAGCCGCCTCGCGCCCGATCATCGCGCGCATCTTGGCGCGGGCGATCGCGTGGATCGACGCGATCTCGTCGAGCGTCGGGGTGCGCCCCGTCCCGATCGCCCAGCGCGGCTCATAGGCGAGCGTCAGCCAATCGGGAGTCGCATCCTCGGGCAGCGATTTCTCGATCTGCGACTGGACGATCCGCTCGGCGCGGCCCGCATCGCGCTCGGCCTCGGTCTCGCCGCAGCACAGGATCACCTTGAGGCCGTGGCGGTGCGCCGCGGCGGCCTTGGCCCAGGCGTCGTGGCTGGTCTCGTGCTGGTCGGCGCGGCGCTCGCTGTGGCCGACGATCGTCAGCGTCGCGCCCGCTTCGACCAGCATCTCCGCCGAGATGCAGCCGGTGTGCGCACCCTTCTCGGATTCGTGGACGTCCTGCGCGCCGATCGGCATCCCGCCCGCCACGGCCACTGCGCGCTCGATCAGCGTGAACGGCGGGCACAGGGCAACGTCGACGCGGGGATTGGCACGCGCCGCGGCTGCGATCGCCGCCACCTCGGGCAGGTCGGCATTGAGCCCGAACATCTTCCAATTGCCGGCGATCAGCTTGCGGCGCATCGGTCTCTCCCTGTCGCCTCCAGCCGATAGCGATCCCGTGTCGTCGCACAAGCTTGAAGGCGGCGCCCCGCCGCCCTAAAGCACCGCAACCCATCCTTCAGCGAACGGCCTCCCATGCTCGAATTCTTCCGTCGTTTCTCCAAGTCGCGCTTCGGCCTGATTGCGGTCTTCATCTTTCTCGGCGTGATCGCGGTCGCCTTCGGGCTGACCGGCCAGGGCGGGCTGGCGGACCGGGTGGCGGTCAAGGCGAACGTCGTCGCGACGGTGGGGGGCGCCGAGATCACCGATGCCGACCTCAAGCAGCGCGTCGACACGATGATCAACAACCTGCGCAGCCGCGGCCAGCAGTTCACCAACGAGGAATTCATCGCCCAGGGCGGGTTCGAGGCCGCGCTCGACCAGACGATCAACGACGTCGCCGTCGAGCAGTTCGCCAAGCGCGGCGGGATGCGAGTCAGCCGCGCGCTGGTCGACAGCCAGATCGCCGGCATGCCGGCGTTCCAGGGCGTCGACGGCAAGTTCGACCAGAAGACCTTCGATACCCTGCTCTCGCGCAACCGTGTCTCGCCCGAAATGCTGCGCAACGACATGACGCGCGAGCGCTACGGCGCCTGGGTGCTCGGGCCCGGCGGCGTTCCGCCCGCACTGTTCCCCAAGGGCGTGCTCGCGCCCTACGCGTCGCTGCTGCTCGAGCGGCGCAAGGGCGAAGGCGTGCTGGTCCGCTCGATCGATATGGATCCGGGCGCCAACCCCGACGACAAGACGCTTGCCGCTTATTACAACAGCCACATCGCCCGCTACACGGTGCCCGAGCGCCGCATCATTCGCTACGCGATCGTCCACCCGGATCAGTTCAAGGCGCAATCCGCCGCGACCGAGGCCGAGATCGCGAACGCCTATCTCAAATCGGGCACGCGCTATGCCGCCAAGGAGAAGCGCACGATCAAGCAGCTCGTCCTGCTTGATCAGGCGACCGCCAATTCGGTCGCGGCGCAGGTGAAATCGGGCAAGGCGATCGCCGACATCGCCAAGGGCATGGGGCTGGAGCCGACCAATTTCGACGCGGTCGAAAAGGCCGATCTCGCCCGCCAGACCAACCCGGCGGTTGCCGACGCGGCATTCGCCGCCGCGCAGGGCGGCGTCGCCGGCCCGGTCAAGTCGACGCTCGGCTGGCACGTGCTCCACGTCGACAAGGTCGAGAAGATCGCCGCCAAGACGATCGATCAAGCGCGCGCAGAGCTGGCCGGCGAGATCACCGATCGCAAGGTGACCACCGCGCTCGTCACCATCCGCCAGACGCTGGACGACGGCGCGCAGGAAGGCTCGACCTTCGACGACCTGATCAAGCAGGCCCCGGTTCTTCGGCCCTCGGTCACGCCCGCGCTGCTCAAGAACGGCGCCAATCCCGACGATCCAAATTTCAAGATCGATCCGGCACTCGCTGCGGTGGTCCAGAAGGGGTTCGAGCCCGAGCCCGAGGATCACGATCCGCAGGTGGCGACGCTCGGCAACGACGGCAGCTTCGCGCTTGTCGCGATCCAGAAGTCGCTCCCGCCCGCCCCGCGCCCGCTTGCCGGCATCCAGAAGCAGGTGAACGCCGATTATCTGCTCGATCAGGCGCAGGCCAAGGCACGCAAGGCCGCCGCCGCGGTCGTCGCCGATCTCGACAAGGGCGTGCCGATGCAGCAGGCGCTCACCAACGCCGGGGTCAAGCCGGGCGCCAAGATCGTGCCGTTCGATCTCGCCCGCTCCGAGCTCGAGGGCAAGCAGGTCGAGCCGCAGGTGCTGATGGCGTTCAAGATGGCGCCGAAGAAGGCCAAGCTGCTCGAGGCACCCAACCGCTCGGGCTATTATGTCGTCTACCTCGCTCAGATCGAGAACCATGACGCGAGCGGCGATGCCGCGACGATGGACAAGGTGCGCGGCGAGATCGCGCCGCAGATCGGCACCGAGCAGCGCGAGCAGTTCCTCGAGGCGATCCGCCGCGACGTGGTGGTCAAGCGCAACGACGCCGCGATCGCTCGAGTCAAGGCGAGCTACTCCGGCGGCGGCGACGCCGGCTCCTGATGATCGAAGGCGCCGAGGCCGCGCGCGCGGCGCTGAAATCGGGCAAGCCGGCACTGCTCTGGCGGCGCCAGCTGGCGGACACCGAGACGCCGGTCGCCGCCGCGCTCAAGCTGATCGAGCCGGGTCGCGGTGATTTCCTGCTCGAATTGGTCGAGGGCGGATCGGTGCGCGGGCGGCACAGCCTGATCGGGCTCGCGCCCGATCTCGTCTTCCGCGCGACCGGCGGCGAGGCGCAGATCAATTCGCACTGGCTCACCGATCGCGAGGCCTTCACAGCCTGTCCTGATCCGGCGCTCCAAGCACTCCGCGCGTTGGTCGCAAGCTGCCGCATGGCGGTCCCGCCGGAGCTGCCGCGCGCGCTCGCCTGCCTCGTCGGCTATTTCAGCTACGAGACGGTCGGCCTCGTCGAGCGACTACCGCGCCCGCCCGCCAACCCGATCGGCGTGCCCGACATGATGTTCGTGCGGCCGACGGTGGTGCTGATCTTCGACCGGCTGGCCGATACCCTGTTCCTCGTCGCGCCGGTCTGGCCGGGCGCGCGCGATCCCGACGCCGCGATCGCCGTCGCCGCGGAGCGGATCGACGCCACCGCCGCGCGCCTCGCCACCGCCGCCCTGCCCCCGCCCGTCCGTGCCGAGCCGAGCGAGATCGCGCTCGAGCCGGTGCTGCCGCCGGGCCGCTACGGCGAGATGGTCGCGGCGGCGAAGGCCTATATCGAGGCCGGCGACATCTTCCAGGTGGTGCTCGCGCAGCGCTTCACCGCGCCCTTCGCGCTACCCCCGTTCGAACTCTACCGCGCTCTGAGGCGCGTGAACCCCTCGCCCTTCCTCTACCACCTCGATCTGCCGGGCTTCGCGCTCACCGGATCGAGCCCCGAGATCCTCGTCCGCGCCCGCGATGGCGAGGTCACCATCCGCCCGATCGCCGGAACCCGCCCGCGCGGCAAGACCGCGTCGGAAGACGAAGCCAACCGCGCCAGCCTGCTCGCCGATCCCAAGGAATGCGCCGAGCACCTGATGCTGCTCGATCTCGGCCGCAACGACGTCGGCCGAGTCGCCGAAGCCGGCAGCGTGCGGGTGACCGACAGCTACGCGGTCGAATTCTACAGCCACGTGATGCACATCGTCTCGAACGTCGTCGGCGCGCTCCGGCCCGGCCAGGACGCGCTCGACGCGCTGTTCGCGGGCTTTCCGGCGGGCACCGTCAGCGGCGCCCCCAAGGTCCGTGCCTGCGAGATCATCGCCGAACTCGAGCCGGAGACGCGCGGGCCTTATGCGGGCGGCGTCGGCTATTTCTCGCCCGACGGATCGATGGATTCGTGCATCGTGCTGAGGACCGCGCTGGTCAAGGACGGCACGATCCATGTCCAGGCCGGCGCCGGCATCGTCGCGGATTCGGACCCCGCCTACGAGCAGCGCGAGTGCGGGGCCAAGGCCGGCGCCCTCCTCGCCGCCGCCCGCGAGGCGATCGCGCAGGCGGCGGACGCGGGGTTCGGGCAGTAGGACGTAAAAATCCTCCCCCGCCCTTCGAGCGAGGGAGGATCAAGAACCTCAAGGAACCTTCGCGGCCTCAGTTTCCTTCTCGAGCTTTTCCTGCGCCCATTGCTGGATGAACTGGCGCGTGCAGCCGGTCTGGCCGCCGCTGCCCACCGGCGAGCAGCCGTTGGGCAGGCCCAGCCGGTTGACGTCCTGGACCACTTCCATCTTCCGCACCCAGCTGGTGCTGGCGGGATCGGTCTTGGCGACGTTGCGGAAGCGCTTGGGGATGCGATAGGGCGAATCGCCCGCGTTCGCGCACACCACGATTTCTTCGGGATTGGTCGCCTCGGGGCATTTCTGATCACCGTACAGCAGGATGCTGCGGATTTGCTTGGGCGGGCCGTCCGGGGGCGCCGCCTTGTCCTGCGCCAGGGCGATGGCAGGGGTCGCGAGCAGCGACGCGGCGATGAGCATTCTGGCGAGCATGGTTTCTCCTGTACGCCTCCCGGAGCGCAGCCGCCCCTAGGAAGTGTCCGTAACGCCCCTGTCCCCGAAAGCGTTGCGACCGAGTTGTGGCCGCTCCAAGGCGCAAAACGGCTTGTTTGCGGTGCGGGGCCCCCTAAGTCGGGGGGCATGATCCGCTTCCGCCGGCCTGCCGCGACCGTCGGCCTTCTTCTCGCCCTCGCCGGCTGTGGAGCGCCCGCGAGCCGGGGCGGCATCGCCGCGGCGTGCAGCGACCTGAGCTTCGAGGGATCGCGCTTCACGATCTGCCGCGCGCAGCCCGGCAAGCACGACCTGCTGCTCGTCGACCGTGCCGCCGACGGTCAGCCGATGCGCGAGTTCGACGGGCTGAGCGCGCGGCTGGGCGACCGCTTCCCGCGGATCGCCTTCGCGATGAACGCGGGCATGTTCGATCCCAAGGGCGTGCCGATCGGCTATTACGTCGAGGACGGCATCCAGCAGGTGTCGCTCAACCGCCGCGCCGGCCCTGGAAATTTCCACATGCAGCCCAACGGCGTGTTCTATGGCGACGCCGCTGGCTGGCACGTCGCCGCCACCGACGATTTCGTCGCGGACAAGCCCGCGCACGTGCGGTTCGCCACGCAATCCGGCCCGATGCTGGTAATCAAGGGCCAGCTCCACCCCGGCATCAGCCCCAACGGCACGTCGCTCCAGATCCGCAACGGCGTGGGCGTCGCCGCCGATGGCTCGGCGTGGTTCGCGATCAGCGACGACGCGGTGTCGTTCGGCCGTTTCGCCCGGCTGTTCCGCGACCGGTTGAACTGCGCGCAAGCGCTCTACCTCGACGGCGCGGTCTCGCGGCTGTGGGACCCGGTCTCGGCGCGGCAGGACAGCGGCGCCGGGCTGGGGCCGATCGTGGTGGCGGTCCAGCGGAAGTAGTCTAGCTTGAGTTCCCTCCCCTTCAGGGGTAAGGCTTAGATGGCTCACGCCGCCTTGGGCAAAAACGGAATCACCTTCTCGTAGTCCTGCAGCGCCCCCGTCCCCGATTGCGGCGCGCCGCCATGAGTTATCCGGTAATGATCCTCGACGATCGAGGCCTGCTGCTCGATCTTGTAGTCCTTGAGCGGCTTGGTGACGTCTAGCGCGCCATATTTGTACTCGCGCTCGAACAGGCCGCGCAGGATAACGTTGACCCCGGTCTGGTGCTGCCAGACGTGAGTCAGCTCGTGGGTGATCCATGCAGCGTTGCGCAGATTGGTCGAGAAATCGTCGACGAAGTCCTCGGCGCGGAAATAGATCCAGCCGTTGGGCGTCACCGCCGTCAGCTTGGGCTGGAGCGGGGTGAAGCCGCGCGAGAAGATGCGCACCTGGCTGAAATCGATCGCGGTGCCGAAGGTGCCCTTCGCCATCTGCAGCTCGTTGCCACACAGCACGCGCCAGTCAGCCATCACTCTTCCCCTTGCCCGCGATCCAGAAGTCCATCCGCCGCCACAGCAACGCGCCCACGGCGTAAATCCCCAGCCCGAGCCCCCAGACAACCACCGTCCGCGCCGAATTGAAGGCGTCCGACGGCGCTTCCCCGGTCCGGTAATCGGCGCCGATCACCGAGAAGGCGAGCGTCAGGAACCCGATCCAGTAGGCGCCGCTCGCGAGCGTGCCCAGGATCAGGCTGACGGCCAGCAGCACGCGTGCTTTCATGGCCGCAAGGGGTAGGCATCGCGGGAGGCGAGTCAAGCGTGGCGCCACGGCGATTGGGTCCACCTTGGCCCCGACCCTCGCGGGCGTTGCGGGAATGCGGGCGGCGTCCTAGATCGCCCCCATGATCCTCGTCCTAGACAATTACGACAGCTTCACCTGGAACCTGGTCCATTACCTGATGGAGCTGGGCGCCGAGGTGCAGGTTGTGCGCAACGACGCGCTCACGGCGCGCGACGCGATCGCCAGCAACGCCCAGGCCTTCCTGATCTCGCCCGGCCCGTGCACCCCCAACGAGGCGGGGATCAGCCTCGACCTCGTCGCCGCCTGCGCCGACCTCGGCAAGCCCTTGCTCGGCGTGTGCCTCGGCCACCAGGCGATCGGCCAGCATTTCGGCGGCGCGGTGGTGCGCGGCGGGCTGATGCACGGCAAGACCTGCCCGGTCGAGCATGACGGCACCGGGCTGTTCGAAGGCCTTCCTTCACCCTTCACCGCGACCCGCTATCACTCGCTGATCGTCACCGACATTCCCGAGGAACTGGTGGTCAACGCCACCTCCGACGACGGCAACGTGATGGGCTTCCGCCACCGGACGCTGCCGATCCACGGCGTCCAGTTCCACCCCGAAAGCATCGCCACCGAGCACGGCCACGCGATGCTGGCGAACTTCATGCGACTGGCGGGGATCGAGGCGAAGGCGCTCGCCTGAGCCCGCTACGGGCGGTCCACCGGCCTCCGCGCGGCGAGGTACAGCCAGTCGCCCATCCCGATCCACGGCCCGATGATCGCGCTCGGCGCGAACAGCACGGCATAGGGCAGCATCTTGGGGCTGCGCTTCCAGTCGAACGGCGTGCCGAAGCTGTAGTCGAGCCCGATCCGGGTCTGGTCGGCGCGCGGATCGACGTAGCCGGCCTGCTCGGTCAGCGCGCCGAGCGTACGCCGGCTGAACTGGAAGAGATGATGCGGCGGCTCGGGATGCGGCCAATAGTCGAGCCGGCGCGCGAGCAGGTACGAAAGGCGCGGAAAGAGCCCGTCGATGTCGGGGGTCGATTGCAGCAGCAGCCCGCCGGGCTTGAGCAGCCGGCGGATCGCGACGAGCTCGGCGAGCGGATCGGGCAGGTGCTCGATCACGTCGAACAGGGTGATCACGTCGAAGCTGGCGTCGGCATGGCCGGCGTCGCGCCAATCGCCGCTGTGGACGCTGAGCCCGAAATGCTCGCGCGCGAAGGCGGCAGTCGAGGCCGAAAGCTCGGCGCCGTGAACCTCGAACCCGGACTGGCGCGCCTCGTCGAGGAACAGCCCACTCGAGCAGCCTACGTCGAGCAGCTTGAGGCCCGCGCCCTCGGCCACGCTCCGGCGCAGGAAGCGCAGATGCTGGCGCGCGGTGGCGCGCATGCGCTCGAAGGTCGGATTTGCCGGATCGAGCAGCGCGCCGTGATAGTCCGGATCGGTGTAGAGCGCCTCGACCTCCGCCCCGCCTGGCGGATTGGAAAGGAACGCCAGCCCGCAGTGCCGGCAGGCGACCAGATCGTAGCCGCGCGCGCTGAACAGCGGCCGAGTGCCGTGCTTCCCGCACAAGGTGCAGGCCAGCGGCCGCGCCGCGGACATGTCGACGGCAACCTCACGCCCCATGCGTATCGGTTAGCATGGAGGGGCGAAGGGGCGGTTAACGGCCCGGTTCCCCTTAGCCCTCTCCCGCTTTCGCGGGAAAGGGCACAGAAGCCGCCCTTCCAAATTTGGACTTCGTCTGCTTAGGCTCACGGCATGGACCGCGCGCTCGTCTCCCAAGTCCGGCATCCCACCTCGTCCGGTCAAGCGAGCGGCGTCCTTCGCGATGCACGAGTTAAGTCGGTCAACCGAGCAGCGTGCCCGTGACCACCTTTGCCCTCCTCCCCGATCCCACTTCCCCCCTCTCGCACGAGAGCGCGGCGCAGGCGTTCGCCGACATCCTCGACGGCACCGTCCCCGACGAAGCGATCGAATCCTTCCTCGTCGCGCTCTCGAACCGCGGCGAGACCAGCGTGGAGATCGCCGAGGCCGCCCGCGCGATGCGCGCGCGGTTGATCCCCGTCACCGCCCCCGAGGGCGCGATCGACGTGTGCGGCACCGGCGGCGACGGGCACCATACGCTCAACGTCTCGACCGCGGTCGCGCTGGTGGTGGCGGCGTGCGGGGTGCCGGTCGCCAAGCACGGCAACCGCGCCGCTTCGTCCAAGGCGGGCGCCGCCGACACGCTCGAGGCATTGGGCCTCGACCTCGACCGCGCCACCGCGCGCGCCGAGGCGACGCTGGGCGACCTCGGCATCGCCTTCCTGTTCGCCGGCAACCACCATCCCGCGATGGCGCGGATCGGCCCGATCCGCCGCCGCATCGGCCGCCGCACGATCTTCAACCTGATGGGCCCGCTCGCCAATCCCGCGCAAGTCACGCGCCAGCTGATCGGCATCGCCCGCCCCGATTTCGCGCCGGTCTATGCCGAAGCGCTCGCCCAGCTCGGTACCGAGGCGGCGGCGGTGGTCTCGGGCGACGAGGGGCTCGACGAGCTGTCGACGGCCGGCCGCAGCATTGCCGTCAACATTGGCACCGCCACGCTCCCGGGGAGCATCCTGCCCGAGGACGCCGGCCTCCCCCGCCACCCGCTCAGCGCGATCCGCGGCGGCGATCCGGCCGCGAACGCGCTCGCGCTCAAGCGGCTGCTACTCGGCGAGAAGGGCGCGTACCGCGATGCGGTGCTGCTCAATGCCGCCGCCGCGCTGATGGTCGCCGGGCGCGCCGCGAGCTTGCTCGACGGCGCTGAGGAAGCCGCCGAGGCGATCGACAACGGCCTTGCCAACGCACTGCTCGACTGCTGGATCGCCTACGCATGAGCACGATCCTCGACCGCATCCTCGAAACCAAGCGCGCCGAGGTCGCCGAGCGGAAGCGTGCCTGGCGCAATGCGGTCCGGGCGGAGCCCTTGTGGGAGTCTTCCCCGACCAGTCGATCGATGCGCTCCATGGCGCCGAGGCCGCGGTCCGTCATGACGTTCGCGGGTTCAAGCGCGCGCTCGACGCTCGCATCGCGGCCGGCGGCTATGGCCTGATCGCGGAGATCAAGAAGGCGAGCCCCTCCAAAGGCCTGATCCGCGCCGGATTTCGACCCCCCGGCCCACGCCCGCGCCTACCAGGCCGGCGGGGCCGCCTGCCTGTCGGTGCTGACCGACGGGCACTATTTCCAGGGGCATGAGGACTATCTCATCGCCGTCCGCGCGGAATGCGATCTTCCGGTGCTGCGCAAGGATTTCATCGTCGATCCGTGGCAAGCGGCGGAATCGCGGCTGATCGGCGCCGACGCGATCCTGATCATCGTCGCCGCGCTCGACGACGGCCAGATGGCCGAGATCGAGGCATGCGGCGATCGGACACGGCATGGACGTGCTGGTCGAAGTCCACGACGAGAAGGAGCTCGAGCGCGCGTTCCAACTCAAGTCGAGGCTGATCGGCGTGAACAACCGCAATCTCAAGGACTTCGTGGTCGATTTTGATCGTACGCTCGAGCTGCTGAAGGACGCTCCGCCCGGCATCACCTTCGTCGCCGAAAGCGGCATCTCCACACACGACGACCTCGCGCCGTCTCGCCGATCACGGCATCCGCTGCTTCCTCGTCGGCGAGGCGCTGATGCGCCAGCCCGACATCGAGGCGGCAACCAGAACGCTGCTCGCAGGATGACCGACCTCACCCACCTCGACGAAACCGGCGCCGCGCGCATGGTCGACGTCGGCGGCAAACCGGTGACCGCGCGCGAAGCCGTCGCCGTCGGCCGCATCGCCATGTCGCGCGAGGCCGCCGCGGCGATTCGCCAAGGCGCGGTGAAGAAGGGCGACGTGCTCGCGGTGGCGCGCGTCGCGGGGATCATGGCCGCGAAGAAGACCGCCGAGCTGATCCCGCTCTGCCACCCCCTCCCGCTCACCCGCGTCAGCATCGACCTCGTGTCCGACGAGACCGGAGTCACCGCCACCGCCACCGCCGCTTGCCAGGCGCAGACCGGAGTCGAGATGGAGGCGCTCACCGCGGTGACGGTCGCGCTGCTCACCGATCTACGACATGGCCAAGGCGCTCGATAAGGGCATGACGATCGGCGAGATCCGCCTGCTCGCCAAGTCGGGCGGCAAATCGGGCGACTGGACTGCGTAGGAACGCCGAGCTCCGCGCATCGTTACGGTTTCATGACAACCGTCTCGATCCTCAAGGGCCTCGGCTACCTCGTCTCGACGCTCAGCGTCGTCCTGCTCGGGGTGGTCAGCTGGAAAGCCGCGTCGGACAACCCGTTGCTCCTCGCCTGCCTGATCGGCGGCATGGCGGCCTCGGTGCTCGGCATGACGCTCCGCTGGATCTCGCATCGCCGGGAGCAGCGCGAGAAGCAGGCGCTCGAAGCCGCCGCGCGCTAGACCTGCGCTCGCCGGAAGCAGTCCGGCGCATGATCGTTGACCATCCCCACCGCCTGCATCCACGCATAGACGATCACCGGCCCCACGAACTTGAACCCGCGGGCCTTGAGCGCCTTCGAGATGGCCTCGGACCGCTGCGTGCTCGCGGGCACGTGGATACCGTCGTTGACCTGCGGCGCGCCGCCCGCCAGTCCCCAAACCCATTCCGAGAAATCCTCGCCGCGTTCGCGCATCGACTCATAGATCCGCGCCGCCCCGATCGTCGCCTCGATCTTCGCGCGCGCACGGATGATTCCGGGATCGCCCATCAGCCGCTCGACATCGGCCGCGCCGAACGCCGAGACCTTCGCCGGATCGAACCCCGCGAACGCGCGCCGAAACCCCTCGCGTCGGTGCAGGATCGTCCGCCACGAAAGCCCCGCCTGGAAGCCTTCGAGCATCAGCATTTCCCACAGCATCCGCGAATCGCACTGCGGCACGCCCCATTCGCGGTCGTGATAGGCTTCCATCACCGGATCGCCTTCGGCCCAGGCGCAGCGCACGACCATCGAACCTCTCCTCAATCGAGCCCTTGCCAACTGCGCCAATCGGTAATAGTTAGTCAATCACCTAACTATTGAGAGTCGCAGCCATGAAGCCCCAGATGTTCGCCCATCCCTTCTCGTCCTACTGCCAGAAGGTGCTGATCGCACTCTATGAAAACGACGTGGATTTCGAGTTCCGGCTGCTCGATTCGGGTGAGGAAACCAACATCAGCGAGTTCGCTGCGCTCGCCACGCCGGGCAAATTCCCCGTGCTGGTCGACGGCGGCAGGGCGATCTTCGAATCCTCGACGATCATCGAGTATCTGGGCCTCCGTCATCCCGGTCCGGTCGCGCTGATCCCCGCCGACCCCGTCACGGCGATCGAAGTCCGCATGCTCGATCGCGTCTTCGACAATTACGTGATGAACGCGATGCAGCCGCTGGTGAACAACATGCTCCGCCCCGAAGCCGAGCGCGATCCTTATCTTGTGCCCTATATCCATCGCGCGCTCGACAAGGCCTATGCTTGGCTCGACATCCATATGGCGACCCGCGAATGGGCCGCGGGCGGCGACTTCAGCCTCGCCGACTGCGCCGCCGCGCCGTCCCTCTTCTATGCCGATTGGGCCTATGAGATCGCGCCCGAGCACGCGCACCTCAAGGCCTACCGCGCCCGCCTGCTCGCGCGCCCATCGTTCGCACGCGCCGTCGACGAGGCGCGGCCCTACCGCCATTACTTCCCGTTAGGCGCCCCGGACCGCGATTAGGAAGTTAACGGAGTACGAATTTAACGCTTTCTTCAACCACCCGGGCCGACTGTTCCACGCGGGAATGGGGCCGGTCGGAAATGAACGAAGTGCTTGCGTCCACAACCATTTTCTCCTTGCGCGCGGATCTGCCCACGGTGCTTCCCGCACCGCCGGAGGGCGCCGAGGACAAATATGATTCCGCCTTGCTGATCGGCGAGAGCACTCGCGAGTCCTGCCTGGTGCGCAAATTCAGCGCCGCAGGCGCGACGCTCGTGGTCCCCACGCCCCCCACCGAAGGCGCCGCCTACATTCTCGAACTCAAGAACGGCCAGACGATCTTCGGCACGATCAGCTGGTGCGAGGAAGGCGAGGTCGGCTTCCTGTTCGATCACCCGATGGACGTCGTCGGCACGCTGGCGCGCAACCTCGCGATCCTCCCCGCCGAGCGCCGCCGAGTCCCCCGCGTCGAGATGAGCCAGACCGTGAGCATCCGCCGCGGCAGCGACACCGAATTCACTCGCGCTCGCGACGTCTCGACGGCTGGCGTCGGCATCGAGACTGATCTCGAGCTCGAGATCGACGATCCGGTCGAGATCGCATTCGACGGCCTGCGCCCCATCACCGGCGTCGTGAAATGGTCCTCCGGGCGCTTCGCCGGCGTCGCCTTCGATCACGAACTCGGTTGGCAGACGCTGATGCCCTGGCTGCGACAGGTCCAGAGCCGGCCCTCGCCTTCTACGCGCCCGCGTTCGGTGTTCGAGGAGGAACGCGGCTTCGGCCTGGCCGCCGACAAACAGGCGATCCGACTCGACGCACCCGGCCGAATCCGCGAGGGTGTCCGCTGGTGGAACATCCAGGTGCGGATTCTGACGCCGACGCTGATCGAGTTCGATGCGCCCGCCACCTTCGCCAAGGGCGCGCAACTGTGGCTCAGCCTGCCCGGCGCGGCCGGCTGGCCGACCAGCGTGATCGAGGCCGATCACAACCGCTACCTCGCCGAGTTCCGCCTGCCGCTCCGGCCGCACGACCTCGCGCTGGTCTCGCAAGGGCGCCTGATCGCGAGCTAAGAGTGTTCTTAGCCCCCTCCCCTGGAGGGGAGGGGCTCAAGTCAGCCCCACCCACTCCACCCTTGCATCATCCCCACCGCCGGTACCAAGGCTGCGTGATGGCCCCGCTCGTCCCCCTCGCCGAAGCGCAATCGCGACTGCTCGCGCTTGCAGCGCCGGTCGACGCGCGGACCATGCCGCTGGCCGAGGCCGCGGGCCGCTGGGCCTCGGCGGACATCCGCGCGCTGCGCACCCAGCCCTCGGCCGATCTGTCGGTGATGGACGGCTATGCGATCCGCTACGACGGCTTGCCCGGGCCGTGGGAGGTGATTGGCGAGAGCGCCGCCGGCCGGAGCTTCGCGGGTCGGGTCGCGCCGGGCCAGGCCGTGCGCATCTTCACCGGCGCGCCGCTGCCACCCGGCGCCGATACCGTCCTCGTCCAGGAGGAAGCCGCGCGCGACGGCACGCGCCTTGCCCTCACCGGCGAGGGTCCACTCCGCCGCGGCGGCAACGTCCGGCCGCGCGGGCTCGATTTCAGCGAGGGTGAGCTGCTGGTACGCGCGGGGGAGCGTCTTACTCCCGCCCGCCTCGCGCTCGCTGCCGTCGCGGGCCATGCCACGCTGCCCGTCCGCCGCTGCGTTCGCGTCGCGCTCGCCGCGACCGGAGACGAGTTGGTGCCCGCGGGCGCTCCGGTCGGCGAAGCGCAGCTCCCCGAGACCAACCGGCTGATGCTCGCTGCCCAGCTCGCCGGTCTGCCGGTCGAGATCGTCGATCTCGGCATCCTGCCCGACGATCGCGTCGTCCTCGAAAGCGGCTTCCGCGCGCTCGACGCCGATGTGCTGATCACCACGGGCGGCGCTTCCGTGGGCGATCACGACCTCGTCCGCCCGGCGATTGAGGCGGCGGGCGGCACCGTGGATTTCTGGCGGATCGCGCTCCGGCCGGGAAAGCCGGTGATGGCGGGGGTAATCGGGCGCGCGGTGGCAGTCGGGCTGCCCGGCAACCCGGTCTCGGCGTTCGTCGCCGCCACGCTGTTCGTCCGCCCGCTGATCGCGCACCTCTCGGGTGCCGCCGACCCTTACCCCGCGACCCGCACCGTGCCGCTCGGCGAACCCCTCCTCGCCAACCGCGAGCGAACCGATTATCTGCGGGCGGAACTCCGCGGCGGCGTCGCCTTCGCCTCGACGATCCAGGACTTGTCGATGCTCCGCACCCTCGCCCGCGCGACCTGCCTGATCCTCCGCGAGCCCCTCGCTCCCGCCGCCAAAACCGGCGATCCGGTGGAGATCCTCGACCTCACTTGACACGGACAGGGAACATTGCGTAAACGTTCCCAGTCTGTTCCAAGGGAGAGGACCCGCGGCAATGCTTACCCGCAAGCAGCACGAGCTCATCTGCTTCATCGCCGACCGGCTGAACGAGACCGGCGTGTCGCCTTCGTTCGAGGAAATGAAGGAAGCGCTCGATCTCAAGTCGAAGTCGGGTGTGCACCGGCTGATCTCGGCGCTTGAGGAGCGCGGCTTCATTCGCCGCCTCGCCAATCGCGCCCGCGCGCTCGAAGTCCTCAAGATGCCCGAGCGGGGCGAGGCGAACAAGTCGACGAAGTCCACGTCATCGGTGCCAACTTCCGCGTCGGCTTCGTCAACGTCGCTCCCGCAGCCTGCGAACGATGTGATCGAAATCCCGCTCCACGGCCGTATCGCCGCGGGTACGCCGATCGAGGCGCTCGAAGGCGCGACGATGCTGCCGGTCCCCGCCGCGCTGCTCGGCGCGGGCGAGCATTATGCGCTCGAGGTCGCGGGCGATTCGATGGTCGAGGCGGGCATTCTCGACGGCGATTATGCGCTGATCCGCCGCACCGAGGTGGCGCGCGACGGCGAGATCGTGGTCGCGTTGATCGACGAGGCCGAGGCGACGCTCAAGTTCTTCCGCCGCGAAGGTGCGATGATCCGACTCGATCCGGCCAACCGCTCCTACGATCCGCAGCGCTACCGGCCCGATCAGGTGCGCGTGCAGGGCAAGCTGGCCGGGCTGCTGCGGCGCTATTGAGCGGGCGCGCCGGGTTTTGCCCGGCGCACCCAGCAGTTGATCGCGAAGCGCGAGTCCTCAAAGCGTTCGGACGGGCAGTCGACCGGACGCACTTCGTGCGGCACCCATGACGGGAACACCACCAAGCTGTTCCGCTCCGGCTCGATGTCGGCGGAGGCCCCGCCCTGCTGCAGCGGGAGCAACCGCAGCGCGCCGCCGCTGAATTGCCGGGGCTCGGCCGGGAAATAATAGACCGCGCTGAGCACCCGCACGCTGGTTTCGTCGCTGGGGCCGGTGCGCAGATCGACGTGCGGCTTGTAGAAATGGCCGTGATTGTACGCCGCCAGCTGAAGCTCGATCTTGCTCGGCGGAAACGCGGGCACACCGAGCGTGGCGAATATCTCGGGCAGGATCGCGCCGAGCCGCTGCCGCAGCACGCCCTTCCACTCGCCCAGGTCGCGCGTGTCGAGCGAGTTGCGAAAGCCGGAATTGAGCGTGCGGCTTCCCCGGATCATCGAGGCTCCGAACGTCTCGCCGCGCGCCGCCGCCCACTCGAGCAGCGCGTCGCACTCGGCTTCGGCGAGAAACCCGTGCCGCACCAGATGCGGCGGCACTTGGCGAAACGGAGAGCGCTCACTGGGTTCGGTCACGCGCCGCCCCTAGTGGCCGCTGGCGGCGGCGCGCTGCCGCGCCAGCTCCACGTCGAACGCCGCCTCGGCCGCATCCACCCGCCGCGTGAGCTCTCCCGGATCGACGAAGGCGAGCGGATCGCCCGCCAGCAGCCTCGCCCGCTTGGCATCCATGTCGAACACGCCGGGATGGAAGCTCAGGAATACGTTCGCGTGAAGACCCCGCAGCCTGGCGAAGGTCATGCGGAAATCGGCCGCGGCGCCCGGATAGGTCTTGCTCCCCGTCAGGTCCTGGTTGGCCACTGTGATGCTGCATACGAACAGCACGTCGAGCGGCTTGCCCGCTTCCCTGATCCGAAGCGACCAGCTCGTGCAGCCTTTGGTGTGCCCGGGTGTCAGATGGGTGACGAGGTCGATCGCACCGAGCCGCACATGGCTGCCCTCGCCGATCACCTGGTCGACGCGAACCTTGGGGAAGTCGAGCAGATCGGGCCGCCCGGCGGTGATCCCCGCTTCGAGATCGGGCTTGTCGCCCGCGCTGGCGAGCAGCTTCGCTCCGGTCAGCCGCTTGAGCGCCGCCAGCCCGCCGGCATGATCGAAATGCGCGTGGTTGATCAGCAGGTAGCGCACGTCGCTGAGCTTGAATCCCAGGGTCTGGATGTTGGCGGCGATCTGATCGGACGTCCCCGGCAGCGCGCCATCGATCAACACGTCCCCCTTGGGGTCGGTGACCAGATAGGCGGCGATCCCCGCGGTGCCGACATAATAGACGTTCCCGGCGATGTGGAACGGCGCGAGCGGCTTGCTCCATTCGATCACCGCGGGACCCCAGTCGGTGATCTGCTGGGTGGGGGCCGCGGCAAGCAGCGGCGGCAGTATCAGTCCAAGCGCGCGCGTCATGGGCCTCTCCGTGTCGTTGTGCGGTCAATTGGCGGCATCACCCGCGGCGGGTCAACCCAGGGATGCCGTCCCGCCGGCCCATTGACCGTGACGACACGCCCATCCGCGAAGGTCACCGCCACGCCCCCGCTCGCCGCCAGCGCATCGCGATCGAGCTTGAGCCACCGCGGCGCGCACGCGCGCGGCAGCCGCCGGTCGCTCACGAAGATATCAACCGAGTTGCATAGCGCGATCATCTGGTCCCACGGCACGACATAGGCGCTCCGCGTCGCCGCCACCCGCCAGCGCTGCACTCCCGACCGAACGTCGATCAGGCACAGATCCGGACTGCACCGCGCGCCCGGCTGGTCGGCGAGCGCCACCAGTTCATCATCGACTCCGCCGTTCTCGGCAAGCATCTGCCGTGTATAATCGCCCGCCCGGTCGCGCAGCAGCGCCATCCGCCCGTCCTCGAGACGGAGCGCGAGATGCCGCCCGTCGCCGGTGATCAGCAGGTCGGGCGCGGGCGTCAGCAAGGCCCAAAGCGCGCCCACCGCGAGTGGCGCCCATCCCGCCCAGCGCACGCGGCTCCGCCACAACGCCATCCACAGCCCGCCGATCACCATCAGCGCATAGGCGCCTCCCGGGCATCGACGGCAGCGCCGCCACCGCCCCGGGGGCGGAAGCCGTCGTGTTCGCCAGCCACAGCAACAGGTCGAGCGCCTTTTGCGTCAGCCACCACACCGGCGCGCCTAGCCCGACCAGGTCCAGCAGTAGCGCCAGTGCCTCCAATGGCATGATCACGAAGGTGGTGAGCGGGATCGCGACGATGTTGGCGAGCACGCCGTAGACGCCCGCGCGGTGGAAATGGAACAGCCCGATCGGGATCAGCGCGAGCTCGACTACCAGCCCGGTCAGCAACAGCGATCCCAGCTCGCGCAGCAGCCGCCGGCCCCGCCCTTCCTCGCGCTTCGCGAACAAGGCGCGGATGCGCGGATGCTCGTGGAGCGCGATGATCGCGGTCACCGCCGCGAAGCTCAGTTGGAAGCTCGGCCCGGCCAGCGCCTCGGGCCAGAGCAGCAGCACGAAGAAAGCACCCGCCGCCACCAGCCGCAGCGTGATCGCCTCGCGCCCCAAGCTGAGCGCGACCAGCACCATCAACGCGGCAACGCACGAACGGATCGTCGGCACTTGCGCGCCGGTGAGCCACGTATAGCCGATCGCCGCCGCCGCCGCCGCGCCCGCGGCGATCAGCGGCAGCCGCCATCGCAGCGCTAGCATCGGGAACAACGCGAGCAGCCGCATCACGATCAGCATCGTCACCGCCGTCACCGCCGAGACGTGGAGCCCGCTCACCGAAAGCAGGTGCGCGAGCCCCGATCGCTGCATCGCCTGAGTATCGGCGATCGAGATCGCGCCCTGATCGCCGGTGGCAAGCGCGGTGGCGATGCCGCCGGCGCTTCCGCTCAGCTTCGATTCGATGTGCGCAGAAAGCGCCGCGCGCAGATCGCTCCCCGGCGCCTCACCTGGCTTCAGGACCTCGACCGGCGCGAAGCCCTTCCCCGTCGCGCCGAGCCTGGTCGAACCACGCCACTTGCGCGAAATCATAGGCGCCGGGGACCGACGGCGCCGGTGGCGGCATCAGCCGCGCCTTGAGCCGCACCACCGCCCCGCGCGCGATCCCCGCCGGCGACGTCCTGATCGGCGAGGTTGACCCGAATCAGCGGCGGCAGGCCGACCCCCGCGGCCGGGGCCAGCGTCAGCCGCACCATCTCACGCGCCGGCATCGGCTCGACCAGCGTCGACCCGCGCCTCGACCTGGACGATCGCCGGTCCGCGCAAGCACCGGCGCCGCGACTTGCTCCGCTCGCCACCACACCAGCCCGCAGCCCACCGACATCGTCAGCCCCACGATCAGCATGACGCGCCCCGCGCGCCCTGCACCAGACAGCGCAAGCCCCACCAGCGCCACCGCGCCCGCACCGAGCAGGAACGCCGTCCATTTCGCCGCGTCCGGCAACACGAACCAGGCCGCGATCCCCGTCCCCAGCATCACCGGCAGCCACAGGATCAGCTGGTCGCGCTCGGCCTCCAGCCAGCGTTCAAGGCCGTCGCAGAGGCGAACGAATCGCTCAGCTGCGCCCATTTGAAGCGCCCGAAGCCCCGTGCTAGGGGCGTGCCCGGCTGAACTGGCCATCGATCACATAGTCTGGGAGCGCGCGGTTGGGCGCAAGTTCTGAAACCGGCGCGGCGGCCGGCGCTGCTGTCGTCACGCGATTCGCGCCCTCGCCGACGGGGTTCCTTCACATCGGCGGCGCACGCACCGCGCTGTTCAACCTGCTGTTCGCACGCCATCACGGCGGCAAGTTCCTGCTGCGGATCGAGGATACCGACCGCGCCCGATCGACCCAGGCCGCGATCGACGCGATCCTCGATGGAATGCGCTGGCTCGGGCTCGATTGGGACGGCGCCGAATTCTACCAGTTCGCCCGCGCCGAGCGCCATGCCGCGGTCGCGCACGCGATGGTCGAGAAGGGCGCGGCCTATCGCTGCTATCTGACTGCAGGACGAGCTTGCGGCGATGCGCGCCGAAGCCGAGGCGGCCAAGAAGCCGCTGCGCATCCGCTCGCCGTGGCGCGATCGTGTCAACAACGATGCAAACGCCCCCTTCGTCGTCCGGCTCAAGGCGCCGGTCGAGGGCGCGACCACGATCCGCGACCGAGTCCAGGGCGAGGTCACCGTCCAGAACGCCGAGATCGACGATCTTGTCCTGCTCCGCTCGGATGGCACGCCGACCTATATGCTCGCGGTGGTGGTCGACGATCACGACATGGGCGTGACACATGTGATTCGCGGCGACGATCACCTCAACAACGCATTCCGCCAGCTGCCGATCTATCGCGCGATGGATTGGCCGGAGCCCGACTATGCCCATATCCCGCTGATCCACGGCGCGGACGGGGCCAAGCTTTCGAAGCGGCACGGCGCGCTTGGGGTCGATGCCTATCGCGACGAGCTCGGCATCTTGCCCGAAGCGCTCGAGCAACTACCTTCTCCGCCTCGGCTGGGGCCACGGCGACGACGAGATCATCAGCCGCGCGCAAGCGATCGAATGGTTCGATCTCGCCGATGTCGGGAAATCACCATCTCGGTTCGATTTGAAGAAGTTAGAGAACCTGAACGGCAATTATATCCGCTCCTCCGACGATGCCCGGCTGGCCCACCTGGTGGCTGCCCGACTCGGCTTCGAAACGCGCGAATCGGACGTCGACCTTCTGCGCCGCAGCATGACCGCGCTGAAGCTCCGCGCCGCCAATCTCCTCGAATTGACCGACGGCGCCGGCTTTCTCTTTCGCACTCGCCCACTGGAAATGGGCGCCGATGCCAAGGCTTTGCTGGAGGGCGACGCGCGAGGCTTGCTGGCGCGGCTTCACGCCGCGCTTGACGCGGCGAATGGCTGGGATACGGAAGCGCTCGAAGCGGCGGTACGCTCCGTCGCGGACGATGCGGGGGTCAAGCTGGGCCAGGTCGCGCAGCCGCTCAGGGCGGCGCTCACCGGACGGCGGACATCTCCGGGCATCTTCGACGTCCTAGTGCTGCTGGGACGCGACGAGAGCCTGGGCCGGATCGCCGATCAGCTGGTGGTGCCCGGAGCGCCGACGAAAGGATGAAGTGATGACCGACACGCCCACCACCACGATCGGAAATCACTCCTATCCGGTCCTGTCCGGCAGCACCGGCCCCGACGTGATCGATATCCGCAAGCTCTATGCCCAGACGGGCATGTTCACCTACGATCCGGGCTTCACCTCCACCGCCGCGTGCGAATCGGGCCTTACCTTCATCGACGGCGACGAGGGCGTGCTGCTTCACCGCGGCTATCCGATCGGCCAGCTCGCCGAGCATTCGTCGTTCATGGAGGTCTCGTACCTGCTGCTCAACGGCGAGCTGCCCGACCAGGACGAGCTCGCCAAGTTCAGCTGGACGATCACTCGCCACACGATGCTGCACGAGCAGCTCGCGGTCTTCTACCGCGGCTTCCGGCGCGATGCGCATCCGATGGCGGTGATGTGCGGGATCGTTGGCGCGCTTTCGGCCTTCTACCACGATTCGACCGACATCACCGATCCCAAGCAGCGGATGATCGCCAGCCACCGGCTGATCGCCAAGATGCCGACGATTGCGGCGATGGCGTACAAGTACACGATCGGCCAGCCGTTCGTGTATCCCAAGAACGACCTCAGCTACACCGGCAACTTCCTGCGGATGACGTTCGGCGTCCCCGCCGAGGAATATCACGTCAATCCGATCGTCGAACGCGCGCTCGACCGTATCTTCATCCTCCACGCCGACCACGAGCAGAACGCCTCGACCTCGACGGTGCGGCTCGCCGGCTCGTCGGGGGCCAACCCGTTCGCGTGCATCGCGGCGGGCATCGCCTGCCTGTGGGGCCCGGCGCACGGCGGCGCCAACGAGGCCGCGCTCAACATGCTGCGCGAGATCGGCACCCCCGATCGAATCCCGCACTACATCGCCCGCGCCAAGGACAAGAACGACCCGTTCCGGCTGATGGGCTTCGGCCACCGCGTGTACAAGAACTACGATCCGCGCGCGACGGTGATGCAGGCGACGGTGCGCGAGGTGCTGGGCGAGCTCGGCGTCAAGGATCCCGTGTTCGATGTCGCGCTCCAGCTCGAGGATATGGCGCTCAAGGACGATTATTTCATCGAGAAGAAGCTGTTCCCCAACGTCGATTTCTATTCGGGCGTGATCCTCTCGGCGATCGGCTTCCCGACGACGATGTTCACCGCCTTGTTCGCGCTCGCCCGCACGGTCGGCTGGGTCGCGCAGTGGAACGAAATGATCTCCGATCCCGATCAGAAGATCGGCCGCCCGCGCCAGCTGTACACCGGCCCGGTTCAGCGCGATTATGTGCCGGTGGAGAAGCGCTGAGAGGAACGCCGATGTTGAAGATCGTGGTGACCGTCGTCGGCGTGATCGCTGTGCTGATGGGCCTGCTCTGGGTCGGCCAGGGGCTCGGCTGGATTCACTGGCCCGCATCCAGCTTCATGCTCGAAAAGCCCCGTTGGTCGGTGCACGGCGCGATCCTCGCGGTGGTAGGCGCGTGCGCGATCTTCTGGGCGCAACGCAAGCGTTGAAGCCGGCAGGGAGAGCGAAATGCGTCAGAATATCCTGATCTTCGGCGGGATCCTGCTGGTGCTGTTCGGCGCCCTGTTCCTGCTCCAGGGCCTCAACGTCATCCGCTGGCCCGCCGACAGCTTCATGCTCGGAAAGCAGGTGTGGATCATTCGCGGCGCGGTGATGATCGTGGTCGGCGTGATCCTCGCGGGCGGCGCCAGGCTGGTTCCGCCCAAGCGGCACAAGGGCGACATCGAAGGCTGACCGGGCTCAGCCGCCCTTTTTCTTCTTTTTCCCGACCTTGGCGCGCGGGGCATCGGGCAGCTCGGCGCGATCGACCCAGCCGTCGTTGTTGCGATCGAGCAGCTTGAAGCGGCGCGAGGCGGCCTGGGCGAACTCGTTCCAGGTAACGCCGCGATTGAAATCGGTGTCCGCCGCGATCACCGGCTCAGGGGTGTCGAAATAGCTGAACAGCGCGGCGCCGCGGTGCGACGAATAGGATTTTGGCGTGTCCGGCCCGTCCGCGAAGGAATCAGGGCCTTCCACCTGCGGATCGCTGCGATCGCCGCCGATCGTGCCGCCCTCCGCGGAAGTTTCCGGGGCGATTACGGTCTCGTAGCGCTCGATCTCGGCCTGATCGATCTCGCCGCTGTTGTCGCGGTCGAGCGTCTTGAAGAAGCGTGCCGCATCGTCGGTCATCTCGCTCAGCGTCAGGCGGCCGTCGTGGTTGGTGTCGGCGCCGTTGAACCACGCCACTTCGGGCGGCGCCTCGCGAGTGCCGCGAAACGGCTCGCCCATCGGGCTGATGAACAAGAGGTCGCCCTCGCCTTGCGCTGCGGCGGGAGCGGGCGGCGCAGGCTGGGCGGTTTGCGCGTGGCCGGTTCCGGCGACCAGCAGCATCGACGCAGCAAGCGATACGGAAAGACGCATACCCAATTCCCCCGGCTCGGCCTCCGTTTATCCGGGGCGTATTTCGAGCTTATTGCCGTATAGTGCGTGCTGCGGCGGATGTCGTCCAACCTGTACGCCGGACTACAATCCGATTCAGCAAGCCGACGGGCGCCGTCGCTTAGGCTTGCCCACGCCCGATTCCCCGGGCGCTAGAGAGGAAGAACCATGAAGATCGTAAAGATCATCGCCGCTGCGGGCCTGTCGATCGCCGCCGTCGTCGGAGCGACCAGCGCCAGTGCGCAGGACTATCGCCACCGCGGCGACCACGGCCGCTACGAGCATCGCTGGGACCGCCACGACCGCGGCCGGCATTCTGGCTGGGATGGCGGGCGCCATCACCGCCATTGCTTCACCGAGTGGCGGCATCACCATCGCGTGACGGTCTGCCGCTAACGCGCAGCGGGGGGCGCCCGCCCGCGCGGCGGGCGTCCCCTACCGCCCGAACGACAGCACGAAGAAACCCACCGACGCCACCGCCATCACCAGCGTCGCCAGCCAGCCGAGCGCGGTCTGTACGGGGCCGAGCGTCAGCCGCCCCATCGCGCGGCGGTTGCGCACGATCAGCATCATCACCGCCATCAGTGGCGCAGCGAGCACGCCATTGACCACCGCGCTCCAGTAAAGCGCCCTGATCGGATCTACGGCCGTGAAATTGAGCGCTACGCCCCCCATCGTCGCCACCGCGATCACTCCGTAGAAGGCCTTGGCCTCGCGCGGCTTGCGGTTGAGGCCCGTGGTCCAGCCGAACATCTCGCTCACGCCGTACGCCGCCGATCCCGCCAGCACCGGCACCGCGAGCATCCCCGTCGCGATGATCCCCGCTGCGAACAAAGCGAAGGCGAACACGCCCGCGATCGGCCGCAACGCTTCGGCCGCCTGCGCCGAGGTCTGGATATCGTGCACGCCGTGCGCGTTCAGCGTTGCGGCAGTCGCGAAGACGATGAAGATCGCGACCGTGTTCGAAACCGCCATGCCGACGATCGTGTCGGTGCGGATTCGCTTGAACTCGGCGCCCGCGGTGCGCGGACTGTAATAGAGCGGCTTGACGTGCCGGCGATGCTGCTCCTCCACCTCCTGCCCGCTCTGCCAGAAGAACAGATACGGCGAGATCGTCGTGCCGAGGATCGCAACCAGCGCCATCGCGTGCGCGCCGTCGAGCACAAAATGGGGCACCAGGGTCTCGTGGAGCGCCGTTCCCCACGGCACGCCCGCCACCAGTACCACCGCGACATAGGCGAACAGGCACAGGGTCGCCCATTTGAGGATCGCCGAATAGCGCGCGTAGCTGAGGAAGATCTCGAGCAGCATGCACACCACCCCGAACCCCAGCACATAGGCCAGGGTCGGCCCCCCGACGATAAGGGCCAGCGCCGCCCCCATCGCCCCCAGGTCCGCGCCGAGATTGATGACGTTGGCGACGACGAGCAGCAACACCACGCCCTGCAGCAACGGCTTCGGATAGTGCCGCCGCAGATTCTGCGCGATCCCCTTGCCCGTCACGCTCCCGATCCGCGCCGCGACCATCTGGATCACCGTCATCAGCGGGAAGCTGAACAGCATCGTCCAAGCGAGCCCGTAGCCGAACTGCGCCCCGATCTGGCTGTAGGTCGCGATCCCGCTCGGATCGTCGTCCGCCGCCCCGGTGACGAGCCCGGGCCCGAGCGCGGCGAGGAAGCTGGGGGGCTTTGCGGGGGCGGGGGTGAGGCTGGCAGGCTTGCTCATCGCTGCGGCGTAGCAGGCGGGCCGCGGGTTTGGAACCAAGCCGACACGCAGGCGCGCGCCTTCACGATCATTCGATCATCACGCCCACTACGCGCCAGCCGCCGTCCTCGCGATCGAGGGCGACGGTCTCCTCTGCCTCGGCCTTGTGGGCGAACCGCGTGCGGAACTTCACCACCTCATAGCCGGAAGGCGGTGCGGGAAGGTCCTCCTGGCTGACGAACGTGCGGGAAATCACTGCGCCGAGCGGCAGCCGCACCTTCTCGGACACCGAAGCCCAGACCTCGGCGGTGTTCCGCTGGCGGAACGCCGCACCGGTCGCCCGATAGCTCTCGTCCCAGCGTCCCTGATCTATCAGCGCCAGAAACCGACGCGCCGAATCCACCACTTCCGGATCCGGCGCCACGCGCGAGGCGAGCGAGGTTGGCGGCGCTGTCGAAGCGCCCTGAGGCAGGGCGGTGAGCGCCAACAGGCTGAGAGCAAGCGTCATGAGAAGGACTCCGATGATGATCCAGGGAGGGCGATGCGCCCGGCCCACGCCGCCGATCGGCGCGGTTCCCTGATCGATCCCGCCGCGGGCCGCGTCTTCCCCCATTTCCGCGTCCCCAGACAAATCGGGGTTCGGCGGACCCAAATCACCGCCTTCGGCTTCCAGCAAGCGGCGCGCTGCCTCGCGGCTACTCGACACCGCCAT
The DNA here is from genome assembly GCA_963799985.1 of uncultured Alphaproteobacteria bacterium. GTDB lineage: Bacteria > Pseudomonadota > Alphaproteobacteria > Sphingomonadales > Sphingomonadaceae > Sphingomonas. Next base: position 126,331 of record CAWCZC010000005.1, on the reverse strand, counting down.
CTTGCGCCGCGCATCGCGAAGCCGCTCGTTGATCGTGTGGACTGAGAGGCCGAGGCTGCGCGCGGTCGATTTCGCGTCATGCCCACGGACGATCAGGCGAAGGGTCTGCTTCTCCTTCTCGGTCAGCGCCGAGAAACCTTCCTTTGCCCGCATGCTCATATCTGCCGTGGACTAAGTCAGGTGCATTGTCGCAGCTACCCCGAATAATTCGTGTCGCCGCGCCGCGCGCTGCCCACCCCACACCTCACGCCCCGAACGCCATCCCCCGCACCGGATCGCGATAGGGCAGCATGAAGATGAAGCGCGCGCCCATGCCCGGCGCGCTGTCGACGGTGATGTCGCCGCCCATCGCCCGCGCCAGCCGACGCGCGATGTAGAGTCCCAACCCGCTGCCGCCGGGCTCGGTCGGGTCGACGCGGCCGAACTTCTCGAAGATGCGGGCCTGGTCCTCGGGGGCGATGCCCTTGCCCTGATCGGCGACGATCACGCAGCCCATGTCGCCCTCGCGCTCGAGCCGCACCCACACCATCCCGCCCGGCGGCGAGTAACGCACCGCGTTGCCGATCAGATTGACCAGCACCTGCAGTGCGCGGCGGAACTCGCCGGTCACCGGCAGAGTCTCGCTCGCCGAGCCTCGGTCGACCCGCACCTCGGCCTGGGCCGCGCGCACCGCGAGCAGCCCGGCGGCACGGCGCGCGACGTCGGCGAGGTCAATCGGCTCGGCGGCGGTCTGGAAATCGTCGCGCTCGATCGCCTGCAGGTCGACCAGATCGTCGACGAGCCCGAGCAGGTGCCGCCCGGCATTGGCGATGTCGCTGGCATATTCGGCATAGTCGGGCTTGAGCGGTCCCTCGGTCTGTGCGCTGATCGAATCGGCGTTGGCGATGATCTTGCCGAGCGGCCCTCGCAGCGCGCGATCGAGCCGCTGGCTGAACGAATTGGGGAAGCCGCCGAACGGCGCGACGGGCACCGGCGCATCGACCTTGGGCGCGCGCGGCGCCGCATCGAGCATGTGCGCCGCGCCGACGAACCCGGCGAAGCGCCCGCCCGGATCGGTCCGCGGCGTCGCGTCGAGCCGCACCATCCGCCCGGTGCCGCGCAGCTCGGCCTTCTGCCCGTCGAACCGAGCCTGCGCCGCGACCGCGCTCAGGATCGGCAGCGCACCGCTTTCGTCCTGCTCGAGGCTGAACAGCCGGGTGAGCGGCTGACCGAGCATCGCCGACGATTCGAACCCGTAGCGCGCGCCCGCCTCGATCGAGAGGAAGGTGATGCGCAGCGACGCGTCGGTCTCCCACAGCCAGTCGGCCGCCGAGCGGAAGAAATCGCCGTCGCGCTCGGAATCGCTCGCCGCGGCGCGCCAGCCCGAGCGCGGGCGCCAGCCGCTCACCTGAAGGAACACGCCGCCCTCGCGCGGCTCGGCGCGCACCCAGAGCTCGAGGTCGTCGTCGCCGTCGGCGGCGATCACATTGCGTGAGATCGAGATGCCGAGCCGGTGCGCGAGCCGCGCCAGCGTGGCGATCTGCGGCACCGCGAGGGCGGAACCGATCGCTCCGCCGGCGCGCGAGTTGAGTTCGTGCAGCCGCCCCTCGGCCTCGATCAGCCGGCCTTCGGCGTCGACTCGGCCGATGGCGGTGGGGAGGGTCGGGTCGATCGCGTTCACCGCTCTCCCCCGCGCGCTTGAGCGCGAGCAGGGCGGCGCGATAGTCGGGATCGAGCTTCATCGGCGTCAGCGCGGCGCGTGCCTCTTCCGGAGTCACCGCGGCGATCGCGTCGAGCGTGTCGGCGAAGCGCTCTAGGCCGCGGCGCGGATCGGCCTCGCACAGCGCGTAACCGATCTTGGCGATGCTGTCGCGGCCGAGCGCGAGCGCGCGCAGCCCCAGCCACAGCCGGTCTCCGCCCGAATCGAGCACCAGCTCGCGCGCGATCGGATAGCTCAGGCCCAGCGCATGCGCGAGCAACGCCGCGAACAGCACGACTCGCCGGTCGCCGAGCGATTCGACCAGCAGCCCGGGAAGCTCGCTCGGCTGCGCGTCGATCGCGGCGGCGAAGCGCATCGCCGCGGCCTCGAGCCGGTCGCCTTCGTCATAGGCCGAGAGGCTGCGCTGGGCAGCCTCGCACAACGCGCGGTCGAGCGCGTCGGATTCTGCATCCGCCGCCTCCACGCGTTCCCGAAGCGCGGCCGCGACCCACCAGACCAGGCGGTGGTGCAGCTCGGCGGGGAGGTCGGTCTGCGAGAACTGTCCCGTTTCGGGAATTCCGCGCCGCCGGCTTTCGGCGATCAGCACCGCCATCGCCCCCGCCGCGACCACGCGATCGGGGTGCTGGACGAAACGGTTGATCAGGCTCGGCCGGTCGGGATCGTCGGGCGCGTGCGTCGGCAGCGCGTTGCCGAGCAGTTCCTGCCGCACCCGCGCCATCAGCTCGCCCATCAGCTCGGGGTCGCGCAACAGGCCCGAGCGCGAGAGCCGCGACAGCACGGGGGTCGCCGGATCGCCGAGCGCCTTCGCCAGCGCGGCTTCGCCCCGCGAGCCCAGCAAACGCGCGCCATGCTCGCGAATCTCGGCCTCGACCGTGTCGACCAGCCCGCGCAGCAGCACCGCCAGCGCCGAGCGGGTCCGCTCGTCGAGCCGCGATTCCTCGGGCAGAAAGAAGTCGTCGATCGCGATCATCAGGCCTTGCAACGCAGACACGTCGGCGCGAGCCGCACGCGCAAGCAGCTCCTTAGCGCCGATGGCGGCGCCATCGCGCATGTCGACAGGGTTGTCCGACATGTACCTCGACTAGCGGAAGTGTCCTTAAGACGAGACTAAGCTTTTTCGCGGCTCGTCTCAACCGCCGCCGCGATTGTGGAAAATGCATAGAGCGCCGCCAGCGCCAGCCCGGCCTCGCCTTTTGCGGCCAGCGCGAAGGGGGTGAGCAGGATCAATTGCGCCGAGGGACTCGACCACCAGCGCCGCTGCCGCGCCGGCGAACGCTCGACCAGCGCCTGGCAGCCCACCGCGGCGAGCGCGAGGACGATCGGCGTCCAGTCCGCCTCGATCCGCCCCTGGTGCCAGCCGAGCAGCAAGGTCGCCGCGCCGAACAGGCTGGTGATCGTCAGCTCGAGCCGGTCTGCCGTCCTGGGCTCGCCACGCACCGCCGCCATCGCCGCCGCCGCCGCCAGCGTCGCCACCGCGAGCAGCGACACCGCCAGCCCGACGCCAGGCCAGCCGTGGACGATGCTGCCGAGCGCGCCCAGCGCCAGCACGCCCCCGCCGGCGGTCAGCATCCAGCCCGGCAGGTTGCGCCCGACGATCTCGGGCAGCACCCAGCGCGCGATGCGTGTGAACACCCAGCGGTCCGCCCAGCCGGTCCGCCGCTCGGTCAGCGCGGCGAGCACCGCGTTGCTCCGCGTCGCCATGTCTTTCGAATTGAGCACGATCAGGTGGCCGCCGCGCTCCCACATCGTCGTCAGCCGGATATGTTCGGCCCCGGCCTGGACCGCGACGCGGAGCAGCGCCGACTGGAAATCATAATCGGCGGGCATCCGCGCGATCTCGCCGAGCTGGCGGCCGGTCACGCGCGCGATCCCTGCCCAGCAATCCTTCATGTCGAGCCGCTCGATCGCCGCGGGCGAGACCGGATCGTCGGTGACAAGCAGCGCCTCGGCGCCCTCTGCCGCCATCCGGTCGATCACCGGATCGGTGGTCACCAGCCCGTCGGCGAGCACCAACACGCGCGCGTCGGGCGCGACCTTCTCGGAGGCTTCCTCGGCCGAATAGACCACCTCGACCGGCACGCCGCGCTTCGCCGCGCGGGCGACCGCAGCCTGGATCACCGGCGTCAACTCGGCGACCGCAAGGAGGACATGCTCCACGCCCGCGCCGACCAGCAGTCGCACCTGATATTCGAGCAGCGTCATGCCGCCGAACGGCAGCGTGGCGGCGAGCGTTCCCGGCCGGTCCTTGGCCTCCTCGGTCGCGAAAATCAGCCCGGCGAGCATGAGGGGTGGTTAGACTTTACCGCCGCGGTACGCAAATCCCAGGCCGCGGGAGCATGGTCCGAATCCAATTTCCCCTTCCGTCATGCCGGACTTGGTTCGGCATCCACCGCGCCACCAAGGCCTTGCCCACGGTGGATCCCGGACAGCTTTCGGCTTTCGGGATGACGGCGGTTGAGTCTCACCCTAGTACCGCAGATACGCCGCCCGCTCCTCGGCCCAGGCCGCCTCATCGGGCACCGTCACCGCATCCAGGTCCGCTGGCGCCGCGCCCGCATCATCCACCCATTCGCGCAACCCCGGTCCGCCGTTGATCACGTCGATCGCGAGCTTGTCGAACACATATTCGTACGGGAAATCGCGCCACAGGTCGTAGTCCGGCTCGAGCTCGCGGATCGCCTTGAAGGCCAGCGCCTGCACGCGCCACGGGCGGAAGGCGTGGTGATCGTAGCCCGGCGCCTCGGCATGGATGTGGACCCCGCTGCACAGCTTGCCCACATGCTTGTGGAAGGTCGGCTCGAACGCGCATTGGCGCAGGATGCAGCCGCACAACCATTCGGGCGCGAGCCGGCGCATCGTGGCGATCACCGCGCCGGCATCGATATCGGGCGCGCCGAACAGCTCGAGCGGTCGAGTCGTCCCGCGCCCTTCGGAAAGCGTCGTCCCCTCGAGCATCACCGTGCCCGCATAGGCGCGCGCCATCCACAGATTGGGCGCATTGGGGCTCGGATTGACCCACACCCGCTCGCCCAGCGGCCAGCCGTAGCCGGGGGCGCCATCGGGCTCGTAGCCCTCCATTTCGATCACGCGATACACGACATCGAGCTTGCGGGTGTCGATGAACCACTGCCCCAGCTCGCCCAATGTCAGCCCGTGCCGCATCGGCATCGGCCCCGCGCCGACGAAGCTTTCCCAGCCGGGCAGCAGCGTCAGCCCCTCGATCGGCCGTCCGGCGGGATTGGGCCGGTCGAGCACCCAGACCTCCTTGCCATGCTGAGCCGCGGCCTCGAGCATGTAGAGCAAGGTCGTGATGAAGGTGTAGATCCGGCAGCCCAGATCCTGGAGATCGATCAGCACCACGTCGAAGGTATGCATCGATTGGCCGGTCGGGCGACGAACTTCACCATATAGGCTGAAAACGGGAACACCATGAACCGGATCGGTGAAGTCCGGCGACTCCATCATATTGTCCTGCTTGTCCCCGCGCAGCCCATGCTGCGGCCCGAACGCCGCCGTCACCTTGAGCCCCGCGGCGACCAGCGCATCGAGCGAATGGGTAAGGTCCACCGTCACCGACGCCGGGTGAGCGAGCAATGCGATGCGCCGGCCTTCGAGCGGCTTGCGCAGTTCAGGGTCCGCCAGCAGGCGATCGATGCCGAAGTTCATGGCTAGACGAGTGGCGGGAGTTGAAGCGCAAAGCAATCCGGATGGTGGAAATCGGGCTTCCCGGGCGGATGCGCGAGCGCCCAATAGGATTTGGTGCCGTCGGCCTCCTCGATCACCGCCGATAATCCGATCCGGCATGACGATGCCCAGGGTCCGACCAGATCGAGTTCCGCGCGGAGCCAATATCCCGTCACGTCTCCCCACCCCTTGATCCGTGGTGGGGCGAAGGCGGGTTCGCGCGCGCTCTTCCGGTATGATGCGAATTCATAGGCGGCCCAGCAGCGCGAAGGCGAGAAGTTGAATTCGAGATAGGCTTGGCCCGGCTCCGGATGCACAAACAGCTCGAAGCATGTGGTCTGCCAAAGACCATCGCGCCGTGCGGGAGGTTCGGCCGCCGGCATCGCCAGTTCTCCCCTCGCGAACACCCGATATTCGAGCACCGTCGGCCCATGCCCGCTGGGTGCGAATCGCGCCGTCACCCGATCGACCGAGCCCGCGTTGTCGGGATGCCGGATCAGCTCCATACCGGTGAACTAAGCGGGACGGCGGGCGATGCCAATGGCAAGTTCGCCCAATCGAACCTCAAGGCGGTAGCGGGCACTCCCTCCTTGAGAGCGCCCTTCAAATGTAGGATTTCCCGTGCTTGCATCCCCCGATGCCGCGACCCGACGCCCCTCCCTCACGCCACCCCCTCCCCGCGCCTCCGCGCGCGCGATGCACGTGGCAACTTGGTCAACCGAGCGCGGCGAACCTCACCGCTAACCTTCGATGTCTCAATGACCCCCGCGCAATCCCAGCCAACCGGCACTCCACCGCCCGCCCGATTTTTCCCAATCCCGGTGTCAACCGTGTCAACTTTCCACCGCCCCCACAGGGATGACGCGCGCGCGCGCCTCCGCTATGCGACCCCCACCATGACCGAATTCCGCTCCGATCTGCTCCGCACGCTCTCGTCGCGCGGCTACATCCACCAGGTGACCGATGCCGCCGGCCTCGATGCGCTCGCCGCCAAGCAGATCGTGCCCGCCTATATCGGCTTCGACGCCACCGCTCCGTCGCTCCACGTCGGCTCGATGGTGCAGATCATGCTGCTGCGCCGCCTCCAGCAGACCGGTCACAAGCCGATCGTGGTGATGGGCGGCGGCACCACCAAGGTCGGCGATCCCTCGGGCAAGGACGAGAGCCGCAAATTGCTCTCGGCCGAGGACATCAACGCCAACATCGCCTCGATCCGCCGCGCCTTCGAGCCGTTCCTCACCTTCGGCGACGGCCCGACCGACGCAATCCTGATCGACAATGCCGACTGGCTCGACACGCTCGAATACGTGCCCTTCCTCCGCGATGTCGGCCGCCATTTCACGATCAACCGCATGCTGACGTTCGATTCGGTCAAGCTGCGGCTCGAGCGCGAGCAGCCGCTGACCTTCCTCGAATTCAACTACATGATCCTCCAGGCCTATGATTTCCTGGAGCTTTCGCGCCGTGCCGGGTGCCGGGTGCAGATGGGCGGGTCGGATCAGTGGGGCAACATCGTCAACGGCATCGAGCTCACCCGCCGCATCGATGGGGTCGAGCTGTTCGGAATCACCACGCCGCTGATCACTACCGCCGACGGCGCCAAGATGGGCAAGACCGCCGCCGGCGCGGTGTGGCTCAACGAGGACCTGCTCTCGGCCTACGACTATTGGCAGTTCTGGCGGAACACCGACGATCGCGACGTCGGCAAGTTCCTCCGCCTGTTCACCGATGTCCCGCTCGACGAGATCGACCGGCTCGAAGCGCTCGAGGGCGCCGAGATCAACGAGGCAAAGAAGATCCTCGCCAACGAAGCCACTGCTCTGTGCCGCGGCCGCGCCGCCGCCGATTCGGTCGCCGAAACCGCGCGACGCACCTTCGAGGAAGGCAGCTCGGGCGAAGCGCTCCCCAGCTTCGCGGTGGCGGGCGGCAGCATCGGCATCGTCGATGCGCTTATCGGCCTCGGCCTGTGCGCTTCGAAGGGTGAGGCGCGCCGCCTGATCCAGGGCGGCGGCGCTCGCGTCGACGGCGAGAAAGTCGAGAGCGAGACGCTCGTTGTCGCAGTCGTCGCCGTGCCGATCCGCGTCTCGGCCGGGCGCAAGCATCACGGGCTTCTCGTTGCGGCTCCGTAATCCTCCTGAGCGTCGCATAAGTCACCGTTAAGCAGCTTCGTTGCATAGGAATTCATGTAAAGCTGCTAGCCAGGATCGGTCAGGGTCCTGAGGGTGTCGTATAGGACTGAGTCTAGTGAGTTTCGGCGTAGGAAATCTGGCCTATAGCGATGTGCGTCGCGAGGATCGCGACGAGGTCCACTACCGCGTCAAGGCGTTCGGCCCCGATGCGCGGCAATTGTCGCTGCTGATCGTCAATGCCTCACCCCACGGCCTGATGGCGCGCTGCGAGCGCTGCTTCGAGATCGGCGACCGCATCCGCATGACGCTGCCGGTGGTGGGCGTAATCGCCGCCGAGGTCCGCTGGTCACTGGGCGGAAGGATCGGCTGCCAGTTCGATCAGGCGATCGACCTCGCCAGCTACTACGACCTGATCGCGGTGCTCGTGAAGAGCAAGTGACCCGCTAACCGGCGCGCAGAAGCCCCACCGCCGCGTCGCGCTCGAACAGATAGAGCGCCAGCCGCGCCGCCGCTCCCCGCTCGCCCTTCAGCCCGCCGTCGCGATCGATCAGCAGCCGCGCGTCGCCGTTCGCGGGGGGCAGCAGCGCGCCGAGCATCTCGGGCGTGGCGAGGCGGAAGGTCATCTCGCCCGATTGCCGCGTGCCGAGGAGTTCGCCCGCGCCGCGCAGCCGCAGATCCTCCTCGGCGATGCGGAAGCCGTCGTTGGTCTCGCGCATCAGCGCCAGCCGGGCGCGCGCGGTCTCGCTCAGCCCGTGCCCACGCAGAAGCAGGCACACCGATCGCCCGCTTCCGCGCCCCACGCGCCCACGCAGCTGGTGGAGCTGGGCGAGCCCGAAGCGATCGGCATGTTCGATCACGATCAGCGTCGCATTGGGCACGTCGACGCCCACCTCGATCACCGTCGTCGCGACCAGCACCCCAATCTGCCCCGCCGCGAAGCGCGCCATCACCGCATCCTTCTCGGGCCCCTTCATCCGCCCGTGCACCAGCCCGACCTGGTCACCGAACCGAGCCTTCAGCGCCTCCGCCCGCGCCTCGGCGGCGGCGAGGTCGGTCTTCTCGCTCTCCTCGACGAGCGGGCACACCCAATAAGCCTGCCCACCGCCCGACAGATGCCGCCCGAGCGCGTCGACCACCTCCCCCAGCCGGTCGTCCGAGATCACCCGAGTCTCGATCGGCTGCCGGCCCGGCGGCATCTCGTCCAGGCGGCTGACGTCCATCTCGCCGTATTGCGCCAGAGTCAGCGTGCGCGGAATCGGCGTCGCGGTCATCACCAGCAGGTGCGGCGGGCGTTCGGCCTTCGCCTGGAGCAGCAGCCTTTGCGCGACCCCGAAGCGATGCTGCTCGTCGACCACCACCAGGCCGAGGTCCTTGTAGGTCACACCCTCCTGGAAGATCGCATGCGTGCCGACGAGGATATGGATCGATCCGTCGGCGAGCCCCATCAGCGTCGCCTCCCGCACGCGCCCCTTGTCGCGCCCGGTGAGGATCGCGACGCGGACGTCGAGGCCTGCGAGCATCCGGCTGAGCGTGTCGAAATGCTGGCGCGCGAGGATCTCGGTCGGCGCGAGGAACGCCCCCTGTGCGCCCGCCTCGACCGCGATCAGCAGCGCCATCGTCGCGACCAGCGTCTTGCCCGATCCGACGTCGCCCTGGAGCAGCCGCAGCATCGGCCGGACCTGCGCCAGATCGCCTTCGATCTCGCCGATCGTCCGAGTCTGCGCGCCGGTCGGCGTGTAGGGCAGCTGCAGCGCCTCGCGCAGCCGCCCGTCGCCCTGCAACGGACGTCCCCGCTTCGCCCGCGCCTCGCCGCGCACCAGCAGCAGCGCGAGCTGGTTGGCGAAGATTTCGTCATAGGCGAGCCGCTCGCGCGCCTTGGCATCGGCCGGATCGGCGTGGATGCCGGCGAGCGCCTCGCGCCAATCGGGCCAGCCTTGCTGCGCCTTGAGGCTCGGCTCGATCCATTCGGGGAGCACCGGCGCGCGCTCGACCGCCTGCGCCGCCATCGCCGCGATCCGCTTCGAGGTGATGCCTTCCGAGCACGGATAGACCGCCTCGCGCCCGCCGGGTTCGGCCGCCTCCGACACGTCGGGGTGAACGATCTGCAGCTCCTGCCCGTATTGATCGAGCCGGCCCGACACGAAGCGCTTCTCGTTCAGAGGCAGCAGCTTCTTCGCCCAGCCCGAATTGCCCCCGAAGAAGACCAGGCTGACGTAGTTCCCGTGCGCGTCGACCGCCTGAACCCGCGCCGGCGCCCGCGCGCTGCCGCCGAAACGGTAGTTCACCGGAGTCAGCGGAATCACGATGGTCTGGCCCACATCCGATTGCATCAGCTCGTCGCGTGGCAGCCGATCGATCCAGCCGGTCGGCAGATGGAAGGCGACGTCGACCACGCGGCTGAGCCCCAGCCGCTCCAAGGGCTTGGCGAGCCCCGGGCCTGATGCCCTTCAGCGCCGTCACTTCGGCGAACAGTGGATTGAGAAGTTCCGGCCGCATGTCTATCTGCCTGCCTACACCCAAGCCGACGGCGCATTCCAGCGCTGCCGGCCAATTGCCGTTGGAAGAACCGCATGGACCGCGAAACCCATATCAAGCGCCTCCGCTTCCGCGCATGGCATCGCGGCACCAAGGAAGCCGACTTGATGATCGGCGGGTTCTTCGACGCGCGCCACGCCGGCTGGAGCGAGCCCGAGATCGCGCTGTTCGAGGAAATGATCGAGGAGCAGGACGTCGACATCATGGCCTGGGCGATGGGAACGCTGCCGGTGCCCGAGCGCTACCACGGCCCGCTGATGCAGGCGCTCAAGGCGCTGAATTACGTGCCGATTTCGAGATAACTAAGCCCCTCCCCTGAAGGGGAGGGGCTAAAGAAAGAAGCAATGCCGGACCTGAAGACCATCCTCTCCGCCACTTGCCCGCTGACGCTGGCAGGCGCGCCGACCGGCTTCCTACCCTGGATGCTGGCCGATCTCGCACGCGCCGCCGGCACCGCAGTATTCATCGCGCCCGACGAAGCGACGATGCGCGCGATCGCCGGCACCGCGCGCTATTTCGCCCCGGAGCTGGAAGTGATCGCCTTCCCGGCATGGGATTGCCTTCCCTACGACCGCGCCTCGCCGACGCTCCGAGTCATGTCCGAGCGGCTGGCCGCGCTCCACGCCCTCCAGGCGCCCGCCAAGGCCCCGCGCCTCGTCGTCACCACCGTCAACGCCGCGACCCAGCGCACGCTCACGCCGTTCCGCATCCGCCAGTTCGTCGCGCGCCTCGCGCCCGGTGAGCGAATCTCGCTCGATCGCCTGACCGCGCTGCTCCAGGCCAACGGCTATGTCCGGCTCGACACCGTCAACGACGCCGGCGAGTTCGCGGTGCGCGGCGGGCTGGTCGATCTGTTCCCCTCGGGCGCCGAGCAGCCGCTGCGGCTCGATTTCTTCGGCGACGAGATCGAGAGCGTGCGCACCTTCGACCCCGCCGACCAGCGCACCACCGGCCGCCTCGACGGCGTCACGCTGCTCCCCGCCTGCGAAGCGCTGCTCGACGAGGAATCGATCAAGCGCTTCCGCGCCCGCTATCGCGACAAGTTCGGCGCCTCCGCGACGGGCGACCCGCTCTATCAGGCGATCAGCGACGGCCGCCGCCTTGCGGGTATGGAGCATTGGCTGCCGCTGTTCGAAGAGCGGCTCGAGACCCTGTTCGACCACCTCCCCGATCGCGCCGTGATCGTGCGCGACATGGCCGCGGTGAATGCCGGCCAGCAGCGCTTCGACGCGATTGCCGATTATCACGCCAACCGAGTCCGCGCCCAATCCGCCGATCCGGGCAGCTATCGCCCGCTCGATCCCGCGACGCTCTACCTGACGCCCGAGGATTGGGCCGAACGGCAGCACGCAGCCCCCGTCCACACCGCCACGCCCTTCCACGAGCCCGAGAGCGTCACCGTCCTCGATTTCAACGTCGACGGCCCCCGCGATTTCGCCCCCGAGCGCGCGGGCGCCGCCAACATCTACGAAGCCGTCGTCGCGCACGTTGGCAAGCTGCGGAAGGCCGGGCAGAAACCCGTGCTGGCGAGCTATTCGAACGGCGCCCGCGAGCGCCTCGGCGGGCTGCTCGCCGATCACGGCCTCACCGGCGCGCAGCACGCGGACGGCTGGCAGCAAGCGCTGGGAATCGCGGACAAGAGCATCGCGCTCGTCGTACTCCCGCTCGATCACGGCTTCTCCGCCCCGGACGTCGCCGTGCTCACCGAACAGGATATGCTCGGCGACCGGCTCGTCCGCCGCACCAAGCGCAAGAAATCGACCGACGCGTTCCTCAACGAGCTGGCGACGCTCTCCCCCGGCGATCTCGTCGTCCATGTCGATCATGGTATCGGCCGCTACGAGGGCTTGACCCAGATCCCGGTGCAGAAGGCGCCGCACGACTGCGTCCAGCTAAGTTACGCCGGGGGCGACAAGCTCTACGTCCCGATCGAGAATCTCGAGGTTCTCAGCCGCTACGGCTCGGGCGAAGAGGGCGCCGCGCTCGACAGGCTTGGAGGCGAGGCGTGGCAGCGCCGCAAGTCGCGGATGAAGGAGCGAATCCGCGAGATCGCCGGCGAGCTGATCGCCACCGCGGCGCGCCGCGCGGTCCGCCCCGGGGTGGTGCTCGAGCCCGATCACGGCGGCTATCCCGCCTTCGTCGACCGCTTCCCCTACGAGGAAACCGACGACCAGGATCGCGCGATCGGTGATGTGCTCGACGATCTCGCCGCGGGCAAGCCGATGGACCGGCTGATCGTCGGCGATGTCGGCTTCGGCAAGACCGAGGTGGCGTTGCGAGCGGCGTTCGTCGCGGCGATGGCGGGGCTGCAGGTCGCGGTGGTGTGCCCCACCACCTTGCTCGCTCGCCAGCATTTCACCAATTTCACCGAACGCTTCCAGGGCTTCCCGATCAACATAGGCCGCCTCTCGCGTCTCGTCCCGGCCGGCGAGGCCAAGGCAACCAAGGAGAAGCTCGCAGACGGCACGCTCGACATCGTCATCGGCACCCACGCGCTGCTCGCCAAGGGGATCGAGTTCAAGCGGCTCGGGCTGGTGGTGGTCGACGAGGAGCAACGCTTCGGCGTCACCCACAAGGAGCGGCTGAAGGCATTGAAGGCCGACGTCCACGTCCTCACCCTCACCGCCACGCCGATCCCGCGAACGCTCCAGATGGCGATGTCGGGCCTGCGCGAGCTCTCAGTGATCCAGACGCCGCCGGTCGATCGTCTCGCGGTGCGCACCTATGTCATCCCCTGGGACCCGGTGGTGCTTCGCGAGGCGCTGCTGCGCGAGCATTACCGCGGCGGCCAGGCCTATTTCGTCACCCCGCGCATCGCCGACCTGCCCGACATCGAGAAGTTCCTGCGCGAGGAGATTCCCGAGATCACTTACGTCGTCGCGCACGGCCAGATGGCGCCGACCGAGGTCGAGGAGCGGATGTCCGCCTTCTACGACCGGCGCTACGACCTGCTCGTCTCGACCACGATCATCGAGTCCGGCCTCGACATCCCCAGCGCCAACACGCTGATCGTCAACCGCGCCGACAAGTTCGGCCTTGCCCAGCTCTACCAGATCCGCGGGCGCGTCGGCCGCGCCAAGACGCGCGCCTACGCTTATCTCACCACCCCGCCCGAACGGATGATGACCGAGGCGGCCGAGAAGCGCCTCAAGGTGCTCTCCGACTTGGAATCGCTCGGCGCGGGCTTCCAGCTCGCCAGCCACGATCTCGACATCCGCGGCGCGGGCAATTTGCTCGGCGACGAGCAGTCCGGCCACATCAAGGAAGTCGGCTACGAACTCTACCAGGCGATGCTCGAGGAAGCGATCCTCGAGGCGCGTGCCGGGGGCATGCGCGAGGAATTGCGCCCGAAGGATTTCTCGCCGCAGATCACCGTCGATGCCCCGATCATGATCCCCGAGGATTACGTCCCCGATCTCGACCTGCGCATGGGCCTCTACCGCCGTCTCAACGATGTGGAGGACAGCAACGGCATCGAGAGCTTCGCCGCCGAGATGATCGATCGCTTCGGCACATTGCCCGACGCCACCGACAATCTCCTCCGGCTGATCGAGGCCAAGTTGAACGCCAAGCAGGCCAACATCGCGAAGCTCGACGTAGGTCCGAAAGGCGCGCTCGTCACCTTCCGCGACGACAAATTCCCCAATGTCGATGGCTTGCTCGCCTATGTCGACCGGCTCGACGGCACCGCACGGCTTCGCCCCGATATGAGGCTCGTCGTCACCCGCGAATGGAACAACCCCAAGGCCCGGCTCAATGCCGCGCTGCAAATCTCGCGCGGACTCGCTAAGGCGGCAGGGTGAGCGACACTGCCCCTCCCCGCCGACTCGCGCTGGTTACCGGCGCGTCGTCGGGGATCGGCGCCGCCTTTTGCACGGCCTATGCCGAACGCGGGGTCGATCTGGTGCTGGTCGCCCGCCGCGCCGAGCGGCTCGAAGCGATCGCCTGGAAGCTCGCCAACGAGCATGGCGTGCGGGTTCATACGCTGGCGACCGATCTTGCCGACTCCGCCTCCCCCCGCGCCATTGCCGCCGAATTGGAGGCACGCGGCCTCTCCCCCGACATCCTCGTCAACAACGCCGGATTCTCGATCGCCCGCACCTTCCTCGGGAGCCCATGGGAGCAGCAACGTGACTTCATCCAGGTGCAGGTCACCACCGCCGCGGAGCTGTGCCACCTGCTGATGCCGGCGATGGTCGCGCGGCGATGGGGGCGGGTCATCAACGTAGCCTCGATCGTCGCTTTCTCCCCCGGCGCCAAGGGCCACACGCTCTATCCCGCCGCCAAGAGCTTCCTCGTCAAGATGAGCCGCAGCCTCGCCGCCGAGGTGAAAGAGGACGGCGTCCACGTCACCGCGGTCTGCCCCGGGCAGACCGAGAGCGAGTTCGCCGACGCCAACGGCACCCGCATGCTGGTCAGCCGCGCCGGCATGATGACGCAATCGCCCGAAGCCGTCGCCGCCGCCGCGGTCCGCGCGAGCGAGGCCGGGCGCGAGGTGATCGTCACCGGGCTCCACAACAAGATCGCGGTCGCGATGATGAAGCTCTTGCCCGAGAGCCTCACCGCCGCGATCATCCGCCCCCAGGCCGCGAAGTTCGCGCTGCCCGACTGAGGTTCATCCGATGCCCGAGGCCTATGACGTCGTCATCATCGGATCGGGCGCGGGCGGCGCCACGCTGGCGCAGGCGCTGGCCGATACCGGCAAGTCGATCCTGATCCTCGAGCGTGGCGAGGTGCTCCCGGTCGAGCCCGATAATTGGAGCCCAGACGCGGTCTTCCTCCGCAAGAAATACCGCACCCCCGAGCTGTGGCTCGACAAGGCGGCCAAGCCGTTCAGCCCGCTCACCCATTACTGGGTGGGCGGCAACACCAGCTTCTACGGCGCCGCGCTGATGCGGATGAAGCGGCAGGATTTCGGGATGGTGGTGCATTCGGGCGGCATCTCGCCCGCCTGGCCGATCGATTACGACGCAATGCGCCCGTGGTACACCGAGGCCGAGAAGCGCTGGGAAGTCCACGGCACCCGCGGGATCGATCCGTTCGACGATCCCGAGGATCCGCCGCTCCCCTTCCCTGCGCTGACTCACGATCCCGGAGTGGAGGGTCTGCGGCGGCACTTCGCCGACATCGGCTGGCACCCTTCGCCGCTGCCGCTCGGGGTGCGCCGCGACGATGCGCACCCGGTCTCGAGCCTGTGCGTGCGCTGCACCACCTGCGGCGGCTATCCGTGCATGGTCAAGGCCAAGGTCGATGCCCGCACCGCCGCGATCGAGCCGCTCGCGGAGAAGGCCAACGTCACGTTGCTCACCGGCCGCAAGGTGGTCCGGCTCGAGACCGATCCCACCGGCAAAATCGTCACCGCGGTCCATTGCGAGGGTCCCGACGGCCCCGAGATCTATTCCGGCGGCATCGTCGGACTCGCGGCGGGGGCAGTGAACAGCGCCGCGCTCCTCCTCGCCTCGGCCAGCGATGCGCACCCCCACGGCCTCGCCAACGGATCGGACCAGGTCGGCCGCAACTACATGTTCCACATGACCTCGGCGGTGATCTCGCTATCGTGCGAGCCCTTCATCGCCAATTTCCCCAAGACGCTGACGGTCATGGATTTCTATTACGGCGAGCCCGACGGCAGCTACCCCTATCCGATGGGGCAGATCCAGCTGCTCGAGTATATGACCGGGCAGACGCTCCAGGGCGAGATCGCCGATATGATCCCGCCCGCGCTGCTCCCCGACGCGTTCATGGACGCGATCGCGCACCGGATGGTGAGCTTCCTCGTCATGTCCGAGGACCTGCCCGAACCCGACAATCGCGTGACGCTGACTCGCGAGGGCCAGATCATGCTCTCCTACACCTTCGGCGACACCAGCGCGCACGAGCGGCTGGTCAAGAAGCTCGAGCACGGCCTGAGCGGCTTCGTCGCGCACAAATTCTCGCTGCTCGAGCATCGCTTCCAGGTCGACCAACTGCTCCCGCTCTACGGCACCGCGCACCAGTGCGGCACCTTGCGTTTCGGCAAGGACCCGGCGGCGAGCGTATGCGACGAATGGTGCAAGGCGCACGAGCTCGACAACCTCTACATCGTCGATTTCGAGCTTCTTCCCCTCCTCATCCGCCGTGAACCCCACGCTGACGATCGTGGCGAACGCGCTCAGGGTCGGCGCGCACCTCGCCGAGCGGCTGGGGTGAGCCCCAGGATATGTACTCGATTGGTTTCGAGGATGTGCGGCCTGGCGATGGCTGTCCGGCTTGCTCGAGGTGTTCCCATTGATGTCCGACCAACTCCTTGAAATGTTGGATTTCGTCTGCTGGGATCGATGCGCTGCCGCTCTTTGAAAGTGTTGGATCGCAGTCGCGAACGCAACCTGCGTTCGAGCGCGACCGTCGCGACTTTACGCCTGGCCCCATTGCCGCCGGAACATGCGCGGCAGTGTGACCCTGGTGTGACCTTTCGTTCCGCAAGCTGCTCGCGGGGTGAGGCGACGGCCTCGCCCTTGATCCGGCAGGGCTTCCGATCGAAGTCGTGACCCTAGCGGACCGTCAGTTCGACTTCCCGCTCCTCCTCCAGCGCCTTGGCGTCGAATTTCTCGCGCGTCATCACGAACAGGCCGGCCGAGCGGACGATCAGCCAGGTGCCGCGGATTTCGGTGCCGTCGGCGCTCATCCTGCCCGAATAGCGCACCGCGTGGGCGGCCATTGCGCCGTCATATTGCTTGACGAACCGCACTCCCGCGCCGCTCCGCTGGCCGTCGACATAGGCTCGGCGGACCTCGGCCTGACCGCTCGTATCGGGCTCGGTGATCACGCCGCTGATCGCACCGCCCGCATCCTCCAGCACGGCGATGAAACCGTTGACCTCGTGGTGGCCGAATGCCTCGTACCGGCCATACCACACGCCGGTGACGTCGAGATCGCCGCTCATACCCCCACCAATTTCGTGAGCGCCTCCACGTCGAGCGGCTCGGCGCACAGGAAGCCCTGGAAATACTGGCAGCCTTCCTTCGCCAGCAAGTCGAGCTGCTCCTCGGTCTCCACCCCTTCGGCGATCACCGCGAGGCCGAGCGAGCGTGCCATGTCGATCACGCCGCGCACAACCACTCGGTCGCGCGGGCTTCCCGTGATGTCCTGGCTCAGCCGCCGGTCGATCTTGAGGTAATCGAGCGGGAGCGCCTTCAGATAGGCGAGGCTCGAATAGCCGGTGCCGAAATCGTCGATCGCCACGCGGCATCCGGCCGTTCTCAGTTCGGCGAGCAGACGAGCCGCTTCGCCCAGGTCGGACATGATCCCGCTTTCGGTGATCTCCACCGTCAGGCGTGCGCGCGGGAAGCCGCTCGCGTCGATCCGCCCGAGCAGCGCGTCGGCGAAGCCCGACCGGCCGACGTCCTGCGCGGTCACGTTGATCGAGAGCCGCAGCTTCCCCAAAGCGAGCGGCCAGCGCGCCGCTGCCTGCAACGCCTCGCGCTGGACGAGGTCGCTGAGCTGCGCCGCCAGCCCGGCGTGATCGGCGGCTGCGAACAAAGTCTCGGCGCCCACCTCGCCCAGCCGGGGGTGTTGCCACCGCGCCAGCGCCTCGACCCCCACGATCGCGCCGCTGGCGATCGCCACCTGCGGCTGGAACAGCACGCCGATCTCGCCGCGGTCGAGCGCGTGGCGCAGGTCCGCCGCCAGTGCCTCGATCGCCGGCGCCTCGGCCTCGCGCGGGACGTGACGATCGAACAGCGCCTCGCTCGCGCGCCGGAGCAGGCTCGCGGCGCTGTCACCTGCCGCGCTCGCTGCGCTCGCCAGCCGCGCGCCGAGCGGCAGAATGTCGCTCCCCACCACGAACGGCCGCGCCAGCGCCTCCTCGAGGCGCCCAACGGCGATCGCGATCCGGTCCGCATCGGCCTCGTCGCTCGCCACCAGGAATTCGGAGCCGCCCATCCGCGCGATCACCGCGCCCCTGCCCAAGGCCTCCCGCGCCGCCTCCGCCACGCGCCGCGAAACCGCGCGCAGCAATGCGTCCCCGGCCGCGCGGCCGTACGCGGTGTTGACCGTCTCGAAGCGAGTCGAGTCCGATCAGGATCGCGGTCACGGCCGCGCCCTCGCCAAGCCGCCGGTCGAGCCAGCGCCGAGCACTGCCCGCGTCACGCGCGCCGGTCAGCGCGTCGCGCACCGCCGCCCCCGCATCGGGCGCCGCGCCGAGATGCTCGACCAAGGCATGCAGCCGCCCGGTGCGGGGATCGCGCTGGATGTGCTGGACGACGCGGCCCGCGCCCGCCAGATCGTGCGCGAAGGCGGTAGAGGGCTTGGCCTCGCTCAGCCGCCGGATCGCGACGCGGCCGAGCTTGCGATCAGACGGATCGATCCCCTTCAGCGCCTCGCGAATCCCCGGCGCCTCGGGCAGTCCGAGCATCGCCGCCAGCCCCGGCGTGAGCTGGAGCGAACGGATCTCGGGATCGTAGCGCCAGCCGAGCGGCTCCGCGCTCGCCGTCGCTTCGCCGTGCCATCCCGCGAGCCGCTCGACGTGGCGATGGGCGAAGCGCACCGCCTGCGCGATCGCCGCCGAGGACATCGGGCTGCTCAGGAAATGGGTTGCGCCGGCGGTGAAGAATTCGCGGATGTGGATCGTGTCGCTCTGCGACACCAGCACCAGCATCGCCGCGCCGTTGGTCTCGATCAGCCCGCCGAGCGCCTTGGCGGCGAGAAGCCCATCGCTCAGCGCCCCGCGCGCGTCGATCACCGCCACCGCCGCGCCGCTCGCCAGGAAGCGCCGCTCGACCCCCTCGCCGCGCCGCGCCGCGACCACCCGCCACCCCGCGCCCGCCGCCGCCGCGGCAAGCTCGTCGCGCTGGCGGAAGGAGAGCAGGAACAGCGGCGCCTCGTGCTGTGCGCCCTGCTGCGGCTCGGCGGTGATCTCGTCCATCCGCCCTCCGATAGCGGGATCGGAGCCGCGCCGCCATCCAGTGGCTTGTTTGCCCGGCGCATCCGGCTTACCTCGGCTCGATGGCCAGCGCTCCCGCCTTGACCGCACCTAATCTGGTGGACCGTCACGGCCGCGCGATCACCTATCTGCGCATCTCGGTGACCGATCGCTGTGACTTGCGCTGCCGCTATTGCATGGCCGAGACGATGACCTTCCTGCCTCGGCAGGAGCTGCTCAGCCTCGACGAGATCGCGCTGATCGCCGAGCGCTTCATCGCGCGGGGCGTACGGAAAATCCGGCTGACCGGCGGCGAACCGCTCGTCCGCCGCGACGTGACCGAGCTCGCCGAGCGGCTCGGCAGCCACCTCGGCAGCGGCCTCGACGAACTGACGATGACCACCAACGCCACGCGCCTCGCCGATCACGCCGAGGCGCTGTTCGCGGCGGGGATGCGCCGGATCAACGTCAGCCTTGACAGCCTGCGCCCGCACACCTTCCGCTACATCACCCGGCACGGCGACCTCGACGCGGTGCTGCGCGGGATCGTCGCGGCGCGCGCGGCGGGGCTGGCGGTCAAGATCAACATGGTCGCGCTCAAGGGCCTCAACACGCGCGATATACCCGGGATGCTCGCCTGGGCGGTCGAGCAGGGCCACGACCTGACGCTGATCGAGACGATGCCGATGGGCGCGATCGACGAGGACCGCGCCGATCGCTTCGTGCCGCTGCCCCAAGTGCTCAAGTCGCTCAAGCGCCGCTTCAATCTGGTACCCGACGCGCAGATCACGCGGCGGCCCGGCGCGCTACTGGCGAGTCGCGGGCACCGAGCGGCGGCTCGGGCTGATCTCGCCGCTCACCGGCAACTTCTGCGGCACGTGCAACCGCGTTCGGCTGACCACCGAAGGCAAGCTCCACATGTGCCTCGGCCATGAGGAATCGATCGACCTCAAGGCGGCGATCCGCAGCGGCGGGCTCGACGCGGTCGATCGCGGCATCACCCGCGCGATGGCGGAGAAGCCCGCCGCGCACGACTTCATGATCGCCCCCGGCGCGCCGCCCGCGGTGGCGCGGCACATGAGCGTCACCGGCGGATGAGCCTGCGGCGCGCTGGTCGCCTCCGCCGACGCCGCCCGCGCAAGTGGCCGCGGCGGAGTTGCGCGAGGCCTATGACTGGGTTCCGGTCGAGGAAGCCGAGCTGGTCGTCGCGCTCGGCGGCGACGGCTTCATGCTCCAGACGCTCCACGCGATGCTCGAGGCCGACCGCACCGTGCCCGTGTTCGGCATGAACCTCGGCACCATCGGCTTCCTGATGAACGACTGGCGGCTCGAGGGGCTCGAACGAGCGGCTCGCGCTCGCCAAGCCGTTCCGCGTCTCGCCGCTTGTCGATGAGCGCGGTGACGATCGAGGGCGACCGGATCGAACTGCCCGCGATCAACGAAGTCTCGCTGCTGCGCGAGACTCGCCAGACCGCACGGCTCGAAGTCACCGTCAACGATCGCGTCGTGCTGCCCGAACTGGTCTGCGACGGCATGCTGGTGGCGACGCCCGCGGGATCGACCGCGTACAACCTCTCGGTCCAGGGCCCCATCCTGCCGCTCGGCTCGGCGATGCTGGCGATGACCCCGATCAGCCCGTTCCGCCCGCGGCGCTGGCGCGGCGCGATCCTGCCCGACAAGGCGCGCATCGGCTTCCGCGTGCTCGAAGGCGACAAGCGCCCGGTCAGCGCGGTCGCCGACCAGCGCGAGGTGCGCGAGGTCGCGCGGGTCGACATCTCGATCGACCACCAGCGCGACCTGACCCTGCTGTTCGATCCCGAGCACGCGCTCGACGACCGGATCACGATGGAACAGTTCATCGCGTGAGAGCGGGCATCCTTTTCCGGGGAATATCAGTCCCAACCTAAGCCTTGCAATGCGCGAAACCCCGCTGCTATAGGCGCGCCTCCGCAGCGGCCCCGGCCGCTACAAGACGGCATTCCCCGGTAGCTCAGCGGTAGAGCGTTCGACTGTTAATCGAATGGTCGCCTGTTCGAATTCAGGCCCGGGGAGCCAGCCTTCCGCCGCCCCCACCTCGCTCGCGCGTGAAGGCGAAATGGTCGCGGATGTGGCGGTTGAAATAGCTGCCCTTCGAGAACGCCGCGCGCATCGCCGCCACCATTTCGGGCGGAACGCCAAGGTAGCTGTACCGCCGCCCGCTCACGAACTCGACGTCGAGACGGCGCGCGGGCTCGTCGTAATCGAAGCGGCGGATCACGCTGGAGGGCATGCGCACCAAACGCGGAACGCGCGGCGCCGTTGCGCTTCGATCAGGTCCGCGGCGCCAGCCCCGTCGGCAGGATCAGGTTGATCACCGCGCCCGAGCCCTCGACCGGCCGCTCGGCCCATAGCTTCCCGCCATGCGCGTCGACGATCGAGCGGCAGATCGTGAGCCCCAGCCCGCCGCTGCCCGGCTTGGTGGTCACGCCCTGCTCGAACGAACGCTCGGCCGAGTCCCTGGCGAATCCAGGACCGGTGTCGCGGATTCGGATCATCGCCTGGTCGCCGAGCTGGCGCGCCTCGATCCCGATCCGCCGCACCGGCGAGCCCGCCATCGCTTCGGCGGCGTTGGTGAGCAGATTGGTCAGCACCTGGCCGATCAGCACGCCGTCGACGCGCGCGTGGAGCGGCTGTGTCGGGAGCGACCGGGCGAGCTCCACCTCGCCCTCGGGCAAGCTCGCGACCGCCGCGGCGATGATCGCGTTCAGATCCTCCGTCTCGAGATTGATCCGCCGGTTCTTGTCGAACTCGCGGATCCTGTGGAAGACCTGCCCGGCGCGCGTGGTCTGCGTGCGCGCGCATTCGATCAGCGTCAGCAGCCGCTCGAGTTCGAGGATCTGCTGGCGCACCAGCCGCGCCGAGCTTTCGACGAAATTGGCCGCCGCCGTCAGCGGCTGCGCCAGTTCGTGGACGAGGACCGAGTTGATCGCTTCATAATCGCGGGCACACTGGGGGTCGGCCGCGGCGGGAGGGCTTTCCTCCGCGGAGTCGGGCCAATGGCGCCTTCCGAATTCGGCGGCGCGGCTCGCGCGCGCCGTGACGGGCTTTTCGCCCGCCGACCCAAGGGGTTTGGACATGATGGTTCCTCTGAGCAGATCGCGCTGCGCCCCGCGTCAGCGCGCGCGGCGTCCGGCGAAGCAATGGCTTCGGCGGCGCTCTAGATTAACCATGTTCGCGCGCGCTTTTCGTATCGTCATCGCAACTATCCAATTCGCGACACCCGTGATAGCCATGTGGTCCAGGGCCATAACCATGCTGCATTGCCCCGGAGAGTCGCGATGGACCTCGTCCGCGCCGCTACGCTGACCAACTACGAAGAGGTGGCGCGCGATTGCGGGCTCGACCCCGCCGAATTGCTTCACCGCGCCGGGATCAATCCGGCGCAGCTCGCCGATCCCGAACAGCGCCTTCCGCTCGAGGCCGCCGCGACCTTGCTCGAGGATTCGGCCGAGCAATCGAACTGCGAGCATTTCGGCCTGCTGCTCGCCGAGCAGCGCCCCTATTCGGCACTCGGGGCGCTGAGCCTGCTGCTCATCCACCTCGCGACGCTGCGCGATGTGATCGATGCGATCACCGAATATCAGCGGCTGTTCGCCGAATGGTTGTTCGTCTCGATCGAGGATTTCGACGAGACCGCGCTCGTCCACGTCGAGATCGTCACCGATTCGCGCGTGGGCATGCGCCAGATGGTGAACTGGCTGATGCTCGCGACCTCGCGCACGCTGAGCGCGGTCTCGCCCGACGGCTGGCGGCCCGAGAGCGCCAATTTCGTCGAGGCGGCGCCCGCCGATCGCGGCGCTCACCAGCGACTGTTCCCCTGCCCGGTCGAGTTCGAGAGCAATTTCACCGGCTTCACCTGTGCCGCGACGATACTCGAACAGCCGATCCCGCGCGCGGACGCGACGATGGCGAGCCACGCCCGCCACTATCTCGACGGCCTGCGCCGGCCCGCCGATGCGGTCGCGGTCGGCGAGAGGATCCGGCGCGCGCTCTACCTGCTGCTGCCGATGGGGCGCGGGACGCTCGACCAGGTCGGGGCGCTGCTGCGCACGCACCCGCGCACGATCCAGCGGATGCTCGATCGCGACGGACTGAGCTTCGCGACCTTGCTCAACGACGTGCGCCGTGAGCTCGCGATCCGGCATCTCCGCTCGACCGCGCTGCCGCTGGGCTCGATCGCGCACCTGCTCGGCTATGCGACGGCGAGCTCGTTCGCGCGCTGGTTCAACGAGGAATTCGGCTGCGCGCCGAGCGCGTGGCGCGCCGAGGGCCGCAGCGCGCCACCGGAGGGCGCGCTCCGCATCTTCGGGCGGCGCGAGCCGGAAAGCTCGGCGGGATAGCGCTCGGCGCTTGCGAGTCCCCGCCTCGCCTGCGATGCTCGGACTATGACCGACTTCATCGCCGGGCTGCCCAAGGCCGAGCTTCACCTCCATATCGAAGGCAGCCTCGAGCCCGAGCAGATGTTCGAATTCGCGCGACGCAACCGCGTCTCTATCCCGTTCGCTTCGGTCGAGGCGGTCCGCGCGGCCTATGACTTCTCGAACCTGCAGGACTTCCTCGACATCTATTACGCCGGCGCCGACGTGCTGCGCACCGAGGAGGATTTCCGCGATCTCGCGCTTGCCTATTTCGATCGCGCCGCCGCGGACGGGGTGGTCCATGCCGAGATCTTCTTCGATCCGCAGACCCACACGCATCGCGGCATCCCGTTCGGCGTGGCCGCCAACGGCTTGCTCGCGGGCATGGCCGAGGCCGAGGCGAAGCACGGCCTGACCTCGAAGCTGATCCTGTGCTTCCTGCGTCACCTCGACGAGGACGAGGCGTTCCGTACCCTCAACCAAGCGCAGCCGTGGATCGAGCAGATCGCGGCGGTCGGGCTCGATTCGTCCGAGGTGGGGCATCCGCCCTCCAAGTTCGAACGCGTCTTCGCCGCCGCCGCCGCGATGGGGCTCAAGCGAGTCGCGCACGCCGGCGAGGAAGGCCCGCCCGAATACGTCCGCGAAGCGCTCGACCTGCTTCACGTCGACCGGCTCGATCACGGCAACCGCAGCCTCGAGGATCCCGCGCTGGTCACCCGGCTCGCGCGATCGGCGATGACGCTGACGGTGTGCCCCCTCTCGAACGTCAAGCTCTGCAACGTCGCCTCGATCGACGCGCATCCGATCGACCGGATGCTCGCGCTCGGGCTGCGCGCGACCGTCAATTCGGACGACCCGGCCTATTTCGGCGGCTATGTCACCGATAACTATCGCGCGGTGGCGGCGGGGCGCGGGCTGGGGCGCGAGGCGCTGGTGACGCTGGCGCGCAATAGCTTCCTCGGTTCATTCCTGCCCGACGATACCGTGGCCGCGCACCTCGCGCGGCTCGACGCCTATTGCGAGGTCCACTGACATGGACGAGATCAAATTCACGCCCTTCACCCATGAGGAAATGGTCGAGGGCATCCACGTCATCGCCGAGGCCGCGGGCGAGTGGCGGCCGTCGCTGCTGGTGGGGATCGGGCGCGGCGGGCTGACGCCCTCGGTGTTCCTGTCGCACCGGCTCGGGCTGCCGATGGTCTCGATCGACCATTCGACCCGAATCGCCCAGTTCGGCGAGGAGCTGGTCGCGGTGCTCGCGCAGCGCACCCGCGAGGGCGATCGGCTGCTGTTCGTCGAGGACATCAACGATTCGGGCAAGACGATCGGCGAAATCCGCGCCGCGCTCGCCGAGCGCCGCGCCGATCCGGAGAGCATCCGCTTCGCCGTGCTGCTCGACAATATCCGCTCGAAGCAGCAGGTCGACTACCGCTTCCGCACGATCGACCGCTCGGTGGACAAGGACTGGTTCGTCTTCCCCTGGGAAGCGATGGCACCGCGGTCGGTGATCGCCGAGGAAGCGCTCGAAGTGCCCGAGCGGCTCGGCTGAACATCCGTTCAGCAAGCGTCAATCCGCGAAGGGACATTTTTCAGCGGGCACGCGTTGAATTTGCGTTTCGGCAGAGCGATTTGCCCCAGATTTTGAAGTCATGGAGGATCCGCCAATGAGCATCCGCAGGAGCGCCCGGGTCGCCGCGCTCGCCCTCACCCTTTCGAGCGCGTTCGCGCTCGGCTCGTGCGAGACGCCGACGCCCTATCAAGCCGCCGAGAGCCCCGGGTCGCAACACATGGGCTATTCGGACCAAAGGATCGACGACACCCATTTCCGCGTCAGCTTCTCGGGCAACAGCCTGACCTCGCGCGAGACGGTCGAGCGCTATCTGCTGTACCGCTCGGCCGAACTGACAGTGCAGAATGGGTTCGACTATTTCGTGCTCGTCAACCGCGACACCGAGACCAAGACGAGCACCTTCGTCGAACCCGGGATCGGCGGCGGCGGCCCGTGGGGCTATTGGCATCCCTATTGGCGCTGGTACCGCCCGCGCTTCGGCTGGCGGAGCTGGGACCCGTTCTACGACGACCCCTTCTGGCGCGACCGCGATTTCGACGTGACCACCGTCCAGCGCTTCGAGGCCACCGCCGAGATCGCGACCGGCCACGGCGCCAAGCCCGCGGGCGAGGTGCGCGCGTTCGACGCGCACGAGGTGCTCACCCGGCTTGGGCCGACGGTCCAGCCGCCGGCGGCCAAAAAGTAGGCTTCTTCTCCCCTCCCGCTTGCGGGAGGGGAATGGAGTTACGCCGTCAGCGCGCCGTGGCAGTGCTTGTACTTGCGGCCCGAGCCGCACGGGCACGGCGCGTTGCGGCTGACCAAGCCCTCCCATTCGGACGGGTCCTGCCCAGGCTGTGCGTCCGGCTGCGGCGCGCCGAACTGGCGGCGGCTGCGCCATGATCAGCCCCAGCGCGCCGCCGTCCCAGTCGCGCGTGTCGTCGTCGCCGGTCAGCGGATCGACGTGCGTGGTCAGGAAGTCGGGCAGCTCGGGAAGCTCGGGCGCCGGCGCCATGCGGAACTGGGCGATGGCGAGCGTGCGGGTCACGTCCTCGCGGATCGTGCGCGAGCATCCGCTCGAACAGCGCGAACGCCTCCTGCTTATACTCGTTGATCGGCGTCTTCTGCGCATAGGCGCGCAGGTGGATCACCTGGCGCAGCGCATCGAGCGTCGCCAGATGCTCCTTCCAGTGATGGTCGAGCGTTCTGGAGCAGGATCGCTCTTCTCGATCTGCGTCCAGGTCTCGGGATCGAGATCGGCGGACTTGGCGGCCATCGATGCGCGTCGGCCGCCTCGCGGATGCGCTCCTCGAGCATCTCGGGGTCGATCGCCTCCTCGGCTTGATCCAGTCCTCGATCGGCGGCTCGATGCCGAGCATCTCGGCGACTCGCGCCTTGAGCCCCTCGACGTCCCATTGCTCGGGATAGGAGCCGGGCGGGCAGGCGTCGCCGACGAGCGCGTTGACCGTCTCGCGCGCGCATGTCGACGACGACGTCGCCGACCGCGTCGGCGTCCATGATGTCGGCGCGCTGCTCGTAGATCACCTTGCGCTGGTCGTTCATCACGTCGTCGTATTCGACGACCTGCTTGCGGATGTCGTAGTTGCGCGCCTCGACCTTCTTCTGCGCGGTCTCGATCGCCTTGGAGATCCACTTCGATGCCGATCGCCTCGCCGTCCTCGAGGTTCGATGCTCATCATCCGCGCGAACAGCGTGTTCGGGCCGAAGATGCGCAGCAGATCGTCGTCGAGGCTCAGGTAGAAGCGGCTGAGGCCGGGATCGCCCTGGCGGCCCGAGCGGCCGCGCAGCTGGTTGTCGATGCGGCGGCTCTCGTGGCGCTCGGTGCCGAGCACGAACAGCCCGCCGGCGGCGAGCACCTGCTGCCTTCTCGGCGGCGACCTCGGCCTTGATCCGCTCGATCGCGGCGTCGCGCTCCGGCCCTTCGGGCATGTCGGCGAGCTCGTCGTCGATGCGGAACTCGACATTGCCGCCGAGCTGGATGTCGGTGCCGCGGCCGGCCATGTTGGTCGCGATCGTCACCGCGCCGAGGCGGCCCGCCTGCGCGACGATATGCGCCTCCTGCTCGTGGAAGCGCGCGTTGAGCACCTCGTGCTCGACGCTTCTCCTTGTTCAGGAACTCGGACAGCAGCTCGGACTTCTCGATCGAGACGGTGCCGACCAGCACCGGCTGGCCCTTCTCGCTATGCTCCCTGATCGTCTTGGCGATCGCCTGGAACTTGTCGGCGGTGTTCTTGTAGAACTCGTCTTCCTCGTCGACGCGCTGGACCGGCACGTTGGTCGGGATCGTGACGACGTTCATCTTGTAGATGTCGTAGAATTCGGCCGCCTCGGTCGCCGCGGTGCCGGTCATGCCCGAGAGCTTGGGATACATGCGGAAATAGTTCTGGAAGGTGATCGAGGCCATCGTCTGGTTCTCGGGCTCGATCTGCGACGCCTTCCTTGGCCTCGACCGCCTGGTGCAGCCCGTCCGACCAGCGCCGCCCGTCCATCATGCGGCCGGTGAACTCGTCGATGATGATGACCTTGCCGTCCTTGACGATATAGTCGGTGTCGCGCTTGAACATCACGTTGGCGCGCAGCGCCTGGTTGAGGTGGTGGACCACCTGCGTGTTCTCGAAGTCGTAGAGGTTGGCGCCCTCGAGCAGCCCGGCGGCCTCGAGCATCCGCTCGACCTTCTCGGTGCCGTCCTCGGTCAGCGATGATCGAGCTTGCTGCTTCTCGTCCTTCTCGTAATCGTCGGGCACGAGCTGCTTCACCACCGCATCGACCTGCGATGTAGAGCTCGGACTTGTCGTCGGTCGGGCCCGAGATGATCAGCGGCGTGCGCGCCTCGTCGATCAGGATCGAATCGACCTCGTCGACGATCGCGAAATTGAACGGCCGCTGCACCATCGAGCGCGCGCTCGTACTTCATGTTGTCGCGCAGATAGTCGAAGCCGAACTCGTTGTTGGTGCCGTAGGTGATGTCCGACGCCGTAGGCGTCGCGCCGCTCGTGCTCGCTGAGGTTGGGGACGATCACGCCGACGGTCATGCCGAGGAACTTGTAGATCTGCCCCATCCATTCGGCGTCGCGGCGGGCGAGGTAATCGTTGACGGTGACGACGTGGACGCCCTTGCCCGGCAGCGCGTTCAGATAGACAGGCGAGCGTCGCCACCAGCGTCTTGCCCTCGCCGGTGCGCATCTCGGCGATCTCGCCGCGGTGGAGGACGATGCCGCCGACCATCTGCACGTCGTAATGCCGCTGGCCGAGCGCGCGCTTCGAGGCCTCGCGCACCGTGGCGAAGGCCTCGGGCAGCAGGTCGTCGAGCTTCTCGCCGTCGGCGAGCCGTTCGCGGAACTTGACCGTCTGGTGGGCCAGCTCCTCGTCGGTCATCGCCGAGATGGTGGTCTCGAAGCCGTTGATCTTGGCGACGATGCTGCCGAGCGACGCGACATAGCGCTCGTTCGACGAGCCGAAGAGGGCCTTGGCAATGCTGCCGAGCATGGGATTTCCAGTCGTCTGATAGGGTTGGCGCGGCACGCCGCCGTCACGCGGCCGCCGCCTGGTGCCGCACGCGGCACGCGATCGGGAAAGGCGGCCGCCCGGGCCACCGGAGCCTTATTCCAGCCGGCGCTCGAAAACGCTGCGGATGCTGGTGAGCGGCGCCTCAGCGACGAAGGGCAGCAGCGCGCGCTCGGGCCGTGCGAAGACCGGCTGGACGGCCGCGGGGACTGCGCGACGCGCCGGCTGGACCGCCGTCTGCGTCGCCTGCGCCGCGCGCACCACCGCCACGCCCTGCACCGGCGCATGGTCGCCGGAGACCGCTCCGGTGAGGCCGGCGAACAGGGCAGTCAGGAAAAGCAGCAATTCCAACGGTCAAATCTCTTGAAAGCGCGCAATCGGCCTACGCGCCCGTGCGACATAGTAACTCGAATCGGCTTCGTCCAATCCAAATGGCATGCCGGCGGGCAGGATTACTTCGCGGGGGGCGCCGCGAGCAGCGACACCCGCACCATCTGGCTGTCGAACGGCATCTGTCCCGGTCCGCGGGGCGGCGAGACGAATTTCACGTCGGCCATCGCCTGGGTGCAGGCGAAGTCGTCGATCCGCGCGCTCCCGCTCGTTTGGGCGGCCTTGCATCCGGTGGCCGCGCCGCCTGGCGCGAATTTCAGCAGCAGCAGCGCGGGGTTGGCGTAGCCGGCGGGAAGGCGCTGGACGGTGAGGTCGAGCGCCAGCGGTTCCGAAATCGCCGCGCTGAGTTCGCATCAGCTGCTCGGGGGTTCCGCTGAGATACATTTGAAATTGCCGCGAAAGATGCCGCCAGTCGGATGGCCCGAATCATCGTGCCCCGGATGGAACCGCGCGCGCCGCGTGAGCACCGAACAGGTCGCCTCGTCGAGGATCGAGAAGCCCGAGGTCAGCACGATGCGGCATCCGCCGACTAGGCCTTCCGGGGTCACGTCGAGCACATATTCGACATAGCCGCTGGCTTCGCCCCTTTGCGCCGCGGCCGGATAGTCATCCTGCGTCACCCACGCCTTGGCTTCGGGCTTGTGCGGTTCGGCGCCGGCCGGCGCGATCGCCTGGGGCACGGTCGCCTGCCGGACGGCGAGCGCGAAGAAGATCGAAAGCATCATTCGGCCGCATCTATCGGCATCGGAAGCTCAATACCAATGCTTCTCAGACGGTTGGCCCGTCCGCATCCGAGGCATCCGAGGGCGGTCCGGCGTTCACCGTTACCGCGACCGTGAGCGTGACGACCGCCTTCTTGCGCCCGGAGCCGGCGGGATATCGGTAAGCGGGCGCGCACGCCTTCGGGGCGACGTGGAGCCAGTCCTCGCCCTTCTGCTCGAGGATGCGGCAATCGGCGATCGCCCCGCGCGCATCGACGGTGAACTGGGTGCGGCGCAGATAAAGGGCGCCGGGCCCGACCTGGGCAACCACCGAGCGCGGGATTCCGGCCACCTCCTGGGCTTCCTGCAGCGTGACGGTGACGTTCCGCTTCACCGGACCACGCAGCCGCAGCCGCGATTCGCTGGGCAGGCTCGCGAAGAATTCGCAGCCGGGGCCCGGATCGGGAATGACACCCCCGCCGCTGACCTGAGTCGCGCAGCCGCGAACCTCGCCCGAAGTATCCAGCCCGACCGCCGCGCCGCGCATCCACGAGCCGAGCGGGACCAGCTCCGTATCGGGCGCGGCGAGGGCAAGGGCGAGCAACGCGATCGACATGTCAGCCTCCAGAGGTCCGGCGCCTAATTGTCACGACGCGGCGATCCGGCGCAAGATCGGCGACTATTCCGGCGCGGATGCCGCCGGCAAGCATGTGCCGCGTGATGCGCTCGAAATGCGCGACGAATGCCGCGATGCCTTGTGCTTCCGCCTCGATCAGCGCCCTCCCGAGCAACGTCGCCTGTTGCTGGCAACGCCATTCGAGCACCTGCTCGAAGCTTGGTGCGCGCAGGAAAGCGATCGCGTCGAACCTCGCGAACAGGCTGGCGTAAGGCCCCTCGATCTGATCGTTTACGTACCTACGCCAGACACCCGCGCCATCGCGCTCGCGCTCGAGCGCATTGACCGGCCGGGCGAGTGCCGCGGCGTCCTGCGGCAACGCGCCCAGGCACCACCCTTCGAGCTGGATCACCGCCGGGCGCCCGCTGAAGCGCCGCCAATCTGCGCGCGGAAGCGGATTGTCCGTGAGCTTGTCGAACACGGGGATCAGCGTCTCGTCGCCGGGGTTCGCCCGGCTCAGCGCGGCGAGGGTCGCGTTCAGCAGTTCGAGGTCATGGGTTCCCGGCACCCCGCGCGTGGCGAGCAAAGGGTGGACCTCGGCCGCGAGGCGCGTGCGCGCCGCCGCGTCGAGGTAGAAATCGTCGAGCGAGAATGCCGCAACATCGCCGCGCCGGGCGGCATAGGCCGCCGCCAGCGTGGACTTGCCCGAACCCTGCGATCCGGCGAGGCCGACCAGCACCGGCGCGCGGCCGGGCGCGCGCTCCGATGCGAGCGCGGCGGCGGCTTCGAGAAGATGCTCCGTGGCGGCCGCCTACCGCCGCCGCGCGCGGCGCATGGGACCCCGGGCTCGCGGCGGCGTCGGGTTCGCGATCGGGACCAGCGGACTCGCGAGCAGCGCGGCGACCCTCGGATCACCATCGGTCAGCAACCGCACCGTGAGCGAGACGTGGGGAACCGCACCCGGCAACGGCTTCTGATACCCGAACCCGAACCCGCAGCCGGCGGCGCCCGATTGAATTGGCAGGCTGTGCGCAGATATCGAGCATGCTCCCGGCACGCCGTTGGCGTCGATATCGTAGCGACCCGCGAACTGGCCGATCAGCTTGAATCCGCGGGTCGGAGGCAGCGGCGCGGGCGCCTCCCCGTCGACTCGATGGACGAGCTGGACGACGAGCGTGACCGGCCGTTTCCCTGCGCCACGCAAGCGCCGGAAATCGGTCGCCGGGCGATCCCGGGCGGCGGCGCAGGCGTCGGAAATCTCCCAGTCGCCGGTGGATTTCTCGGTGCAACCGAGCACCTGGCCCTGCCGCCCGATCGTAAGCCGCATTTCCGAGGCCCAGGCGGTGAGCGGAAGCGCGTCGTCGCTCGGGAGCACCCAGCGGATCCGGCTCGACCAGTGCGAGGCCATCGGCTGCCCGTCGTGGTCGATACCGGGCGAGAATTGCGCGCGCCGCTTGAGCAGGGTGCAGGTCGTCGAATTCGAGAGAGTCGGAGCCCGAGCTCGCCGTCACCGTGCACTCGGTGACTCGGCCGGCCTCGTCCACGTCGAGCCGGAACCCGACCACCCCCTGCTGCCCAGCGCGGATCGCCGCGGGCGGATAATCGTCGTTGATGACCCAGGACTGCGGCGAGCCCCGCGGCGTGACCACGGCTTGCGGCGCGGGTCCCGGCGGAGCGGGCGGCGCGGGCGGCGCGGGCGGCGCCATTTGCGGGCGCGGTGGCGGGGGCACAACCATGGTGTACACCGGCACGCTTTGCCCCGGTGCGCTCTGCACGGGCACGATCTGGATGAAGTCGTCGTGCCCGGCGGGCGCGGCGCCGGCGGCGAGCGCCAGCAGGGTGGCAGCGATCGGCATGTTTCCCCTCCGGGCCGTGGCGCGGCCTTCGGGCGCCAGCCTAGCTAGGAATGCTCGTGCCTGTCCATCGTGCGGGCGCACAGGCTCGGCGGTGATTTCGGCCGCGACGCCTCAATAGGGCATTACCCAATGAAACTGGTTCTTCCATTCCGCCGCGAGCGGCTTGCCCTGCGCGTCGAGCTTGGGCTTGAAATGCGCGCGACGCATCATCAGCGGGCAGGTGGCATCGTCGAGTGTCGTGGATCCCGACGATCGGGTGACGACGCAACCGCTCGGCCTCCCCGTCGCGTCAACCTGCAGCGTGAAGAAGACGGTTCCTTCTTCGTGGTGCCGTATCGCCTCGACCGGGTAATCATCGTTCGTCACCCAAGGGCGGCCGCCACGGTCGCTCCCTGACGGGGACGGCGCCGATTGGGCGAGCAGCGCGATTGCCGCTAAAATCATTGATCTTTGTCCCTGCTTGCCGGATGCGGACCCTGCCTATTGACGGAGCCCCGCCTTGTCCACCGCCCGCTCGCCGCTCGCGCCCGCCAACTTCCCGGAATTACCCGAAATTCCCGGCGTGACGCTGCGCATCGCCCGCGCGCGCTACAAGACGTGGGACCGCTGCGACCTGACCTTCGTCACGCTCGATCCCGGCACCGGCGTCGCCGGGGTGCTCACCCGCAGCCGCTGTGCCTCGCCCGAGGTCGAATGGTGCCGCGACGCGCTGGTGCTCGGGCGGGCGCGGGCGCTGGTCGTCAACGCGGGCAACGCCAATGCCTTCACCGGCAATCGCGGGCGCGCCGCCGTCGAGGCGATCGCGGCGCGGGTGGCGGGGCACCTCGCCTGCGACCCCTCGGACGTGTTCGTCGCCTCGACCGGCGTGATCGGCGTGCCGCTGCCGATCGACAAGGCCGAGGCGGGGCTCGACGCGGCCTTCACCGCGAGCCCGTGCGGCTGGGAAGACGCCGCATCGACGATCGGCACCACCGACACCTTCCCTAAGGGCGCGGCGACCAGCGCGGTGGTCGACGGCCGCACGGTCAACCTCGTCGGCATCATCAAGGGATCAGGGATGATCGCGCCCGACATGGCGACGATGCTCGGCTTCATCTTCACCGATGCCGCGATCGAGCCCGCGCTGCTGCGCGAGATGCTGCTCGAGGCGAACGCCGCCACCTTCTCGTGCATCACCGTCGACAGCGACACCTCGACCAGCGACACCGTGCTCGCCTTCGCCGCCGGCACGGCCGGCAACGCCAAGCTGGCGACCAACGACGATCCCGGCGCCGACGCCTTCCGCGCCGCGCTCGCCGATCTCTGCCGCCAGCTCGCGCACCTCGTGGTCCGCGACGGCGAAGGCGCGAGCAAGTTCATCACGATCGAGGTGGAAGGCGCCGAAAGCGACGGCAGCGCGCGCCGCGTCGCGATGTCGATCGCCAACTCGCCGCTTGGTGAAGACCGCGATCGCCGGCGAGGACGCCAACTGGGGCCGGGTGGTGATGGCGGTGGGCAAGGCCGGAGAGCCCGCCGAGCGCGACCGCCTCTCGATCCGCTTCGGCACCACCCAGGTCGCAGTCAACGGACTAGCCGTCGAAGGCTATGATGAAGCTCCGGTCGCCGCGCACCTGAAGGGGCAGGAGATCGAGATCGGTGTCGAGATGGACCTGGGCGACGGCCGCGCGACGGTTTGGACGTGCGACCTCACCCACGGCTACATCGCGATCAACGCCGACTATCGGAGCTGACTCACCGGCCCGCCACGCGTGCCAGCGCGCGGTCCAGCCAGAGCCTCAGCGGCACGCGGTCGTTCGCACGTTGGAAGTGCCGCATCAGCCGCGCCACTTGCCGCCCACTCTTGTAGATGATCAGCGCAGGGGGCGTGGAGACGCGAGCGCGGCGTACCGCCTCCTCGCGGTTGCGGCCCGGTCTGCAGTGGCACATATTGAGATGCGGAGGGCGATAGGCGTCAAGCAGGCTCAGCTCAAACATATAGCCGAACCTACCCAAGGTGTCCGTCGGCCCGAAATACACAAGCACTGGTTCCCGCGCCTGCAGCACTTCCTGCGAAAAATTCGCATCGGAGACATCGACGAGCATCGCTGCCCTTCCTCGCGGCGCCGAGGATAGCGCTCGCGCCGGATATCCTCAACGTGCTCGCCGTCGAGTCAGTCACGCGACGGTTGGATCGCCGTCGCCTGCCCGTCACTCGGCTGGGCAGTAGGCGGGCTCCACGATCACAGCGCGCCCTGGATCCAGCTGCGGATGCCGCTCTTGGGCAGCGCGCCGACCTGGCGGGCGGCTTCCTTGCCGTCCTTGAACAGCAGCATCGTCGGGATGCCGCGCACGCTGTAGCGGCCCGGCGCCTCGGGGTTCTCGTCGATGTCGACCTTGACGATCGTCACTTGGTCGCCGAGTTCCTCGGCGAGTTCCTCGAGCGACGGCCCGATCATCTTGCATGGCCCGCACCACTCGGCCCAGAAATCGACCACCACGGGCTTGTCCGACTGGAGGACCTTCGCCTCGAAGCTGTCGTCGGTGACTGCAACTGTCGCCATTTCGAATATCTCCTGAATGCCGACGCTATCTATGGACCCGCGGGCCGTTGCTCAAGCGCCCCGCGCCAAGCTTTGCTCCGGAGCCGACAAGCGCGGCTTGTGCTCGGCGAGCAATTCGGGCGGCAGCAGGTGCAGGACCGGGCCCGCCGAATAGAGCAACGCCGCCTCGATTGCGCGGTCCGGGAAGATCACGCCCAGCGCCGCGACGTAGGCGGCCATCTGGCGGAGGTGATAGACGGGCAAGTCGGCCAGCGTTTGGGGCGCACGGCGGCCGGTTTTGAAATCGATCACGCGGACGCGGTCGGGGCCAACGACGAGCCGGTCGACCGTGCCCGCGACGACCACGCCTTCCACCACCACCGCGATCGGGGCTTCGGCGAGCGCGTCGGGGCCGAACATGTCGGCAAAGCGCGGGTCCTCGATCACCGCGAGCGCTGCCGCGGCGATCTCGACGCGCGTATCGGCGTCGGTCACCCCGCCCGCGCCCGCTAGCCAGCGCTCCGCGGCGCCCCGTCGATCGGCGGCCACCGCAGGAAGCCGCTCGAACAGCGCGTGGAGCAGCCGCCCCCGCTCCGCCGCCGCGCGCAATGCCGGGCTCGGCGGCGGGTCCGCGACTTCGTCCGCGCCGAGCGACGACGGCGCCAGCGGCCGCGGCGGACGCGCCTCCTGCGGGACGGGAAGCGCGAGCCACGCGGGCGCCGGCTCAGGTGGTGCAGTCGGCGTAGCCTCTCCCGAACGCGCGCGGACCGGCGCCTCAGGCGCCAGGCCCCGGAACATACGCTCGCCGTCCGCCGGAACGCCCAGCGCGTCGAGCGCGCGCGCCGACGCCGCGTACCAGCTCGCCTCGGGCGGAATGCCCTTGGCGGTTGGCCCGAGCGCTCCGGCGATCACCAGCTGCTCCTCGGCCCGAGTCGCGGCGACATAGAACAGCCGCCAATGCTCCTCGAGCTCGCGCGCCTCGGCCTGGTCGATCACCGAGTTCGAGCGGCTCGCCGCGCTCGGCGGCGCGGGGGCGGAAGATCGGGAACTTCTCGCCCTCATGATCCTCGGGCTTCCACGCGAGAAAGTCGCCGCGGCTGCGTGCCGGATCGGCGGTCGCGTCGGCGAGGATCACCAGCGGCGCCTGCAGGCCCTTGGCCCCGTGCGCGGTCATCACCCGCACCGCCCCGCGCGGCTGATCGGCCTCGCGCTTGATGTCGACGTCGCCGCGATCGAACCAGTCGAGGAAGCGCTGGAGCGACGGCGTCGCGACGCTCTCGAAATTGAGCGCGGCGTTGAGCAATTCCTCGATCGGGTCGCGCGCTTCCTCGCTCAGCCGCAACAGCAGCTTGCGGCGCCCCTGCATCGGTCCGGAGAGGATTTCCTCGAGGAAGCGATAGGGCGTCGCGATGTCGGCGCGGCGCAGCAGTTGCTGGAGCGGGGCAAGGCGCGCATCGCTCTGGGTCGCGCGCAGATGGCGCCACAGCCCGCCGCGCTCGCACACCGCCGCTGCCATCAGTTCGTCCTGGCTCCAGCCGATCAGCGGCGAGACCAGCAGCGCCGCGAGCGAGAGATCGTCCTCGGGCTGGAGCGCGAAGCGGATCGCGGCGAGCAGGTCCTGCACCGCCAGCGGCGCGTTGAGCCGCAGCCGGTCCACCCCCGCGACCGGCACGCCCTCCGCATAGAGCCGCGCGACGATCAGCGACGCGAGGTCGCCACGCCGCTTGACCAGGATCATCACGTCCTCGGGGCGGAGCGCGCGGCCTTTGCTTTCGAGCATCAGCCCATCGTCGAGCCAGCGCCTGATTTCCTTCGCGATCCGGCCGGCGAGCGCGCGGGTGGCGTCGCTGATCCATCCCTCGTCCTCAGCCTCGGCGGCGCCGTCGACGGCGAGCGGCCAGAGCGTGACCGTGCCCGGCCCGGCCACTTCGCTGGCGTGCGGCTCGGCCTCCCAGCCCATTCCCGGCTGCGGAAGCCCGGCCAGCGCGGCATCGACGAACTCGAGCACCGGCCGAGTGGAGCGAAAGCTGTGAGTCAGCGAGAGCGTTTCCAGCTCGCGGACCTCGGCGTCGAATTCGGGATCGGCGCGCGACTTGGCCTGAAAATACTCGTGCGCCGCTCGGAAGAAGAGCGGATCGGTTCCCTGGAAGCCGAAGATCGCCTGCTTGTAGTCGCCGACCGAGAACAGCGTGCGTACCGCATCGCCGTGCGCCCCCGTGCCCGCGAAGAACTCGTCGGCGACCGCGCGGACGATCGTCCACTGCTTGAGGTTGGTGTCCTGCGCCTCGTCGATCAGCACGTGATCGGTCGCCTGATCGAGCTTGAAGCGGATCCAGTCGCCCATCCCCGGCTCGGCGAGCAGCTCGACCGCGCGGCGGATCAGATCGTCGAAATCGACCGCTCCCGCGCGGCGCTTGGCCTGCGCGAAGGCGATCGCATAGCTCCGCCCGGCCTCCAGCGCGCGCGCGAGCAGATCGGCGTAATCGGCGAGCGCCTTCATCGCGAGCAGCTCGGCGCAGCGGCCGCCGAGCGCTTCGGCGAGTGCGGCATAGTCGGGCTCGGCGTCGATCAGCCGGGCCGAAGCCTTGCGCGGCTCGCCCTTCTGGGTGCGGAACACCGCGACCAGATCGCCGAGCAACGACGCTCGCCCCTCCCCGGCTGCGAGCCAGCGCTCGATCGCCTCGGCCTGGGCCACGCCGGTCGCGGCGCCCCAGACGCGGTTGGCCGCCGCGAGGCGCCGCAAGGCCGCAACATCGAATGCAGCATCGCCGCAGCATTTCGCGAGCTCGGCGTCGACGTTGCCACCCGGCAACCCCAGCGATCGGCGCAGGAACGGCTGAATCCCGCTGGGCAAACCCTCCATCGCCTCGGCGGCATGCGCGCAGGCCTGGAGGAACTTCTCCGCGCCGCCCTCGCCCAGCCGCAGGCTGAGCGCGCCGATGCCGTCGATCAGCCCGGTGCGCCCTTCGCGCTCGGCATCGATCAGCATCGCCGCCAATGCCTCGCGCTGGAGCACCGCTTCCTCGCGCTGGTCGAGCGGACGGAAGCCCGGCACCAGCCCCGCCTCGACCGGAAAGGCCGCGAGCAGGCTCTGGCAGAAGCTGTGGATCGTCTGGATGCGCAGCCCCCCCGGCGCATCGAGCACCCGCGCGAACAGCGTTCGCGCCGTCGCCAGCAGCGCGGGCGTCGCCGTCTCGCCGAGCGCTACCAGATCGAGCCGCAGCTCCTCGTCCTTCGCGCGCACCCAATGCGCCAGCCGCGCGCTGATCCGCCCAGCCATCTCGGCCGCGCCGGCTTTGGTGAAGGTCAGGCACAGGATCGCGCCCGGATCGACCCCGCGCAGCAGCAGCCGGTAGACTCGCGCGGCGAGCACTTGCGTCTTCCCCGTGCCCGCCGAAGCGGACAGCCAGATGTTGCGGCCGGGATCGCTGGCCGGGGCCTGGTCGCCCTTGAGCGGAGGGAGCGGACTAGTCGCGGCCATACCACTCGTCCCGGCGCATCAACTGGTCGTATTCGGCATAGGGCGCATATTCGGGGACCAGCTTGGCGGTGAACGGCCGCTCCCCGGTCAGCCAATCCTGCACTGCCTCGTGGAAGTTTTCCCCGGCGATCGCGACGAACTCGCCGGTGACGATCCGGTCGCGCTTGCCCTCGGGATCGACCGGGGTGGCGATATAGCCGAACCCGTCCTTGCCGCGCCCGAGCGACCAATATTCGAAAGCGGTCGCGCTGCCTTCGATCCCCGCGAAGCCGCCTTCCTCGGCGATCAGCCCCAGCAGGCCGAGCTGGAGACTGTATCCGGCGCGGACCGCCCGGGGGCTCGGTGGCTTGCCGGTCTTGTAGTCGACGATCGCGAGGCCGCCGTCGGGCAGCCGGTCGATTCGATCGAAGGTGCCGCTCAGCATCACGCCGGCGAACGGGATCGTTCCCCGCTGCTCGGCGGCGAGCACGGTGCGGCCTCCCGCGGCCTGGGCGGCGGTCTCGGCGACGATCCAGTCGATCGCCTCCATCAGCCGCGGCTGCCACAGTGCGCGCATCATCGGATGCGTGCGCACGTCGCCGAGCATCGCCAGCGCGCGGGCGTGGAGCTTGTCGGGCGCGCAAGCGTCGAGCTTGGCCCATTGCTCGAGCACTTCATGCACCGCGGTCCCGCGCCACGCCGCGCTGGGATCGGCGTCGACCGGATCGAGCGGGGCGAGCCGCAGCATCCGGCGCGCGTAGAAGGCGTAGGGATCGGCCTTGAGGCGGTCCACTTCCGTGACCGAGATCGCCTTGGGCCGCGCCGCAACCGGCGGGCACGGCGCCGGTTGCCGTTCCGGCCGAAAGCCACCCGGATCGTCGATCGCGCGGAGCCAGTGGCCGAGGTCGTCGGCGCGGTCGAGCCCGCCCGAGAGCGCTTCCAGCCGCAGCCAGAAGCGCGAGGCGATGGTGGGCGCAGTGGCATCGCGACGGGCGCGCGTCAGCAGCACTTGCGGCGCCCCCAGCGCTCCGGCCAGATCGTGCGCCGAGAGGCCGATGCGGCGTTCGAGCCCCGGCAGGCCGAGCTCGGCGCGGATGCGCGGGGCGAGCCACGGGTCGGGCGCGGGCAGGCCCGGCCATACGCCTTCGTTGAGCCCGCCGAGGATCGTCAGGTCGGCCGACTGCAGCCGCGCCTCGATCAGACCGAGGATGGCGAGCCGCGGATGCCCCCCCTGCGCAGGTCGGATCGCAACCTCGTCCATCAACGTGCGAAGCATCGGCGCAAGGCTGGCGGGATCGGCTTGCGGCGGGCCGTGCGCGGCTTCGGCTTCGAGCTCGTCGAGCAGGTCGGCGGCGGCGCGCCCGTCGGCACGGCTCCACAGCTCGTCGCCGCCCACCGCCGTAGCGGTCTCGCGGAGCGCGGCAAGGAGCGCCGGCACCGGCTGCGGACCGCCTGCGAACACCGCTTCGATCGGCTCGAGCAGCGCCCGCGCGCAGGGCCACCACGCCTCCGCCTCGCGCCGGGCCCGCCCGTCGCGGCCCTCCTGCTCCGCAAGGTGTCGGTCGATTCCCGCGAGCCCCGGCGCCGGGCGCGGCCCGCGCAGCGCGCGATCGAGCCGCCGCGCCCCCTCCAGCCATTCGGGCCGCGCTTCGGGCATCACCAGCGGGTGCTTGAGCAGCCCCAGTAGCGGAAGCGGCGCGAAGGCCTGGCTCCCTGCCTCCGCCAGCGCGAGCAGCAAGGTCCCTGGCGGCAACGACGAGAGCGGCTGGCCCGCCGAATCGTCGATCGCGATTTCCCAGCGCACACAATGCGCCGCCACACGCCGCGCCAGCGCGCGATCGGGGGTCACCAGCGCCGCGGTACGCCCTGGCGTCTCGAGCACTTCGCGCAACGCAAGCGCGATCGCCTGTGCTTCCTCGGCGGGGGTCGCGACTTCGAGCGCGCGCACCCCATCGAGCCGCCTTTCGGACGCCTTGAGCGCGGTCCAGCCCTGGGTCAGCTCGGGGGGCGCCATCGCCGATGCGATCGCCTTGCTCCGCGCGGGCGCAGCGTCATGCTCGCTCGTGCCGCGCCAGGTGTCGAACTCGTCGCGGTGGACGCCCATCCGGTCGAGCAGCAGCTTGAGGTGATATTGCGGATGCGTCTCGTGCCCGCGCTTGCGGCGGCCGGTGACCGGATCGGGCGCGTGCGGCCCGAGCGATTCCCATTCTGCCTCGCCGATCCCGGTCGCGAGCCCGGGGAGCACCACCATCCCCTGCGGCAGTTCCGCCACCACCCGCAGCAGCCGGGCGATTGCCGGCGCCGAAGCAGTGATGCCCGCTGCGCAAACGAAGCCCTCGGGCGGCGCCTCGCGCCAGCGCCTCGCCACCTTGCCCAGCAGCCGCGAGCGCCGCTCGGCGAGATCGATCCGCCCCAGCCGCGCCAGCTCGCGCGGCCATTGCTCGAGCACGATCTCGAACAAGGCCAGCGATCGTTCCCAATGCGCCGAAAGCTCCTGCGCCAGCTCGAGTTCCTTGAGCCGCCGGGGCGCGACTTCCTCGATCAGCAGCGCGTCGAGCGTCCGCGCCAGATCGCCAGCGAGCCGTACCGCCTCGGAAGTGTCGGTCTCGGGCCGTGCCCGCTCGATCAGCCGCGCGAGGATCATCCGGCGCTGAAGCGGAGCGACCGCGGGTGGGACCGGCTCCGGGTCACCGGCCGGATCGAGCAACGCCCCCACCGCTTCGTCGAGGTCGGGGTCGCCGACCGCGACCAGCCGTGGCAGCAGCAGCCCGCCCTCGCTCGCGCGCACGAACGCATCGGAGATCGATCGCTTGGCGCGGTTACTCGGCAGCAGCACGATCCCCCGCGCTAGCCGCATCGGATCGCCTCCGAACCGCCGGATCAGCCCCGCCGCGAGCGCGTCGGCGAAGGCCCGGTGCGGGGGAATTGTGAAGAGGTGGAGGCGATCAGCCACCGCGATCAGGCATAGCCGTTGCAGCGGACGCTTTCGATCTTCGCGGTGCGCACGTCATAGACCACGTTGATCACATAGCATCCGCCGTCGGCGATGAGCGGGAGCTCGTCCTCGCGCACCCATTTGCGCTCGTTCTCACCGCCGTCATAGACGGCGACGACCTTCGATCCGCCCTTGGACCAGGCATAGCTTCGCGAATAGCCGGACACCTTGTGCGGCGGCGGCAACACGATCGCAGCCTCGATCCGGTCCATCAACGCGGTTTCGCGAGCGCCGGGCGACGCGACGGCAACCGCCGGCGATTGCCGGAGCGCGATTGTCGTTACGGCATCGGGCGCAAGGGTGGCCAACGGGCAAACGAGGATCGCCAGGGTCTTCATGATGACCAGCGTGGCACTACGACGCGGCGACCGCAATGGCGTCACCTACGCGCCCGCGCGGCCCACCGTTCGGCCGATGCTTCACCCGCCGGATTTTCGAGCGAGCCAGCGGATCGAGACGGCAACCTGCCCTCCGGCGAAGCACAGCGCGCCAGCCCCAAGGACGACGGAGCTCACCCAGTCGGGCGCGCCGGCCAGGCGCACCGGATCGAGCAGGACAACGGCCGGCACGATTATCGCGAGCAACAGCAGGGCTTCCGCCTTCCAGAGCTCAACCCAACCAATGGAGGGTGAGCAGTACCGGAAAGGCTCCTCACCCATCCGCTAGCGCGGCCTCCGCCTCGGCGATCGCCTCCGGGCTGCCCACTTCGAACCACCGCCCCTGATAGACCACGCCCCACAACCGCCCCTCGGCGAGCGCTCGGTTCCAGAACACGTTGGTCGAAAAAGGCCCCTCGGGGCAGTCGCGAAACACGCGCGGCGACAGGATCTGCATGCCGGTGTAGACGAACGGCGCCAGCCGCCCGGGCTTGCGCCGCTCGGTAATTTTTCCCTTCGGGTCGAGCTTGAAATCGCCGCGTCCGGGATGTCCGTTGGCGCGGGCCAGCGGGACTAGCATCAGCAGCGCGTCCATCCTCGTATCGTCCCAGCGCGCCGCGAGCTGCGTTACCGCGTCGATGGGGCCATCGGCCCACAGATTGTCGCTGTTCAGCGTGATGAACGGCGCCTCGCCCAGCAGATCGCGCGCATAGACCAGCCCGCCGCCGGTCTCGAGCAGCCCCGCCCGCTCGTCCGAGATCGCCAGGTCCACGTCCTTGGCGTGCCGGGCCAGATAGGCTTCCATCTGCGTCGGCCAGGTAATGAACGTTGACAACCACCCGTCTAACCCCGCCCGCGCGCAACCGGTCGAGCGCGTGGTCGATCAGTGGTTTGCCTGCGACCTTGATCAACGGCTTGGGCCGAGTCGCGGTGAGCGGGCGCATGCGCGTACCCATGCCCGCGGCCATGACCATCGCCGTCTCCGGAATCACGACGCGCCGATCGAGCGGAATCGCGATTGCGCGCGCGGTACTCATACGCCGGCGATCGCCATCGGATCGCCGCGCTTCTCCGGCGGCACGTTGGCCGCGAACCAGTCGGCCACCGGCCTCAGCGCCGGATGCGCGAGGTCGCGCTCGAGATAGCCCCAGACGCGCGGGCAGAGTCCCGGGTAGCGCGGCTTGCCGTCGCGCTTCCACAGCCGGGTGAAGATGCCGACGATCTTGGCGTTCCGCTGCGCGCCGAGCACGTGATAGGCGACGTCGAAATCGTCGCCCGCGCCGGTGATGCGCTTGTAGCGATCGAGCATCGCGGTCTCGAGCGCGATCGGCACGTCGCGGCGCGCGTCCTGGAGCAGCGAGACGAGGTCGTACGCCGGATGGCCAGCAAGCGCGTCCTGGAAATCGAGCAGGCCGAGCGTCTCCGCGCTCTCGCTGCCGATCAGCATGATGTTCTCCGCATGATAGTCGCGCAGCACTGTGACGGGCACATGGCCCGTCAGCACCGGCTCAAGCGCGACGTTCCAGGCATGCGTCGTACCACTCCATGTCGGGCTCGATGCCGAGCGCGGGACAATACCATTCGGGCAGCAGCCGCGCCTCGCGATGATATTGCGACGGGCTGTACGGGCCGATGCCCTCCGCGGCGGGATGCTCGCGCAGGCGGATCAGCAAGTCGATCGCGGCTTCGTAGAGCCGCAGCTCGCTCTCGGGCGCGGCATCGACGGTCTCGCGCATGCGGGCGTCGCCGAAATCCTGGAGCAGGACGAGGCCCCGCTCGAGATCCTCGTGCAAGATCTCCGGCGCCGCGAAGCCGCGCTGGGTGAGCCAGCGCGCAATCGAGATGAACGGTCGCGGATCCTCTTCGGCCGGCGGCGAGTCCATCAGGATCGCGCTGCGGTCGTGCTGCACCACCCGGAAATAGCGGCGGAACGAAGCATCGCCCGCGAGCGGACGGATTTCCGCGCCCTCCCAGCCGGCTTCGATCAGGAAAGGCGGGCGCGGCCTCGGGCGGGTTCATGTCAGGGACCATCGGTCCCTCCATGCCGTCGGGCACTTCGGCTGTCAAGCTGCGCATGCCGTCGGCGGAGGTTTCGAGCGCCAGGCGGAGCGCCTCGGGCCAGGCATCGGGGCCCAGCCGATCGGGCCATTCGACGATCAGCAGCGAATCGTCCCGCGCCTCGTCGAGCCCGAGTTCCTCGGCGTCTTCGAGCCGCTCGATCCGGTAGAGATCGACGTGAAGCACGGGCAAGCGCACCTCGGGCGGATCGTAAGGCTGGACGATCGCGAAGCTCGGGCTCGGAGCCTCGCCTTCGAGCCCCAGCGCGGCGAGCAGCCCCCGCGCGATCGTCGTCTTCCCTGCGCCGAGCGGGCCCGAGAGCGCGATCACGTCGCCCGGGCGGGCGAGCGCGGCAAGGCGGGCGCCGAGGGCGAGCGTCGCGTCGGTATCGGCGAGGATCACGTCCGCGGCAGCTCCACCGTCACCAGCGTGCCCTCGCCGGGCTCGGAGATGAGCTGGATCTTGCCACCGTGCGCCTCGACGAATCGCTTGGCGAGCGGGAGCCCCAGCCCCAGCGCACGCTCGCCGCTGCGCGAGACGCCGCCCTGCGCGAACCGGTCGAACGCCGAGGCCACCGCCGCCGGACTCATCCCCGCGCCGTCGTCCGAAACGATGATCCGCGCGACGCGCTTGTTGCCGTCGAGATGGAGCAGCACGCGCCCCTTTTCGGGCGTGCCGGCGATGGCGTGGCGCAACAGATGCTCGATCACTTGGCGCAGCCGCCGCGGATCGCCCGTCACCGTCCCCGCGGTGCCCGGCATCTCGACCGCGAGATCGATCTGCTTGGACTTGGCGAGCGCCCCGATCGCCTCCGCCGCGGCGTGCGCGATCAGCTCGAGATCGACGCTCTCGCGCTCGAGCGGCGCGCCTTCGTTCTGGGTCAGGTCAAGCACGTCGTCGATCAGCGCGCCGAGCCGCTCGACCGAGACCAGGATCGCCTCGGCATATTCGCCGCCGCTCCGGCTGAGTGCCCCGGCATAACCACCGTGAAGCATCTCGGCAAAGCCCTTGATCGAGGTCAGCGGCGTGCGCAGCTCGTAGCTCATGTTCGCCACGAACGCAGTCTTGACCCGGTCCGCCGCCTCCAGCGCTT
The DNA here is from genome assembly GCA_963799985.1 of uncultured Alphaproteobacteria bacterium. GTDB lineage: Bacteria > Pseudomonadota > Alphaproteobacteria > Sphingomonadales > Sphingomonadaceae > Sphingomonas. Next base: position 81,852 of record CAWCZC010000005.1, on the reverse strand, counting down.
CGTTGCGGTCGCGCAACGCGCGCTCGACGCGATGCTGATCCGTGGTGTCGAGCATCGTCAGCAGCGCGTTGCCGTCCGGCAGCGGCATTGCGGCGACGTCGAACCAGCGCCCGTCGGCGAACTGGATCGTCGAGCCGCGTTGCTGCCGATCCTGCCCCGCCGAGCGGATCAGCGCGGAGATGATCTCGGCCTGGGCCGGGCGCGCGAGGCGGGGCGCGGCTTGCTTGGAAAGTGCGGAAATCTGAGGGTGTCCGTCGAGGAATCCCTCCTCGAACTCCCACAGGCTGGCGAACTTGCGGTTCCACAGTGCGAGCCGCCCCTTGCCGAACACCGCGACCGATTCGGAGAGGCTCTCGAGCGTGGCGGTGCGCACCTGCTGCATCTCGCCGTGCTCGCGCTGGAGCTCCAACTGCTGGGTGCGGTCCTCGAAGATCAGCACCAGCCCGCCCTCGGGAAGCGGCTGCGCCACGACGCGCAGGTGCGTGCCCGCGACGATCCACGTCTCCTCGACCGCCTCGGGCGCGAGGAACCACTCGCGCCGCTCGGCCTTCCATGCGGGGAAGTCGCGCATCTCAGGCAGGCGGTTGGCTTCGCGCATCCGCTCGAGCACGCGATCGAACTCCGGGCGATCGGCCAGCCATTCGTTCTTCATCGCGAAGGTGCGGCGGAACGGCTGGTTGCAATAAGCGAGGCTGTGATCGGGCGCGAACTGCGCGACCCCGGCCGAGAGCCGGTCGAGCATCGCCCGCTGCGCCTCGCCGAAGCGCTTCATCCCGCCGCGAAGCTGCTCGAGCTCCTCGATATCGACCGCGAAGCCCGCGACGCCGCCGGTGGGCAGCGGCACGTCGTGGAGGCGCAGCATCCGGCGCGCGCCGCCGATCGTCGCGGGCATGGCGGCGGTCTGCGGCTCCTGCGTGTCGCGCGCGATCGCGGCGTTGGCGAGCGGCCCGCCCAGCCCCGCGCCTTCGACCAGTTCGAGCCCGCGAGTCACCACATCCTCGCCGTTCTTGCCCTCGACCGCGCGGACGTAAGCGGTGTTGACCATCAGCAGCCGGAGGTCCGGCCCGCGGTACCACATCGGCATCGGCGCTGCCTCGATCAGCGCGCTCAGCGCGTCGAAGGCGGCGCGCAGCCGGGTGACTTCGCGCTGGAGGCGGCTGATCTCGTCATGACTCTCGGTCGTGTCGAGAAACCACAGCACCACGCCGCCCGGCGCGTTCGCCGCCGCCGGAGCGCGATCGCCCAGCACGAGCAGTGCCCGCTCCGACCCGCGCGCCCGGACCGACAAGCTGAACGGCCGCCCGGCGCGCTGCGCGGCAAGCACCGCTTCGGTAAGCGCGGTCGCGTCGTCCGGCATCAATCCAGCGCCATCCTCCGAAAGGCCGCTCAGGTCGCTCGGAATGGCTTCGAGTCCGAGCATGTCGGCGAGACGGCGTGGGAGTTCGACGCGCCCGTCCGAGCGGACCACCATCGCCAGCGCCGGCGATCCCGCGGCCATCGCCTGGAGCCGCGCGTTGGCGGTGAGCGTGTCGCGGGCGGAAGCGCGGGCGCGAAGGCCGGCGAACAACGCCCAGGTGGCGCCGAAGACGAGCAGCGCCACGGCCGCGCCCGCGATGGCCGCGGCGGACTGTGAAATCTCGATCAAGGCGGCCCTCCGCAGCCGCTCCGGCGCTTCATTTCCGCCCCTTAGGGTGTGTAGCCAATCCCGGCAACGGGCATCACCCGGATCGCTTCATCGCCGTGCGCGCAGGCCCCGGCGAAAGTCGATTTCCGGCTCTTGTTCTTCGCGAATCGCGCGCGTCACGACTTCGCGCCGCGATGTGTCGTTTCGGCCACACTTCCTCCCGCTTTGGACGGGTTTGCGAGAGAAAACCGATTCCGCGCTCCCGGCGCGACGTGTCGAACCGGTGTCATCGATGTTTCCGGATTGTTTCCGCAGCGAGAATTTTGAGACAGGTGTTGCTGCGATGCGACAACTTCACCTCAACCTGCCCTTGAGGTGCGATGAATAATCGTTCAGCATATACGCTACATAGACATGAAAAGGGGAAATTTCATGGCGAGAATCTCGCTTCTCAGCGCAACCGCGCTGCGTTCTGCTGCATTTGCCGGCCTGGCCCTGGTGGCGGTTCCCGCCGCCGCGCAGGAGACCCCTGCCGCGCAGCCCGCCGCGCAAGCGGACACGACGCCGGCGACGCAAGCGACGCTGCCGGAAACCACCGCGCCCGCGCAGGATGAGAACGCGATCGTCGTCACCGGCTCGCGCATTCGCACGGTCACGCCGTTCAACAGCCCCGATCCCATCGCAGTGATCGACCCCAGCATTTCGAAGAAGGAAGGCAAGCTCGATCTCGCCTCGGCGCTGCAGAGTTCGCCGATCGCGGCGGGTTCGACCCAGATCACCGCGGCGATCTCGTCCAACTTCGTGACGAACGGCGGCCCCGGCGCGCAGACGATCGACCTTCGCGGTCTCGGCGCCAACCGCACGCTGGTGCTGCTGAACGGACGCCGCGCCGGCCCCGCCGGTACGCGCGGCGGCGTCTCGTCGTTCGACCTCAACGTGCTGCCCGCCTCGATCGCGGAACGCGTCGAAATCCTCAAGACAGGCGCCTCGTCGATCTACGGTTCGGACGCGGTCGCCGGCGTGGTCAACATCATCACCAAGACCGACACCAAGGGCCTCGAGATCAACGCGAACGTCGCCCGCCCCTTCGATGGCGGTGGCGAGGAATTCCGGATCAACGCGATCTACGGGAAGGATTGGGGCAGCGGCCATTTCATGGTCGCGGGTGACTTCACCCACCAGAACGAGCTGAAGCGCGGCGATCGCAGCTACCTGGCCTGCCCGGAAGCGTTTACCTTCCGCCCGGACGGCAGCCGCGCCGATCTCATCGACCCGCGCACGGGTTCCTACAAATGCGAGGACCTGCGCTGGGGCCACATCTGGACCTACAACCTCATCAACAACCTGCAGCTCGACGGCGCCGGCGGCCCGAACACGGGGATCAACACCTCGTATCGCGGCGCGACGGTGCTGCTGCAGTACCAGTATCCGGGCGAGCACCTGGGCATTCCGGCTTACGGCGCCCCCGCGTATGACGGCGACTTCGGCGCGCCCGCCGGCTGGTACCCGACCGGCTACAATACCGCCTCGCTCGCGGTGCAGAACGCCTATCACCCGTTCGTCGAAGAACAGACGATCATTCCGAAGACCAATCTGTACACCTTCTATGCGGAGGGTTCGCAGAACATCAACGACTCGATCGAAGCGTTCGGCGAGTTCCTGTTCAATCGCCGCACGACCTATCAGAACGGCTGGCGCCAGTTCTGGAGCTTCGGCTACACGGGCGACCTTTATGGCACCAACGGGCCCAACTCGAACGTGAACAACTTCTGGGCCCCCGGCTTCACTGGCGTCAACCTGATCAGCCCGACCGGCATCACCAATCACGCCGACAGCAGCCAGGAGGTCAATTATCTCCGCGGTGTCGCCGGCTTCCGCGGGAAGCTGGGCGCGACGGACAACTGGCGGTGGGAGGTCTATGGCCAGTACAGCCGCAGCGTCGGCCGCTACCGGACCGAGCAGATCCTCCAGGACGTGTACGACATCAGCACCAAGCAGGGCTTCGGCTCGATGGGCTCGTGCGTCGGCACGATCACGCCGGTCTCGGGCAAGCAGTGCATCGACTTGCCCTGGACCGATCCGAATTTCCTGCGCGGCCAGATGACGCAGCAGCAGATCGACTTCCTGTTCTCGTGGGAAGAGGGCCGCACGCTCTACACCCAGCTCACGGGTGAAGCGACGCTGTCGGGCGAGCTGTTCAAGCTGCCCGGCGGTCCCGTGGGCGTCGCCCTGGGCGCCGACGTCCGCAAGGACGCGATCAACGACACGCCGGGCGCGATCACCCGGGCAGGCAATGCGTGGGGCGCCTCGACCTCGGGCATCACCGCGGGCGACAGCATGACGTACGAATTGTACGGCGAGCTCAACGTCCCAATCCTCAAGGACGTGCCCTTCTTCCACGAATTGTCGCTCTCGGCGGCGGGCCGCGTCACCAACGTCAAGTCGACCCGCGCTTCGGACGGCTTCTCGGACAGCGACAAGGGCAACTGGACCTACAAGGTGGGCGGCAACTGGGCGCCGACCGAATGGTTCCGCTTCCGCGGCAGCTACGGCACCTCGTTCCGTTCGCCGGCGCTGTTCGAGCAGTTCCTCGCGAACGAGACGAGCTTCCCGCGCTCCGTCGACATCGATCCGTGCGCCAACTACAACACCGGGCTCGCAAACGGCTCGATCACGCAACGCGAGCACGACAACTGCGTCGCCGCGGGCATCCCGAGCACCTACAACGGCTCGGGTGTCACCGCCACGGCGGCGTCGTCGGGCGGCATCGGCGTGCTGGGTCCGGAAACCTCCAAAGCGATCGTCGTCGGCGGCATCCTGACCCCGAAGTTCAGCTTGTTCGGCCAGAGCACACGGGTTAACATCGCGGTCGACTACTTCAGCATCGAGGTGAACGGCGAGGTTTCCCAGCTCGGTCCGCGCAACGTGATCTTCGGCTGCTACAATTCGCTCAACTATCCGAGCGATCCGCTCTGCAGCCTGTTCACTCGCGGCCAGACGGGCGCGCCATACAACATCGCGACGGTGCAGGATAAGTACGTCAACATCGCCAGTCAGAAGAACCGCGGCGTCGACGTAACGGTCAACGTCCGCCAGGAGCTTGGTTCCTGGGGCGCGCTCAGCGTCACGGGCGACATGACCTGGAAGACCAAGGACGATTTCAAGCTGTTGCCCACCTCGGTGGCCACCAGCAACAATGGCGAAGCCGGGTCCCCGAGCTGGGTCGGCGATTTCCGGGCGACCTGGGAAATCCCGGGCGGCTGGACGCTGTTCTATGGTCTCAACGTCATCGGCGCGACTTCGAACGTCAAACAATTCCTGCGCGACAACGGCGGCAACGCCTGCATCAACGGCGACCGGGGCGACGGCGTGGCGGTTCGCGGCATCTACTGCCCCGACCTGACTACGGACGCGACCTTCTACCACAACGTCTCGCTGACGAAGGACTTCGGCGACCGGTTCAGCATCACCGCCGGCATCAGCAACCTGTTCGACACTCACCCGCCGCGCGTGTCGGTGCTCAACGGTGGCGAGATCAGCATGCTCGGGCCGGTGGTCGCCGCGTCGCAGTACAGCTTCGTCGGGCGGAGGGCCTTCGTGAACTTCTCGTCGAAGTTCTGATCGCTCAAACGGCTTTCGGGTTTCGGGCGGCATGGCGACATGCCGCCCGATGCTTGTTAGGAGGGGCGAGGAGACCCATTCGCCGATGCCCCAGGTCAACGTAACCGCCGATACGCTCGACGACGAGAACCGTCGTTTCACGCAGGTTCCGCTGCGGCAGCCCGTCTTTCTCAACAGCGTTCCCAAGAGCGGCAGCCATTTGCTCAGGAACATCGTCCGGATGTTCGTGCCCGTAGAGCAGCACTATGCCGCAGACTTCATCCAGTGGGGGAACCTGCAGCAGCATCGCGCGGCCTTCGATCCCGCGCGGCCCAGGCTGAGCTGGGGCCATCTGTTCCTGGCCGACGCATCCGCCATCGAAACCGCGCCGGCGCGGCGGATCCTCCTCTATCGCGATCCCTATGACTGGGTGATCGCCCGCGCGCGCTTCTTCATTTCCGAGCAGTTCAGCGCCAATATGGACTATCTCAAGTCGGGCGCGCTCGGCGTCGACGAGCTGCTGACGATGATGATCTTCGGGCTGCCGGGCAAGGCGCCCTCGCTCAACGACATCTACGAGATGAATGCCGCTGCCTGGCTGGGCGCGCGGGTGCATGTCGTGCGCTTCGAGGAGCTGACCGCCAGCCTCGGCGATCTCGATTCACCCGCGGCGGAAGCCTTCTTCGGCGCGCTGCTCGACGCGTGCGGCATCGACCGGCCCGGCGACTGGCGCGAGCGAGTCCGCGTCGGGTCCGACCGGCGCCAGAGCGGGACAGCGCGCGAAAACCTCACCGGAATCGCAAAGGACCTGCCCGAAACGCTCGATGCGCGTCACCGGATGCTGGTCGATTATCACGCGCCCGGGCTTCGCGCGCTGCTGGGCTACACATGAGAGCGGCCGCGTGACCCAACAAGCGACCGTCACCAGCTACCCGCTGCTCGCGCAGGCGCGGCGCCTGCTCGAAAGCAACAAGCCCGAGGACGCGGCGCGCCAGGTGATGGCGCACCTGCGCCGCTATCCGGGTCATCCCGAGGCCCTCGCGCTGCTGGGTTCGATCGCGGCGCACCTCGGCGCGCTGCAGCAATCGGAGCATTTCCTGCGCCAGGCGATCGCCCGCGGCGGCACCGACCGCGGCATCCGGCGCGAGCTGGCGGCGACGCTCAACCAGCAGCAGCGTCCGCTCGAGGCGCTGGCGATGCTCGAGGCGCTGGAACGCGAGACTTCCGACGTCGCGCTCTCCGGTGCGCGCGCGCAAATCCTCGACAAGCTCGGCCGCTACGAGGAGGCGCTCGCGCTCCAGCGGCAATTGGTGGAACGGGAGGGCGACAATCCCAGCCTCCTCATCCCGCTCGGACATATCCTGCGCGCGATGGGCCAGGTCGACGAGGCCGTCGCGGCCTATCGCCGGGCGGCTACCGCCGACTATGAATACGGCGAAGCCTGGTGGGGTCTCGCTAGCATCAAGCGGCGCGTGTTGACCGACGCCGACATCGAGGAGATGCGCCGCGGCCTCAAGGTCGCGATCGATCCGCGCAACAGCGCGCCGCTCCATTTCGCGATGGCGAAGGCGATGCACGATCGTCAGCGCTATGCCGAGGCCTTTCATCACTATGTCGAAGGCAACCGCCAGCGCGCGGAAAGCCTCAACTACGATCCGCGCGAACTGACCGCCGAGGTGGCCGAGATCGAGCAGACCATCGGCGCGTCCTTCTTCACCCGCTTGCCCGATGCGGCGGCGGGCACCGGCGCACCCATCTTCATCGTCAGCCTGCCGCGATCGGGCTCGACGTTGCTCGAACAGATGCTCGGCAGCCACCCGGACATCGAGGCGATCGGCGAACTGCCCTATGCCCCCGCGATCCTTCGTTCGGTGATGGAGCTGGCGACGCGCGGGCGGCCGACGACGGTACCGCAACTCACCCTCTCGCTAAGCGATGCCGATGCCGCCACGCTGGGCGCGGACTATCTCCGCCGCGCCGCCGTCCATCGCCAGACCGAGCGGCCCTTCTTCATCGACAAGCTGCCCCACAATTGGAGCAACCTGCTGTTCCTCAAGCGGATTCTTCCCCAGGCCCGCTTCGTAGACATCCGCCGCAACCCGATGGATTGCTGCTTCTCGAACTACACCCAGCTCTTCTCGAGCGCGCACGCCTCGTCGTTCGACCTCGCGCACATCGGCCAGAGCTATCTCGATTATCTGCGGCTGATGGCGCACGTCGACGCCATTGCGCCGGGCCTGGTACATCACATCGACTACGAAGCCATGGTCGCCGATCCCGAACCGCATCTGCGCGCCGCGCTCGCCTATCTCGGCCTGCCGTGGGATCCGCAGGTCCTCGAGTTCCACAAGCTCGATCGCGTCGTGCGGACGCCGAGCAGCGAGCAGGTCCGCCGCCCGCTCAATCGCGACGGCGTCGGCACCTGGGAGCCTTATGCCGAATGGCTCGGGCCGTTGCGCGAAGCATTGGGAAAGCTGGGCTAGCCCGCGCCACTTCCCCCTTTGGCAGACAAACAAAAGAAAAGGCCGCGCCCCCGATCGGAAGCGCGGCCTTCGTCTCGCCATGGCCGGGAGATCAGTAGCGGTAGTGATCCGGCTTGAACGGCCCCTCGACCGGCACGCCGATATAGTCCGCCTGCTTCGGCGTCAGCTTGGTCAGCTTGACGCCGAGCTTGTCGAGGTGCAGCGCCGCGACCTTCTCGTCGAGGTGCTTGGGCAGGACATAGACCTCGTTCTTGTACTGCTCGCGCCTTGGTCCACAGCTCGATCTGCGCCAGCGTCTGGTTGGTGAAGCTCGACGACATCACGAAGCTCGGGTGGCCGGTGGCGCAGCCGAGGTTCACCAGCCGGCCCTTGGCGAGCATGATGATCTGCTTGCCGTCGGGGAACTCGACCAGGTCGGTGCCCGGCTTCACTTCGGTCCACTTGTAGTTCGACAGCGCGGCGATCTGGATCTCGCTGTCGAAGTGGCCGATGTTGCAGACGATCGCCATGGTCTTCATCGCCTTCATGTGCTCGGCGGTGATGACGTCGGCGTTGCCGGTGGCGGTGACGAAGATGTCGGCGCGGGTGACCGCCTCCTCCATCGTCACGACCTCGATAGCCCTCCATCGCCGCCTGCAGCGCGCAGATCGGATCGATCTCGGTGACCAGCACGCGCGCGCCGCCGTTGCGGAGCGACTGCGGCCGAGCCCTTGCCGACGTCGCCGAAGCCCGCGACGCAGTCGCGACCTTGCCGGCGAGCATCACGTCGGTGGCGCGGCGGATCGCGTCGACCAGCGATTCCTTGCAGCCATAGAGGTTGTCGAACTTCGACTTGGTCACGCTGTCGTTGACGTTGATCGCCGGGAACGGCAGCTCGCCCTTCTTGGCGATCTCGTAGAGGCGGTGGACGCCGGTGGTGGTCTCTTCGGAGACGCCCTTGAGGTTCTTGACCGTCTCGGTGAGATAGCCGGGGCGCTTGGCGATGAACGCCTTCAGCGCGCGCTGGAACTCGACCTCCTCCTCGTTCTCGGGCTCGCCGCAGCGTGTGGCCGGCCTCGAGCTTGGCGCCCCACAGCGCGAACATCGTCGCGTCGCCGCCGTCGTCGAGGATGATGTTGGCGGTCGTCGTCGCCCCAGTCGAAGATGTCGGCCGACATAGTCCCAGTAATCGGCCAGGCTCTCGCCCTTGATCGCGAACACCGGCACGCCGGTCGCGGCGATCGCGGCGGCGGCATGGTCCTGGGTCGAGAAGATGTTGCACGTCGCCCAGCGGACCTCGGCGCCGAGCGCGGTCAGCGTCTCGATCAGCACCGCGGTCTGGATCGTCATGTGGAGCGAGCCGGTGATCCGCGCGCCCTTGAGCGGCTGCGACGCGCCGAATTCCTCGCGCAGCGCCATCAGGCCGGGCATCTCGGTCTCGGCGATGTTGATCTCGGCGCGGCCGAAATCGGCGAGGCCGATGTCCGCGATCACATAATCCGGTTTGTCGATGACGGTAGCCACTGCGCTTTCTCCATTGGAATCGGGCGGCCGCGAGCGAGGCTGCAGCCACGATGCGGCGGTCCCTAGCGAGTCATGTGGGGAAGCGCAATCCTAATATAAAGATATCTTTATATGTCTTTCAAGCGGCGTTGACGGGCGGCGCACCGGCGCGCATCCTTATCCGCAAGGAGGTTGACGATGCTGTTCGCACTGCTCCTCGCGCTCGCGCCCCAACAGGCCGGGCTCCAATCCTGCAGCTATCCCTCGCGCGCCGCAGACGACATCGTCACGGTCGGGCATTGCGCTTCGCTGGACGCCGCGGGCCGCATCCATGTCGCCCGGAACATCCTCGCGCGGATGGCGTTCGATCGCCGCGGCCTATCCGAGGTGAATGTCGACCGCGGCTGGTACCTCGTCCGCCGCAACGGCATCAGCCGCCGGGTGATGACGATGGACGGCATGGCGGAGGAGCCCGCCGACGGGCTCTACCGCTCTCCGGTAGGCACGCGAATCGGCTATATCGACCGTTCGCTTCGCCTGGTGATCCCCGCACGCTACGACGGCGCCTATATGTTCGATCACGGCCGCGCGGCGGTGTGCATCGGCTGCCAGGACGCCACCGACGGCGAGCATCGTTGGTACCGGGGCGGCCGCTGGGCATGCATCGGCCGGAACGGGCGCACCGTCGTCCCCTTCCGCACGGCGGAACCCGCTGAAAGCCTCAGCGGCATCTGCGATCACCGCACCAGCCGATAGCTCACGAACGCGATCTGCTTGCTGTCGGGGGACCAGCTCGGCACGTTGATCGTCCCCTGCCCGCCGAACAGCCGGGTGAGCACAACCGGCGGCGCGCTGCCGTCGGCGGGCATCAGGCGGAGCATCACGTTGCTGCGGTTGGGCGGATGGTCCGCCGGTACCACATCGGCCGCGTCGAACGAGACGAACGCGATCCATTTGCCGTCGGGCGAGAGGTGCGCGAACCAGTCGGCGTAATGATCGTCGCGGGTGATCTGCTGTGGATCGCTGCCATTGGGCCTGGCTCGGTAGAGGTGCATCGTCCCCGAACGCGTCGAGTTGAAGTAGAGCGCCGATCCGTCGGGCGCCCATTCGGGCCCGTCGTCGGCGCCCGGTCCCATCACCAGCGGCGCTTCCTTGCCGGTGATCAGGTCGTGCGTGTAGATGTCGTAGCTGTCGTCCGTCGCGCTCACGCGGACATAGGCGATCGTCCCGCCGTCGGGCGTCCAGCCGTGCCAGTAGGACCGCGCCTTGGCATCGCTCACCACCATCCGCGGCTTGTCGGTCCCGGTGAGCGGCAGCAGCAGGATGCGCGAGAGATTGTCGGGCTCGGACTGGTCCGACATGATCAGCAGCCGCCCGTCGGGCGAGATGCCGTGATCGTTGTTGCTGTGGACGTTGGGCCCGGTATCGATCGCCGTCGGCTCGCCACCCGCCGACGGGATTCGCCACAGCCTGCCGTTGGAATTATAGACCAGCTCTTTGCCGTCCTTGGTCCAGTTGGGCGCCTCGATCTTGCCGTCGAACTGGCGGACGACGCGGCGCGGCTGGGTGCCGCCGACGTCGACCACCTCGAGCGTGCTCTCGACCTTCGCGGCATATCCGGTGTCGGGCACATAAGCGAGATTGGGCACGCTGACCGAAACGTTCGAGAAGATGCCGGTCTCGGTCACCTTGTTATTGTGCGCCGAAAGCGCGAGGCCGACGTAATAGGGCGCCTGGAAGGCCATGCGAAAGCTTCCCCCCGCATGGTGCATCACCCCGTCCGCGCCCGCGACCGAGAAATAGACGAAGTCGCCCTCGCGCTCGAGGCGGAAACCGGTCGGATGCCACACCGACGAAATGATCTCATACGTCTGGCCGCCCTGCTCGACGCGGTACTGGAGGCAGACCTCGCCGTTGCCGTGCACCATTACGTCGGCGAAGGGCGATCCGGCGGTGAGGTTCTGGCGGATCATCACGCCGGCCTTGCGGTGCGGATCGCCGCCCTCGCCGACCCACTGGAAGCTGGTTGTAATGTGGAGATCGCCCGATCGCCGCGTCCAGGCATAATGGAACGCGTCCTTGTCCGCCCAGATGTTGGCCCCGCTCGACGTGATCCGATAGGTGCCGGCGGCGGCATCGAACGCGACCGATCCCTTGAACGCGGTGTCACCCACGTCCTGGTCCGCGTCGAAGATGCCGGGCTTCGCGGCTTGCGCGTAGGCAGTGCCGCCTGACAACGTTGTCGCCGCAAGCGCCGATGCGATGAGGAATGCGCGTGAAATCATGTCCGACTCCCCTCCTGCCGTCGCGGGATCGGCCCCGCCGTCCGCGATCTTCAGGGGCGATGGTAGCGCGCTTGACAGGCTTGGTCCACCTCAGATACTGAAGTATTTACTTCACTATTGGAGATGCCGCCATGCCAGCCATCCACAGCACCTTCACGATCGAGCGACACTATCCCAAGCCGCCTGCGGCGGTGTTCGAGGCTTTCGCCGACGCGGGCCTCCGCCGCCGTTGGTTCGCCAATGGCGGCGGGCACGAGGTCGTCGCGTTCGACACGGACTTCCGCCTCGGCGGAACCGAGACGCTGCGCTATCGCCTGGGCGCCCACACTCCCTTCCCCGGCGCCGAGATCGCCAACGAGGAGCGGCTGTGCGACATCGTCCCCGGCGAGCGGATCGTCGCGACCTCGACGATGGCCTTCGGGGGCCGGACGGTGTCGGTGCTGCTGGTTACCATCGAGCTCGCCGCCGCCGACGGCGGCACGCTGCTCGTCTGCACGATCCAGGGCACCTTCCTCGAAGGCGCGGACGGGCCGGTGATCCGCGAGCGCGGCTGGAACGTTCTGCTCGACCGGCTTGGGGAGATGCTGGCGCAGTCGTAAGAGGCGGGGATGGCCGATCTTCCCGACATCCCGGTCGAACGCGTGCTCCGCGCGCTCGCGGACCCGACGCGGCTGCGAATTGTCGAGCGGCTGAGCGACGGACCCGCGTCGGTCTCCAGCCTCGCCGAGCCGCTCGCGATCACGCTGACCGCGGTGGCACAGCACCTGCAGATCCTCGAGGAAGCAGGCCTGGTCGCGACCGAGAAGACCGGCCGCGTCCGCACCGCTCGGCGCGAGCTCGCGGGGTTCGAGGTGCTCGAACGCTGGCTGCGCGACCGGCGAACGATCTTCGAGAAACGCCTCGATGCGCTGGGGGAAGTGCTGGGGGAGTGAAGCTCTCGATCAGGCCGCCATCGTCTCCAGCGCTTCGCTCGCTTCCAGCCACACCGCCTCGGCCGCCGCGATCCGCGCCTCCAGATCGGCACGGCGCTTCATCAGGTCGCCCATCGTCAACTTCGACAGCGCCGGATCCGCCGACGAGGGATCGAACATCGCGCGATCGACCGCGCTGCGCTGCTCGGTGAGCTTGGCAAGTTCAGCCTCCGCCTCACGCGCGGCCTTGCGGAGCACATTGCCCTTCTCGCGAGCCTCGGCGGCCGCGCGCCGGGCGTCCTTGCGGTTGAGCTTGGCCACTTCCCGGTCGGTGTCGGCGGCGTCCTTCGACAGCACGAAGGCGATGTAGTCGTCGAGGCTGCCGTCGAACTCCTTCGCGGTGCCGCCATCGACCAGCACCAGCCGGTCGGCGGTCATCTCGAGCATGTGGCGATCGTGGCTGACGATCACCACCGCGCCCGCATAGCCGTTGAGCGCCTGGATCAGCGCCTCGCGCGCGTCGACGTCGAGGTGGTTGGTCGGCTCGTCGAGGATCAGCATGTGCGGCGCGTCGCGCGTGATCAGCGCCAGCGCCAGCCGCGCGCGCTCGCCGCCCGAGAGCTTGCCGACCTGAGTGGTCGCCTTGTTGCCGGTGAAGCCGAAGCGCCCGAGCTGCGCGCGCACCGCCGACTGGCGTCGCGCCCTTCATCAGCCGGGTCATGTGGTCGAGCGGGGTATCGTCGCGGTCGAGCTCCTCGACCTGATACTGGGTGAAATAGCCGACGCGCATCTTGCCCGAGGCGTTCATCGCGCCGTCCATCGGCTTGAGCTGCGCGGCGAGCAGCCGCGCGAGCGTGGTCTTACCGTTACCGTTGCGACCGAGCAGCGCGATGCGGTCGTCGGGATCGAGCCTGAGGTTGAGCCGCTTGAGCACCGGCTCGGCGCTGTAGCCGACCGACGCCATGTCGAGCGTGATCAGCGGCGGGCGAAGTTCGTCCGGGCTCGGGAAATCGAAATGCAGGCTCGGATCGTCGAGCAACTCGGCGATCGGCTGCATCCGGGCGAGCGCCTTGACTCGGCTCTGCGCCTGCTTCGCGGTCGAGGCGCGGGCGGAGTTGCGGGCGACATAATCCTGGAGCTTCTCGCGTTCGGCCTGCTGTTTCGCGCGCGCCGAGGCGAGCTGCGCCTGGCGCTCGGCGCGCTGGCGCTCGAACGCGTCGTAGCCGCCCGGATAGAGCGTCAGCTTGCCGCGATCGAGGTGGAGGATGTGATCGACGACGTTGTTGAGGAAATCGCGCTCGTGGCTGACGATCACGATCGTCGCGGGATACGACTTGAGGAAATCCTCGAGCCACAGCACCGCTTCGAGATCGAGGTGGTTCGAAGGCTCGTCGAGCAGCAGCAGGTCAGGCGTCGAGAACAGCAGCGACGCGAGCGCGACGCGCATCCGCCAGCCGCCCGAAAAAGTCTCGAGCGATTGGTGCTGCATCGCCTCGTCGAAGCCGAGCCCGACCAGGATTCGCGCGGCGCGGGAGGGCGCCGCATGGGCGTCGATCGCGTTGAGCCGCTCGTGGATCTCGCCGAGCCGGTCGGGATCGTGGCTGTACTCGCTTTCGGCCATCAACGCGGCACGCTCGATGTCGGCGGCGAGCACGGTCTCGAACGGGGTGGCATCGCCCCCCGGCGCTTCCTGCGCGATATAGCCGAGCCTGGCGCCGCGCGGCATTTCCGCGGTTCCGGTGTCAGGCTCGAGCATCCCGGCGATCACCCGTACCAGCGTCGTCTTGCCCGCGCCGTTGCGCCCGATCAGCCCGATCCGGCCGCGCGGCGGCAGCGCGGCGGTCGCGCCGTCGAGGATCGTGCGTCCGCCGAGGCGCACCGTGATGTCGGTCAGGTTGAGCATGATCGCGGCGCCCTAGCACTCGCGGCCTCGGAACCAAACCCGCTAACTGAGCTTGCCGGAGCAGATCGGGTCGGAGCGCGGGGAAACGGCTATCCGGGCTGGCGGGGCGGAGATTGGGAGATCTTCTCGCTGACGTTCAAGGTGCAATACCTAAACCATTGCAGCGTCTTTCTCAGCAGCCTCGAAAAGTGACGCGTATTTTTTTCGTCTATCACCCCCCCGGAACCCGGAAGCGTCAATACTTTCTCGTAGGGCGTAAAGCCCTTTATGTAGCCGTGAACGTTAGGGTCATATATCGAAAATACCACCTCACGATTTCTCGCGCCGTCGTCTTCAGCCATGAATTCAATCCATGCACTCCTCAATTTCCCCGGCCGCAATCTCGGAAAGTGCAACGCCCCGATTTCATTGGTCGGCGCGGCAAACACGTAAGCACCGAATACGATCACCTTGTTATCTTCGATGAACTTGGAATCCACCGTGTCCCACCTGACGAAATTCTCGACTTCATCAGGGCCCAATTCAAATATCGCGTTTGGCTGAAAGGCCGCGTTGAAAATTTCGCTCGGGCCGCCGCAATCCGTCAACTGCTTCATGTCCGTTTGGCCTCGGAGCCGTTCGCCCGCGGTTGTCGCGAGCGCACGCGCGTGGACGTAAACAGCGGGAATGGTGCAGGACACCCGCGAAATGTTTTGTACCCTGACCATTACTTCCAGGATTTTCTGTGAAGCGCCCGAGGTCCCTTCGAACGAGATCAATTCGGCGGAAAGATCGATGTTTAGCGACGGCACGCTCCGGAACCCGCTCTCCAGCCAATGAAGATGAGCCTTTCGTTGGCTGAAGAACCAGACAAGCAGCGCGACCGCGGCTGAAATAAGAGCGGTCAAGACCGGCGAGGGAATATGTCCCAGCCAAGTTCCAATTGCTATTATCGCCGCCGTGAAGGCCACCAGGACGGCGCTGAACCAGGTCGACGAGTTGCCTGTTTCATGGTGCATATCGGGCAACTACACCGGCTTGGGGCGAGATTCGACTGAAATGTGCCTCGCGCACGGATCAACCACTCGCGAGGGCGTGCATGCGCACCACGCGCCTGTACCGGTCCTGGGCTATGCGGTCCCGGTGCTGCTCGCCAACAGTCGCGGATCGATCCCCGCGCCGGCGAATCCCTTGGTCCAGCGGCTGTCGGCATTGACCTCATAGAGCAGGCTGGTGTCGCCCGGCGTGTTGAACCAGCCGTGGCGAGTCAGCTCCTCGTCGAGCTGGCCCTCGCCCCAGCCGGCATAGCCGAGCGCGACCAGCCATTGCGACGGGCCCTTGCCCTCGGCGATCGCGCGCAGCACGTCGACCGTGCCTGAAAGCGCCCAGCGGCCGGCGACGTCGATCGTGTCCTGCCCGTCCCAGTCGCGCGAGTGCACCACGAAGCCACGCCTCGGCTCGACGGGCCCGCCGAACAGCACCGGTGTGTCCGGCGCGACCCCTGGCTCGATCTCGAATTGGCGCAGCAGGTCGTGGAGGCTTAGCCCCTCGATGGTCTCGCCGATGCCGATCCCCAGGGCGCCTTCCGAATCGTGCGCGCACATCGCGATCACCGCGCGCTCGAAACGCGGATCGCCGATCCCAGGCATCGCCAGCAGGAATTGTCCGGTGAGGTAGGGGGCCGACTCCATGCACGCAGAACATAACCGGCGGCTTTCGGGTCCGCCACCGCTTGAAAAAGGGCACGCGCGTCCCGATTGAGGGCTGGAAGCACAAGGGAGAATTTCGATGACCATCCAGGTAGGCGACCGCGTTCCCAACACCCATTTCGTCAAGGCGACCGAGCTGGGCCGCGAGCCGGTCGAGTCCGGCGATTATTTTGCCGGCCGACGGGTGGCGATCTTTTCGGTGCCGGGCGCCTTCACCCCTACCTGCTCGGCCAAGCATCTGCCGGGCTTCGTCGAGAAGGCCGACGAATTGAAGGCCGCCGGGATCGACGAGGTGGCGTGCACCGCGGTCAACGATGCGTTCGTGATGGCGGCGTGGGGCAAGGCGAACGGAGTCGCGGGCAAGGTGACGATGCTCGCCGACGGCAACGGCGAATTCCCCGAGGCGCTGGGGCTGGTGATGGACGGCACCGCTTTCGGCATGGGCAAACGCGGGCAGCGCTTCTCGATGATCGTCAACGACGGCGTGGTCGAGCAGCTCCATGTCGAGGCGCCGGGCGAATTCCGGGTGAGCTCGGCCGAGCACATGCTCGAGCACGTCTCGCCGGTGGCCTGAGGCGTGCGATAATCGCGACGAAGGCGTAACGACCCACCGGAACGCCGTCGCTTCGCCTGAGTTGAGTCCCCGCTAGCAACAAGGAAATCGCCATGACCGCCGAAACTCCCGGGAACGAGAACCTCCCAGCCACCGCCGAGCCGCACAAGTCGATCTTCGAACAGGCGCAGGACGCCATCGAGAATGCGATCGAATCGACCGTCGAGGCCGCCAAGGAGCATCCGATCGCCGCCGCCGCGATCGCCGCGGGCGCCGCCGCCGCGGTGGGCGGAGCCGCCTATGCCGCGAACAAGCTGCTCAACGACAAGGAGCCGGAGAACGGCGGCAAGAAGAGCTGATGCTTTTAGCCCCTCCCCTGCAGGGGAGGGGCTTCAGGTTGCCTGGTCTTGCCAGAGTCACGTGCGCGGCCTAGCCGCGAGGGGATGAAGAACGCATCCGCAATCGTGGCCGAGCTCGATCGGCTGTATCGCGCCTCGGTCGATCGGCTTCAGGCCGCGCTGACCCGCTACTTGACCGACGGCACGCCCCCCGACCGCGAGAGCCGGCACGACGGCTCCTTCGCCTATCCCGAGATTTACCTGCGCTACGGCGGCGGCGACGATCGCCCCGCGCCGCCGCGATCGTTCGGCCGGCTGGTCGAGCCCGGCGAATATCGCATCAGCGTCACCAAGCCGGCCATGTTCGCCGACTATCTGACCGAGCAGCTCACCTTTCTGATCGAGGATTATGACGTCGAGGTCGAGGCGCGACCCGGCCGGCAGGAAATCCCCTTTCCCTACGTCATCGATCCCGGCCATGCGCTGAGCCTCGACGAAGTCTCGGCGACCGAGCTCTCCCGGCATTTTCCCGCAACCGAACTGGCCCATATCGGCGACGAGATCGCCGACGGCCTGTGGGTCGCGACCGACGAGACCCGCCCGCTGGCGCTGTTCGACGGGCTGCGCACCGATTTCAGCTTGGCCCGCCTCAGGCACTACACCGGCACGCCGACCGAACATTTCCAGCAGTACATCCTGTTTACCAACTACCACCGCTACGTTGACGAGTTCGTCCGCTTCGCCTGCGCGCAGCTCGGCGAGGGAAGCCGATTTACGGCGGTCTCGGGCGCGGGTGGCATCTATGTCGAGGCGGGCGACGATACCGACCGGATGCTCAACGACAGCTCGGCGTGGCGGCGGCACCAGATGCCAGCCTATCACCTAATGGCGCCGGGACGGACCGGCATCACCCTCGTCAATATCGGCGTGGGGCCGTCGAACGCCAAGACGATCACCGATCACCTCGCGGTGCTGCGCCCCGAGGCGTGGCTGATGATCGGGCATTGCGGCGGCCTCAGGCCGAGCCAGCGGATCGGCGACTATGTCCTCGCCCACGCCTATCTTCGCGACGATCACATCATGGATGACGTGCTGCCCCCCGAGATCCCGATCCCGGCGATCGCCGAAGTCCAGCTTGCGCTCGCCCGCGCGGCCGAGACCGTCTCGGGCCAGTCGGGCGACGAATTGAAGCGCCGGCTGCGCACCGGCACGATCGTCACTACCGACGACCGCAACTGGGAACTGCGCTACTCGAAGACCGCGCTGCGCTTCTCGCTGAGCCGAGCGGTCGGCGTGGACATGGAATCCGCCACGCTAGCCGCGCAGGGCTATCGCTTCCGCGTGCCCTACGGCACCCTGCTGTGCGTCTCGGACAAGCCGCTCCACGGCGAGCTCAAGCTTCCCGGCCAAGCCAACCGCTTCTACGAGCGCGCGATCGAGGAGCACCTCAAGATCGGCATCGAGACGGTCGAGGAGCTGCGCCGCGAGGGCGCCAAGCTCCACAGCCGCAAGCTCCGCGCCTTCAACGAGCCACCGTTCCGCTGACCGTCACCGCGCGAGCACGAACTCGACGATGATCGTCGCGTCGACGTGTACGGTGCCCGGAAGCTGCACGTTCGTCGCCTGCCGCATCGAGCCCGGCCCCATCGGCATGCTGCGCTCCATCTGGTGCTGCAGCCCGGGGAGCAGCACGCTGTTGCCCGCCTCGCTGATCCGGGCGACCCGGATCACCCGCAGGCCCAGCTCGTGCGCGTAAAGTTCGGCGTCCTGGCGGGCATTGGCGAGCGCCTTGGCCTTGGCCTCGCGGCGGAACGGTTCGGCATCGTCGAGCTGCGCGCTCGGTTCGGCGACGCGAACGCCCAGCGCATCGAGGTCTTTGCGCACCCGCATCGCCTGCGCCAGGGTCGCGACCCGGATCGACTGGCCGCCGATCGCATGGGCTTCGGGCTGGTCGTTCGCGGCGCCTTCGGCTGCCTTGTCGTCGGGGATCACTGGAATCGTCACGGCCTCGGAAAACATCATGCCCGAACGCATCAGTTCGTTTTCGTCCATGTCCGATGTGGCACCCGCCGCAACGCCTTCGCGCTGGAGCAATTGAGCGATCGCCGCGTACCTGTCGGCCTTGGCGTGGTCTGCGTCCGCCTGGGTCTTGCCGCTTACGGTGAAGCCGACGAGCAGCGTCAGCGACGAAGCGGGCGCGTCCACGTCGCCGGTGGCGACGATCTCGACGGTCACCGGGCGCACCGTCTGCGCGGCCGCGACGGTGGGAACGGCGAGCACGACCGCCGCCGCCAAGAGTTTGAGCTGCATCGTGATCCTCCCCCTGTATCCAGCTCTTATAGGCGAACCGGCGCAGCGAGTCTCGCAGGTCAGCCGGCCAGGAAATCGGCGATCGCCTTCCCCAGCTCTGGTCGCAGCACTGCGCTCATGTGATTGCCCGGCACTTCCACCCGCCGCGCGTCGGGCAGCAGCTCGGCGAGCGAAGCGGCGCTGCCGTTGTCGGCATCGTCAATGCCCGAAAGCACCAGCACTGGCCGGTGGATCGCGGCAAGCGCTTCCGGTGGCGTGTCGACGAAGCTATCGAGCAGCAGGAGCAACGCCTCCGCGTCGCCGCCGGTGGTCTTGAGAAACGCCTCCGCCAGCCATTCGGGGCTGCCGCGCGGATGGCTGCCGAGATGCGTGAGGATATGGCGGAAATGGCCCGCGCGCTTGCCTGTGTCGGTGAGCCCCTCCAGCCCCATGCCGGAGATCACCACCCGGCGCGGCTTGGCCCCCCTCGCCAGCATCCGAGCCGTGGTGCGCGCGCCTAGCGAATAGCCGCCCAGGTCATAGTCGGTGAGCCCCAGATGCTCGACCAGCGCGAACCCGTCACGCGCGAGCACGTCCTTGGGATAGGCCGAAGCCTCGTGCGGCGCGGCGCTGGCACCGTGCGCGCGCAGATCGGGCATGATCACCCGGAAGCCTCGCGCAGCGACCGCGGCGGCGTGGCCGTAGCGGATCCAGTTGGTCCAGGCGCTCGAGAAGAAGCCGTGGATCAGCACCACCGGCCGCCCCTCTCCCACCTCGTGCCACGCCAGCCGGGCGCCGTCGAAGCTTTCGAAGAAGTTCGGTTCAGTCAGGGAGCTTGCCAATAGCCTTCATCCAGCGATCGACGACATTCTTGTTGTCGTCGGTGCGGTATTGCGGAAGCCCGCTTGTGTCGAGCCATTGCGGGTGCCAGCTCTCGACGCCGAAGTGGTGCCGCGGCTGGAAGCGGTCCGGCGCGTCGAAGCTGCCGATCGTCAGATCCATGTTGGCGCTGTCGGGGAATTCGAAGGTCAGCGGCGTGCCGCACGCGGCGCAGTAGCCCCGGTTCGCGATCGGCGACGAGGCGTAGCGGTCGGGCTCGCGCTCCCACGCGACGTTGGCCTTTTTCACATTCTTGAACGCGATCGAGACACCGCCGGTGGCGCGCTGGCACATCCGGCAGTGGCAGAGGTACGCGTCGTCATTCTCGATCGCCACGCGATAGCGCACGCGCCCGCATTGGCACCCGCCGGTCACCTCCTCCGTCACGCTTTCCCTCCGTGCATTCGCTGCGCCGCACAACGCAACTAGGTTGTCACTTGCAATCAATAAGCATGCTTATTATGTCTGCGATCATGACAGAGACTCTGGGCTTTCTGATAGCCGACATCTCACGGCAGATGCGAAAGCATTTCGACGAACGGGCGCGCAAGCGCGGCGCCACGGGCGCCCAGTGGCGCACGCTCAAGATCCTCGAGCGGCGCGAGGGAATCAACCAGGGCCAGCTCGCCGAAGTGCTCGAGGTCGAGCCGATCACCGCGTGCCGGATGATCGACCGGCTCGAGGAATTGGGGCTGGTCGAACGCCGCCGCGATCCCGACGACCGCCGCGCGTGGCGGATCTTCCTCACCGAGAAGGCGAGCCCCGTGCTCGAGGACCTGCACGTTATTTCGCAGGGAATGATCGAAGAGCTGCTTCAGGGGTTGAGTGCCGCGCAGCGCGACGAGCTGATCCGGGCGCTCAACACGATCCGAACGAATTTGACCAGCAACAACGAAAGCAACGAGGCCGCACATGGCTGACGCGGAACCCAAGATCGAGAAGAAGCCCGGCGAGATCGTCGTCGAGCCGGTGACGGTGGCCGCGCCAGTGGAGGATGTGCCCGAGCCAGGCCGCAAGCGCAGCTGGCTGCGTCCGCTGCTGATGTTCGGCGTGCCCGCGCTGTTCCTCGCGGTGGTCGGCTATTTCTGGCTGACCTCGGGGGGCTCGGTCTCGACCGACAATGCTTATGTCCAACAGGACAAGGTCTCGGTGTCGAGCGATGTCGCCGGCCGCATCATCGAGGTGCCGGTGCGCGAGAACCAGCTCGTCAAGGCGGGTGACGTCCTGTTCCGCATCGACCCGGCGCCCTACAGCATTGCGGTCAGCCAGGCGGACGCTGCGATTGCCAATGCCCAGGTCTCGCTCGAGACGCTGCAGACCAGCTATCAGGGCACCGGTGCCGACATCCAGGCCGCGCGCGACCGCATCGCGCAGGCGCAGGAAGACCTCGACCGCCAGTCGGCGCTGATGAAGCGCGGCTTCACCACGCGCGCGAGCTTCCAGTCGGCGCAGCATGCGGTCGAACAGGCCAAGGCGCAGCTGCTCAGCGCCGAAGCCGCCGCCGCGGAAGCGCGCTCGAAGCTGGCGACCGGTTCGGCCGTCCCGGGCGAAAATCCCGCGATCGCCGCTGCGCGCGTCCAGCGCGCCAAGGCGATGCTCGATCTGTCGCGCACCACGGTGCGCGCGCCGATCAGCGGGATCGTCAGCCAAACCAAGAGCCTGCAGGTGGGCCAGCAGATGATCACGGGCCTGCCCGCGGTGACGATCGTTTCCGACAAGCCCGCCTGGATCGACGCGAACTTCAAGGAAACCGATCTCAACAAGATGCGCGTCGGCCAGCCGGCGACAGTCAAGTTCGATGCCTATCCGGGCCTCAAGCTCAAGGGGCACGTCGAATTGATCGGCGCGGGTACCGGCTCCGAATTCTCGGTGCTGCCGGCGCAGAATGCGAACGGCAACTGGGTGAAGGTCACCCAGCGCGTGCCGGTGCGCATTGCGATCGACGAGAAGAGCCCCCGCCCGATGATCGCCGGCCTTTCGGTCGACGTGGCGGTGGATATCCGCTGACATGGCGACGGCAGCCCCCGGCCGCGCCAGCCGGGCCGGGGAGGCGCCCCCCTCGCCTCCCCGCCCGCACCCCGGCCCGACGCGTGGGGTGGCCGCGCTTCCGGTAACCAATCGTGGCCTGCTCACGCTCGGCGTGATGATGGCGACGATCATGCAGATCCTCGACACGACGATCGCCAATGTCGCGCTGCCGCACATGGCGACTCAGCTCGGCGCCACCGCCGACACGATCACCTGGGTGCTGACGAGCTATATCGTCGCCTCGGCGATCGCGATACCGATCACCGGCTGGCTCTCGGACCAGGTCGGCTCGCGCAACCTGTTCCTGATCGCGACCGTCGGCTTCGTGGTCGCCTCGGCGCTGTGCGGCGCGGCGCAGACTCTGCCCGAGATGGTCGGCTTCCGCGTGCTCCAGGGGATTTCGGCGGCCTTCCTCAACCCGCTCAGCCAAACGGTGATGCTCGACATCAACCCGCCCGAGCGGCAGGCCAAGGCGATGTCGATCTGGGGCATGGGGATCATGGTCGGCCCGATCATGGGCCCGGTTATCGGCGGCTATTTGACCGACAATTTCAACTGGCGCTGGGTGTTCTACGTCAACCTGCCGGTGGGCGTGGTGACCTTCGCGATCCTGTGGTTCCTGCTGCCGTCGCGTCCGATCCGCAAACGCGAGTTCGACCTGTTCGGCTTCTCGCTGCTGTCGCTCGGCATCTCCGCGCTCCAGCTGATGCTCGACCGCGGCCAGAGCAAGGACTGGTTCTCCTCGACCGAAATCTGGATCGAGATGATCGTGGCGGCGGTCACCTTGTGGATGTTCGCCGTTCATTTGTTCACGGCCAGGCGCCCGATGTTCGAGCGCGAGCTGTGGAAGAACCGCAACCTGGTCACCGCGATCTTCTTCATGCTGGTGATCGGCCTGGTGATGATGGCGGTGATGGCGCTGCTGCCGACGATGCTCCAGTCGCTATACGGCTATTCGGTGTTCCAGACCGGGCTGCTGCTGATGCCGCGCGGGTTCGGCGTGATCGTGACGATGATGGTCGCCGCCCAACTCCAGCAACGCGGGTTCGACATGCGCTGGGCGATCGGCCTGGGCATGGGGATCGCGGCGTTCTCGCTGTGGCAGATGTCGCAATGGACGCTGGTGATGGGATCGACCGCGTTCGTCATCTCGGGATTCATCCAGGGACTCGGGCTGGGGCTGGTGTTCATGCCGCTCAACGGCATGGCCTTCGCCGATCTGCCGCCGCACTATCGCACCGAGGGGGCGAGCCTGATGAACCTGATGCGCAACGTCGGCGCCTCAGTCGGCATCTCGGTCGTGACGACGATGCTCGCGCGCAGCGTCCAGCAGAGCCACGAATATCTCGGTGCTCACGTCACCGCCAGCGCGCTCAACAACCTCGACCCGAACCTGCTGCGTGCATTCGGCGGGATGGGCGCGGCAGTACTTGGAGTGATCGACGGCATCGTGAACCAGCAGGCCGCGATGATTGCCTACCTCAACGATTACTGGGCAATGGCGATCGTCACCGCGCTCAGCGTGCCGCTGGTCATTCTGCTGCGACGGCCGAAGGCAGCGCTTGCGAAGCCGGATCCGGCTGCGGCGGGGCATTGACCGGCTCGCGGCGAAGCAGCGGCTGGATCTTCAGGTAGGCGAGGCTGCGCCACAGCCATTCGAGCGGGCCGCTGGTGAACCAGAGGAACCAGAGATTGGCGATCAGCGCGAGCAGGACGACGCCTGCGGTCGAGATTTCCGCCATCGCCGCCCAGCCGAACCGGCCCCACAGGTTGAACGCGAATGGTGCGAACAGGATGTATTTGCCCACGAACTGCTGGAGGAAATAGAGCGAGAAGGCCATCCGCCCCGCAGCCTTGAACGGCGCCAGCACCAGCGCCCCCAGCCGAGTCTGGAAGGCATAGTTGATCAGCGCGAGATGCCCCAGCCCCACCGCCAACCGCGCGAATTCGCCGGTGATCCACAGCGTGCGCGGGCCAGGCCCGAAGCTGAAAGTCTCGTCGACCCCGATCAGCCGCGCGGTGAGCCCGAAGCCGTATCCGGCGAGCATCAGCCCCAGGTAGAAACGCCGGCTTCGTTCGCCCTGAATCACGCCCCATTTCCATAGCGCAACACCGATCAGCATCGTGCAGAGCGCTTCGAACACGTCCCACACCAGCCATTGCTGCGCGAGGAAGCTCCAATAGTCCCACGCCTCGCGCACATAGGGCACGAAGCCGCCGGCATGCGCGTGGCGCTCGGTGGCGATGCGCTGCATCAGGTCGACCTCGGGCTTGCGCTCGGTGACCTTCTGCCATTCGACCAGCGCGGTGCGGTCGGCCGGGGTGAGCGCGACGCCCGCATGCTGCCGCGCGTGCGCCGCGTCCGCGGCATGGACCAGTTCGGTCCGCTCGGCATATTCGCGCGCGCCGTAGACCGGGATTCCCACCGTGAACATCACGGCCCAGCTCAGCCCGATCGCGAGCAGGAACTTGGGCGCCAGCCGCCGGAACGGGAAGAGGAACAGCGCCGCCAGCGCATAGATGTGGAGGATGTCGCCCGGCCACAGCAGCACGAACACGTCGAACAGCCCGAAGGCGAGCAGCCACATGTTGCGCCGGTAATAGAGATCGGCCACCGCGACCGGCCCGTCGGGCTCCATCGCCTTGCGCGCGAGCACCATCATCCCCGCGCCGAACAGGAACTGGAGCAGGCAGCGCTGTGTGCCCGCGAACAGCACGTTGATCGTCGCCCAGGCGGTCTGGTCGGCCGGGGTCCAGCCGATCGAGCGGACGTCGGCGGAGAATTGCCACACCGGCGCCGCCATGTAGGGCACGTTGATGTAGAAGATGCCGAGGATCGCGATCCCGCGCAGCACGTCGAGCACGTCGATCCGCGCCTTGCCGCGCACCGGCGCAAGACGGACCTTGTCCGGTTCTGCCTTGACCTTGCCCTGGAACACCCGCGCGACCTCCGCGCCGGAACTAGCAGCGGGGCGTCAATTCCGGGTAAACGTCAGGCGGCTTTCTTGAGGTGCCGGCGGCCGAGCAATTCGGCGATCTGCACCGCGTTCAGCGCCGCGCCCTTGCGCAGATTGTCCGAGACGACCCACAGCGCCAGCCCGTTCTCGACGGTCGGGTCCTCGCGGACGCGGCTGACGAACGTCGCGAACTCGCCGACGCATTCGATCGGCGTGATGTAGCCGCCGTCCTCGCGCTTATCGATCAGCATCACGCCGGGCGCCTCGCGCAGGATGTTCTGCGCCTGCTTCGCCGAGATCTCGTTCTCGAACTCGATGTGCACCGCTTCCGAATGGCCGACGAACACCGGCACGCGCACGCAGGTGGCGATGACCTTGATCTTCGGATCGAGGATCTTCTTGGTCTCGACCACCATCTTCCATTCCTCCTTGGTCGAGCCGTCGTCGAGGAAGGAATCGATGTGCGGGATCACGTTGAACGCGATCTGCTTGGTGAACTTCTCGGGCTCGGCGGGGTCGCCGACGAAGATGTTGCGGCTCTGCTCGAACAGCTCGTCCATCCCCGCCTTGCCCGCGCCCGAGACCGACTGGTAGGTCGCGACGACGACGCGCTTGATCTTCGCCGCATCGTGGAGCGGCTTGAGCGCTACCACCAGCTGCGCGGTCGAGCAGTTCGGGTTGGCGATGATGTTCTTGCGCCGGTAGCCGTCGATCGCCTGCGGGTTCACCTCGGGCACGATCAGCGGCACGTCGGGGTCCATCCGATAGAGCGAGGCATTGTCGATCACCGTGCAGCCGGCGGCGGCGAAGCGCGGCGCGTGGAGCTTGCTCGCCTTCCGAGCCGATCGCGAACAAGCGCGATGTCCCAGCCCTTGGGATCGAAATGCTCGATGTTCTGGACCTTGTACTGCTTTCCGGTCTCGCCATAGTCGACCATGTCGCCGGTCGAACGCGACGAGGCGACCACCGCCAGATCGTCGAGCGGGAATTCGCGCTCGGCGAGGATGTTCAGCATTTCGCGCCCGACATTGCCGGTGGCACCCACGACCACGACCCGGTAACCCATCACCAACTCCAACCTCAAAGCAGGGCTGCCCGGTAGCCCCACGGACCCGACGGCGCAAGCAAGTGCTGATTGTCGCAGGTCAGGCGCAGCTTTGTTTCAAGCGGCGGCGGGGCACTGAGACTGGAGCCACTTCTTCGCCGCTACCGCCACCTCCGCCGGGGCCGCCTGCTCGTCTGGTTCGATCGCCGAGCGATAGTCCTTGCCCGTCCGATCCCGCACATAGGCGGTCGTCAGGATCAGCAATGCACCGTCGGACATCGAGTAGGTGTAGTTGGCGGTCGTGTAATTGCCCGAGGGCGCGCCGAACACGCGCACCCCCGGCCGCCCGATGAACGCGATCGCGGTCATCTCGCCCGAGCTCCAGGTGCGGCCGTCGATCAAGATAGCGAGCGGCGCGGCGGCATGGGTCAGCGCGAAGCTCGCCGGCGCGTCGCCCGCCGCCGTGCCTCCCGTGACCTGCCCGCCGGCGCGCTGCCACAGCGTGACGTGCTGCGCGGTATCGACGAATGCGCCGAAAGGGCCCTTGCCCAGCAGCGGATCGAGCCCTTGGAGCATCGGCCACATGTTGCCGCCGGTGTTCCCTCGTAGGTCGACGATCCACCCGCAGATTGGCGCCTTGTCCATCGTCTCGAGGCCCGTGCGGAGCGTTTCGCTGTACCGCTGGCCCAGCTTCTGCCCCTCGGGGCCGAACGTGGCCAGCGCGGGGAGCCGCACGACGCCAAGGCGGCCGTCGAGCTGCCAGCTGGGCATCTCCTGCGGCGGCAGCACCGAGCTGGCGGCTTTGGCGGCGGCGGGCGTCGAGGGCTCGGTCAGCGCCTTGGGCAGGAACATGGTGTGCTTGTTGCCGATCGCGCCGATCACGCCGCGGATTGCATTGTAGGTGTCGCCGGTGGTCTTCGCCCCGCCGATCTCGGCATGGGCATCGGCGGTGACGCGCGGCCAATCCACACGCGCGCTGTCGATGTGGTTCGCCCGTGCCAGCTCGATCGCCCGGTCAAGATAGGCCTTGGCCTCCGGCGACGGCGCCGCCGCATTCGGCTCGACCACCTCGATCGACACGGTGTCGATCGTCGCGTCGCCGTCGCCCGAGACGCCCATTCCGATCCAGATCGACTCGGCATCGGCGGCGACGCGCCCGGTGATCTCGTAGCGCGTCCAGCCGCGGGCGGGCGCCGGTTTGTCTTCCATGTCGTAATGGAAACCCGCGAAATTGGGTTGCGGCCGCTGGATTCGCATCGCGATCCCGGCGTGCGAGCCGGGCTGGTCGACCTTCAATTCCGCGCTCAGCCGGACCAACTTGCCGCGATAGGGTGAGGCGTCGATCTCCTGCGAGAGGAAGGCGTTTCCCGGACCCCCCGTCGCAGGGGAAACGGCAAGGTAGAGGCGCGCGCCTTGCCCGGCTTCGCCCGCCACGCTCGCGACCTTGAAGCCCGGCGCGCCCGACAGCGTCCAGCCCGCGGGAGCGCCCGCGACCACCTCCTCGAATCCCGAATTGACCGGCGTCGCCGGCAGCGCGGGACGCGCCGACGCCACCGCCAGCCACCCGAGCGTTAGCGCAAGCGCCACCCCCACCGCGGCCGGCGCCCATTGGGCGGCGCGCTGGCCCATGCCTATTTCGCCGCCACCTGCCGGTCGAGGAAGTCGAAGATCGTCGTCCAGACGTGGATGTCGCGCACCGCGCTATGCGTCTTGCCGGGGTAGAACATCATCTCGAACGGCCGGTTGCCCGCCTGCATCCTGGCGGCGAAGGCGGTGGAGTTCTCGAACACCACATTGTCGTCGGACATGCCGTGGAGCAGCAGCAGCGGATCGCGGATTTTGAGCGCATCCTGGAGCGCATCCGAGGCCTTGTATGCGCCGGGCACATCGCGCGGATCGCCCATGTAGCGCTCGGTATAATGGGTGTCGTACAGTTCCCACTTGGTCACCGGCGCGCCCGCCACACCCGCGGCATAGATCCCCGGATTGGCCTCGAGCATCTTGAGCGTCATGTAGCCGCCGTACGACCAGCCGTAGATCATGATCTTCTTCGGATCGACGAAATCGAGGCCCTTCAAGTAGTTGGCGCCGGCGAGCTGGTCCTGCACTTCGACCGAGCCCATCGCACGATAGATCGCGTCCTCGAACGCGGTGCCGCGGTTGGCCGATCCGCGATTGTCGATCTGGAACCAGATATAGCCCTTGCTCACGATATATTGCTGCATCGCCGGCGCCCAGGCGCGGCTGACAGTCTGGCTGTGCGGGCCGCCGTAGTGCTGGAAGAACACCGGGTAGCGCTTGCCCGGCTCGAGCTGCGGCGTGACCATCTCCCAGTGGAGCACGGTACCGTCATCCGCGTGAATCGTGCCGAAGGTCCGCTCGCGGTGCTGGGCGAGATAGGGGTGATAGGGGTGCGCGGGATCGCTCACTGAATTCTCGCTCACCCAGGCGATGCGCTTGCCGGTGGTGTCGGCGAGATAGACCTGGCCGGGTTGTTTGGTGTTCGAGCGCGTGACGATCACTCGGCTCGCCGCCTCATCCATCGTCGCGGTGTTCCACCAGCCCGCCTCGGTCAGCCGCGCGATCATGCCGGGATGCGCGAGATCGACCGAATAGAGGTGCCGCTCGAGCACGTCGTCCTTGTTGGCGAGGAAATAGACGCGCCCCTTCTTCTCATCGACTCCCACCACCTCGGCCACTTCCCACGCGCCCTTGGTGAGCTGAGTCCATTTGCCCGCCTTGAAGCGGTAGAGATGGCCGTGGCCGTCGCGCTCGGACCACCAGAGCAGGCTGCCGTCCTTCATCGGACGGAGCGCGTAGGATAGGTTGATCCAGCTCTTCTCGGCGGCGCGCTCGGTGAAGACGACGTGCGACTTGCCGGTCGCAGGATCGGCGGCCAGCAGATCGAGCACGGTCTGCGCGCGGTTCTCGCGCTGGACGAACAGGGTCCTGCCGTCGGGGGTCCAGTTGACCCGGGCGAGGTAGATGTCGGGATCGCCGCCGAGATCGACCTTCACCGCGCCGCTGCCGTCGGGCTTCATCACGTAGAGTGCGACGACCACGTTGGGCGTGCCCGCGGCGGGATAGCGCTGGTCGTAGACTTTGGTCCCGTCCGCGCCGATCGCCGCGCGCGTGACGACGCCGACCGGCGCCTCGTCGAACCGCTCGACCGCGATATGCTGGTCGTCGGGCGACCACCAATAGCCGGTCGATCGCGCCATTTCCTCCTGCGCGACGAACTCGGCCTCGCCCCAGTGGACGGTGCCAGCGCCGTCCTGCGTCGCGCGGGTGCTGCTGCCGGTCGATCGGTCCATCACCACCAAATTCTGGTCCTGGACGAAGCTCGCATAACCGCCCCTCGGGCTGATCGCCGGGTTGAGCTTTGCGCCATCGCCTGCGGGCAGCTTCTTCGCCTTGCCGTCGAGTGTGGCAAGGTAGAGTTCGCCGTCGAGCGGCACGAGGATCGACTGGCTGTCGGGCGACCAATCGTAGGTGAGGATGCCGCGGATCCCGCCGGTGCGCGCACGCTCGCGCTGCATCTTCTCGGCCTCCGAAAGCTCGGCACCAGTGCCCACTTTCTTCGAATTGACCAACATCCGCCAGGTGCCGGTGGTCGTATCCATCGCCCACAGGTCGTAGCGGTCTCGCTCGGCATCGCGATTGCGCAGCACGGTCAGCCACTTGCCGTCGGGCGACAGCTGCATCCCGCGCGGCGCCGATCCCGAGAGATCGGGGCTCGCGAACAGGCGCTGGAGGGTCAGCTTCGACTGAGCATCCTGCGCTTCAGCGGCCACGGCCGGCATCCCCACGATCAGCAGCAGCACGCCCAACAACCATTTCCGCATCCCATCTCTCCAGGAACCATCGCCCGGCGACCGCGGGCGTGCGGCGTTATCGCGGGACCGGCGGCCCGGGTAAAGAGCGCGGATCGGTCTTTCAGCGCAGCGGCTTGCGGAACTTCATCACGAACTGGTCGGTCTCGCCGCGGATCGTCGGCGAGAAGACCGTCACGCTGTGATCATCGGCCGGATTGTGGAGCACCTTGCTCTCGCCCACCCACTGGAAGCCCGCCGCCAGCACCTGCGCCTTGACCGTCGCCGGATCGATGCGGTGGAATTTCTTGGGGCTCGTGTCGCTGGTCCCTGCCTGGGCGACGTGATCGACGACGATGAAGATTCCGCCTGGCTTGAGCATCTTGAAGATCGCGGCGTCCCAGCCCGCGGCCTGATCGGCGCCGAGGAAGCCGAAGACGTCGTGATAGTTCTGCGCGGTCCAGGCGACGTCGATCGGCTCGGGCGCGCTCGTCTCCGCGGTCTTGGTCACCAGCGCGGTGACGTTGCCGAAGCCGGTCGAGCCGACCACACCCTTCATCCCGTCACCGGCCTTGGCGAACAGCTTGAGCAGCTCGGCCGGGAGGATGCCGTAGACGTGCCCCTTCGGACCCACGGTCTTGGCGAACAGGCGGGTGAAATAGCCGCCGCCGGGGATCAGGTCGGCGACTCGCTGGCCCGGCTTGATCCCGGCGAACGCCATCAATTCGCCGGGGTGGCGCTTGGCGTCGCGGTCGCTGTCGGCCTTGGGACGATCGGGCGAGGCGATCGCCGCGGCGATCGGAGCGGGGAGCTTCGGGCCGGGCCCCGCGTTCGCCGGGGTCCACATCAGCACCGCAAGGGCCAGCATCGCTGCGCGCTTCATCGTCCGCTCCTCCTTTGTTGTCCGGGCATCATATCCCTCGCGGAACGACCCGGCAATCGGAGCGACGGCTCAACCCATCGATTCCGCGCGCGGCGCGATCACGAAACGTGGCCCCGAGCCGCTCAGCCCCGCGCGATCCTGCGGATTGTAGAGCGCGCATTTGTTGAGCGACAGGCAGCCGCAGCCGATGCAGCCGTCGAGCGAATCGCGGGTGCGCTCGAGCGCGGCGATGCGATCGTCGATCACCTTGCGGAAATACCCGCTGATCCGTCGCCAGTCGGCCGCACCCGGCGTGCGTCCTTCGGGCAGTCTGGCGAGCTCGGCCGCGATCTGCGGGATGGTGAAGCCGAGTTGCTGCGCGATCAGCGCGAACGAGAGGCGGCGGATGTCCGATCGCAGAAAGCGCCGCTGCCCGCCGCCGGTGCGCAGCGGCTGCACCAGCCCCTTCTCCTCGTAGAAGCGGATCGCCGAGACGCTCAAGCCGGTACGCCGGGCGAGATCGCCGATCGTCATCAGCTCGTTTCCCCGACCCATACCGGCCTCCGAAATAACCGCTTGACCTCAACTTAACTTGAGGTTGTATCAGCCCTGCGCATGGCAACCAACCCAGGAAAGGGAACCCGGCGCATGGCTTTTCTCGAACACGTCAACCTGACCGTCGCCAATCCCGAGCGATCGGCGCAACTGATGACCGATCTGTTCGGCTGGCGCATCCGCTGGCAGGGGCCCGCGCAGGGCGGCGGGCGGACCATCCACGTCGGTGACGAGCGCTGCTACATCGCCTTCTACGCCGAACCCGGCACGCCACGCGGCTCCTGGCCCAAGGGCGAGCCGCTCAACCACGTCGCGCTGGTGGCCGACGATCTCGACGAGGTGGAGCGGCGCGTGATCGCGGCCGGGCTCACGCCCTTCTCGCACGGCGACTACGAGCCGGGCCGGCGCTTCTATTTCTTCGATTTCGACGGGATCGAATTCGAGATGGTGGACTACGGTTAAGGCTTGATCGAGGAAGCGGCCACCACCGCGCTGCCCACCAGCGCCCGGTCCGCCGACGAAGCCCCCACCGCTACGTCGTAGCGCCCCCCGGCGACCTGCCAGCGATGCCCCTTCGTGTCGAAGTGCGCGAGCAGGCGCGGATCGGCGGTCAGGTCGATGTGGCGGCTCTCACCGGGGGCCAGCCGCACCTTGTCCCAGCCGATCAGCCGCAGCTCGGACGCGCCGCCGATCGCGGTCAGATAGACCTGAGGCACGTCAGCGCCCTCGCGGGCGCCGACGTTGCGCACAGTGAAGCTCACGTGGAGCGACTTGCTGCCCGTCACCGTCAGGTCCGAATAGGCGAAGCTGGTGTAGGAAAGCCCGAAGCCGAACGGGAACAGCGGCTTGAGCCCTTTCCGCTCGTACCAGCGATAACCGACGTCGGGCCCCTCGACATAGGGCAGCGGCACCGGTGCGCCGTAGACCGAGGGCCGGTCCGCCGAAGTGCCCCAGCCGGTGATCTCCGGTCGCGGCAGCTGTGCCTCGTCGACCGGGAAGCTCACCGCCAACCGCCCCGACGGATTGGTTCGCCCGGTCAGCAGATCGGCGATCGCCTGCCCGCCGCGCCCGCCCGGATACCAGGCCTCGAGCACCGCCCCCACCCGCCCCAGCCACGGCATCCGCACCGGCCCGCCGGTTTCGAGCACCACCACCGTCCGCGGGTTCGCCGCCGCGACCGCGGCGATCACTGCGTCCTGCCCGTTGGGGAGCGAAAGATCGGGCACGTCGTAGCTCTCGGTGGTCCATTGCGTCGCGAAGACGATCGCCACGTCCGCGCTCTTGGCCGCGGCAGCCGCGGAGCCGGGATAATTGCCGCTGTCGATCACGAGTTCGACTTCAGGCAGCGCTTGCTTGAGCGCCTCGACCGGCGAGGAGGGATGGAATCCCATGATCCGCGGCGATCCCAGCGTTCCCCAGCCCATCACCGGAATCTGCAGTCCGGGGCCCTCGATCGCGGCCGTGTAGGACGAACCGCCCGCCCGAGGGCACGCCGAACTGCGCATTGCCCGCCGATGATCGCGATCCGTTTCGCGCCCTTGAGCGGCAGCAGGTCGCCCACGTTCTTGAGCAGCACGCTGCCCTCGGCGGCGACCGCCTGCGAGGCTTTCGCATTGGCGGCATAATCGATCGGCGTGCGCGTCGGCGGCCGGTCAATCACCCCTGTCGCGAACAGCGAGCGCAGGATGCGGTGGACCATGTCGTCCAGCCGCGCGCGATACCGGGCATCGCTGGCGACGAGATCGCTCAGCGGCTGGCCGAAATAGACCGCGCGATCGAGCTGCTCGCCCGATTCCTGGTCGAGCCCGCGCAGCGCCGCCTCGCTCGAATGGACCGCGCCCCAATCGGACATCACCCAGCCGGGGTAGCCCCAGTCGCGCTTAAGCACCTGGTTGAGCAGCCAATCGTTCTCGCAGGCCCAATCATCTTTCACCAGATTATAGGCGCACATCACGGAGCCCGGATGTCCGCCCTCGATCGCCAGCTCGAAGGCGAGCAGGTCGCTCTCGCGCGCCGCCGCCTCGTCGATCCCGACGTTGGCGGTGAAGCGCGCGGTCTCCTGGTTGTTGAGCGCGAAATGCTTGATGGTCGAGACGACGTTCCGGCTCTGGATGCCGCGGATCGCGTCGCCCGCCAGCGTGCCCGCGAGCAACGGGTCCTCGCCCATATATTCGAAGTTCCGCCCGCCACGCGGCTCGCGCGTCAGGTTGATGCCGCCCGCAAGCATCACATTGAAACCCTTCTTCCACGCCTCGTCGCCCAGCACCGCCCCGGCTTGCCAGGCGAGGCCGCGGTTCCAGCTGGATGCGGTGGCAAGCGTGGATGGGAAGGCGGTGGCGCCGTCGCCCGGGCGCACGTTGCCCGGGTTGGTCACGCCGACGCTGGCGTCCGCTTCCTGGAGGTCGGGGATGCCGAGCCGGGGCACGCCGGGGACGAACCCCGCCGATCCCAGCGCTCGCTCAGGCTGCGGCAACCCCAGCCGCGGCCGCCCCATCGGGCCGTGGACGATGCGGAGCTTCTCCGCAGTGGTCATCTCGCGCTCGAGCAGCGTCGCACGCTGATCGGGGTCGAGTGCGGGGTTCATCCAGGGCTTAGCTGGCGGAACCGTAGTTTGCGCCAAGGCCTGCGCAGGCAGGAGCAGCGCCGCAACCAGCAGCCATCGTCCAACGCGCGAGCGCACCATCGCATCCTCCCCCAAAGGTCACGCCGGCTTCTGCGGCCGGTCTCGTCTTGGGTACGCCTTGCGCTCCGCCCTCGCAACGAACTTAATGACAGCGCTGTCTCAGACCGCGTGGTTAAGCGGCATTCACCTTCATTTGCAGGCACTTACTGCCCGATCAGCCGTTCTCCCCGTGAACCATCACGGAGACTCCGAATGTCCAGGAATCACGATATCGCCAAGCTCGACGACCTGATCGTCACCACGATCGACAGCGTCCGCGGCTATGAGAACGCCGCCGAACACGCCGATGCCGCAGGCTATGCCGGCTTCTTCCGCGAGATGGCGGGCGAGCGGCGCGGGGTCGTGACCGACCTCCAGGCCGCCAGCCGAGCGCTTGGCGGCACCCCTTCGGACTTCGGCTCGACCGCGGCGACGATCCATCGCCGTTGGGAAGACCTGCGCACCGCGCTCGGCGGTGGCGACGAAGCGATCGTCAAGGAAGTCGAGCGCGGTGAGGACTACCTCAAGGAGGAGTTCGAGCGAGTCCTCGACGACGACCGCATGTCGGGCGAAGCGATCGAGGCGGTCCGCACCGCTTACGCTTCGGTTCGCCGGGGCCATGACAGCGCGAGCCGGCTCAAGCACGCGCTCGAGGCGGCGGGCTAGACCCACGAAAAGGGGCGCGGCACCCGAGTACCGCGCCCTGATTCCTGCCGGTCGGACGGCTTATTCGGCCGCCGCTTCCTCGCTGCGGGTGTCACGGCGCTCGGCGATGCGGGCCGACTTGCCGGTGCGGCCGCGCAGATAATAGAGCTTGGCACGGCGGACGACGCCCTTGCGGACGACTTCGATCGACTCGACGTTGGGCGAATAGAGCGGGAAGACGCGCTCGACGCCCTCGCCGAACGAGATTTTGCGCACGGTGAAGTTGCTGCCCATGCCCTTGTTCGAGCGAGCGATGCACACGCCTTCGAAATTCTGAACGCGAGTGCGCTCGCCTTCGACCACCTTCACGCCGACCTTGAGCGTATCGCCTGGGCGGAATTCCGGGATCTTCTTGGCAACGGCGAACTTCGCGATGTTCTCCGCCTCGAGCGTCTGGATGAGGTTCATCTCATTCGTCCTTGCTTCTCTGCCGCGCGCCAGAGGGAGGCTTGACCCGAGCGCCCTCATGGCGCTCCCAAAGGTCCGGCCTCCGTAGCCGTGTATCGGTCTCGGCCATGTGCTTCCGCCAGGCCGCGATCCTCGCATGATCCCCCGATCGCAGCACTTCGGGGATCGTGCGCCCCTCCCATTCGACAGGTCGGGTGTATTGCGGATATTCGAGCAGCCCCGCTTCGAAGCTCTCGTCCATGCCGCTGGAAGGCGCGCCCATTACGCCGGGAAGCAGGCGAATGCAAGCGTCGAGCACCACCAGCGCCGCCACCTCGCCGCCCGAGAGGACATAGTCACCGATCGAGACCGACTCGACCCCGCGCGCCTCGAACAGACGCTCGTCGATCCCCTCGAACCGGCCGCACAGGATCGTGACTCCCGGCCCTTCCGCCAGAGCGCGGACGCGGGCCTGGCTGAGCGGCGCGCCGCGCGGCGTCATCGCCAGCCGGGGCGCGTCACCGGGGATGCTGTCGAGCGCGGCGGCGAGCACGTCGGCGCGCATCACCATCCCGGCCCCGCCGCCCGCAGGGGTATCATCGACCGAGCGGTGCTTGTCGGTCGCGAAGTCGCGGATCTGGACGGTGTCGAACGACCACAGCCCCTCGCGCAACGCCCGCCCCGCCAGCGACGCGCCGAGCGGACCGGGGAACATCTCCGGGTAGAGGGTCAAGATGGTCGCCACGAAGGTCACAGGGTCCAGTTCTCGATTCGGAGGTCGGGGATATCGGCGAAGTCGCGCTCATCGTTGGTAATCAAGGTGAAGCCAAGTGCCAGTGCGTGTGCCGCGATCAGCCGATCGAAGCGCGCGCGCCGAAACGGCAAGGTTCCATAGATTTGCGCGGCGACCTGGTCGAAATCGCGAACCGGCACCTCACGCGCAAATGCCGCCAGCAACGTTGCATTCACGCCGCCGACCGCGATCTCACCGAGCGTGACCGCCGAGATGAACATCGTTCCAATTTCCTGCTCGCGGACCCGCGCGCGCAGCTTGGGAGACAGGTTCTCGATCAGATAGATGCAAATGTTCGAATCGAGCAGGTAGCCGTCAGCCATCTCGCTTCAGCAGCTTTCCTTCCCAGTCGAGCTCGCGCTCCTCAAACTCGCGCTCCTCAGGCGTGCGCGGCTTCAATCCAGGCATCGAGCCCATCCAGCCCCTGCCTGTAATCTTGGGACGCGTTTCGGCGGGTTCGGCCACGAAGCCGCCCGCCTCCTCACGCACCCGCATCTCCGCGCCTTCCTTCAGGCCAAGCGCCTTGGGCAGCCGCAAGGCCAGCGAATTGCCGGATTTGAATACCTTGGCGCGATATTCCTCGCTCATCTCAACCTCCGTATATACATGATGTATATACATCGGTCCCCGATATCAAGCGGATCCTTCACCGCTGCGTCCCGGGATGGCAAGGGACTCGCATGTTCGACGTTACCGATTTGGGATATGAGGGGAAGTTCGATTTCTCCGGCGGCGGCAGCCAGCCGGAGCAGGTCTACATGCTCGCCAGCGTGCCCCGGACGGGCAGCAGCTATCTGAGCCACCTGCTGTGGCAGACCGGCTGCCTAGGGGCCCCGCTCGAATATCTGAACTATGAGGGCCCCTATGCCTTCGCCGCGCAATCGGTCGAGCTCCAGGCGATGCTCTGGCGATCGGTGCTGCGGCGGCGCACCTCGCCCAACGGCGTATTCGGCTTCAAATGCTTTCCGATGCAGCTTCAGGCGCTCCACGAGGGCAATCCCGAGCTGCTCTCCGACGTGTGGGCAGCGCTGCTGCGGACTCGACCGGCGCGAGTCGTGTATCTCCAGCGGCGCGACCGGGTAGCGCACGCCGTCTCCTACGCCCGCGCGACGCTCTCGGGCATCTGGCGCAAGGAGCAGGAGGCCGGGCGCAACACCGAGGTCGAATATTCGGAAGCCGCCCTCAGGACCGCCGAGCAATGGATCGACGTCCAGGCGAACGGTTGGGAGACGATGTTCCGCGACCTGAGGATCGAGCCGCTGCGGATCTGGTACGAGGACGTGCTCGAGGATTCGGACGCGGTGGTGCGCCAGGTTGCGGACTATCTCGGCGTCGCGATCGTGCCCGAGGCCGCGATCGCCGTGCCGCTGGTGCAGAAGCAGGCCGAGGCCGATTTCGAGCGCCTGGGTCGCACGCTATCAGACCAAAGGGAGCTAGGTCGAAGGGTCAGCTCTCGACAAAGTCGTCGCTGACCACCAGCCGGTCTTCATCCCACTCGGGCACCGCATCGGGGCGCATCGGCACCATGAAGCGCTTCGAGCTTGGCCGCTCGATCTCGATCACGTCGCCCGCGCCGAAATTGTCGACCGCGACGACCGTGCCGAGCGACTCGCCGCTGGTGGAGACCGCGGGCAGCCCGATCAGATCGACGTGGTAATATTCGCCCTCGCCCAGCGGCGGCAAAGCCGACCGCGGGACCGTGAGCTCGGTGCCGCGCAGCGCCTCGGCGGCGTTGCGGTCGGCAATCTCGGCGAAGCGGGCGATCGCGCCGTTCGAGCCGGGGCGAAGCGATTTGAGCGTCAGCGCGCCCCCGTTGAAGGCGCGGTGCGGCGTTAGGTCCTCGGCGAAGACCTTGAGCCGGACCTCGCCCGTCACGCCGTGCGCGCCGATGACGACGGCAAGCGTGACGGGGCGATCCGAAGGCATCAGCCCTCGGCCTTTTCCTCGGCGGCGTCGTCATCGGCCGGAGCCTCGGCGGCGGCTTCCTCGGCCGGTGCTTCGGCGGCAGCTTCTTCAGCAGCCGGAGCGACTTCCTCGGCAACGGCCTCCTCGGCGGGGGCCTCCTCAGCGGACGGGGCTTCCTCCGCAGCGGCCTCGACCGGTGGAGTCTGCTCGGAGACTTCGTCGACGACTTCGGCTGCCTCGGGAGTCGGCTCCTCGGTCGCGGCTTCGACCTCGGCGGCGATCACCGCTTCGGCTTCCTCGTTGCTGTCCGCGATGGGCGCCTCGGCGACCGGCTCGGGAGCCGGCGCAGGGGCGGCAGCGGCCTCGGCGGCGGCGGCGGTCGGCCTTTTCGGCACGCTCCTCGGCGCGCTCGATGGCCTTCTCGCCCGGCTTGCCCTTGTTGGGGTTGTTGCGCGCGGCGCGCTCCTTGACGCCGGCGGCGTCGAGGAAGCGGGCGACGCGGTCGGTCGGCTGCGCGCCGACGCTCAGCCAATGCTTCGCGCGCTCGGCGTCGAGCTTGATGCGATCGGCGTTATCCTTGGCGAGAAGTGGGTTGTAGGTGCCGATCTTCTCGATGAACTTGCCGTCGCGCGGGCTGCGCGCATCAGCGACCACGATCCGGTAATAAGGGCGCTTCTTCGAGCCGCCGCGCGACAAACGCATAGAGAGTGCCATACCAATTTCTTCCTTTGCTTAGTCTTGTTAACTGGATCCCGGCCTGCGCCGGGATGACGGCTGCGCCGTCACTTCTTTTTCAGGAAATTCTGAAAGCCTGGCGGGAGCTTGGGCTGGCCCGGAAGGCCCGGAAGCCCGCCGCCCATCTTGCCCATCAGATCGCCGAGATCGGGCGCGCCGGCGCCGCCGAGACCGCCAGCCCCGCCAGCGCCTCCCATGCCGCCACCGCCGCCGCCGCCGCCGCCGCCGCCGCCGAGCATCGCCCATCATGCCCTTCAATCCGCCCATCTTCTTGAGCCGCTTCATCGCGGTCGCATCTCCTGGTGCATCTTGAGGAGCTTGTTGACGTCCTGGACGGTGGTGCCGCTGCCCTTCGCGACGCGGATCTTGCGCTTGGCGTTGAGCAGTTCGGGCCTGGCGCGCTCCTTGGGCGTCATCGAGGTGATCATCGCGTCCATCCGGAGCAGGATGCGCTCGTCCATGCCGCCCGCATCCATCGCCGCCTGCGCCTTCTTCATCCCCGGCATCATGCTGGCGAGCGCGCCGAGGCCGCCCATCCGCCGCATCTGCTGGAGCTGGGCGCGCAGGTCGTTCATGTCGAACTGACCCTTGGCCATGCGCGAGGCCATGCGCTCGGCATCCTCGGCCTCGATCGACGCAGCGGCTTTCTCGACGAGGCTGACGACGTCGCCCATGCCGAGGATGCGGCCGGCGACGCGCGCGGGATGGAACGGCTCGATCGCGTCGAGCTTCTCGCCCATGCCCGCGAACTTGATCGGCTTGCCGGTGACCGCGCGCATCGACAGCGCCGCGCCGCCGCGGGCATCGCCGTCCATGCGAGTCAGGATCACGCCGGTGAGCGGCACCTGGTCGCAGAAGCTGGTCGCGACGTTGACCGCGTCCTGCCCAGTCAGCGCATCGACGACGAGCAGGATCTCGGCCGGGCTGCGCGATATCCGCGACCGCCTTCATCTCGTCCATCAGCGCCTGGTCGACGTGGAGCCGGCCCGCGGTATCGAGCATCAGCACGTCATAGCCCTGGAGCTTCGCCGCCTGGAGCGCGCGCCGGGCGATGTCGACCGGCTGCTGGCCCTGGACGATCGGCAACGTCGCCACCTCGGTCTGCGTGCCCGAGTACCGCGAGCTGCTCCTGCGCGTTGGGGCGATTGACGTCGAGCGACGCCATCAGCATCTTCTTGCCCTCGTTCTTCGCGAGCAGCTTGGCGAGCTTGGCGGTCGTCGTGGTCTTGCCCGAGCCCTGGAGACCGACCAGCATCACCACCGCCGGCGGCGTGACGCCCAGCTGGAGCTCAGCGGTATCGGGCCCGAGCATCTCGACCAGCGCGTCATGGACGATCTTGACGACCTGCTGCCCCGGCGTGACCGAGCGCAGGACTTGCTGGCCGACCGCCTGCTCGGTGACCTTGTCGACGAAGTCGCGCGCCACCGGAAGTGCGACATCGGCCTCGAGCAGCGCCACCCGCACTTCGCGCATCGCGGTGCGGACATCGGCTTCGGTGAGCGCGCCACGGCCGCGCAGGCGATCGAATACGCCTCCCAGCCGCTCGCTCAGACTCTCGAACATAGTTCCCGGATCACTCCAAATTCATTCCGCACCACCAAACGCAAAGCGAGCCGGCGGACGAAACCTCGTCGGCCGGCCTGCGCCCTTGGGCGCTGTTTGCGATCGCGTTCCGTGGAACGGATGGGCGGGCACATAGCGAGGGAAGCGCCGCGAAGCAAGGTCACAGACCCTCCCACGATAGACCGGTGGCTGACTTTCGTATGTGTCCGGTCGATTTCCACCACCCGGCTTAACCCGATCTATACCCTCGGCGTGGGAAAACGGCCTTTGACCGATTTGGGGAGGCGTGCCGGCATGGCGCTGGATCACGACGAAGACATTCATGGCGAGGCTGCGAAGCCCAAGGCAGATCTGCTGACCGGGGCGATCAGCGTTGCCGCGATCCTGATGTTCGTCGGCATCGGCAGCTCGGTGCTCTCGACCACGCTGCAATTCTATTTCCAGGGCGGCGCGCCGGCGGACCACACGCTGGTGACCGCGCTGCTGCTCAACGTCGCGCTGATCCTGTTCGGCTGGCGCCGCCACCGCGCGCTCAGCCAGGAAGTGGAGATCCGCGCCGCCGCCGAGGAACGGGCGCAGATCCTCGCCGCACGCGATCCGCTCACCGGCTTCCTCAACCGCCGCAGCCTCGCCGAGGAAGGGGCTGCGATGTTCGTCCGCGCTCAGCGCCGCCGCAAGGCGATGGTGCTGATGATGCTCGACTTGGATCACTTCAAGACGATCAACGACATGCACGGCCACGCCGTGGGCGACGCGCTGCTCCGCGCCGTCGCGAGCGAGATCGCCGCGGCGATGCCGCCGATCGCGCTGATGGCGCGGCTGGGCGGCGACGAATTCTCGTGCGGCTTCCTGTTCGATCCGGCCGAGCCGGGCACCGTCGAGCGGATCGCCGAGAAGCTGGTCAACCGCATGGCCCAGCCGTTCGAGGCCGAGGGCCTGCGCCTGCACATTTCCTGCTCGCTCGGCGTCGCGCGATCGGACTTCGATTGCTCGAGCATCGACGCGCTGATCCGATCGGCCGACATCGCGATGTACGCGGCCAAGAAATCGGGCCGCAACCGCTATGCTTGGTTCGACCAGTCGATGGAGCGCGAGCTCCAGGTCCGCAACGAGCTCGAATCGGGCCTGCGCACCGCGATTCCGCGGATGGAGATCGTCCCCTATTTCGAGCAGCAGATCGACCTCTCGACCGGCCGCCTCCACGGCTTCGAGGTGCTCGCGCGCTGGGAGCATCCGACGCGCGGGCTGATCAGCCCCGAGCTGTTCATCCCGATCGCCGAGGAAACCGGCATGATCGCGGACCTTTCGCTCTCGATCATGCGCCAGTCGTTCGCGGCGGCGCGCGACTGGGACCCGTCGCTGAGCCTCTCGATCAACATCTCGCCGTGGCAGCTGCGCGACGCATGGCTGGCGCAGAAGATCATCAAGGTGCTCACCGAGACCGGCTTCCCCGCCAATCGGCTCGAGATCGAGATCACCGAAAGCTCGCTGTTCGAGAATCTGGCGCTCGCGCAATCGATCGTCGGCAGCCTCAAGAACCAGGGCGTGCGGCTCGCGCTCGACGATTTCGGCACCGGCTATTCGTCGCTCGCCCACCTGCGGGCGCTGCCGTTCGACCGGATCAAGATCGACAAGAGCTTCGTCATGTCGCTTGAACGAGAGCGCCGAATTCGGCCGCGATCGTCAACGCGATCGCTCGGCTGGGCGAGAGCCTCAACCTGCCGGTCACCGCCGAGGGGATCGAGGACGCGTCGGTCGAGGAGCGGCTGCGCGCGATCGGCGTCGCCAAGGGCCAGGGCTGGCTCTACGGGCGGCCGCTGTCGGTCACTGCCGCGCGACGGCTGCTGGCCGAGCGCCGCCTGCTCCAGAACTCCGCGCCGTCCGCGCCCTCGCCGGTGCCTGCGCCCGATTCCGCGCCGATCGTTCCCGAGCAAATCCCCGGCGAAGCTACCAGCCAGCGTCTGGTCGGCTGAGGTAGGCCCGTTCGTCGGATGTCGATTCGCGGCCTAGCGCTGCGTTGCGGGTCGGAAAGCGGCCGAAGCGAGCGATCACGCCGGCATGATCGCGGGCATATTTGAGCTGCCCCTCATCCCGCAGCGCGTCGAAGCAGCGCAGGCACAAGGTCTGCAACTCGGGGTCTTCGGCGTGCATCAGCGGCATATAGACGAACGCGCGCCGCTCGGGCGGCAACTCCGCATCCCAGCCGCGGTCGATCATCAAGCAGGCCAGCTCCTGCGCGAGCGGATCGCCGGCGAACGCCTCGGCCTCGCCGCGATGGATGTTGCGCGAGAATTGATCGAGCAGGATGATCGCGGCAAAAAGTGCCTCCGGATCGTCGCGCCACCCCGCCGCACCGCCGCCGAGGACGAGATCGCGCAATGCCGCGAACCGGGCGGCGGTCGTCCGGTCGAGCGCCTCGTTCTTCGCGAACCGCAGCTCGGACGGGGTCTGCTCGAACCAGAAGCGAAGCACTTCGCGGGCCTTTGCGTGGACTTCCTGCGGCTCCAACCCTAATCGACCCGCCAATGCCTTCGTCCCTGCCTCAGGTGATCAGTCTCGGCTGCCGTCTAAACCTCGCGGAGAGCGAGACGATCCGTGGCCTGATCGGCCGCGGCGATACGGTGGTGGTGAACAGTTGCGCCGTCACCAACGAAGCGGTCAAGCAGACACGCCAGACGATCCGCCGCGCGCGGCGCGCGCGGCCGGGCGCCGAGCTGGTCGTCACCGGCTGCGCGGCGCAGATCGATCCCACGGGCTTCGCGGCGATGCCCGAGGTCGATCGCGTGATCGGCAATGCCGAGAAGCTCAGAGCGGAAGCTTGGGAGGCTTACGACGTACCGGTCCAGGTGCAGGACATCATGGCCATCCGCGAGACCGCGCCGCATCTCGCGGCGAGCTTCTCGAACCATGCGCGCGCCTTCGTCGAGGTGCAGAACGGCTGCGACCATCGCTGCACCTTCTGCGCGATCCCGTTCGGGCGCGGGAACAGTCGCTCGGTGCCCGCGGGCGCGGTGGTGGAGCGGATCGCGATGCTCGCCGAGCATCACGCAGAGGTGGTGCTGACCGGGGTCGACCTCACCAGCTACGGCGCCGACCTGCCCGGCGCGCCGAACCTGGGCGCGCTGGTCGAGCGCATCCTGCGGCACGTACCCGCACTGCGCCGCCTGCGCCTCTC
This sequence comes from uncultured Alphaproteobacteria bacterium, assembly GCA_963799985.1. Classification (GTDB taxonomy): domain Bacteria; phylum Pseudomonadota; class Alphaproteobacteria; order Sphingomonadales; family Sphingomonadaceae; genus Sphingomonas. The sequence continues at coordinate 38,632 of CAWCZC010000005.1, read as the reverse complement.
CTCACTCGATGGGGTCGAGGTGGACGACCGGCTGTTCGCGCTCCTGACGCGAGAGCCGCGCGTGATGCCGCACGTCCACCTGTCGCTCCAGGCCGGGGACGACCTGATTCTCAAGCGGATGAAGCGCCGCCACACGCGCGTGCAATCGGTCGCGCTGGTCGAACGGCTCAAGTCCGCGCGGCCCGAAATCGCGATCGGCGCCGACCTGATCGCCGGATTCCCGACCGAGGACGAAGCGATGTTCGAGGGCACGCTGGCGCTGCTCGATGATTGCGAGGTGGTCCACGCGCACATCTTCCCCTATTCGCCGCGTGCGGGAACGCCGGCGGCGCGAATACCGCGGGTCGAGCCGGACGTGGTGAAAGCGCGCGCGAAGCGGTTGCGCGAGCGGGCGGAAGTGCGGCGGACGGCGTGGTTGACTGCTTTGGTGGGGACGACGCAGGAAGTCCTGATCGAGCGGCCCGGAGATCGCGGCCATGCCGGCAACTTCGCTGAAGTCGGACTGCCCCCTCCTCCCGTTCGCCCTGAGTTTGTCGAAGGGCAGCTCTCCTCACAGAACAGCGCGCAAGAGGATGGCCGGGCTTCGACAAGCTCAGCCCGAACGGAGGTTGGTTCAATCGTGAATGCCAGAATAGTAAGCGTTTCAGGCGGCAAGCTCATCGGCGTTCCCGCATGACCACCCCCTCCTGGCACGAACGCCTTCTCGGCGGCTTCCGCAAGACCTCGGACCGGCTGCTCGGCAACCTGGCGGGACTCACCCTCGGCCGGCTCGACACCGCGACGCTCGACGCGATCGAGGAGGCCCTGATCGCCTCGGACCTCGGCCCCGCCACCGCCGCCAAGATCCGCGATCGCCTCGCCGAGGGGCAGTTCGAGCGCGGGATGGAGGAGCTCGGCATCCGCCTGATCGTCGCCGAGGAGATCGCCAAGGTGCTGGAGCCGGTGGCGAAGCGGCTGCAGGTCGAGGCCTTTCCGCGACCGCAGGTGATCCTCGTCATCGGGGTCAACGGATCGGGCAAGACCACCACCATCGCCAAGCTCGCGCACCTGCTGATGGAGCAGGACTATTCGGTGATCCTCGCCGCTGGCGACACCTTCCGCGCAGCTGCGATCGGCCAGCTTCGCACCTGGGCCGAGCGGATCGGAGTACCGATCGTCACCGGCCCCGAAGGCGGCGACGCAGCGGGGATCGTGTTCGAGGCCGTCAAGCAGGCCACCGAGAAGGGCATCGACGTGCTGATCGTCGACACCGCCGGCCGCCTCCAGAACAAGCGCGAACTGATGGACGAGCTCGCCAAGATCCGCCGCGTGCTCGGCCGGCTCAACCCGGCCGCCCCGCACGACGTGGTGCTCGTCCTCGACGCGACCACCGGCCAGAACGCGCTCAACCAGATCGAGGTGTTCAAGGAAGTCGCGGGCGTCACCGGACTGGTGATGACCAAGCTCGACGGCACCGCGCGCGGCGGCGTGCTCGTCGCGGCGGCGGAGAAATACGGTTTGCCGATCCACGCAATCGGCGTGGGCGAGAAAGTCGACGATCTCCGCCCGTTCGACGCCAATGAGGTTGCGCGGATCATCGCCGGCGTGGAAGAGCTGACCCATGGCTAGTGCAAAGCGTCCCGAGGTTTCGCCCCTCACCCGCATGGCGATCGATATCGGTCCGCTGGCGGTATTCTTCCTCGTCAATTTCCTGACGCCCGGCTTCCAGCTCGCGCGGCTGCTGACCGCGACCGCAGCGTTCATGGTCGCGATCAGCATCGCGATGGCCTATTCGTGGTGGAAGACGCGCCACATCTCGCCGATGCTGTGGTTCTCGGGGGCGCTGGTGCTCGTATTCGGCGGGCTGGCGCTCTATTTCCACGACGACTGGTTCATCAAGGTCAAGCCGACGATCATCTACTGCCTGCTGGCGGGATTCCTCGGCTACGGGCTGATCTTCGACAAGCCGCTGCTGGAGGTCGTGCTGGGCAAGGCCTATCCGGGCCTCTCCGACCGCGGTTGGCGACTGCTGACGATCAACTGGCTTTGCTTCTTCCTGTTCCTCGCCGTGGCGAACGAGGTCGTGCGGCTCAATTTCAGCAGCGACGTCTGGGCCTTGTTTAAGGTTCCGGGCGTGCCGATCCTGACGTTCGTGTTCGCGCTACTGAACATCCCGATGCTGATGAAGCACGGCCTCGAGCTCGAAAAGACCGACGACACGCCGATCCCGCCCGAACAGTGACGCCGGAGGCCGAACCGGCCCGAGTACCAATGCGCAGACGAACCTATCCCCTGCTTCGCGCCGCAAATTCGCTGCGCCGCAGGATTCGCGCGAGCGAAGCCTGGTTCCTTGCGCTCGCGCTGGTGGTGGGCGCGGCGGCCGGGCTGGTGGCCTTGCTGATCGGACAGATCGCACGCGGCGCGCAGCGGCTCCTGTTCGGGCTGGCGCAGGGCGAGCATCTGAGCGCCGCAAGCCATATCGACTTCTGGCGCCTGCTGGCGCTTCCGGTTGGGGGGCTGCTGCTCGGGCTCGCGATCTGGTTCGCGCGGCGCCGGATGCCGATCGACGTGGTCGAGGCCAATGCGCTCCACGGCGGCCGGATCCCGCTGCGCGATACCAGCGCCGTTGTCGGCCAGACGATGCTCTCGAACGCGTTCGGAGCATCGGTGGGACTCGAGGCAGCCTATGCCCAGGCGGGTGGCGGGCTGGCCTCGCTGGTCGGGCAGCGGCTCAAGCTGCGGCGCAACGACTTGCGCACCCTGGTGGGCGCAGGAACCGCGGCGGCGATCAGCGCGGCGTTCGGTGCGCCGCTCACCGGCGCCTTCTACGCGTTCGAGATCGTCCTCGGCGCCTATACCCCGGCGACGATCGCGCCGATCATGACCGCCGCGATCGCCGCGGCTGTCGCGGCGCGCGGGCTCGGCTCGACGCCCTATGTCATCGCCGCAGGCGGGATGCACCCGGTGACCACGGCGGATTATCTGCTCTACGGCCTGCTCGGGCTGCTGTGCGCGGCCATCGGGATCGGCATCATGCGGCTGGTATCCGTAGTCGAAAAGGCCGTGAGCCGAGCGCGAATTCCCCGCCATTTCATGCCCGCCGTCGCCGGACTGATTCTGATCCCGCTCGCGATGATCTCGCCCCAGGCGCTGTCCGGGGGGCACGGCGCGCTCAATCTCGATCTGGTGACGGCGGTGACGATCGGCTCGCTTGCGGTCACGATCGTGGTCAAGATCGCCGCCTCCGCGATTTCGCTCGGCTTCGGCTTTCGCGGCGGCCTGTTCTTCGCCTCGCTGTTCATCGGATCGCTGGTGGGGCGGCTATACCAGGTCGTCCTCGCGACGATCCCCAACCTCCACGTCCTCGCGCCCGACGATGCGGCGCTGGTCGGCATGGCGGCGCTGGCCGTCGCAGTGGTGGGCGGACCGATGACCATCTCGCTGCTCGTGCTCGAGGTGACGCACGATTTCGCGCTCACCGGCGTGGCGATCGCCGCTTCGCTGATCTCGAGCTCAGTGGTGCGCGCCACTTTCGGTTACAGCTTCTCGACCTGGCGCTTCCATCTGCGCGGCGAGACGATCCGCAGCGGCCGCGACATCAGCTGGATGCGCGCGCTCACCGCGGGCAAGATGATGCGCCACGACGTCAAGCAAGTCGCGGCGACGACCCCCCTCGTCGCGTTCCGCGCGCTGTTCCCGCTCGGCTCGACCACGCGTGTGGTGCTGACCGACGCCAAGGGCGGCTATGCTGGTGTCGTGCCGACGGCCGCCGCTTATTCGGGCGACGCCGCGGACGATGCGCCGGTGGCGGCGCTCGCGATCCTCCAGGATTCGGCGCTCGCGGTCGGCATGGACATCGCGACCGTGATGGACGCTTTCGACGCGAGCGAAGCCGACGATCTCGCGGTGCTGACGCCTGATGGCAAAGTCGCCGGAATCCTCACCGAGAAATATGTCCGTCGCCGCTACGCCGAGGAGCTGGAAAAGTCCCAGCGCGAGCTGTTCGGCGAAGTCCTAGCCCTGATCGGCGCGGCCGATGCCCTGCCCATCCAGGTTCTGCGCGACGAAGTCCCAGTTGATCAGGTTCGCGGTTACCGCTTCGAGATATTTCGGCCGGGCGTTGCGATAGTCGATGTAATAGGCATGCTCCCACACGTCGATCGTGAGCAGCGGCACCATGCCCTCGTGCGCCAGCGGCGTGTCGGCGTCGTGGAGCGATCCGATCCCGAGCCGCCCGCCGTCGAACACCAACCAGCCCCAGCCGCTGGCGAAATGGTTGGTCGATTCCTCGACGAGCTTCTTCACCAACCCCTCGGGCGTGCCGAAGCTGTCGGCGATCAGCTCGGCGAGCTTGCCCGACGGCGCCTGCTTCTCGGGGCTCAGGCACTGCCAGAAGAAGCTGTGGTTCCAGATCTGCGCGGCGTTGTTGAACAGGCTCTTGTCGCCCTTGGCCTTGGCCGCCGTAATCACCTCCGAGAGCTTACGCCCGTCAAGATCGGTGCCGGCGATCAGGCCGTTGGTCTTGTCGACATAGGCCTTGTGGTGCTTGCCGTGGTGGAACTCGAGCGTCTCGGCGGACATGTGCGGCGCCAGCGCGGCCGGTTCATACGGAAGAGCGGGAAGTTCGAGGGCCATCGGGATGCTCCGTTCGCAAGGGACGCCGGCTCAACGATCGACCGGGCCTAGCGCTCCCCCGCCATAGCGACAAGGCCGGGCGCTTCGCCGCCAGCTTTCGTTGCATGTGACAAACGAAATCTCCGGTCATAAAGAGGAGCGCACCGGCGGTCCGGCGCTTCGGCCGCCCCGATCTTCAGGGGAGCGATCATGGACAAGATTTTGGGCAACCTCCACCTCGTGCTGGGCATCGGGCTGCTGCTCGCGCTCGGCCTCATCTTCTCCGGCTTCGTGCAGGGGACCGAGCAGGTGAGCGGCATATTCCAGTGGCTGCACGTCTTCTTCGGCATCACCTGGATCGGGCTGCTTTATTATTTCAACTTCGTGCAGATCCCGACGATGCCCTCGATCCCCGCCGAGCTGAAACCGGGCGTGTCGAAGTTCATCGCACCCAAGGCCCTGTTCTTCTTCCGCTGGGCCGCGGCCTTCACAGTCCTGACCGGGCTGATCCTCGCCTATCTGCCGCCCTACAGCGAGATCGACGCCTTCATGTTCCGCAACCCGAGCACGACGCTGATCGGCATCGGCATGTGGCTGGGGCTGATCATGGCATTCAACGTGTGGTTCATCATCTGGCCGAACCAGAAGAAGGCGCTCGGGCTGGTTCCCGCCGAGGACGCGGTCAAGGCCAAGGCGGCGAAGATGGCGATGTATTTCTCGCGGATCAACACAATGCTGTCGATCCCGCTGCTGTTCTGCATGACCAACATGCATTGATCTAATTCCCTCTCCCAACGGGAGAGGGAGCCTACCCCGCCCCGAGCAGCTCGTGGCGCTTGAGGGCGTGGCGCAACTGATCGTAGGTCAGGCCTAGGCCGTCGGCGGTCGCGCGCTGGTTGTAGCGGTGCTCGGCGAGCGCGCGGGACAGGAGTTCGCGTTCGAAGCGCGCGACCCGCGTTTTGAAATCGCGGGAGTCGTCGAAGGGCGCAGGCGGCAGCGCGGCGGTGTCATTCGCCGGCATCTCATCGGGCGCGGGAGCCGCGGTGGGCGCCGCCGCAGCCCCGCGCGGGCGATAGGGCGACTGGAACGGATCGAGCTCGATCGCGTCGATCGGGCCGCCCGCGGCCCAGCGATAAACCGCGCGCTCGACGACGTTGCGCAGCTCGCGGACGTTGCCCGGCCACGAATAGCTTTCGAGCGCATCGATCGCGTGCGGGCCGAAGCCCGGCCAATCGTCCCAGCCGATCTCCGCGCCCATCCGCCGGCCATAGAATTCGGCGAGCACCAGCACGTCGCCCTGCCGGTGCCGGAGCGGCGGCAGCGTCACCACCTCGAACGACAGCCGGTCGAGCAGATCGGCGCGGAACTTGCCTGCCTCCACCCGGTCGGGCAGATGTTCGTTGGTCGCAGCGACGATGCGGACGTCGACGCGGATCGGCCGCGACGATCCGATCCGGGTGATCTCGCCATATTCGACCGCGCGCAGCAGCCGGTCCTGCGCCGCCGACGACAGCGTCCCCAGCTCGTCGAGGAACAGCGTGCCGCCGTCGGCTTCCTCGAAGCGGCCGGTGCGCGCCTTGGTGGCGCCGGTAAAGGCGCCTGCCTCGTGGCCGAACAGCTCGGCCTCGATCAGCGTCTCGGGCAGCGCCGCGCAGTTCATCACCACCAGCGCCTGATCCCACCGCGGCGACAGGCGGTGGAGGCGCTCGGCGACCAGCTCCTTGCCGGTGCCGCGCTCGCCGATCACCAGCACTGGCCGATCGAGCGCGGCGGCCCGGCTGGCGCGCTCGAGCGCGTCGAGAAAGGCGGTGGACTGGCCGATGACTTGGGAGATTCGTTCCATGCACCAACCCTATGGCGTATTTTCCCAACAATTGGCAAGACTACAATTGTAATCTGAACCGGATGTGAATGGAAAAACCTCCCGAATCTGGCGGAAAACCGTCATTTCGGCGAGTTGGCACGCCTCCTGCTAAGTATCATGCAAGCCCGGCGATCGGGCGAAACGAAACAAGCCAGGTTCAGGGACAAGACAATGACCTACACTGCCATCAACACCCGCAACGCCCTCGTCGCCGTTGCCGTGGCCTTCCTCTCCAGCGCTGTGCTGCTGGCCGGAACCGTCTCGGCGCCGCTGGCCTGAGGGATCGAATTTCCGCTCACTCGCCCCGGGGAGCGGAACCTCCGCCGGGGCCGGCACCCCCTAGCTGGCCCCGGCGGCAACAAAGTACGAAGGAGTAGACCCGATGGGCATTTTCTCGCGAACCCGCGACATCATCGCCGCCAACGTCACCGATCTTCTCGACAAGGCCGAGGACCCGGCGAAGATGATCCGCATGATCATCCTCGAGATGGAGGAAACCCTGGTCGAAGTCCGCGCCTCCGCGGCACGCACCATCGCCGACCAGAAGGAAATGCGCCGCCACATCGCCAAGCTCGAGACGCTCCAGACGAGCTGGATCGAGAAGGCCGAGCTGGCGCTGAGCAAGGGCCGCGAGGACCTGGCCAAGGCCGCACTCGTGGAGAAGCAGAAGGCCGGCGACATGGCCGACCAGCTGACCGGCGAGATCACCGTGCTCGACGAGGCGCTCAAGGCCGCCGAGGAAGACATCACCAAGCTCCAGAACAAGCTTCGCGAAGCCCGCGCCCGCCAGAATTCGATCGTCACACGCCTTGAAAGCGCCAACAATCGGACCAAGCTGCGTGAGATGACCAACGGATCGAAGGTGACCGACGCCTTCTCGCGCTTCGACATGCTCGAACGCCGGGTCGACTTCGCCGAGGGCCGCGCCGAGGCGCTGGGCCTGGGCGCCGCGCCCAAGACGCTCGAGGAGGAGATCGCCGAGCTGCGCTCGTCCGACAAGATCGAGGCCGAGCTGGCCGCGCATGAAGAAGCGCGTCGCGAAGGGAAGCTGAGATGCTCGACCGAGGTTTTCCTGCCAATCACAATCTGCGGCATCCTGTTCATCGGCGTGCCCTGGGTGATCCTGCACTACATCACCAAGTGGAAGCAGGCGGCCACGATCACCGGCGAGGACGAGAAGCTGCTCGACGAGCTCCACTATCTCGCCCGCCAGCTCGAGGAGCGGCTTCAGACCGTCGAGCGGATCATCGCCGCCGACAACCCGGACTTCCGCCCCAGCCGCAACCTGGGCGAGGCCAACCCGTACGATTTCTCGAGGAGGAACTGAGATGTCCGCGAGCCGCACCAAATTCTATCTCGACAAGACGAACGGCAAATGGCTGGGGGTCTGCTCGGGCCTCGCCGACTACACCGGGATCGATGTCCTCTGGATCCGCCTCGGCTTCGCACTGCTCACCTTCGCGGTCTTCCCGATGAACGTGATCGCCTATCTGCTGATCGCCTGGATGGCGCCCACCGCGCCGCGCGGGCTCTACGATAGCCCCGAGGACGTGAAGTTCTGGCAGGGCGTCCGCACGAACCCGAGCCGCTCGACCGCCGAGGTCCGCTCGAAGTTCCGCGACATCGATCGCCGGCTCGCCGACATCGAGGTCTACTACACCAGCCGCAACACCCGGCTCGCCGACGAGATCGACAGCCTGCGCTGAACACGGCAGCGGCTGACTAAAGGGAGGTAGACATGCACCAGGACGGAATGATCTTCGTGATCCTGATCATCGCGATCACGAGCGGCGGCTGGATCCTGAACAACTGGATCCGCATGAAGCACGGCTACGAGCCGGTCGATCGCAAGGGTCGCCCGCTGATGACCGGAACCGGCGGCGCCGGCCCCGACGCCCAGCGCAAGATCGAGCTGCTCTCGTCCGAGAACGAGCGGCTTACCGGCCAGGTCCATCGGCTCGAGGAGCGGATCGCGGTGCTTGAGCGGATCGCCACCGATCCCGCCGAGCGCACCGCCCGCGAAATCGACTCGCTGCGCTGAACGAGAGGAAACCAGAATCATGTTCCCCTTCGAAGCATTCGCCCCCGCAGTCGCCGTGGTCGGCGCCCTCGGCATCGTCGGCTGGGTCTTCACCACCTGGCTCCGGATGAAGCACGGCTATCCGCTCGACGGCGCCTGGGGACAGGCGATCTATCCGAAGAGCAACGACGAGGCGATGGAGCGGATCAAGCTGCTGAGCCAGGAGAATGCCCAGCTCCGCGCCGAGCTGGGATCGATCAAGGACCGGCTCGCCAACGTCGAGCGCATCGTCACCGATAGTTCCGTGAGCCTCGATCGCGAGATCGAGCAACTCCGCGGCAAGACCAACTGAGGAGCAGGAACATGCCCGTATCGATGCTCGTCTTCTTCTTCCTCGTCGTCGCGGTTCCCGTGATCTGCGGCGTGGGAGCGGACATGTTCAAGCGCTGGCTCAAGCACAAGGAAGCGATGACCAGCGCGCTCAATCAGCAGACCGCCGAGAAGGCCGCGCAATATGCGGCGCACACCGAACGGCTCGAACAGCGCGTGCGCGTGCTCGAGAGGATCGTCACCGACCGCGGCATCGAAGTCGCGGATGAAATCGAAAAGCTGCGCGACGCGCCGCTGAACTGAAGGAACTGAACATGTTGATCGTTTTCGCGGTGCTTACCGCAGTGACCGCGGCTGCCTGCTGGGCAACCGAGCGGAAAGACCGTCCCCGCCGCCGCGCGATGCGCGAGTCCGGATTGCTGAACCCCGCGTCGCACTGAACGCGGCGACGAACAGGAGGGAAGAACCATGAATGTCTTCGATTTCATCGTCGCCATCATCCTGATCGGGACGATCGGCGGCGTGCTCAAGGCCCGCTACGGGATCCGCAAGGATCAGTGGGGAAACGAGATTCACATCTCCGCCGACGCGAACCGCGCAGAGAACGCCAAGCTGCTCGCCGAGATCCGGGCGCTGCGTGAGCGCATCCACGTGCTTGAGCGGGTAGTGACCGACACCGACGGCAGCGCCAGGCTCGATCGCGAGATCGAGCGGCTGCGCGACCAAGACACCGTCTGACGGAGGGCGACGTGACCAGCGAACTCGAACTTTACATCACCGTTGCCGTCGCCGGCCTCGCCGGCCTGGGGATGGTGACCGCCGCGGGCCTTTCGGGCTGGCGCGGCTGGCTGACCCTCAAGCACGAGGAACTGGGCGAGCGCGCCGGCAATGCGCCGGTCCCGCAGAGCTCGGCCGCCTCGCGCATCGAGATGGCCGACCTCAAGGAGCGCATCCGCAAGCTCGAAGCGATCGCGGCGGGGGTGGATCTCTGAGCCTACCCGTCACCCCGGCCTTGTGCCGGGATCCACCGGACGGCTGAGCGAGGACCTCACGCTCTAACGTCGCGCTATCGGCCCGGTGGATGCCGGCACAAGGCCGGCATGACGGATTGGAATATGGGCGCCGGGCACTATAGCCCAACCATGCCCAGCCTCCCCGAGCTCCAGGACGAATACGCCTTCCTCGAGGCCGACGATCGTTACCGCCTGCTGATCGATCTCGGCCGCGCGCTCGAGCCGATGCCCGAACCGCTCAAGACCGATGCGACGCTGGTGCGCGGATGCTCGGCGGCGGTGTGGGTCTATCCCACGGTCCGCGAGGACGGCGCGCTCCATTTCCTCGCCGATTCGAACGCCGCGATCACCAAGGGGATCATCGCGCTGATCCTTCTGGTGGTGCAGGATCGCAGCCCCGCCGAAATCCTCGCCGCCGACATCGAAGCCGCGCTCGCGCCCTTCGATCTGCGCAACCAGCTCAGCTCGAACCGGACGCAAGGCATCCCCAACATGATCGCGCTGATCCGCGCGACCGCCGGGCGCTATGCTTCCGGAATCGACTGACGGGAGGGTCGCACGATGATGATGCCGCAGCTGCTCATGCTCGCCACGCCTCAGGACGGATGCGTCTCCTTCCCCGCGCGGCTTACATCAGCGACCGAGGCGCGCCCGTGGCAGAAATCGGGAGCGGGACTGTGGATCGGCGGGCTCGCCTTCGCGCCCGCCGACATCGCCTCCGCCGAGGCGAGCCGGGACCCGATGACCGACGAATGGGTGCTCGTGATCCGCTTCACCAGCGACGGGAACAAGAAGTTCCTCGAAGCCCAACGGTGCGGCCTGAACCGCATCATGGAAATTACGCTCGACCGCAAAGTGCTCGCCCGCCCGATCCTGATGGGACCCATCAACGGCGGGGCGGCCACGATCGCTGGCGGGTTCCGGGAAGCCGAGGTGCGCGAGATCGCCGATCGCATCGCCGGGGGGCCGCCGGCCCAACCGGCGACCGGCAAACCCTAGTTCGATACCTACCGGATTCCCGCGCCTCGGCCTACTTCCGGAACGCCTTGAGCACATAGCCGCACGGCTCGGTGGAGCAGGCCACCATCACGACCCTCAGCGTATAGGTGCCGCTCGATTCGGTGCGGACGATGGGAAAGTCGTCGGCATCCAGATCCTTGGCGACTTCATTGCCGCTCGAATCGATCAGGTGGATATCGAGATCGCCGCAATCGGAATCGCACACGCCCATCACGCCGTAGAGCGTGCCGCCGTCCAGCGTTACCGTCGTCGTCTCCTCGCCGCCCTGCTTGAGCGTGTTCTGGTAGACCCAGCCGGTGGCAGTGAAGCCATTGTCGGTGAAGGCCTGCGTCGCCTGTTCCACCAACTGCGACAGGGCATCATCGCCGGCCACCGCCGCGGGCGCAATGCCCGGCGCCATCAGAAACAGCGCCGCGGCTCCGGCAAACACGCGTCTGATCATAGTGGCCCCCGATCGTTTCAGTGCCGATGTTCGCGAGGTCCCGTGCGGAGTCAAGTGCGGCGCCCGCTGCGCCGGTTCAGTCGGGCTTCCAGGTGCGCCGTTCCTCGGCCGCCTTGAGCACGTCATAGGCCGCCTGGATCGCCTGAAATCGCTTGGCCGCCTCCGCGTCGCCGGGCTTGAGGTCGGGGTGATGCGCCTTGGCCATCCGCCGCCAGGCGAGCCGCACGGCCTCGAACTCGGCGTCGGGATCGAGCTCGAAGATCTCGAGCGCGCGCATCTCGTCGCGGGAGCGCGTGCCGTCGCCCGGCCCGGCCCAGCCGTTGTGCTTCGATTCGGAGAATCCGCCGGCGTCGCGCCGCTCCTCGGCTTCGCGCTGGGCGGCTTCCTCGGCGGTCAGGCCCTCGAAATAGTTCCAGTTGCGATTGTACTCACCGGCGTGCGTCTCGCAGAAGTACCAGCGCTCGGGGCTGTTGGGCGATTTAGGCGCGGGCCGGTCGCCGGGCTCCTCGCAGCCGTGGCGGTCGCAGATCCGCACCTGCTGCGCTTCGCGCGCGGCGCCATAGCCGCGCCAGCGGGGAAAGCCCCAGTCGGTCGATCGGGTCGAGGAACGCGCCATGATTCTCCAGATAGGCTTAGGCGGATGCGAGCGCCAGCGAAGCCCGCGTCCCACAGGAAGATAAAATGCCAGAGGATCTGTAAGCCGGGTTCTGTCCTCGCCTTTCGGCGATGTGCGACCATTCCTCTAGACGGCGGATCGCTCCGCCGCTCAAGCAACCAACCCGGGTGGCGAGCCGGAACAGGCCCCAGGACCGAAGTCCAATGCCACCCCTATTCGGTCTTGCTCCCGGTGGGGTTTGCCGTGCCGCTTCCGTTGCCGGTCGCGCGGTGCGCTCTTGCCGCACCCTTTCACCCTTGCCGCTCCCGAGGGAGGTAGGCGGTCTGCTCTCTGTGGCACTTTCCCTGGGGTCACCCCCGCCGGGCATTATCCGGCACCGTCGTTCCGTGGAGCCCGGACTTTCCTCGGTGATGCAAGCATCAACGCGGCCGCCCGATCCTCTGGCCGAACCCCTCTAGTCGTCGCCCTGCGGTTTGGGAAGGAGCAGCGCGAGCAGGATGCAGCGGCACTCTCCATCGATCTCGCCGTCAATCATCTCGGGGCGGAAGCGGCGCTGGAAGGCAATCACCGCGGCTTCGCGGTCGCTCACGTCATAGCCGAACCGTTCGAGCGCGAGCATGAAGCCGCTGTCGTTCCAGCCGGGATCCATCAAATTCCGGGTCGGCCGCGGCAGCGCGAGGCGGAGGCGAGCCAGCGCCTGCCAGTTGAACAGCTCGCCCGGGTCCTGCTTGCGTGCCGGCGCCACGTCCGAATGGCCGACGACGTTGCCGCGGGTGATCTGATGGCGTTCCTTGATCTCGGCGACGAGCGGGATCACCGACGACATCTGCGCTTCGGGGAACTCGCGGTAGCCGAACTCGTGCCCCGGATTGACGATCTCGATCCCGACGCTGGCGCTGTTGACGTCGGCGATCCCGCGCCAGTGCGAGCGGCCGGCATGCCAGGCGCGCTTGTCCTCGTCGACCAAGCGCACGATCGTGCCGTCCTCGTCGACCACGTAATGCGCCGAGACCTTGGCTTCGGGATCGCGCAGCCGCTCGATCGCCGATTTGGCGTCGGCCATGCCGGTATAGTGTAGCACGATCATCGTGACCGGCAGCGCACGCGCGTCGAAATTGGGCGAGGGCAGGTCGAGGATGGGAAGGCCGCTGGACATCGTCGCGCCGGTTTGGGGCCAAAGCGGGCGTTCGACAAGCGGTGCGGTCAGCCGTGCGCGCGGCGTTCCGGTTCGGGGGACTGCTCGACCATCTGATAGAAGCCGCGGAAGCGTTCGCTCGGCACGAATTGCCCGGTCTGGCCGATCACCGTCTCGCCCGCGCCGAGCACGAGCAGGCCGCCCGGGCGCACCGCCTTCGCCAGCGTATCGAACACCCGTTGGCGCAGCGATCCCGAGAAGTAGAGCAGCACGTTGCGGCACAGGACAATGTCGAACTTGCCGGGCGGCGGCGGATCCTCGGCAAGGTTCTGCTGGCGGAACTGGACCTTGCGCACCAGCTCGGGATTGGCGACCCAGTCACCGCCGGCCGTCTCGAACCAAGCCATCATCCGGTGCACCGAAAGCCCGCGCTGGATCTCGAACTGCGAGTAGCGCCCGGTCCGCGCGCGGGCAAGCGCGCTGGCGGAAACGTCGGTCGCGACAATCTCGGGCATCGGCGGGATGTTGCCGGCGCTGCGTTCGGAGAAGAGCATCGCGAGCGAGAGCGGTTCCTGCCCCGTCGAGCAGCCCGCGCACCAGATACGCTGGCGCCGGTCCGGGGCTTCGAAGTGGAGCGCGCGCGCAGCATCGAGGATCGTGTCGAGCACCGCGGCATCGCGGAAGAAGCTGGTTTCCTGGTTGAGCAGGGCATCGACCACCGCATCGGCAAGCTCGGGGGTGCGCGCCGAGATCAGGTGCGTCACCAGTTCGTCGAGCGTGGTGAGATCACGCGCGCGCAGCACCGGCTTGAGCGCGGTCTCGATCCGCCAGGCGCGGTTCGCGGCGATCTGCTGGCCGGTGCGGTGCTCGAGCAGCGACGCGATCAGGTTCATCGCCGACGAGGAGCCGGTAGGGGTTGGCGACGGGTGCATCAGACGGGCCTGCGGCGGCTGGCGATCAGCCGGCCGATCTCGTCGGGAGGCAGCACCGCGCTCGCGCGGCCCGCGTTGGCGACCGCGCCGGGCATGCCCCACACCACCGAGCTCGCGCGATCCTGGACCACGATCCGCGCGCCCGCCTCGATCAGGTTGCGCGCGCCCTCGGCGCCGTCGCGGCCCATGCCGCTGAGCACGATGCCCAGCGCGCGCGCGCCGAACACCTCGGCAACCGACTCGAACATCGGATCGACCGAGGGCATGCAGCCGCTCACCGATTTCTCGTCCGAAAGCCGGATCGCCGCGCCTTCGGACATGCGGACGACGCGCATATGGGCATCGCCCGGCGCCACGATGATTCGGCCCGGACGGATGCGCATACAATCGGTCGCGACCTCGCATGGGCGGCTGCCGAGCACCGCGAGCTGGGCCGCGAAATAGCTCATGAACGAGGTCGGCAGATGCTGAGTGACGAGGATCGGCACCTGGAAAGCGGGCGGGATCGCGCGGAGGAGCTGGCTGAGCGCGTGGATGCCGCCCGTCGAGGCGCCGATCGCGACGATATCGAAATCGTCGGAGACGCCGGGGCGCGGGAAATTGTGCGCGGGGGCGGCGGTGAGTTCTGGGGCATCGAGCAGCCGCGATAGGCGTTCCTCGAGGACATCGGCGAAGCGCCCGCCGAACGCGCCGACGCCAGGCTTGACCAGCGTGTCGGCCGCGCCGAGCGCGAGCGCCTGGACCGTCACCGCGGCGCCGTCGTCGGCCGAGGACGAGACGATCAGTACCTTGGCGCCCTTGCCCGCAGCGAGCAGGTCGGGAAGCGCGGTCAGCCCGTCGATGCCGGGCATCTCGATGTCGAGCAGGATGATGTCGACGTCCTGCGCCTGGAGGAACGCCAGCGCGCCACCGGCATTGCTGACCGCGCCCGCGACGACGAATCGCCGCGTGCCCTCGATCATCCGGCCGAGCACCGATCGCGCGACGACCGAATCGTCGACGATCAGCACGCGGACCGGCGCGGGGCTCGGCCCTGCACTTCCGCTGGCGATGGTGGAACCGTGAATCACAGGACCCTCTGGCGGGGGCCGCTCAGGCGACGCCGACGATCTGCAGCTTGCTCTCGAGCGTCTCGCGGTCGAACGGCTTCATGACATATTCGTCGGCGCCCGCCTCGATCGCGGCGCGGATATAGGCCATGCCGTTCTCAGTGGTGCAGAATACCACCTTGGGGCGGCTTGGCAGCCCCGAATCCTTGAGCGCGCGCAGGAAATCCATCCCGCTCATCACCGGCATGTTCCAGTCGAGCAGGATCACGTCGGGCGGGGTCGCCATGCAGCTGTCGAGCGCCTCGCGGCCGTCACCGGCCTCGCGCACCTCGAAATCGAGGGTTTCGAGGATATGGCGGGCGACCTTCCGGATCACCTTGGAGTCGTCAACGACCAGACACGTCTTCATAGTCCCCGTTCCTTGTTTCTGGGCATCCCCTTGCGGTTCTGCCCTAAACCCGTAAGCGCCACGTTAATTGCCCGGCGTTATTCGGCCGCAGCCAGATGGCCGGGCACGAGTGCCGCGAGATCGATCACCAGCAGCGGCTCGCCGTCGCGCTCGACGATCCCGCGGCCGACCTGGCGCCAGACCTGATCGAGCGCGATGCCGCCCGCGATCGGCAGCAGCTCGAACGGCGCGACATCCTCGAGCGAATCGACCAGCAACGCATAATGATGCCCGTCGACGCGGGTGATCACCGCGCGCTTGGCCTCGGTCCCGGTCGGCTCGAGCCCGAGCGCCGATTGCGTGTCAACCACGGTCACCACGCGGCTGCGCAGTGCGGCGAGCCCGCGGACATGATCGGCGGCGCGCGGCACTGCGGTCACCTCGCCGATGTCGACCACCGATTCGACCTCGTCCGAATCGATCGCGACCGGGCGGCCGGCGATCTGAGCGATGAGATAGAGGTGTGCCATCAGCGAGCTCCCTTGCCCGCGGAGCGCGTCTCTGGCTTCCCGCCCGCGATCCGGGCCTCCAGTGCGTCGAGCAGGCCTTCGCGATCATAGCGGTAGACGCTGTCGTCGCCTTTGCCCGCGGCGGCCTTGCGGCGGCGCAAGCGGACGACGGGTGCTTGCTCCTTCGCGGCGGCGACGGGCGAGTCGTCGGCAGCGAGGACGACCGACGCGGTCTCCCCGGCACCGAGCTCGGTCACCACGCGATAGCCGGCGGTCTCGAGCAGCGGACGGACGAACGACGCCATCCAGTTGTCGCCGTCCCCAGCGAGCAGGCAGACCGGCGCATTCTCCACCTCGAACTGCGCGGCATATTCGGAGAAGACCCAGAAGGCATCGAGCAGTTCGACTTGCTCGCCTTCGAGCAGCACCACCCCCGACGACGGGCCGGCGGTGCGCGCGGGCACCACTTCCTCGGGCAGCACGACGATGTCGAGTGCCTCGTCGATCGCATAGGCCACCTCGCACTCGCCGTCCTTGAGGCGGAGCACGCTGAGCTTGCGCGCGGGATCCATCTCGCCCTGCGCGGCGAGCGGCAGGATGCGGCCTTCGATCGTGATGCGCAGGCCCCCCGCGGTGAAGCGCGCGGTCTGGGGATCGACCTGCTCGACGCGGTCGACGATCCCCAGCGGGACCGCGCGCTTGACGCCGTCGAGGTCGCGGAACAGCAAAGCCGGCACGCCCGGTGCCGTGGCGGCGGCTTCCTCCTCATCGTAGCCGCGCCCGGCGTCGCGGGTGAAGTCGAGCCGCGCGACCGTCGCCATCCCGGCGCAATCGAGCAGCAGCATCGGCAGCCCGCTATCGGGCAGGGTCTGGCCGGCGTAGAGCCCCGTCGACATCACCGCGGGCGAGGCCGGCTTGATCACCAGCTCCTCATTGTCGAGCACCGAATCGACCGCGAGCGCATAGCTGCCGTCGCCGACGCTGACGATCGCGAGCATCAGCGCGTCGTTCGCGGCGGCGCGGCCGATCCCAAGCAGCTCGCCCAGCTCCACCAGCGGAAGGCGGCGGTCGCGCACGGTCGCGACCTGCGTGTCGCCAATCGTGTCGATGCGGATCGCGCCGCCGCGTTCGGTGACGATCTCTTCGATCGCCTGGCGCGGGATGGCGAAGCGCTGGCTGCCGGCACCCACGACGATCGCCGAGATGATCGAGAGGGTCAGCGGAACATGGATCGCGAGGCGCAGGCCCCGCCCTGGCACGTTGTCGAGCTCGACGCGACCGCCAATCTGCTCGATGCTCGAACGCACCACGTCCATGCCGACGCCGCGTCCCGAAATCTCGGAGACATCGTCCTTGCTCGAAAGGCCGGGCTGGAAGATCAGGTCGAGTTTGGCCTTGTCCGAAAGCGCGCGCAGCTCGCGCTCGGGCCGCTGGCCCGCGGCGGCGAATTTGGTGATCAGCCGGTCGACGTTGATGCCGCGGCCGTCGTCGGCGATCTCGATGATGATCTGGTTGCCCGACTGGCGCGCCGAGACGATCAGCCGGCCGTTCTCGCGCTTGCCTGCGGCGCGGCGCTCGGCGGGAGCCTCGATGCCGTGGTCGATCGCGTTGCGGACGATGTGGACCAGCGGATCGCGCATCACCTCGATCATTTCGCGGTCAAGCTCGACGTCCGAGCCCTCGATATGCAGCGTCACCGACTTGCCGAGCCCCGCCGCCGTATCGCGGACCATCCGCGGAAGCGCCGAGAACAGCGCGTCGATCTTCTGCATCCGCGTGCGGGTGACGGTGTCGCGCATCTCGCCCACCGTCAACGAGAGCCGCTCCAGCGCCGCCTCGACCGTGGGATCGACATCGCCCTGGCGCAGCCGCCGGGCAAGCTCGTTGCGCGCCAGCACCATGTCCGACATGCCGCTCATCATCCGGTCGAGCAGCTCGACGTTGAGGCGGACGCTGCGGGTGGGCGCGCGCTGGACCATCGGTCCGCTGGTTTGCGCGATCTCCTCCGAGCCTTCGGCAAGACCCGCGATCAGCAGGTCCTCGCCCGAATCGTCGAGGCTGTCGCCCGCGTCGATCGCCTCGACGATCTCGCCGATTCGGTCGACGATCGCGAGCACGGCGTTGACCAGCCGCCGATCGGGCACGCGCTCGCCCGAGCGGACCTGCGCCAGCACGTCCTCGGCGGCGTGGCTCAGCCGCGCGAGCCGCGGCAGATCGAGGAAACCGCAGCTCCCTTTGACGGTGTGCACGAAGCGGAAGATGGCGTCGAGCCGGCCCTTGTCGTCCGGGTTCGACTCCCACGCGACGATCTCGCCCGAGAGCGCCTCGAGCGTCTCGCGAGTCTCGGCGATGAATTCCTGAAGCAGATCGTCCATGTGACCCCGCGGATTAGGGGGCGATCATGCGGCGGCGAGGGTTAATGACGGGTTAGTGAGCGGCCCCGGTAGAGCCTCAGGGCGCCGGCGGCGTGCAGCTTCCGCCGGACGAATAGATGGCATAGTGACGCCCCTCGGGATCGAATTTGTATCCCAGATAATTCTTGTAGAATGCGAAATGGGCGGAGAACGACGCATCGACCCGCATCTGCTGCGTCGGCCCGTCGGGCTCGTAGTTCGCGTAGGTTCCCATCGCCGCCGCATACGTATCGACCTGTGCCGCGTTCGCGATCTGCCAGGCATATCCTTGCGCGTTCATCGCGCACATCGCGTATTTGAGATATTTGAACGCGACCGAGATCGAACTGCGCGAAGCAAAAGGACCGATCAGCGGGCGGAGATAGGCTTCGAGGTAATCGACATCGTCCTTGGTCACCGCGTTCATGACGAGCACGGTATCGTCGCTCAGCCCGCTTGCCTGGTACGCCGGCGCCCGCTCCATCGCCCAGAGCAAATGATGGACCACATGGGGGAACGCGCATCCCCACAGCCAGATGATGGCGCTGCCACTGGCGAAAGCATTGCGGAACAACGCCAGCGACGGCGCATCCATCGTCGGCGCGACGAAATCTAATTGCCCGCGCGGATCATGGTCGTCGGGGTCTCTATTGGTGCCCGTGATCACGGAAAGGATCGTCCCCGGCCCCGGCGGGACGCCCGGCGCCGGCAGCAGCGCCTGCCGGTCGTCATAGCTGTTGACCAGGATCGGGCCGCCCATCCACGAATGGCAAAAGAACGACAACTCCACGAGTGTGCCGGGATCGCTGGTGCCGATGTCGCGAACCATCTTGTAGACGTCGAGGATCGACGCCTTGTCGTTCTGCCCGTCCTTGAAGACGATGTGCTGGACGCCGGCGCTGTCGGTGACGGTCCGGTAGCTGGCCTGGTTGATCGGCGAGAAGGGGGTGGTCTGGCTGGTCGCCTCGGTCTTCTTGCCGCCGGGATAGGTCACGTTGGTGACGATGACCGTCCCGGCCTTGAAGTCGAGCAGCGTGAAGCGCAGGTCCGCCTTTGCCTTGTTCGCCGCGATGATCGCGCGCCGCCGGTTGACCGCGCAGTCGCGAAAGGGGGCGCCCTTGAACTCATAGTCCACGCCGACAATCAGGAGATACTGCTTCACCGTCGCGCCCCTCCGCCGACGTCAGGGTACCGGCTGCCAGTCCTCGCCGACCTTCGTCCACTCCGGCAACTTGTCGTCGGGCCGGAGCTTGGCGAGCGTGGTCGGCATGCGGACGAGCCAGGGATCGCCCACCGGGACCTCATTGCCCGGCGCACCGGTCGCTTCCTGGATCTCCTTGATGATGCTGACGTAGAGCGGGCTGGTGATGTCCGGCGGCGGCCCGCCCGACCAGATCTCGCCGGTCTCGAGATAGTGCGCCACCGCCGCTTCGAAGCCCGGGCGGACCGGAAACACGACGCGCGCCGCGCCGGCGCGAAGGAAGTCGGAGAATTCCGGATCGACGTCGTCGAGCAGCATGCGCGTCAGCCACGCCGGCTTCCAGCCCCAGAAATAGGGATAGAAGAAATAGACGACGTGTTCCCATTCGAATGCCTGCTCGAAGAAGCGGACGTACGGCATTTGCTGCGCGCTGCGCGCAAGATTGGGCTGGGGAAACCCCTCCGCGGACACTTCCAGCGCACCGAACGCGTCGAATTGTTGCGCCGTCAGGAACGTAAGTGCCTGCTTGCGGAGTTCGGTCATGACGGTGCGCGCGTTGGCGAGCGGATTCTGGCCGGCAATCACGACTCCGGCGGCGGCGGCCTGCTCGGCAAGCGCAGTCTCATAGGCCTGAAGCTTGGCGAGATAGCCCTGCAGGATCGCGGCGTGCGTCTTGAGCCGCCAGGCGAGCATCGCCCGCTCGGTCCGCTCGCAGAAGATCTCGACCGTCGCCGCGAATTGCGCGATCTGATAGACATCGAAGGCGACCGAGACCGCCGCGACCTCCCCCGCCATGTTGACGTAACCGACGGTGGTTCCCGCGGCATCGATCCAGTTCGACCCGATGATCATCTTCCACGACCGGCCGGGATAAGACATGAAATCGCGCTGGAAGAGCGCGTAGAGCGCTTGATAGCCCTCGTCGATCGTCAAGTCCTGGGACTTGCTGGCGGAGTGCGAACCATCGGGGAGCACGCCGTCGAAGGCCTTGCTGATCGTCTTGAATTGCTGCGGCGGCGCCTCCAGGCCGACGACGTCGTACTGGAGCGCATAGGTGGTGTAGTTGTACTCGGTGATCTGATCAGCGCGAACAGTGAACGGGTCGGGTTTCTGCAGCGGCTCCTTCTCCGCCTCGTGCTCCGCGCGGGCGTGGAAGAACATGGTCGCGGGTTCCGGCGTCAGCAGATCGAACAGCATCCGCTTGCCGTAATTGTAGACCTGCGCCTGGCTGACCTTGTCGACCCACTGATAGATGCCGCTGATGTTGCCGGTGCCGGCGGTGTTGTCGAACCCGTGGCTGTAGCGTTCCTCGAACTCGCTGACCGTGGTCGTGGACCGCCGCTCGAGGACGCGTTCGGTGACACTGCTTACCGAGCGCGCGACCACATCCTTGCTGAATTCGGTGGCCTGTTTGGCCGATTCCTCGCTCGAACTGTGCGTGCCGTACTCGGCGTTGGCCTTGACCTCCACGAAGGGCCCGTATTTCGCGCTCACGGACGCGCCCGCCTTGAACTCGCTGTCGCTCTTGATCGTCGAACTCGTTTCGCGCTTCAGCGAGAAGCGGTCGGTGGTCTGATTGTCGCGCTCTTCCTCCTTGGTCGTCTCGGTCTCGTCGAGCACCGTCGTCTCGGTCCGTTCGAGGCGGCGGGTATCGCGGGTCAGATGTTCGCTCTTGAGCACATTCTCGACATGCGCGAGCTCGCCGCCCTCGTACCGCAGGATATGCTCCTTCACGAGCAGGAGGTCGCCGACTCCCACCGGGTTTAGGGTGCCGTGCCCGGTCGGCATCGGTGTGGCCGGGGTGCCGACCCACCCGTCCGCGTCCGTGTAGAACGCATTGCCGATGGGGAATGCATCGGTCGGCTTGGCGTAGGTGACCAGCTGCTGGAACAATTGAGTGCGCTCGTCGCCGAGCTTCTGCAGGACCACGGGAAGGTTGTGCACCTGCGGATCGACGCCGACATCCTGCAACGTCGTCATCACGGGCGGCGGAATCTCGCGGATGCTGCTCGGCGAGAGCGCCCAGGGGCGCGGCGTGTGAACATCGGACGGCACCGGCGGCCCGTCCGCGCTCTGGGCGGCGCTCCGCACGACTTTCGCGTCGCTCTTCTTGGCCGCCACGGCGGGCTTGCCGCGATCCGAAGTGAGCGTCGTCGCGTCGGTCAGGAAGCTCGTCGCAGACAGCGACCGGAAATGGGAGATCGCCGCATCGATCCCGGCAAGCTTGCGTTTCAGATCCTCGTTGGGATCGGGGACGGGCCCGGTTGGCGGAGGGTTGGATGGCGGCTGCGTGGGATCGCGCGGCAGGTCGGTGATCACCAGCGGCCGCAGCACCGCCTCGTCGGCGCCGGCCGCGACATTCCGGATGGTGTCGTAGCCCTGCGCGGCGCGGGCGAGCCCGCGCGTGTCGCCGGCGCCGACACCTGAGCAGATCTTGGCAGCCACCAGCGTGTTGCGAAGCAGGAACTCGTCGCGAAGGAATTCGGCGCTCGCGACCAGATCCTCGACCTTGGCGCCGGACACGCTCAGCACGAGCTTGCGGATGTCCGCCGCGGGCGCGGCCGCCGCCGTCAACGCGCGAACCACGTCGTCCGCGAGCTGCGCGAATTTCAGATCGGATACCAGCTTGAGCGCTTCGGCCGATTGCAAGAAAAGCTGAGCGTTGCGGCGCCCTTCGGCGGCATCCCTGCCGAGGTCGAATGCGTCGGGCTTGAGGATGTGCACCTCTTCGGGTGTCACCAGATTCGCTGGACGAAGTTGAAAGAAACGAAATAGGTCGCTCATCGCCGTCTCCGGATAGTATCGGGAACGTGTCCGCCGTTGCGACCAGGATTGTTTCGCGGATTCTTGTTTCGCCTCCGATACTATATCATCGATCAAGCGGCATCAGCTGTATTGCGACCAACCGAGCATTCCGAAAGTCGGAACGAAAGCAGCATTCAAGCAAAGCGAGCGCAGAATCTCAAATATCGCGGCAAGTACAAAGGCTTGACATCTTCCGCCGCAACTTCGGCGACGTAGATCTTCAATCCCTTAGAATCATCACGCCCACCCGATGCTCGCAACTTTGGCGCATCTCTGCATCGGCGCGGGCGCCGGGATCGCGGAAGGCGGAATGGAAGCAGTTGCCGGGCCGCTGGGAGTCCTTCCAGAAGCTGGCCAGCGCGAAGACCAGCAGTTCGTCCACCGTCATCCGCGGATAATAATACCAGCGCTGCCCGGCGTTGAATCGCAGCGACAGGTGGTGCGTCTCGCGATCCCCCGGCGCGATCCCGGTAAGGCTGGTCGGGACGAGGTCCGCGGGCTCGAGGCTCGTCGGATCGCACAGCGCCAGCGGCATGTGCTCGAGCGGTCCGGCCATGTTGGTCGGCCGCCAGAAATCCATCCAGATCAGCCCGGCGACATCGTCGCGCTCATAGCGCGTGCGCCACCATTGCCCTGCCAGCTCGCCGGCGAATGCGGCGATGTTGTGGGCATAGTCGTCCGGACCGATCCCGCCGTCCGAATGCACCCCCTCGGCGTAGAAGGGCACCGGTGTGTCGCGCCCGCGCCGCAGCAGCTCCGGCACCTGCTGCACTTCGATGCGCCGCCCCGGCAGCAGCCGCTCGCGGATGATTTGTTCGACTTCGGGCAGATAGAGCGCGCCGACGTCCGCATCCCAATCGAGCACCGCAGTGGCATGAGGCAGCAGCACGAAGCCATGCCGCGCGAAGAATTCGGCCTCGGACGGGCCCTCCGCCGCCTGCAACGCCCGCGCGTCGCCGATCTCCACCGAGCGCCCGCCCATCGGGCCGGTAGGCGCGCCGACGGGCCCTCGCAGCCGGTCCTCGGGGATGAAATCTTCGGGCAGGAAGCCGTTGAGCCAGGCGACAGTCATGGTTGCGAATCCCCTCCCGACCGCGAAAGCTATGCTTTGAAGCTCGCCCCGAACAGCAGCACGTCCGCGTCGGGTGGCGAGACCTGGAGCGAGCCCCCGCCCTGCGTCACCAATGCGTGGACGAGGAAAGCCGCCGCCGCGCGCGGCGTGATCGGCAATTCGTCACGCCCCCCGGCAAGCGCGCTGCGCAGCTCGGGGTCGAGCACGATGCGAGGGCCGTCGCCGCGCACCACGATCTCGATCTGCCCCCCGCTCACCTCGGCGCCGATATCGAGCTGGCCGCCGCGGATCAACGCGTCGCCGGCGATCAGCGCGAGGTTCATCAGCACCTTGATCGCCTGCTTGGGCAGCACCGGATCCTCGACCATCCAGCCGATCGAGACGCGATGATTGTCGCCGAACAGCCCCTCGATCGCGGCGTGCGCCTCGCGCGTGTCGACGGTCTCGCCGAAGCCCCCCGCGGCGCCGAACGCCAGCCGGAAGAACTTGAGCTTGTTGGCCGATGCTTTCGCACTCTCGCTCAGCAGCTCGAGCACGCGCTGGCGCATCTCGGGATCATGCTCGTCGGCGAGCAGTTCGAGCCCGTTGTTGAGCGCGCCTACCGGACTCAACAAGTCGTGGCACAGCCGCGAACAGAGCAGGCTCGCGAAATCGGTCGGACTGATGTTCAAAGATTACGCTCCAGCTTCCCCGCCGCCTCTCTTGGCGCAGCGGGGGCCGGGGTGCAAGCTGGCGACTCCCAGACGGAGGGCCGCGCCCTCCGCCCTCCGCGCAGGTCAGGCGGTTTGGTGCGACAACACCGCCGGATCACTGCCGAGCGTAAAGAGATACGTACGGCGCTCGACCGAACCCTTCTTCAGCGTGCGCAGATGGCCGACCTGCTCGGCGGTGAGCGCGAACGGCGTGTAGCCACGCTTGACCAGGCAGGCGATCATGGTGTGCTGCTGGATATCGCGAACCGCCGCGAATTCGCGCTCGGGTCGGTATGTCTGCATCACCCGCGCGCTATCGATCCCGAACGACGCGGCGGCGTTGCTCATGCCCGGCGACGCTAGGTACATCCAGTCGGTCAGCGCCGCCTGATCGAGCGCGCGCGACGCTTCGACGAGCTTGCGCACCGGTGCGGTCTTCGAGATGTCGAGCGTCACCGCCTCGCCGGCGCACGCCCAGCCGTCGGCGGTGAAATCCTCGAACGAAACGCCGGCCTTGCCCCAGCTGATGTGCTGGGCCGGGCGCTGGGCGGCGGTGGCGGCGGTGGCGAGGCCAGTGGCGGCCAACAGAAGTGCCAGTCTTGCGGTGAACATGCCGGTCTCCTCTTCCGACGTTGCTACGAACGCATACAAGAAGCGCAGAATATCACGGAAACGCGGAGCGTTACAGGAAGAACGTATCGAGACGGGCCGGTCTAGCCGATGGCTTTCATCAGCTCGTGCAGGCCCAAGGGCTTTTCGAGCACGGCGTGATAGCCAGCCGCCATTGCCGCGTCGCGCAATGCCCCCGTCGAAAATGCCGTGATCAGGATAGCGCGCCCCTGCCAGCCGATTGACCGCAGTGCGCGCAGCGTCTCGACGCCGTCGCGCTCGGTGAGCTGATAGTCGGCGATCAGAAAGCCGGCGCTCGCGATCGTGGGATCGGCGAGAAGCACCCCGGGCGCCGCATAGGAACTCACCTCGAAACCGCGCGCACGCAGCATCAGGTGCAGCGATCGGCGCACCGCTTCGTCATCCTCGAGAAGGAGGATGCGCAAGCCCGATTCCGGCGGTTCAATCTCGTTCGGCGGCGGCATGACTCGATCCGATCCCTCGGGACGAATTATGCTTTGGTATCGGCGTCTCGTCTTTACGTGATGTTCCTAGGTGGCGTTCGTACGGAGATGCCTCCGGGTGAACGGCTAGGCCGCGGCGAACGCGATGCGAAGGGCCTCGGAAAGGCTGCGAACCCGCAGCTTGCTCATCATGTTCGCCCGGTAGATCTCCACCGTGCGCGGTGAGATGCCGAGATCATAAGCGATCAGCTTGTTGGGCCGGCCGGCAACGAGCCCGTTCAGCACGTCGCGCTCGCGCGGCGTGAGCGCCTCGAGCCGCGCCTGCGCTTCGCGCCGCAGCGAATGCGCCTCGGCGCCTTGCCCCAGCCTCGCGAAGGCACAGTCGATTGCCTGGCCCAGCACTTCCATCTCGAACGGATTCTCGATGAAGTCCGACGCGCCGGCCTTCATCGCGATCACCGCGGTGTTGATGTCGCCGTGCCCGGTCATCACGATCACCGGCATCACCACGCCACGACTGTTGAGCTCGGTCTGGACTTCGAGCCCGTCCATCTCGGGCATGCGCACGTCCAGCAGGATGCATCCCGCCTCGGCATTCTTCACCTCGGCGAGAAACTCCACGCCGGACACATAGGTGCGCACCTCATATCCCGCGGTCCGCAGCATGAAGCTCGCCGAGCGCCGGATCGAATCCTCGTCGTCAACCAGGTAGATGATCCGGCGTTTGGTCATTGGTTTCTTCCCCTCCCGCACCCGTGATGGTGAAATTGAAGATCGTGCCGCCTCCGCGCCGCGGTTCCGCCCAGATGCGCCCCCCGTGCGCCTCGACGATGGTGCGGCAGATCGACAGACCGAGGCCCATCCCGTGTTCCTTCGTGCTGGTGAACGCCTGGAAGAGCTGCGCGCCGACCTCGGGGGCCAGCCCGGGCCCGGTATCGGCAACCGATACGCGGACACTGCCTTGCCGCTCGGCTTTGGTGGCGACTACGATCTTGCGCACCGGTGCGTCCGACATCGCCTCGATCGCGTTTCGGATGAGATTGACCAGCACCTGCTGGATCTGCACCCGATCGACCAGCACCGCGTTCGCGCGCGGATCGAGCACATAGTCCGCCTCCACGCCGCGTTCCCGGGCGCCGATCAGCGCGAGGCGGCTCGCCTCGTCAATCAGGTCGGGAAGATCCTCAATGTGCTTCTCCACGTCGCCTCGAGAGACGAAATCGCGCAGCCGCCGCACGATCGTCCCGGCACGCAGCGCTTCCTTTGCGGATTCGACCACGACCTCGCGGAACATGGCTTCGATTTCCGCGTCGCGTTGGGGCCGATCGAGCAAGGTCCGACCAGCCTCGAGGTAATTGGCGATTGCGGTGAGCGGCTGGTTGAGTTCGTGTGCGAGCGTCGACGCCATCGTCCCCATCGCCGAAAGGCGTGAAACGTGGATCAACTCCGACTGAAGCTCCTGCAGCTTTAGCTCGGCGCGCTGCTTCTCGGTGAGATCGCGGATGAAGCCCGTGAAGATGCGATGGCCGTCGGACTGGACATCGCCGACCGACAATTCCATTGGAAAGTCGGTTCCGTCCCGACGCCGGCCGACGACGATCCGGCCCATCCCGATCACGCGCCGCTCGCCGGTGGTGAGGTAGCGCTCGAGATAGGAATCGTGCCGGTCGCGATCGGGGGAGGGCATCAGCATCGAGACGTTTCGCCCGAGCACCTCGGCCTCGGAATAACCGAACAGCCGCTCGGCGGCCGCGCTGAACGACAGGATCACGCCGCGCTGGTCGATCACGATCATCGGGTCCGGCACCGTCGCCAGGATCGAGCGGAGGTGGAGGGCGCTCCGCGCGAGCGCGACTTCGGCCGCCTTGCGCTCGGTGGCATCGAGGATGATCTGGCCATAGCCGCACACCGCCCCCGCATCGTCCCGCAGCGCGGTGATCGTGACGTCGGCGAGATATTCTGAACCCTGTTTGTGGATGCGCCAGGCTTCCTCGTGGATTCCCTAACTCGCCGCCGCTCGGGCGAGGTCGGCAGCTGCCTCGCCGACAGCGGCGTCGGTAGTCGGATAGAGCATCGCGCATGATTGGCCGATGATCTCTTCCGAATTCCAGCCAGTTAGCTGCTCGGCGCCGTGATTCCAGGTCAAGATAGTGCCGTCAGCGTCGAGCAAGAATAGTGCACGATCGACAGTACTTTCGACGAATCGTACCAACATGGCGGCATTCAACGTAACGCGCCTCTCGCCCAAAGGGCCTTTCGCCGCCAATTCTCTTGGCGTCCCGACTGCGACTTATTCCGGTTTTCGGCAACAAGCCAGAAATTTACCTGCGAAACGGATCAATCCCCGCCGATTTGGAGGCAGAGTGGCTCTAAGCCCCCGTCACCCGCCCGCCACGCGGTCAACCGTGTTCCCGCGGCGATCAGCCAGACCTTCCCGTCCGCCGCCGCCATCGCAAGGTCGGTCACCGAAGGGTGCGCATCGCCGCTCGGATGCGAGTGCCAGTAACCGAGGATCGCCGCCCCCCCCGCCCGCTCGGCCCTGAGCGCCGCAAACAGGACTGCGGGATCGATCTCGAAACGAGTCTCAGGATTTTTTGACACATTTTCAACTACTTGATACTCGGTTACTTGATCACCCGCGCCGAACAACAGCCCGCACGCTTCGCGCGGCGCCGCAGCCGCGGCGGCGCGCTGGATTGCTTCGGCAACACACCTTGAAATTGTCAGCGTCATCCCCATTTACCGATACAGAATGGACCGGGGGGTTTCTACGCTCGAAGCTCGGATTGCGGATACCGCAGACGGGTGGCGGCTTGACCGCGCACTCGCCGATGCGCTTCCCACCTTATCTCGCGAACGCCTGAAGGCGCTGATCGCCGCCGGCGCAGTAACTGGACCCGATGGTCCGGCCCGCGATCCGGCACGCAAGGCGCATGCGGGCGCGCTGTTCAGTGTCCTGGTCCCCGATCCCACGCCCGCGCGCAACGAAGCGCAGGAAATCGCGCTCAACGTCGTGTTCGAGGACGAGGACCTGATCGTGATCGACAAACAGGCGGGCCTGGTCGTCCACCCGGCTGCGGGAAATACGGATGGCACTTTGGTCAACGCGCTGCTCCATCACTGCGCGGGACAGCTCTCGGGCATCGGCGGCGTCGCCCGCCCGGGGATCGTCCACCGGATCGACAAGGATACGTCAGGACTGATGGTCGCCGCCAAGACCGATCGCGCGCATCTGGGCCTCGCCGCCCAGTTCAAGGCACACACGATCGACCGCCGCTACCGGGCGATCGTGAGCGGAAACACCGCGGCGGCCGAGGGCACGATCGACGCGCCGCTCGCGCGCTCGTCGACCAACCGCAAGAAGATCGCGACCGTTCCAGAAGGCAAGGGCAAGCGCGCCATCACGCATTGGCGTAAACTTCGTCAACTTCGCGGCGCCGCGCTGGTCGAATGCCGGCTCGAGACCGGGCGCACGCATCAGGTCCGCGTCCATATGGCGTCGATCGGCCATCCGCTGCTCGGCGACCCGGTTTACGGGCGCGTCCGGGGAACGAACCGAGAAGTTTTGGAAACCCTGGATTTCAGGCGCCAAGCCTTGCACGCAGCCCATCTGGGGTTCATTCACCCCGTCCATAGCCACGCTTTGGCGTTCGATAGCGAGATGCCTGCAGACATGCAGGAACTGTTCAATAAACTCATCGTATAACTACCGGCTCGCCGCCTCTCGAAGGGGCGGGCCCTGTCTTGAAGGGAGAAAGATCATGGCAAACCGCAGCAACGTCCCAGCGACGATCCCTGCGCTCGGCGGTGAGGCAAGCCTCAATCGCTACCTTGCCGAGATCAAGAAGTTTCCGATCCTGACGCCCGAGAACGAGTATATGCTCGCCAAGCGGTTCCAGGAGCACGGCGATACCGAGGCCGCGGCGCAGCTCGTGACCTCGCACCTGCGCCTCGTCGCCAAGATCGCGATGGGGTATCGCGGCTACGGCCTGCCCGTGTCCGAGCTGATCAGCGAGGGCAACATCGGGCTGATGCAGGGCGTCAAGAAGTTCGAGCCCGATCGCGGCTTCCGGCTGGCGACCTACGCGATGTGGTGGATCCGCGCCTCGATCCAGGAATTCATCCTGCGCTCGTGGAGCCTGGTGAAGATGGGCACCACCGCCGCGCAGAAGAAGCTGTTCTTCAACCTGCGCCGGATGAAGGCCAAGCTCGACGCGTTTGAGGATGGCGACCTGACGCCCGAGCATGTCGCCAAGATCGCCAAGGACCTCGGCGTCACCGAGGACGAAGTCACCTCGATGAACCGCCGCATGGCGATGGGGGGCGACACCTCGCTCAACGTCCCGATGCGCGAGGACGGCGAGGCGCAGTGGCAGGATTGGCTGCAGGACGATGGCCCGTTGCAAGACACGGTGGTTGCAGACGCGCAGGAAGCGGAGGTGCGCCACTCGATGCTGATCGATGCGATGGATGACTTGAACGAGCGCGAGAAGCACATCCTCACCGAACGCCGCCTGACCGACGACCCCAAGACGCTCGAGGAACTGAGCCAGGTCTATGGTGTGTCACGCGAGCGCGTCCGCCAGATCGAAGTGCGCGCGTTCGAGAAGCTGCAGAAGGCGATGATGCGACTGGCCGGCGACAAGAGGCTGCTCGCGCACGCCTGATCGGGCCGCGCAACTATCGTTGGACTCGGCTCTCCGCTCGGGCCTAGCTTCCCGCGTCCGATAACGGCGCAGGGGGCAGCCATGTGGAAATGGATCAGGATTCCGAAGGGCATCGCGCTGCTGGCGTTCTTCCTGCCCTGGTTGACGGTTTCCTGCTCGGGACAGCCCCTGCTCTCCGCGTCCGGTGTGGGGCTAGCGTTCGGTCAGGTCACGTCGAGCCTGCCGACGAACCAGCCCGGGCAGCCGTCGGGGACAGGCATCGACATCTGGCTGGTGCTGGCGATTCTCGCGATCGCCTATGGGATCTGGCGCTCGTTGGCGAAGCAGGACAAGGCCGAAGCGCGCAATGTGATGATCAGCTCCGCCGCGGCGATCGTGCTGATCTGGGCGGGCACTTCCAAGTACAGCAAATCCGCGCTCCTGGCCGAAGCGGCGCGGAAAAACGGCAACGGGGCGATCGATCAGGCGGCCGTCGCGATGCTCCGGGTCGATTGGCATTTCGGCTATTGGCTCGCCATGCTCGCGCTCGCGGTCGCCGGCGGGATGGCGTGGCTGGTGTTCAGCGGGCGCGACGGCGAAGTCGAGCAGCGCGTACGCGGTGCGATGGCGAGCGGGGGATCTTCCGCTCGTGCGCCGGCGCCGGAGCCCCCGCCCGAGGTCTCGGAGCGTACCTGCCCGACTTGCGGACGCGGCCTGCCCGCTGCCTCGCGATTCTGCCCGGATGACGGCACGGCGCTCGACTGACCGCTTCGGCCGGCGCACGCGGCTCAACATGGCACGTAAGGCCATTGCCGGGCTGACGGTGACGGTTGCGGCCAGTCGCGCGATCCGGCAAGCGTCTCGCCATGACCGGCGGTGACGAAGAAGAGGCAGCGACTCCCCCCCGCTCCCCGAGACTCCGCCCGCGGTCGCGCCGCCGGCGGATGCCGAACCGCCCGAAACCGCGCTGTGGGGCGAGGGCAACGGCGAACCGCCATCCCCGGCGATCGAGTCCCCGCCGGCCCGGCCTTGGGTCCCGGTCCAGGTTCCTCCGCCCGAAGGCTGGCCGCCCACCGCGACGCCGAGCCCGATGGGCCCGCCGCTCGGCGACCGGCCGCTCCCCGATCTCGCGCCGATCGCCGAGCCCGGGTCGCCGCCCAGGCCGCGCCGGCCGATCGCGGTGCGGATCCTGCTGTGGGGCGCGAAGGGCCTCCTGGCGTTCGTGCTGGGTTCGGTGCTGTGGGTCGGCCTTTACCGCTTCGTCGCGCCGCCGATCACCTTCACGATGATCGGCGATGCGATCGGCGGGCACGCGATCAACAAGCAATGGATGCCGCTCAGCCAGATCGACCCGAGCATGGCGCGTGCCGCGATCGGCGCCGAGGATTCGCGCTTCTGCAACCACTACGGCTTCGATCTGGGGGCGATCGAGAAGGCCTATGCGCGCAATGCCGAGGGCGATCACCACATCCGCGGCGGATCGACGATCAGCCAGCAGACCGCCAAGAACGTCTTCCTCTGGCAGGGCGGCGGCTATTTCCGCAAGGGGCTCGAGGCGTGGTTCACCGTCCTCATCGAGAAGATGTGGGGCAAAAGGCGGATCATGGAGGTCTATCTCAACGTCGCCGAGACGGGGATCGGCACCTACGGCGTCAATGCCGGCGCTGAACGCTATTTCGGACACGACGCGTCGCACCTGAGCGCGGTCGAGGCGGCGCGGATCGCGGCGGTGCTGCCGCTCCCCAAGAAGCGCGAGGCGGTGGACCCGAGCGGCTTCACCCGCCGCTACGGCAACACCATCGCCGCGCGGATCGGAACCGTGCGCGGCGACGGGCTGGACGGGTGCTTGCGGTGACGCAAAAGCCCCTCCCCTTCGGGGGAGGGGCTAGAGCCTATTTGTTCGTCGCCCCGTCGATCGCGTCGCCGGCCTTGTCGGCGGCCTTGCCGACGCTCTTGGCGGCGCTGGTGATCGCGTCGTTCTTCTTGGTGACGCTGTTGCTCTGGGTGAGCAGGAACACCGCGGCCACCACCGCGAGAATCAGGACCGCGAAGCCGATCAGGATGCCGCCGCCACCGCCGCCGCTGCGCTCGATGATCGTCGTGGTCGGGGCGGGCGTCGTCGTCACTTCGTCGGGCATGCGATCCTCCACTTGAAACCTGAATGGCTCAACGGAGGAACGGTGCCGCGTGTTCCGGTCAGAACGGCAGCTTGAACCCTGGGGGCAGCGCCATGCCGCTGGTCATCTTCGACATTTCGGTGGCGGAAGCGGCGTCGGCCTTGGTCCGTGCATCGTTGAAGGCGGCGGCGACCAGGTCCTCGAGCATGCCCTTCTCGCTCGGCGCGAGCAAAGATTCGTCGATGTCGACGCCGAGGATTCGGCCCTTGGCCGAGGCGCGGACCTTGACGAGCCCGCCGCCCGAGGCGCCCTCCACCTCGATCGTATCGAGGTTCGCCTGCGCCTTGGTGAGCTCAGCCTGGACGTTCTGCGCCATGGCCATGATGTCTTCGAGGCTCTTCATGCCTGGTTGGTCCTTGTCTTGCTCCAGCCGATCAGCTCGGCGTCGGGGAATGCTTCCATCGCGGCGGCGACCACGGGCGAGCGCAGCACCGCCTCGCGCTCGGCGACGGCCTGCTCGGCCTCCAGCTCGCGCAGCGTGGGCGCGCCGGTATCCGATCCGCCCAAATCCGTTCTAGGCGTGAGCGTCCAGTTGGTGCCCGTCATTTCCTTGAGCGCCGCCGCGAGTTCGCGGACGAAATCCTGCGGCAACGGCTTGGACGCGCCGAAATCGATTTGCGGCGACTCGAAGCGGATCGGGCGCATCAAATGACGGACGTGCTCGGCGAGTTGGAAGCGGCGGTTCCTTTCGAGCAGTTGCGCGAGTTCCGCCAGGTCGCGCGGGCCCTTCGCCTCGGCGGGCGGTGGCGGCGCGGCGGGCGCAGCGATCGCGCCGCTCGCGATCTGGCGGGCGAGATCGCCCGGATCGGGAAGCTGCGAGGCGTGGATCACCCGGAGCAGCGCCATCTCGCACGCCTCGATCGGCAGCACTGCGCTCGCGACCTCGGCGTGACCGCGCAGCAGCAGCTGCCACAGCCGATGCAGCGCCGGAAACGACAGCCCCGCCGCCCAGCGCTCGAGCGCCTTCAGTTCCTCGGCGGACTGGCCCGCGGCGGGATCGCTGCCGAGCTTGGTCAGGGTGACGCCGTGGACGGTCTCGAGCAAGGTCCGGACCACCGCCTGCGGATCGACGCCCAGGTCGTATTGGCCGCGTAATGCCGCCAGCGCCTCGGCCGCCTTGCCTTCGAGCAGCAGCCCGAACAGCGCCCGGATCGCCCCGCGATCGGAAAGACCGAGCATCGCGCGCACCGCTTCGGCCTGGACGCCGCCGCCCTCGATCCCGGCATGCGCGATCGCCTGGTCGAGGATCGACAGACCGTCGCGCGCGCTGCCTTCCGCCGCGCGGGCGATCAGGACGAGCGCCTCCGGTTCCGCATCCACTTCCTCGGCCGCGCAGATCGCGGCGAAATGATCGGCGAGCTTCTCCGCCGGGATTCGACGCAGGTCGAAGCGCTGGCAGCGCGAGAGCACCGTCACCGGCACCTTGTTGACCTCGGTCGTCGCGAAGATGAACTTCACGTGCGCCGGCGGCTCCTCGAGCGTCTTGAGCAGGCCGTTGAAGGCCTGGCGCGAGAGCATGTGAACCTCGTCGACGATGTAGATCTTGTACCGCGCCGAGATTGCCGCATAGCGCGCCGCATCGATGATCTCGCGGACGTCGTCGATGCCGGTGTGGCTCGCGGCGTCCATCTCGATCACGTCGATGTGGCGCCCCTCAGCGATCGCGCGGCACGGCTCGCAGATACCGCACGGGTCGATCGTCGGACCGCCCTGACCGTCCGGGCCGATGCAGTTGAGCGCCTTGGCGATCAGCCGCGCGGTAGAGGTCTTGCCCACCCCCCGCACGCCGGTGAGCAGGAAGGCGTGCGCCAGCCGGTCGCGCCGAATCGCATTGCCCAGCGTCGTCACCATCGCATCCTGGCCGATCAGCTCGGAGAAGGTCTGCGGACGGTATTTGCGCGCGAGCACGCGATACGCTTCGGCGTGCTGGGGCAGCGGCGGCTCGCCTAGGTCGAAGGAATCGGACATGCCCTTCTATCTAGGCACGCCGCCGCGCGTTGTCGAAGCCCGATCGAACCGACCGGGCTACCAGCAGCGGCGCACCAGGCGGTGGTGCCACCAAGTGCTGCGGCAGTGCGGATGGTGCCAGCCATAGCCGCGATGCCAGCCGTAGCCACCGTGCCAGCCGCGGTGATAGCCGCCGCCGATGCCGATGCGAACGTGTACGCCCGAATGATGCCGGTAGTGCTGCGCCTCGGCGGGCGCCGCGAACGCCGTGGCGGCGAACACGCCGGCGGCGAGAGTCAGAGCGAGTTTCATGCTGTCCTCTTCGGAAACCAAATCCCGGACAGCAAATGCCTTGTCCCCCGCCAGGGTTCCCAACTCAGCGTTGGCCGGTGCGGCGGCGGCGATGATCTCGCCGCGGCATGCGGCACAGTTGCATGCGCGGCCCCGATTCGCGAAGCAGGCGCGATTCATTTGGGGGAAGCCATGAAGACGAACCTGCGCGTCGCCGCGATGATCGCGCTGCTGACCGCCCTGCCCGCGGCGGCGCAGGAGCAGCGCCAGTCGCTCACCCCCGAACTGCTCGCACGGATCGATTCGCTTCCGGTCGAGCGGATGTGCAGCACGCGCGGCGCCTATTAATACGACTTCGGTTCGACCGATCTGCCGCCGAACCTCTTCTCGATTCCCGGGATGAACAAGACCAAGCTGCCCGCGTCGGCGGCTCCCTTCCAGGAAGGGGCGTTCTCGGGCACCAAATGGACGAACCGCTTCTTCATGGCGGACTACGACCTCTACCTCGAGAACGAGGCCGCAGCGCTGGTCGCGATCCAGCATCTCGCCGCGCATTTCCGCAACGCCAACTGGATCGCGAAGGAGGGCGTCGACGGCGCGGACGGACCGATCTTCGATCGTTCCCCGGGCGCGGGCGACGTCAGTTTCTATTCCGAGCGCGGCGGGATGGAAGGTCCGAACCGAATTGGCGTCCGCGTGAGCCTGGATCATCTCGGCGGCTGGGTGACGTTCGAATGCACCTGCATGCCGCTGATAATGGTGCAGGTCCAGGAGGCGCTGGGTCACTTTTCCGAGGGCACGCCCAGGCCCGAGCGGCCCGTTTGAAGCGATCAGCGGCAGCAAGCCCGACGGCATGATGCGCTACGTCGCCGCCCGCGCCCGCTACAACGAGTGGATCGTCAACTGGAAGAGCGACCGGCTCGAAAAATCGGGCAAGGTGTCCAGCGCTCGCATGGCGCAGATCGCCCTCAGCGGGCTGCAACGCGGATCGCCGCGCGGGAATCCGATGGCCGGGCTTGGCGCGGTGATGGACATGTTCGCCAAGGCCGAGGACATCGCCAAGCTCGAGGAGGCGGGGGACCGGCGCGGTGCCTGCCGCGCGAAGGTCGCGCTCCTCGCGAATTTCAAGACGATCGACGCGACCGTATCGAAGCAATGGGAATCGATCGAAGCCGCGCTCGATGCCGAGGCGGCGCGGGTGGGCGTTTCGTTCGACTGAGGCGGGTGGGAGCCGGAACGACCCGCAACGAAATCGTTACGGCTGCTTCCTTCCGGATCTGACCGGGTTGGCGACGGCTGCGTCCGCCCGACTCCCGCGGCGCATATGGGCCAAGCGGTCGGGCCACGCAAGGTCAGCGGATGCAGAAACGGGCCGGGGCGCCATCCTAGCGGAGAGCGCCCCGGCCCGCCGGACTGATTACCAGCGCTCGCGATGGCAGACCCGATGCCGGTGGTGGCCGTGGCCCTCCCAGCGGCACACCTGGCGCCAGCCGTGATGGCGGTGATGGTCGCCGATCGAAACATGGATCTGGTCCACGCCGGCAGCGGCAGCCGGGGCGGCGGTTACGGGCATGGTGACGACGGCAACAGCCGCCGCCGCGATGAGCGGAAGAATCTTCATGGATTGCTCTCCTGTTCGCAGGTTCCCCCTGCAGTCGCTTCAAATCCCAAGCGCGCGGGATTGTTCCATTATGGGAACGAATGTTGCCGGATGATGTCCGCGGCGTCAGCCTTCGGTGCGTTCGAGCTCAAGCAGCCTCGCCTTGAGGTCGGCGCCGTCGCCGCGTCGCCGCGTGTCGGCGGAGACGGTGCGCACGCGCCCGACCTCCATCTGAACCAGGCTTACGAAGCGGCGCAGCACATCCTCGGCGACCACTCCCATCCGCTGCCGCTCCGTCGCTTCCGCCGACGGCCAGGCGCAGGCGATCTGGTGCGCGAGCACGAGCTGGTCGAGGATTTCGGGCCGCTTGCCGCGATAGGCGTGGGGCTTGTCCTGGCCGTGGCGGCGCTGCGCGGTGTTGCGGAAGAACAGCCGCCCGCGCTCGACGAGGATCGAGGTATCGAACATCAGCGCGGCGAGCTTGGCGCGGATCCCGGCCTCGTCGGCGGGCACGCTGCCGCCGGTGAGGAGCCGCACGGTCTGCAGCGCGGCGATCGCCTCATTCGCCCAGCCGAGCACATCGTCGCGCCGCAGCTCGGCGCGGCGCACGCTCTGCCAGCTCGCGAGCAGCGCGATCGCGGCGAACGCCGCCGAGACGATCCCAGCGACGGTCGCGATATTGTCGAGCAGCAATTTCCCCAACGCGCCCTCCCTTTCAGGCGGCTTTCGTCGCCCTCTCGCGCCGCTCCGTCAACACGTCTTCGGCTTCGTCGCCGATGGTCCGCAGTTCTTCGAGCTCGGCCTCGGTCTTGCCCTCGATCCCCATGATCTCGTTGCGTGCGCCTTGCATCGCGTGGATCAGCTCGTCGATCTTGAGATGAAGCGCCACGTCGTGCCGTTTCTGCTGGTTGAGCACCATCTGGGTGAGCGTGATCGCGAGCACCGAAAGGCCCAGCGTGAGCACCGCGGTGGCGGCGCTGCCGAGCAGCGTGAACCACGCCGCGCAAAACACGACGACGATAACCTGGGAGAGCGGATGCCCGGCGAGGTTGGCACCGAAATCGGAGACGCTGCATCCGAATTCATAAGCGCGCTGGCGGAGGGTTCGATCTGTCACGGGCCTGAAACGAGCCGGAAATCATGCAGTTCCGTAGGCGTTTAGCGCCCCTGCATGTCGCGATGCTCGGCCGGCATCCGCACGGTGAGGCCGTCGAGCGCGGCGGTGAGGACGATCTGGCAGGCGAGCCGGCTGGTTCGGCCCGCGCCGGCGGCGAGATCGAGCATGTCTTCCTCGTCCTCGCTCGCGGGCGGGAGCCGGCCGAAATCCTCGGCGGCAATCATCACGTGGCAGGTCGAGCAGGCCATCTGCCCCTCGCACGTGCCCTCGAGCGGCTGGCCATGGTTCTGCGCCACCTCGAGGAGCACCGCTCCTTCGGGCGCCTCGACGTCCTGCGTCTCCGCACCGTCGGCACTGATGAAGCGGACTCGGATCATGCCGTCACCGGCTGTGCAAGCGCGGCGGCATGGATCCGGTCGAGCGCGGTCATCAACTCGTCCTCGCTGGTGTAGCGTCCGAAGCCAAGCCGGATACTCGCGCGCGCCTCCGCGTCGCTCAGGCCGATCGCACGGAGCACATGGCTTGGCCGCCCCGATCCGCTCGCGCAAGCCGAGCCGGCGGAGAAGGCGATGTCGCGCAGCTCGCTCGTCAGCCGGGCCACGTCGAGCCCTGGAAGGCGCAGATTGAAGTTGCCGGGGTAGCGCGAGTCGCGCGATCCGTTGAGGATCCAGCCCTGGCTCGTCATCCGCGCCAGGCCGGCATGGAATAGCTGGGCGGCATGCGCGTGGTCGGCCCCGAAGCGCTCGCGCGCGAGCTGCGCCGCCGCGCCGAACCCCGCGCACAGCGCCGGCGACAGGGTGCCGGAGCGTCCGCCCGCCTCCTGCCCGCCGCCGTGGAGCAGCGGCTCGAGCCGGATCCCATCGCGACTCCACAGCGCGCCGATGCCCTTGGGTCCGTGGATCTTGTGCGCCGAGATCGCGACCAGGTCGCAGCCTTCGCAAATCCGCTCGCGGCCATAGCCCTGGACCGCGTCGCACAGCAACAGCGCACCCGCGGCATGCGCCATTTCCGCCAGCGCCGCGACGGGCTGGATCACGCCGATCTCATTGTTGACCAGCATCGCCGCGACCAGCGCGGTGCCGGGCCCGATCGCCGCGCGCGCCGCGTCGAGATCGACCAGCCCGTCGGGTCCGACCGGCAGCACCACGACCTCCCGCCCGTGCCGCGCGAGCGCTTCGACGGTGTCGAGCACCGCGGCGTGCTCGGTCGCCAGCGTGACGATCCGCCCCGACCCGACACCCTTGATCGCCCAGTTGAGCGCCTCGGTCGCGCCGCTGGTGAAGGCGAGCGACCCGCCCGGGGGCAGCAGCGCCGCGACTCGATCGCGCGCGACCTCCACCGCCGCCTTGGCCGCGCGGCCGCGCGCGTGGGCGGAATGCGGATTGGCGAAGTTCGCCTCCAGCCAAGGCATCATCGCGGCAAGCGCCTCGGGCGCGAGCGGGGTGGTCGCCTGATAGTCGAGGTAGATCATGCCGCGCCGCTCCGCGCCTGTTCGGCGATATGCCGCCACGCGCTCTCGAAGGTGCGGATTTCCGCCGGCGTCGTCGACCAGCCAAAGCTGACGCGAATGGTGCATTCAGCAATTTCGACAGGTACGCCGAACGCGGCCAGAACTCGGTTGGGCTTGAGACTTCCCGACGAACAGGCGCTGCCCGCCGACACCGCGAACCCCGCCAAGTCGAACCGAATGAGCTGCGCCGCCGAACT
>CAWCZC010000004.1:0-73206 GCA_963799985.1 uncultured Alphaproteobacteria bacterium | reverse complement strand
CCTTGTGCGCGGCGACCGCCTTCAGCGTCAGATCCTCGAAGTTCCAGTCGGAACCGTCGACGGTCACATAGGCGTCCATCAGCCCGCGCTTGCGCAGGCCCGCGCGCACCGCGTCGCGCTTGACCTTGTCGTTGCTGCCTTCGTCCAGATACGGGTAGCGGAACCAGGACCGGAGCCCGGTGCGCCCCTTCAGCCACCGCGCCGCGTGGTCGATATTGGACAGATAGTCGGCCGCCGACACCTCGGACAGCGCCGGATGGTCGTAGCTGTGGTTGGCGATGACGTGGCCGGCGCGGACATAGGCGCGGATGTGCGCAGCGCCGTGGACGCCGTCGGGCTCGAGCAGATGCTCGGGGTTGATGAAGAACGCCGCCTGGGTGACCCCGGCGCGCTTCAGTCCGGCGATCAGCGCCTCGGTGCGCTGGTCGGGGGTGAGGAAGGCGCCGTGATCGCGCGGGGCATCGTCGAAGGTGAGCGCGATGCGCTTCTGGGCATGCGCGGGCGCCACCGCGAGCAGCATCGTCGCCGCCGCCGCTATTCGCGCCATTCCGATGCGCCAGCGCCTCATCCGCTACCCCAACTCGTACTGAACGAGCAATAAACCTTGTGGGAGCCGAGCGCCACACCGGCGCTGCGCGTCAGGGTGCCGTACAGGGACCGAAGCGGAACTCGGTCGAAAAAGGCGGCGTCGCTCTTGTCACCCTTGAAGACCGAGCCGAAGAAATGGTTCTGCTCGCCTTGGCGATCGACGACGAGATAGCCGCGGAAGACCCCGTCGACCTTCATCCGATTGAGCTTCAACCCGCCACGCTCGAACGCAAGCGTCGCCTCGCCGCCCGAAACCTGCGCGAAATTGCCGTCATAGACTCCGAAATTGGTTCCGTCCGCCAGGGTAACATAATAGACCCGGAAATCGGGGCCATCCTCCGGCGCGAGCTCGTCGCCGGGCTTCAGCTCGATCCGGGCGAGTCCGGTGCAGAAGTGATCGGGTGCGGGCGCCGCCTGCTGCGGCACGGCGAGCATCACCAGCAGGGAAAGGAAGGCCATCAATCGTCGCTCCTCATGTACGGGCCGCTCGGGCGAACGCGGTCCAGACCATCGTCCAGCTCGCTCCGCCGAACATCGCGATCATCCACAAGGTGTAGCCCAGACGAAACCGGACGATCGGATTGTCGCCGTTGTCCATCGGAATCTGATCCCAGAACAGCGCGTTCAACGACAAGGCCGCAGAAAAAGCGCGATGACGATCCCGACGAACGGCGGGAACGGCGGCGCCATCGCGGCATAGATCAGCGCGCACGGCAGGATGAGATTCGCGAACCAACCGAACTGTCCCATCAGCGGGCCCATCCATCCCATCATCAGGATATCGGTTCCGGTCCAGGTGTGGATGCCGTTCTGTCCGATCGTATCCGCCACCGGCTGCCCGATCGAGACGATACAGCACGCGGCGAGCGCGACCCCGATCGCGATGCGGAGCAGCGGGCCTTTCAGCGGCTCACCCCATCGTCGGGATGACGAAGGCGTTGGTCCCGTCGGGCGAGCCGTCGGGCCAGCGCTGGGTGATGGTCTTGGTCTTGGTCCAGAAGCGGACGCCCTCCATGCCGTGCTGGTTGATGTCGCCGAACGCCGAGCGCTTCCAGCCGCCGAAGGTGTGATACGCCACGGGCACCGGGATCGGCACGTTGATGCCCACCATGCCGACGTTGACTCGCGCCGCGAATTCGCGCGCGGCATGGCCGTTGCGCGTGAAGATCGCGACGCCGTTGCCGTACTGATGCTCGCTCGGCAGCCGGA
Organism: uncultured Alphaproteobacteria bacterium; assembly: GCA_963799985.1. Taxonomy (GTDB): domain Bacteria; phylum Pseudomonadota; class Alphaproteobacteria; order Sphingomonadales; family Sphingomonadaceae; genus Sphingomonas. The sequence goes on along the minus strand of CAWCZC010000004.1, from coordinate 71,409 downwards.
GCGCGGTCTCGAAATCGGGGGCGCGGACGATCTGGAGGACCGGGCCGAAGATCTCTTCCTGATAGGATTTCATCTGCGGGGTCACTCGGTCGAACAGGCGTCGGCCCGATGAAGAAGCCTTGCTCGTGTCCCTGCAGCTCGAAACCGCGGCCGTCGACCACCAGCTCGGCGCCTTCGTCGACCCCGGTCTGGATCCAGTTCTCGACTCGCTGCTTGTGCGCGGCATTGACCACCGGCCCGTAATGCGCGTCGGCATCGGTCGAGACGCCGACGCGAAGCGCGGCGATCGCCGGGATCAGTTTCTCGCGCAGCGCATCGGCGGTCCTGTCGCCGACGGGCACCACGACCGGCAGCGCCATGCAGCGCTCGCCCGCCGATCCGAACGCGGCGCCCGAGAGATCCGCCACGACCTGGTCGAGATCGGCATCGGGCATCACGATACCGTGGTTCTTGGCGCCGCCCATCGCCTGGACTCGCTTTCCGGCCTCGACCCCGCGCCGGTAGACGTAATGCGCGATGTCCGACGAGCCGACGAAGCTTACCGCCGAGATCGCTGGATGATCGAGGATCGCGTCGACCATCTCCTTGTCGCCGTGGACGACCTGAAGGATGCCCTCGGGCAGCGCCCGCCTCGCGCATCAGCTCGGCGAGCCGCACAGGCACTGAGGGATCGCGCTCGCTCGGCTTGAGGATGAAGGCGTTGCCGACCGCGATCGCGACGCCGAACATCCACATCGGGATCATCGCCGGGAAGTTGAACGGGGTGATCCCGGCGCCGATGCCGAGCGGCTGGCGCATCGAATAGACGTCGATCCCAGGCCCCGCGCCCTGGGTGTACTCGCCCTTCAGCGCATGCGGGATGCCGCACGCGAACTCGATCACCTCGAGCCCGCGCTGGATGTCTCCCTTCGCATCGGCGATCACCTTGCCGTGCTCGGACGAGAGCATGTACGCCAGCGCGTCCATGTTCGCCTCGACCAGCGCCTTGAAGTTGAACATCACGCGCGCTCGGCGCTGCGGGTTGGTCGCGGCCCAGGCGGGCTGCGCGGCTTGCGCGGCCGCGACCGCGCGATCGAGCTCGGCCTGGGTGCCGAAGCGGACCTGCGCCTGCACCTGGCCGGTGTTGGGATCGAAAACCTCTCCCTCGCGGCCCCCCGCGCCGCCTGAATGCCCCGCAATGAAATGATCGATGGTACGCAACGTAGCTCTCCTGGAAACCGACTCGCGGCGGCGCAATTAAATTACCTTTAGCTCCGAGGCTCGCGGTAAGCCAATCCTCCCGGCCAAGGGGAGGATTACCGCGTGCGGCCAACCGGCACCGGGAGCAGGCGACCCTCGGCGTCCGCCACCTGCATCACCTCGACTCCGAACGCGGAGCGCAGCGGATCGGGCGCCAGCGCCTCGGCGGCGGGCCCGAAGGCGACGGTGCGGCCCTCGGAAAGCAGCAGCACCTCGTCCGCCGCGCGCGCGGCCTGGACGAGGTCGTGAAGCACGATCACCACCCCCATCCCCGCACCCGCGAGCGCGCGGAGCTGGGTGAGCATGTCGAGCTGATGGACCGGATCGAGGCTGGCGAGCGGCTCGTCGGCGAGCAGCCAGCGCGGGGTTCCGGCGAGGACTCGGGCGAGCAGGACGCGAGCGCGCTCGCCGCCCGAGAGTTCGTCGGTGCCGCGATCGGCGAGGGCTTCGGTATCGGTAAGCGTCAACGCGCGGTCGATTGCCATCGCGTCCTCGGGCGAGGGCGCGGCGAAGGGCGCGCGGTGCGGCAGGCGGCCGAGTGCGACCAGTTCCGCCACGCTCAGGTTCCAGTGCACGGCGCCGTCCTGCGGCAGATAGCCGATCAGCCGGGCGCGCTCGCGCGGGTCGATCCGGGCCAGGATGCGCTCGCCGAGGTGCACCGACCCGGCATCCATATCGAGCAGCCCGGCGAGCGTCTTGACCAGCGTCGTCTTGCCCGATCCGTTGGGGCCGAGGATCGCGGTGACTCGGCCCGGCCGGAAGTGTGCGCTCACGCCCGCCAGCACGCGGTGCTTGCCGAGGCTCACCGCCAGATCGCGTGCGATCAGATCCATGCCGACCGCCGCATCCGCAAGAGCAGGGCGAAGAAGAACGGCGCGCCGAGCAGCGCCATCGCCACGCCGAGGCGAATCTCGCCTGGACCGGGGACGAGGCGGACGAGGCTGTCTGCGGCGAGCAGCAATGCCGCGCCGCCCAATGCGCTCGGCAGCAGCAGCGCGCCGGGTCGCGCCCCGGTGAGCGGGCGCAGCAGGTGCGGCACGATCAGCCCGACGAAACCGACCACCCCGGTCACCGCGACGCTCGCGCCGACCGCGAGCCCCGCGCCGAGGACGATCAGCCCCTGCGTCCGGTCGAGCCGCACCCCCAGCGACCGCGCTGCCGATTCGCCCAGCGTCAGCGCGTCGAGCGCTCGGCCGGTGAGCAGCAGCAGGCCGCAGCCGACGGCGATGAAGGGCACCGCGAGCTCGACCTCGGCGAAGCTGCGATCGGTGAGCGAACCCATGATCCAGTCGATGATCTCGGCCGTCGCGAAGGGATTGGGTGCGACCGAGATCAGGAACGCTGTCAGCGCGCCCGACAGGCTCGCCAGCACCGTCCCCGCGAGGATGAACGCGACAGCGCTCTGCGCCCGCCAGGCAAGGCCCGCGAGCAGCACCATCGATCCCGCCGCACCGAACATCGCGCAACCGAAGATCGCCAGCGGCGCGCTCGCCGACAATAGCACGATCGCCGCCACCGCGCCCAGCGCCCCGCTCGACGCCACCCCGACCACGGCCGGATCGGCGAGCGGGTTGCGCAGGTAGCCCTGGAGCACCGCGCCGGTCAGCCCCAGCGCAGCGCCGATCGCGAGCCCCAGGATCGCGCGCGGCAACCGCAGCTCGGCGACGATCCACCAGCGCGGATCGCCCGAGAACCACGCATCGAGGGGGACCCACACCTTCCCCGCCATCAGCGATGCGGCGAAGAGGAGCGCGACCAGCACGGCGAGTCCCGCGATCAGCGCGGCGCGGTTCATTCGAGCCCCCGGCGGATTTCGGCGAGGCGAGTCATCGCGCGCGCGATCACCGGGCCGCCGCAGTTGACCAGACTGCGCGGGAAGTGCGCCTGTGCCACACGTCCGCCCAGATGCGCAAGCACTCGCGCGCGAAGCTGCGCCGCGCGCGAATCCTGGTCGCGGCCTGGCGCGTCGGGCACGAGCATCACCCGCGGCGGATCGATCGCGACTTGCTCGATCGGGAGGTAGCCCGTGTGCTGAAGCCCGTAATGCTCGGCATGATCCTCGAAGCCGGCGCGAGTCATCATCTCGTCGAGCAAGGTGCCGCCGCCCGAGACGAGATTGCCGCCGACCCAGACGAGCGCGGGCACGCGCCCGCCCGGAGCCGATCCGGCAGCGACCGCGCGCTCGATCCGCGCGTTCATCGCCGCTCCCGCCGCGGGCGCGCCGACCGCGTCCGCAAGTTGCGTCACCTGCGCCTCACTGGCGGCGATCGTCGTGGGCGAATCGAGGTACAGCGTCTTCAACCCCGCCCGCGCGTAGGCCTCACGCGTGGAGGGCGCGGTGAAGCTGCTCGCGATCACCAGGTCGGGCCGCATCGCGATCACTTCCTCGGCGGTACCGCGCGTGCCCCGGTAGCGCCGCGCAACCGCCGGATCGATCGAGCTGGCGGCCGGATCGAGCGAGTAATGGCTGATCGCCGCGATCCGCGCGGGCGGAACCAGCTCGACCAGCATCGAGTCGGCGCACGGATTGGTCGAGACGATCCCGCCGCCGCCCGGCGCGCCGGATGCGGCGCACCCGGCGAGCGCGAGGAACAGCGGCGGGAGCGCCCATTTCATCAGTCGAGCTTCACACGCACGCCGGCATAGGCTGCGCGGCCTTGCGTGCCGTAGCCGGCGACGGTCTGGTATTTCGCGTCGAACAGGTTCTCGATCCGGCCATAGATCGCGAAGCGGTCGCCGAACGGCATCTCGGCGCGGATCGAGGCGAGCGTATAGCCCTTCAGGTGGGTGAAATTGCCCGCGTCGTCAAAGCTCGGCCCCACCGCCAGCACGGTCGCGCCTAACGAAGGGCCCTTCTCGAACCTGTAGTCTGCCGAGAGGCTGCCCGCGTCGCGCGGCCGCCGCGCCAGATCGTTGCCTTGGTTGGTCGCGGAAAGGTTCGTCGTCCTCGACATGCGTGTAGCTGCCGGTGACCGAGAGCCCGCTCACCGGAAAGACCGTGAGTTCGGCCTCGACTCCCTCGGCGCGCGCGCGATCGATGTTGCCGTATGTGAACGTGCCGAGATCGAAATCGATCTGATGGTGGGTATCGCGGTGGAACCACGTCGCCGCCAGCTTCACCCTCCGCCCGGCCAGCCATTGCTCGCCGCCCACTTCCCAGCTCTGCGCGGTCTCGGGCCTCAGGTGGATGTCGCCGTAGAAGCTGTAGAGCTGGTAGAGCGTCGGCGCCTTGAAGCCGTCGCCGTAGCTCGCGCGGATCAGCGTACCGTAAGCGGGACGCAGCGCCGCGCTGAGATTGACGCTGGTGTGTCCGCCATAAGCGCGATGGTCGTCGCGGCGCAGCCCGGCGGTGACGGTGAGCATGTCCGCAGGCCGCACGATCGCCTCGCCATAGACGCTGGTCACGCCGGTGATGACCAGCGGCGAGCCGTCGGTGAAGCGGCTATCCTCATGCTCGATTCCGTAGATCGCCTCGAACGCGCGCACCGGCCGGACGTCGCCCTGATATTCGTAGCGCTCGCTCCGCCCCCGGCTGAAGAAGATCGGCGCCGCTCCCGCCGATGGATCGAAATTGTCGCGGCGGATGTCGGCGATCGAGAAGCCCGCGCGGTTGCCCCACACCCCGTCGAACAAATTGGCGTGCGCGCCGGCATAGCCATAGAGTTCGCGCGCGGTGGAATATTCGCCGTCGTCGGCGAGCGCATAGGTGGGCGGCGGGAAGCCGTCGAGTTCGGTGCGGGTATCGGCCCAATAACCGCGCAGGTCGACGCCCACGCCATCCATCACATCCGCCTGGAGCCGTGCGCTCGCGCCATATTGGCGGAACCCGTCGGCCTCGGTGCCGTTCGCCGCCGCCGAAATGCCATCGGTGCGGGTGTAGCCGCCCGTAAGCCCGGCCGAGACGCGGTCGCCGCGATAGCTCGCCGCGCCGTTCGCCGAGACGCTGTTCAGCGAGCCGACTTCGGCATTGCCGCGCAGGCCGAAGCCGTGGTCGCCGCGATCGGCGGTGACGATGTTGACGACGCCGCCGATCGCCTGGCTGCCCCAAACAACCGAATTGGGGCCGCGCAGCACCTCGACTCGGTCGATCGAGCTGGCGAGCAAATTGCCGAAATCGAATCCGCCGCCGGGCGACGACGGGTCGTTGACTCGCACACCGTCGATCAGGACGAGGGTCTGCTCGGCCTCGGCGCCGCGGATTCGCACGCCGGTGAACCCGCCCATCCCACCGTTGCGCGACACGGTGATCCCGGGCGTGCTCGCGAGCAGATCGGACAGCACCACGGTCTGGCGCTGCTCGATCGTGTCGCGATCGATCACTGTTAGTGCGCGCCCCGATTCCTCGATCGGCGTCGGCACGCCGGTCACCACGATCGCGGTGGGAACGATCCGCGAATCGGCGATGACGATTTCCTGGTCCGCAGGCTGAGGGGTGGCGGGGGCCTGCGGCGTGGTGGGCGGAGCGTCCTGCGCGGCGGCGGAAAGCGGCGCCAGGAGTCCGGCGGAAAGCAACAGCAGAGACTTGAACGTCATGACAAGACACCTTCGATCCGGGCCGCCTTGCATGTGCGAGGACAACCCAATTTGGTGTCGCTCGCGCGAGGGTTTCTCCCCTCGTCCGCCCGGTGCACCCCGCCCGCGCGAAGGAATCGACTGTGGCGGGCAGGTCTCCTGGCTCCCGGGTCGCTGCCGGACGCGCCGCCTTCCCGGAGTGACCTCCAGTGGCATGAGTAGCGCGCCGGCTCGCCGGTTACAGTTGCGGGGGCAGCCTCGGTATCTCACCGAAGTTCCCTTTTGATCCCCTCGCGGGGAACCCGTCACGGCGCCGCAATTATCGCGGATGGCATGGAGTCGCAACCGCGCATCGCGAATGATAGCGTGGTGCCATGATCGCGATCCTTTGGCGCTATTGGGTCCATCCCCACGCGGTGGCGGAGTTCGAGAGCGCCTACTGCCCCGACGGCGCCTGGGCGGTGCTGTTCGGGCGTGCGCCGGGCTATGCCGGCACCGAGCTGATCCGAGGCGCGGACGGAGCCTATGTCACGATCGATCGCTGGCGCAGCGCCGCGGATTTCGACACGTTCCTCGCCGCCCACCGCCTAGACTATGACGCGCTCGACCGCGCCACCGAAGGCTGGACCCGAAGCGAGCAGCGCATCGGCCTGTTCGACACGGTGGGCGCCGGGAACCCGAACCACGCTTGATCGTTACGCCTGCGTAGCAGGTTCTATTTTCTGCAGAGGCGCTTGACCCCACGCGCCTGGGTGAACAACAAGATGTTGCGGCCGGGGGGTGGCAACGAACGGGTCAAGCTCATGCGAAACGCGAGGTTCGCAGCCCTGTTACTTTCGGCTGCAGCCTCTCCGGCGCAAGCGGCCGACTCGCCGCAACAGCAGCAGAACCCGCAGAATCTGTCGAGCCTGTCGATCGAGGAGCTGGCGCAGATTCCCGTCCGATCCGCGTCGAAGCAGACGGAGCCGCTCAGCTCCGCACCGACCGCGCTCTACGTGATCACCAGCGACGACATCGAGCGTTCGACCGCAACCTCGCTCCCCGAGGTGCTGCGGCTCGCGCCCAACCTGCAGGTCCAGCGAGTCAATGCGACGCAATATGCGATCAGCGCGCGCGGCTTCAACGGCATCGAGAGCTCGAACAAGCTGCTGGTGCTGATGGACGGCCGCAACGTCTATTCGACGCTCCATTCGGGGGTGTTCTGGGAGCTGCACGCGCCCCTGCTCGAGGATATCCAGCAGATCGAGGTGATCAGCGGGCCCGGCGGCACGCTCTACGGGCCGAACACGGTCAACGGCGTGATCAGCGTCGCGTCGAAGGACGCATCGGACACGCTGGGCGCGCTCGCGCGTGCGACCGGCGGCGCCCAGGAGCGGACCGCCGCCGCGCGCTACGGCTTCAAGCTCGGCGATACCGCGGCGATGCGCGTCTACGCCGACTATTTCGATCGCGAGGACGAACCCACCGGGCTAGCACCCGCCGCCGACCAGGCGATCCGCGGCTGGCAGACCGGTTTCCGCACCGACGCGTCGAGCGACGCCGGGCACCTCACGCTCCAGGGCGACGTCTTCGACAACCGGACCTTCCTCGTCGCCGGCGACGGCAATCACGGTCACGACCTGCTCACCCGCTGGACTCGCGACCTGACCCCGGCCTCGTCGCTCCAGTTCCAGGCCTATTACGATTATTTCCAGCGGCGCACGCTGCTCACCGTCGACACGCTCGAGACGATGGACGTTGAGGGCCAGTACAACCTCAAGGCCGGCGCGCATAATCTGGTGGCGGGCCTCGGCATGCGTACGACGCATGATCGCTTCGTCAATACGCTCAACGCCTTCCAGCTCGATCCGCAGCACGCACGGCTGTGGATCGGCAACGGCTTCGTCCAGGATCGCGTCACCCTCTCGCCGGAAGTCTCGGTGATCGCCGGGGTCAAGCTCGAAGGCTCGACCTTCACCGGATTGCAGGTGCTGCCCAATCTGCGCCTGGCGTGGGAGCCGAGCGCCAAGGCCTTACTGTGGGCCTCGGCATCGCGCGCGGTGCGCACGCCCTCGCGGATCGATCGCGATCTGACCGAGCCGACCTTCCTCGCCAAGGCGCCGGCCTTCATGTCCGAGAAGCTGGTTGCGTTCGAAGGCGGCTATCGCGGCCAGCCGGGGCGCAGCACCTCGCTCTCGGTCTCTTTGTTCTACAATCTCTACACCGACATCCGCAGCGCCGACTTCATCGGTCCACCCGGCATCTTGTTCCCGCTCCAGCTCATGAACGACACCCGCGGCCACACCTACGGGCTCGAGGCCTGGGGCACCCGGCAGCTGACGCCGTGGTGGCGGATGAGCGCGGGAATGGCGCTGCTTCACAAGGATTTCCATGTCCGGCCCGGCGCTCTCGACCTGACCGACGGCGCCGCGCTCGGCCACGATCCCGATCACCAGGCGATGCTGCGGTCGCAGATGACGCTGCCGCACGGCGTGACGCTCGACGGCGGGCTGCGGCTGGTCGGACCTATCGAGAACCCGCACATCAACGGCTATGCCGAAGCCGATGCCCGGCTCGGCTGGAACCTGAACGACCGCATCGAGCTTTACCTGACCGGGGATAATCTGCTTCACGCAACGCATGCCGAGAGCAACGATCCACAGCGGGCCGAAATGATCGAGCGAACCGTCTCCGTCGGAGCGCGGCTGCGGCTGTGAGCGCGCACCGCCTCCTCGCCCTCGCCTGGTGCTTGCTCGCGCCGCTGCTGCTGCTCGCGGCGGCGCCGGCGCATGCCCAGGCAAGCGAGCAGGCGGTGAAGGCGGCGTTCCTCCCCAAGTTCGCGCGCTACATCGATCTGCCCGCGGCGATGCAGCCCGCCGCGGGGCAGCCCTATTATCTCTGCGTCATCGGCGGCGACCCGTTCGGCAAGCTGCTCGACGAGGCCGCCGCGAACGAAGTGATCGACGGGCATCCGGTGGCGGTCCGCCGCTTCGCGACCACGGAGCCGGGCGCCGTCGCCGGCTGCCAGCTCGCCTTCCTCGCGGGTGCGACCGATCAGCAGACCGGCCGGATGATCGAGGAGATGCGCAAGCGCACCGCGCTGACCATCACCGACGAACGCACCGGCAAGGCGCGCGGGATGATCCATTTCGCGGTGATCGAAGGCCGCGTGCGCTTCTTCGTCGATCAGGCCGCCGCCACCGAGCGGAGCATCACGATCAGCTCGCGGCTGCTGGCGCTCGCCGCCGGGGTGAAGCCTTGAGGGGCCTGCTCGCCCGAAGCGCCGCATGGCTGCGCAAGCTTCCCGCCGGTCTGGCGGCCGGCCTCGTCGCGCTGGTGGTGCTCGCGGCGGGGACGGCGATCATCGTCCAGAGTGAATCGACCTACCGCCAGCAAAAGTCGGAGGAAGCGCAGGTCCAGGCCGATATCCTCGCGGCAAGCATCGTCGCCGCGGTCGATTTCGGCGATCAGACGGTGTCGCAGGAGGCTGCCGACGCGATGCGCGTCAACCGCCAGCTGCGCGGCGTCGGCATCTACGACCGGAACGGCAATCGCCTCGCCGGCTATCGCCGCGACGGGCTGCAGCTGAAGCCCACCCTCGCCGAATCGCGCGCCACCGCCAGCTCGGGCATCGTCGCCGAAGCGCCGGTGATCAGCCGGGGCAAGCGGATCGGCACCGTCCGCCTCGCCATCGACCGCCCGCCGCTCGACACGCGCTTCGGCCGCTATGCCGTGATTGCGCTGTTGGTGATGATGGCGGCGCTGGTGATCGCGGTGCTCGGCATCGCGCAAACGATGCTCACCCGCGCCAACCGCGAGCTCGAGGAGCGCGCCGCCGCGCTGGGCGAGGCCAATGCCGAGCTCACCCACCAGATCGCCGAGCGCGCCAAGGCCGAGGACCAGCTCCGCCAGGCGCAGAAGATGCAGGCGCTCGGCCAGCTCACCGGCGGAATCGCCCACGACTTCAACAATCTGCTCACCGTGATCCAGGGATCGGCGGACATGCTGTGCCGGCCGAACCTCAAGGAGGACCGGCGCCAGCGCTTCGCCGAGGCGATCGTCCAGGCGGCCGGCCGCGCCGCGGCGCTGACCGGGCAGTTGCTCGCCTTCGCGCGCCGCCAGCCGCTCCAGCCGGAGGTGGTCGACGTCAACGCGATGATCGCCGGCATGACCGAGCTGCTCGACCGCACCCTGGGCGAGCGCTTCGCGATCCGCACCGATCTCTCGGGCGAACAATTGCTCGTCGAGGCCGATCGCGCCCAGCTCGCGTCGGCGGTGCTCAACATCGCGGTCAACGCGCGCGACGCGATGCCCGAGGGGGGCACGCTGACGATCGGCACCCAGTGCCTCGGCGAGGACGACCGCAACCACGTCGCGATCTGCGTCACCGACACCGGCACGGGCATGGACGAGGAGACGCTGGCGCGCGCGACCGAACCCTTCTTCACCACCAAGATCGCGGGCAAGGGCACCGGGCTGGGACTCAGCCAGGTCTATGGCTTCGCGACCCAATCGGGCGGAGACCTCCGGATTGACAGCGTTCCCGGCACCGGCACGCGCGTCACGATCCTGCTCCCCCGCAGCGCCCGACCCGCGCCCGCCGCGCCCAACACAACGCCCGCCGACACGCGTTCGGCGCGGATCGGCGCGGTGCTGCTGGTCGAGGACAATGAGGACGTGGGCGAGTTCGCCGAAGCGCTGCTGCGCGAGCTCGGCCATTCGGTCACGCGCACGCGATCGGGCGCCGAGGCGCTCGAAGCCGCCGCCGAGCGGCCGTTCGACGTGGTGCTCACCGACGTGGTGATGCCGCAGATGAGCGGCCTCGAGCTGGCCGACGCGCTCCACAAGCTCCAGCCCGACCTGCCGATCGTGCTCACCACCGGCTACAGCGACGAGATCGCCCGCTCGGGCGCGGGCGGCCGACCGGTGCTGCTCAAGCCCTTCCGCCTGGAGACGCTGGCGCGGATGCTCGACGAGGCGCTGGCGGGGGGCGGGTTGAACTGAAAGCAACGGCCCGCCGGACGCGGGTCCGGCGGGCCGATATGGTGGGCGCGGCAGGGATTGAACCTGCGACCCCTGCGATGTCAACACAGTGCTCTACCACTGAGCTACGCGCCCGGAGCCGTGCGGCTCGAACTCGGGAAGCGGCGCTTTAGCGAGGGTTGCCCCCCCACGCAAGCTGCGCGGCGACCAATCAATTCCGGCTGGGAATGCTCTCGTTCTCGAACAGCCGGTCGACCTCGAGCACGAGGTCGCGCAAGTGGAACGGCTTCGAGAGCACGCGTGCCTGCGGCATCTGCTTGCCGGCCTTGAGCGTCACCGCCGCGAAGCCGGTGATGAACATCACGCGGAGGTCGGGCACCATCTCGCCGGCGCGCTGCGCCAGCTCGATCCCGTCCATCTCGGGCATGACGATATCGGTGAGGAGCAGGTCGAAATGCTCGGTCTCGAGCAAGGGGATCGCCGCGGTGCCGCGGTCGACCGCGCTCACGGCATAGCCCGAACGCTCGAGCGCGCGCGTGAGATACTCGCGCATCACCCGGTCGTCTTCGGCCAGCAGAATTCGGTACATCGGCAATCCCACCCCGTCTCAGCGGGACCCATCCTATGCCCGAAGACCTTAAGAATTTCCAGCGGATGGGCGGCAGGGCGTTGCCGTTGCGGGACAGCAACCCTAGTCAGGGCGAGTGTCGGCATCACCTTCCTTCGTCCGCCATGGTCCCGACGAGCCCGCGAGCCCGGTCGTGCTTTCGGTGCCGCACGCCGGGCGCGACTATCCGCTGGCGCTCCGCGCGGCGCTCAGGGTGCCGCTGGCGGCGCTCCGGCCGCTCGAGGACCGCCACGCCGACGCGATCGCGCTGGGCGCCCGCGCGGAGGAAACGCTGTTCGTCGCCACCCGCCCGCGTGCCTGGATCGACCTCAATCGCGCCGAGAACGAGCGCGATCCGCGCCTCGACGACGGCGCCTCGATGAGCGCGCAGCCGCAATCGGCGAAGCTCCGCAGCGGGCTGGGGCTGGTGCCGCGGCGGGTGGCCAATTCGGGTGACATCTGGCGCCACCGACTGTCGGGCGAGGAGGTCGCGGCGCGGATCCGCGCCGATCACCGGCCCTATCACGCGGCGCTGGGCGCGGCACTGGCATCGGCGCGGACTCGGTTCGGCCTGGCGATCCTGCTCGACGTGCATTCGATGCCCCCGCTCGGCGACGCGGCGAGCGCGCCCAGGATCGTGCTCGGCGACCGGTTCGGCCGCTCGGCCTCGGCGCGGTTCCTCGGGCGGATCGAAGGCGTGGCCCGCGCGCACGGCATCGCCTGCGCGGTCAACGCGCCCTATTCCGGCGGGCATATCCTCGAACGCCACGGCGATCCGCGGCACGGGCTCCACGCGATCCAGATCGAGTTCGATCGCTCGCTTTATCTCGATGCCGCGCTCGATGCCCCCGGGCCGGGGCTGGCCAAGGCGATCCGAACGCTGCGCGAGATCCTGGATGCGCTGGCCGACGAAGCGCTCCCCGGCGCGATCGCGGCCGAGTAACCCCAAGAAAAAACCACCTCGTGCACTGGGCACGAGGTGGCCAAGGTTCAGGGAGGAGACACGCCCGAAGGCGTGCCGCACGATCCCGCGAAAGGGGGGACACGAGACCGTACAATAAACAATATAGATGGGCGGTCCGATTGTTCAAGAGCCGTCGCCGCGCTGCGGGAAAGCGTGCCGCAAGCGCGGCCAACGGCGCGTTAACCGCCCGGAATCATTCGGAACAGCACGCGATCGCGCAGCAGGAAGTGATGCCGCAGCGCCGCGGCAATGTGCAGCAGGACCAGCGCCGCCATCGCATAGCCGAGGATCGTGTGCGACTGGTGGGCGAGGTCGGCGGCCGCCTTGTCGGGCACCGGCAACAGCGGCACCGGAAACAGCCCGAACCAGGTGAACGGGCGCAGCTTGGTGGGATCGGACGAGAACATCCAGCCGGTCAGCGGCATCACGATCATGAAGCCGTAGAGCGCCCAATGCACCGACTTGGCGAAGGCCTTTTCCGCACCCGACATGGTGGCGGGCAGCTCGGGCGGGCGGTGCGAAAGCCGCCAGGCGAGGCGGCCCAGGCTCAGCACCAGCACCGTCACGCCGATCGCCTTGTGCAGCGGCAGGACCTTGAGGCCCTCGAGCAGGGAATCGTGGAACAGCCCGATGAAGAGATTGACCAGAACCAGCGCGGCGATCGTCCAGTGGAACGCGATCGCGCCCCCGAGTAGCGATCGCCGCGCGGAAATCCGGTGGCCAAGGGTCAGCCCGCCGGCTGGGGCTGCGGCAGCTTGCCGAGGCGCATCTGGCGGCTGAAGATCTCGCGCATCACCGAAAGCGAGAAGAGGTGCGCGTAGAGCAGGGGCAGCATGCCGTTCTGCACGATCTTGCGCAGCTGATCGCCGCGCATCTCGTTGAGCTTGTTCTCGTCGACCATCATGAAGCCGCGATAGATGAACGGCTGCTCCGCGCCGTCGGGCTGGATGCTGACTTCGCCGTCGATCAGCAAGCCGAGCTCCTTCAATTCACGCATGAAGCTGCCGGTGCGCTGGCCAGCCTGCTCGAACTGCTCGTTGAACTCGAGGATCGCCTTGGTGGTGGCGCTCGGCTCGCCGTCGGTGAACAGCGGCTCGCCTTCGTCGAACGCGCCGATCGCGCCGGAGGTCGGATCGAAGCACAGCGACAGCTCGTCGACCTCGGCGCGAAGCTTGGCGAGCAGGAACGGATAGCGGCGGACATAGGCGGGGACGTAGACGTTGTCCTCGATCAGCTGCCCGTCCTCGTCGACGAACACATTGACGCCTTCGTTCAGTCCCATCAGCGCCAGCGGCACCGGCTCGTCGCCCACCGAGAAGACGATCGGCATGTAGCGCTGGACAAGCGAGAATTCGTCGACCGTGATCGGGATCGCATGCTGCTGCGCGAGGAAGGGCGCGCTCTCGAGCATGCGGATGCGGAAGTTGGCGTGCTCCTGGCTCGAAAGCGGCTGGAGGTTCTCATAGAACAAGGGAAGCGACTGCTGCGGCGCGCTGGCCATTACTCTCTCCTGGATTCGGAAAATCGGATTCGGAAAATCGCGCCCGTCTATGGTGCGCCGCGCTCGGGCGCAAGCGGGACAAGCTTTCCCGGATTGAGAATCCCCTGCGGGTCGAGCGCGTTCTTCACCGCGCGCAACGCTGCCAGTCGCGCCGGGGACGACAGTCGCTCGAGCTCGGCGCGCTTCATCTGGCCGATGCCGTGCTCGGCCGAGATCGAGCCCCCTGCCACGACGACCAGATCGTGCACCAGCCGGGTGATCTCCGGCGCTTCCCCTGCGTACCAGGCCTCGGGATCAGCATCGGCGGGCGCGCGGACGTGGAAATGGACGTTGCCGTCGCCCAAATGCCCGAAGGCGGTAGCGTGCGTGCCGGGAAAGCGCGCCTCGGCCTCGGCGGCGGCTTCGACCATGAAGCGCGGCATCGCCGCGACCGGCACCGAAATGTCGTGCTGCACCGCCGGCCCGCTCGCGCGTTCGGCCTCGGAGATCGAATCGCGGATGCGCCAGAAGGCCTCGGCCTGCGCTTCGCTCGCGGCGACGACCGCATCCTGGACCCTGCCGGTTTCGAGCGCTCGGCCAAGCAGGCGCTCGAGCAGCGCGGCGGGCGCCTCGGCGGCGGGATCGGAGGACACCGCCTCGATCAGCACATGCCACGGATGCGCCCCGCCAAGCGGGGCGCGCGTACCCGGGATATGATGGAGCACCAACGCCAGCGTATCGCCGGGGACGATCTCGAAGCTCTCGATTGCCGGTCCCTCGATCGCGCGCAGCAGATCGAGCGCCGCCTGCGGGCTGGCAAGCCCGACCCAGGCCGCCGCGCGCGCGGCGATCGCGGGGACGAGACGGAGGCTGGCGGCGGTCACCACGCCCAGCGTGCCCTCCGCGCCGACCAGCAGCTGGGTGAGGTCGTAGCCGCGATTGTCCTTCTTGAGCGCGGCGAGCCCGTCGTGGACCGAGCCGTCAGGCAGCACCGCCTCGATCCCGGCGACGAGGCTGCGCATCGTCCCGAAGCGAAGCACCTGGGTGCCGCCCGCGTTGGTCGAGACCAGCCCGCCGATGGTGGCGCTGCCCCGCGCGCCCAGCGTCAGCGGAAATCGGCGGCCGTGCGCGAGCGCGGCGGCGTGGAGATCGGCGAGGATCACGCCCGCCTCGGCCACCGCCAGATTGTCCTCCGGGGAAACGCTGCGGATCCGGTTCATCCGCCGCAGCGACAGGATCAAGGCCGATCCGTCCGTCGGCGGCGTCGCGCCGCCGACCATGCCGGTGTTGCCGCCCTGCGGCACCAGCGCCACGCCATGCGCGTGCGCCAACCCGACGATCGCCGCCACTTCGTCGCGCGAGCCCGGCGAGAGCAGCGCCGGTGCTTCTCCGTGATAGCGCCCGCGCCAGTCGCTCAGCCACGGCATGATCGTCTCGGCATCGGTGGTAACCACCTTTTTGCCGAAGCGCTGGCGCACAGTTTCGACCAGAATCCGCTGCTGGGGGCCCATAATGGGGCGCCGATAGCACGTAGGGGCTGGACCGGCCAATTCATCCGCTGTTCAATCCTCTGGGTTAAGAGCGGGCGCCGACATGCTGAATCCTTTGCTAGCTTCCTCTGCGCTTCTGATGGTGCTCGCCGCCCCCGCGGCCGCGCCCCAGCCGCCCCCGCGCGACTGGGACGGCGCGGCGCACACGCTGACGCAGCAGATGGTGATCCACGTGCCGCAGGTGACCTTCACCTCGCGCACGACGATCATCACGCGCAGCCTGCCGATGCCCCCGCCGCCCCCCGCCGCGCCGATGCTCGTCGAGCGCAAGCCCAAGGATTGCGTCAAGGCCGATACCGTCCTCGGCTACGAATGGACTCGCAGCGACAGCATCGACCTGATCCTCACCGACGGATCGCGGCTGCGCGCCAAGCTGGGCGCGGGCTGCCCCGCGATCGGCTTCTACGGCGGCTTCTATGTGAAGCGGAGCCCGGACGGAAAGATGTGCGCGAAACGCGACTCCCTGCTGTCGCGCTCGGGCGCCACCTGCGACATCCGGCAGTTCCGCTCACTGGTTCCCCAGCGCTAAAACCCCACACGGCTTGACATTGGCGGGCAAATCCGCAAGCGCCAACGCTGCTTGCGGCGCGGCAAACGCGCCCGTTTTCCGGACATATCCATGAGCTTTGCCGATCTCGGCCTGTCAGACGAACTCCTACGTGCCGTAACGGAGTCGGGCTATACCGAGCCCACCCCGATCCAGCGCCAGGCCATCCCTTCGGTGCTGATGGGCAAGGACCTGATCGGCATCGCCCAGACCGGCACCGGCAAGACCGCCGCCTTCGTCTTGCCCATGATCGATATCCTCGGCGAAGGCCGAACCCGCGCGATGATGCCGCGCTCGCTGATCCTCGAGCCGACGCGCGAGCTCGCCGCGCAGGTCGCCGAGAATTTCGACAAGTACGGCAAGTATCACAAGCTCTCGATGGCGTTGCTGATCGGCGGCGTCTCGATGGGCGACCAGACCAAGGCGCTGAGCGCCGGAGTCGACGTGCTGATCGCCACGCCGGGGCGGCTGATGGACCTCTATCGGCCGCGGCAAGATCCTGCTCACCGGCTGCAGCCTGCTCGTGATCGACGAGGCCGACCGGATGCTCGACATGGGGTTCATCCCCGACATCGAGGAAATCTGCACCAAGCTGCCCAAGACGCGCCAGACCCTGCTCTTCTCCGCGACGATGCCGCCGGTGATCAAGAAGCTGGCGGACAAGTTCCTGAGCGACCCCAAGCAGATCGAGGTCGCCCGCCCGGCCACGGCCAACATCAACATCCGCCAGTGGGTGGTCCCCGTCGCGGCTTCGGACAAGCGCGAGAAGCTGCGCGATCTGCTCCGCGCCGAGGAGGTCGGCACCGCGATCATCTTCTGCAACCGCAAGACGACCGTTCGCGAGCTCAACAAGAGCCTCCAGCGCTCGGGCTTCCGTTCGACCGAGATCCACGGCGACATGGAACAATCGCAGCGGATCGCCGAGCTCGAGCGCTTCAAGGCGGGCGACGTCAACATCCTCGTCGCCTCGGACGTCGCCGCGCGCGGGCTCGACATCAAGGGCGTCAGCCACGTCTTCAACTTCGACGCGCCCTGGCACCCCGACGACTATATCCACCGCATCGGCCGCACCGGCCGCGCGGGCGCGACCGGCACGGCCTATACTTTGGTCACGCCCGAGGATGCGGAGAACATCTCCGAGATCGAGAAGCTGACCGGCCTCAAGATCGAACGCGTCGACGGGACCGAGGCGCCCGCCGGCAGCGGCCCGCGGCCGAAGCGCGGACGCGGCGGCGCCGCGAAGCGCGCGCCCGCCAAGCGCGCCGATCCCGAACCTGCGCCCGCGCGCGAGCCCAAACCGGAGCCTGAGGCGCTGCCGGTCGCTCCCCGGGCCGAACGCGCACCCGAGCCTCGGCGCGAGCGGGGCGGCGGTCGCGACGAGCCGCGCGATGCGCGCCGCGAACCCGCTCCGCGTTCCCCGCGCCGCGAACCCGACGAAGGCCCCGACGACGGCTGGAACGGGCCGATGCCCGATTTCCTGAGGTTCACCCTCGGCGAATAGTCGCGATGTTCGAGCTGATACCCCCGATCGAATCGCCCTGCGTCAACATCTGCCGGATGGACGAAGCCAGCGGCTGGTGCGCCGGCTGCGGGCGAGCGCTGGACGAAATCGCCCACTGGGGCGAGGCGGACGACGCGTATCGGGGTGCGGTGATGGCGGAACTCCCGGCGCGAATGGCGAAGCTCAGTAGCGCCGGCTGAACACGGAGACCGAGGCTCACTTGGAGGCCCCGCTCAATCAAGGGTGAGGCCATCGCATCACCACGCGCGCATCTTGCGAAACGGAAAGTCACACCAGGGTCACACTGGCACGCAGCCTCCGACCGCGGTCCGGCCATGCGGAAATCAACAACGATTCGGCGCAGACGCAGTTTGCGTTCCGACCGCGATCCACATTGTCAAAGAGCGGCGACGCATCGATCTCAGCAGGCGAAATCCGACATTTCAAGGGATTGGTCAGGCCCCGATTGAAACCCCTCGATCGAGCGGGACGGCTATCGCCCCGCCGCACATATCGAATCCAATTGCGAACAGGCCCTAAGCCGGCGCCTTCTCCGGCATCAGCGCGTTGTCGATTTGGTTCGCGCGCTGATAGGCCGGGCGCGCGATCAGGCGGTCGTGATAGGCCTGGAAGGCATCACGCCTCGGCAGCGTGCCGAAACTGATCCCCCAGCCGACCGCAGAGCCGACATAGACGTCCGCCGCGGTGAAGCGGTCGCCGGCGATATAGGGATGCGCGCTCACGGCCTTCTCGAGCACGTCGACCGCCAGATCGTAATTGCCGTAGCCGAACATCCGCCCCTGCTCGGCCGAGGGCGCGAATTTGGCGTGGTTGTTGGTCACCGCTTGCTCGATCGGCCCGGCGGCGAAGAACAGCCAGCGGTAGTAATCGGCGCGTTCGTCGTCGGTGGGCGCGAGCCCTGCTTCGGGGAACGCATCGGCCAGATAGGCGCAGATCGCGGCGCCTTCGGTGACGATATGGCCGTTGTGGACGATCGCCGGCACCTTCCCCATCGGATTGATCGACAGATACGGCTCGGCCTTCATCGTCGAAGCGTAATCGAGGACTTCGGTGCGGTATGGCGCGCCCACTTCCTCAAGCATCCAGCGGACGATCCGCCCGCGCGACATCGGATTGGTGTAGAAAACCAGCTCGCCGGCCATGCCTTCCTCCTCTTCGAAACGACTCGCGTTCCATTCGGAACGTATAGGGAACGAATTTGCCGCGCGCGTCAAGATGCTATGGAGAATTGTCACCGTTCGCGCTACTCGAAGCCGTGGAGGGCGGCGCATGGATCCTTCGGCCTATCTCGACCGGATCGGCTACGCCGGACCGCGCGCGCCCGATTTCGCGACGCTCGACGGGGTGATGCGCGCACATGTCGCCGCGGTGCCGTTCGAGAACCTCGATGTCCAGCTCGGCCGGCCGGTCGGACTCGATCTCGAGACGATCTTCACCAAGATCGTGGGGCAACGGCGGGGCGGGTGGTGCTACGAGCAGAACGGTCTGCTCGGCTGGGCGCTCGCCGAGCTTGGGTTCGAGGTGCGCCGCATCGCCTGCGGGGTGATGCGCGCGGCGAACGGCGACGCGGCGATGGGCAACCATCTGGCGCTGATCGTCCGCCTCGACCGGCCCTGGCTGGTCGACGTCGGCTTCGGCGGCAGCCAGGCGGCGCCGATCGCGCTGGCGGAAGCCAGTCACGCGCATCCGCCCTACGCGATCACGCTGAGCCGCGCGGACGCGGACCACTGGCGCTTCAGCGAAACGCTCGGCGCGGACAAGCCGTTCAGCTTCGACTTCGCCGAGACCTCCGCCGACGAAGCGCTGCTCGCCGCCAAATGCGCGTGGCTCCAGACCGGCGCGGAATTGCCCTTCGTGCCGAATTTCGTGGTCCAGCGCCGCGCGGGCGACCGCCATTTGTCGCTGCGCGGGCGCGTGTTCTCCGAACGCGGTTCGGAAGGCGAGACCGAGCGGCTGCTCGCGGATGCCGACGACCTGGTCGCGACGCTGAAGGATCGCTTCGGGCTCGACGTGCCCGAGGCTGCAACGCTGTGGGACCGAGTGGCCGCGCGGCACGCCGCTCTGTTTCCCGCAACCTGAAGTCGGTTTCGCGCAGGCGGAATCAGTTCCCCGGCGAAGGCCGAGGCCCAGTTGTGACCGGCCCGAGACTGGGGCCCGGCCTCGCCGGGGAACAGCTGCTTCAATGCCGCTCGATCAAACTCCGGGTTCGATTCAAGCCGGTCCGGGAACGAGTTCCAACCGCGCCTCAATGGCGCTTGAACGGATCCTCGAACGCGCCGACCTTGGCCGGCACTGCGTCGGGGTCGCCGCCGGCGGCGATCCGCTCGGCTTCGGCCACCGCCGCGGTGCGCTCTGCGCGCAGCTCCTCGATCAGCGCTTCGCGGTCGCCCTCGAACTTGTTGTCGACCGGCGCCTCGATCCCCGCCGCCTTCGCCGCCTTGGCGACCAGCGCATCGAGCTCGCGCTGGGTGGTCAGGCCCAACGTCACCGGGTCCTTGGGGACGATGTTGGCGATGTTCCAGTGGCTGCGGTCACGGATCGCTGCGATCGTGGTGCGGGTGGTGCCGATCAGCTTGCCGATCGCGCCGTCCGAGATCTCGGGGTGGTGGCGCAGGATCCAGGCGATGCCGTCGGGCTTGTCCTGGCGCTTCGAGACCGGGGTGTAGCGCGGACCCTTGGTACGGCGCACTTGATCGGGGCCCTTCGACATCTTGAGGCGATAGTCGGGGTCGGCCTGGCCCTTGTCGATCTCCTCCATCGTCAGCTCGTGCGCGCGGACGGGATCGCGCCCGGTGAGCTTGGTCGCGGCGGTATCGTCGGCGATCGCCTGGACCTCGAGGATGTGGAGCCCGCAGAATTCGGCGATCTGCTCGAAGGTGAGCGAAGTCTGTTCGACGAGCCAGGAAGCGGTCGCGTGCGGCATCAGCGGCTGGGCCACGATATTCTCCAGAAACAATAAGGGCCGCCCCTCGCGGAGCGGCCATGACAGGCGGGTGACTTAGTCCGCCTTCGCGGCCGGGGCAAGGATTAAGCCGCCACCGCGCCGTCCTCGTCGAGCGGAACCAGCGCGTGGAGGAACTGGCGCGCGCTGGCATCCCAGGTGAACGTGCGGCCATAGGCGGCGCAGGCGTCACGATCCTTGGTCAGCGCTTCGCCGATCGCCTTGGTCAGGTCCACGTCCATCGCGCCCGATTCGGGGGTGAGGATGTCGATCGGCCCGGTCACCGGATAGGCCGCGACGGGCACACCGCAGGCCAGCGCCTCGATCATCACCAGCCCGAAGGTGTCGGTGCGGCTGGGGAAGACGAACACGTCCGCCGCAGAATAGGCCGAGGCGAGCTCGGCGCCGAACATCGAGCCGAGGAACTTCACGTCCGGGTAGCGCACTTCGAGCGAATGCCGAGCCGGGCCGTCGCCGACCACCACCTTGGTGCCGGGATGAGTTGACTGGAGGAAGGCCTCGAGATTCTTCTCGATCGCGATCCGGCCGACGTAGAGCTGGACCGGCTTCTCGAGCCCGGCCATCGCCGGATGCGGCGCGAGGCCGGGGTGGAAATTCTCGAGATCGACGCCGCGGCCCCAATGCTGGACCTGCTTGAGCCCGTGCACGATCAGCGACTGGCGGATCGAGGGAGTCGAGGCGAGGATCGTCGCGCTCGGCCCGTGGAACCAGCGGATGTAGCGCCAGATCCACTCGGCGGGAACGCCCGAGCGCGCCGAGACGTAATCGGGGAACTGGGTGTGGTAGGCGGTGGTGAACGGGCGGTGCTGGCGCAGGCACCAGCGCCGCGCCGCGACGCACAGCGGCCCTTCGGTGGCGAGGTGGATCGCCTGCGCGCCGAACGCGTCGATCATCGCACCCACCCTGGCCACGCTGGCGACCGCGAGGCGAATCTCGGGATAGGTCGGGCACGGCAGCGAGTAGAATTGGTCGGGCGAGATGACGAGGACGTGGTGGCCTTTCTTCTCGAGGATGGCGCGGACCGACTGGAGGGTGCGGACGACGCCGTTGACTTGCGGCTCCCAGGCGTCGGTGACGATCGCGATGCGCACGGGATCGTGCTCCCTCAGGCTGCCGCCCGCCGCTCCGCTTCCCGGGGTCTTTCCCTCGCTGCTATCTCGTCCGCCCAGTGCAGTATCTCCATTCGTCCGTCGTAATGCTCGACCAACGCGGTGCAACCTTCGACCCAATCCCCGTCGTTGTAATATGCAACGCCCTGAATTGTCCGCATATCCGCGGCATGAATATGGCCGGCGACGACGCCGTCAACTCCGCGCATCCCCGCCTCGTGCGCAACCGCCTCCTCGAAGCGCGAGATGAACTCCACCGCATTCTTGACCTTGCCCTTGGCATATTTGCTCAGCGACCAATAGGGCAGGTTGAACGCGCGGCGAGCGTGATTGACCCAGCGGTTGAGCGCCATCATCGCCTCATAGGCGGCGTCGCCGAGATAGGCGAGCCAGCGGTGCGAGAGGGTGATCGCATCGAATTCGTCACCGTGAAGGATCAGCAGGCGGCGGCCGTCGGCGGTCTCGTGGATCGCGTTGCGGCGGACCTCGACCCCGCCGAAATCCAGGCCCGTGAAGGGGCGGAACAGCTCGTCGTGATTGCCGGGGATGTAGACGATCCGGGTGCCGCGATGCGCACGCTTGAGCACGCGCCAGACGATGTCGTTGTGCGCGGCGGGCCAGTAGAAGCGCTTCCTGAGCGCCCAGCCGTCGACGATGTCGCCGACCAGGTACATCGTCTCGCTGTCGACGTGATCGAGGAAGTCGATCAGCATCGTCGCGTTGCACCCGCGTGTGCCGAGGTGGATGTCGGAGATCCAGATCGTCCGGAAGCGCCGCCGCTCGGTGACTGGCTTCTCGGGGATCGTCGGAGTCGGAGCGGCGAATTCCGCCGGGTCCAGCCCGAACGGAAGTCTGGTGATCGTCGCCATGCGAGAACCTCAGCGTTACCCTTGCCCGGCCCCGCCTCTGGCTGCGAAATGTTACAATTGGAATTGTTGCGCTTTCACGCAAATGTCATGCGTCGATCGGCACGTGCCCCGGCACCGCGGCAACGCGCGCGAGCCACGCCGAGACGTTCGGATAATCGGCAAGCCGGAACCCGCCATCCTCGCACACATGGGTGTAGGCGTAGAGCGCGATATCGGCGAGCGTCAGGCGATCGAGCACGAAGAAGCTGCGCGCCGAGAGATGCTCGTCCATCAGCGCCAGCGCCGCCTCGCCCGCGGCGCGCTTGGCCGGGAGTTGGGCGCGCTGGAGGTCGCTGAAGTTCGCCTCGCCGATCCACTTCATCCAGAAGCGCAGCGTCGCGACGTTGGGTTCGTGGTTGTACTGCTCCCAGAACATCCAGCGCAGCATGTCCGCGCGCTCGAACCGGTCGTGCGGGATCAGGTCGCTGCCGTCGGCGAGATACCAGCAGGCGGCGTTGCTTTCGGGGAGGAAGTCGTTGCCGGTCTGGAGCACCGGGATTCGGCCGTTGGCGTTAACCTCACCCAGGAACTGCGGCGTGCGCGTCTCGCCCTTCATGATGTCGTATTCGCGGCGCTCGAGCGGAATCCCCAGATGCGCGGCGGTCAGCCGGATCTTGTAGCAATTCCCCGACGCGGCATATTCGTGAAGCACAAAGGCGGACACCATTCCCCTCCCCTCTCTCGCGGACGGGAAGCCCTTAGCTCAAGTCGCAGCGCAAGCAATCATGCGCATCGCGCATTCGCCGCCGCCTGGATCGCGGCGCCATAGGTCGCCGGATCGAGATAGCGGCTCCACCCGAGGCGCAGGCGACGGCCCTGGGCATCGGCGGCGACATAGCGCCAGCGCAGCGCGCCCGAGGGGGTCATCCGCATCACCCGCCCGTTCTCGGTCTCTTCGACGAAGACGTCGCCATTGGGCAGGATCAGGCTGCGCCCCTGAGTCACGGTCTTGAGCTTGTGCATCGCGAAGGCTGCGTCGAAGGGCGCGGTGACTCGATCGGTGTCGAAATCGTAGATCATCAGGCGGTTGTTGGTGTCGATATGGTCGACCGAGGCGACCACGCCATAGGCTGCCGAAGCGCCGCTCTGCGCATTGTTGTCGAACACGCTGATGCGATGGCCGTCGAGCACGTTGACGTCGTGCTGGAAGGTCCACGGCACTTGCCGGTACCACAGGATCCGGCCCGCCGACGGGCGGTAGAGCGCGATCATCGACAGGTTCCGGAGGCTCAGCAGCAGGTCGCCGCGCTGCCAGTGCGGCCCGGCCTCGCGCACCGGCTGGATGTCGTTCAGGTGGAAGGGATCGTCGTAATAGGGGCGCCCGCGCCAGAGCCCGGTGAGGCCGCTGCGCTCGAACACGTCGGGAAGCCAGTCGCGGCGCACGATCTTGCCGGCGGGCGTGACCTCGGTGATCGCATTCTCCTGGAAGACCGCGGAGACATTGGCGAGGTTCGAGCGCGGCATGGTCGACGAGACCCAGAGGTTGCCATCGGAGCCGGGTTCGATCGCGTGGTGGAAGATGCCGTCGATCGTCCACTCGATCCGGCCGCATGCGTCGATCCGGACCATCGGCGATTCGTCGTGAAACACCAGCCCGCCGTCGGGCATCAGCAGCGGATGGAGCATCAGGTATCGCGCGGGCGTCCGGTCGCGTGCCAGGTTGATCAGCGGCGAATTCGAGCTTCGAACGCGCGTTGATCGCGGCGACGTCGGGCGCATATTCGCGGAGGACCGCGCCATCGCTCAGCCGGATGAGCCGGACGACGCCGCGGTTGCGCCGAGTGTCGTAGCGCGACAGCAGCAAATAACCGTCATCGACGAAATCGTCGTGCGGGTTGCGCGCCAGCCCGTCGGGCAACTTGCGGTTGGGCCGGACGACGAACGGCGACTCGCCGCTCTTGAAGAACTGGCCGAGCTTGAGGTCCACGTCCGCCGCGTGCAGCGCCAGCCGCGCGGCCAGTGGCGCCGCCTGGCCGTCGAGGAGCGCGACGCGGACCAGCGATCCGAACACCATCAGGCCGACGAACCCCAGAATCCACGACAGCAGC
Organism: uncultured Alphaproteobacteria bacterium; assembly: GCA_963799985.1. Lineage (GTDB taxonomy): Bacteria > Pseudomonadota > Alphaproteobacteria > Sphingomonadales > Sphingomonadaceae > Sphingomonas. Next base: position 46,999 of record CAWCZC010000004.1, on the reverse strand, counting down.
ACCGCCCACACGGGCACGCGCCGGAACATCAACTTTTCGAGCAGAGCGTCCTCCCGGGACTCGGTGCGACGGGCGAAACATGCCCTGGCGCGTTCCCAAAGCCCGAGGATATTTCCGCAGTATTGCTCCGATTGTGCGTGGTCATGTTTATCCGGCCCTGGATCATTCGGCGGAGCACCGGATTACCGATTGAACGCGTTTCTCCCGGGGGCAAAATCGATTATTGCCCGGCACTTGGCGGCCGTTCCTCGCGGCTGGCGCACTCTGGCGCGTGCAAGACTTAGTGGAGTAGGAATGGATACCGATCGGCGTACGATTTTGGCGACCGGCCTGCTGGGCTCGGCGCTGCTGACCGCCGGGTGCATGGCAAAGCGGGCAGGTTCACCCATTCTGTCGCCAGCGCCGAGCCCGGCCCGGATTCGATGCTGCTATGGACGCGCTTTGTGCCGCACGGCGGGGGCGGCACCCAGTTGCAGGCGCAGATCGCGCTCGACGACCAGTTCCGGCAGGTTGTCGCGAGCGGAGAGACGACGACCGGTCCGGGCCGGGATTTTACCGCCAGGATCGTGCTCACCGGCTTGAAGCCGCGAACCCGCTATTTCTATCGGTTCATCGCGCCGGGGGCCGGTGCCGTCTTGCTGGATCAGACTCTAGGCCTGCGGATCGATCACCAGCACGATCTTGCCGACATGCTCGCCCGATCCCATCCGCCGGTGGGCATCCGCGGCCTCGGCGAGCGGGAACGTCGAATCGATCGCCGGCTTGAGCCTGCCCTCGGCCACATACGGCCAGACGGTGCGGGCGAGCTCGTCGGCGACGAGGGTCTTGAACTCGGTGCTGCGCGGACGGAGCGTCGATCCGGTGAGCGTCAGGCGGCGACGCATGATCTCGAAGATCGGGACCGTCGCGGTCAGCCCGCCCTGGACCGCGATCGAGACGTGGCGCCCGTCATCGGCGAGGCACTTGAGGTTGCGCGGCACATAGTCGCCGCCGACCATGTCGAGCACCACCGCGACGCCGCTGCCCCCGGTGATCTCGCTCACGCGGGCAACGAAATCCTCGCTCTTGTAGTTGATCGCGTGATCGGCGCCGAGCTTCAGCGCAGCGGCGCATTTCGCCGTCGGAGCCGCAGGTGACGATGATCGTCAGGCCGAACAGGTTGGCCAGCGCGATCGCCATCGTGCCGATGCCGCTGGTGCCGCCGTGGACGAGCACCGTATCGCCCTCCGCCGCGATAGCCGCGCTCGAACAGGTTGGTCCAGACGGTGAAGAGCGTCTCGGGCATCGCCGCAGCTTCGATCATGGTCAGCGCGTGCGGGACGGGCAGGCACTGGCCGGCGGGAGCGACGGCGTATTCGGCATAGGCGCCGCCCGAGATCAACGCGCACACCGGCTGGCCGAGCAGCTCGATCGGTACGTCCTCTCCCACCGCGACGATCATGCCCGACACTTCCATCCCGAGGATCGAGGGCGCGCCGGGCGGCGGCGGATAGACGCCCATCCGCTGCATCACTTCGGGCCGGTTGACCCCCGCCGCGGCGACTCGGATCAGCACCTCGCCCGCGCCGGGGGCGGGCACCGGCCGCTCGACCAGGACGAGCACCTCGGGCCCGCCGGGCTTCTCCGGATCGATCGCACGCATCGTCGCGGGGACGTTCATGGTTGGCGCCTGTTAAGGAGTATTCCGGGCTCCGTACGAGCCCTGGGTCTTATTGACATCCGTCCGGCCCGGGTCAACGCTGCAGCAGTGATGGATGCCGATGAGAATCTGCCGCGTCGCAAGGACGATCTGCTCCGCCAGCTGGCGGTGCAGGACCTGGATCCGCTCTCGGTCGAGGAGCTGCCAGGAGCGCATCGCCGCCCTTGAGGCGGAGATCGCGCGAAGCAGAACGCGGCATTGAACGCGCCGTTAACCATCGCGCAAGCGCTGACGCCCTATTCAAGCGATGAGCGTGAAGGCACCGAGTGCGGGCGCGACGCCCATAGAACTCCGGTGCCGGGCCGCAGCGCTTGATGCGGGCGTCCGCCCTCCCGACATATTGGGAAACCGGGCCGCGTATCTCACTGGCCCGACTGGAGTAGTCACTGAATGCCTAGTTTCGCCTCCGCGCTCGAATCCACCCTCCACAAGGCGCTCGAAGCCGCATGCTCGCGCCGCCACGAATATGCGACGCTCGAGCATCTGCTGCTCGCGCTGGTCGACGACGAGCATGCCTCCAAGGTGATGACGTGCGTGCGGCGTCGATCTGGGCGAGCTCAAGAACACCGTCGCGCACTATCTCGATACCGAGCTCGAGGCGCTGAAGGTCGAGGCCGCGACCGATCCCTCGCCGACCAGCGGCTTCCAGCGCGTCGTCCAGCGCGCGATCCTGCATGTCCAGTCCTCGGGCCGCGACGAAGTCACCGGCGCCAACGTGCTCGTCGCCCTGTTCTCCGAACGCGAGAGCTACGCGGTCTATTTCCTCCAGCAGCAGGACATGAGCCGCCTCGACGCGGTGAGCTTCATCAGCCACGGCGTCGGCAAGGGCGGCGACGCCCGCCGAGACCGCGACGCCCAAGGGCGCCGACGAAGAGAAGGCGGCCAAGAGCGAGGGCAAGCGGGCAAGGGCGAGAGCGCGCTCAAGCAGTTCACCGTCGATCTCAACGAGAAGGCCAAGGCCGGCAAGGTCGATCCGCTGATCGGCCGCGGGCCGGAGGTCGACCGGACGATCCAGATCCTGTGCCGCCGCATCGAAGAACAACCCGCTCTATGTCGGCGATCCCGGCGTCGGCAAGACCGCGATCGCCGAAGGGCTGGCGCGCAAGATCGTCGAGGGCGACGTGCCCGAGGTGCTGCTGCCGGCGGTGATCTATTCGCTCGACATGGGCGCGCTGCTCGCCGGCACGCGCTATCGCGGCGATTTCGAGGAGCGGCTGAAGCAGGTCGTCAACGAGCTCGAGAAGCTGCCCGCACGCGATCCTGTTCATCGACGAGATCCACACCGTGATCGGCGCCGGCGCGACCTCGCGGCGGCGCGATGGACGCGTCGAACCTGCTCAAGCCGGCGCTGTCGGGCGGCACGATCCGCTGCATCGGCTCGACCACCTACAAGGAATTCCGCAACCACTTCGAGAAGGACCGCGCGCTGCTGCGGCGCTTCCAGAAGATCGACGTCAACGAGCCGACGGTCGAGGATACGATCAAGATCCTCGCCGGGCTGCGCACCGCGTTCGAGGAGCACCACAAGGTCAAGTACACCCCCGACGCGATCAAGTCGGCGGTCGAGCTGTCGGCGCGCTACATCAACGACCGCAAGCTGCCCGACAAGGCGATCGACGTGATCGACGAGGTCGGCGCGATGCAGATGCTGGTGCCGCCGACGCAAGCGCAAGAAGATGATCACCGCCAAGGAGATCGAGGCGGTGATCGCGACGATGGCGCGCATCCCGCCGAAATCGGTGTCGACCGACGACAAGAAGGTGCTCGCCAACGCTCGAGACCGATCTCAAGCGCGTCGTGTTCGGCCAGGACAAGGCGATCGAGATGCTGTCCTCGGCGATCAAGCTCAGCCGCGCCGGGCCTGCGCGAGCCCGACAAGCCGATCGGCAACTATCTGTTCTCCGGCCCGACCGGCGTCGGCAAGACCGAGGTCGCGCAAGCAGCTCGCCGCGATCATGGGCATCCCGCTCCAGCGCTTCGACATGTCCGAATATATGGAGCGCCACTCGGTCAGCCGGCTGATCGGCGCGCCTCCGGGCTATGTCGGCTATCGATCAGGGCGGGCTGCTTGACCGACGCGGTCGACCAGCAGCCGCATTCGGTGCTGCTGCTCGACGAGATCGAGAAGGCGCATCCCGACCTGTTCAACATCCTGCTGCAGGTGATGGACAACGGCAAGCTGACCGACCACCACGGCAAGACGGTCGATTTCAGGAACATCGATCCTGATCATGACGACCAATGCCGGCGCGTCCGACATGGCGCGGGAGATCGCTCGGCTTCGGCGACCTGGCGCGCGCGAGGGCGAGGACGAGGAGGCGGTGAAGAAGATGTTCACGCCCGAATTCCGCAACCGCCTCGATGCGATCGTGCCGTTCGGCTATCTGCCGACCGAGGTCGTCGCGCGGGTGGTCGACAAGTTCATCCTCCAGCTCGAACTCCAGCTCGCCGACCGCAACGTCCACATCCAGCTCGACGACGCCCGCCAAGGCGTGGCTGACCGCGCGGGCTACGACAAGCTCTATGGCGCGCGGCCGATGGGCCGCCTGATCCAGGAGAAGATCAAGCAGCCGCTCGCCGAGGAACTGCTGTTCGGCAAGCTCGTCCATGGCGGCGAGGTGAGCGTCAAGCTGAAGGACGACGCGCTCGCCTTCGAGATCGTGCCCGCCCCGCCAAAGGCGAAGAAGGGCGGCGGCAAGAAGAAGACGGTGTCGGCGAAGGCCAAGTAAGCCCGCATTCGAAACACGGCGAAGGCGGCGGCGCTACGGTGCCGCCGCCTTTCGCTTGAAGGGCACATCGCGAGTCCAATAGGTCAGCGCGCGCCACACCCATTCCAGCGGGCCGTAGTGGAAGCGCTTGAGCCAGGCGGCGGCGAACAACATCTGCACCGCCACTGCGGCGAGGCCGACCAGGATGCGCGTGGCCTGGTCCCAGACGTGCCAGCGATCGAGCCCGAAATGGTAGAAGATCGGGACGAAGACCAGGCTCTGAGTAACGTAGAGGGTCAGCGTCAGCCGCCCGAGCGGCGCGAACGGCCGCACCAGCCAGCGCGCGCCGCCGCGGTAGAGCGCCATCAGCAACAGCGCCCAGGTCGCCATCCCCGCGAGATCGAACCAGCTACCGAGCAGCGCGCGGAAGTCGCGGTCCGCGGCCTCGCCATAGCCGAGCGCGTCGAACGACTTCCCCCATGAGTCGCGCATGAAATAGAGCGTGACCGCGATCACCGCGGCAGCACCGAGCGCGATCCAGCGCCCCTTCGCGAAGTCGCCCAATCGCGCGAAGAAGCCGATCCGCCCCAGCACCATGCCGATGATGTAGAGCCCCAGGATCTGCATCAGCCGGCCGGTCTCGACCATGAACCACCATTTCGACCATTGCGCAGACCAGAGCGTCGCACGCAATGTCTCGGCGAAGTTGCCGGTGGCGAGCACCTTCATCGCCGGATCGTCGAAATAGAGCGGCGGCCGGTTCGCCCAGGCGGCGCCCGAGGCGGCGGCGACGGTCTGGCCGATCAGCGTCGGCCCGATCAGGCAGACGGCCGCGAGCGCGATCAGCACGCGATTGTTCCTCACCCGGTGGAGCGGCAGCAGCAGGAAGCCCATCAGCGCGAGCAGCTGGATGATGTCGCCGCGATAGACGATCGAATGGAGCGTTCCGATCGCCACCAGCACGGTCAGCCGCCAGGCGAATCGCGCGGTGAAATCCATGCCGCGCCGTGCCGCGCGGTCCATCAGGATGAAGAAGCTGAAGCCGAAACAGAGCGCGAGCAGCGAGAAGCTCTTGCCCGCGAACAGCAGAAACACCGTGTCGGCGATCCAGCCGGGCTTCGGGTCCATCCAGTAGAGCTCGTAGCACTCGATCATGTGGACGAGGAACAGCCCGGTGAGCGCGAACCCGCGCATCACGTCGACCACCTCGAGCCGCTCCGCCTCGCTCGAGCGCGGCGCCGCCGTCCGCGCTTCCCGTGCCTTGCCCATGCCCCTCTCCCCGTTCCTGCCGCCAGCGTAACGATGGCAAGCACGTCCGCCAAGCGCATGGCGCGTCGTCGAAATTTCGTCAGCGTTTACCAGTTGTTCGTCATGATTGCCCTAGTCGTGGGGCATGGGTGGGGTGCGGTTTCATCGAATTCTCGTGGCGGTCTGCGCTTGCATGGCGCTGCTGACGCTGATGCCGCACGCCGCGCACGCGCAGGGCGGCGTCACCGGAATGCCCCTCACCACCTGCGTGCTGCGCGATGCCCCGGGCATGCGCGCCGACGATCTGATCCGCCATCCCGAACGGTTCGATTGCAAGACCCCGCAGCGCAAGTTCGGCGCTGGCGACTTCTGGGTGATCTCGAACGCGATCGATCGCCCGTCGAGCGCCGGCACGCCGCTGGAAGTCCGCAGCGCCAGCCTGTGGCAAAGCGCGCTCGGCTTCCACGTCCTCTACGCCGACGGCACTGTGCGCTCGCGCCGTACCGACCGGCGCGGCGTGACTCCCTTCATCCAGCTTGGCGCGATCGTCGAGCTTCCCGTTCCCGTCGCGGAGGCGCGCGTCGTTCGGGTGATGTGGGAAGTGCGCGGCTCGGCCAACGCCCGCGCCATCGTGCTCGGTCCGCGAATCGCGACGGGCACGGAGAGCGCGCATGCCAACCTGGTGATGGCGGCGATGTATGCCGCCTTCGCGGGGCTCTGCATCGCGCTGTTGTTCTACAATCTCGCGCTGTGGGGCGCGCTTCGCCACCGCTTCCAGCTCTATTATTGCGCGATGGTCGCCGGGCTGCTGCTCTATGCCTTCACTTCGTCGGGCGCGCTCGCCTGGGCGTGGCCCGGGATCGTCAACAACGACCGGCTGCGGATCAACTACCTGTTGCTCGGCCTCTCCGGCGGCGGCGCGCTGATCTTCGCGCGCAGCTTCTTCGAGGCGCGGGTGTTCGAAGGCTGGCTCGGCCGCTTCACCACGATCGCGGCCGCGGCGATGGCGCTCTCCGGCGTGATGTTCTTCGTCACCGCGCCATTCTCGGTGGTGACCGCGGACCTGGTGTTCACCGGCGTGTTCCTCGGCATCGCCGGGGTGATGCTGCCGATGCTGTGGCGCGCGTGGCGGCTGCGCAGCAACTATCTGTGGCTGTTCGCGCTCGCCTGGAGCGCGCCGATCCTCACCGCGATGCTCCGCGCGCTCTCGAACCTCCATGTCATCCCGTGGAGCTTCTGGCTCGACAATTCGACGATCCTGTCGATGTCCGCCGAGGCTTTGCTGTCGAGCCTCGCGATCGCCTATCGCATCAAGCTGCTGAGCAAGGAGCGCGACGAGGCGATCCTCGGCGAGGTGCTCGCGCGCCGGCTCGCGGACATCGATCCGCTGACCGGGCTGCTCAACCGGCGCTCGTTCCTCGAAAAGGCGATCGGCCAGCCCGGCGAGCACGTGCTCCAGATCGCCGACCTCGATCACTTCAAGCGAGTCAACGATACGCTGGGCCACGACGGCGGCGACGAGGTGCTGCGCGTGTTCGCGCGGCTGTTGCGCGCGGCGGCCCCGGCCGGATCCCTGGTCGCGCGGATCGGCGGCGAGGAGTTCGCGATCCTTACGCCGCACGACCAGGCCGTCGATGCCGAGATCCTGCTCGCGCGGCTCCGCGCGACGCGGATGCCGTTCGACCTCAAGGTCACCGCGAGCATCGGCAGCTGTTGCGGCCCGATTGCCGGCGAGCGCGACTGGAAGGCGCTCTATCGCGGCGCCGATCGCGCGCTGTTCGATGCCAAGTCCGCGGGCCGCGACCGATCGCGCGAGGTGGCGCTGCTCGCCGCCTGATCCGCTTGCCCCGCCCCCCGCCTGAGCCTATGGTTAAGGCGAAGAGGCGGCGATGGAAACGCGGAAGCTCAGGGTGGTGTTGATGGGGGCGGCGGCGCTGCTCCTGATCGGCCTCGCCTTGCCCAGTCGCCATGCCGACATCAGAATCCTCGCCGCCGACCAGAGCGACGTGAACCCTCACCGGCTGCAGGCCGCGATCGACCTGGGCGTCTTCGCCGTCTCGATCCTGGTGACCTGGACCGCGCAAGTCGCGAACTGACCGGCTTGCCTGGTCCGGACGGGCTGCTTACACGAGTGTCAATGACCGATCCCGAGACCGCCTGGCGGACCGCCTATCGCCACCCCGGCGCCTGGGATCAGACCTTCCCGCCGCTGTCGATGGTCGACCTGTTCGAGGCGAGCGCCGCTGCGCACCCGCAGGCGCCGCTGCTCGATTTCCTCGGCCGCAAATATGATTATGCCGAGACGCTCGACGGCGTGAACCGCGTCGCATGCGGGCTGAAGGCGCTGGGCTACGGCCCCGGCGACCGGATCGGGCTCTACCTGCCCAACGTGCCGCACTATGTCGCGGCCTATTACGGCATCCTCAAGCTCGGCGCGACGGTGGTCAACTTCTCGCCGCTCTATACGGTCGACGAGCTGGCGGGGCAGGTCGCCGACTCGGGCACGCGGCTGCTCTTCACCATCTCGGCCTCGGCGCTGCTGCCCAACGCGCTGGCGGTGCTCGACAAGAGCAAGCTCGAGCGGCTGGTGGTGGGATCGGTGGCGGGGGCGCTCCCCGCGGCCAAGTCAGTGTTCTACCGCCTGTTCAGCCGCAGGGACATCGCCCACCGCCCGCACGATCCGCGGATCATCGCCTTCTCGAAGCTGATCGAGAACGACGGCAAGTGCGCGCCTCCGACCATCGATCCCGAGCGCGACCTTGCACTGATCCAGTACACCGGCGGCACCACCGGCACCCCCAAGGGCGCGATGCTCACCCATCAGAACCTCTCCGCCAACGCGCGGCAGGTGGCGCTGCTCGATCCCGAGGTCGGCGAGGCGACCGACCGGATCCTCGGCGTGCTGCCCATGTTCCACGTCTTCGCCAACACCTGCGTGCTCAACCGCACCGTGGTGACCGGCGGCGAGATCGTGCTGCTGCCGCGCTTCCATGCCGGGCAGGTGCTCCAGGCGATCAGCCGCACCAAGGCGACCTCGCTGCCGGGGGTGCCGACGATGTACCAGGCGCTGCTCGACCATCCCAAGCTGGCGGGCGCCGATTTCTCCGCGTTGCGCTTCTGCGTCTCGGGCGGCGCGCCGCTCCCCGCCGAGCTCAAGGCGAAGTTCGAAGCGGCGACCGGCGCGCGGCTGATCGAGGGCTATGGCCTGTCCGAAACCTCGGGGGTCGCCTCGTGCAATCCCTACGAAGGGGAAGGCAAGTCGGGCACGATCGGCCAGCCGATCGCCGGCACGCGAGTCCGCATCGTCGACAAGGGCGATTCGACCAAACCCGCGCCCGACGGCGAGCCGGGCGAGCTTGTGGTCCACGGGCCGCAGGTGATGAAGGGCTATTGGAATCGCCCCGAGGTCGACGCCGAGGTCTTTCTGGACGGGCACTGGCTGCGCACCGGCGACGTCGCGACGATCGACGCGGACGGCTTCATCCGCATCGTCGACCGGCTGAAGGACATGATCGCGGTCGGCGGGTTCAAGGTCTTCCCGAGCCAGATCGAAGCGGTGCTCTACCGCAATCCGGCGGTGAAGGAGGCGCTCGTGATCGGCGTGCCCGACACCTATCACGGCGAGATGCCGCGCGCTTATGTGACGCTCGCCGAAGGCGCGACCGAGACCGGCGACCAGCTCAAGACCTGGCTCAACCCCCAACTCGGCAAGCACGAACGCGTCGATCGGGTCGTGATCCGCGACAGCCTGCCCAAGACGATGATCGGAAAGCTGAGCCGCAAGAACCTTTTGGAAGAAATCGCACACCAACAGGCATAGGAGAACCGCCGATGTCTGCCCTTCGCTTCCTGCCGCTCGCCGCGCTGCTCGCCCCAATGTTCGTCGGCGCCCCCGCCACCGCGCAGGACAAGGCCGAGCGGATCGAGGTCACGCTCTCCAACTTCAAGTTCACGCCCAACATGATCTCGCTCAGACACGGTCAGTCCTATGTGCTCCATCTCGTCAACAAGGCGGGCGGCGGGCACAATTTCTCGGCGGCCAAATTCTTCGCCGCCGCCGAGGTGGTTTCCGCGGACCGGGCGAAGATCACCGGCGGCAAGATCGAGCTGGCCGGCGGCGCCACCGCCGACCTCCACTTCACCGCCCCGGCCGCCGGCAGCTACGAGATCAAGTGCACCCACGCGCTCCACGCGGCGTTCGGGATGACGGGCAAGTTCGTGGTGAGCTAGAGTCGTTTTCAGCAGAGCTGAATCGGCACCGGCCCGCTCCCCCTCCGGGCCACCCATGGTTTACTACTGTAAGGGTGGCCCGGAGGGGGGCGGGCCGGTGCCGTCTTACTGAAAACGACTCTAGAGCGAATGGGTTTTCGACTGAACCCACAGTTCTAGTCCCCCGCCTTGCCCGCGCCGTACATCACGGCCTTGAGATTCATGAACTCGTGCAGCCCCCACGGCCCCAACTCGCGGCCGTGGCCGGAGCGCTTGACGCCGCCGAACGGCGCCTCGGGGATCGAGGCAAGCAATGCGTTCACCGCCGTCATCCCGGCCTCGATATCACGCGAGAACCGTTCGATCTCGCCCTCGTCGCGACTCCAGACCGCCGAGCCCAGGCCGAACGGCACGTGATTGGCGAGCGCGATCGCGTCGTCCGCGTCCTTCGCCTTGAAGACCATCGCGACGGGACCGAACACCTCTTCCTGCGCGGTCTCGCTGTCGAGCGGCACGTCGGCGAGCACGCCCGGAGTCATCCACGCGCCTTCGCGATCGATCTTCTCCGCACCGAACAGCAATGTCGCGCCCGCGGCCTTCGCCTTCCCGACCTGCGCCAGCACCGTATCGCGCTGCTCGACGCTGGACAGCGGGCCCATCTCGGTCGCCGCGTCCATCGGGTCGCCGATCCTTACGGCCTTCATCCCCGCCTCGAAGCGCGCCATGAAGCCGTCGTACACCTCCGCATGGACGATCATCCTTTTGGCGCAGATGCACGATTGCCCGGCGTTCTGGATTCGCGCGGTGACTGCGGTCTTCGCCGCCGCATCGAGATCGGCGGAGGGCATCACGATCAGCGGGTCCGATCCGCCGAGCTCGAGCACCACCTTCTTGAGCGCCTTGCCCGCCGCGGCCGCGACCTTGGCACCGGCGCCCTCGCTCCCGGTCAGCGTCACCGCGACGACTCGCTTGTCGGCGATGAGGTCCGAGACCTTGTCCGATTTGATCGCGAGGTTCTGGAACAGGCCGTCGGGCGCGCCCGCCGCGCTGACCAGCTGCTGCATCAGCCGCGCGCAGCCCTGGACGCTCGACGCGTGCTTCAACAGGCCGACGTTGCCGGCCATGATCGTGGGGGCGAGGAAGCGCACCACCTGCCAGTAGGGGAAATTCCACGGCATCACCGCGAGCACCGGTCCCATCGGCAGCCAGCGCGCCACCGCATGGCCGCCCGCGGTCTTCACTTGCGTAGGCTCGAGATAGTCCGGGCCTTTCTCGGCATAGTGACGGAAGCCCGCGATGCATTTCTCGACCTCGGCGATCGCACCGGTGATCGTCTTGCCCATCTCGCGAACCGCGGTCTCGGCGAGGTGGCGTTTGTCCGCTTCCCACCGGTCGGCGATCGCGGCTAGGAGCTCGGTGCGCTGGTCGAGGCTCGAGTTGCGCCACGCGCGATAGCCGGCCTCGGCACGGTCGAGCGCGGTCTCGATCCCGCCGGCGTCGAGATCGGGGATGGGTTCGCCAGATTCGCCGGTCGCAGGGTTGATGCTGGTGAACATGGGAGCTCCTTTTCGCCGCTCGCACAACCGCCGGGCAGTCACGGTGGTTGCAATCCCCGCCTCCGCTGCCGCATAGCGCACGCATGGCCGAGGACGCGCATATCGCCGAGCTTTCGTTCGAGGAAGCACTCAAGGAGCTCGAACGGATCGTCGCGCGGCTCGAAAGCGGCGAAGCGGCGCTGCAGGAAGCGATCGACCTCTACGAGCGCGGCGATCAGCTTCGCAAGCAGTGCGCGGCGCGGCTCGATGCGGCGCAGGCGCGGATCGAGGCGATCCGGACCGACGCCGAGGGGAAGCCGATCGGCACGGCCCCCTTCGCCGCCGGCTGAGCCTGGCGTGACGCAGGCCTCGATCGCGCTGCAGGGGGCGCTCAGGCAGGTCTCCGCCGAGGTCGACAAGCAATTCGATTCGATCCTGGCGGTGCCGGACGATCCCCGCGCCGACCTGTACCGGGCGATGCGTCATGCCGCGATGGGCGGGGGCAAGCGGCTGCGGCCGCTGCTGGTGTTCGCCACCGCGCGACTGTTCGGGGTCGAGCGCGGCCACAGCGCGCGAGTCGCCACCGCGCTCGAATGCATCCACGTCTATTCGCTGATCCACGACGACCTGCCGGCGATGGACGACGACGACATGCGCCGCGGCAAGCCGACCGTCCACCGCGCCTTCGACGAGGCGACCGCGATCCTGGCGGGCGACTGCCTCCACGCGCTCGCGTTCGAGATATTGGCGGCGGAGGCGACTCATCCCGATCCGTTCGTGCGCATCGAGCTTTCGGGCGAACTCGCGCGCGCCGCGGGCCCCGCGGGCATGGCCGGCGGGCAGATGATGGATCTCGAGGCCGAGAAAGCGAGCTTCGACTTGCCCACCGTCACTCGGCTCCAGGCAATGAAGACCGGCGCGCTGATCGCCTGCGCGGTCGAATCGGGCGCGATCCTCGGCCGAGTACCGCCCGAGGCACGCACCGGGCTGCGCGGCTATTCCCACGATCTCGGCCTCGCCTTCCAGATCGCCGACGACATCCTCGACGCCGAGGGCGACGAAGCGGCGGCGGGCAAGAAGCTGCGCAAGGACGGCGACGCGCGGCAAGGAAACCTTCCTCACCCTGCTCGGCCTCGACCGCGCGCGCGAGCAGGCGCACCTGCTGATCGAGCAGGCGGTGTCACATCTCCACACCTACGGCCAGGAAGCCGATCTGCTGCGCGACATCGCACGCTACACGCTGGAACGAGACAGGTAAGGTATCGCCATGACCATCCGCACCGGCGTCTATCCCGGCACCTTCGATCCCGTCACGCGCGGGCACATGGACATCATCCGCCGCGCGACCAAGCTGGTCGATCGGCTGGTGATCGGCGTGACCACCAACCCCTCCAAGTCGCCGATGTTCTCGCTGCCCGAGCGGATCGCGATGGTCGAGCGCGAGACCGCCGATGTGGCGGGCGAGGTCCGGGTGGTCAGCTTCGATTCGCTGCTGATGGCCTTCGCCGAGCGCGAAGGCGCGACCATGATCGTGCGCGGGCTGCGCGCGGTCGCCGACTTCGAATACGAATATCAGATGGCGGGGATGAACCAGCAATTGAACGATCGAATCGAGACCGTCTTCCTGATGGCCGACGTCTCGCTCCAGCCGATCGCGAGCCGGCTGGTCAAGGAGATCGCGCTCTACGGCGGCGCGATCCACCGCTTCGTGCCGCCTGCGGTCGAGGCCGACGTGATGCGCCGCGTCGCGGAACTGGGGCGAAAGGGCGACGGCTGAGCGTCCTTGCTGGTTTGACGGTGCCAGCCCGCTCCCCCTCCCGGCCACTCTTACTGTCGTAAACTATGGTTGGCCGGGAGGGGGAGCGGGCCGGCACCGTCTTGCCGACGCAAAAGCGCCCCTTTGCGGCGCCGCGCGATTGCTCTAAGTCCGCGCCACAGCCCGTTTCACGAGTGGGGAAGTCGATGCGTTTCGTTACCGCCCTGGCCGCTATGGCCGCCCTATTGATCGCCCTCCCCGCCGCGGCGCAAAAGGCGCCGGAAGACAAGCCGGTCAACCTGATCCCGCGCGAGCGCGTGATGGCCGACCATCCCGAGGTGGCGCCGCTCCCGACTGCGCCCGATCCCGAGAACACCTGGCTGCTCGACCTGTCGGACGGCGGCCGAGTCACGATTCGGCTGCGCCCCGACGTCGCGCCCAAGATGGTTGAGCGAGTCGAGCTTCTGACTCGCCAGCACTTCTACGACGGCCTCACCTTCCACCGAGTCAACGATGCGCCGGAAGGCATGGCGCAGGGCGGCGATCCCAAGGGCGACGGCACCGGCGGCTCGACCCTGCCCGATCTCCCCAACGAGTTCAGCTCGCTGCCGCACGTGCGCGGCGCGGTCTCGGCCGCGCGCACCGAAAAGCCCGACAGCGCCAACAGCCAGTTCTTCATCATGTTCGGGCCGCATCTGGGCTTCGACGAGAATTACACCGTGTTCGGCCGGGTGGTCAGCGGGATGGAATATGTCGACGGCATCCACCGCGGCGAGCCTCCGGCGGATCCCACCAAGATCCTCCACGCCTATATCGCGGCGGACAATCCCCCGCCCTATCAAGCCGCCGCGCCCGCCGCGCTTCCGGCCGGCGAGGAGCGGGTGACGCTGGGCAGCGCGCCACCCAAGCAATAAGCGCGGGGCCGGCCGGCCCGTGAACGTCGACCTTTTCGACTTCGATCTGCCGCCCGAGCGGATCGCGCTGCGGCCCGCGAGCCCGCGCAATTCGGCGCGGCTGCTGGTGCTCGAGGGCGACGCGACGATCGACTTGAGCATGCACGACCTGCCGCGCTTCCTGTGCGCGGGCGACCTGCTGGTCTTCAACGACACCAAGGTGATCCCCGCGCAGCTCGAAGGTACGCGCGGCGGCGCCCGGATCGGCGCGACGCTCCACAAGCGTGAGGGGCCGCGGCGCTGGCGCGCGTTCGTCCGCAACGCCCGGCGCCTGCGCGACGGCGACGCGATCGACTTCGGCGCGGGGGTGAGCGCCACCGCTTCAGAGCGCGCCGAGGACGGCAGCTTCGCGCTCGATTTCGCCGGGGGCGAGCCCGTCGAGTTGCTGCTCGAACGGTGCGGCCGGATGCCGCTGCCGCCCTACATCGCCTCGAAACGCCCCACCGACGCGCGCGATGCCGAGGACTATCAGACGATGTTCGCCGCCGAGCCCGGCGCCGTCGCCGCACCCACTGCCGCGCTCCACTTCACCCCCGATCTGCTCGCGGCGTTGGCGGCGGCCGGCGTGGAGCACGCCACGCTGACGCTCCATGTCGGCGCGGGGACCTTCCTCCCGGTCAAGGCGAGCGACACCGAAAGCCATGCGATGCACGCCGAATGGGGCCGAATCGACCCCGCCACCGCCGATCGGCTCAACCGCGTCCGCGCCGCCGGCGGCCGGGTGATCGCGGTCGGCACCACCAGCCTGCGCCTGATCGAGAGCGCAGCGGGCGACGATGGCACGGTGCGGCCGTTCGAAGGCGACACTGCGATCTTCATCACCCCCGGCTACCGCTTCAAGGCGGTGGACGGCCTCGTCACGAACTTCCACCTGCCGCGCTCGACGCTGTTCATGCTGGTGTCGGCACTGATGGGGCTCGAGCGGATGCAGGCGGCGTACGCCCACGCGATCGAAGGTGGATACCGGTTCTATTCCTACGGGGACGCGTCGCTGCTGCTGCCGTAGGCAGGCCGAATGAACATTCGACCAGCGCCTATACGCCAGCCCAAATTCTATTGGCCAATATTTGGCTTCCTGGAAGCGACGTAATCGACAACCTTTTGCAGGTTGGCCCGAAATGCGAGCTTGAACTCCCCGGCCATTTCCGCGCTGGAGTGGCGGATCCTGGATTTGCCGTCGGCGATCTTCGTCGCGCCGCCCGTCAGCGAAGCCAGAACGGGGGTCGCCGCGCCGTCGTAGATTCTTCACGATAGCGACCGTATTCAGCGTCACGCCATAGATCACGTGCAAATCGAGGCTGGATCCCGCCATGATGATCTCGATGTAGCAATTCGTCTCCGGCGTGGAGAGCGGCGGCGATTTTTTCTTCAGCGCGATCGGGTTGTTCAGCTCCGCTTCCAGGACAAACAAAGGTCTGGCGTCGTGGATGACGGGGGCGAAATCCAGCGACTGGAGAATTTCGAATTGAGACTGCGGATCGAGGCTCGAACGCAGGGTTTCCGTCGCTTCGGGTAACGGCCCGGCCCCCGCCAGCAAGTCGATCAATCCTGCACCAATCAGACTGTCGGCCACCGCGCGCATGTTCATCGCCGGCCAGAAATGGATCGAGCAGCGTTTCGCCGTCGCGGCGGCTTGAGCCTGGGCAAAGCATGGAGAGGGTAGTGCCAGGATGACGATGCCCAAAACGACCGCAGGAAAATTTCTGAGCATGGCACGTCCCGGCAGCTGCAATGGTCCCGACCTCGTATCTTAAGTCCGCACGCGACGGTAGCTGTCGAACCGGTGCGGAGACGGCCGTTTTCCACACGGACAGCGCCAGCCTCCCCTGAGCTATGGGTCAGCGCGCTGATGGGGCTGGAGCGGATGCAGGCGGCGTATCGCCATGCGATCGACACAAACTATCGCTTCTACAGCTATGGCGACGCGAGCCTGTTGCTGCCCTGAGTCGAAGGATTTCCGATGCGCCCGTTCCTGATTCTGGCCGCGCTCGCCGCCGCTACCCCGGCCATGGCCCAGCAGGCGGGTCCCCCCGCCGGCCCGGTGACGCGCCCCGCGCAGCCGGGGGCGAACCTGATCGTCGAGCCGGTGGCGATGATGATAGCCACCTTCGACGGCGACGGCGACGGCCGCGTCGACTCGCGCCGAGTTCGATGCCGGGCTGCGGCACAGCTTCGAGGCGATCGACACCGATCATCGCGGCTCGATCGGCTATATCGCCTTCGCCGACTGGGCCGAGCGCTGGCTGGGCGACCGCAACGCGCTGCCCAGCCCGTTCGAGGTCGACCGCGATGGCGACAACCGAATCACTTTCGACGAGCTCGCCAACCGCTTCGATCTCTTCTTCGCGCGCTTCGATGCGAACAAGGACGGCGTGATCACCCGTTCCGAACTCGTCGAGCTGCGCACCGCGCCCGTGCCCGAGCGCCGCGCCAAGGGGAAGATGACCATCCAGCCCAAATCCACGGGCGATGTGGTCACGATTCCGCCGCGCCCGTTGCGGTCGCGCTGAAAACGCCGCTGGCATCATCGGGACCGTAGCCGCTAAGAGCAGCGCGATGGCCGCGCATCACGATCACGATCACCATCCGCCCGCGGATTTCGGAAGGGCCTTCGCGCTCGGCACCGCGCTCAATCTCGAATTCGTCGTCGTCGAGGGCGCCGCCGGCTTCCTGACCAATTCGGTCGCGCTGCTCGCCGACGCTGGGCACAATCTTTCGGACGTGCTGGGGCTGCTCGTTGCCTGGGGCGCGGCCGAGCTGGCGAAGCGCCCGGCGTCGCGGCGCTTCACATACGGGCTGCGCGGCTCCTCGATCCTCGCGGCGCTGGCCAACGCGCTGCTGCTGCTGGTCGCGGTCGGCGCGATCACGCTCGAGGCGATCGACCGGCTCGGTCACCCGCCGCACGTCGCCGGGGGCACGGTGATGCTGGTCGCGAGCGCAGGCATCCTGGTCAATTCGGCGACCGCGATGTTGTTCGCGCGCGGGCGGCGCGGCGACATCAACTTGCGCGGCGCCTATCTCCACATGGCCGCCGACGCCGCGGTCTCGGCGGGGGTCGTCGCGGCGGGCGGACTGATCCTGCTGACCGGCAATGCGTGGATCGACCCCGCGATCAGCCTGCTGATCGTCGGGGTGATCCTGTGGAGCACCTGGGGCCTGCTACGCGATTCGCTGGTGATGGCGCTCCAGGCGGTACCGCCGGGGATCGATCCCGAAGCGGTCGAGCGCGCACTAGCCGCGCTGCCCGGGGTGGTGCGCGTCCACGATCTCCACATCTGGCCGATGAGCACGACCGAGGCGGCGCTGACCGCGCACCTGGTGATCCCCGAGGGGCATCCCGGCGACACGTTCCTGATCGACCTGCAGCACCGGCTGGCGCACGACTTCCGGATCGATCATACGACGGTGCAGATCGAACTGGGCGACGGGGCGGAATGCCGGATGCACGGACGCGCGCATGGCTGAGGGACCGCCCATCCGGCTGGTGATCTTCGATTTCGACGGCACCCTGTCGGATTCGGGCGACTGGTTCCTGTCGGTGGTCGACGAGCTTGCCGCCAAGTTCAAGTTCCGCACCATCGCCGAATCGGAAGTCGAAGGGCTGCGCAACCGCAGCACCCGCGAAGTCATCAAGTTCCTGGGCATCCCCAGGTGGAAGCTCCCGCTGATCGCGCGCTACGTGCGCCGCCTGGTGGGCCGCAACGCGCACCAGATCGAGCTCTTCCCGGGCACGCCCGATCTGCTCGACCGGCTCGCCGCGACGGGCGTCAAGATCGCGCTGGTCACCTCGAACTCGGAGGCCAACGCGCGCAGCATCCTGGGCCCCGACAATGCCACGCGGATCGACCTGTTCCAGTGCGGCTCCTCGCTGTTCGGCAAGGCGCCCAAGTTCCGCAAGGTGCTCAAGCGAATGGGGATCGCCCCCGCCGAGGCACTGGCGATCGGCGACGAGACCCGCGACGTCGATTCGGCCCGCGAGGTCGGGATGCGCGCCGGATCGGTGCTGTGGGGCTATGCCAGCGAGGAAGTGCTGACCAATCTCAACCCTGACGCGCTGTTCCGCACGCCCGAGGACATCTTGGAGTATGTCGCGGCCCACCGGTAGCACGCGAGTTACTTGACATCGTCAACTATTGAGCGCACCTCTTCGCCATGGGTATGGCCGAGGCAGTGGCGAGCTTTCGCGCGTTCAACCGAGTCCACACGCGCGTCGCGGGCGTGCTCAAGCCGCGCTACATGGGCAGCGAGCTCAGCCTGATCGAGGCACGGCTGCTCTACGAGATCGCGACGCGCGAGGCGGTGCTGGCCGCCGAGCTGCAGGCGCTGCTCGATCTCGATGCGGGCTATGCAAGCCGGTTGCTGCGCCGGTTCGAGGAGCGCGGCTGGATCGAACGCGGCCGCGGCGGCGACGGCCGGCAGCGGCCGATCTCGGCGACGCCCGCGGGACGCACCGCGTTCGAAGCACTCGACGCCGCCACCCATGCCGGGACCGAACGTGCGCTCAAGCCGCTGGGCGATGCGGGCCGCGCGGCGCTCGCGCAGGCGCTTGATACCGCGCGCACGCTGATCGCGGGCGAGGCACTCCCCTGGACGATCCGCACCTTCCGCACCGGCGACATGGGGATGATCGCCGCGCGCCAGTCGATCCTCTACGCCGAATACGGCTGGGGCCGGCCGATGGAAGTGCTCCAGGGCGAAGTCACCGCCGCCTTCCTGCGCGACTTCAAGCCGGGCCGCGAGCAATGCTGGGTCGCCGAGCGCGGCGGGTGGATGGTGGGATCGGTGTTCCTGTGCGAGACGCCCCAGGGCGCGCAACTCCGCTTGCTCTACGTCGAGCCCGAAGCGCGCGGGCTGGGGATCGGTGAAGCGTTGGTGCGCACCTGCATCGCGTTCGCACGCGAGACCGATTACTCGCGGATATGGCTGTGGACCCACACCATTCTGACCAGCGCGCGCCGGATCTATGCCGCGGCGGGCTTCCGGATCGTCTCGACCGAGGTCCACGACGAATTCGGCAAGCCCGAGCAGGGCGAGACCTGGGAACTCGACCTAACCCACGTGTAGCGCGAGCCATACCGTTGCGCGGTCCCTCGCGGTCCACGTCACCCAATGCTTCTGCCCGGCCGCGATCCGCAGGTGATCACCGGGCCCGAGCGTGATCTCGTCCGAATCCTCGATTCGGATACCGGCGGCGCCTTCGAGCAGCAGCACCCATTCGTCCCGGTCCTGCACCATCGGCGCATCTTCGGGCGTCGCCTGGCCGCGCGAGACGATCCGCTCGAGCCGCACGCCGGGTTGGGCGAGCAGCTCGGTGAAGGCCTCGGCGCGCTTCGCCGCCGGGAGTTTCGCGAGGAGGTTCTCGACCTTGACCTTGAAGCGCGGCTTGGGCCTGGGCTTCGGGGCCGGCGGCGGCGGGGGCGCGGGTTTGCGGCGCCTGGCGGAACCCGCCGACTTGCCCCAGGTCGCCCGCGTCGAATCGCGCAGGAAGGCCTCGATCTCATCGGCGCTTGCGGTCAGCCGGTCCCCCTCCATCCCAAACGCGGGCGCACCGCCGCCATCCTTCAGCCCGTAGCGCCCGAAGTCGCCGCCCGGCTTGCGCCGCCGCGACTTGACCAGCCGGAAGCCGCGATGCGCCGCCATCGCGCGCAGGGTCCCGTCTCGATCACCTGCAACGTCGCGAGCGTCCGCCATTCCCAAGCCTCCTTGCGTGCCAACGCCCGTGCAGGCAGGGCGTTGCCGATGCCCCCGCGCTTCCACTTCACCCTCCACGCGGCCGACGGCAAGGCCCGGCTCGGCGAGATCGCGATGCACCGCGGCACGATCCGCACCCCAGCCTTCATGCCGGTCGGCACCGCCGCGACGGTTAAGGCGATGAAGCCCGCCGAGGTGCGCGCCTCGGGCGCAGACATCCTGCTCGGCAACACCTATCACCTGATGCTCCGCCCCGGCGCCGAGCGGGTGGCGCGGCTGGGCGGGCTGCACGGCTTCATGGGCTGGGAGCGGCCGATCCTGACCGATTCGGGCGGCTATCAGGTGATGAGCCTCTCCGACCTGACCAAGCGCGACGAGCAGGGAGTCGCGTTTCGGTCGCACCTCGACGGATCGAAGCACCTGCTCACCCCCGAACGATCGACCGAGATCCAACGGTTGCTCGGATCGGATGTCATCATGGCGTTCGACGAGCTGGTGCCCACCACCTCGACTCGCGACGTCCAGGCGGCGGCAATGGAGCGGTCGATGCGCTGGGCTCGACGTTCTCGCGATGCTTTCTTGGAAAATGTCGAGCACGCGTCTATCGCGGCGCAGTTCGGCATCCAGCAGGGCGCGCTCGACGAGGGGTTGCGGAGGGCATCGGCGGAGGCGCTGCGCGACATCGGTTTCGACGGCTATGCGGTCGGCGGGCTCGCGGTCGGCGAGGGGCAGGAGGCGACGTTCGGGGTGCTCGACTATGCTCCCGGCCAGCTTCCGGCGGACAAGCCCCGCTACCTGATGGGGGTCGGCAAGCCCGACGATATCGTCGGCGCGGTCGAGCGGGGGATCGACATGTTCGATTGCGTGCTCCCCACCCGAAGCGGCCGCACCGGCCAGGCCTTCACCCGCACCGGCCCGATCAACCTGCGCAACGCGCGCTTCGCCGAGGACCGGAGCTCGCTCGACCCGGTCTGCGCCTGCCCGGTCTGCGGCACCTGGAGCCGCGCCTACCTCCACCACCTCGTCCGCTCCGGCGAGATCCTCGGCGCGATGCTGATGACCGAGCACAATCTGTGGTTCTACCAGGCGCTGATGGCGGACCTGCGCGCCGCGATCGGCGAAGCCCGGCTGACCGCCTTCGCGGCCGATTTCCGCGACCTCTATCACCGGGGCGGCGAAGTTTAGTAAGCTCCGCCCCGGGACGCGTTCAAAAAGGGGAATTGCGATGCTGCTGATCCTGCGCCTGCTTGCCTTCGCCGTCGGCGGAGTCACCGCCTACCGGGTGCTCGACGGGTCGATGACCAACCCGACCTTCAAGGTGCCCGAGCTGGCGGTGGGCGGCACGCTGATCCTCGCCGCGCTGCTGCCGAGGGGCGCCGCGCCGTCCGGACTGACCGCGGCGAGCGGTTATGCGCTGGGGGTCTTCTCGATCGCGCTGGCGGGCTATCTGGTGCCCGGGCGGCCGGTCGATCCGCTGCTGATCGCGGCGATGGCGATCAACCTGGTGACGATCGCGATGCTGTTCCCGCGCGGCGATCATCACTAAAATTACCTTAACCATCAACTGCTTCGCCATGGGACACGGTAAAATCCGGGGGCGCGGGACGGGCCCGGATCGGCTATAGGCCAGCTTCCGGGAGGCCCCAGTCGGGCCTCGGGTCGAGGGGCGTAGCGCGCTTGTTCTGGCGGCGTTTCACACGGATGCAAGCAAGGGGGCTGGCGGCGGCGGCGATTGCATCGCTGATCGGCGCCGGCTTCTCCGCGCAGGCGCTCGCCCCGATCGCGCCCAAGCCTGCGCCGAGGGCCGCCGCGCAAGGCTATGAGGCCGACGATCATTTTCCCGGCGCGGCCTTCTACACCGCGATCGACGACGACGCCGCGCCGATGGCGGGCGCGACCGGCACCGCCGAACTGCCCAACCTGCCGATCCCCGCCGACGCCGCGACGATCGACACCTCGATCCAGCCCGCCCCGCCGTTCGCGCTCGCCGGCACGGGGGCCGACCATGCCCGCGCGCTGCAATGCTTGACCGACGCGGTCTATTACGAAGCCGCGCGCGAGCCCGACGACGGCCAGCGCGCGGTGGCGCAGGTCGTGCTCAACCGAGTGCGCCATCCCGCCTTCCCCGCCACCGTCTGCGGCGTCGTCTTCCAAGGATCCGAGCACCGCGGCTGCCAGTTCAGCTTCGCGTGCGACGGTTCGATGGCGCGCGCGCCCCAGCGCGAAGCGTGGGACCGCGCCGCGCGAGTCGCCTCCGCCGCGCTCGATGGCCAGGTCTTCGCGCCGGTCGGCATGGCGACGCACTATCACACCTATGCCGTCACCCCGGCGTGGAACCGCAGTCTGGTGATGACCGGCGTGTTCGGCGCGCATTTCTTCCACCGCTGGCAGGGCTATTGGGGAATGCTCGCGGCGTTCAGCCAGCTCTACCGCGGGCACGAACCCCTCCCCGCGCCGCACCCGAGCACCGCCAACCCGCTCACCGCCCCCGGCGTGCCGATCGCGGCGATCGCGCCACACGCGCTCGCCACGCCGCGCGAGGCGATCCAGCCGGCCTATGCCGAGAGCGGCACCCCCGCGAAGGAAGATGCGGGCGGCAGCGGCGCGATCCTCGATCGCTGGAAGGACAGCGGCAAGCCGCTGCGGTGACGCGCGCGAAACGGGCCCCGCCTTGCGGCGGAGCTCGTCATTCCCCGCTCCCGGCGGGTTACCAGCGGCGGCCGTGGCCGCGGCGGTCGCCGTCATGCTTGTCGATGCGAATCTTCGCGGACAGCGCGTCGAAGCGCCGTTCGAGGTCCGCGCGCTCGCCCATGGTCAGGCCGGGGCGCGAGGCGCGGTAGCGGGCCTCGAGCGACGCCAGTCCGCGGAACTCGCCGCGCAGCTGCATCGCTTCCCGCATCGTCAGCGCGCCGGAACGCACGCCCTGGTGGATCCGCATCTCGAGCGTCGCCTGGCGGCCATTGATCGACTGCCACGACTGCGCGGGGGCGCCATAAGGCTGGCCGAACGGCGCCGCGCTGGCGGCGGAGGGGACGGCGATCGCGGCGAGAACGCCGGCGAGCAGGATGTTGATCTTCTTCATGGCTTCACTCCTCGGTGACTCGACCGGCTGTCCGGCCGACTCCCGTTATCCCGGGCGCCTGTCGCGCACTGATCCCGGGGAAGCGGCTTTTGTGTCGCGGCTTGTCGCGACCGCAATGGCTTCGTTCATCCGCCCTCGATCTACGAAGACTAGTTTGTAATACAAACTAGTTCATGTATAAAAACCTCGACTCGGCCCATCGGCGCGAGCGCAGGGAGACGAGCTATGTCGACGATCGAAACCGCGAGCCAAGGCGAGCGGCTCCACGCGCTGGATGCGGTGCGCGCCGGGGCGCTGCTGCTCGGCGTCAACTTCCACGCGACCCTGTCCTTCCTTCCGGGACCGCAGATCTGGGTGGTGCGCGACACGCAGAGCCCAGCGCTCGGCATCTTCTTCATCGTCGCGCACATCTTCCGCATGACCGCCTTCTTCGTGATCGCGGGATATTTCGGACGGATGCTGCTCCAGCGGCGCGGCACCGGCGGCTTCATCCGCAACCGGCTGATCCGCATCACCCTGCCGCTGATCGTCTTCTGGCCGATCGTGACCGCCGGGATCGTCGGCTGCTTCATCTGGGGCGCCCTGACGATGAGCGCGAACAGCGGCCTGGCCCCGGGGGCCCCGCCGCCCCCGCCCACGCTGGCCACTTTCCCGCTGACTCACCTCTGGTTCCTCTATGTGCTGACGTTGTTCTACGCGGCGGCGCTGGCGATACGGGGCGTGGTCACGCTGATCGACCGCGGCGAGTGGCTGCGCGGCGGGATCATCGATCGGG
Source organism: uncultured Alphaproteobacteria bacterium (assembly GCA_963799985.1). Classification (GTDB taxonomy): domain Bacteria; phylum Pseudomonadota; class Alphaproteobacteria; order Sphingomonadales; family Sphingomonadaceae; genus Sphingomonas. Next base: position 23,343 of record CAWCZC010000004.1, on the reverse strand, counting down.
CGCTGCGCGCGCTCACCGCGACGCCCGTCACCGCGGTCGTCCTCGCCGTGCCGCTCGCGCTCGCCTTCGCTGGCCAGCCGGCCTGGTACGCCTTTGGCGGCATCCAGACGCCCGATACCGGCTTCGTGCCCAACACCCCTGCGCTGATCGGCTTCGGCACCGCCTTCACCTTTGGCTGGCTACTCCAGCGCCAGCGCGCGTTGTTCGGCGCGATCCAGCGCTGGTGGGCGGTTAACCTGATCGCCGCCGTGGCGCTCACTGCGACGGTCCTCTGGCTGCTCGGCGGCAGCCTCGTCTTCGCCCCCATTACCGATGGTGCCACCAAGACCGCGCTCGCCGCCTGCTACGCCGTCGCGACGTGGAGCTGGACGCTCGGCCTGATCGGCGCGGCGCTACGCTTTCTGACGCGCGGGCGGCCCGCGATCCGCTACGTCGCCGACGCGTCCTACTGGATCTACCTCATGCATCTGCCGGTGGTGATGGCGCTTCAGGTCGAGGTGTTCACGCTCCCCCTCCCCGCGCTCGCCAAATGGGCGATCGTCACGGGCGGCGCTTTCCTTATCCTCATTGCCAGCTATCACCTGTTGGTGCGGCACAGCTTCCTTGGGCGCTGGCTCAACGGGCGCAAATATCCGTGGCGGAAACCGGCCGCGGCGATGGAGACGCAACCGGCATGACCGATCCCACCGAAAGCGCGCGCGACGACCTCGCCTTCGTCCGCGCGCTCGTGACCGAAGGCGGCCAGACGCAGGCGACGCTCGGCGAAGCCTTGTTCGGCGCCGGACTTTGCTACGGCATCCAATGCGTGCTCCAGTTCGTCTTCGCGGCGGGGCTGGACGCGCCGGGACTCGTCCAGTTGGCCGTGGGCGTCTTGCCCACGGTCATCTTCATCGTGCTGATCACCCGGATCACGATCCGCGAACGCGGCCAGAGCCAGCACGGCGTCGGCACCCGCGCGATCAACGCGGCGTTCGGCGGCGCGGGACTGGCGGCGATGACCACCGCGGCGATCTTCGGCTATCTCGCGGCGCGCTCGCACAGCATGGACATCTTCATGTTCCATCCGATGATGATCTGCGTGGTGCAGGGCACGGTCTGGTACATCGCCTTCGCGATCCGGCGGCGGGGCTGGTTCGGGCTCGTGTCGCTCGGCTGGTTCGCGAGCGCGCTTGCGCTGGCTTTCGTGCTCGGCCTGGGCGGACCGAGCGCCGTGCCCCGGTTCCTGGCGATCCTGTCGGTGGCGCTGCTGGGGCTGCTCGCGCTTCCCGGCTGGCTGCTGTGGCGAGGCGCGGCGCGCGCCTGACATGAGCGATTTCGACATCGGGCAGATCGACGACGTGATCCACGGCCGCATGCGGCTGGGGATCATGGCCTATCTCGCCGATGCCGAAGCCGCCGATTTCACCGAGCTCAAAGCCTTGCTCCAGGCGACCCAGGGCAATCTCTCGGTCCATCTGCGCAAGCTGGAGGAGGCCGAATATATCGCGATCGAGAAGAGCTTCCTTAACCGCAAGCCACTCACCCGCGCCCGAATCACGCCTAAGGGCCGGGCGGCGTTCAAACTGTATCTGGAGGCGTTGGGGAAGTTGATCGGCTAGGCCGCCTCAAGCAGCCGCTCTGCCTGCGCGCGCGCCTCGTCGGTGATCCGCGCGCCCGAAAGCATCCGCGCGATCTCCTCGCGGCGGCCGGCGTCGTCGAGCGGGCGGACGCCGGTGCGGGTGACGAGGCCGTCGTGGCTCTTGGCGATGAGCAGGTGGTTGGCGCCGCGCGCCGCGACCTGCGGGCTATGCGTCACCACCAGTACTTGCGCGCCCGCCGCCAGCCGCGCCAGGCGTTCGCCAATGGCACTCGCCACCGCACCGCCAACGCCGCGATCGATCTCGTCGAAGATCAAGGTCCGCGCGCTCCCTTCCTCCGCCAGCGCGACCTTGAGCGCGAGGATGAAGCGCGACAGCTCGCCGCCCGAAGCGATCTTGGTGAGCGGCGCGAAGGGTGCGCCGGGGTTGGTCGAGATCTCGAACTCGACCCGGTCGATCCCCGCCGACCCCCATTGCGCCTCGGGCAGCGGCTCGACCACGGTGCGGAAGCGCGCGGCATCGAGCTTGAGCGGCTGCAGCTCGGCGGCGACCGCGAGATCGAGCCGAGTCGCCGCATCGCTCCGCCGCGCCGATAGCGCCTGCGCCGCCTCGCGATAGGCGCGGTGCGACTCCTCGACCGCCAATTCGAGCCGGGCGATCCCCGCGTCGCCGCTGGTCAGCAGGTCGAGCCGTTCGCCCAGCTCGTCAGCCAGCGCGGCGAGGTCGTCGGGCTGGACTCGGTGCTTGCGCGCGATCCCGCGCAGCTCGAACAGCCGGGTCTCGTCGGCCTCGAGCCTGGCGGGATCGAAGGCAAGCGCCTCGGCCGCCGCGTCGACTCGGTCCTGCGCCTCGGCGCCTTCGTTGATCGCCCGGTCGATCGCGGCCAGCGCCTCGGCCAGCGCGGGGTGATCCCCCGCGATCCGGTCGAGGATGCGCGCCGCCTGCCGCAACCGGGTGAGTGCGCCGTCCGATCCTTCGAGCAGGTCGGCCACGGCCGAGAGCTCGCCGGTGATCTTCTCGCCGCGCTGCATCGTCGCGCGGCGCTCGGCGAGCAGCGCTTCCTCGCCCGGCTCGGGCGCGAGCGCTCGGAGCTCGGCGACGGCATGCTCGAGCCATTCGCGGTCGCGCTCGGCGAGCGCCTGCCCAGCGAGCGCGACCGCGAGCGCGTCCTCCGCCTCGCGCCACGTGCGGTGGGCCACGGCGACCGTGCCCCCATCCGCCCGCGCGAACGCATCGAGCAATGCGCGATGCCCGCGCGGGTTCAGCAGCCCGCGATCGTCGTGCTGGCCGTGAATTTCGACCAGCTGCCCAGCCAGCTCGCGCAAAAGCGCGGCCGACGCGGGGGAATCGTTGACAAACGCCCGGCTGCCCCCGTCGGACTTGACGATTCGGCGCAGGATGAGCGGCTCGCCCGGCTCGAGATCGAGCCCATTCTCTGCCATCAAATTGGCTACGCCGGCACGTTCGGCAAGGTCGAAGCTCGCGGTCACCACCGCCTGGCTCGCACCCTGGCGCACCAGCCCGATCTCGCCGCGCGCGCCGAGCACCAGGCCGAGCGCGTCTAGCAGGATCGACTTGCCCGCCCCGGTCTCGCCGGTGAGCACGCCGAGCCCCGCGCCGAACTCGAGGTCCAACGCCTCGATCAGCACGACGTCCCGGATAGCGAGCGCGGTCAGCATCGCTTCATGCTATAGGGGGACCGCCCGGCGACTGAAAGCATGCGCTTGCCGCCGGCGCCGGTACCGATCGCGTTTCCGCCTGGGGAGAGGGATCCATGCTTCGCATTCTGGCCGCCACCGCCGCGCTGCTCGCCGGCATCGCGCCCGCTCATGCCGATCCGTGCTGGGGCGTGATCCACCTCGACGGAGGCAACGAGACGTACGTCGATCTCGACCTCGGCAGCTACACCGAATACCGGATCCTGCCGCTGATCGCGCCGCCCGAGAACGCCAATCCCGGCCACTACCGCGTGATGTTCAGCCTGCTGATCGACCACGACATCGCGACCGACGCGATGGTCGGGTCCTCGATCGTCGCCGAGGCACGCGAACCCGATTCGGACAAGATGGTGATGATCCCGGAGGCGAACGCGGCGATCGAGGTCCAGGCGGGCGACACGCACGTGTCCGGCGGCGGCGATGCGGTCACGCTGATCGAGAACCCGCAGGAGCACGGCCGCAGCGCCCCCGATCCGGTCGCCGGGCGGGCGCTCTACGAAAGCGCGGTCCACGGTGGCACGCTTCATATGCGGTTTCGCGCCGACCGCGACGGCCAGCAGCTCGACGCGACGCGCGACGCTGCGTTCCTAGCGAACCCGGCCTATCAGGACGTGCTGCGCACCAAGGCGCGTGCGCTCGCCGCGGAACGGCGCCAGAGCGGCAAATGCCCGCTCGAGCAAACCGGCTGACGCCTCCGCTTCAGCTCGCCGGCTTGACCATCGCCTGCAACTTGTCCTGGTGTTCCTGCATCAGCTTGTAGGCGCGCTGGTACCAGTCGGTGCCGGGATAATTGTGGCCGAGCACCGCCGCGGACTTGTTGGCCTCCTCGGGCACGCCGAGCGCGAGATAGGTCTCGGTCAGCCGCATCAGCGCCTCGGGCACGTGGGTGGTCGACTGATAATTGTCGATCACGTTGCGGAAGCGCATCGACGCCGCCAGCCATTGCCCGCGCGTCTCGTAGAAGCGGCCGATCTCCATCTCCTTGCCCGCGAGGTGATCGCGGACGAGGTCGATCTTGAGCCGCGCGTCGGCGGCGTATTTCGAGTTGGGATAGCGCCGAGTTCAGCTCGCCCAGCGCGTCGAGCCCCTGCTGGGTGATCTTCTGGTCGCGAGTCACGTCCTGGATCTGCTCGTAGTAGGAAAGGCCGATCAGATAATAGGCGTAGGGCGCGTCGCGGTTGCCCGGGTGGACCGAGAGGAAGCGCTGCGCCGACTGGATCGACTGGGTGTAATCCTTGTTCAGATAGTAAGCGAAGGCGCCCATCAGCTGCGCGCGGCGCGCCCACACCGAATAGGGGTGCTGCCGCTCGACCTCGTCGAACAGCGCCGCGGCGAGCTTGTACTCGTGCGTGTCGAGCCGGTGCTTGGCCGCCGAATAGAGCGTGCCCACGTCGCGCGCGACATAGGGGAGGTCGCCCCTGGCGCGCTTGTGCGCGCAACCGGCGAGGGAAAGCGCGGCGGCGGACAGGGCCACCAGTGCGAACGAGCGATACATTGGACTGCGCATGGGGGCGTGTCTTAGCCGAGCCCGATGGCCGCAAACAATCCTTTTCGCGGCGGCTTTACGGCGGATCGTGCGAGGGGCATGCGCGTTGCGACTGCGAACGCATTCTCGGGAGGCATTCCAGGTGACCGCAACACTCCTCGCCACGCACCGCGTCGAAAAGCCGTGGGGGCGCCACACGCTGTGGCCCGGCTTCGCGAATCCCCCCGCGGACGGCGATCCCGTCGGCGAGATCTGGTTCCAGACGCCGGGCAATGCCGCCCCGGACCTCTTGATCAAATATCTCTTCACCAGCGAGAAGCTATCGGTTCAGGTCCACCCCAACGACGCGCAGGCGCATGCCGCCGGGCTGCCGCGCGGCAAGGACGAGTGCTGGGTGATTCTCGCCGCCGAACCCGATTCGACGATCGCGCTGGGCACCAAAGCCCCCACCGACCGCGAGACGTTGCGCCGGGCCGCGCTCGACGGATCGATCGAGGGCCTGCTCGACTGGAAGCCGGTGAAGGCGGGCGACTTCCTCTACTCCGGATCGGGGACGATTCACGCGATCGGCGCGGGGATCACGCTGGTCGAAGTCCAGCAGAACAGCGAGACCACCTACCGGCTCTTCGATTACGGCCGCCCGCGCGAGCTCCACCTCGACGCGGGGATCGCGGTGGCCGAGCCGGTGCCCTACGTGCCGCATCCGATGCCGGGCCGCGTCGCCGACGACCGCGTCATCCTGGTCGAAGGGCCCAAGTTCGTGCTCGAGCGCTGGGAGGGCGGGCACCGCAGGATCACCCTCCCCGCAGGCACAACCGGCTGGCTGGTGCCGCTGACCGGCGAAGGCGTGGCGGACGGCGTGGCGTGGCGCGCAGGCGATTGCCTCACGCTCGAGGGCGAGGCCGAGATCGATGCGGCGATGGGAAGCGACCTCTTGTTCGCCTATCCGGGGGAGCGGCGGATTTGAGGCCCTGTGATAGGACCGCTGGCGCTGGCTTTCAGGTCCACCTTGCGGGAGCGCCGAACTGTTCGGCATCATTTCTGGCAGATTTCCGTGAGTTTTTCGACTAATCGCGAACGCTGGCGATCAGAAAAATGGTGCCTACCGGACTCGAATGCGTCATCTAATCCATTGTATTTATTGTATGTTTATTCGATGCCTCTTGAGTGCACCCCCAGAAACACCCCCAACACGCTAAAATACCTCGCTCAGCGCCGTAACCACGCGTCGTCGAATCTGACGCGAAACTCATCGATCACCTCTTCAAATCTGGTGAAACCCTCGCCCCGCATTTTTGCCGCGAAGTCGATCGATCGATCAGTCCCGTGCATTGCGGCCCAGTAGAAGCTGCGCATCCCAGCTGCATCCCGCTGGCTCATCCGCGTGATGGTTAGCCGAATGCCCTTCTTGAGCGAACCGCTTGCCGTCGGCGATACGAGGATCGGATCAAACACGTGTTCATGCAAGAACGCCATGATCTCGGCCTCCTTGGGGCCAAGCGTCATTCGCCGATCTCCAGTTTAGGCATTACCCGCACGATCTTCATCGTCTCCAGGCTGACCGTGATGATACGCTGGAACAGCAGCAACGGATAGGCCGGATCGCCGACCACATCCATGTCAGGGCGATGGCTCTGCGTGGATGGCGCTGAATTTGGTATCGTCAGGGTCTCGCGATTGCTTGCCTCTTATCGCAGTCATTTTGCCTAAGTTGACCATCTCCGACCGGCTCGCCTGGAGCGTTACGGCGTGACATCCACCGTGAGACATGCGCTCGCCCGGCAATCACCCGCCGACGATCTGCAGGCCGGGCTGAGCAATGCATCCAACGTCGCTTCACGACCTGACTGCTGAGCACTGGCGCATTTATTCATACGGCGTGCGCGGGGCGAGGCTGTAAGCAAGTGCGTCCCTTTTTCAAAAGTCAGGAACATCGAATGAGCATCGACGAGATCGGCCATCAGGTGCACGAAGCGGAAGAAGCGCTCCTCGCAGACCTGCGCCGGCTGCGCCGCATCGCCCGCGATACATCGGGTGCGAAAGGTGCGCAGGCCTCTGTTCTGACACCAGGTCAGCGGATAGCGGACGCCGTGGCCGCAACCATGGGGTCCTGGAAATTCATCATCATCCAGTCGACGATCCTGCTGTTCTGGATCGGGCTGAACGTCACCGCCTATATCAACCATTGGGATCCCTATCCCTTCATCCTGCTCAATTTGGCGCTCTCCTTCCAGGCGGCGTACGCCGCACCGTTCATCATGATGAGCCAGAATCGGCAGCAGGACATCGACCGCGTGGCCGCGGAGACCGACCACCAGATCAATATCAAGGCCGAACTCGAGATCGAACTTCTCCACCAGAAACTCGATCAGCTGCGCGAGACCGAAGTGCTCTATCTGACGAAGGCGGTGAACGAGCTGACGGAATTGCTCAACCGATCGGGGCTATGCGCGCCACCGGAGCCTAGCGGCGCCCCGCAAGCCCAGTGATTCCGCGGGGGCCGGTCGCCACCGGCACGCTCTGACAACGGAAATTAGTCCTGCAGGGCCGCCGAAGCATCGACATGCGCGGAGGCCGGCGGGCGCCGCCGCGCATAGGAATCATTTACTGCCTAACTCGCGCCCCGGTTCATTTGTTAATACTACTTAAATACTTTTATTTTATTAACGAATTATTATCCGAATGGCATAAGTAATTACTTGAGACCTCGGAACTAAATTCGCCGTGATCGCTTGTATATTCGAACCAAGAGTTCGCTTTGCAATTGCGCCTGAGCTAATCAACCGAGGCGCTTTTTCGGCAATTTTCTACGTGTGTGCCTCGCCGCTGCGTGGGGCGCGTCACGCCTGATGACGCGCCAGCACGCGAGATCCGATGAAAAAGTCCCGCTATCTGGCGTTTGCGCTTCTTGCGCCAACCGTCGCGCACGCCCAGCAGGTTCCCAGCGCGGGCACCCAGCTCCAGCAGCTTCCGCAAACCCCGGCCCCACCAAAGCCGGCGCCCGATCTCGATATCGGACGCCGCGTGACGCCCGCCGATTCCTCGCCGGCCGGGCTCGCCGTGCGCGTGAGCGTGCTGCACATTACCGGGCACACGGCCTACTCGGAGGCCGACCTGATTTCGGCCACGGGATTCGCGCCTGGCGACCTCACGCTGCCGCAGCTGCGCGAATTCGCCGCGCGCATCTCCGACTACTATCATCTGCGCGGCTTCATCCTGGCGCAGGCCTATCTGCCCGCGCAGGACGTCCAGGGCGGCGCCGTCACCATTGATGTCATCGAGGGCCGCTACGGGACGATCGAGGTGCACAACACGGCCCGCATCGCGGACCGCGTTCCGGACGGAATCCTGCGCGGCCTCGATTCGAGAGACCTCGTTGCCAACGCGCCGCTCGAGCGCCGCCTGCTGCTCCTCTCCGACATCCCCGGCGTGCGGGTGAAGGGCACGCTGGCGCCGGGCACCGCGGTCGGGACCTCCGACCTGGTCATCGACGTCGTACCCGGGCCGAGGGTCAGCGGCGATGTCGAGGCCGACAATGCCGGGAGCCGCTACACCGGTGCCTACCGCTTCGGCGGCACGATCAACGTCAACAATCCGCTTGGGATCGGCGATCAGCTGAGCCTCCGCCTACTCGCGTCGGACGGCGGACTCGCCTATGGCCGCGTCTCCTATCAGGCGCCGGTCGGCGATCTGACGCTGGGGGTCGCCTACGCCCATCTGCGATACGCGCTGGGACGCGAGTTCGAGGCGCTCGACGGCACCGGTACCGCCGACATCTTCAGTGCCTATGGCAGCTATCCTCTAGTCCGATCGCGGCGCGCGAATCTCTACGCGCTCGCCAATGTCGACTATAAGCTGCTGCGCGACCGGATCGGCGTGGTCTCGACGGATTCGGACAAGCAGGTGACGGCGGGGACGCTCGGCCTGGCCGGGGACTCGCGCGACGAGCTGGGCGGCGGCGGCTCGAATACTTATTCGCTGGGCTGGACGATCGGCACCCTGAACATCCGTAGCTTGCCCGAGCGCGCGATCGACGCGACGACCGCCCGCAGCGCGGGCACGTTCGACAAGGTCCAGGCCAGCTTCGCCCGGCTGCAGTCGATCGCCGGACCGCTTTCGCTCTACGTCGCCGCGCGCGGTCAATATGCCTTCGACAACCTCGACAGCTCCGAAAAGATGGAGCTGGGCGGCGCCTATGGCGTCCGCGCTTATCCTGAGGGCGAGGCGTTCGGCGACACCGGCTACGTCGCGACGGCCGAGGCGCGCGTCCTGCTCGGCGGGGACGCCAACCGGCTGCCCGGCCGCTTCGAGCTGATCGGCTTCGTCGACACCGGCGAGGTCCAGTACGCGCACAATCCCTGGTTCGCAGGATCGAACCATGCGCGCCGTACCGGCTACGGCGCCGGGCTGAACTGGGCGGGGCCGCAGGGCTTTTTGATCCGCGCCAGCTACGCGCGCAAATGGGGCACCGGCCCCGCGATTTCGGCCCCCGACAAGGACGGCCGCTTCTGGTTCCAGGTCGTCAAACAGTTCTGACCGATCGTCGAGAGTGCCCCGGGGCTGGTCCCCGAACGCGTAAAAGGATTTTCCACATGAACAGCATCACTCGCAGCAGGCGCGCTCTCTTCGGATCGAGCGCCCTGGTCAGGTTCGCCGGCGTGGCCGCATTCGGCTTCGCCGTGCCGATCGGGCTCTCGACTTCCGTCCACGCGCAGTCGCGCGGAGACATGCAGCCGGTGCTCGAGGCGCAGGGCAACCCGCAGATGCCCGCGCCGGCGCTTCCCGGCGGCGGCTCGGTCGCGGCGGGCAGCGCCACGATCGCGACCGGATCGGACACCGTCACCGTCCACCAGTCGAGCCAGAACGCGGTGCTCAACTGGCAGAGCTTCTCGATCGGCGCGAACGGCAGCGTCGTGTTCGTCCAGCCCAACAGCAGCGCGGTCGCGCTCAACCGCGTGCTGGGGCCCGAGGCTTCGAGCATCCTCGGCACGCTCAGCGCGAACGGCAAGGTCTTCCTGATCAACCCCAACGGCGTGGTGTTCGGCAAGGGCGCCAACGTCAACGTCGGCGGGCTGGTCGCGTCGACGCTCAACCTGTCCGATGCCGACTTCATGGCTGGCCATTATACCTTCACGGGCAGCGGCGGCGCGGTGCTCAACGAGGGCACGATCCGCGCCGACGGCGGCTATGTCGCGCTGCTCGGCGCGCACGTCGACAACCGCGGCGCGATCCGCGCCAATCTCGGCACCGTCGCGCTGGCCTCGGGCGAGGCGATCACGCTCGATGTCGCGGGCGACGGGCTGCTCAACGTCACGGTCGACAAGGGCGCGGTCAGAGCGCTCGTCCAGAACGGCGGCCTGATCCAGGCCGACGGCGGGCAGGTGATCCTGACCGCGCAGGCGGCCGGCGACCTGCTCGGCACGGTGGTCAACAACAGCGGAATCATCGAGGCGCGCACGCTCGAGAATCGCGGCGGCAGGATCGTACTGCTCGGCGACATGAAGAGCGGCACCGTCAATGTGAGCGGCACGCTTGACGCCAGCGCCCCCACCAGTGGCGACGGCGGCCTCATCGAGACTTCGGCGGCCACCGTGAACGTTGCGGCGAGCGCGCGCGTCTCGACCACCGCGCTCTCGGGCGCGACCGGCACCTGGCTGATCGACCCGGCCGATTTCGTCGTCGGCGCGGGCGGCAACATCTCGGGCGCGACGCTGTCGGCGCAGTTGGTGACCAACAACGTCGTGATCAGCACGATTCCGGCGGCGGGCGACACCTCGACGGGCAACGGCGACATCATCGTCAACGACGCGGTCGCCTGGAGCGCATCGGGCACGCCGACCACGCTGACGATGAACGCCTTCCGCGACGTCGTCATCAACGGGGCGATCAGCGCGACCAAGGGCAACATCGTCGCGTGCTGCGGCCGCGACGTCATCGTCAACGCGCCGCTGACCACGGTCAACGGCAGCATCTCGCTGAGCGCGGGCCAGACCGTCCGCGTCTTCCATGCGATCACCACCACCGATGGCAACATCCGGCTCTGCGCGGGTCATGACGTCCATATCGACGCCGCGGTCACGCTGACTCGCGGCACCACGATTCCCGCACAAAGCCTCGGCCTGCCGATCGGGCTGACGCTGATCGCCGGCGCCGACGGCAGCGGCCCTGGCGTGAACGGCGGAACCATCATCTTCGCGCCCCTCGCACCGCCGACGACGGTCACGGTCGCGCCGGTCGCGATCTATTACAATCCGGTCTCCTATAACGCGCCGACCGATTTCTCGACCAACTTCGTGCTCACCGAAGGCGCGGCGCTGAGCCAGAAGATGCTGCTCTTCCCGAACGGCGACAAGGTGTTCGATGGCACCAACAACGCGATCCTCACCGGCTTCAACACGACGCCCGCTTCGGGGTTGCCGGTGGGCGTGACGCTGGTTGCGGGTCCGGGCGCGACCGCGGTGTTCGACGATCCTGCGGTCGGGAACGGCGTCGGGATCACCTACACCGGCTACAGCCTGGCGGGCCCCGACGCGGATCAATATGCGCTCGCGGACTCCTGCTGCACACCCGGCGCGCGGACCAAGGGCAATATCATCCCGGCAGCTACGCCGACGCCAACGCCGACACCGACGCCAACGCCGACACCGACACCGACGCCAACGCCGACCCCCACTCCGACCCCAACTCCGACACCCACACCCACTCCGACGCCAACGCCGACACCTACGCCTATCGCCGCACTCCCGGATACGCCGCAACCGATCACGGGCTTGCCGCTGATGGTGCCCGCGCTCCCCGTCGCGCCGGGGCTGGACGTCGTCGGCGCCGGAATCCGGATGCCGTCGACCCAACTGGCCTGGGTCGAGGCGCCGGTGAACCGAGTCGAGGCACCCCCTGCCGTTGCAAACGAGCGACCGGTCAGCCGCGCGGGAAGCGATACCCAGGGCAGCGCGTTTCTTCCTGGCCCGGCGCCCGTCGTTCCCGTCCATCCGCGAAAACAGGCGCGACATTGATCGAGCCCGCGTGATGCGCAACTGCCTCTCGATCCGCCGCATCGCCGGCCTTCTGTCGTGGACCGGCGGCGCGCTGGTGCTGTTGGCATGTGCGGTGCCGGCGTCGGCTCAACTCGCTACTCGCGAGGCAAGCGACGGAGGATCGGCGACGGCGTCACTCGCCGCATCGCGCGCTCCGGACTTCCGCGGCACCGCGGCATCCGAGGACGTCCATACCGTGATGGCCTGGGTCGCCACGACGAACGACAACCATGGCTTGCCGTACATCATCGTCGACAAGGTCCGCGCGCGAGTCTTCGCGTTTGACGCCCGGGGCGTTCTTCGTGGCACCGCTCCGGCGCTGCTGGGGCTCGCCCGCGGCGACGACAGCGTCCCCGGCATCGGCACGCGCAAGCTGGCGGCGATCGCCCCTGCGCAGCGCACGACCCCCGCCGGCCGGTTCGAGGCGTCGCTCGGATTCGATTTCGAGCAGGATATCCTGTGGATCGACTATGATGCCGCACTGTCGATGCACCGGGTGATCGTCGGCAACCCCGCGGACCATCGCCGCGCCAGGCTGACATCGCCGACCCCGCTCGACAACCGCATCTCCTACGGCTGCATCAATGTCCCTGCGCGCTTCTACGACACCATCGTCGCGCCCCTCTTCAAAGGGACGGTGGGGATCGTCTATATCCTGCCCGAAACCCGGCCGATCGACGCTGTGTTCGCGATGCACGGCGCTCGAGCAACGGCAAGCGCCATCCCTTGAGAATCCCGAAGATCTCGCTTCCCTGACGGGCGTCGACGATCGCGGCGCGCAACAGCGCCAGCCGCCGATCGGGAGCCGGGTGGGTGGCCGCGACAGGAACGGCACCACTCAGCAATCCGCCCAGAAACGGCTCGGCGTCGCTCAGATCGTAGGCCGCAGTCGTGGCAAGGCTGACCGCGAGCCTGTCGGCCTCCTCCTCGGTCTCGCGCACCGCGCGCATGCCGTTCGATCCGACGGCGCCCGGGAGCAAAGTGTTCGCGGCGATGCCCTCGGCGGCCAGGCGCAGGCGATGGTGCAGCAGATTGTGCGCCATCTCATGGCCGATCACGAGCGCAAGATCACCGTCGGTCGTGCAGCGCCCGAGCAACGCGGCGCTGACCATCACTCGGGTGCCGTCCGCCCATGCATTGACGATATCGCCCGGGACAAGCTCGACGTTCGAGGGGCAGCCGGCCTCAGCCATGAAGCGCACTTCACGTTCGCCTGCCGGTCCCGATACCGATAGGGTCACCGGACCGCGCCGCATCTCCTCTACGAGCGTTTGTTGTGCACTCTCGATGCCGGCCCGGGTCGGGGCGTCGCGCGAGTCATCGCGATCGAGCGGGCGCCCGTTGATCGAGAGAAGCCGATCGCCCGCTCGAAGGCCCGCGCGTTCCGCCGGGCTGCCGCCGACGACCGCCATCACGCCCGGCCGGTCGCCAAGCCCGAAGGCGATCGCGGCATCGGCCCGGTCGGCCGGCCCATATTGCGCGATGCCGTGAAGAACGAAGCCGGGTTGCGGCGTGAGCACCCGAGCGCAGCGCGCGACGTTCGCGACGGACAGGCGGTACGCCACCGTTTCCACGCGCAGATCCTGCGCACGGAGCCTTTCGAAGCGATCGGGCGCTGGTCCGGCGGCGGCCGAGCCCGGAACACACGATCCGAATGCCAACAGCCCCAGGATCGACCAACAACGGGCACCGCGGCGAAGTCTTGTGCGGTGATGGTTAAGGAACGCCAACGGATCTGGTAAATGCATTCGTAAGGTGTACGCGGATGCCGGCGGTCGCAGAACCGCACAACGTCCCTAATATCGCCGCGTCCCGAAAGGGCACCGAATTGCAGAACGTTAATTCGCGTCAGATCCGGATTGAACAGCCTAGCCACGCGGCCATTCGCGCATGCGCCGAAACGTCCCCCTTCCCATCCGCTCGGATTGGGAGTGGCCGGTCGGCTTGCGGTCCAGGAGCTGCCTGGCGGCAATGCGCCCCAATTGTGGCCCTCCAGCCATTGGCGCTGGTTCTCGAAGACCGGACATTCGCCGGCTTGGGAACGGCGGATTGGTCGCTTCAATGACCATACCCCACGCCACCGGATCGCACTAGCGTTGCGGCCGATCGCTGCAGCTGACGAGCTGCTCCTTAAAAGAAATCAAACGAATATGTGGTTTGGTAGCCGCATGGCCAGCAACTATTCCAATCCGTCCATGTCGTTCCAAACGATGGACTTTGCAGGACAAACGCCAGCGGTTGTCCCTGATAACGCAACCCCATGGTTCGTCGCATCCGATGTGATCGCGCGCGCGGCGCGGTCTCGTCCCGACGAGGCGGCGGTGATCGCGCCTTGCGGAACGCTCAGCTACGCAGAGTTCGACGCCCGCGCGAACCGGGTCGCAGCCTGGCTGCGTACGCTCGGTGTGGGCCCGGAAGCCTTGGTCGGCATCTGCATGGAGCGCTCGTTCGACCAGCTGACCGTCGCGCTCGGCATCTGGAAGGCCGGCGGCGCCTATCTGCCGCTCGATCCGGCCTGGCCCGACGGCCGTCTGCGGATGATCGTCGAAGATGCGGCATGCGCGGTGGTGATCGGACGCAACGAGGCGGTGGAGCGTCTGGCCGGCGTCGCGACGCCGGTGGTTGCGCTCGACTGGAACGCGCCCGCCTTGTCGCCGGAGAACGGCGACGCCCCGGCGACGCCGATCATGCCCGATGCGCTCGCCTATGTGATCTACACGTCGGGAACCACCGGTCGCTCGAAGGGCGTCGAGGTCACCCACGCCAATCTGGCGCACCTCATCGACTGGCATAACGCGACATTTGCGATCACGGCCGAAGATCGTGGGAGCCACCTGGCCGGGCTCGGTTTCGACGCCGCGATCTGGGAAGTCTGGCCCTATCTCTGCGCTGGCGCCTCGGTCGTTCTCGCGCCCGATGACGTGCGCACCTCCGACGTGCGCCTGCGCGCGTGGCTGATTGTGCAGGGCGTCACTGTCGCGTTCGTTCCGACCGCGCTCGCGCAGGATCTGATCCGCGACGATTGGGCGGCGGGCACCAGGCTGCGCTGCGTACTCACCGGCGCTGACCGCCTCCTCGGCCGCCCGCGCGCGGGCTTGCCATTCGTGCTGGTCAACAATTACGGTCCGACCGAATGCACCGTTGTGGCAACCTCCGCACCCGTCTCGTCCGAAGCGAGCGAGAAGGGGCTGCCTCCGATCGGCTACCCCGATCGGCGCGACGACAATCCATATCCTTGACGCCGATGGCGCGCCGGTCGCGCCCGGCCAGCAGGGTGAAATCTATATAGGCGGTCCGCAGGTCGCGCGCGGCTATCGCCATCAACCGCAGATGACCGCCGAGCGCTTCATCGCCGACCCGTTCGGCGCGCCGGGCGGGCGGCTCTATCGTACCGGCGACCTCGCTTCGTGGCGGGCCGACGGGCAAATTGCTTTCCACGGCCGCGTCGATGACCAGGCCAAGGTGCGTGGCCATCGCGTCGAGCCGGAGGAAACCGCCAGCGTGCTGCGCGGCCATCCCGCGATCCGCTCGGGCGCGGTGATCGCGGCGCCTGCGGCCGACGGCGGCGACATGCTGATCGCCTATGTCGTGACGGTCGACGAGGTTTCGGCCGAGGATCTCCGGGATTTCCTGGGCCAGACGTTGCCCGAATATATGATCCCCGCCGCCTTCGTTCGGATGGACGCGTTGCCGCTGACCGCCAACGGCAAGCTCGACAAGGCCGCACTACCCGAGGCGAATGACGGCAATGCGCTCGCCTCCGCCGGGTTCGCCGCGCCGCAGACCCCCGCCGAGGAACGGCTCGCGCAAATCCTCGAACAAGTGTTGGGGCGCGGCAACGTCGGGGTGGACGACAATTTCTTCCTGCTTGGCGGCCATTCGCTGCTCGGCACCCAGGTCGTGCTGCGTGCGGGCGAAGCGTTCGGCATTGACCTGACGCTGCGCGACTTGTTCCAGGCGCCGACCATCCGCCAGCTCGCACTGCGGATCGAGGAACTGGTGATGCAAATGATCGACGCAATGAGCGACGACGAAGCGCAGGAACGCGCCGCCGATTAGGAGCCTCCCGTGAACGCACAAATGCCCGCCCCGGCCGCGAAGGGCGCGCCGTTCGACCCGAGCTTGAGCCTGTTCCAGCTGCTCGATCCGGCGGTGCATGCCAATCCGTTCCCCTTTACCGGCGCCTCCGCGAGGAAGCGCCGGTGATGTGGGACCCGTTCATGCACACCTGGGTGGTCACCCGCTACGAGGACGTGATGACGGTGCTCCACCGCTTCTCGGCGGATCGCACCCCCGACCCGAAGAAGATGGAAGCGCTCGGCCTGCCGTCGCTCGGCCCCGTCGCCGACGTGATGGCGCGGCAGATGCTGTTCCTCGATGCGCCAGCGCACACGCGGCTGCGCAAGCTGTGCATGAGCGCGTTCACACCGCGCCGGGTCGAGGCGATGGAAGCGACAGTCCAGGCCATCGCCAATCGACTGATCGGCGACTGCGCCCCACGCGGCGAGATGGAAGTCATCGCCGATTTCGCCGAGCCCTTCCCCGCGATCGTCACCGCCGGGCTGCTCGGCGTGCCGCTCGAGGATCACCGCGAGCTCAAGACCTGGTCGGCGACCTTCGCCGAAATGCTCGGCAATTTTCAGCACAACCCCGACCGCATCCGCGATGTGCTCAAGTGCGTCGCGGACATGACCGGTTATTTCCGCGACGCGATCCGCGAGCAGGAAAGGAACCCGCGCGACGGCCTGATCCGCTCGCTGATGGATGCCGAAGTCGATGGCCAGCGGCTCGACGAGGACGAAGTGATCGCCAACACCATCGTCACGATGGTCGGCGGACAGGAGACCACCACCAATCTGATCGGCAATGGCTTGCTGACGCTGATCCGCCAGCCCGACAAACAGGCCCAGCTGCGCGCGCAGCCCGAAATCATAGGGACTGCGATCGAGGAACTGCTCCGCTACGAAACGCCGAGCCAGCATACCGCCCGCATCTGCCCCGAAGACACCGAGATTGGCGGCAAACTGATCCGCAAGGGCGAAGCGGTGATGGCGGTGATGGCGGCGGGCAACCGCGACCCCGAACGCTTCCCCGATCCAGACACGCTCGATCTCGACTCGCACCGACAATCGCCATCTCGCCTTCGGCTGGGCGGCGCATTTCTGTTTCGGCGCGGCGCTGGCGCGGATGGAAGCGCGGATCGCGTTCAGCGAGCTGCTCGCCCGCCTCGACGACATTCGCATCACCAGCGACCGCCTCGAATGGCGCACCAATTCGGGGCTACGCGGCCTCAAGGCGCTGCCGATCGCGTTTCGTGCCGTGGAGATCGCCGCATGAACATGCATGCCTCGCTGTCGGAATCGAAGCGGCAGCTGCTCGAAAAGATGATGCGCGGCGGCGGCGAGCGCGCCGACAAGCCCGCACCGATCGCGCCGCGCGCGCCCGATGCGACGATCCCGTTGTCGGCCGATCAACGCCAGGTGTGGCTGCACGCGATCATGGCGCCCGACATGCCGCTCTATAATGAATCGATCACAATCCATCGGTTCGGCAGCTTCGACCGGGCGGCGATGGAGTGCGCGGTCAACGAGATCCTGCGCCGACATGAGGCCTGGCGGACCGCCTTCATCGAACAGGACGGCGAACTGGTCCAGCGCGTTCGCGACCACAGCGACATCGTGCTGCCGTTCGACGATGTCAGCCATTTGCCCGAGGCCGAGCGCGACGCCGCCGCACTCCGCATCGGCAGCGACGACGCGCGCCGCGCGATCGACCTGTCCGAAGCGCCGCTGTTCCGCGCGCGCATCGTCAAGCTCGCCGACGACAACCACCGGCTATATTTCACGCTGCACCACATCATCTTCGACGGCGTCTCGATCTACCGCGTGATCGTGCCCGAACTGGCCGCGCTCTATGCGGCGTTCGCTAGCGGCGCGCCGTCGCCGCTGCCCCAGCCCGTGCTGCAATATGGCGATTACGCCGTCTGGCAGCAGGCGCATCTCCAGAGCCCGCCGATCCGGCGCCAGATCGACTATTGGCATCGCACCCTCGCCGATGCGCCGCCCAAGCTGGAGATCGCCGGCGACCGCGCGCGCGCGGCGCGGCCCACCCATGCGGGGTCGATGGAAACCTTTTTCATCCCGCAAGATCTGACCGAGGCGCTCAAGCGGGTCAGCCAGCGCGAGGGCGTGACGCTCTACATGACGCTGCTCGCCGCCTATCACGCGCTGCTCCACCGCTACTCCGGCGAAGAAGACATCGTCGTCGGTGGGGTAACCGACCTTCGCCGTCGCCCCGAACTCGAACAGGTCGTCGGCTATTTCCTCAACACCCTCGCGCTTCGCGCCAAGCCGCGCGGCGACCTTGCATTCGGCGAATTCCTGCGCGAGGTGCGCGACAGCGTGCTCGGCGCGCTCGGCGCCAGCGAGGCGCCGTTCGACGAAGTCGTGCGCGAGCTCGACGTGCGCCGCGATCCGGGAACGCACCCGCTGTTCAACTGCCTGTTCTCGATCGAGCCGCCGGTCGACCCCTTCCCCGAGGGCTGGGACCTGACCCAGATGGACGTCGTCGTGGGCGGCGCGAAGTTCGACCTCTACCTCGAGCTCGACGAGCGGCCCGACGGCATGATCGGCCGCTTCCTCTACAGTACGGAACTCTACGATCCCGCAACGATCCGCCGGATGATCGGCCACTGGCTGACGATCCTCGGTCGCGTCGCGGAGGATACGACGTGCCGGATCGGCGACCTTCCGCTGCTGGAAGAGGCAGAGTCCCGGCAGATCGAGGTCGAATGGAACGCCACGGTGCGCCAGCTCCCGCCCCTGCTGCTGCCCGAAGCGGTTCGCGAGCAGGCGCGCACGCGGCCCGACGCGGTTGCCGTGCGGTGCGACGACCGGCGCACGAGCTATGCCGAACTCGATGCCCGCGCCGACGCCATCGCGGCGGCACTCCATGCGGCTGGCTTCGGTCGCGGCGACCTTATCGCGCTCTGTCTCGATCGCTCGCCCGACATGGTCGCCGCGTTGCTCGGCGTGCACCGCGCGGGTGCCGCCTATCTGCCGCTCGATCCCGATTTCCCGCCGGCGCGGCTCGACTATATCGTGGGCGATGCCGGCGCCGCGGCGCTGCTCACCGAAGCGCGGCTGGCCGACACATTACCGGGCTGTACCCTGCCGAAAATCCTGGTCGACAACGTCGGCGCCGCAACCGCCGATCTCCCGCCAATCGCGACTCGGCCCGACGATCTCGCCTATGTGCTCTATACCTCAGGCTCGACCGGCAATCCCAAGGGCGTCGAGATCAGCCACAAGGCGCTGATCAACCTGCTCGGCGCGATGCAGGAACGGCCGGGATTCGGTCGCGACGATTCGCTGCTCGCGGTGACGACGCTCTCCTTCGACATCGCCGCGCTCGAACTTTTCCTCCCGCTGATGTGCGGGGGCGAATTGATCGTCGCGTCGCGCAGCACCGTCATGGACCCGCGTCATCTGGCCGAGCTGATCGTCGAGGCAAAGCCGGATGTGATGCAGGCTACCCCGGCAACCTGGCGCGCGCTCGTCGAGGCGGGGTGGACTGGCGATTCCGCGCTGCGCATCCTGTGCGGCGGCGAGGCCTTTCCGCGCGACCTTGCCGAAGCGCTGCTCGCGCGCGCCGGCCAGGTCTGGAACATGTATGGCCCCACCGAGACGACGATTTGGTCGACCGTGGCACGCGTCACCCACGGCGATGGCCCGGTGCCGATCGGCCGACCGATCGCCAACACCGCGATCCATATACTCGATGGCAGCGGCCACACCGCACCGATCGGTGTGATCGGCGAGCTGTTTATCGGCGGCGACGGGCTGGCCAATGGCTATCGCAACCGCCCCGACCTGACCGCCGAGCGGTTCGTCGAGACATTCGCAGCTCCTGGCGTGCGGCTGTACCGTACCGGCGATCTCGCCCGCTATCGGCCCGACGGCACGATCCTGTGCCTCGGCCGGGTCGACAACGACGAGAAGATCCGCGGCTACCGCGTCGCGATCGAAGAGATCGAGGGCGCGCTCGCGAGACACCCCGACGTCGCCGCCGCGGCGGGGCGCAGTTGGCCCGACGCGTCGGGCGAGCGCGCGCTCGCGGCCTATGTCGTGGCGCGGGGCGATTCGATTCCCAACCGCGCCGAGCTGCGAGCGCACCTCGCGCTGACATTGCCCGAGTATATGATCCCCTCGCACATCGAGTGGTTGCCGGCGCTGCCGATGACGCCCAACGGCAAGGTCGATCGTAAGGCGCTGCCCAAAGTCGGCGCTGACGCCGCCCGCCCCGTCGAGTCCCCGCGGGGCGAGACCGAGCAAACGCTCGCCGCGATCTGGTGCGAACTACTCGGCATCGAACAGGTCGGCCGGGACGACAGCTTCTTCGATCTCGGCGGCCATTCATTGCTCGTCGCGCGGCTGCTCGTGCGCATCGAGCAGCAATGGGGCCGCCGCATCGGCATGGCCGAATTCTTTCGTGCAGCGGAGCTCCGTGCCCTAGCAGCACGGATCGACGGCGATGCGGTCGCCGATCTCGCCGAGTTCGTACCGCTGCAAGGCGAAGGCGACGGCTTGCCACTGCTTTGGATCGACGGCGGCATTGCCTTTCGGCCGCTCGCGGCAGCGCTGGGAATCGATCGGCCGTTCCTCGGACTTCCGCTGGGCCCGATCGTCCAGCCGCTGATGCGACCCGATCTGCGGTTCGAGGAAATCGCCGCTGCGGTCGTTGCGACCATTCGCCGGCAACAACCGCATGGGCCGTATCTGATCGGCGGATGGTGCACCTCCGGCATCCTGGCCTATGAGGTGGCAAGGCAGCTGCGGGCGGCGAACGGAGACGTTCCTCTGCTCGTGCTCGGCCATTCGATGACCCCTCCCGCATTCCTCGCGGTGACGCGGATGAAAATGCGACTCAGCAAGGCGCGCTATCATTTGCGGGCGTGGCGCAAACTGCCGCTTCGCAAACGGTTGAGCTATGCCCTGGATCGCGCACGCGGCGTCCTAGAAGAAGTCGGCGTCGCCGAAGCCGAGGTAGCCAACCCCGGCTATCGGATCATCGTCGACGCGCTGGAAAAGGCCGCCTATGGCTATACACCCGGCGACTATGATGGCCGGGTCGTCCTGTTCCAGCCTGTCGAGCGCCTTGACGTTCTCGATAGCTGGCCGGGCTGGTCCAAAACCGTCACCGGACCGCTGGAGACGCACAACATACCGGGATCGCACGGCACCATGGTCGAGCAGCCCAACGTCGAGGTTTTTGCCGCGCGGCTGCGCGATGCGATTGGTTGGGCCTGTACCACCGAACTAGCCGAAGCAGCCGAATGACGGCCGCCGCGGCGCGCGCGCCGGCGGCGGAACCGGTCGAATGCGTCGCGGTCGCGCTGTTCGATCTTGCGGTCTCGCGACCCGCGCTGTCGGCCTGCAACGCGTTGCTCGACGGCGAGGAGCATGCGCGCGCCGCGAAGTTTCGCTTCGCTCGCGACCGAGACCGGTTCATCGTCCGCCGCGGCAGGCTTCGGACCTGGCTCGCGCAGGAACTCGGCGAAGCGCCGGGCGATATCCGCATACGCGCGGATGCCTACGGCAAGCTGTTTCTTCCCGACCATGAAAACCTGTACTTCAACCTGTCCTTCTCCAACATCCTCGCGCTGGGCGCAATCGGCCGCGGAGTGGAGGTCGGTTGCGATATCGAATGGCGCAATCCCGAACTCGCCTGTCGCGATGTCGCGCAGCAGCTGTTCGCGCCCGACGAGTACGCGGCCCTCGAAGCACTGCCCGGGAACGCCTGGGTCGAAGCGTTTTTCAACTGCTGGACGCGCAAGGAAGCCTATGTGAAGGCGCTCGGGCAGGGGCTGTCCTATCCGCTCGACGCGTTCAGCGTTTCGGTGGCGCCGGGCGAACCTGCCCGGCTGATCCGCGCGAACCCAGGCTGGTCGCTGTCCTCCTTCGAACCCGCGCCAGGCTATCAGGCAGCGCTCGTGACGGGTGCACCGGGCTGACGGCCCCGGACCATGTCGATCGCCTCCCGCACCATCGCGCGCGTAAACGCGCTCAGCCAGCCCAGATAGACCGTCGCGCCGAGTGCAACCAGGATCGTGACCCGTACCGGCGGGGCGAACTCGGGCAGCCACCCGTCGACCGTCACCACCGCCAGGCCCATGGCGATCGCGGCGATCAGGATCGGCGTCACTGCATCGATCAGCGCGCGCGCCGAAACGCCGATTGCCGGCATCGCCCAGGCAGCGGTTATCGCAAGCAAGATCGGATAGCCAGCCAGCCAGGATGCCGCGAGGCCAGTCACCCCCCAGTGAATCCCGACGAGGAAGCTGACAGGCAGGATGACTGCACCGACGATCCCTGTGCCCAGGCTGATGCCCGGCCGTCCGATGGCGTCGCAGACTGGACTGAACAGCACTTGCATCGTCATCGCCGGCATCGACAGTGCGAGCAGGCGGACCAGCGGCGCGGCGGCCAGCCATTTCGGACCGAGCACCGTCGCCACCAACGGCTCTGCAGTCGCGGCGAGGCCGACATAGAAGGGCATCGCCACGAGCATGACCATCCGGGCCGAGCGCAGAAAGCCGAGCGCCACCGCCGCCGGGTCCTCCTGCATCCGCGCGTAGATCGAGAAGGCGACGTCGTTGATCGCGGGCACGAACTTCGACACCAGGATTTGCGTGAGGAACAGGCCCGTCGTGTAGAGACCCAGCGTCGCAGGGTTGAGCACGCGGCCGCCGATGAACACGTCCGCCTGACCTTGCAGCAACCAGAAGAGCTGCGCTGTCGCCATCATCCCGCCGAACCTGGCGAGTGTTCCCGCACCGCGGAAGTCGAACAACGGCCGATAGCGATGTCCGGAGGCGATCGTCATGCCGACCGCGCGCGTGGTGAACAACGCGATCGGTGCCGCTATCAGCGTCCACACGCCCAGCCCGCCGAACGCGCCCGCCAGAGCGGTGAGCGCGCCGGCCACGGAGGACAGGAGGTACACCCGCGCCTGATGTTTGAAGTCAATCGACCGCGCGAGCAACGCGTACGGAAAAGCGACAAACGGCGTGGTGAAGTAAAGCAGGGATTGCACCCGGAGCAGGTCGGCCACGACCGGTTGACGGAAATAGGCGGCAGCCAATGGTGCCATAGCGAACTGGAGCGCGCCCAAGCTGAAATTAAGCACGATCAGCATGCCGTAAAGCTGGCGGATCGATCGCTCGTCCGCGTCGCGCTGCTGGATTAGGCCCTTGGTGAGACCCGCACCATTGAGCATGTTGAGGAACGAGAGCACCACCTGCGTCATCGCGAACAAGCCGTAATCGCGCGGGTCTAGGATACGGATCACCAGGAATGTCGCAGCCCAGGTTATGAGCTGTCCCACAATTTGCGCGCCCGAACGCCAGATCACCGCCCGCCGTGCCTGAGCGAACAACGGCTCGGGTTCCTGATCCAACCGGTCCGCGGCGGCTTGCAACATGGCGCTGCTATGGACCAACCATGCTTAAGCGCGCGTAAAACCGGATT
>CAWCZC010000003.1:332500-666361 GCA_963799985.1 uncultured Alphaproteobacteria bacterium | reverse complement strand
AGGCGGCGCCTCGGGCAACGGCGGCAGCCTGCTGCTCAATGTCTCGGGAACGGTCTCGACCACGAGCGGCTCGGACCATCGTGACGAGCGGCGGCGCACCGGCGGCGGGCGCCAGCATGCATGGCACCGATGCCGGCAATGTCACCATCACCGGCTCGGCCGATGACGATCCCGGCTCGCTGCAGCCGAGCGGGCTGATCACCGCCAACGGCGGCGCCGCGCTCGGCCTGGCCGATGGCGAGGGGGAACGATTTCCCGGAGCCATCGCCATCCCCCCGGGCGAAGGACCGGCGCGATCACCCTGGCCGACGGCAATCTCAGCGCTGTCGGCGGCAATGCCGTCGACCGGCGTGGGCGCGGGCGGCGCGGCGAAGCAACGTCACGCTCACGGCGACGGGCAACGTGACCGCCAACGCGATCACGATCGGATCCGGTGCGGCCTTCGGCACTTCCGACGGCGGGCGGCAGCGCGGCCACGCTGTCGGTATCCGGCGGGCAACGTCTCACTCGGTGCGATCACCGGCACCGGCGGGCTCGACGGCAACGGCGGCGCGGTGACGGTCAATGCCGGCCGGCACGTTGAGCACGGCGGCGTGACCAACAACGGCGGCGCGGGCACGGCCGGCACGGCGGGAGGCAACGGCGGCACGATATCGCTGACTTCGAGCGGGACACTGTCCACCGGCGCACTGACCGCGACTGGACGGCACCGGCGGCAGCAGGCACGGCTGCCGGCGGCAACGGCGGCTCGATCACGGTGACCAAATGCCTCAGACGGCCGACCGGCGCCGCTCACGACTCGGCCAGCGTGTCGGCGCAGACCGGCGCCGCGACAGGAGCTACGGCCAGCGGTGCGCCCGGCAGCATCAGCGTGACGAACCGTGCGCCGACCCTGCTGCAACCCGGCGTGATCAACACTGGGGTCCGGCCGGCGCGAGCGGGGGGCAACGTGACGCTGGTCTCCGCCGGCAACATCACGTCCAGGCGCCATCTCGGCCTACGCCGGCGCCCTCAACGCGGGCACGGCAGCGGCAGGCCGCGCGGGCGGCTCGGTCACGTATCGACGGCGTCGATCGCAACATCGCCAGCAGTGACGACCTTCGGTGCCCCTGCCCTGACCTCGGGCTTCGCCGGCAGCAACGGCGGCAACGTCGTGCTCGCCGGGGCCCGACGGCACGATCCGCCACGGCGGGCCTGCTCAGCGTGCCTTCGGGCGGTCACCACCTTCAGCGGCGGCGCCGCCGGACGCGGGGCCTCGGCGCCACCGCAGGCAGCGTGCGCGCCGAAGGAACCACGGTGAGCATCGGCGGGATCTCGGCGATGGGCATGGCCAACGGCAGCAGGCGGCACCGTCGTCGCCACCGCGTCGAGCGGCGCGCTGAACGATCGCCGGTCACGGTGAACACGTTCGGCGGCGGCGGCAACGCCGGCGGCCCGGGTGGCGCCGGCCGCGTTCGGTGACCCTGCAGGGCCAGAGCGTCGACGACCGGGCAGATCAGTTCGTTCGGCGGCGCCGGCACCGGCGGCGGCCGGCCGGGCGGCGCCGGCGGCGCCGTCTCGGTGCTTGCCACCGGCGGCAATGTCTCGGTCGGACGCCATCTATGCCTACGGCGGCGGCGGCGGCGGCGGTCAATGCCGGGGCGGCAACGGCGGCGCGATCACACTCGACGCAGCGGGCGTGGGTGATGCACCATCACGATCGGCGGCAGACACCGTGATGTCGAGCGGTGGCGGCGCCACCGGCACCAGCACGGCGAGCACCGGCGCAGCGATCGAATGAAGAACGCGGCGCTGCTCGGCGCGACGCCGATCCACGTTCTTCGCGAGCGGCGGCAGCGCCGCCGCAGCCGGCGGCAACATCCACTTCTCCGGCCCGATCGATTCCAGCGGCGCCGCCAGCGCGCTCACGACCCAGAGCAACGGCGTCACCACCTTCGACGGCGCGATCGGTGATCCGCTCGCGACCGCCTGGCTGACCGCGAACGGCGGCGGCACGACCGTCATGAACGGCGGCTCGATCTGCGCGCAGGCGCGCAGACCTTCGCCAACGCGGTGACGCTGGGCGCGGGCGACCGGCATCGATGCCGGCTCCGGTGGCGATCGCCTTCTTCGAGCCACGTCGACGGCGCCCTCATGCCTTGAACGCGACCACGACCGGGGAACGCGAGCTTCAGCGGCACGATCGGGGCGGCACCACGCCCCTTGTGGTCGCTGGTCGCCAGCGCGCGACCGCTCACGAGCGGCAGGCGCCAAGCGTGGGCGGCGCCGCGGGCAGCGCGATCACGCCTCACCGGCAGCAGGAACATCATGGAGGACCGGCGCGCCCGATCTCGAACGGCGCGCCGATCACGCTCACGGGCAACGCCGTCGGGTGCGACGGCCGGCACCTTCGTCGGCGTCACCGTGACCGGCGCGACCCTCGATGCGCGCGGCGGCAACATCGCCATCACCGGCAACGGCGGCACGACCGGCGCGAACGATCACGGCATCCAGGGCTCGGCAGCAGCAGCCTGAAGAGCACCGGCAGCGGCAGCATCGCCCTCACCGGCAAGGGCGGCGGCACGAGCGGCATCGGCGTGTCGATCAGCAACCCCGGCGCGACGCAGTCGATCTCGAGCGTGGACGGCAACATCCAGATCACCGGCACCGCGTCCGGCGGTGTCCCGCGACGTCGCGTATTCGAGCTATGCCGAGAGCACTGTGCAGTCGACGGGTCTGGGCAGCGTCGCGTTGACGGCGCTCGGCAGCGGCAACGCGAACGGCCTGTCGATCGGCACCACCGGCACCGCGCTCGACTACTACGGCCCGGCGCTGAACGCGTGGCAGCTCTCGACCGGCAGCAATCTCGTCTTCAGCGGTCTCGGCATCAGCAAGACGACGGGCGGCGACGGCACCTTGACCCTGAAGGCGCCGAAGGCCATCGTCTTCACCGGCGGCGCCGGCATCAACGCCAGCAGCGGCAAACTAAACATCGTCCTCGATGCCGACCAGCAACGCCGACCAGACCGGCTATGTCAGCCTGGCGGGCGGCACCTTCAAGAGCAACGGCGGCAGCATCACGCTCGGCGGCGGCAGCGACGCGTCGACCGGCTTCGCCTGGGGCGACTCGGCAAACGGCACCGGCATCAACCTGGAGCGGCACGACGCTCAATGCCGGCGGCGGCGACATCACGATGCATGGCCACGGCTGGTCGAACGCGGCCAGCAGCGGCCACGGCATCTATACCCAGAGCGGCACGACGATCCAGACCACCGGCAGCGGCGCGATCGCGCTGACCGGTGTCGGCGGCGACCTGGTCACGGCGAGCCAGTCGACCGGGGTGCTGCTCAATCAGGTCACCCGCGTCCTCGGCCAGGACGGCGACATCACGATCACCGGCACCGGCGGCAACAACACCGGCGGCAGCTTCGGCGTCTATCTCGACAATTTCGGCAACGGCACGTACGGCGCCACCGAGGTCGTGTCGTCGGGCATCGGCAAGATCAACATCACGGGCACCGGCGGCAGCAGCCGCCGCCTCGGGCGGCAACATCGGCTTCGTCTTCAACTTCAATGCGCTGGTGCAGAGCGCCTACGGCGACATCGCCATTACCGGCAACGGCGGCTCAGAGCAGCGGCACGCGCAGCGATTTGGCATCAGCTGGAACAGCAGCGGCTCGATCGTGTCGACCGGCACGGGGCCGAACGCGGCGCGGATCGACCTGATCGGCAACGCCGGGTCCGGAACCAGCAACAACTGGGCATCAACATCAATGCCGACAAAGTCATCGCGGGCCTGACTCGTTCGCCTCGGCCTGCTCGGTCGCGTGCAACGGGCCGACCATCAGCCCCGTCGACGGCGACATCCGATTCGAGGCACCGGCGGCCCGGGTACGGGCCGACAACAGCGGCATCACATCGTCAACGACTATGGCGCGGCCGTGCGCGCCGTGCTGATTGCGGCCTTGGCGCGGCCTCGGTGAGCGCCGCGGTCCGGCGGCAGTGGAACGGGAGCGGCAACAGCGGGCTCAAGCTCCTGAGCGGCAGCAGCACCGCGCCTCGACATCCAGGCGTTGGCCCGGGAGCGTCACCGTCAGCGGTCGGCGGGCTCCGGCGGCAGCGGCATCTCACCGGCACCGCGAGCGCGATCGAGAACGGGACGGCGATGTCACGTCCTGGCGGACAGTCTGGCGCTCGGCGCGGCGAACACGGTGAGCAGCGCCGGCCCCGTCGTCCCCGTCACGACCGGCACAGCGTCGGCATCGGCAACGCCGCGCCCGGCTCGCTCAGCCTGAGCGACGCCGAGCTCGGCGAGCTGAGCTGGAGCGGCCTGTCACCATCGGAGGCGCGAACGCGGCGCGACGACGATCGACACCGCATCCGCGTTCCCGGTGCGCTCGCGGTCGTCTCCGGCGCCGGCGCCGACATCACGCTCGCCGCCCCCTGCAAGCACGAGCAGTGCGACGGGGCCGACGTCACGCTCAGTGCCGGCGCAACTTCGTCAACGCAGCGGCGTCGCGGCGCTGGACCTGGCCTCGGCGCGTGGCGCGTCTACTCGAGCGACCCGCAGCCGACACGCGGGACGGGCTCGTCGCCGAATTCAAGCAGTACACCGCCATGTACGGCGTCACGCCGGTGCAGGGCAGCGGCAACGGACTGTTCTATCGCATCGCACCGAGCCTGGCCGTCGACATTGATCGGCGTCGCCGCCAAGGTCTACGACGGCAATACGATGGCGACACTGGCTCCGGCCAACTACGCGCTCACGGGCGCGATCGACGGCGACAGCGTGGCCATCGGCAACGGGAGCGCCATCTTCGACAAGCGCAACGCGGCCACGGCAAGATCGTCACCGCACGGATCGCCGTACGAGCGCGAGCAACGGCGCGATCCGGTTCTACGGCTTATCGCTATGAGCGCCAGCACCGCTGCCCGATCGGCACGATCACGCCGGCGCCGCTGACGCTGAACGCGGCACCGACAGCAAGGTCTACGACGGCACCGCCGGTTCGCGCGCGACGCCGGGCGTCGCGGGCTCGTCGCAGGCGACGCGGTCACGTCGCCTGACCCAGACCTTCGACAGCCGGAACGCGGGCTCCGCGGCACCGCTCAGTCACCGGCTATACCGTCAACGACGGCAACGGCGGCACCGACTACACCGTCACCAGCAACGCTGCGACGGGCACGATCACGCGGCGCCGCTCACCCTGAACGCCAGCACGGACACCGGCAAGGTCTACGACGGCACTGCTCCGCTCGCTCGCGACACCGACCTGTCGCCGGCTTCGTCGCAGGCGACACTGTCACGTCGCTGAGCCAAGCCTTCAACAGCCGCAACGCCGGCTCGCGCACCCTCACCGTTACCAGCTTCACCGTCAACGACGGCAACGGCGGCGCCGACTACGTCGTCGCCAGCAACTCTGCGACGGGCACGATCACGCCGGCGCCGCTGACGCTGAACGCGTGCACGGACAGCAAAGTCTACGACGGCATTGTCGGCTCGCTCGCGACACCGGGCGTCGCCAGGCTCATCGCAGGCGACACGGTCACGTCGCCGACTCAAGTCTTTCGACAGCTGCAACGCCGGCTCGCGCACCCTCACCGTTACCGGTCTTCACCGTCAACGACGGCAACGGCGGCGCCAACTACGTCGTCGCCAGCAACGCTGCGACGGGCACGATCATGCCGGCGCCGCTGACGCTCGCTGCATCTGTCCGACACCAAGGTCTACGACGGCAACACGGTTTCCGCCGCGGCGCCCAGCGTCGTCTCGGGTCTCGTTGGCGGCGACGCCGTGAACTTGCTGACGCAGACATTCGACAGCCGCAACGCCGGCTCGCGCACGCTTACGGTCGGCGGGTACGCCGTCGACGATGGCAACGGCGGCGCTAATTACGCCGTGACCTCGACAACCGCTTCCGGCGCGATCACCGCGGCGCCCTGACGATCAGCGTCAACGACAAGACCCGCTCGGCGTGGCAGACCAATCCGCCGTTGACCGCTAGCTACAGCGGCTTCGTCGCGGGCGAAACGCCGACCGACCTCGCGGCACGCTCACGCTTCGACCGCGGCACTCCGTCTCCGGCCGGCAGCTACGCGATCGTCGTCGGCGGACAGACCGCCAGCAACTATTCGATCCGCTACCTCAACGGCACGCTGCGCATCGACCTCTGCTCGGCGGCGCGACGGCGCCCGCGGATCCACCAGGCGCAGCGCGATCTCAGCTGCTCGCGCCCTGTCTTTCGCCGCCTGCGGCCGCCGACGCTCCAGGCCAGGTGCCCGGCGACGCCTATGCAGTTCACGGCCGCCGGACTGCGAGACACGCAGCCTAGTGCCGTCGGGGCGATGACGGCGTCGTGCCGCGGAAAGCGCCGCGCGGCTCTCGCCGGCATCGCTGCGGGCGCTCGCTCAGCTGTCGTTGTCGGCTGTCTTGCTGATGCTCACAGGAGAGGCGCGGCCGAGGAAGCGCCGCCCGACCTTCGACGTTCGGGCGTTCCGAGTCGAGGAAACAGCGTCCTCGCCGACACGGCGATCGAAGCCGTCCTCGAGCCGTACCGTGGCCCGGCGCGTACCTTCGCCGACCTGCAATCGGCAGTCGCCGCGCTGCAGGGCTCTACGCGCGGAGGGCTTCGGCGCCGTGACGGTCGTCCTGCCCGAGCAACAGCTGACATCGCAAACGGTGCGCCTGCAGGTTATCGAAGCCCATCTGGGCCAGGTCGCGGTCGAAGGGCCGCCGTCCGTCGTCGCGGCGCACATCCGGCGCAGCCTGCCCTCGTTGCGCGACGGCACGACGCCGAACACGGAGACGCTGGCTCGCGAAATCAGCCTTGCCAATGAAAACCCTCCCGGCACGTCAGCGTCGAGCTGAAACGCGTGTCGGCCGAAAGATCGATGCCGTCGTCACCGTGCTCGAGGACAGGCCGTGGAAGCTGGGTGGCGTGTTCGACGACACCGGAACACCGGCGACGGCGGACATCGTCGGCGTGTTTCTGCAGCATGCCGATGTCGCCGGCCTCGATCACGTGGCGACGCTGCAATACATCACGTCGCCGGACCGACCGAGCGACGTGACGATCGCCGCCCTAGCTATCGCGTGCCGCTGCCGTCGCTGGGCGACTCGATCGACCTCTATGGCGTCTATGCCAATGTCGACTCGGGCATCGTCGGCGATCTGTTCAGCGTGCGCGGCAGCGGGACCGTGGCAGGCGTGCGCTACAACCAGAACCTGCGGCCGAGCGCGAGCTACCAGCAGCGCTGGTTCTACAGCGTGGAGCAACGGCGACCGACAACCAGGTCGGCTTGCTCGGCGGTGCGCCCGATCTGGTGCCGGACGTGACCCTGCATCCCGCCAGCATCGGCTACGCCGCGACCTGGGCCGGCGACGCGCGTCAGCTCGATCTCTCCGCCAGCCTCGTCCGCAACCTCCCGGGCGGCGCCCACGGCGGCGCCGCGGACCTCGATGCGGCTCGTTCCGGTGCGCGCGCCCGCTATACCCTGGTGCGCTACGGCGCCAATCTCCTGCAGCCGCTGCCGGGCCACGGCGTGCTGCGCCTCGCCGTCGATGGCCAGTACACGCAGGACGCGCTCGTCTCGGCCGAGCAATTCGGCGTCGGCGGACAGGATTCGGTGCGCGGCTTCGACGAGCGCGAGCTGATCAGCGACATCGGCAGCCGCGCGACCGTCGAGCTGCAGACGCCGAACTTCGGCGATCGCCTGTCCCCCGGCATCGCGACGGCTGCGCTGGCTTTCATGGACCAGGGCTGGTTGCGACGCAATCACCCGTTGCCGGGCGAAGTCGTGCAGGCTCATATCGCCAGCGTCGGCGTCGGCCTGCGCTTCGCGGCGGCCCCGTCGTGGCATGCCCGTGTCGACGCCTCGCATGTCATCAAAGGCACCGCGTCGCGTTCCCGCGGCGACGAGCGACTGCAGTTCAGCGTCGGCTACGCCTACTGATCTCGGCAACTTGCCGAACTCCCGCGATCAGCGCCGCTTCGGCGCGAGCCGGCCGAGCCGCTCGCGCAACGGCCGATGCGGCTGAAAGCTCCGATCGAGCAGCGGCGCGATCAAGCTCTTGAAGAGCGGCCAACGCGATCTGCGCGTGCGCAGCTGTGCCGGCAGCGACGGCCGCGCCAGCCGCGCTCGACCGCATGGTCGACCTCGCTCGCATTGATCACGCCGGCGTCGATCGCCTCGCGCAACTGCTCGACCCAGAGATCGCCTAACGGATGCCGTGCATAGACCCAGGGCTGCGTCTCGATGTGCGTGTAGTGGAGCAGGCCGGTGCGTCCCGCCTCGTAGCGATCGAGCGAGTTCCACTCGACCGGAACGCGCGCCTGCACCTTCGCGGGCGCTTCGAGGCAGAGATCGCCCATCAACCGGTCGTAACCGTAGCGGCCGGCGTCGAGGCCGGCGACGATGTCGTCGGGGTTCCAGCGCAGGCGATCGCAGTCGAGCAGCATGACGCTGAATTGCTTCGGGCGCTTCGGATCCGACGACGGCGCATGCAGCACGGTGGCCTCGCCGAAGGGGAGCGACCAGAGCTCGCGCAGGTCGCGGAACACCAGCATGTCGGCGTCGACGTAGAGGGCGCGTCCCCGATGGCCGGCGAGCGCCGGGATGGCGAACCGATGGAACGAGAACTCCGTGCGCGGCTGGTTGTTCGCGTCTTTCGGCGCCGGCCAGCGCACGTTGTCCATGGTGTCGATGACGAGTGGAATCGTCGCGTGCCGGCGCATCGAGCGCTCGAGCAGCTTGCAGGCGAGGCCTTGCGAAGGATCGGTGCCGACGAAGACGCGCGCCGGCAAGTCGCCGTTCGCGTCGCTCATGGCGTGGCCAGCGCCGCTTCGAGCGCGCCGGCCATCGGCAGATGGCGCAGCGGGGGCGC
Source organism: uncultured Alphaproteobacteria bacterium (assembly GCA_963799985.1). Lineage (GTDB taxonomy): Bacteria > Pseudomonadota > Alphaproteobacteria > Sphingomonadales > Sphingomonadaceae > Sphingomonas. Next base: position 657,497 of record CAWCZC010000003.1, on the reverse strand, counting down.
CGCGCGCCGAACGAGGTCGTTCTGCTGGGCCCAGCGATCGCTCAGAAACGGCGCCAGGTCCTCGGCGAAGGTATACGCGGGAATGTCGTAGAGACGGGGCAGGTAGAACAGCGCCGTCGAGATGCCGGCCGCGCACGCCGCCAGCCCGAGCCGGGATGCGACCAGCTCCACCGGCAGCGCGAACGGCAGCTCGAGCTCGCGCAACCGGCCCGGCGGCGCCAGGGCCGCGAGCTCCGGGAAGAACGGCTGCTGCGAACGCGGATGCTCTTTCCACCAGACCGCGTAGCCGCGCCCGACGACGAGCTCGATGACCCGGGCGTAGAGCGCGAGCTCCTGGGCGCGCGTCATCGCGCCCCAGCGCGACAAGGTCTGCCCGAGCACCAGCACCGACGGGCGGCGGGGCTCGGGTGCGGCGAAGCAGGCGACGCCGGGAATGGACGCACAACCGGCGAGGGTCTGGCGCACCACGACCGACGCGACCGGCCGCCACGGCACATGCGCCAGCGTCGCGGGCGCGGGCCAGAGATCGGCGAGCAGCATCCAGGCGCCGGCGACGCGGCGCTCGTGGCGCGGATCGAGCCATGACTTGTGGCGACGGAACCGCCGCACCGGCCGCCAGCGGTCGAGCCCATCGCGCCAGCGAGCTCGCAGCGCGCTCGGCCAGGGCAGGCCGGCGGGCGCCGGCTCGCGCGGCGTCGACCGCATCGGCAGGTACGAGAACAGGCCGTCTTCGTAGAGCATGACGCCGGCCTCGGGGTACGCCTCCATGACGAGCTTTTCCGGGGCCCGCGTGATCCAGCACAGCCAGAGCTCGTCGATGCGCTCGAGGCCGAGATGGCCGCGCAGGCGCGCGATCAGCGCGTCGAACTCATGCTGCGAAATCTTGCGCCGCACCGACGCGAGCAGCTCGAAGGCGTCGACGATGCGCCGCCAGGGCCGGACGGCGGCGGCGACCTCGCGCATCGCCTGCTTCAACTCGGCGCTGACGGAGACCGTTTCGTAGAGGACGAGGTGGTCTTCGGGCGCCCCGGGAGCGGTGCTCGCGGCATCGGCCTGGCGCAGCGCGGCCTCGAGGGCGACGATGTGCCAGCTGCCGAGAGCCAGACAGACGCGGATCATCGCGAGCGCCTCATGGCGGGCGCGCTAGCAATCGCGATGCCGGGATTGCCCCGGCATTCGAGCTTTACAGCCGGTTTACCATCGGCTCCCCTCGAGGCGGCACCGCAACCGGGCGCGGCGCCAGAAAATCACATCCGGACGGAGGCGCCATGACACTGATCGATCGCGTGAAATCCATTCTGCTCAGGCCGAAAGCGACCTGGCCGGTGATCGCCGGCGAAAGCGCGAGCGTCGGGTCGATCTACAGCGGCTACGTCTGCATCCTCGCGGCGATTCCGGCGATCGCCGCGTTCATCGGCCTGACGCTCGTGGGCGTCGGCGGCTTCGGCATCAGCTACCACCTGCCGATCGTTGCCGGCATCGTGCGCATGGTCGTGAGCTACGCGCTGTCGCTCGTGATGGTCTTCGTGCTGGCGCTCATCGTCGACGCGCTGGCACCGACCTTCGGCGGCACCAAGAGCCAGATCCAGGCCTTGAAGCTCGTCGCGTACGGCAGCACGGCCACGTTCCTCGGCGGCATTTTCAGCCTCATTCCTGCGCTGTCGATCCTCGGCCTGCTCTGCGGCCTCTATTCGATCTACCTGATCTACGCCGGCATCGCCACGCTGATGCGCTGCCCGCCCGAGAAGGCCGGCGCGTACACCGCCGTCGTCATCGTCTGCGCGATCGTCGCCGGCCTCATCCTCGGCGCGCTCCTCGCGCTCGTCATGCCGATGGGCCGCGTGGGCATGGGCGGATTCGCCGGCAGCGGCACGGCGGGCACGGGCGACATGACGATCAAGGCGCCCGACGGAACCTCGGTGACGATCAACGCCGGCAGCATGGCGGCGATGGCCGAGCGCATGAAGGCGGCGGGCGATCGCGCGCAGGCGGCGCAGAATTCGGGCGACCCGGCCGCCGCGGGCAAGGCCGTGGGCGACATGATGACGGCGATGACCGGCAGCAGCGCGACGCCGATCGCGGCCAGCGAGCTCAAGGCGATGCTGCCGGAGACGATCGGCGACATGCCGCGCACCTCGTACGAAGCGAGCGGCAATCAGGCGATGGGCATCGCCGTCTCGTCGGCGAAGGCGTCGTATGGCAACGCCGACCGGCACGTCAATCTCTCGGTCACCGACACCGGCGGCCTCGCCGGCCTCGCCACCATGGCCGGCTGGGCGAACCTGACGATGGACAAGGAAACCGACGGTCGGGTCGAGAAGGTCTACAAGGACGGCCCACGTACCCTGCACGAGGAATACCGCAAGGACGGCAGCCACGGCGAGGCCACCGTCATCCTCGCCAACGGCGTCATCGTCGAGGCCGAAGGCGACCACGTCGACATCGACTCGCTGAAGAAGGTACTCGCGAGCGTCGACCTCGCCAAGATCGAGTCGATGAAGCGCCCCGCCAAGTAGCCCTTGGCGCCCTCTTTGCTTACGTTCACGCTTTCGCGCCCGCTCATCCGCCAACTACCGGACCCTAAGTCATGAAGACATTCCTCACCCGACTCTGCCTGCTCGCCCTCGTGGCGCCGGCCTGCGCCTTCGCACAGAACTCGACGCTCGACAAGATCAAGCAGAGCGGCACCATGACGCTCGCGTATCGCGAAGCGTCGATCCCGTTCTCGTACCTCGACGACAAGGCGCAGCCGGTCGGCTTCGCCTACGAGATCTGCGAAAAGATCGCCGACAACGTCAAGAAGGCGACCGGCCGCGCCGACATGAAGAAGCAGTACCAGGCGGTCACCTCGGCGAACCGCATTCCGCTGCTGCAGAACGGCACCGTCGACATCGAATGCGGCTCGACGACCAACAACTCCGAACGCGCCAAGCAGGTGCAGTTCGCGACCAACTACTTCTACACCGGCACCCGCTTCCTGGTGAAGGCGGGCACCAAGGTCGACAAGCTTTCCGACCTGGCCGGCAAGACCGTCGTCTCGACCACCGGCACCACGAACTACCAGCTGATCCGGCGCCTGAACGAGGAGCAGAAGCTCGGCATCGACCTGCTCGGCGCCAAGGACCATCCGGAGTCGATGCTGATGGTGCAGACCGGCCGCGCGGTTGCCTTCGCCATGGACGACATCCTGATCTACAGCCTCAAGGCGAGCGCGCAGAACCCGGCCGACTTCGCCGTGGTCGGCGAGCCGATCCAGGTCGAGCCGTACGCGATCATGCTGAGGAAGGACGACCCGGCCTTCAAGAAGCTGGTCGACGACACGCTCGCCGGGATGATGAAGAGCGGCGAGTTCGAAGTGCTCTACAAGAAGTGGTTCATGTCGCCGATTCCGCCCAAGGGCATCAACCTGAACGCGCCGATGAGCAAGGAGCTTCACGACAACCTGAAGAACCTGAGCGACAAGCCCGCCACTTGATCTCGGATTTCGAAGGCGGATCGGCCCGGCGCCGGGCCGCCCCAAGGATGGCCTCGCCGCCTCGGCGGGCAGCGACCGGAAGGAGCGTGGAGGCTCCATGACGCTGACCGAGCTTCGTTACGTCGTCGCGGTCGCGCGCGAGAAGCACTTCGGCCGTGCCGCCGAGGCCTGCTCGGTGTCGCAGCCGACGCTCTCGGTCTCGGTCAAGAAGCTCGAGGAAGAGCTCGACGTGCGCATCTTCGAGCGCGGCGCCAACGAGGTGAGCGTGACGCCGCTCGGCGAGGAGATCGTGCGCCAGGCGCAGGCCGTCATCGAGGCCGCCGCCGAGATCAAGGAGACGGCCAAGCGCGGCAAGGACCCGCTCAGCCGGCCGCTGAGCCTGGGCATGATCTACACGATCGGCCCGTACCTGCTGCCCGACCTGGTCAGCAGGCGATCGAGCGCATGCCGCAGATGCCGCTGATGCTCCAGGAGCACTTCACCGTCAAGCTGCTCGAGCTGCTGCGCACCGGCGAGCTCGACTGCGCGATCATGGCCGAGCCGTTCCCCGACACCGGCCTCGCGATCGCGCCGCTCTACGACGAGCCGTTCGTCGTCGCGGTGCCGCGGGCGCATCCGCTGGCGAGGCGAACGTCGATCAGCGCCGAACGAGCTGAAGAACGAGAAGATGCTGCTGCTCGGAACCGGCCACTGCTTTCGCGACCACGTGCTCGAGGTCTGCCCCGAGTACGCGCGTTCGCGTCGACCGACGCCGAGGGCATGCGCAAGACCTTCGAGGGCTCGTCGCTCGAGACGATCAAGTACATGGTGGCGTCGGGAATGGGCGTCACGGTCGTGCCGCAGCTGTCGGTGCCGGCCGAGACAGCAGCCGCACATCGTCTACGTCCCGTTCGACAAGCCGGCGCCGACACGCCGCGTCGTGCTGGCGTGGCGGCGCAGCTTCACCCGCTACGAAGCCATCGCGGCGCTGCGCAACGCGATCTACGCCTGCGAGCTGAAGGGCGTGAAGCGGCTGACGGCTTAGCCGTTCGCGGCGCGGTCAATCGGGGCGTATGCCCTCGTACGCGCGCTGCAGCAACTCGCGCACCGGGCCGCGCTCGAGTGGCCGCGGGTTCGGGTAGGCGTTCTGCACCGCCAGGTCGGCGGCGAGATCGAGATCGGCGGTGCGCATGCCGATCGCCTGCAGCGAGCCCGGCGCGCCATGACGGGCGGCGAGATCGAAGAGCCCGGCCGGCGCGGTCGGTGCGCCGAGCGCCGCAGCGATCTTGCGCATCGCCCGCGGCGCGGCAGGCGCGTTGTAGGCCATGGCGTGCGGCAGCACGACCGTGTGAAGCTCGGCATGCGGCAGGCCGAACGCGCCGCCCAGCGTGTGGCACAGCTTGTGGTGCAGGCCGACGGTGATGTTGCCCATCACCGTACCGCACAGCCACGCGCCCACGAGCGCATCGCCCCGGGCCTCGATATCGTCGGACTCGCGCTGCAGCCGCGGCAAGGCAGCCGCGAGAGTGCGGATGCCTTCTTCGGCGAGGAGGTCGATGATCGGATTCGCGTCCGGCGCATAGAGCCCTTCGGCGGCATGCGCGATCGCGTTGACCGCGCTCACCACCGTGACGCCGAACGGCAGGCCGCGCGACAGCTCCGGGTCGTAGATCACGCAGCGCGGCAGCACGCGCGGATCGCGACCCGTCTTCTTGGCGCCGGCATCGGTCGAGACCGTACATCGATGTCATCTCGCTGCCGGCGTAGGTCGTCGGTATCGCGACGACCGCCAGGCCGGTCTCGAGGGCGATCGCCTTGCCGAGGCCGGTGGTCGAGCCGCCGCCGATGGCCACCGCGCCGTCGGCGCCGAGCCGGCGCGCTTCGTCGACCGCGGCGCGCGCCGTTTCGACCGGCACATGCATGACGGCCTGGGCGAAGATGCCGCGCAGCGCGAGTCGAGCAGCGCGGCCGCGCGCTCCGCCATCGGCCGCTGGCCCGGCGTCGACAGCACGAGCACGCGCTCCATGGCGAGCGCTTCGGCTTCGCTCGGCAACTGGCGCAAGGCACCCGCGCCGAACACGACGCGCGGCAAGGTGGCCTGGAAGACGAAGTCGCGCATCCTCAGTCCGCGGGGAAGGCCGCGCGCGCCCAACGGTATTCGAACGGGTGGAGCGGGCTCACGTCGGGTCAATGCGCACCGTGTCGCTGGCGCAGGATCTTCGCGGCCTCGACCATCGCGCGCAGCTTGGCCGAGGCGACCTCGCGCGGCAGGTACTTCATGCCGCAATCGGGCGCGAGGATCGACGTCCTCGGGCTTGACGTAGGGCAGCGCGCGCTCGATGCGCTCGACGACCGTCGCGGCCGTCTCGACCGTCAGGTCGGAAGGTCGATGCAGCCGACCATGATCTTCTTGCCGGCGAGCGCCTGCGAGCACCGAGCAGTCGAGGTGCGACTGCGCCGTCTCGATCGAGATCTGCTGGCAGCTGCACTGCGCCAGCTCGGGCAGGAACGAGTAGCCGCTCGGCCGCTCGTGAATGATCGCCGCGTAGCCGAAGCAGATGTGCACGGCGGTCGTGCCGGTGACGCCGTCGAGCGCGCGGTTCAGCGCCGCAAGGCCGTAGCGCGCGCCTTCTCGGGCCGCGCCTGCATGTAGGGCTCGTCGATCTGCACGACGTCGGCGCCGGCGGCGAACAGGTCCCTGATCTCCTCGTTGACCGCGGCGGCGTAGTCCATCGCCGCCTCTTCTTCGCTCGCGTAGAAGTCGTTCTGCGCCTGCTGCAGCATCGTGAACGGGCCGGGCACGGTGATCTTCATCATGCGCGTCGTGTGCGCGCGCAGGAACTTCAGGTCGTCGACCTCGACCGCGTGCCGGCGGCGGATCTTGCCGACGATGCGCGGCACCGGGTTCGGGTGGCCCGAGCGGTCGAGCGCGTGCCGGGGTTGTCGAGGTCGACGCCGTCGAGCGCGGTGGCGAAGCGGTTCGAGTAGCTCTCGCGCCGGATCTCGCCGTCGCTGACGATGTCGAGCCCGGCGTCTTCCTGCGCGCGGATCGCGATCAGCGTCGCGTCGTCCTGCGCTTCGGCGAGGTATGCTCGGGCGGATGCGCCAGAGCTCCCTCGCGCGCACGCGCGGCGGGAACCGCCCGGCGAGCTTGGCGCGATCGATCAGCCACTCCGGCTGCGGGAAGCTGCCGACGATGGTCGTTGGGAACAGCATGGACAAGGTCTCCTCGAAAGGGTCGGTCGTCAGACGCCGAGGTAGGCGCGCTGGATCTCGGGCCGCGCCTGAGCAGCCGGCGGGCGCGCCCTCGGCGACGATGCGGCCTTCCTCGAGCACGTAGGCGCGATCGGCGACGTCGAGCGCCATCGCGACGTTCTGCTCGACCAGCAGCACCGCCGTGCCCGCGGCGTGATCCTGCGCGGATGGCGTCGAACATCGTCGTGCGACGATCAGCGGCGAGAGCCCGAGCGACGGCTCGTCGAGCAGCAGCAGCCGCGGCCGCGCCATCAGCGCGCGGCCGATCGCCACCATCTGCTGCTGGCCGCCCGACAGCGTCGCCGGCGGCGCTGTGCGAGCTTGTCGCGCAGCGCCGGGAACAGCGCGCAGCACGTGCGTCGAGCGACGCGCGCGCTGCCGCGCGCGCCGGCGGCAGGTAGCTGCCGAGCTCGAGGTTCTCGCGCACCGTCATGCGCGGTGAACAGCCGCCGGCCTTCCGGAACGATGCGCGATGCCGGCGGCGCAGAAGCGATGCGGCGGCAGCGCGCGTGATGTCGTGGCCGTCGATGGCGATGCGGCCGGCGCGCGACGCGCAGGCATGCCGGCGAGCGTGTTGATCAGCGTCGTCTTGCCGGCGCCGTTCGGGCCCGACGACGCAGACGCAGCTCGCCGGCGCGCGACGTCGAGCGACACGCCCCACAGCGCCGGCGCGGCGCCGTAGTGCGACGTCGCAGGTCGCGCACCTCAAGCATGGGCGCTTGCCGAGATAGGCGGTGACGACGTCCGGCGCGCTCATCACGTCGGTCGGCGCTGCCCTCGGCGAGCACGCTCGCCTGGTCGAAGACGACGATGCGGTCGGACAGCGCCATCACCACGCGCATCACGTGCTCGACGAAGACGATCGTCGTGCCCTGGTCGCGGATGCGCCGGATCAGCGCGACCGCGTCGTCGATCTCGCTCGGCGTCAGGCCGCGACAGCACCTCGTCGAGCAGCACCAGGCGCGGCCGCGAGGCGAGCGCGCGCGCGAGCTCGAGGAACTTGCGCTGGTGCAGGTTGAGATCGTCCGGGCAGCGCGCTCGGCCTTGCGCGTCGAGGCCGGTGAACTCGAGCCAGCGCATCGCCTGCGCGTCGCGCCGCGTCGCGCGTCGAGCGCGCGCCGCCGAACATCGCGGCGAGCGCGACGTTGTCGAGCACGCGTCAGGTGCGCGAACGGCCGCGGGATCTGGTAGGTGCGCGCGATGCCGGCGCGCGGCGATGCGGTGCGCCGGCAATGCCGCCGAGCTCGCGGCCCTCGAAGACGATCGCTGCCGGCGTCGGCACGGTAATGGCCGCTGACGACGTTGATGAGCGTCGACTTGCCCGAGCCGTTCGGACCGAGCAGGCCCAGGATCTCGCCGCGACGCACGTCGAGGTCGACGCCGTCGAGCGCGTGCACGCCGCTTGAAGCGACTTGCGCAGGCCGCGCACGCGCAGCAGCGGCCACGTCGTGCGCCGGCGGCGCCACGGCCGCGCGCGACGGCGAGGCGATCGTCGGCGCCGAGGGCTCGCCGGCACTGCGCGCGCCGCCGCTGCGGCGCGCGGCGTGCCGGCGGCCGACGCGCGCGCCGACGCGCGCGCTGCAATGCGCGGCCGAGGATGCCGTCCGGCATGAACAGGATCGCCGCGATCGAGCATCGCGCCGATCGACCGCCTTGCCGGCCACCGCCTGGTCGGCGGCCGTGAACGCGTAGAGCAGCGCGGTGATCGCGATCGCGCCGACGGCCGGGCCCGGCCCAGTGGCGCGTGCCGCCGAGCACGCTCATCAGCACGACCGTCAGCGGCACGGTGATGTTGAACGTGCTCGCCGGCGGTGACGTACGACACGAACAGCGCCTGGATGCCGCCGGCGACGCCGGCGAGCGCGCACGAGATCGCGAAGCGCGACCAGCTTGTAGCGATAGGTCGGCACGCCCATCACCTCGGCCGCGTCCTCGTCGTCGTGGATCGCGAAGAGGCCAGCGCCGAGGCGCGCGCGCGGGATGCGCGCAGGCGACCAGCAGCGTCAGCGATCGCCAGCGCGAGCGCCAGCAGGTAGAACGTCGCCCGACGGCGTCGGCGCCGAGCGCCGGCACCGGCACCGCGCTGACAGCGTAGACGCCCGGGCCGCCGTCGATCGGCGTGTTGAGCGACGATCGTCGCCGAGACGAAGGTGACCGCGAGCGTCAGCAGCGCGAACACCTCGCCGCGCACGCGCGCGCACGCGGAACACGACCGCGCCGAGCGCGACGCCGAGCAGCGCGGCGACGAGCGCGGCCGCCGGCAGCGTCCACAGGAACGGCACGTCGTACTTGCCCGCGAGCAGCGGCCGTCGTGTACACGCCGGCGCCGAAGAACGCGCCGTGGCCGAACGAGAAGTAGCCGGAATAGCCCGACAGGATGTTCCACGACGTCGCGAGCACGATCCAGTGCAGCACCAGGTAGAGGAACGACTCGTAGAACGCCGGCAGGCGCAGGCACGGCACGACCGCGAGCAGCGACGCCCGCGGCGACGATCGCGAGCGAGCGTGCGGTCGAGCTTCAGGCTCTGTCCCGGGCGCAGCAGCAGCAGCGCGATCAGCAGCGTGAACGACACGATCGGCGCCCACGACGGCGACGCACCGCCATCGTCACCGCTTCGCTGACGCCGATCAGCGATGCCGGCGGCGAGCGGCCCGAGCGCGCGAGCCGAGGCCGCCCAGCATCACCGCCGCGAACACGACGCCGACCCACGCGTAGATCTGCGACGGCGTCAGCGTGAAGCTCGAGCGCGAGGCACACGCCGGCGATGCCCGCCAGCGCGCGCGCAGACGCCGGCCAGCAGCAGCGCGTGACGCGCGGCGTTGACGCCGAAGGCCGCGGCGATCGGCGCGTCCTCGGCCAGCGCGCGCAGCGCCTTGCCGAGATCGGTGTAGCGCAGCGCCGCCCAGATGCCGCGAAGCGAGCAGGCCAGCGCGAGCACGCAGCGTGATCAGCTCGGGCACCGGAACGAACAGCGCGCCGATGCGGAACTTCTCGCCGGCATAGGCCGATTCGAGCTTGCGGAAGTCGGCGGTCCAGATCGACTGGATGCAGCGCCTCGATGATCGCCGTCAGGCCGAACGTCGCGAGCAGCGAGTTGAGCGGCGACACCGAGAAGCGCGCCAGCAGCCACTGCACGGCCGACGCCGAGCGCGAAGAACAGCGGCACGATGAGCGACGAGCGTCAGCAGCGGATCGACGCCGCCGACGCTCGCCAGCTGGTAGCACAGATACGCCGCGAGGAACGCGAAGCCGAAATGCGCGAGGTTGATGATGTGCAGCAGCCCCCAGCGCAGGCCGAGGCCGAGCCCGAGCAGGCCGTACAGGCCGCCGATGAAGACGCCGGACAGGAGCGGACTGCGCCAGCAGCGTCGGCGCTCGGCAGCGTGAAGCGCGCGGACATGCGCCGCTCGGCGACGCAGCGTCATTGCACCTGCAGCGTCGCGCCCGGCGCCGCGTACTCCTTCGGCCAGACGGTGACCCAGTGGCCGTTCTGCACCTGCTTGACGCGCATCAGGTCGTCGCCGTAGTTGCTCGGGCCGTCGAAGCGCAGCTTGCCCTGGATGGTGTCGACGCGGTTGCTCCTTGAGCCACGCGCGCGATCGCCTTGTCGTCGAGGCTGCTTGGTCGCCGCGACGCCGGCCTCGAGGATCTGCCAGGCCGTGTACGACGCCGCCGCCTGCACCTCGACCGACGGTGTCGGGGATGCCGGCCTTCGCGGCGCGCTCGTGATACAGCTTGATGAACTCGGCGGCGCCCGGCGTTCGTTGGTGAACGGCGGCTGCTCCTCGAAGACCGTCATCGACAGCGCGTTCTTCGCTTCAGCGGCGACTTCGACATCGGCGCCCGGCGCCGGGTACATGTAGAAGTGCTGCGGCGGCGTGTAGTCGATCTTGTTCATCGCGTCGAGCAGCTGGTTGCCCTCGAGGCCGATCGCGCCGACCCAGACGAAGTCGGGCTTGGCGTCCTTGATGCGCGCCGCGATCGGGCCGTAGTCGAGATTGCCGAAGTCCCACTCGAGGAACAGCACTTCGGTGAGGCCGCGCTTCTTCGCCACCTCGCGCGCGCCGAGCGACATGAAGTGGACCGACGGGAACTTGCTCGTCACGACGGCGATCGTCTTCGGCGGCTTCGGGCGACGCGGCGAGCGCGTCGAACACGCGTGTTCGGCACCGTGTTCGCCGGATCGGAGCCGAGCGACCAGGCGGGAAACTGCATGTCGTACTTGGCGAGCGACGGAATGCCGAACGTGTGGTGCACGAGCACCTTGTTGTAGCGCTGCGCCACGCCCATCGCCGAGAGGATCGCGCCGGTCGCGTACGGGCCCATCAGCAGGTCGACCTTGTCGGCGGTGACGAGCTGCTCGTAGAGCGTGCGCGCGAGGTCGGGCTTCGACTGGTCGTCCTTGACGATCCATTCGACCGGCCGGCCGAGCAGGCCGCCGCGCTTGTTGAGCTGCTCGACGTAGATCTCGCCGACGACCTTGTGCACCAGGCGCGGTCGCCGCGAGCGGGCCGGTGAGCGCGAGCGTGCTGCCGATGCGGATCGGCTGGCCGGCCGGCTGCGCGAGCACGTCGCGGCCGATGCCGCCGAGGGTCGCCAGGGCAGCGGCGACGGCGGTGCGGCGCGAAATCTTCCGGGTGGTCATGGTTGTCTCCGTCTCGTGTCGGTGTTGTCGTTCGTCGATCGGCGATCAGGCGATCGGGCGATCAGTCGACCTGCGCACCCGAGCGCTTGACGAGCTCGGCCCATTTCGCCAGCTCGGCGCTTGTTGAACGGCGCCATCTCGTCGGCGCTCATCGGCCGCTGCTCGACGCCTTGCTCGCGCAGGCGCGCCACCACGTCGGGCTGGGCGAGCGCGCCGGCCGCGGCCGCTGCGCAGTTGCACGAGCGTCGCCGAAGGAGTGGCCGCCGGCGCATAGAGCATGAACCAGGCGACGAGGTCGAAGTCCTTGACGCCGAGCTCCATCAGCGTCGGCACGTCGGGCGCGGCGGCGCTGCGCACGGCGCTGCTCGCGGCCAGCGCGCGCAGCTTGCCGGCGCGGATCTGCGGCATCACGGCGGCCGGGTGATAGAACATGAAGTCGACCTGCGAGGTCATCACGCGCGGTCATCGCCATCGCGCCTTCCTTGTACGGCACGTGGATCATCTTGCCGCCCAGGCGTTGCGCCAGCAGCTCGCCGGCGAGATGGCCCGAGGTGCCGTTGCCGGCCGACGCGAAGGTGAGCCCCTGCGGCCGGGCCGCGAGCGCCGCCAGGTCCTTCAGCGACTTCACCGGCGAGTCGGCGGCGACGACGATGCAGCGTCGGCGTGTAGCCGACGAAGGCGACCGGCGCGAAGTCGCGCATCGTGTCGTACGGGAGCTTGTGGAACAGCGACGCGTTGATCGCGTGCGTGCCGACCGTGCCCATCACCAGCGTGCGGCCGTCGGCGGCCGACTTGGCGACCATGTCGCTGCCGGTGACACCGCCGGCGCCGGCGCGGTTGTCGACGATCACGCTCTGGTGCAGGCGCTTGCCGAGCGCGTCGGCGACGACGCGGCCGACGGTGTCGGTGGTCGTGCCGGGGCCGAACGGAACGACCATCCTGATCGGGCCCTCCTGGGCCTCCGCCCGGCCGCGCGACACCGACGATGCCGACCAGCACGGCGAGCGCGAGCAGCGCGCGGCGCGCCGAATCGGGACTGAACACTGGCATTCATGAGCTGACCGTGGCCCTCGCTGCCTTCAACGCGTTGCGGATCTCGTCGCCGTGCTCGCCGAGCATGGGCGGCGGCCGCACGTCGAGCGCGCGCTCGCCGTCGAACGACACCGGCGAGCGCACCGTGCGAAACAGCCCCATCACCGGATGCTCGGCCGACGCCGTCATCTGCAGGTGCACCGCCTGCGGATCATCGAGCGCTTCGCTGGTGTCGTACATCGGGGAATTCGGCACGTCCTCGCCTTGCAGGCGGGCGCACCATTCGTGGCGCGGGCGGCGCTTGAAGCGCTCGCCGAGCAGCGCGATCAGCGCTTCCTGGTTGGCGATGCGCGCGCTCGCGCGTCGCGAAGCGCGGGTCGTCGAACAGCGTCGGCTGCTCGATGGCGCGCGCGAGGCCCTGCCAGAATTTCTCGGGCGACGACATGTGCAGCGCGATCCACTTGCCGTCGCTGCATTCGAGCACGTACGACTGCGAGACGCGCGGCCGGCTGTACGGGCCCATCACCTCGCCGACCTGGAAGAAGTGGGTGAAGGCATCGAGGTTGAAGTGCGCCATCGCCTCGAGCATCGAGACCTCGACGGTGCGGCCGCTGCCCGTGCGGCCGCGCTCGATCAGCGCGCCCATGATTCCGTAGGCGCCGGAGCGGAATTCGATCTCGTAGTCGAGGCGCTTCTGCACTGCCATCTGGCGGAGAGGCTTTATGTAGTTGCGCAGCTCGCCCAGCGAGATGCTGCGCGACTCGATCTGCAGCTTGCCCGTCTTGATTTCGACAGGTCGAGGATCTGGCTGATCAGCGAGAGCAGGTCATTGCCGGCCTCCAGTGAATGGTCTTGGCGTACTCGACCTGCTTGGTGGTCAGGGTCGACTCGTCGTTGTCGGACAGCAGCTTGGCCAGAATCAGCAGGCTGTTGAGCGGCGTGCGCAGCTCGTGCGACATGTTGGCGAGGAACTCCGACTTGTACTTAGCAATACGTACGAACGCGGCGCCAGCAGCGACATGGCGGCGGCGATGTCGGAGGTCAGGCCTTCGGCGGCGGTCAGCTTGTGCTGGATGGATTTGCCCGCCACCAGGATGCGCGGCGATCGTCGGCCATCGAGGCGCGTGGAGGGAATGGCATATTCGCCGGCCTTGACGCTGGCTCGGCAGACGCCGCGCAGACGCAGGTCGAATTCGAACAGCAGGCCGTATTTGACCAGCCCTGCGCTTCCAGCATCTGGGCGATGTCATGGGTGCGCGGATGGGCGGGCGATCAGGATCACGGTCTGGTTGCCGGACGGCGCCGGCGGCCCGGGCGCGTCCCAGGCGCGCCAGGCCCATTCCACCACCCCGGCGGCGATGACGCCCAGCACCACCAGGACGAGGAAGAACGCGCATCAGACTTTGGAGAGGATCAGCGCGGCATTGGTGCCGCCGAAGCCGAAGCTGTTGGACATGGCGACATTGACCTCGCGCTTCTGCGCCTTGCAGCGGCACCAGGTCCATGCGCGGTGGTGACGTCGGGATTGTCCAGATTGATGGTGGGCGGCACGATGCCGTCGCGCATCGCCAGCAGGCAGAAGATCGCTTCCACCGCGCCGGCCGCGCCCAGCAGATGGCCGATGGAGGATTTGGTCGAGGACATCGGCGTCTTGGCGGCGGCATTGCCCAGCAGCCGCTCCACCGCGCCCAGCTCGATGCCGTCGGCCATGGTCGAGGTGCCATGGGCATTGACGTAATCGATGTCGGACGGCGCGATGCCCGGCGCGCTTCAGCGCCATCTGCATGGCGCGGATAGCCGCCATCGCCGTCTTCGGACGGGCGCGGTGATGTGATAGGCGTCGCCCGACAGGCCATAGCCCTTCACTTCGCCATAGATCTTCGCGCCGCGCGCCTTGGCATGTTCCAGTTCTTCCAGCATCACCACGCCGGCGCCCTCGCCCATCACGAAGCCGTCGCGGTCCTTGTCATAGGGGCGCGAGGCCTTGGTCGGGCGTGTCGTTGAAGGCGGTGGAAAGCGCGCGGCAGGCATTGAAGCCGGCGATGCCGAGGCGGCAGACCGCCGCTTCCGCGCCGCCCGCCACCATCACATCGGCATCGTCCAGCGCGATCAGCCGCGCGGCATCGCCGATGGCATGCGCGCCGGTGGCGCAGGCCGTGACCACGGCATGGTTGGGGCCCTTGTAGCCATGCTCGATGGAGACATAGCCGGAGACCAGATTGATCAGCCGGCCGGGAATGAAGAAGGGCGAAAGCCGGCGCGGGCCCTTTTCATGCGACCAGGATCGCGGCTTCCTCGATGCCGGTCAGCCCGCCGATGCCCGAGCCGATCAGGACGCCGGTGCGGTAGCTTGTCTTCTTCGGTCTTGGGCTACCCAGCCGGAATCGCGCACCGCCTGCTTGGCGGCGGCCAGGCCATAGATGATGAAATCATCCATGCGCCGCTGTTCCTTGGCGATCCACCCACTGGTCGGGATTGAAGGTGCCGTCCGTGCCGTCGCCGCGCGGCACCTGGCAGGCGATCTTGGTCGCCAGATCGTCGGTCTTGAACTTGGTGATGGCGCTGGCGCCGGACTTGCCGGCCAGCAGGCGCGACCAGGTTTCCTCCACGCCGCAGGCCAGCGGCGTGACGAGACCCAGGCCGGTGACGACGACCCTGCGCATGGGCTGAGACGCTTGGCGCCGGATCAGGCGGCTTGGCTTTGTCGATGTACTTGACGGCGTCGCCGACGGTGACGATGGATTCGGCCGCGTCGTCGGGAATTTCGATGCCGAATTCTTCTTCGAACGCCATGACCAGCTCGACGGTGTCGAGGCTGTCGGCGCCCAGATCTTCAATGAAGGACGCGTTGTCCGTGACCTTGTCGGCATCGACATTCAGATGCTCGACGACGATCTTCTTCACGCGCTCGGCAGTATCGCTCATGGACTTGTAAGCCTCTCCTAGATTTCCGACCGGCAATGGGTGAAACGCCGGGACCACACAATTGGGTGCTTCGTGAGGTGGCCGGTTTGGTAACATAATCGCTTCCGCGCCCGCCACATGACGTGCTTAAGTATTTGATTTTCCTGTCATATCATCGCCATCCCGCCATTGATATGGATGGTTTCGCCGGTGACATAGGCCGCTTCCTCGCGAGGCCAGATAGACCACGGCGGCGGCGATTTCCTCCGGCATGCCCATGCGGCCGGCCGGAATGCGCGCCGACGATCATCTCTTTCTGCTGGTCGGTCAGCACCTCGGTCATGGCGGTCTGGATGAAGCCGGGCGCCACGGCATTGACGGTGATGTTGCGGGAGGCGACTTCGGCGGCCAGCGATCTTGCTCATGCCGACCAGGCCCGCCTTGGCGGCGGCATAGTTGCCCTGGCCGGGATTGCCGGTGGCGCCGACCACCGAGGTGATCTGGATGATGCGGCCCCAGCGCTTCTTCATCATGCCGCGCAGCACGGCGCGCGACAGGCGGAAGGCGGCGGTGAGATTGACCGCGATCACCTGGTCCCACTCCTCATCCTTCATGCGCATGAAGAGATTGTCGCGGGTGATGCCGGCATTGTTGACCAGGATGTCGATGCGGCGCGCCGGCGGCGGCTTCCGCCGCCTTGGGCAGGGCTTCGACCGAGGCGATGTCGGAGAGATTGGCAGGCGGCGATGAAGGCGCGCGCGCCCAGTTCGGCCTTCAGCGCTTCCAGCGCTTCGGCGCGGGTGCCGGACAGCACCACCGTGGCGCCCTGGCGCATGCAGCGCCTTGGCGATGGCGCCGCCGATGCCGCCGGAGGCGCCGGTCACCAGTGCAGTCTTGCCTGTGAGGTCGAACATCACAGCAGTCCTTTCGCGAAGGCTTCGATATCGGCGGGCGTGTCGAGGGTGACGGTCTGCAAGTTCCTTGTCGATGCGCTTGACCATGCCGGTCAGCACCTTGTTGCCGCCGAATTCCACCGTGGTGTCCACGCCCAGGCCGCGCAAGCGCCAGCATGCTTTCGCGCCAGCGCACCCGGCCGGTGACCTGTTCCACCAGCAGCCGGCGGACTGATTTCGGGCTCGACGGCTTCCGTGGCGGTGACATTGGCCAGCACCGGCACGGCCAGCGGGCGGATGGTGACCTCGGCCAGCGCCTCGGCCATCGCGTCGGCGGCGGGCTGCATCAGCGGGCGAATGGAACGGCGCGGACACCGCCAGCGGCATGGCGCGCTTGATGCCCTTGGCCTTGGCGATCTCGCCGGCGCGCGCCAGCGCGTCCATGGTGCCGGAGATCACCACCTGGCCCGGCGCATTGTCATTGGCGACGACGCAGACGCCGCCGCCGGCGGCGGCTTCCTTCGCCACCGCTTCGGCCTGTTCGATATCGGCGCCGATCAGGGCGGTCATGCCGCCCTCGCCCACCGGCACGGCCGACTGCATCGCCTGGCCGCGCGTCTTCAGCAGCCGCGCCGTGTCGGCCAGGGTGAAAGCGCCGGCGGCGCAGAGCGCGGAATATTCGCCCAGCGAATGGCCGGCGACCAGGCGGGCATGCTTGGCGACATCCAGGCCCATCTTCCTTTTCCAGCACGCGCACCACCGCGATGGAGGCGGCCATGATGGCGGGCTGGGCATTTTCGGTCAGGGTGAGATCGCTTTCCGGCCCTTCCCACATCAGCCTGGACAGCTTCTGCGACAGCGCGTCGTCCACTTCCTGGAAGACCTCGCGCGCGGGCGCGAAGGCATCGGCCAGCGCCTTGCCCATGCCGACCGTCTGGCTGCCCTGTCCGGGGAAAAGAAATGCGCGAGTCATTGTGCGGCGAGACAAATCAAGAGGGCGCTCGCAAGTCAAGCGACGGCTGAACGACTCAATCTGTCTGCCAGTGTTGTCCATCAGACTGCTGGGCAGTCGCGCCATAGCCGATGCGATCGAAAACGCGCCACCGCTCGATTGGTCCGCGCACCGATCAGATGCACCTTGGCGACGCCGTGCGCGCAGCCATTGCTCGGCAGCCTTGACCAGCGCGCGCGCCGATCGCCTTGCCGCTGCCGGGCAGGCGCGACGGCGACATAATAAAGCCAGCCCCGATGGCTGTCATAGACCGAGCCATCGCTGCCGATCACGTCGATCGTCGCGTCGAAGCCGCCAGAATATCCGACGTCTGGCTTGGCCGCAGCACGAAACGAAAATCCTGCACCGGATCGTTGTAGCTGACGATCAGATCGCAGCCGTGCCACAGCGCGATGACGGCGGCTTCGTCCTGTTCGCTGGCGTTGCGGATTTGCGACCGGCATAGCAGCGACGATGACGATCAGTTTCGACATGCTGATCCGCTCGTCAGACCATATCCCAGGCGCGATAGAAATCGACGACGGCATGGTTCGCGGCGCGGATCTGAGATTGATCTTGCGGCATCCCAGCGCGCGAGCCGGCCTCGGCTGCGCGCGACCATCAGGGCGCCGACGCCCTGCGTCGCGATGGCTTTCAGCACCGCGACGCGGTAGATCCAGCCGCGATGACCGTCATAGCCCATCATCACGAGCCGATCACGCGATCCTCATCGCGCGCGACCAGAAGCAGATCGGGCTGGAACGCCAGCTTCGCGGGAATCGCGACATCGGCGCGAT
This sequence comes from uncultured Alphaproteobacteria bacterium, assembly GCA_963799985.1. Taxonomy (GTDB): domain Bacteria; phylum Pseudomonadota; class Alphaproteobacteria; order Sphingomonadales; family Sphingomonadaceae; genus Sphingomonas. The sequence goes on along the minus strand of CAWCZC010000003.1, from coordinate 639,525 downwards.
GCGTGGCTGATCGTCGGCAAAAGCTTCGCGCCACAAGGCGTCGATCGCCTGCCATGATCGCTGCGCGATACGTCGCGACGGTCACAGCTCATGACTTTGCCGTCCGGAAAAACGCCCGCCCGATCAGCATCACGCGACACGCCGGCCAGCACCAGCATCCCCGCCAGCAACATCCATGCCCAGCGTGTAAGTTGCCGGTCTGCTGCTTCAGCCCAGCCCATCAGGTCGGGCCCGAAAAAGCCGCCCAGATTGGAGAAGCTGTTGAGCAGCGCCAGGCCGCCCGCCGCCGCCGTGCCGCGCAGGATCGCGGTCGGCAAGGTCCAGAACACCGCCAGCGCGGCATAGATGCCGCAGCGAGGCCAGGCAGAAGCGACGCGATCACCAGCACGGGCTCGTGACAGCAGCACCGCGCCCAGCATGCCCAGCGCGCCGGCGAAGCGCCGCAGCCCGCGACATGGCCAGACGCGCTCGCCGCTGCGGTCGCTGGACATGCCCAGCAGCACCATCGCGACCATCGCCAGCAGATAAGGCAGCGCCACGATGAAGCCGGTCTCGCAGATTGGTGTAGCCCAGCGCCTTGATCATCTGCGGCATCCACAGGCCCAGGCCGTAAAGCCCGATGACGATGGAAAAATCCGGGATGATCAAAATCCAGATGCGCCTGTCGGCCAGCATCTCCCAGAAGCCGTGCAGCGCGCCCGGCGGCTCGGCGCGCCAGCCGCGCCGGCGATGATCTGCTTTTCCTCCGCGCTCAGCCATTTCGCCTTGGCGGGCCGGTCGGGCAGCAGCCACAGCACGGCGATGCCCAGCAGCAGCGAGGGAATGCCTTCCAGCAGCAACATCCATTGCCAGCCATGCAAGCCATGGCCCTCGAAGCCCAGCAGCCAGCCCGACATCGGCGCGCCGATCACATTGGCAGCGGCACCGCCGCCAGGAACAGCGCGATGAAGCGCGCCCGCGTCGCCTGCGGGAAACCAGTAGGTCATGTAGAGCATCATGCCGGGATAAAGCCCGGCCTCCGCCGCGCCCAGCAGAAAGCGCAGGACAGAGAAAGATGACCGGCCCCTGCACAAAGGCGCAGGCCATCGAGAGCAGGCCCCAGGTCACCATGATGCGGCACATCCAGAGCCGCGCGCCCACCTTCTCCAGCATCAGGTTGGACGGCACCTCGAACAGGAAATAGCCCCAGAAGAAAATGCCGGCGCCGAAGCCATAGACCTGCGGCGAAAAGCCCAGATCGCTGGTTCATGGTCAGGGCGGCGAAGCCGACATTCACCCGGTCGAGGAAGCTGGCGACATACATCAGCGCACATGAACGGGATCAGCCGCCAGGCGGCCCGGCGCAGGATCGCGTCGGCTCTCGGCTGCCATTGTCCCCGCCTGCGGAGCGTCGCAGCGCGTACGTTCGTGACGGACGCTCCAAGCCTCGTGTCCTGCGGCAGCTTGTCAAACCAGCGCTGTCCTGACACGCCATCGCCATTTTCGCGCTGCCGCAGCGGCCCATCACCGCCATGTCTTGCCGTGGCATATTCCCGCGTCTGACACTGGCGAAGGCTATTCCGGCGACATTGCCTTGCCCTGCCGCAGCGGGCTTTTCCCTATAGCCCGCCCCTCAACGGCTGCGGTCGCCGGGACGCCTCCTTCGAAGGAGGTATGCGCATGGTGCGCGGGTCCGGCGAGCCAAAGCGGCGACGGGTGTCCGCCCCTCGCCGTTCCGCAGCCGAAGAAAGGGACCGGACATGGCTCTTTACGAGCATCTCCTGATCGCGCGCCAGGATATCAGCGCGCAACAGGTGGACGCGCTGGCGACCCACCTCAAGACCATCGTCGAAGGCGAAGGCGGCAAGGTCGAGAAGCAGGAATATTGGGGCCTGCGCGGTCTTGCCTATCGCATCAAGAAGAACCGCAAGGGGCATTATGTGCTCCTCAACATCAACGCGCCGTCCAACGCGGTGGATCGAGCTGGAGCGCCAGCTCAAGATCAACGAAGACGTGCTGCGCTACATCACCGTCAAGGTGGACCAGTTCGACGTCTCGTCGAACAAGAACCGCCGCGACGACCGCGACGACAAGCCCGAAGGCGAAGCCGACGACCGAGGAGACCGTGCAATGAGCTTTGGTGGCAATCGTGAAGGCGGCGCGGCGGCGACCGCGACGGCGGACCGTGGCGGCGACCGCGAAGGCGGCCGCGGCGGCCGCGAGGACGGCGCGCGCCGTCCCTTCTTCCGCCGCAAGAAGACCTGCCCCTTCTCCGGCGCTAACGCGCCCAAGATCGACTACAAGGACGTCAAGCTGCTGCAGCGCTTCATTTCCGAGCGCGGCAAGATCGTGCCGTCCCGCATCACCGCGGTCGTCAACAAGAAGCAGCGCATCCTGGCCAACGCCATCAAGCGCGCCCGCTTCATGGCGCTGCTGCCCTACGTCGTGAAGTAGGAGCGCGGCCATGCAAGTGATCCTGCTCGAACGCGTCGAGAAGCTCGGCCAGATGGGCGACGAAGTCCGGTCAAGGACGGCTTTGCCCGCAACTTCCTGCTGCCCAAGAAGAAGGCGCTGCGCGCCACCAAGGCGAACCGCGAATATTTCCAGACCCAGAAGGCGCAGCTGGAAGCCCACAACCTGGAGCGCAAGAGGCGAAGCCGAGAAGATCGGCCAAGAAGCTGGACGGCAAGACCTTCATCCTGCTCCGCCAGGCCGGCGACCGCGGCCAGCTTTATGGTTCGGTCTCGCCCGCGCGACATCGCCGACGCGATGGCGAAGCCGGCGGCTTCAAGGTCGACCGCACCCAGGTGCCGCATCAGCCAGGCGATCAAGACCATCGGCCTGTTCACCATCCCGGTGGTGCTGCATCCCGAAGTGAGGGTGAACGTCACCATCAATGTCGCCCGCAGCGAGGACGAAGCCGAGCGCCAGGCGCGCGGCGAGGACGTGCTGGCCGAGCGCACCGAACAGGAAGAGGCCAAAGTCGCGGCCGAGGAACTGTTCGAGGAAGGCGCCGGCCCAAGGCCGAAGAAGGCGAGGAAGAACCCGCCGAGGCCTGATCGCTTCGTCTTTATGCAAAACAAGGAAACCCGGCCCGCAAGACCGGGCTTTTTTGTTTCCGGCAGGGCGCGGTATCAGCCTTCCAGCGACTTTCCCAGCGCATCCATCAGGGCATTGGTGCCATGCTCGCGGGAGCCGGCATCGTCATAGCCGTCGAGATAATCGCCATATTCCGTCAGCACGAACTTGGTGCCCTTGCCCTCGGCCGAAGTTCGATCGCAGCCTGGGAGACGGAAATCTTCCGGTCGTCCACGAACATGTTGTAGCTGTAGATGATCCGCGCCTCCCCGTTCTCGAGGGCGGCACGATGTCGCGATAGATGCAGTCGAAGCGCGTCACCATGCCGCTGTCCCAGCGGCCGGCCAGATGTTTCATGCCGCCTTCGCGGAAATCGAAGCTGCGCTGACGCGATGTCCAGCTGCCGGGCCCGGCGAACCATTTGTCCTTGGCTTGTTCGTCGGCGAAGGCCTCGAACACGCGGCGGGCGTCGCTTCCAGATGCGGGTGATGGTGAAGCTGGCATGGACGACGGAACGGGTGGTCATGATGATATTTCCTTGGCTGCGGGGTGATGTTAGGTCGGTCCTGCCGGACATAGTGCAAGCGCATGACGCCGCCTCGAACGGCTTTGTGTCTGCAACAGCAAGCGCGTCTTGTGCGCACCGTGAAAATAGCGAATGCCCGCGCCCAGCAGGACGGGATTGTGGTACAGCCAATATTCGTCGATCGCATCCACCGCCAGGAAGGCCCGGCCAGGCCGGGGCTGCCGAAGATCAGCAGATCGGCGCGCCCGGCTTCTGTTTCAGTGCCGGAATCTCTCCGCGCATCGCGCTTGACAGTGGACATTGTTCCAGTCGCTGCTCGTCGAGCGTGCGCGAAAAAGTGATCTTGGGAATCTGCTTCGACCCAGCGGGCATGGGCGCGCCGATCTTCCGGCGCATTCTCGCTTGTCCAGCACGGTCGGCCAATAGCCGCGCATCATGCCATAGGTGGTGCGGCCATAGACCGCCGCGCCCGCCGTCGCGATCACGCGTGGACGTCGGCGAAGATCGCATCGATTGAGGGTGATCCAGTCCATCTCGCCTTTCGGCCCGGCGCAGTAGCCGTCCAGCGACACATGCATCAGCGAAACCAGTTTTCTCATTTTTCGTCCTCCGGTTTGGTCTGTTCGAGAAAGGCGCCCAGCCGGTCCAGGTTGCGCTCCCACATCTGGCGGCGCTCGGCGATCCAGTGTTCGGCCTGGGACAGCATCCGGGGCTCGATGCGGCAGGTCCGCACCCGGCCCCCTTCTCGCTTTTCACCAGCCCGCTTTCTTCCAGCACCTTCAGATGCAGCATCACCGCCGGCAGCGACATGGGCAGCGGCTTGGCCAGTTCGCTGACCGTGGCGGGGCCCATCAGCCGTCGACCATGGCCCGCCGGGCGGGATCGGCCAGGGCCTGGAAGGCCAGGTCGAGAGAGGCTTGATAGTTAAGCATATACTTAACTATCAACCCTGCCATTCCTCCGTCAAGCCTTTCTTGTCCGCCTGCCCGAATAGCGCCGCTTTGAAAGATGAAATTGGTGACGCATTGCGTGCGCGCCCCGGAGCGGGCTAATTAACCCGTGCCCTCAAAGGCTTCCTGAAAAGGCCTTTAGGCCTGCCGGGCCAGCCGAAAGGAACTTCCGTTGAGTGATATTTTCCGCGAAGTCGAGGAAGACGTTCGCCGCGAAAAGCTCGAGAAACTCTGGAAGGCCTATGGCAACTACGTCATCGCGCCCTGGTGCTGCTGATCTTGCCGGCATCGCCGGCTGGCAGCTGTGGCAGCGCTACGAAGCCAGGCAGCGCGACAAGGTCTCCGACGGCCTTCGTCGCCGCCCAGCGCATCACCAATCCCCAAGGCCGCCGCCAGCGCCTTCGCCGATCTCGCCAAGACCGCGCCCAAGGGCTATGCCGCGCTGGCGCGGCTGGCCGAAGCCAACGCCATGTTGGCGTCGGGCCAGCAGCGACAGCGCCGTGGCGCTCTACAAGGAGATCGCCGACGACGACAACGGCGCCGTCGGCGCGGTGGCGCGGCTGCGCGCCGCCTGGGCCCTGGCCGATACCGCCTCGCGCGCCGATCTGGCCGACCTGCTGGCAGCCGCTGGACCAGCCGGCAGCGCCTGGCGCAGATGGCGCGAGGAAATGCTGGCCTATGCCGACTATCGCGCCATCAGACACCAAGGCGGCGCTGGCGAATTCAACGCGCTGGCCGACGACCCCGAGCGCCGGACGCATTGCGCGCGCGCGCCCACGCCATGGCGGCGCTTCCTCGAACAGTGGCGGCGCCAAGGATCTACGGCACCGTGCCGCCGCCCGTGCCGGCGCCGGCGCCTGGCGCCGCGGCCGCGCCTGCCCCCGCCCCGGCGCAGCGGCCACGCCATGATCGAAGTCTCTCGCAGCGACTTCGGCTGTGCGCTCGCTGGCCATGCTTGCTGCTGGCCGGCTGCAGCGTCTGCGCGGATGCTCGGCGACACGGTGGGCGAGCTGGTTCGCGCACCGGCAAGAAATCCAATCTGCGCGGCGAGCGCATTCCGGTGATGTCGCTGGATGACGACCTGAAGCCCGATCCCACGCTGGCCAAGCACGCCGGTGGTGCTGCCGCCGCCCTACCGCAATCCCGAATGGCCGCAGCCGGGCGGCTATGCCTCCAACGCCATGTATCATCTGGACGCGCCGCGGCCGTCTGCGCCAGATCTGGGACGCGGATGCCGGCAAGGGCTCGGATACCGATTCCCACCTCACCGCCGCGCCGGTGGTGGGCGGCGGGCGCATCTATCGTCCTGGATTCCGAAGCCCATGTCTATGCCTTCGACGCCGCCGACGGCCAGCCGGTCTGGGACAAGCGCCTGGCGCCCAAGAACGGCACCGACTTGCCGACCCTGTGGGGCCTGCTGGGCAAGCCCAACACCATCGAGCCGCCGCAGGGCATGGGCGGCGGCGTCGCCTATGACGACGGCAAGATCTTCGTCACCTCCGGCTTCGGCGTGCTGATCTGCATGGATGCGGCGCACCGGCCGCGACATCTGGCGCCACGATCTGGGCATGCCGATCGTCAATGCGCCGGTGGTCAATGGCGGGCGCATCTTCGTCTCCACCCATGACAATCATTTCTATGCCCTGGCCGAAGCCGATGGCCGCCAGCTTGTGGGACCATCAGGGCATCGCCGAATCCGCCGGCATCCTGGCCTCCACCAGCGCGGCGGTGGCGGGCGAAACCGTGATCGCGCCCTATACCTCGGGCGAACTCTTCGCCCTGCGCGTGCAGAACGGCCAGGTCGGCTGGAGCGATGTGCTGTCGCGTTCCGGCCATGTCACCGCCCTGTCGCGAACTCGACGACATCGCCGGCCGCCCGGTGATCGACCGCGGCGTGGTCTATGCCATCAGCCATTCGGGCCTGATGGCGGCGTTCAGCGCTCAACACCGGCGAGCGGCTGTGGACGCGCGATATCGGCGGCATCCAGACGCCCTGGGCGGCGGGCGACTATGTCTATGTGCTGACCAGCGACGGCCAGCTGATCTGCCTGACCCGCAAGGAAGGCAAGGTGCGCTGGATTCACCAGCTGCCGCAATTCGAAGATCCCGACGAGCAAGAAACGATCCCATCGTCTGGGCCGGGCCGGTGCTGGTGTCCGACAGGCTGATCGTGATCTCGTCCAACGGCTATGCCGAGGCGATCTCGCCCTATACCGGCCAGCTGCTGGGCCGGGTGGAAATTCCCGGCGGCACCATCATCGCGCCGGTCGTGGCCGACGGCACGCTCTATATCTACACCAACGACGCCGAACTGGTGGCGCTGCGGTAAGGACATGACGTCATGCCGCTTCACGCTCGCCATTGTCGGACGGCCCAATGTCGGCAAATCCAGCCTCTTTAACCGGCTGGCCGGGCGCGCGCTCGCCATCGTGCATGACACGCCGGGCGTGACCCGCGACCGCCAGGCGGTGGACGCGGTGTTCGACGGCCTGGCGCTGCGCCTGATCGACACCGCCGGTTTCGAAGACGCCGCCGCCGGCAGCGTCGCCCACCGCATGACCGGCGCAGACCCTGACCGCCATCGCGGAAGCCGATGCGCTGCTGTTCGTGATCGATGCCCGCGCCGGCGTCACCGCGGGCGACGAGATCATCGCCCAGGCGCTGCGCAAGTCCGGCAAGCCGGTGATCCTGGCCGCCAACAAATGCGAAGGCCGCGTCGAGCCGCCGGCCGAAGCCTTGGCCTGGGCTTTGGCGAGCCGCTGACGATTTCCGCCGAACACGCTCTGGGCATGGACGAGCTGGTCGCGGCGCTGGAGCCGCTGGCGCCCAGCGCGGTCGTGCGCGGAAGAAGACGACGAAGACGAGGACGAGATTCTGCGAAGACGACGAAGCCGGAAGAAGACGCCGTTCGACTATCTCGACCGGCCGCTGCGCCTGGCGCTGGTGGGCCGGCCCAATGTCGGCAAGTCCAGCCTGTTCAACCAGCTGCTGGGCGAAGAACGCTCGCTGACCGGACCGGAAGCGGGCCTGACGCGCGATGCCATCACCGCGCCCTGGAAGGCCGGCGACCGCGACGTGCTGCTGCACGACACGGCGGGCCTGCGCAAGAAAGCGCGGGTGGCGGGCGAGACGCTGGAGGAAATGTCGGTGGCCTCCACCCTGGACGCCATCCGCTTCGCCGATTGCGTGATCGTGATGATCGACGCCACCGCAGCCTTTCGAGAAACAGGACCTGACCATCGCCGACCTGATCGCGCGCGAAGGCCGCGCCATCGTCTTTGCCGTCAACAAATGGGACCTGCTGGAAAACAAGGCCGGCGCGATCTCGCGGATTGCGCGAAAAGCTGGACCGGCTGCTGCCGCAGGTGGCGGGCGCGCCGCTGATCGCGACCTCGGCCCGCACCGGCGAAGGCCTGGACCGGCTGGCAGCCGGCCGTCACCGAGGCCGACACGCGCCTGGAACACCCGCGTTCCCACCGCGACGCTGAACCGCTTCCTGGAAGAGGCGCTGCAGCGCCATGCCACGCCGGCCATCAGCGGGCCGGCGGGTGCGCATCCGCTACATGACCCAGCGCAAGGCGCGGCCGCCGACCTTCACCCTGTTCGGCAACCAGCTCGATGCCCTGCCCGAGGCTTATCTGCGCTATCTGCAGAACGGCCTGCGCGAGGCCTTCGACCTGAAGGGCACGCCGCTGCGCTTCAGTGTGCGCAATACCAAGAATCCGTACGACCCGAAGAAATAAGTCGCATGGCGCGCGCTTGAGCCGGCCATGCGACCTCGCGACACGTCCATGGACAGCTCGAGCGGCCATCGACGGCAGGGCTATTTCTGAAAGTTGATCAATCGTCTCGTTCAGCTCGTAGGCCGGCGACAGCATCTCGACCACCTTGAGCGCCATCTCTTCCGGCTTCGACCAGAGTAGGCGGGGTCTTCGCCCGGCATCGCCTTCGCGCGCATCAGGGTGCGCATCGGCCCGGGATTGAGCAGGTTGACCTTGACGTTGGTGCCTCGCATTCCGCCGCATAGGTCAGCGCCAGGATTTCCAGCGCCGCCTTGCTCATGGCATAGCCGCCCCAGAAGGCGTGTGCTTGCGCGCCGCGCCGCGAGGTGACGAACAGCGCCCGCCCGGCATCGGACTGGCGCAGCAGCGGATCGAGCGAGCGGATCAGCCGCCAGTTGGCGGTGACGTTGACGTCCATCACTTCCTGGAAGGTCTTGGGCTCCAGATGCGCCAGCGGCGTCAGCACGCCCAGCACCCCGGCATTGCCCAGAAAGCGCATCCAGCCTGCCCCAGCGCTCGATAGATCGAGGCGCCCAGCCGGTCGATGGCGGCGAAATCGCTTGCAGATTCAGCGGCACCAGGGTGGCGGTGCCGCCCGCCTTCTGGATCTCGTCGTCGGTTTCTTCCAGCCCGCCCACGGTGCGCGCGACGCAGATCACATGCGCGCCCGCCGCGCGCCAGCGCGATGGCGGCGGCGCGGCCGATGCCGCGCGAGGCGCCGGTGACGAGCGCGATGCGCCCTTCCAGGAGAAGGCTTTTCGCCGTGCGTCTGCATGAGGAAGTTCTTAGGCGACGTCGGCCAGCAGCGACAGCTGCCGGTCGTGGCCGCCGCCGTGATGTCGGTCAGCGCGATGGGATAGTCGCCGGAGAAGCAGGCGTCGCAGAAGCTCGGCGCGCGCGGCGATCGCGCTCGGCCTTGCCCATGGCGCGGTAAAGCCCGTTCATCGAGATGAAGGCCAGGCTGTCGGCGCCGATGAAGCGGCGCATCTGCTCCACATCCATCGGTGGGCCAGCAGGTCGTCGGTGTTGGGCGTGTCCACGCCGTAGAAGCAGGAATGGGTGGTGGGCGGGATGGCGACGCGGAAATGCACTTCGGCGGCGCCGGCATCGCGCACCATCTCCACGATCTTCTTGGAGGTGGTGCCGCGCACGATGGAATCGTCCACCAGCACCACCCGCTTGCCCTTGAGCTTGGCGCGGTTGGGATTGTGCTTCAGCCGCACGCCCAGATGGCGGATGCGATCGGACGGCTCGATGAAGGTGCGCCCGACATAATGGTTGCGGATGATGCCCAGCTCGAACGGCATGCTCGGCGGCATTGGCGAAGCCCAGCGCCGCGGGCACGCCGGAATCCGGCACCGGGATCACCATGTCGGCGTCGACCGGCGCTTCCGCGCGCCAGCACCTCGCCGATGCGCTTGCGCGCCTCATAGACGTTGCGGCCTTCCACCGTGGAATCGGGCCGCGCGAAATAGATGTATTCGAAGACGCAGAAGCGGTGCGGCTGCGGCTTGAAGGGGAAATGGCTTTCGATGCCGTCCTTGGTCGACCACCACCATCTCGCCCGGCTCGATGTCGCGCACGAACTCGGCGCCGATGATGTCCAGGGCGCAGGTTTCCGACGCCAGGATCGGCGCGCCGTCCAGCTTGCCCAGCACCAGCGGCCGCACGCCATAGGGATCGCGCACGCCGATCAGCTTCTTGGAGGTCAGCGCCACCAGCGAATAGGCGCCTTCCACCTGGCACAGCGCATCGATCAGCTTGTCGACGATGCGCGACTTGGGGCTGCGCGCCGCCAGATGGACGATGGTCTCGGTGTCGGAGGTGGACTGGAAGATCGCGCCCTCCGCCACCAGTTCGCTGCGCAGGGTATGGGCGTTGGTGAGATTGCCGTTATGGGCGATGCGCGATGCCGCCGCCCGCCAGATCGGCGAACATCGGCTGGATGTTGCGCGGCGCTGGAGCCGCCGGCGGTGGAATAGCGGACATGGCCGATGGCGAAATCGGCCCTTCAGATTCTTGGCGGCGTCGGAGTTGCGGCCGAAGACATCGCCCACCAGGCCGGATGGCGCTCGGCGATGAACTGGCCGTCGTCATAGGTGACGATGCCGGCCGCTTCCTGGCCGCGATGCTGCAGCGCGTGCAGGCCCAGCACCGTCAGCGCGCCGGCATCGGCATGGCCGAAAATGCCGAACACGCCGCATTCCTCATGCAGCGTGTCGTCGTCGAACAGGCATGGTCGTGTTCGTGAGGCCGGTCATGGCTTGCCGCTTCCGCCGTTCGTCGTCTCGATCAGGCTGTCTAGCGCGCGGCGGTCCTTGGCGCCATAGCCTTTTGTGCGCGGCCTTGCTTTGTGCGGCACGTGTCGGTCTGGCCGGATCGGCTGCGCCGTCGGCTCTGCATTGCGGCGGATCAGGTCGCCCAGTGCGTCATCGCTGTGCGCTGGCTCGGCGGCGTGGCGCAGAATCCGCGTGGTCTGGCTCCGGAACCAGCGACAGCAGCACCTCGGCGGATGCTCTGGATCAGCGGCAGAGCTGCGCGCCTCGGTCAGCCAGTCGCGGCTGCTGGCTGGACCGGCACGAAATAGGTGAAGGCGAGATAGGCCAAGCCCGATGATCACCAGCCCGCGCACCACGCCGAAGGCGATGCCCAGCGCGCGGTCCAGCGGCCCGATGGGCGAATGTTTCACGCTCTGCGGAAAAACGGTGGCTCATGAAGGACGAGCGGAATGAAGCACCACCAGGAACACGCCGGCATAGGCCGACAGCGACGCCAGCCAGGCCGGCGATGATCATGCCGCGCGTCAGCGGCATCAGCCAGGGCCCGAAATAGAGCGTGGCGAAAGCCGCCGCCGCCCAGGCGAAAATCGACAGGGTCTCGCGACACGAAGCCGCGATAGGCGGCATAGCCGGCCGAGACGACACGATCACCGCGACCGACCAGGATGTCGACGAAGGTGAAGCCAGATCAGCTCATGCGATTCGAGTTCTACCACGGCCGCGGCGCTTCGCGCTGGCTCCGGCCCGCCGACAAGCGCAGCAGGTCGGCCACGTCTCGTGACCGTCTGTCAACTTCAGCCCGGCGCCGCTCCGCCTTGGTGCCCGCCGGGACGAAGGCCGGCTTGAAGCCCAGCTTGGCCGCCTCCTTCAGCCGCAGCTTCGGCCTGCGGCGCCGGGCGGACATCGCCCGACAGGCTGATCTCGCCGAAAAACACGCAGTCGCTTGGGCAAGGGCTCGCCCGCAAAGGAGGAAATCAGCGCCGCCGCCGCCGCCAGATCGGCGGCCGGCTCGCCGATCTTCAGGCCGCCCGCGACGTTCAGATAGACATCGTGGCCGCCGATTCCAACCCCGGCGCGGGCATCCAGCACCGCCAGGATCATCGCCAGCCGTCCGGTATCCCAGCCCACCACGGCGCGGCGCGGCGTGCCGTAGCCGGTGGGCGCCACCAGCGCCTGGATTTCGCACAGCAGCGGCCGCGTGCCTTCCAGGCCGGCGAACACCGCCGTGCCCGGCGCAGCGCCGATTGCGGTCGCCCAGGAACAGCGCCGACGGATTGGCGACTTCGGCCAGGCCCTTGCCGGTCATCTCGAACACGCCGATCTCGTCGGTGGCGCCGAAGCGGTTCTTCACCGCCCGCAGGATGCGGAAATGATGGCCGCGCTCGCCTTCGAAATAGAGCACCGCATCGACCAGATGCTCGACCGCCTTGGGGCCGGCGATCTGGCCGTCCTTGGTGACATGGCCGACCAGGATCAGCGCCGCGCCGGAGGCTTTGGCATAGCGCACCAGATCGAAGCGTGGCGGTGCGCACCTGGGCGATGGTGCCGGGCGCGGCATCCAGCGCGCCGGTCCAGATCGTCTGGATGGAATCGATGGCGACGATGCCGGGCGGCTTGCCGGCTTCCAGCGTCGCCAGGATGTCCTCGACATTGGTGGCCGCGCCCAGCATCAGCGGCGCGTCGGACAGGCCCATGCGCGCGGCGCGCATGCGCACCTGCGCCATCGCCTCTTCGCCGGAGATATAGACGCGCATGGCCGCCGCGCTTGGCATATGCGCCCAGCGCCTGCAGGATCAGCGTGGATTTGCCGATGCCCGGATCGCCGCCGACCAGCAGCGCCGAACCCGGCACCAGGCCGCCGCCGGTGACGCGGTCGAATTCGGCGATGCCGGTGACGCGGCGCGGCGGCGGCTCGTCTTCGGTCTTCAGGTCTTCCAGCGCGAAGCGCCGGCCCTTGCCGCGCCGGCGCGCGCTCGCCGCCGATCGGCGGGGCGGCGCCCTCCTCGGCGATCGTGTTCCAGCCGCCGCAGGCCTCGCATCTGCCCGACCATTTGGGATGCGCCGCGCCGCAGGACTGGCAGACAAAGGTGAGATTGCGATCGCGCGCAGCCATCAAGTCAGCTCGATCACGCTTCACTTCCATCTTGATCGGGCCTTCGGCGCGGCCGTGGATGAACTGGTCGACATAGGGTTGCCGCTGTGGTCGATCTCGCTCGGTCGGGCCGTGCCAGATGATCTTGCCCTTGTAGAGCATGGCGATGCGGTCGGAGATCTTGCGCGCGCTGACCATGTCGTGGGTGATGGAAAGCGCCGTGGCGCCGACATCCTTCACCGTCGAGACGATCAGATCGTTGATCACGTCGGCCATGATGGGATCGAGGCCGGTGGTCGGCTCGTCGAAGAAGATGATCTCCGGATCGGCGGCGATGGCGCGCGCCAGGCCGACGCGCTTCTGCATGCCGCCGGACAATTCGGCCGGGCGAGAGATCGGCCACGTCCGGCGCCGAGGCCGACCTTGGCGAGTTTCTCGATGGCGATGTCGCTTGCGCCTTGGCGCGCGCCATGCCGCGGCCCTGGATCAGGCCGAACGCGACATTCTCCCAGACCGGCAGGCTGTCGAACAGCGCCGCGCCCTGGAACAGCATGCCGAATTTGCGCATCATCGGATCGCGCGCGCGCGCCGCGCAGCTGGGTCACGTCCTCGCCGTCGACGAAGATCGTGCCCTCGTCCGGCGTGCAGGATGCCCAGCACGCATTTGATCGTCACCGACTTGCCGGTGCCCGAGCCGCCGATGATGACCAGCGAGGATTGCCTGGTCGATGGTCAGATCGACGCCGTCCAGCACCACCTTGGCGCCGAAGCGCTTCTTGACGCCGCTGCAGTTCGATCTTTGGGGTGCTGTGCATGCGCTCATGTGTGGAACAGGACGGAGGTGAGGATGTAATTCGGCGGCGAGGATCAGGATGCGAGGCCGACACCACCGCATTGGTCGTCGCCGCGCCCACGCCCTGCGCGCCGCCCTTGGAATTGAAGCCGTTGTAGCAGCCCATCAGCGCGATGATGAAGCCGAACACCGCCGCCTTGATCAGGCCGGACGTGATGTCGTCGATGGGTGACGAAATCCGACCGTGTTCTTGAGATAGACCGCGCCGGTGAAGCCCAGACTCTGCGTCGCCACCACATAGCCGCCGAACACGCCGATGGAATCGGCGATGGCGACCAGGATCGGCATGCGAGATCACCGCCGCGATCAGGCGCGGCACCACCAGATATTTGATCGGATTGGTGGAAAGCGTGGTCAGCGCGTCGATCTGCTCGGTCACGCGCATGGTGCCGATCTCGGCGGCGATGGCGGCGGCGACGCGGCCCGCCACCATCAGGCCCGCGATCACCGGCCCCAGTTCGCGCGTGATGCCCAGCACCACGATCTGCGGCACGATGGCTTCGGCGCCGTAGCGGTTGCCGCCGAGATAGATCTGCAGCGCCAGCACGCGCGCCGGTGAAGAAGGCGGTCAGGCCCACCACCGGCAGCGAGAAATAGCCGATGCGCATGATCTGCTGCGCCGATCAGCCGGCCATAGATCGGCGGGCGGACACATGCGCGGCCAGCGCGCGGCCGGTGAAGACGCGACAGCCGGCCGATCTGGGCCAGAAAGGCCAGGACGGCGCGGCCGATCGCGGCGAAGAAATTCATGCGCGCGGCTCTCGACGTAATGGCGCGGCATGCGCGGCGCCAAGCCGGTGAGAATTTCATAGGCGTTGGTGCCGGCCAGCGCCGCCACCTCTTCCAGCGTGATGTGTCGCCGAGAAATTCCACCTCGGCGCCCACGTTCGAGCCGCTCGGCCAGATCGCTCACATCCAGCGTCGATCAGATCCATCGAGACGCGGCCCGCGATCGGCACGCGCGCTGCCCGCGCAATAGCGCCATGCCCTGTTGGACAAGCGCGCGCAGGAGGCCGTCGGCATATCCCAGCGCCACGGTGGCGAGCATGGTGGGCCGTTTGGCGCGGAACGTGGCTGCGTAGCCAACGCTCTCGCCCCTGTCAATTCGGCGCAATTGCAGGATCCGCGCCGGTCAGCACCGCCACGGTTTGCAAGGGGTTTGTTCGCCCGTGCTGCGGATTGCCGCCATAGAGCCCGATGCCCGGCCGCACCAGATCGAAGCGATAGTCCTTGCCCAGCAGGACGCCGCCGGACGCCGCCAGGCTGGCGGGCGCCGGCGGCAGCATGGCCAGCGCGGTGCGGAAACGCGCGAGCTGGTCCGCGTTCATCTGGCATTGCCGGATCGTCGGCGCAGGCCAGATGGCTCATCACCAGCACCAGATTGAGGTCCTGCGAGCCGCGTCTTGCCATTCGCGCCGCCAGACGCGACAAGTTCGTCGCGCGGCAGGCCCAGCCGGTTCATGCCGGTGTCGATGTGCAGGCGGCATCCAGGCGCGGCGCGATCTGCCGCGGCCGCCGCACCAGCCGGCGATCTCCGCCAGGGAGTTCAGCACCGGGGTCAGGCGATGCGCGATCAAGGCGGGCACCGCATCCGGCGGCGCGCCGTCGAGCACGAAGATGCGGGCGCCTGGGGCAGCAGCGGGCGCAGCGCGATGCCCTCCTCCAGCCGCGCGACGAAAAACGTGTCGCAGCCTGCCTCGGCCAGCGCGCGGGGCCACGACATCCGCGCCCAGGCCATAGGCATCGGCCTTGACCACGCCGGCCACCGCGGCGGGCCCGCCAGGCGCTGGAAGCGTCCTATAATTCGCGGCAATCGCCCCCAGCCGCACGGTCAGCCGGCAGGCCTCGAAATCAGTGTCCCTCATGGGCGGACATTGCCCGCGCCGGATGACCCGCGTCTAGTTCGCTGGGAATCCCGATGATCGGCGTGGTCTGCACGCAGGGCACGTTCAGCATGATCGGGCAAGGCGGCGCGGTCTGCAGCTGGTGGCGCATGGCATCGGCGCCGGTACAGTTTGGGCAAGTTCGGGCGGCGGCGCATAGATCGACGGATTCGGCCGCTTCCAGCACGATGGTGCCGTTGGGCAACTTGCGCGCAACGCCAGGGCTCGCGTTTGCAGCGGGTGCGCTGCGGCCTGGGTGAGATTTTCGAAATTGTCCGCGCCGCAGGACAAGGCTTCGCCGATCGCTTTCAGGATGTCGGCCGGCGTCTGGGGCATCGCCTGATCGGGATTGGTGCGGCGGCACCACGATCACCGGGGCGGTGGTGACCTTCGGCGCTTCGATATTGGGGACTTCGGGCCGGATCATCCTGAATGGGCGGCGACTGACCGGCCGGCAATTTGGTGAGATCCAGGATGGTCTCGACCGGCGGTTTCAGGGTGAAGTGGCTCATCCGGTACTGGTCGAAAATAAAGGCCGACAGAAGGACGACATGGATCAGCAGCACCAGCACCCAGGACAGGGCGCGCCGGATCAACAGCCGCCGCTCTTCCTCGGTTGACAAGCGCGCGTGCCGGTTCCCGTAAAAGGCCAAAGCGTGATCGGTCAAAAGCTATTCTCTCGTGGCTCGCCGGGGCGCTTCAAAGCTGGTCGCCCGCCACCATAACGCCTTGCGCCGCGCCGCACCAACCGCAATAGAGTTTCACAAAGGCCCATGAGCGCGTAGCATAAACCTGTATGGATATTTACCTCATCAATCTGGCGCGGCGTCCGGACCGGCTGTCCGCGATGGAAATACAGGCCAAAATGCTGGGCCTGGCCCTGACGCGCCTGGATGCGGTGGATGCCAGGATGGCGGAAGCATCGTCCGTGGATCGCTGGTTCCAGGCCGGTGGCCCTCTGGGAGAAATTCCACGCGGCGACAAATGCTGCACCCTGTCCCATCGCGCCGCCTGGGAACGCTTGCTGGCCAGCGATGCCAGATATGCGGCGGTGCTGGAAGACGATGTGGTGCTGCAGGATGGCGCCGCATTCGCGCTGGGCAATGCGGACTGGATTCCGGACGGCATCGATCTCATCAAGCTGGAACATTATGGCCCGCCCGGCCAGAGCGTGCTGCTGTCGGATTTCAGGGATCGTGGGCCGGGGCTTTCAGCCTGGCGCGCATGCATTCGCGCCATACCGGGGCCGCGGCCTATATCCTCTCGCGGCCAGGCGGCGGAATTGCTGCTGGCGATGTCGCCGCTTCAACCTGCCGGTCGACCATCTGCTGTTCAATCCCAACAATTCGCAAATGTTTGCCGACCTCAAGCCCTGGCAATTGCTGCCGGCGGTGGCGCGGCAGCAGGATTTCGTGGGCGACAAATCCGATATCGAAGGCTGGCGCGTGGGCCTTCGCAAATTCGACGCTCACCTATGCGAAGCGCGAATTGATCCGGTTCGGCTATGACCTGAAGCTGCTGCCGGGCCAGGCTCTGCGGCTTCCTGGCGCATCGGGCACGCGCGCGACGCTTCGTGCGCGTCGGCGGCTCGAATGTCAGCTGCTCACTGCCGACCAGATTGCTGAAGCGGGTGAAGCGGTCGTCGAAATACGAGATCGATCTTGTTGGTGGCGCCGTGGCGGTGCTTTTCCACCAGCACTTCGGCGCGGCGATGCGCGCGCTCGCATTTTTCCAGCCATTTGGCGTGCTCGGCGGTGCCGGATCGGGCTCGCGCGATTTGCAGGTAATATTCCTCGCGATAGACGAACATCACCACGTCGGCGTCCTGCTCGATCGAGCCGGATTCGCGCAAATCCGACAGCACCGGCCGCTTGTCGTCGCGGGAATCGACGCCGCGCGAAAGCTGCGACAGCGCGATCACCGGCACGTCCAGTTCCTTGGCCAGCACCTTCAGGCCTTTGGAGATCTCGGTGATTTCCTGCACCCGGTTCTCGGCGCGGCCGCGACGGCGCGACCAATCTGCAGATGGTCGATGATGATGCAGCCGATCTTCTTTTCGCGCTTCATGCGGCGGGCGCGCGCCGCGATCTGGGCGATGGAGATGCCGCCGGTGTCGTCGATATAGAGCGGCAGGGTGGAAAGCTCCTGCATCGTGAGGACGAACTTCTCCCATTCACTTTCGGCGAATCGGCCGTTGCGGATTTTCCACATCTCGATTTCGGTCTGCTCGGACAGAATACGGGCCGACAGCTGCTGCGCCGCCATTTCCAGCGAGAAGAACAGCACCGGCGCGCCGCGCGGCACCTCGGCGCCCGCCTCCATGTCCTGCACATAGGCGCGGGCGGCATTGAAGGCCATGTTGGTGGCCAGCGAGGTCTTGCCCATGCCGGGGCGGCCGGCGAGGATCAGAAGATCGGAAGGCTGCAGGCCGCCCAGCAGACGAGTCGATATCGGTGAAGCCGGTGGCCACGCCGGAAATGCGGCCGCCCCGCGCCTGCGCCTTTTCCGCCAGATTCCACGGTGCGGCGCAGGCTCTCGGCGAAATCGATCGGCCCCTCGCCGTATTTGCGAGCTTTCGCTGACGCGATAGAGCGCCTTTTCCGCTTCCTCGATCTGGGCCTGGGGGCCTTTCTCGGTGGGCGCTTCGTAGGCGGTGTTGACGATATCCTCGCCGATGCGGATCAGGCCGCGGCGCACCGCCAGATCGTGCAGGATGCGGGCATAATCGCGCACATTGGGCATCGCGGGCGCGGCCGCGGCCAGGCCCGCCAGATAGGCGTGGCCGCCGACTTCGATCAGGCCCGGGATCGGCCTTCATCGCCGCATGCAGGGTCAGCGGCGTCAGCACCAAGCCGCCGCGCTCGACCGCCGCGCTCATGGTCTCGAAGATGCGCTCATGCAGCGGATCGTAGAAATGCTCCGGCTTGATCAGCGCGCCGACACGCGCTCCAGCGCCTGATTGTCCACCAGGATCGCGCCGAGCAACGCCTGCTCGACTTCGATGTCATAGGGGACGTGGCGATAGGCTTCCTGTTCCATCGGCGCTCAAGCTTGAAGACTTTGCAATCAACCGGGCGCGGGCAAGGCGGGCAAGCGCGATCTGGACTCGCACACAGCTTCAAAAACCCCGAGGCCACCACTATCTATCCCTAGTAGCGTCCCAGCAACGGAAATCACAATCTGGACAGGCGAATTCGCCCGGGACTAGAAGTCAGACATGGCACAGACGAAACTCTGCCGACGCCAGTTCGCGCAAATCGCCCGCGCGCTGGCGGAACCGCGCCGCTATCAGATTCTCGAACAGATCGGCGCTTCCGCAGCGCCCACCTCGTGCAGCGCCATAAGAAGCACCCAGCCTGTCAGCGCCGCCACCCTTTCCCATCACATCAAGGAACTGGAAAATGCCGGGCTGGTGGAAATCACGCGCTCAGCGAGGACGTCGCGACGCGCTTCCGCGGCTATGGCTGGCATGTGCTCCACGTTGCCGACGCGAACGACACCGCGGCGATCGCGGAGGCGATCGAGACGTTCCGCGGGACACACTTTGCCCCGACGCTGATCGTGGTCGACAGCGTGATCGGCTGGGGCTCGCCGATCGCGGGCACCTCCAAGGCGCACAGCGATGCGATGGGCGACGAGGCGATCCGGGCGACCAAGCGCGTCTATGGCTGGCCCGAGGATGCGCAATTCCTGGTGCCCAACGGCGTCGCGGACCATCTTCACACCGCGCTTTCGGATCGGTCGAAACCGCTGCGCGAGGCATGGGACGAGATGCTGGCCCGCTACCACGCCGACTATCCCGAACTGGCCCAGCAGTTCGATCAAATGTCGAAGGGCAAGCTGCCCGACGGGTGGGGCAGAGATATCCCGACCTTCGACGCGGACGCCAAGGGCATCGCGTCGCGCGACGCGGGGGGCAAGGTGCTCAACGCGATCGCGCTGCACGTACCCGCGCTGGTCGGCGGCGCTGCGGACCTTTCACCCTCGACCAAGACCACGCTCACCTTCGACGGCGCCGGTGTGCTCGAGGCGGACAGCCCGGGCGGCCGCAACATGCATTTCGGCGTGCGCGAGCATGCGATGGGGGCGATCGCCAACGGGATGGCGCTTTCCCATCTGCGCCCGTTCACCGCCACCTTTCTGGTGTTCAGCGACTATATGCGCCCGCCGATCCGGCTCGCCGCGATCATGGAGCTGCCGACGATCTTCGTGTTCAGCCACGATTCGATCGGGGTGGGCGAGGATGGGCCGACGCACCAGCCGATCGAGCAGCTCGCGGGATTGCGTGCCGTCCCCCGCCTCAATGTCCTTCGACCGGCCGACGCCAACGAGACCGCGGAAGCCTGGCGTGTGGCGATGACGCAGCGCAATCGGCCGAGCTGCCTGATCCTGTCGCGGCAGGCGCTGCCGACGATCGACCGTACCCGCTACGCCGCCGCGTCCGGGCTCGCAAAGGGCGCCTATGTGCTCGCGGACTCCGAGGGCGGCGATCCCGAACTGATCCTGCTCGCGACCGGCAGCGAGGTCTCATTGGCGCTGGTGGCGCACGAGCGCCTGCGCGGCGAGGGCGTGCGCTCGCGCGTGGTGTCGATGCCGTCCTGGGCGTTGTTCGAGGAGCAGGAACGCAGCTACCGAGAGGCCGTGCTGCCACCGGCCGTGACGGCGCGGGTCGCGGTCGAGCAGGCGAGCCCGCTCGGCTGGGACCGCTACGTCGGCCCGCGTGGCGAGACGGTCACGATGCGTGGCTTCGGTGCCTCGGCCCCGTTTGCAGACCTGAAGAAGGCGTTCGGCTTCACCGCCGACCATGTCGTCGAGGTCGCGCGAGAAGTGATGGAGAAGGCATGATGACCAGCCGGCTGAAGCAACTTGGCGCCCAAGGGCAGGCGGTGTGGCTCGATTTTCTCGAGCGCCGTTTCCTCGCCGAGGGCGGTTTGACGCGGCTTATCGACGAGGACGGCGTCAGCGGTGTCACCTCCAACCCATCCATCTTCGAAAAGGCAATCGGGCACGGCGATGCCTATGACGAGGCGATCGCGACGCTGCTGAAAGACGATTGCCTTGAGGACGTGGAAATCTACGAGCGCCTCGCAATCACCGATATCCAGGCCGCGGCGGACGCGTTGCGCCCGGTGTACGACCGGCTCGACGGCGCGGACGGCTATGCCAGCATCGAGGTCTCGCCCGATCTCGCCGACGCGACCGAGCGCACCATTGCCCAGGCGCGGCGGCTGTGGGGCGAGATCGACCGGCCGAACCTGATGGTCAAGGTGCCGGGGGCCGACGCGGGCGTGCCAGCGGTCCGCGCGCTGATCGAGCAGGGGATCAACGTCAACATCACGCTGCTGTTCGCGATCGATATGTACAAGGCCGTGGCCGAGGCGTTCGTCGCGGGGCTCGAAGCCCGTCTTGCCAAAGGCGAAGACGTGTCGCGCGTCGCTTCGGTCGCGAGCTTCTTCGTCAGCCGAATCGACAGCAAGATCGACAAGGCGATCGACGCGCGCGTGGCAACCGGCGACGCGGAGGCCGATG
Source organism: uncultured Alphaproteobacteria bacterium (assembly GCA_963799985.1). GTDB lineage: Bacteria > Pseudomonadota > Alphaproteobacteria > Sphingomonadales > Sphingomonadaceae > Sphingomonas. The sequence goes on along the minus strand of CAWCZC010000003.1, from coordinate 618,574 downwards.
CGCTCCAGGCTTTGCGCGGCAAGGTGGCGATCGCCAACGCCAAGCTCGCCTATCAGCATTATCTCGGGCTCGTCGCGAGCGACCGCTGGAAGCGGCTGGCCGAAAGGGGCGCGCGCCCGCAGCGGCTGCTCTGGGCCTCGACGAGCACCAAGGACGAGACGCTGCCCGATGTCCTCTATGTCGAAGCGCTGATCGGCTGCGACACGATCAACACCATCCCACCCAAGACGATGGATGCGTTCCGCGATCACGGCACGATCGCCCCGACATTGACCGCCGACATCGAGGATGCGCGCCGCGTACTGGCAGAGGTCGAACGGCTCGGGCTCGACCTCGCGGGAGTCACCGCCGCGCTGGTGGTGGACGGCGTGGCGCAATTCTCGGAGGCGAACGAAGCGTTGCTCGGCGCGATCGCCGAGAAGCGCGCGGCGCTGGTTGGGGCCGGAGAGACGCGATGAAGGCGATCTTGCCGGAAGCGCTCCGCAAAGCCGTCGCGGCGCGCCTGGAATCGACTGAAAGCAATGGCTGGCCACGCCGGCTGTGGCACGGCGACGCCACGCTCTGGACCGGCAAGGACGAGGGCGAATGGCTGGGTTGGCTGGCCGCGGGCAAAGGCGAGCAGATTGATCCGCCGGCGCTGGTCGCGTTCGCCGCCGAAGCGCGGAACTATCGGGACGCGGTACTGCTCGGCATGGGTGGATCGAGCCTCGGTGCCGAAGTGATCGCCGGGGTGCTCGGAAGCGCCAAGGGCTCTCCGCGCCTGCACGTGCTCGATACCAGCGATCCCGGCCAGATCGCCACGGTCACCGCCGCGATCGATCCGGCGCGGACGCTCTTCATCGTCTCGAGCAAGTCGGGCACGACGATGGAGCCCGAACTGCTGCGCGCCTATTTCTTCGACCTCGTCGAGCGCACGGCCGGCAAGGGCAAGGCCGGCGGGCATTTCGTCGCCGTCACCGACCCCGGATCCGATCTGGAGAAAACCGCCGCGTGCAGACGGCTTCGCGCATGTCTTCGCTGGCGATCCGGCGATCGGCGGGCGCTATTCGGTGCTGTCGGTGTTCGGCATGGTTCCGGCCGTGGCGATCGGGGCCGATCCCGCCGCGCTGTTCGCGCCCGCGCGGGAAATGGTCCGGGCGTGCGGTCCCGAGGTCCCGCCCGACGCCAATCCGGGTTTCCACCTCGGGGCGATCTTGGGCGAGGGCGCCAATGCCGGCCGCGACAAGCTGACGATTTCGGCGAGCCCGGCGCTACGGCCGATGGGGGCCTGGCTCGAGCAGCTGCTGGCGGAATCGACCGGCAAGCAGGGCCGGGGAATCGTGCCCGTCGATCTCGAACCGATCGGCGATCCGGCCTCCTACGGCGACGACCGCCTGTTCGTTCACCTCGAACTCGCGGGCGACGAGGACGACGCGCTCACGTCCCGGCTGACGGCGCTCGAGCAGGCGGGCCAGCCGGTCATCCGGATCGCGCTCGCCGCGCGCGAGCAGATCGGCGCGGAATTCTTTCGCTGGGAAATGGCGACCGCGGTGGCGGGTGCGATCATCGGCATCGACCCGTTCGACCAGCCCGATGTCGAGGCCGCCAAGGTAAAGACCCGAGACCTAGTCGATGCCTATGAGAAATGCGGCGCGCTCGATCCCCGCGAGCCCGTGCTGCGCGAGGGACCGCTCGCTTTCTTCGCGGCGCAAGGCGCATCCGACGTGGTGGCGCTGCTCAAGGCGCATTTCGATGCGCTGCTACCCGGCGGCTATGCCGGCTTTCTCGCCTATATCGAGCGCAACGACGCACATGAGCGGGCGCTGATCGAGATGCGCGTCGCGGTTCGCGACGCGCTGCGGGTCGCGACGGCCGTGGGGTTCGGTCCTCGCTTCCTCCACTCGACCGGGCAGGCCTACAAGGGCGGCCCCGCCGGGGGCGTGTTCCTCGAGATCACGCGCACCGCAGACCCCGACCTCGCCATTCCCGGCCGCCGCGCCAGCTTCGGCACGGTCCAGCTGGCGCAGGCGATCGGCGACCTGGACGTGCTCGCCGAGCGAGGGAGGCGGTGGTTGCGGGTTCATATCGACGGCGACGAGAGCGAGGGACTTGCGATGCTGAGCCGTCTGGTCGCAGCGTCGCTGACCGAACAGGGTGGGAGCTGAGGGCATGCGCATCGGTATCATCGGCCTGGGCCGGATGGGGGGCAATATCGCGCGGCGACTGATGCGCGGGGGCCACGAAACCGTGGTATGGGACCGCGACTCAAAAGCGGTCAAGGAAGTCGCCGCCGATGGCGCCGCACCGGCGGCTTCGATCGAGGATATGCTGGGCAAGCTGGACGCGCCGCGCACCTTCTGGGTGATGCTGCCTGCCGGCGAGCCGACCGAGCAGACGGTCGCCGAGCTCGCCAAATTGGCAGCCTCGGGCGACACCGTGATCGACGGCGGCAACAGCTTCTACAAGGATGATATCCGCCGCGCCAAGGCGCTCGCCAAGCGCGGCATCGATTATGTCGATGTCGGTACCTCGGGCGGTGTCTGGGGCCTCGAGCGCGGCTATTGCATGATGATCGGCGGGCGCGAGGAAGTGGTGCGGCGGCTCGACCCGATCTTCGATGCGCTGGCGCCCGGCATCGGCAATATCCCGCGCACCACTGGCCGCGACGCGCCCGACGATCGCGCCGAGCGCGGCTATATCCATGCTGGACCGCCGGGCGCGGGACATTTCGTCAAGATGGTCCACAACGGCATCGAATACGGCCTGATGCAGGCCTATGCCGAGGGCTTCGACATCCTCAAGGGCAAGGCGTCTGACAAGCTGCCCGAGGAAGAGCGTTTCACAATCGACCTGCCCAACGTCGCTGAGGTGTGGCGGCGCGGCAGCGTCATTTCCTCCTGGCTGCTCGACCTGTCCGCCGCCGCGCTCGCCAAGGATCCTATGCTCGAGCAATACAGCGGCAAGGTCGCCGACAGCGGCGAAGGCCATTGGACGATCGAGGCGGCGATGGAGGAGGCGGTACCCGCCTATGTGCTTTCGGCAGCGCTGTTCGCCCGCTACCGCAGCCGGGTCGACACGACGTTCGGAGACAAATTGCTCTCCGCGATGCGCTTCGGCTTCGGCGGGCATGTCGAGATCCCGCAATAATGGCGACGCAGCCGCAAGAGGCGCCTCCCGCAACGCTGGTGATCTTCGGCGCGACCGGGGACTTGACGCGCCGGCTTCTCGTCCCCGCGCTCGCCAACCTCCGGCGCGACAAGCTCGTAGGGGATGGGCTGAATATCCTTGGGATCGGTGCTCGCGACAGTGACGACGAAGAGCTGCGTGCCCTACTGGACGAGTTTGTCGATCCCCCCGGAGCGGGCTGGGCGAAGCTGCGTCGCAAGATCACTTACCTCAAGGGCGATTTCGACGACGAAGCCATGTATCGCGCGCTCGGCAAGCGGCTCGATGGCGTCGGCAGCGCGGCCTTCTATCTCGCCACCCCGCCGGCCTATTTCGGCCTCATCGTCGAAAGGCTCGCCGCCGCGGGGTTGCTCGACGAGCGCGCGGGGTTCCGCCGGGTGCTGATCGAGAAGCCGTTCGGGCACGACCTCGCTTCGGCGCGCGCACTCAACCGGTGCATCCTCAAGCTGGCCGGCGAGCCCCAGATTTACCGGATCGACCACTTCCTCGGCAAGGAGACGGTGCAGAACCTGCTGGTTGCCCGCTTCGCCAATCCGATGCTCGAAGCGGTCTGGAACAATCGCTACGTCGACCACGTCCAGATCACCGCGGCGGAGACCGTCGGTGTTGGCCGGCGCGGCACCTTCTACGACGCGACCGGGGCGCTTCGCGATATGGTGCCCAACCATCTGTTCCAGCTTTTGGCGATGGTCGGGATGGAGCCGCCCAACAGCTTCGCCGCCGCCGCGATCCGCGCCGAGAAGAACAAGGTGATCGACGCAGTCCGCACACTGACCCCCGCCCAGATCAGGAACGATGTCGTCCGCGGGCGCTATGTGGAAGGGCGCGTCGATGACGAAGCGCGCATCGCTTATTCGGATGAGCCCGACGTCGATCCCAAGAGCCGCATTGAAACCTATGTAGCGCTCAGGCTCTTGGTTGATACGTGGCGCTGGTCCGGCGTGCCTTTCTATCTGCGCACCGGAAAGGCGATGGCGGCGCGCGATACCGAGATCGTGCTCCAGTTCAAGCCCGTCCCTTGCGCCTTGTTCCGCCACTCGGGCGTGACTCGCCTGCCGCCCGACCGACTGGTCATCCAGATCCAGCCCCACGAAGGCATCAGCTTCGGTTTCCTCGCCAAGCAGCCCGGGCCGGTGATCGACACTGCGCCGGTGAGCATGGACTTCCGTTACGCCGACCATTTCAAGCTGGGCAAGCTCACTGGCTACGAGACCTTGCTCTACGACATGCTGATCGGCGACCAGACCCTCTTCCAAGACGCCGAAGGAATCGAGGCAGGCTGGGCGGCGGTCCAGCCGATCCTCGACGCTTGGGCGGGCGGACGTGGCCGGCCACTATCCTACAAGGCCGGGAGTGACGGGCCGGCGAAGGCTGCGGCCTTGCTCGCGCGCGACGGCCGTGCCTGGCATGGGCTGCAGCCATGAGCGCCGCGATCCGCCTGCTCGTGTCCGATATCGACGGCACGCTGGTGCGCGACGACAAGACATTATCCGACGCCAATCGCGCCGCGATCCGCGCGCTCGAAGCCGATGGCGTGGCGGTCACTCTGATCAGTGCGCGTCCGCCGAGCGGCATATTCTGGCTGGCCAGGACGCTGGCGCTCGCCGGTCCTTTCGCGGCCTTCAACGGTGGCACGCTGTTCGATGCCGACGGGACGATCCACTTCGCCCATCGGCTCGCCGCCGACGATGCCGACGCGATGCTGCGGCTGATCGAGGCGCCGGGTGCGACTCCCTGGGTGTTCGCCGACGGTGCCTGGTTCGTCACCAATCTGGGCGGCCGATATCTCGCGCGCGAACGCCGCGCGTCGGGGGTCGAGCCGTTGGTCCGGACCGATTTCAGCGCCCTAGGCGGTCGCATCGACAAGATCGTCTGCGTGAGCGACGACGAAGCCCTGCTGGCGCGGATCGAGGAGCAGGCCAAGGCGGCGATCGGCGCCCGGGCGACCATCGCGCGCTCGCAAGCCCATTATCTCGACGTCACCCACCGATTGGCGAACAAGGGCGACGGCATCGCCGCTTTGGCCGCAGCGAACGCGGTCAACTTGAGCAATGTCGCAGCCCTTGGCGACATGACCAACGATTTGCCGATGTTCGCGCGCGCGGGCCTGTCGGTGGCGATGGGACAGGCCCCGGCGGATGTGCGGGCTGCGGCCGACATCACCGCCGAGACTAACGAGCGGGATGGTGTGGCGGATGCGATAGTGCGCTTCGTCCGGCCGAGGATCGGCACGCCATGCGACGTCCTTTGCTGATCGCGCCCTCGATCCTCGCAGCCGACTTCACCCGGCTCGGCGAAGAGATCCGCGCGGTCGACGAGGCCGGTGCCGACTGGATCCACCTCGACGTGATGGACGGCCGCTTCGTGCCCGATATCTCGTTCGGGCCCGGCGTGGTCGAAGCGGTTCGGCGCGTGACGCGCAAGCCGCTCAACGTCCATTTGATGGTGATCGAGCCCGAACGTTCGCTCGAACGTTACGCCCGCGCAGGAGCGGATCATCTGCTCGTCCAGGCTGAGCCAGGATCGACGATCCACCTCCACCGGGTTCTGGGCAGGGTCCGCGACCTGGGGTGCCGCCCCGGCGTCGTGATCGATCCGGCCACGCCGATCGAATGGATCGACCATGTCCTCCATCTCGTCGACATTGTGCTGGTGATGACCGTCAACCCGGGCTTCGGGGGGCAAGCGTTTCTTCCCGAGATGCTTCCCAAGATCGCCGCGTTGCGCGCCCGCTGCAACGAGCGGGGGCTGTCGCCGCACATCGAAGTGGACGGCGGCCAAGATCAGATCACGGCACGCGCGGCGATCGAGGCGGGTGGGGACGTGATCGTAGCCGGTACCGCGATCTTCGGAACGGATGACTATGCAGCGGCGATCGCCGCAATTCGCGAGGTGGCGGCGTGACCGACATCGTGGCCGGCGTCGAACTGGGCGGCACCAAGTGCATCGCCGTGATTGGCAGCGCCGGGCGGATTATCGCACGCGAGCGCGTGCCGACCGCGGATGCTGCGTCGACCTTGCCCGCGCTCGCGGCGCAGATCCGAGCGTGGCGCAAGGATCATCCGATAGCCGGAATCGGGATCGCCGCGTTCGGCCCGGTCCACCTTCGCCGCGATCGTGCGGATTATGGCCGGATCGGGGACACGCCCAAGCCCGGCTGGAAGGGCGTGGACGTCATCGCGCCTTTCGCCGCGCTCGGCTTGCCAGTGGCGCTGGACACCGATGTCGCCGGCGCGGCGATCGCGGAAGAGCGCTGGGGTGCGGCGAAGGGGTGCGAGGATCACCTCTATTTGACGATCGGCACCGGCATCGGCGGCGGCGTGGTCGTTCACGGCAAGCCGGTGCACGGGCTATTGCATCCCGAGATCGGCCATATCCGCGTCCGCCGCGTACCGGGTGACGGCTTCGCCGGCCTGTGCCCCTATCATGGCGATTGCCTCGAGGGGTTGATAGCCGGCCCTGCGATCGCGGCGCGGGCCGGCGCGCCCGCGGAGACGCTGCCGTCCGACCACCCGGTCTGGAACATGGTCACCGCCGAGCTTTCCGAATTGATGGCGATCCTGCTGCTGACCCTGTCTGCCACGCGCATCGTCGTCGGCGGGGGCCTTGGCCTGGGGCAGCCGCAGCTGCTGCCGCGCGTCCGCGCCGCCACGCTGGACAAGTTGGGTGGGTATCTCGACAGCGCGCCTTTGGGCGACCTGAGCAAGGTGATCGTGCCAGCCGCGCTTGGAGGCGACGCAGGGCCGCTCGGGGCGATCGCTCTCGGTCTCGCCGCGCTGGGAGCCGGCGTCACGGCGGGAGGCTGAAATGTGAAGCGGCTGATCGCCTTCGACCTCGATGGCACGCTCGCCGAAAGCAAGCAGCCGCTAAGTGACGACATGGCGACGCTACTCGCGCGGTTGAGCCACGTCGCGGCGATCTGCGTGATCTCGGGAGGCGATTGGCCGCAGTTCGAGAGGCAGCTCGTCACCCGCCTGCCGGTTGAGGCCGATCTCGCCAGCTTCTGGATCATGCCGACCACCGGGGCCCAGCTCTATCGCTTTGCGGACGGACATTGGAAGCGCGTGTTCGCCGATCTGCTGACCGATGCCGAACGCGCCGCGATCCCTGAGGTGATCACGAGCGTCGTCGCCCGGCTCGGCATGTGCGAGCGCCGGCTCTGGGGACCGCAGATCGAGGATCGGGGCAGCCAGATCACCTTTTCGGGCCTCGGTCAGCGCGCGCCGCTCGCCGCGAAGCAGACCTGGGATCCCGATCGCTGCAAGCGCAAAGCGCTGCGCGCGGCGCTCACACCGATGCTGCCCGATCTCTCGGTCCGAATCGGAGGATCGACCTCGATCGACATCACCCGCAAGGGGATCGACAAGGCCTATGGCATGCGGCGGCTCATCGAACAGTCGGGCATTGCGGCGACCGAGATTCTTTTCCTGGGTGATGCGCTTTACCGCGGCGGGAACGACGTTCCGGTTCGCGATGTGGCGGGGATCGATGCCATCGAGGTCAATTCGATCGGCGAGACCGCACGCGCGGTCGAAGCGATTACGCTCTGCCTGAAGCGATGAACGCCTCCTGCGCGCGCGCGACCGGCGCCCCAGACTGCTTTAGGGAAAACCGGTGGTTGGCCTCGATTGACTTCAAGGGGGCGAAGCGGACGGCATCGGGCAGCATGGGCATAGGGTTTTTTGCAGAATTCTGACGTGACCTTCCGAGAGCGTCCACCGCGGTCCTGATAGAGTTTGGCTTCCTGATACGGCTCGGAAGTATTACTTCCGAGTACAGGCGGATGCGTAAGTAGCCGCGGCGTTGGAAACAGTAAGTGGTTGCCTTGTGCTTCCGCGGGCGAACACGGACATGCGTGTGAGTCCGCAGAAGAGTACTTTATATTTCGCCACAAGAAATTGACAATAAAATCAAAGTCAATACCACGTGAAGAAATATACCACTAAAATGTCCCGCGTGCAGTGGTTCGAGTCCCTAAAGCCCTTATTAATGCTATTCGAACGACATTCATCCGTACAAGGATTTTCAGCCGAAAAGTCCAGCCCGGTTCGCAGGAATCTGTCGGCGTTTTCTCGCTATTCGCCATACTTCGCCAAGTATCGCCAATCGATCGCGAATTCCTGAGCCATCATTTCGCAAATATACCATCATTCCGCTTGCGCCCAGGAAGCGGCGGTGCGAATGCGCCACTCAGGAGGTCGCTCGACCCCGCGTTCCTGAGCGATAGAAACATCTTCTATAAATCAAATTATGGTGTAATTTGATCGATAGAAAGGTGTGTTATCGATCGTGCGTTGGAACTGGCAGCAACCTGACTGGCCCAACTTCGCCTATGATGCAAAGCGTCTGCGAAATCGCGAGGACCAGTTTCTGAAGGGTGCCGGCATCCTCGTCGGTGCGATGTCGCATCTCGATGCCGACGATCGCCAGAACCTTTCCATCGAACTCCTGGCGCGGGAAGCCGTCGATAGCTCTGCAATCGAGGGAGAGATCCTCGATCGCGCGAGCGTGCAGTCGTCCGTCGCCAGGCACCTGGGCATCGTTGCCGACCACCGCCGCGCCAATGCCGCGGAAGCCGGCGCGGCGGAGCTCATGGCGAACCTGTTCCGCAGTTATCGCGAGCCGCTCGGCGACGCGATGCTGTTCCATTGGCATGCGCTGCTTCTGAACGGCAGGCGGGACCTTGCGGATATAGGCCGATATCGAACCCATGCTGATCCGATGCAGATCGTGTCGGGGGCGCTGCACGCACCCAAGGTGCATTTCGAGGCGCCGCCGTCGGAAGCGGTGCCGGCCGAGATGAAGGCATTCATCGCCTGGTTCAACGACAGCGACGCCGATGGTTCTCCGCTGAGCGCATTGGAGCGGGCAGGCATTGCCCATCTATGGTTCGAGTTGATCCATCCCTTCGAGGACGGCAACGGCCGCCTCGGTCGGGCGATCGCCGAAAAGGCCTTGGCACAGGGGTTGGACGCGCCTGCGATCACGGCGCTTGCGGAAACGATCCAACGCCACCGCAAGGACTATTACACACAGCTTCAGCGCGCGAGCTTGTCGAATTGGATCGACGAGTGGCTCGATTGGTTTTCCGGGATGGCGCTCGAGGCGCAGCAACGCACGCTGGACCGAGTGCAATTCCTCCTCGCCAAGGCAAAGCTGCTCGCCCGCCTCCGCGGGCGGATCAACGTGCGGCAGGAGAAGGCCTTGCTCCGCGTGTTCGCAGAGGGGCCGGATGGCTTCAAGGGCGGGCTAAGCGCGGCGAACTACCGGACCATCACCGGTGCGGCGCCTGCGACAGCTACACGCGATCTCGCAGAACTGGTTGAGCTGGAAGCTCTCCGCAAGGCAGGGGAACTGAAGCACACAAGGTACTATTTGAACCTTGGCCAATGAAGGGAACGCTCAACCAACAGCGTCGAGCGCGAGCTTTGCAGGCATCGGCGCATAGCGCTCGAACGTCATCGTGAAGCTCGCGCGGCCCTGCGACAGGGATCGGAGAGCGCACACATAGTTGAACATCTCGTCGAGTGGGACCTCGGCGATCACCTCATGCGCATGACCGGCCAGGTCGGTGGACCGTACCTTCCTGCCATATCCGGTTGCGGCGCCAGCGTCGGTTCCAACAAACCGAGCGCGCGCGGAAGCACTTCGGTCCGGTCTTCCGTGAGCGGTCGAGATTGTGGGGCACGTTGCAGGGCTCGGTCGTTCCGACGGCAACGCGCGCGCCGTGAAAAGATACTCCCGCAACTTTAACCTTCGTTAATGAAACCGACGCGCCTTTTGATATTTTCTTGAATCACCAGAGCCGGGGCGGCGGTGGAGGACGTCGTGCAACCCGACGATGTTGAGTATTTCGCGCGCAGGGCCAAGCAGGAACGCGAAGTCGCGGCGACCTGCGAGGACAATGCCACCGCGCTGGTCCATCTGAGGATGGCGGACGAATATCAAAGACGCCTGGATGCGCTCGCCACGGCAACGGACACCGAGCCGGTCACGCTGCACGTCCGATTTTCCTGAGACGACAGCAGAAAGGTAATCCGTGGCGCGCTTCTACACGCATCTCGACAACCACAACGGTCTCGAGCGCGATTCCAAGGGCAAGGAATTCGATGGTCTCGATCAGGCGATCCGCCAAGCGGCGCAGAGCGCGGGAGCGGTGTTGACCGAGGATCTGGCTTCGGGCCGCTCGCCGGTCAGCATCCGCCTGCTCGTCGACGATGCGACGGGCACCAGGCAGGCTTCGATCATCGTCGAGGCGAGGATCGAGCACACGTCCGCCGGCTGATCAGCGCGACGGCTCCGTCTGATCGAGATGTAGATAGAGCGGATCGAAGTCCGCGCGCTCGGTCAGCGCCGACCAGTCCTCGATCTTGAAGAACCGGCCTTTCCTCGAGATCAGACCTTCGGCATCGAGCGCTTTCAGTGTCCGGTTGACATGCACCGAGGTAAGACCGGTCGCGTCGCCGATCTGCTCCTGTGTCATCGGCAATTCGTACCCCTGGTCCGAAAGGCCCGCGGTCCTCAGCCGGGTCTCGAACTCGCACAGGAGATGTGCGATCCGCGACGACGCGTCGCGCCGGCCGATATTGAGCGCAAGCTCGCGCGTCATCGAGCCTTCGACCAGTGCGTCGATCCAGAGCGCCCGGGCGACGGCGGGCCGGCTGAGCGCGAGCGTCCGCAACGCTTCGATCGGCATGTCGGCGACGGTCATTCGTGTCAGCGCCTGAACATTGTGATCCGACTGTTTCAGGAACAACTGCTGGAGGTCGGTGAGATCGCCGGGCAAGAGCACGCCGACGATCTGCCGGCCGCCGTTGCTGGCCAGCTTCTGGCGAAAGGCGAACCCCGACACGATCAAGGCGCAGCGCGCGGGCTGCTGCCGCTCGCGGGCAAGATAGGCATTGGGAAGGATCTGCTTAACCCCGCAGGGCACCATCCGGATCGCGGTGCGATCCTCCTCTTCAAATACGGCACGTGTGCTCAGCTTGCGAATCAGGATTTCATGGGGAGCCTCGGCGGATGCCATGCGCTGTTCCGAACAAGCGCGACGGCGATGCCGGCTCTTCCCATCGAATCTATGCTAGCGACAGGGCACAATCTCTTACCTACATTATTCACCGAATACCAAACATAGATCAGCGATCGGAGTTTTGCCGGCTCGGCTGAACGGATCAACCGTTGCGTCGTTGTTGCGCCCGAGCGGATCCGAAGGAGCAGGACGATGCCGCAAGGCGACAAAGGCAAATATACCGACAAGCAGAAACGCAAGGCCGAGCATATCGAAGAGGGTTATGAGGATCGCGGCGTGTCCAAGAGCGAGGCCGAGCGCCGCGCCTGGGCGACGGTGAACAAGGAATCGGGCGGCGGCAAGAAGTCGGGCTCGGGCCGCGGCCACACGGAAAGCCATGCCTCGTCGCGCAAGGGCGGCTCGAGCCAGAGCCAGTCCGACCGTTCGGCCGCCGCCAAGAAGGGCTGGGAGACGCGGCGGCACAAGGCGAAGGGCTGAAGCGGACGCGCTCATTTCGTAACCCGGTTCGCGGTGATGGCCCCACATCACTCGATCGTGACGCAGACCTGCACAGGCGCATGCACGCGGGACATGCGCGTTTGTGACGGGCGCGGAACCCTTGCGCGGGCCGAACGTATCCGAATGGAAATGCAAGGTTCCCGCTGAAGGGGAGGAGCGCTGGCCCAGATCTTTTCGCCGGCCGCGGATACTTGGCTCCGGCTGGCCGTGCTCGCGGTTGCCGTGGGGCTCCTTGGGCTTGTCGTGGGCGCGCGAGTCTATGCGGGATCGGACTATGAAACGGCCGCCGGCTGGGTGCGCGACCAGCCGGTGCCGTTCAGCCACAAGCATCATGTCGCCGATGAGGGGATCGACTGCCGCTTCTGCCATGCCGGCGCCGAACGGGGTGCACGCGCCGGTCTGCCGCCCACGCACACCTGCATGACCTGCCACTCGCAACTCTGGACCGGCGCGGCAGTGCTCGCGCCGGTACGGCAGAGCCTTGCCACGGGCCGGCCGATCGGGTGGCGCCGCGTCGCCGAGCTTCCAGACTATGTCCATTTCGATCACTCGATCCATGTCGCGCGCGGGGTCGCGTGCTTGGAATGCCATGGCGCGATCGACCGGATGCCACTGACCTGGCGCGCCAAGCCGTTCGAGATGCGTTTCTGCCTCGAATGCCATCGCGATCCCGCGCCGCACCTGGGACCGCCCGAACAGGTGACGCGTACGACATCGCTCGGATGGAGCGCGCAAGCGCGGCGGCGCTACGGCGAGGGGGTGATGCGCGCGCATCGCATCGATCCCGCCCGGCTCCAGGACTGCGGGATCTGCCACCGATGAGTGGCGGATCCGCGACAGGCAAGCGCTATTGGCGCGCGCTCGACGAGCTGATCGACGATCCGCGATTCCGCGAGCGTCTCGCCAAGGTCTTTCCGGTGCTGGCATCGGGCGCCGGCGACTGGAAGCGGCGCGACATCCTCAAATGCCTCGGCGGCGCGCTGGCCCTCGCCGGGCTCGACGGCTGCGAGCGCGCGCCCGACAGCGACGCTCTCCCCTACGTCGTCGAGCCCGAGGCGCAGGGACCCGGGACGATCCGCTTCTACGCGACCGCGATCGAGCTCGAAGGCGTCGCCCAGCCGGTACTCGGCAAGACCTATGACGGCCGGCCGATCAAGCTCGAAGGCAATCCCGACCATCCGGCGAGCGGCGGGGCAACCGACGCGTTCACCCAGGCGGCGCTGCTCGGCCTCTACGATCCCGACCGGTCGTCGGCGCCGCGCCGGCGGGGCGAGATCGCGAGCTGGGCCGAAGTCGACCGGATGCTCGCCGACCTGCGGGGCGAGCTCGACGGGACCGGTGGAAAGGGCTTTCGCCTGCTGACCGGCCGCGTCGGGTCGCCGACGCTGCGGCGCCAGATCGCGGCGCTGCTGAAGCGTTGGCCCGAGGCGCGCTGGCACGCCTGGTCGCCGGTCGCGCTCAGGGACGAAGCGCTGCGCCTCGATCGCGCGCATGTCGTGGTGGCGTTCGACGACGATCCGATCGGCCCGGGGCCGCACCAGACCTGGCACGCCCGCGGCTGGAGCCTGCGGCGGCGGGCTTACCAGGCGGGCGATGGCGACGCGCAGCTGTTCGTCGCCGAGCCGACGCCGACGCTCACCGGCGTCTCCGCCACGGACCGGCTCGTCGCAGGAGCGCCGCGCATGGGAGCACTGCTCGCCGCGCTCGCGGCGCGCTGGAGGCTTGGCGACGCCGCCGTTCCGCTCACCTCGCGCGAGCGCGACTGGATCGATGCCGCCTTTGCCGCGCTCGATGCGAACCGCGGCAAGGGGCAGGTCAGCATCGGCTCCGAGCATCCGCTCGAACTGCATGCGCTCGCGCGGGCGATCGACGCGCGGCTGGGCAACGGCGGCGTTCGCTTACCGTCTGCGCCCCGGGACGCGCTCGTGCCCGGCGATCTCGGCCCGCTCGCGGAGGCGATGGCGCGCGGCGAGGTGGCGACGTTGCTGATGCTCGAGACCAACCCCGTCTATTCGGCCCCGTTCGACCAGGCCTTCGGCGATGCGCTCGCACGCGTGCCGCTGTCGATCCATGCCGGGCTGCAGGTCGATGAAACCGCCGGCCGTTCGACCTGGCACTTGCCCATGCCGCACGCGCTCGAGAGCTGGAGCGACGCGCGCGCCGCCGACGGCTCGGCGGCGATCGTCCAGCCGCTGGTGCGGCCGTGGCTCCACGTCCGCTCGCGGCATGCCTTGCTCGCGGCGCTCGCGGGCGAGCCGGGCGACAATCGCGCGCTGGTGCGGGCAACGTGGGCGGACAAGCTCGACGATGCCGCGTGGAAGCAAGCGCTGCTGCGCGGCCGGATCGACGAGCCCGCACCGGCCGGCTCGATTCCGGCCGAAACCACGCCGGTCTATCGCCCGCAGCCGGCTGTGGGCGAGCTGACCCTGCTGGTCCGCCCCGACCCGTGTGTCTGGGACGGGAGCCTCGCCGGAAACCCGTGGCTGCAGGAACTCCCGAAGCCGCTCACCAAGCTTACCTGGGGCAACGCCGTGCATCTCGCACCGATGCTCGCGCATGAGCTTGGGGTGGAGAATGGCGATCGCGTGCGCCTGGGCGTCGGCGGCCGCGCGATCACAGGCCCGGTGTGGATTCTTCCGGGACAGGAACGCCGGACGATCCTCGTCCATCTCGGCCATGGCCGGACCGCGGGCGGTCGCGTGGCGCAGGGCGTGGGGTTCGATGCCGGCCCGCTCGTCACTGCGAAGGGCCCGGTGCGGATCGAGAAGATCGGCGGCCGCGAGGACCTCGCCACCACGCAGCATCATTTCGCGATGGAGGACGACGAGTTCGTCCGCTTCGTCGCCAGGGCGGGCGAGACGCTTCCTCCGCCGCCGCCCAAAGCGAGCTTCTATCCCGCGCAGCGGTCGCGCCCGGCATGGGGCATGGCGATCGATCTCGATCTGTGCATCGGCTGCAATGCCTGCGTCGTCGCCTGCGTTGCCGAGAACAACATCGCGATGGTCGGCAAGGAGCAGGTCGCCAAGGGCCGCGAGATGCACTGGCTGCGCGTCGACCGCTATTACCAAGGCGATCCCGCCGATCCCGCGCAGGTGTTCCAGCCCGTCCCGTGCATGCACTGCGAAGATGCACCGTGCGAGATGGGGTGCCCGGTCAACGCCACGGTCCACAGCCCCGACGGGCTCAATCTCCAGGTCTACAACCGCTGCATCGGCACGCGCACCTGCTCGGCCTATTGCCCGTACAAGGTCCGCCGCTTCAACTGGTTCGACCTGACCGCCAAGGACCCGCCCGAGCTGCGCGCGCAGCGCAATCCCGAAGTGACGGTGCGCGGGCGCGGTGTCATGGAGAAATGCACCTATTGCATCCAGCGGATCGGTGCTGCGCGGATCGCGGCGGAGAAGGAGGACCGCCCCATCCGCGACGGCGAGGTCGTCACCGCCTGCCAGGCGGCCTGCCCGACCCAGGCGATCGTGTTCGGCGACGTCTCCGACTCCGCCAGCGCGGTCAGCCGGCGCAAGGCGGACGGGCGCGACTACGACCTGCTCGCCGAGGCCAACACCCGGCCGCGCACCACCTATCAGGCGCGGATTCGCGGGGGCAAGGCATGAGCCGGCCGGGTGCTGCGCGGCGTGTCGTGAAGCTCCCGGAGCGGTTTCCCGCGAAGCGCGCCTGGTGGGCGATGTTCGCGCTCGCGCTTGCGTTGTTGACGCTGTTCCTGGTGTCGGTGGGCGTACTGTTCGCCTGGGGGCCGGGGATCTGGGGCAACAATATCCCCGTCGGTTGGGGTTTCCCGATCCTCTGCTATGTCTGGTGGCTCGGCATCGGCCACGCAGGGACGCTGATCTCGGCGATGCTGCTGCTGCTCGGCCAGCAATGGCGCAATGCCCTGAACCGCTTCGCCGAGGCTATGACCTTGTTCGCGGTGATCTGCGCGGGGATCTATCCGATCCTCCATCTCGGGCGCCCGTGGCGCTTCTACTGGATGATGCCATATTTCAACACGATGGGCGTGTGGCCGCAGTTCAAGAGCCCGCTCACCTGGGACTTCTTCGCGGTGCTGACCTACCTGATCGTGTCGGCGCTGTTCTGGTACCTCGGCATCCTCCCCGATCTCGCCGGCGCGCGCGACCGCGCGACGAAGCGGCGCTGGCAGGTTTTCTTCGGGCTCGGCGCGCTCGGCTGGCGCGGCCAGGCGAGCCACTGGATGCGCTGGAACCAGGCCTATCGGATCACCGCGGCGATCGCCGTCCCGCTGGTCGTGTCGGTGCATTCGGAGATCTCGCTGCTGTTCGCCGCCGGGCCGGTGCCCGGCTGGCATTCGACGATCTTCCCGCCCTATTTCGTGATGGGCGCCGCCTTTTCGGGCTTCGCGGTGGTGTCGATGCTCACCGTCTGGCTGCGCGCGATGCTGGGGCTGCAGGTGCTGGTCACCCAAAAGCATCTCGACATGCTCGGCCGGCTGCTGCTCGCAACGGGGATGATGACCGCCTACGGCTATTTCGCCGAGGCCTTCACCGCCGCCTGGGCGGGCGGCAAGCAACTGGCCGACCTCAACGATCGCTTCTCGGGCCCCGAGGCCTGGAGCTATTGGGGCGCGGTCGTCCTCAACTTCGTGCCGCTCCAATTGCTCTGGCTTCGCCGCGTGCGCACGCGGCCGGCGCTGCTGTTCCTCATCGGCCTGTCGGCGACCATCGGCATGTGGCTCGAGCGCTACATGCTCGTCGTGACCTCGCTCGAGCACGACTGGCTCGAAAGCTCGGCGCACCGCTACGTGCCGACGTTCTGGGACTGGAGCCTGTTCGCGGGCACGATCGGCGTGTTCCTGTCCGCGTTCCTGCTGTTCGTACGCTTCCTGCCCGTCATTTCGGCGTTCGAGATCGAGGAGGCGGACCGTGGCTGAGCGCCCCTGGGCGATTCTCGCCGAATTCGATACGCCCGAGCGGCTGGTCGAGGCGGCGTGCGCGCTGCGCGACCAAGGCTTCGATCGGCTCGACGCGTTCACGCCGTTTCCCGTCCCCGAACTGGAACAGGTGCTTGGCTGGCGCGACCGGCGGGTGCCCGCCGCCATGCTGATCGGCGGAATCGCCGGCGCGCTCGCGGGCATCGCGATGCAGGTCGCGACCAATCTCGATTATCCGCTGTGGATCGGCGGGCGGCCGCTGCTGGCCTGGCCCGCGTTCGCGCTGATCGCGTTCGAGCTGATGGTGCTCGGCGCAGTCGTCGCGGGCGTCGTTACTTTCTTCGTCACCAGCCGCTTGCCCAAGCTCCATCATCCTGTGTTCGACGCCGAGCGCTTCGATCTGGGCGCGGGCGACCGTTTCTTCCTCGCGGTGCTGCCTGACGCGAGGCGGGGCCGCGCCGCGATCGGCAAGGCCCTCGCCAAGCTCGATCCCGCAGCAATCACGGAAGTGGCGGCATGAGGCGGCCGGCGCTCCTGGCCCTGCTGCTGTGCGCCGGCTGCGGCGGCAATATGGTCGAGCAGGCGAAGCAGGACAGCTATTCGCGCTCCGAGCTGTTCGCCGACGGCAAGACGATGCAGGCGCCCCCCGACGGTGCGGTCGACCGCGACGCCGCGCGCCGCGAGGCGGAAGCGGAGCGGCCCGCGCTGACCGCGGCGCTCGTCGCGCGCGGCCGCGAACGCTACGGCATCTATTGCACTGCGTGCCACGGCGCCGACGGGCGCGGGGAAGGCGTGGTCGTGGCGCGCGGTTTCCCCGCGCCGCCGAGTTTCCTCGCCCCGGATGCCGATCGGTCGAGCGCGCGTGTCTATGCGGTGATCTCGGACGGGCAGGGACGCATGTACGGCTTCGGCGATCGCGTTGTCCCGCGGGACCGCTGGGCGATCGCTGCTTATATCCAGGCGCTGGCGCTCGCGCAGCAAGGGTCGGCCGATGGCCGGTGACGCGCTCGCCGGCTGGCTGGCGGCCGCAATCGCCTTCGGCGCGGTGCCGGCGGGCGCGCTGGTGCTGCTCATGATGATGCGTCTCATCCCGGGCGCGTGGGGCGAGCAGCTTCGATTGACGGGCGAGGCGGCGGCGCTGCTCGTGCCCGTGGCCGCTCTGCTGTTCCTGCCGGTGCTGCTCGGCCTGACCATGCTCTACCCCTGGATGCACCAGGCGCCCGATACCGGCTTCCAGCGCTTCTGGCTCGCGCCGCTTCCGTTCGTGGCGGCTTCGCTGCTGTGGTTCGCGGCACAGTTCGACCTCGCGCGCCGGATGCGCGCGCGGCGGCGAAGCCTCGCGACGGCGGCATTGGGGGTGATGGCGATGCCGGTGCTCGCCTTCATCGTCGCGACCCTGTGGCTGATGTCGCTCGACCCCGCCTTCGCTTCCTCGGCGATCGGGCTGCAGTTCCTGCTGATCCTCGTCACGATCGCGTTCGCGGCGCTGGTGCTGGCGCGGCTGACGGCGGGCCGCATGCCGCTGCGCCCGGGCGTGTTGGGCGGCCTGCTGCTCACCTTGTCGCTGCTCGGCACCTATTTCCAGTTCCTCCCGTTCTTCATCACCTGGTCGGGCAATCTCGCATCGGACGCCGGCTGGTATGCCCTGCGCGCTTCGTCCGGATGGCAGGCTGCGGCGGCGATCTTCGGCCTGCTCGGCGGCTGGCCGGCTGCGGCGATGCTGTTCGCAGGCGTACGGCGCAGCCGGAAGTGGCTCCTCGTCGCGTCGGCGTCGATGCTCGCGGGCAAGTTGCTCGAGATCGCCTGGTTTATACTGCCCGGCCACGGAGCGCTCGGGACCGGCGCGTATTGCGTCGGGCTGATCCTTGTCGGTGTGGCAGCCACCTTCGGCCTGGGCATCGCGCTGGGGCGCCGGATCGCGGCGCGGATGCCCATGGGGGCGCCGCGATGACGCGCGCGTTGCACGCCGATACCCGGGTCCAACGCGGCCCGGCGCGCTCGCGCAAGCGCGGCACCGAGCCGCGCGATGCCTCCCCGCGCGCCATCCTGCTTGCGATGGCCACCTTCATCGGCGTGCTGCTCGCGGGCTCGCTATTCGCCGCGCTGCTCTATGTGCGGCTTGGCGGTGCGCCCACCGGCCGGCCAGTGCGCACGCAGGAACCGCCGCCGCCGCGGCTGGTCGCGGATCCGGTCGCCGCGCGGCAGCGGATCGAGGCGATGGCGCGGCGCCATGTCGACGAAGCGCGGCTCGCCCAAGCAATCGATACTGTGGTGGCGAACGGCTGGGACGCGGGCGCGCCGCCGCGCACGCACAAGGCGCCATGATGAAGGCGTCGGCGTTTCTCCTGCTCTTCGCCGCGACGCCGGCGGCGGCGCAGTTCGATCCGTTCGGCGAAGCGAAGATCGTCGACCGGTCCGGCGCGACGGTCCCGCTCGACGTGCCGCTTCGCGACGCGTCGGGGCAGGCGGTAACGCTGCGTTCGCTCGGCAAGGGGCGGCCGATCCTGCTCGTCCCGGTGCTGCACCATTGCCCGAACCTTTGCGGGGTGACGCTGGCGGGTGTGGCCGACGCCGTGTTCGCGCAATCCGCCAAGCCAGGCACCGATTTCGAGGTCGTGGCGTTCGGCATCGATCCCAAAGAAGGGCCGGACGCGGCCGCCGACGATCTGGCGCAGCTTCGCGCCCGCGTTGCGCCGCGCGGGCTCGACGGATTCGATGCGGTGGTGGGTCCGCCGGCCTCGATCCATGCGGTCACCGATGCGATCGGCTATCGCTACGCCTGGGATCCGCGGATCGGCCAGTATGCGCATGCCGCGGCCACTGCGGTGCTGACCCCCGATGGCCGTCTTTCGGGCTGGCTTGCGGGCCTCGCACCCCGGCCCGCCGACCTCGCCGCCGCGCTTGCCCGTGCGCGGCAGGGGACGCCGGGCGGCTGGGAGCAGCAGCTTCTCCTGCTCTGCTATCACTATGACCCGGCCACCGGGCGCTACACGCCGTCGATCCTGGGGATCCTGCGCCTTGCGGCGCTGGCGACGCTCGCCGGGCTCGCCTTGCTGCTCCTCCGGCTGCGGCGGGCAAGGACATGAGCGGCGCCGCCTTCTGGCCGCCGCAGGCGTCGCACCACGCCGCCCAAGTCGACCTGCTGATCGGCAGCTTCGGGGCGATGGTATGGCTGTTGACGTTGCCGGTGTTCGTGCTCTGCGCACTGTTCGCGATCCGTTATCGCCGCAGCCGCCAGGTCGATCGCACGGCGGCGTCGAGCGGCAACGTCTGGCTCGAGGCGTCGTGGTCGATCGTGCCGTTCGTGCTCACATTGGGCTTCTACGTCTGGGCGACGAGCCTGTTCTTCGAGCTCCAGCATGCGCCGACCGACGCCCTGAAGGTCGACGTCGTCGCCAAGCAGTGGATGTGGAAGTTCCAGCACATGGCCGGCGCGCGCGAGATCGACGCGCTCCACGTCCCCGCCAACACGCCGATCGAGCTGGTGATGACCTCGGAGGACGTCATCCACAGCCTCTACGTGCCGGCGCTGCGCATCAAGCAGGACCTGGTGCCCGGACGCACCACGACGCTCATGTTCGAAGCCGAGCGCCCCGGCCGCTATCCGATCCGCTGCGCCGAATTCTGCGGCGCCGATCACAGCGTGATGGGCGGTGACCTGATCGTCCTGTCGCGCGACGATTACGCAGCCTGGCTCGCCAGCGCGCGCGACGGGCCTGCGAACGAGCCTCTGGCAGAGACCGGCAGACGGCTGTTCGCGGTGAGCGGCTGCGCGGCGTGCCACGGCGCCGCAAGCGCCGTCCGCGCGCCCGCGCTCGCCGGCATCTACGGCCGTCCGGTGACGCTGGCGGACGGGCGCAGGCTGCAGGTCGACGACGCCTATCTGCGTGACGCGATCCTGCTGCCGAACAAGGACGTGGTCGCGGGTTATCCGGCGATCATGCCCACCTATGATCGCGCGCTGGCCCCCGAGCAGGTCAACGCGCTGATCGCGTGGCTCGAGGCGGGAGGACAACCACGATGAGCGACCCGAAGCCGACGAGCTATCTCGACGCGGGCCATAGCTTGCGCTCGTGGTTCCTCACCACCGATCACAAGCGCATCGCGATCCTCTATCTCGTCTCGATCCTGTTCTTCTTCGCGATCGGCGCGGTCGCCGCGGCGATGATCCGGCTCGAGCTGATCGCGCCCACCGGCCTGTTGCTCACCAACGAGGGCTATAACCGCGCCTTCTCGATCCACGGCATCGTCATGGTGTGGTTCTTCCTGATCCCGTCGATCCCCAACGTGTTCGGAAACTTCCTCATCCCGCTGATGATCGGCGCGCGCGACATGGCGTTTCCGCGGCTCAATCTCTTGAGCTGGTACATCTACATGGCGTCCGGGCTGGTACTGCTCTGGGTGCTGGCGAGCGGCGGGGTCGATACCGGCTGGACCTTCTATACCCCGCTCTCGTCGGTCTATGCCAACGGTCATGTCGTCGCTGCGATCGTCGCGGTGTTCGTCAGCGGCTTCTCGTCGATCCTGACCGGGATCAACTTCATCGTCACGATCCACAAGTTGCGCGTCCCTGGGATGACCTGGGGCCGGCTGCCCTTGTTCATCTGGGCGCATTACGCGACCTCGATCATCTTCGTGCTGGCGACCCCGGTGCTCGCGATCACCCTGCTGCTGGTCGCGGCCGAGCGGCTGATCGGGATCGGTGTGTTCGATCCGCGGCTCGGGGGCGATCCTTTGCTGTTCCAGCACCTGTTCTGGTTCTACAGCCACCCGGCGGTCTACATCATGATCCTGCCCGCGCTCGGCGTGGTCAGCGAGCTGGTCACCGCCGCGGCGCACAAGAAGATCTTCGGATACTGGTTCGTGGCGACGGCCTCGATCGCGATCGCGGTCATCGGGTTCTTCGTCTGGGGGCACCACATGTTCGTCTCGGGCCAGTCGGCCTATGCGAGCGCGGTCTTCTCGTTCCTGTCGATCGCGGTCGCGGTGCCCTCGGCGATCAAGGTCTACAACTGGACCGCGACGCTCTACAAAGGCGATATCGCGCTCGACGCGCCGCTGTTGTTCGCGCTCGCCTTCATCGGGCTGTTCGTCGCGGGCGGGCTGACCGGCCTCATGCTGGCGATGCTGGCGATCGACGTGCACGTCCACGACACCTATTTCGTCGTCGCGCACTTCCACTACATCATGGTCGGCGGCGCGGTGACCGCCTTCTTCGGCGCGCTCCATTTCTGGTGGCCCAAGATCACCGGGCGGCTCTACGACGAGACGCTGGGAAGGATCGCCGCGCTGATCATCCTCGCCGGATTCAACCTCACCTTCTTCCCTTTGTTCATGATGGGCTATGAAGGGCTGCCCCGGCGCTATCATCTCTATCCGCCCGAGTTCCAGACGCTCCAGGTGGTTTCCTCGACGGGCGCCGCATTGCTCGCGCTGGGCTATCTGATGCCGCTCTGCTACCTGCTCTGGTCGCTGCGGCGGGGGCCGCGCGCGCCCGACAATCCCTGGGGCGCGGCCGGGCTCGAGTGGAGCACCGCCTCGCCGCCGCCCAGGTACAATTTCGATGCGGCGCCCGTGGTCGCGCACGGGCCTTACGAATACCCGCTCTCGCATCCCGCGAGCCGGAAGGATGGTTGAGACCGCCTCCGATGTCGCGCGCCGGCGCGAGGCGGGGCGGCTCGGCATGCTCGTCTTTCTCGCGAGCGAGATCATGCTGTTCGGCGGCCTGTTCGCCGCGGCGATGGTGCTGCGGCTGACGCATCCCGCCGACTATGCCGCCGCCGCGCACCGGCTCGATCTGGCGCTCGGCACGCTCAACACGGCGATCCTCTTGACCTCGAGCCTTGCCGCCGCGCTGGCGGTGGAAGCCGCGCGCAGCCGCCGCCCGGGCCGCGCGGCGCTCGCGCTCGCCGCGACGCTGCTGCTCGGCGCCGCCTTCCTCGGCGCCAAGGCGCTCGAATATGCGCAGGAATATCGCGAGGGACTGATGCCCGGCACGGCGCTCGCGCATTTCGACGGCCCGGTCGCGCAATTGTTCATGAACTTCTATTTCGCGAGCACCGGCCTCCACGCGCTGCACGTGCTCGCCGGACTGGCGCTGCTCGCGGCCGTCGCGTGCAGCCGCTCCGCGCGAAGCGACCCCCACGCGCTGCTCATCGGCAATGCCGCGCTCTACTGGCACCTCGTCGACGTGGTCTGGGTGTTCCTCTATCCGACGCTCTATCTCGCGGGGGTTCGGTGAGCGCCGCGGTGATCCGGCTGCTGCTTGCCTGGGGCGCGCTGCTCGCGCTTCTCGCCGCTACGCTCGGCGCCGCCTATCTGCCGCTGGGTCCGGCCCAGCCCGTGCTCGCCTACGGGATCGCGACGCTCAAGGCAGCGCTGATCCTGTGGTTCTTCATGGAGATGCGCCGCGAAGACCCGCTCGTGCGTCTCGCCGCCGCCGCGGGCTTCGTCTGGGTGTGCATCCTCCTCGTCCTCACCGCCGCCGACTATCTCACGCGATGAGCGTCACGATCCGCCGCCGAGCAGGTTGATCGAAAAGGCGATCACGCCGACATTGAACACGAACGCGGCGAGCGAATGGAACATCACGACCCGCCGGATCCGGCGCGAAACCACGTCGGTGTCGGAGGTCTGGAACGTCATGCCCACGCACGACGAGAAGTAGAGGAAGTCCCAATAGTCGGGCTCGGCGGTCCCGGGCATCTCGATGCCGCCGCAATCGCCTCCCCTGCTCCCGGCGGCATAATAGAGATGCGCATAGTGCATCGCGTAGACCAGGTTGCTGAACAGCCACGACAGGCACAGCGTCGCGATCACCAGGCCGATCTCAAGCGGCTTGCGTTCGCCTTTCTGCACAAGCTCGCTGGCGACGGCGACCATGATCACGCCGCTGACCATGACGGTGATGCCCAGCAGCAACGCGCGGTTGGCGTCGTTCCGCTTGGCCATCGCGCGCATCTCCGCCGCCTCGTGCCCAAACATCGGCGCGCAGAGGCCGAAGAACAGCAACGCGCCGGTGTCGAACCCAAGCATCACCCCGTTCCGCCAGCCCGCCGCGCCGAACGCGACGCCGGCCGCGACCGCCACCACGACGAACGCGATGAAGCGCCACGGTGCGATCCGGTTGCCGGTCCCTTTCGTCTTTCTCGCCATTGCCTGGCTCCGCTGCGTGCACGCGGATTCAACGGCTGGTGCCGGAACATGCTCCGCGCGGCGGAACGGGGTCGCGGCTCCGTTGTTGGGTGAGGAACGCTGCTTAGCTCGAAGGAAAGCCCCGATGGCCGCGCGCAAATGGTCGCAGGAGGTGACGGAGCACTCGAACGCGCTCGATCTCGACGAGGGCGTGTTCACGCACGACGATCCGCGGGAGATCGCCAGATCGCTCAAGCGCTCGGCCGAGCACAGCCACCGCCGCAAGGGCACGCCGCTGCAATCGGCGATGAGCATGCTGACCTTCTACATCAACCGCGCGGGCGACAATCTGCCCAGGGAACGGCTCGCAACGCTCGAGAAGGCCAAGGTCGAACTGCGCGCATTGTTCGACAAGGGATGACCGCGCCCGCGCCGATGGAAGCGCGGCCGGTCGACGCGCTTCCCGATGAGCCGGGCTGGCAGTTCGAGCCCAAATGGGATGGCTTCCGCGCGCTTGCAGAGCGCGACGGCGACGCGGTCCGGCTATGGTCCAAGTCGGGCAAGCCGCTCGGTCGCTATTTCCCCGACGTGGTCGAAATGCTCTCGGCGCTCGCCGAAAAACGCTTCCTGCTCGACGGGGAGTTGATCATCCCGGTCGGCGACCATCTGTCGTTCGACGCGCTGCAGGCGCGGCTCCATCCGGCCGCGTCGCGGGTCGAGCGCCTAGCCCGGGAAGCCCCGGCGCAGCTGATGCTGTTCGATTGCCTGCGGCTGGGCCGGCGCGAGCTGGCAAGCCGCCCGCTCGCCGAGCGCCGCGAGGCGCTCGAGCGCTTCCACGCCGCGTCCAGCAATCGCGCGCTGTTGCTGTCGCCGCGCAGTCTGGCGGTCGCCGAGGCCGAGGGGTGGCTGGCCCGCGCGGGCGGCGCGCTCGACGGCGTTGTCGCCAAGCGGCTCGACGCGCCGTATCTCTACGGCGAACGCGCGATGCTCAAGATCAAGCAGCTGCGCACCGCCGACTGCGTGGTCGGCGGGTATCGCCGGTCGGAGAAGGGCGCCGTCGCGTCGCTGCTGCTCGGGCTGTTCGACGAAGACGGCCGGCTCGACCATGTCGGCTTCGCCTCGGCTTTCCCGGCCGACGCGCGCGCCCGGCTCGCGCCGCTGCTGGCGGCGGCGGAAGGCCCGCCCGGCTTCACCGGCGACGCGCCCGGCGGGCCGAGCCGATGGAGCGGCGGCGTTGCCAAGCCTTATGTCGCGCTCCGCCACGCGCTGGTCGTCGAAGTGATCTACGATCAGGTCACCGCCGGCCGCTTCCGGCACGGCACGCGCTTCCTGAGGTGGCGCCCCGACAAGGCCCCGGCGGGGTGCACACACGGCCAACTGGTCCGCGAATTGCGGCCTGCCGAGCTCGCGACCATCGCCGGCATGGAGAGTCGCTCGCAACGGGAACTCCGCGCGCGCTGATGCTTTGGGGCATCCGAACCCAGGGAGAATTCTCATGTCCGAACAAAGCTATACCGATGCCATCGCGCTGCTGAAGGCCGATCACCGCAAGGTCGAGGACCTGTTCGAGCAATTCGAGGGTGCCAGCGGATCGGCCGCCAAGCAGAAGCTCGCGCACCAGATCTGCACCGAGCTCAAGATCCACACCATGATCGAGGAAGAAATCTTCTACCCCGCCTTCCGCGGCAAGATCGAGGACGACACGCTCGACGAAGCCTACGTCGAGCATGACGGCGCCAAGGTGTTAGTCAACGACATCGAGGCCGGATCGCCCGAGGACGATTTCTACGACGCCAAGGTCCATGTGCTTTCCGAAGAGATCAAGCACCACGTCCACGAGGAGGAGATGCCGGCCGAGGGCATGTTCGCCCAGTGCCGCGAGACGGATGTCGACCTGGTCGCGCTTCGCGATGCGATGCTGGCGCGCAAGCAGGAGCTGATGGCCAAGGCCGAAAGCGAAGGCCTGCCGCCGGCCCAGCCGCGCGCGGTGAACCTGCAGCCCGCCTGACCCGAGCATGCGCGCCGCTCGCGCGGAACCTGTCGCCGGACACTGCGCCCCAGCCGGCGCATCCCCCGGCGTCATCCTGCTGCGCGAGGAATTGCGCGGCGGGAAGATGCGGCTGCTGGGCGAGCGCACGCTCGGCGAGCGGACGATCGCGCTGGCGGTGGGGCATGACGCGCTCTGGGTCATCGTCCGCCGCCCCGGCCGCGGCGGCGTGGCGATGCGCGCTGCGTTTTGTCCGGCTGGTTGCGGAACGGTCCGATTGGCGCGCAACCATGCCGGCGAGGCACTTCGAGCCGAGGTCGAAAGCCCGATCGGCCGGCAGCGCGTCGCGATCCGGCTGCATGAAGATGCGATTCCGATCCTGCGCGTCACCACCAGCACCGAGCCTTCGCTGCCGTTGCTGACGTCGTTCGTGCCGCGCGACCTCTATCCGCTCGATGGGGACGACGATCCGCTGGGCGCGGTCGGCAAGGTCGAGGCGGCGCAACGCGGGTTCAACACCGGCGCGATCTATTTCCGGCTCGAGCAGCCCGCGTTCGGCAGCGTGCTCTATTTCCAGAACCTGACCGCGCTCAATTCCTATTTCCGCGCGACCAACACCAAGCCGGATGGTGCGGTGGGCGGCGTGTGGCCCGAGATCGGTTATCTGCTGCCGACGCCGCCGCAGAAGGGCACGCCACCGGTCGATCCGCTGCCGAGGGGTCGCGAGACGGTCATTTCCGATGCCCTGCTCGCCTTCCACGACGATAGCGCGGCCGACGAGCAGGAAATGGCGCGGCGTTACCTCGCGCTACTCGGCGCGGTCGCGCGCCGCATCGACATGCCGGCAACCGCCTATCGCGACTGGGTCGGTCGCGCCGAGCGTTCGCTCGAGGATCTCGCACGCTCGGCCAAGGCGACCGTGCGCCACTACGGCCATCGCTACGTCCACCCCTA
Organism: uncultured Alphaproteobacteria bacterium; assembly: GCA_963799985.1. GTDB lineage: Bacteria > Pseudomonadota > Alphaproteobacteria > Sphingomonadales > Sphingomonadaceae > Sphingomonas. The sequence continues at coordinate 591,904 of CAWCZC010000003.1, read as the reverse complement.
TACCGCCGCCGAATATCCCGATTCGATGGTCCAGCTCTCGGTGCTGGCGGCAATACGCGACTATGAGGTGTGGTCGAAGACCAAGGCGCCGATCGGGGCCGAACTGGCGGCCGGGCTCGGCAAATTCTACGATTCGAAGCTCAAGTCGCTGCGCCGCTATCTGCCCAATGTCGGCAAGGACAAGGACCGGAACGCGGTCGACAGCTGGTATCTCTATCACCCGCTTTCGCAGCTCGGCCGGCTCGCGATCGACGGCGACAAGCAGGCGCTGCGGCTGTTCCAGAAATCGGTCGGCCACGGGATCAAGGCGGCGCGGCACTTCGACTATAAATGGCCGATCCAGTACGACATCCGCGACTTCCGCGTGATCACCGCGGCGCGCGACGACCAGGGGCTCGGACAGACCGACGTCGGCGGTATCTACGCCTATGTCATGCTCCAGGCGTTCGAGCTGACCGACGACAAGATGTATCTCGACGAAGCGCGCGCGGCGATCGATGCGGCCAAAGGCATGCGCTTCGAGCTCAACTATCAGGCCAACCTCACCGCCTGGGGCGCGGCGGCGTGCATGCGGCTGTGGCGGATCACCGGCGACGAGATCTATCTGCGCCAGAGCTACGTCTATCTCGCCAGCTTCTTCCACAATACCGCGATGTGGGAGTTCGAGATCGGCCACGCGCGCCACTATCACAATTTCCTCGGCGTGACCGCGCTCCACGACGCGCCGTACATGGCGCTCTATGAGTGCTTCGACAGCTTCGCCGCGTTCGAGCGCTATTTGAAGGATAGCGGGCCCGATCTGGATTCATCGGTGCGAATGCTGGTCAGCGAATATTGCCGCTACGCGCTCGACCGCGCCTGGTTCTATTATCCCGATGCGCTGCCCGAGGAAGCGATCTCGCCGACGCAGCGCCCGACCAACGGCCATATCGACCGAAAGCTCTCCTTCCCGGTCGAGGATCTGTACGTCGATGGCCAGCCGGCGGGGCAGGTCGGCCAGGAAATCTACGGCTGCGGCGCGGCATTCGTCTTCGCCAGCCGCATGTTCCACACCATCCAGGACGCGCCGTTCCGCATTTTCTGCGACCATTTCCTCCTCTCGAGCGACCGGCCATCGGCGCGCGGGCTCAGCTTCCAGCTCGGCGGGGGCGAGGGATGCGAGGCAAGCCTCAGTCTGATCCGCACCGGCCGGGCCAAGCTGCCCGACTTCACCGTCACGGTGCTCGGCGACCGCATCCGGCCGAGGCACAGCGAGCCTTACCGCATTGAATATCACGTCCCCGCCGACGGCCGGATCACCATCCTGTGGTGACTGGAACCTGAGCGCACGAAGCGACTTATCGTTGACTTGAAGGAGACCCGCCATGTCCGATCTCGCCGAACCGCCTGCCCGTGACCTTGCCGATGCACACACCGAAATGCCGAGCCTGACAGGCCGCAAGGCGATCGTCACCGGCGGCACCACCGGCATCGGCCGCGCGATCGCGGTGCTGCTCGCGTCCGAGGGAGTCGACGTGTTCGTCTGCGGACGCGACGCGCAGCATCTGGAAGACGGGCTCGAGCGCATCCGCGAGGTCGGCAAGGGTGCGGGAATCGCGCTCGATCTCGCCGACGAGGACGGGGTCGGCCGGTTCATGTCCGCCGCGAAGGACTATCTCGGCGACTACGACATCGCGATCGTCAATGCCGCCATCCCCGCCAAGAGCCTAAGCGAGATGAGCGGCGAGGAGCTGCGCTACGCGATCGCGACTGACTTCACCGCCTATCTCGCCACCGCGCATGCCGCCGCCAAGGTGCTCAAGGACAGGGGTGATATCGTGTTGATCGGATCGATGGCGGCCCATGTGCTGGGGCCGAGCTCGACCGTCTATGCGGGCATCAAGGCGGGAATCGCCGGCTTTGCCGAGGCGCTGCGCAAGGAACTTGGCACCAAGGGCATCAAGGTGGCGCTGGTCGAGCCCGGCAAGACGGGCGCCGACTTCCAGTACCAGAGCTTCAGCGCCGAGGAACAGGCCGAGCAGATCAGGAAGGAATGGATGCTGCGCGCCGAGGACATCGCGGTCGCCTGCCACTATCTGCTGACCCAGCCGCGCCGCGCCGTGGTCCAGCAGATCACGATCGCGGCGCGCACCCAGGAAAAGGAATGAGCCGATTCGAAATCGACCGGCTCGTCTTCGGCCCGGACGATGTCGATCTCACGCGCTCGCCCCTCGCGGGCCAGCTCGGCGCGGAGACCTATCGTGCTCGGCGCGTTCAACCCGGCGCTGACGCGGCTGCCCAACGGCAATCTGGCTGATCTTGGTCCGCATCGCCGAGGCTCTGCGCGATGCCGATCTTCGACGCGCATATCCATTCGATCCGCTGGGACGACGGCCGCTATGTCCTCGACGCCTGGCCGCTCGAGCTGGTCGACACCGCCGACCCGCGCAAGTTCATGATCCGCGGCGGCGGCTGGCGGGTCATGGCGCTGACCTCCTTGTCCTGGCTGCTGCCGGTCGAGCTCACGCCCGACGGGCTTGCGATCGTCGCGATCCACTACGACAAGGCGATCGCCCCGCACGGCGAGCTTCCAATGCTACGGCATCGAGGATGCGCGCGTGTCAGCAAGGTCGGCGACCGCTGGCTGATGACGACCTGCTCGGTCAGCCCCGAGCGCCATTCGACCACGCTCTACACCTCCACCAACGGCCTCGATTGGCGTGTTCGAGGACATCGTGCTCGATCACCAGAACAAGGACATGCTGATCTTCGAAGGGCTGATCGACGGCAAATATTGGGCGCAGACCCGGCCGCTCGGCGACCTCTACTTCGCCTATCCGCCCGGCAGCGAATGGCGCGCCGGCCCTTCGATCAATCTCGCGACCTCGCCCGACGCGCTGCACTGGAAGCCGCACCGCGAGCCGGGCATCCGCCCGCATGCCGCGACGGTCGCGACCGCGCGAATGGGCGGCGGTACGCCGCCGATCCTGACCGATCAGGGCTGGCTGACTCTCTGGCACGGCGTCGAGCCCAAGGAGATCGTCGGCATCTACCGCACCTATTGGTCGATTCTCGACCGCGACGATCCGGCCAAGGTGATCCGGACCGAACACAAACCGTTGCTCGAAGCCGCGCCTGAACTGACGCGTCCGCTCGAGGACAGGATGTACGTTCGCGACGTGGTGTTCACGACCGGCATCGCCGACGCCGGCGACCATTATGTCGTGGCGTCGGGCGAGGCCGATCTCGCCTGCCGGATCACGCATATTCCGAAGGCGGTGTTCGCCTCATGACCGCCGAAGCACCCGAAAACGACCAGCCGCCTGGCCGCGCCGCGCTGCTGATCATCGACATGATCAACTGCTTCGACTTCGAAGGCGCAGAGGCGGCGATGCCTCGCGCCGCCGCGGCTGCTGGCGTGATCCTGTCGCTGCGCGGGCAGGCACGCGCGGCGGGCTGCCCGGTCATCTACGTCAACGACAATTTCGGCGAATGGCATTCGGAGCGTTCCCGGCTGGTAGCGCGCGCGGCCTCGAACCCGGTCGCCGCGCGGATGGCACCGCGGGACGGTGATTATTTCATCATCAAGCCGCAATTCTCAGGCTTCTACGCCACCAATCTCCCGGTGCTTCTGCCCAAGCTCGGCGTCGACCGGCTCGTACTCACCGGCATCGCCACCGAGATCTGCGTGCTGTTCACCGCGGCCGATGCGCATATGCGCGACTATGCGCTGTGGGTCCCCCAGGACGCGGTCGTGCCGGTCGTGGAAGCGTATGGCGCGGCGGCGCTTGCGATGATGCGCGCCTCGATGGGCGCCGAAACCGCGGCGGCCTCGACGCTCGATCTGGCGCGCTGGAGCGATCGGGCGGAACGGTAGGGCCGCTTCGTCGTTGGCAGGCCATCGTTAGCGCTGCGGAAAACGATGGAGATGAGGATGAGGAGAAGCTGGCCGGCAATCGTCGTGGCGGCGCTCCTCGCGCTGATCGGCGCGGTGCTCGCCGCGGGCGGTGCCTATCTCACGCTGCTCGGCGGTTCGCTCTATTACCTGCTTGCCGGCATTGCGATGCTCGCTTCGGCGTGGCTGCTCTTTCGCGGCCGGCTGCTCGGCGGCTGGATCTACTGCGCGCTGTTCGTACTGAGCGCGATCTGGGGCTTGGCCGAGGCACGCGGGAGCGCCTGGGCGATGGTGCCGTGGCTGATCGCGCCCTTCGTGCTGCTCGTCCTCGCCCTGCTCGTCATGCCGACGCTGACTCAGGACGCGAACCGCTGGAAATGGGCGGGTGGTGGGATCGCCGGCGCGCTGCTCGGCGTGATCGCGATCTTCGCGCTGCTCGGCGCGGGCGCGGGCGGCCCGGTGTCGCCGCTCCCGGCGCAAGGTTCGCTCGGCATGGCCGATCCCTCCGGCCTCTCCACCGGCGCCGACTGGCCTAGCTATGGCGGCACCTACGCCAATCGCCGCTATTCGCCGCTGACCCAGATCGACGCGGGCAATGTCGGCAAGCTCGAGAAGGTTTGGGAGACCCACACCGGTGGCCTGCCGATCGACCCGAAGTTCCAGAAGCTCTACGGCACCGAGAACACGCCGCTCAAGATCGGCAACCTGCTCTACGCTTGCACCGCCAAGAATGTGGTGGTGGCGCTCGACGCCGCAACCGGCAAGACAGCCTGGCGCTACGATCCGAAGGTCCCCGACGCCTGGATTCCCTATACCACCGCCTGCCGCGGCGTCGTCTATTACGTGGTTCCCGGCGAGGCGGTCGGCACGCTGTGCGCGGCGCGGGTGATCGAGGGAACGCTCGATTCGCGGCTGATCGCGCTCGATGCGTTGACCGGTGCCCCCTGCACCGAGTTCAACGGCACCGGCCAACAGGACACCAAGATCGGCATGGGCCAGGTCTATCCCGGCCTCGCCTCGATCAATTCGGCGCCGAGCATCGTGCGCGGGATCGTGGTGGTCGGCCACCAGATCCTCGACGGCCAGTATCGCGACGCCCCCTCGGGCGTGATCCAGGGCTTCGACGCGCGGACCGGCAAGCTCGCCTGGGCGTGGGACATGGCCCATCCCGACTGGTCCGGCTATCCGCCCGCCGGCCAGAGCTGGGCGCGCGGCACGCCCAACATGTGGACCGGCAGCGCCGGCGACGAGAGGCTCGGGCTGGTCTATATCCCCCTCGGCAATGTCGCGGACGATTACGTCTCCGCCGGCCGCACGCCGGAGGAGAATGCCTATTCGAGCTCGGTGGTCGCGCTCGATGTGACCACGGGCAAGCCGCGCTGGACCTTCCAGGCAGTCAAGAAGGACGTGTGGGACTATGATTTCGGCAGCCCGCCGACGCTGATCGACTACAAGGGGACGGCGGCGTTGATCGTGCCCTCGAAGCAGGGCGACCTCTACATCCTCGATCGTGCGACCGGGCGGCCGCTGACTCCGATCGCCTCGATCGCGGCGCCGCAGGGCGGCGCTGAGCCCGCCGAGCGCGCCCCGCGCCAGATCGTCTCGCTGTGGCAGACCCTGCGCCAGCCCGCGCTCACCGAATCCGACATGTGGGGCATGTCGCCGATCGATCAGATGCTGTGTCGCATCCAGTTCCGCCGGGCCGACTATCGCGGCTACTTCACGCCGCCCAGCGTCGGCCGGCGCAGCGTGCAATACCCCGGGTACAACGGCGGCAGTGACTGGGGCGGTGTGTCGGTCGATCCGGTGCGCGGGATCCTGATCGCCAACTACAACGACATGCCCAACTATGTCCGGCTGGTGCCGCGCGCCGAAGCGGACAAGCAAGGCGTCAAGCCGCGCTTTGCCTCGACCGATATCTCGAGCAAGTCGCATTCGGTCGATCCGCAATGGGGCGTGCCCTGGGCGATCGACGTCAACGCCGGGTGGCGGATGCCGTTCACCAAGCTGATGTGCAAGCGCCCGCCCTATGGCGGCATCCGCGCGATCGATATCGCGAGCGGCAAGACGCTGTGGGACCGCCCGTTCGGTACCGCGCGCGCCAATGGGCCGTTCAACGTGGCCACCGGGCTGCTCTTCACCATCGGCACGCCCAACAACGGCGGTGCGGTCACCACCGCGAGCGGGCTCATCTTCATCGCTGCGGCGACCGACAATCTGATCCATGCGCTCGATCTCGCCACCGGCAAGACGCTGTGGACCGCGCCGCTGCCTGCGGGCGGCCAGGCGACCCCGATCGTCTACCAGCAGGACGGCCGCGAATATCTCGTGATCTTCGCCGGCGGCCATCACTTCATGGAGACCCCGCAGGGCGACAGCGTGATCGCCTACGCCTTGCCGCGCCGGAGTTGAACGCAGCTTCAGATCGAATTGCCGGAGTGCTTCCATGTCGCAGACCGTTGCCGAACTGCTCGCCGAAACCCTCGCGGAGATCGGCGTGCGCCAGATCTTCGGCATCGTCGGCGACGCGCTCAATCCGTTCACCGACGCGATCCGGCGCGAGCCACGGCTCGAGTGGATCGGGGTGCGGCACGAGGAAGGCGCGGCGCTGGCGGCGGCGGGCCAAGCCAAGCTCACCGGCCGGCTCGGCGTGTGCTGCGGCACGACGGGTCCCGGCGGCAATCATCTCGTCGCCGGGTTGTACGAAGCGCGCAAGGACCATGCGCCGGTGCTCGCCGTCTCGGGCGGGGTGCCCTCGGCCAAGCGCGGGATCGACTATCTCCAGGAGGACGATCCGATCGCGCTGTTTCGCGACGTCGCGGTCTATAGCGAGCTGATCGCCTCGCCCGCGCAGGCGGCGAGCGTGATCCACCAGGCGATCGCCGAAGCCTATGGCGCGCGCGGCGTCGCGCACATCTCGGTTCCGCCCGACGTATTCGCGGCCAAGGCCGCGGGAAAGGTGCCGAGCATCGCCACGCTGCGCCCGCGCCCCGAGGTCGCGCCAGCGCCGGAGGATATCGCCGCGCTGGCGGAGATGATCGAGGGCGCAGAGACCGTCGCGGTGTTCTGCGGCTTCGGCTGCCACGGCGCCGCCGACCAGCTCAGGGCCCTGTCCGACCGGCTCCACGCGCCGCTGATGCACACGTTTCGCGGCAAGGACATCCTCCATTATGACGATCCGCGCTGGATCGGCGGGGTCGGGCTGATAGGAGGGCGGCCGGGCGTCGACGCGCTGGCGGAGGCGGATCTGATGCTGATGCTCGGCACGGACTATCCCTATTCGGAATTTCTCCCCGCCAAGGGCAAGACGGCGCAGATCGACGAGCGCGCCTATGCGCTGGGGCGGCGCACGCCGGTGGCGCTCGGCGTGGTTGGATCGGTGCGGCCGGCGCTCGACATGCTGCTCGAGCGACTGCCCCAGCGCAGCGACACCCGCTTCCTCGACAAGGTGCGCGCCGACCGCGCCAAATGGGACGCGATGCTCGACGCCAAGGCGGACCCCGGCCGCTCGCCCGACAAGCTCCATCCCCAGGCGCTCGCGCGGACGATCAGCGACCAAGCCGCCCGGGATGCGGTGTGGGTCACCGACACCGGTGAGGTCACGCTCTGGGCGGCCAACTGGTACCGCCAGAACGGTCGGCAGCAGATGACCGGATCGTACAACAATGCCGCGGTCGGCACCGGCATGGGGCTAGCCAACGGCGTCCAGGCGCTCGATCCCGGCCGGCAGGTGATCCTCCACATCGGCGACGGCGGTTTTACCATGCTGCTCGGCGAATTCATGACCGCGGTCGAACACAAGCTGCCGGTCAAGGTCGTAGTCTACGACAATAGCGGCTGGGGCCTGGTACATCTCGAGATGGAGGAAGCGGGAAGCCCCGCGACCAAGGGTTCGGGCTTCCCCAACCTCGATTTCGCGGCCTACGCTCGTGCATGCGGCGTACAGGGTTTTACCGTGCGGACGCCGGGCACGCTCAACGAGACCGTCCGCGCCTGGCTCGCCGCACCCGGACCCGCGATCCTGCACGCCATCGTCGACCCCGCCGAGCTTCCGGTCACGCCGCACATCGGGATCGGCCAGATCGCGCATTTCGGAATCGCCAAGGTCCGCGAGGCCTTGCTTGCGCTAACCGGAAATTGAGTCTGCGATTCCAAACGTCGGAAGCTTTTTTGCGCCCATTGCCAGCGCGAAACGGGGGAGGGGGCACTGGCAAGGTTCGAACGAGAGGCTGCGGGCGGGCCCGACTTTTCTCGAAACCATTGGTGACCGCGCGGATTGCCGCGTTCGACCGGGCCGGTACCCGTCTCCGAAAGCCGTCCGCAATCTCGTACCCGAGAAAGGAGCGGCGCTCCTCGGCGCCGCCGAGCGGCAGGCCCAAGCGCGTTCGATCGAGGCGGTCCCGAGATTGGCGCGGCGGCTGAATATGCCTATGATCTCCGACGGGCGCCGCCGCCCACGTGGGGGAACAGCCATGGCCGAGCGAACCGCCGCGACCTACACTGCGCTGCCAACCCAGCCGATCCGCCAGCTGCTCCTGACCGGCGGCAATTTCGCTGCGAATGGCGGCTCCGGCGGGCCGGTCGCCGGAAGCGTCGGGATGATCCGCAGCTTCGCGGGCAATTTCGACGCGTTCAGCACGTCTGATGCCGACGGCCGGATGCTGCCGGTTCAGGGCAACACGCCGGTGTTTTCGCTGTTGTACAATGCCTTCGGCGGTGACGGCCGAAGCACCTTCGCGCTTCCGGACCTGCGCGGTCGTGCCGCAGTCGGCGGGCGACATCTGACAGCGCTCGCCCCCGTCGACGCGACCCGGCCAGAGGTCACGCTGACCTGCATGATCGCGGCCGACGCCGGAATCTATCCCAACAACGGCGATGTTCCGCTCACGCTGATCGGAATGATCGGGCTGTTCGCCGGCAATTACGTGCCCAGTGGATGGCTCCCGGCCGACGGGCAGCTGATCGATCCCCAGCGCTACGAATCGCTCTGCGTCCTGCTCGGCAACACCTATGGCGGAGACGGCCGCTTTACCTTCCAGCTCCCCGATCTCAACGGTCGCCCGGCGATCGGCGCCGGCGCGGGAGGAGCGCGGACCGTCGGGCTCGGCGAGACGGTGCACGGCAACGGCAGCGACGCACTCGGCATGAGCTACCTGATCTGCGTCCGCGGAACGCCGCCCGTGCCGGTCGGCCAGCAGGACGGCTATCCCGGCATCGGCGCCTTCCCCGATCAACCGCCGTGCGTGGGCGAGATCATCGCCTTTGCGGGGCCGCCGCTCTCGGGCAATATGTGGCAGCCTGCGGCGGGACAGCTGCTCGCGATCGCCGACTATCGTAATCTGTTCGCAGTGATCGGCACCACCTATGGCGGCGACGGGACGACGGCCTTCGCCGTGCCGGATCTGCGCGGGAAAGTGATGGTGGGGACGGCCACGGCCTGATCGCTCGGCACTCGGCCCGCCACAGCTTCGTCGGCGCGGATGTCCGCAGGCAGACCGGCACGCTTCGCGCCTTGATCGCCCGGCTGTTGCGCCTCCCGAATGTGGTGAAAATGGCGCCGCCTAAGATACTTATGTTCCCTTTTTTGTCGCCTCAGCAAGTCCGCGTTGACGCATTCGCCGGAAGCTGGGGCCGAATCAGCGAGATTGCCTTCCCGCCCGCCCTGTTCAGCGCAAGCGCATTCGATCGGTTCGCTTTCAACCGCGGAAAAAGAGATTGTCCGCGGCCGTCCCGGAACCACGACAGGAGCTATTCGAGATCCGGATCCGTCATTGGATGCTGATCGCGGTTCCCCGGTTGAGGGGCTCACGTGTCGCCGCGGGTGTTGGTACGAACGGATCACTGCTGCCCGCGCTCGAGACGTGAATCGCGCTCTTGGGCACGCCATTTGCCACCAACGCCGCAGCGACTGCCTTGGCGCGCAGCAATCCGAACGCGATCGCATTTGGGCGTGGCCATGTGCATATCGGATAACCAGCTCTCGTCTTGGCGGGCAGCTTCCTGCACGCCGGCGCCGACTTTTTGATGTCGCTGCGCCACGTCGCCAGATCCGCTTCTGCCGTGTCGGTATGCCCGACCACCTGGACGCTCGTGGCACCCGTCGAACGATAGGCCGCTGCGGCGGCCTTGGCCACGTCCTGTGCCGAAGCTGTCAGCGCGTCGGTCTCGTAATCGAAATAGACCGTGAAACTGCGACTCGCTGGCGGTGCTCCCGCCGGCGCCGACGCAGTTTGAGCCAATGCCGGGAGCGCGCCGAAGACGCTCAACGCACCCATGAGCAGTAAACCGTTGCACCGAGGCGATCGAACCATAACTTCCCCCGCGATCATGCACGCTGCAGCGCGCAGCTTGCAGCTGCCTACCACGCATGCCGCCGAATTGCGCGGCTTCGTTACCGGAGTGAATTTCGGCGACGGACCACGCGATTGAGGAGCGGCCCGAGAACCGCGTCAGCGATTCCGAAGAGCGACAGCAAGCCGGCAACCTTCAAAAGTCTATGACGAGAAGCGGATGATCGGTTAGGGTCAGGTTGCGAAAATCGCCCAGGATCGGTTGCTGGCCTGTGGACCGCGCCGCCATGCGGCCGGCGTTCGGGACTGCGCGCCGGAAAGGGAAAGCGCCGTGCTGGAACCGTTGGGACCGGAACTCTGGGTCGCAGAAGGCGGAATCGTTTCCTTCTTCGGCGCCGACTAAGCCCGGCAGCGAAAAGCGCGTTCGATGGAGGCAGCGTCCCGGCGATTGCCTTGCGTTCGATCGCGTCCAACTGGTTGTAAGGTGACGCAGCCAACAGCGCACGCGCGGCTTCCAGAACCTGGAGACTGGCTCCGGGATCGTGATGATCCGCTTCGCGGACCTCCCGCGCATAGTCTGCCCAGGACCAGGTCAGTAGGGGTGCCAATTTGCCACCGCATGTTGGCAGGCGGACCAAGGGTCGGGCGAGCCGGTCGCGTGCGCCCTTAGTCGCCTCATGCTGGAGCGTATAGGATTGGAGAAATTCAGTATCGATCGCGCGGCCCGAACGGAACGCCGCCTCGATCGCAGCGCGGATCTCTACAAACACATCGACTGACTTGTCGCCCTCGATGAGCAGCGCCGCTTCGACATTGGTTGCAGTCCCGCCGCGCGTGAAGTTCGCGCTCCCGACGATCGCCGCAGCTTTGCCCTGCCGCTCGAAATAATAGATTTTGGGGTGGAATACGCCATTCACGGCCTCACCGATCCGAGCGCCGCGGAATCGCCGGATTTTCTCAAGGAAAGCGGGCGAGGTCAGATAGCCTTCGATGCCGACGACGAGCCGGCTTATCTTGGCGGCATGTTCGAGCAGCCCATCGACATGGGGACCTTCCGTCGCCCAGGCGATCGACAAACGGATGTCATCATGCGCGCGCACCAGCGCGGCTAGGGTTCGGCCCACACCCTTCGCGTCCAGGAAGCGCACATCCATCTTCGCTACTCGTCCCTCTCTGCCGTTGGATAAGGGCTAGGCGGCCCGAAATAGTTCGAACCGCGCCGCGAGCCGGTCTCGGTCCGGAAGGTCGATTTTGCGGTTGGGCAAGTGGAGCAGCTTGCCTGCGGCCTGCTTGATGCCCTCCAGCATTGGTCCGTCGTTGATCGCCAGCAGTTGGGCGGAAACGTGCACGCGGTAATCGGCGTCGATGCCGATCAGTTGCGCGTCATAAGCGGCGTGATGCACCTTGGAGAGCGGCAAGCCATTGTTGACGATCGGGTGCCCGAGCGCCTCGTCGGCATCGGCCATGATATGCGCCGCGTCGAGCAGCCTGGGTTCGGGCAGCCGCGAAATCGCGCACCGCCCGCCATAGGCGGTGAGCACTGCTTCGCGAAAGGTCGCTTGGTGCAAGCGGCGGCGCACCAGGGTCAGCGCGTAGCGCCGCTCGGGCGCTGAGGGCTCGGCGATGTGGTTTGTTGCGGATCGCGGCGTGCCGAAGGCGAGCCGCGTTTTCTGCCCGGCCGCCGACCAATCGACGATGAACGTCGGGAAATTGGCGATGTAGCGCCCCGGCGCGACGCCCAGGAAATAGAGTATCGGGATCCGTTCGAGCATGGCCTCGCGCAACCATTGGTTCTCGGCCTTGTCCGCGCCGCCTTGCATGAACGAATAGTCGACCAGCTCTTCGGCGATGTGGATTTGCTCCTGCGCGCGGTGTTGATCGTCATACCAAACGCGACGCCCGGGCTTGGGGAATACCGTCCTGATCGACAGGAGCCGCGGCATGTGGCGCGGCTTGAAGATGCCGCGCTGCGGATTGACCAGCGGCACGCGCTCTCCGTTGAACTGGAAGCCGCCTGCGAGATCGTCCGCGGTGAGCACGCCCGATTGCGTGCGGCGTTCGACCGCTTCGACCGCCGCCTGGCGCATCAGCGCGTCGCGGAGTGCTTCCTCGCTCATCCAAGATACCGATAGTCGCGGTGCCAGCTCAGCGCTTCGGCCGAGGGTGGCGCATAGCCGGCACGCGGCTGTGCGATCTCGCGGCCCTGCATCGCATAATAATGCACGCCATTGTCGAAATCGGCCTTGAGCCGCTCGCTGACTGCGAACTGCCCGCGCGCGGTGACGGTGACATAGCCCAAGTCGAACAGCCGATGGATGTCGGTACGCAACAGCAAGCCGTTATCGAGCGCATGCTCGCCGCCATCGGCATAGGAGCGAATATGCGCCGCATCGAGAATGGGGAGCGTCTTCTCACCCGAGACCGCGCAGCGCCGGCCATATCCGTCGGTGACCGCGAGCCGGAACGCGCACTGACCCAATCGACGGCGCATCGGTACCGGCGCGCCCCAGCGCTGGCCTTGTTCGGGGCTCGGCGCATTGGGTTGCGCTGCGAGTCGTTCCTGCACGGCCTGCCAGAGTGCGAGGCCTTCCGGCGCGTCGGTCGAATAGGTTTTGCCAACCACGGTGTTGCGCGCAAAGCTCGATGGGGTTGGAATCCACAAGTCGTGCGGCCAGAAGAACGGCTCGGTCAGGATCCGGCAGCCTACGACCGGGTCCTCCCGCTCGCCAAGCGCCACTCTCTTCTGCCGCAGTTCCACGATCGTGCGACGCATCTCCATCTGGCTAGCGACGCCGTTCTTTTCACCAAATGCCTCCCAGGCCAAGGAGAGCGGGGCAAGCGAGGCGTGGCTGAACACCCCGCCACCGGCGATCGCATTGTCGGGCCCTTTGAGCTTGAACAGAAAAAGGTCACCAGGCTCGAGCGCTCTAAACGTCCCGCTACCCGAGGGCTGCCAGAAATTGACTTCATCGGGCTGGCGCGCGGCCAGGAAGTCGAACCAGGGCTCGTGGGTCACGCCGAGGAAAATTCTGATCACGCCGCAGCTTCGCGCCGATCCTGGAGCCGTGCAAGTAGCGGTGAGGGACAAGCTTGGCGCCGCGTCCGACTCTCTTCGCGTTTGTTCCCGATCGGGATCATATTCCTCATAGACGCGACTGCACGAGGAAATTGTTCCCGAACAGGCGCATATTGAATATTTAGCTCTTCCAGTCTATCTGAAGTACCCGAACGGGAACATGGACAGTGGTAGGCCCTAAGAACCCCCTGGATGCGCTCGCGGGCGCGCGCACCGAACTCGACGCCTTGCGCCACATACGGGAGGTGATCGATTCGCCGCATTTGCGCGAATTCCGCCGCCAGCAGGAAGTGCTCGCGCCTTTCACGACCGGTGCGGTCGGCCAAGCGCTGGCGGCCCATGCCAGGCTGCGCGCGCAATTCGGCGACCTTCCCCAACTTGCCGAACGCTATCGCTCGCCGGTGCGCGACGCGATTGATGCGCTTGGTGGGTCTGACGGTGTGCAGCGGATGCTGGCGGACCAGGCCAAGCTGCGCCAACAGTTGGGCGATCTCCCGGAGCTCGCCAAGCGCAACAGTTCGCCGGTGCGCGAAGCGGTCGACGCGCTGGGCGGATCCGAGGGCGCACGGCGCCTGCTGACAGGCCAAAGCGGACTGCAAGAACAATCGGGCGATCTCTCTCCTCCCAACCAACATTCGGGCTCGGGGATTCGGCGCGCCCTCGACGCGTCCGGCAAAGCGGCAGGCTTGCGGCGGATGCCGGCGCCGGCGGCACCTGCGCTGCTGGGCTCGCCCTCCCCTTCGGCGATCACGGTTGCCGATATCGGCACTCGCGTGCGTGCGGCGCGGCGCGCCATGGGGATGACCCAGCAGCGGTTTGCTGACCTGGCCGGGGTCGGCCGCCGTTTCCTGATCGAACTCGAGCAAGGCAAGCCCAGTCTCGAAATCGGCCGCGTGCTCGCCGTGTGCAAGGCAGCCGGTATCGCGCTCAGCTTCGCCAAATGAATATTCGCCAAAGCCTCAATGTCTGGCTCGACGGTTATGGCGCGCCGGTCGGACAATTGGACTCGCTGGAAGATGGCGGGGTGCGCTTTTGCTATGCGGGGGCGTTCCTCGCTGACGCGCCACGTCCGATCTCGCTGTCGCTACCGCTTGGGGCCGAGCCGATTGCCGACACGCGCGCGCGCGCCTTTTTCGATAATCTGCTTCCCGAAAACGCCGATGTTCAGCGCGTCATCGACCGCGAAGGTCTCGACCGGTCGGATGTGGTCGGCATCCTCGCGCATGTCGGTGCCGATTGCGCCGGCGCGCTTTCCTGCCTTCCCCAAGGCGCACCGCCGGTCAAAGTCCCGGGCGTGCTTGCGAGTGATTATCGTGCATTGGGCGATGCCGAGCTGGCCCTGATTGCGGGGCGGCTCGCCGACCGCCAACCCTTGCCCGACGGCATCATCGACCCGTCCCCGGTTGCGGGTGTCCAGCGCAAGATCGGGCTCACTTTGCTTCCCGACGGCAGCCTTGGCCTTCCTGTCGGCGATCTCAAAGTGCCGACCACGCACATCCTCAAAGTGCCGCGGCGCGCCGAGGCGGCCGAAGCGCGGCAGGAAGATGCTGCTTGCACGCTGGCGGGGGGCTGCGGATTCCCAGTGTCCCGCTCCGATCAGGTCGTGTTCGGAGAGATCGAGGCGCTGTTGATCGAGCGCTTCGACCGCGTTGTGGTCGATGGCACGGTGTACCGGCTCCACCAGGAGGATTTCGCCCAAGCTTTGGGCCTGCCGGCAACCCTCAAATATCAGCGGGGTGGGCGTGAAGGCCGGCGCTTCGATACCGCCGCGATCCGCTCGGTGCTCTCGTGCCTCGCCAATCCGGCGCTCGCCACCGAAACCTTCCTCTTGGCGACGATCTTCAACCTGGCGATCGGCAACACCGACAATCACGCCAAGAACCACGCCATTCTCTATGGAGTCGATGGCACCGCGCATTTGGCGCCGCTCTATGACTTACTGCCGATCCGGCTGCACAACCGCTACACCCACCAGCTCGCCTTCGATATTGGCGGGAAAACCCATTTCGACGCGATGACGCTTGAGGATCTCCTGGCCTTTTTGGCGGAATTTGGATTGGAGGGCGCCCGCGCCGAGCGCTTCCTCCACGGCCAGGTCCGCGCGTTGCTCGAGACGATCGAGGAGCGCTCACCGATCTTGCGCACGATTGGCCTACGCTTTTTCGACGATTTGATCGGGCGCGAGCTTAGCCATCTCGATGAGATGCTTGGCCTCAATCTCACGCTTCGCGAACGCGACTATTTCGGCCCCGGCGGCGCCGGCTGGGCGCAGCCGAGCTGACGGATTCAGCCTAGGGCCCCGACCTTGGGTCTGCCACCGGCCAATAGGCATCGGGCGCCGCCGCTCCGGCTCGGTCGACTTAATCTCCATTTCTGAGATGATCGCATCTACTATAGCGGTACCATCCGCGCGAGTTGACGCTTTCTTTCAACTGCCTAGTCTGAAATGCGTGCCTGCGCCCAAGCGGCGCAGGCATTCGGGGGAGACGAGTCGTGCCGACGGAGGATCCAAGGCCGCGCTGGGTGCGCGACCTGACGCGGTTCCTGCCGCTCAAGAGCCAGTTCGTGCTCACCGGCAATGTGCGCGATCTTCAGATCCGCGCCGCGCAGGATATCGTCACCGCCGCGCCGCTCGCCGATGTGCTCGCCGCAGCTCTTGCCGAGGCCGGCTATGCCGATGTCGTCCGCTATGATCCGGTCGCCGGGTTTTCGCTATTGCCGCGCCCCGATGGCAGCGAAGGCGATGCTACCGCCACGCTGGGCCGGCTCGGGCTGACTGTAAACGGCGGGACCGCTGCGGGCGGTCCCGATTTGCTTGGCGCGGCGCTCGACCGGCTGGCAGCGCTCGACGGCCCGCCGATCGCGCTGATCGCCGATTTTGCCTCGCGGCTGATCGTGCGCAGCGACGCGCTCTCGACTGCCGAGCATCAGCTCTTCACCCGCGCTCTGGTGGTCGGACAAACCGTACAGGCGCGACCGGTCGGGCCCGATCGCGCGCCGCGTTTCAACACCCTGCTGTGGATAGTCGATAAGGAAGGCGATCTTCCCGACTGGTTCATGATCGACAACCCCAGGCTCAGGCATATCCCGCTCGCGCCGCCCGATCGCGCCGCGCGGCGCGCGGTTGCGCCTTCGCTGGTGCGCGGCTTGCCCGGCGCGCGCGAGGCGCAGGCCGAGGCCCTGCGGAGCGCCGAGAGTGCGTTGGTCGATGCCACCGAAGGGCTGCTGCTGGTCGACCTGAATGCGATCGCGCAGCTCGCGCGCACCGAGAATGTGGCGTTGACCGAGGTCGGCGAGGCGGTCCGCCGCTACAAGGTAGGGGTTACCGAAGATGCTTGGCGCCAGATCGAGCCTGCGCGCATTCGCGATGGCGCGGCCTTTATCGGCCGGCGCGTCATCGGTCAGGACCATGCGGTCGTCCACATGCTCGACATCATCAAGCGCGCCGCGACCGGGATTGGGGGCACGCGCCGCGGCGGGCGGCCGCGCGGGATTGCCTTCCTCGCCGGGCCGACCGGGGTCGGCAAGACCGAGCTCGCCAAGACCGTCACCGAGCTGCTGTTCGGCGACGAGAGCGCCTATATCCGCTTCGATATGTCCGAGTTCAGCGCCGAACATGCCGACCAGCGGCTGATCGGCGCGCCGCCCGGTTATGTCGGCTATGATGTTGGCGGCGAGCTCACCAATGCCGTGCGCGAGCGCCCGTTCAGCGTCGTCCTGTTCGACGAGATCGAGAAAGCGCATCCGCGCATCCTCGACAAGTTCCTCCAGATCCTCGACGATGGCGTGCTCACTTCGGGGCGCGGCGACCGCGTCTATTTCTCCGAAGCGCTCATCGTCTTCACCTCCAATCTCGGCATTTATTCGACCGGCCCCGACGGGTCGCGGCGCGCCAATGTCGGACCCGAGCAGCCGTTCGAGGAAGTGCGCACGCGCGTGCGCGCCGAGATCGAGAGCCATTTCAAGCTCGTCCTCAACCGCCCCGAGATCCTCAACCGGTTCGGCGAGAACATCATCGTCTTCGACTTCATTCGTGCCGACATCGCCGCGCGGATCTTCGACGGGATGGTCGCGATGATCCTCGCCGATGCACGCGGAGTCCGGACACGACGTGACCATCGCCCCGGCAGCGATCGAGACGCTGCGCACGCTCTGCACCGCGGACCTATCCAATGGCGGGCGCGGCATTCGCAACAAGATCGAAGCTCATTTCATCAATCCGCTCGCGCGCGCCTTGTTCGAGCGCACCGACCGCGCGCCGGTTGTCGTGGAGCGCATCGATACGGGTTCGGTCACCAGTCTCGAGCTTGGGTCGGCATGACCACGATCGCGCTCTCCCGCGTCCATTTTCCGGTGACGACGCTCGGGCCGGGGCGCCGCGTCGGGGTGTGGTTCCAGGGCTGTTCGCTGCGCTGCCCCGGTTGCATCTCGGTCGATACCTGGGCGCTTGGCCGGGAGACGTCGCTAGCCGAGGTGATCACGCTGATCGCGGGTTGGGCCGAGGCGGCCGATGGCCTGACCGTCTCAGGCGGCGAACCCTTCGATCAGCCCGAGGCGCTCACGGCGCTGCTCGAAGCCTGGCGGCGGCTGTCGCGCGCGCCGGTGCTGGTCTTCACCGGCTATGCGCTGCGCGAGATCGAAGCCCCGCTCGGCACGATGGCCGGGTCGATCGACGCGTTGGTGACCGGGCGTTTCCGCTCGGACCTACCGCAGACCCTCGCGCTGCGCGGAAGCGACAATCAGGCGCTCCATATCCTGAGCGAGGCGGGCGAGGCCTTCCGTTCTTTTGAACGCCGTCGCACCGACGCGGATCGCCGGCTCGACGTCCAGTTCGAGCTCGATGGCGGGGTGTGGTTTGCCGGCATCCCAGAGCGTGGGGACCTGGCACGCTTGCGCCGCACGCTCGCCGCCGCGGGCCACCGGCTTGTAACGTCGGATAGGGCGGAGCAGGCGGCATGATGCGTTTCTGCCCGGCGTGCGAAACCGAGCGCGACGTTATCGAGGTGTTTTGCGAAGGCGAAATCGGAGGCACGCCGTGCGGCTGGGATTTGTCGGGGCTGCCGATCCGCCAACCCGGTTGGCGTCCGGCCCCCGCCGTCGTCGCCGCGGCCGATCAGCCGGCGCCCGCATTGCTGTGCCCCAATGGCCATCCGGCCGAGCCCGGCGATCTGCTTTGTTCGGTCTGCGACGCCGAGATCGGCGCTGCGCCGCTGGGTGGCGATGCGGCGGACGCGCCTTTCGCCGATGGCGCGGTCGCGGCGACGGTGGTCGCGGGATGGCGGCTCGAGCAACGGCTGCCAAGTACCAGCCAGGTGCGCGAGCGCTATACCGCTGTGCACGAAGCCGATGGCCGCGAAGCGCTGCTGACGCTCTACGCCGATGGCAGCGAGCCCGACCCCGAAGTCTATGACGTATTGCGCGCCATGCCGCGCGACCATGTCCCCGAAATCATCGAAACCGGGCGCTGGCACGAGCGCGCCTATGAAGTGTCCGAGGATTTGCGCGGGGGGACGCTCGCCGACTTGGGGCTGCTCCCCGACGATGTCGCGACGCTGTCGCAGATCCTGGTAGAGGTCGGCGGCGCGCTCGCCGCCTTTGCCGAATGCGGGCTGCGCCACCGCGACCTGCGCCCCGGCGCGATCATGGTCCGCGCGCGCGAACCGCTCGATTTGGTGATCACCGGGTTCGGCTCGGCGCGCCTATCCGACTTCGATCTTGATGTGGTCTCGCCGCTGGAGACGACGCGCTACATGGCGCCCGAGGCGGTGGCGGGTGGCGTCGCGGCGGCAAGCGATTGGTGGAGCCTGGGCATGCTCCTCCTCGAGCAAGTGACTCGCGGCGCCTGCTTTGCCGGCGCCGACGACCAATCCTTCCTGATCAGCGTGCTCACCAACGGCGCGCCGATCCCCGAAGGGCTGGTCCCGCAAGTCGATCTGCTGTTGCGCGGGCTGCTCGCGCGCGACCGCCGCGAGCGATGGGGCTGGAGCGAAACGCAGCGCTGGCTCGCCGGCGACATGCCGCTGGCGCCCGACTCGTCGGCACCCGCGGGCGCTGCCGAATCGCGGCGCACGATTGCGCTGGGCGGCAAACGCTATGGCAGCGCCCAACGCTTCGCACTTGCCGCCGCCGAAGCCGATGCCTGGGAGGAAGCCGCGGCGCTGCTGCTGCGCGGCGAAGTCGCCACCTGGCTCGAGGATGCCGGGCTCGACGCGGGGTTGCGCGACGTGCGGGCGATGGCCGCGCTTGGCGATGTCTCGGACGATATCCGGCTCGCGCTTGCGCTCAAGGCGCTCAATCCGGCGATGCCGCTCGTCGTGCGCGGCGAGATCGTCACCCCGGGCTGGCTGCTCGATCATCCCGCGCAAGGCTATGCGCTGATTTCGGGGCCGGTGCCGGCGTTGCTCGAGGCGCGCGACACCGAACTCTGGCTGTCGCGGCTCCAGCGGCGCGAGAGCCGCGTGCGCGAGCGCGCCCGCCAGCTCGACGTCACGCTCGACGAGGAGGCGCTTCGCGTCAATCTGCTGTCGACGTCGCGCAGCCGGCTTGCCGCGGTCTGGGAAGAGAAGCGCCGCATCCTGCCCGACACCGACCATCCGGGCCTGCTAGCTCTGCTCGAGCGGCGGATCACTCAGGATGAGGAGCTGATCCTGCTGCTGAGCGCCGATATCGGCCAGTTCCGCGCGGCCGACGTGATCCTCGCCGAGGCCGGCGAGGCGGCCCGGCGCGCCGGCGTCGCCGAATTCGATGCCGACGCCGCGAACGCCTGGCTGCAGCGCCCGCGCCGTGAACTCTATGCGGCGATCGAAGCGCGCACCGAAGGATTCGCGCGCTGCGGCCACGATCGCATCGACGAATGGGCCGACCAGTTCCGCTTGGAGCGCCGGCTGGCGATCAGCCGCGCGCTGGCGCTGCTCGGCGTGCCCGCGGACCAATGGCGCGCGCCGCCGAAACAATCCTATGTCGCGACCTTGCTCGACTTTTACGCGCGGCGGATCACCGGATCGGTGATGCGCGGCGCGCTCACGCGCATGGTGATCGGCAAGACCACCGCGCGGCTCGACTTGTCCGAGCTCGACAGCCCGCGCCAGCGCGCTGCGGCGATGCTCGATCATTTGCTGCTGCGCAACGGCCAGCCGATCGAGATCGACCCCGCGCCGCTCGTCGAGGATCCGCGGGTCGAGCGGCGGCTGCGCACGCTTTATTCGCACGCGACGCTCTACCGGCGCGACACCGGCATCGACGGCCTCTATCTCGGCTTTCCGTTCCTGGTGATGCAGGAAACCAAGGCCTCGGTGCGCCCACGAATCGCGCCGATCCTGCTCTGGCCGATCAAGCTCAAGCCCGAAGTCGGCGCGCGCGGCCGCGTCGAAGTCGCGTTCGACAGCGGCCGCGAGGAAGTGCGGCTCAACCCCGCGTTCGAGACCTTGCTCGGGGTCGATGCCGCCAAGCGCTGGAGCGACGCCGCGCGCGAGATGCTCGGACGCGCTTCGGTGACCGCCGCCGAAGTGATCGATGCGTTCCGCGCGCTTGCCGAGGCGGAGAACGACGCGCTGGTTCCGCTGCCCGGCAAGGACGCGTGCGTCCAGGTCGGCGACGATCGCGTCGTCGGCGCTGCGGTATTGTTCCATCTCGCCTATCTCGGCCAGGCGGTGATGGAGGATCTGCGTCAGCTCAAGGCGATCCCGCCCGGCGGATCGAGCCTTGAGACCGCGCTTCGCGTCGGCGAGGAGGTCCACCGTGCCGAAGTGCCTGAGGTCCGCGAGGCCGAGCGCTATTTTACGGCCGCCAGCGACCCGTCGCAGGAAGCCGCAGTGCTCGAGGCGCGCACCGGGCGCGGGCTGCTCGTCGAGGGGCCGCCGGGCACCGGCAAGAGCCAGACCATCGTCAACATGGTCGCCGACGCGATCGGCACCGGGCGCAGCTTGCTGATCGTCTGCCAGAAGCAAGCCGCGCTCGAGGTCGTCTACAAACGGCTCGAGGCCGAGGGGCTCGGCGACCGGATCGTCATGGTCAACGACGTCAACAAGGACCGCGAGCCGGTGATCCGCGCGATCCGCGAGCAGCTCGACACCCTATGGTCGAGGCCAAGCGGCGCCAGTGCCTGGCGTCAGCAGCGCCAGCAAACCGCGGCTCGGATCGAATTGCTCGAGACCGCGCTCGATTCGCATCACGCCGCCTTGCACGCGACCGACGAGCAGACCGGGCTTTCCTACCGGCTCATCCTCGGCGATCTGATTGGGCTCGCCGACCAAGGCACTCCAATCCCGTCCCTGCCGGCGCTGCGTCATCTGCTCGGCCAGTTCGATCCCGGCGGATTGGCGGTGCTTCAGGAAACCTGCGCGCCGCTCGCGCGGCTATGGCTCCCGGCGCATTATGAGGGGAGCCCGCTTGCCGCGACGCGCGCCTTTGCAGCCGATGCCGGCACGCTTGCCGGCTTCACCGCCGATCTCGAGGGTTTTGCCGAAGCCGAACGCGCGCGCGCCGAGGTCACCGAGCGGACCCCCGATGCGCTCGCCATCGACGACCCCCAGCCTTATCGCGACTGGGCAGATGGCCATGGTGCGACC
This sequence comes from uncultured Alphaproteobacteria bacterium, assembly GCA_963799985.1. GTDB lineage: Bacteria > Pseudomonadota > Alphaproteobacteria > Sphingomonadales > Sphingomonadaceae > Sphingomonas. The sequence continues at coordinate 570,097 of CAWCZC010000003.1, read as the reverse complement.
CTCAAGGTGCTCTCGCAGGAACGCCGCGACCGGCTCGCGCGCTGGCTCGGTCTGTTCGCGACCCGCGAAGCGCCGGAAGCCCCCACTTCCCTGCAAGCTGAACTCGCCGACGTCGAGCGCGGCATGCTCGCCTTGCCCGCCGACGATGCTTCCGAGGATGCGCTCGACGTCGCGCTGGCGCTCGACGACGAGGCGCTTGCCGACTGGACTGAAATCGCCAACGTGCTTGCCGCCAAGCCGGGCTTTTTCCAGCTCCTGTCTCCCATTCGCTGGCTGCGGCATTGGCGCCGTGCGCGCTTCTTGAAAGCCAGCGGCCTCGGCGATGCCGAAGCCTTCAGGTCCGCGCTGCACCGCGAGACGCGCGTGCGGCCATGGCGCGAGCGACTCGCGGCGGCTTTGGTCGATGCGGGCGAGCCGGTCGGGCGCCTGGCTCCGCTGCGCTCCGACGCCTTGCTCGCGAGAACCCGCGGCCTTCGCGCCGAGCTCGATGCGGTCGAAGGCCTGGTGCGCGGCATCCTCGCCTATCCGACGCCGCCCACCGCGCTGGCGATGGCGCGTGCGGCAACCCGACAGGCCGTCGACGATCTGCTCGAGGGCGTCGATCAGGGCATTGCGCGTCATGCCGCGCGCAGCGCCAGCACCGCCGCGCTCGCGCTGCTCAACCCTTGGTTCGAGGCGGATTGGCTCGAAGCGTGCCGGCTCACGATTGCTGCCAACGAGGACAATGCGAACCGCGTTGCGCCGATCGTCGCAGCGCTGCCGACGCTTGGCGCTTATCAGCGTTTCCGCGTTCGAGTGCCGCAGCTGGATGGCGCCGAGCTCGAGATATTCGCGTTGCTCGGGCGGCTCCGCGAAACACTCGAGACGCTCGGCGACGATGCGCTCGAACCGATGGTGCGGCGCATCCTCGCCAATGAGGCGCGGCTGGCGTGGAAAACCCGGCTCGAATCCGAGCAGCCGGCGCTACTGCTCGAAGCCGCCGAGCTCGAGGCCAAGGCAACGTCGCTCGCCACGGCCGATCGCGAGATGCGCGGGCTCAATCGCCGGCTGCTCGTCGACGGGCTCGATGCGCGCGGTTTGCGCCCGCTTCGCGAATGGGAGGACATTACGCGCTTGCGCGGCGTGCGTGCGCGCCGGTTGCGCGAGTTCATCGATCGCGGTGCCGACCTGGGGCTGATGGCGCTGCGGCCCGTCTGGCTGGTCAATCCCGATGTCGCGAGCCGGCTGCTGCCGCTCAAAAAAGCGATGTTCGATACCGTCGTCTATGACGAAGCCTCGCAGATGCCGATCGAATATGCGCTGCCGACCTTGTTCCGCAGCCGCACCATGATCGTCAGCGGCGACGAGAAGCAGATGCCGCCTTCGTCCTTCTTCGCCGCGCGCATCGAGAGCGATGAGGCTGAAGCCTTTGAGGGTGACGATGGCGATGAGGATGCGGGCGAGGAGGAGCGCGAGGCGATCGCCGAGACCTGGAACCGCCGCGAAATCAAGGACTGCCCCGACCTCCTCCAGCTCGCCAAGACCGTGCTGCCCTCGACCACGCTCCAGATCCATTATCGCTCCATCTATCGCGAGCTCATCCAATTCTCGAACGCGTCCTTCTATGTGAACCGCCTGAGCGTTCCCGCGCGCCATCCCGAGGAAGAGATCCGGCGGGTGCGGCCGATCGAGGTCATCCGCGCCGACGGCGTCTATGAGGCGCAGACCAACGCAATCGAAGCCGAGCATGTTGTCGATGTAGTCGCCGGGCTTTGGAAGGACGCCGCCGGCCATAGGCCTACGCTCGGGGTGGTCACCTTCAACCGCAAGCAGGCCGATCTGATCGACGATCTACTCGAAGAACGCGCCGAGCATGATCCGGCGCTTCGTCAGGCGCTCGCGCAGGAGCGCGACCGGATCGAAGGCGGCGAGGATATGGGATTCTTCGTCAAGAATGTCGAAAACGTCCAGGGCGACGAGCGTGACATCATCGTCTTCTCCTCGACCTTCGGCCGCAACGCGCAGGGGTCGTTCCGGCGCAACTTCGGGGTGCTCGGCCAAGTGGGCGGCGAGCGGCGTTTGAATGTCGCGGTGACGCGCGCGCGCACCAAGATCATCTTGGTCACCTCGCTGCCGATCGCGCTCATCTCCGATCTTCTCTCGACGCGCCGCCAGGCTGCAACTCCGCGCGACTATCTCCAGGCCTATTTCGAATATGCGCGTGCGATTTCGGCCGGCGAGCTCGATACCGCGCGCGCGCTGCTCGGCCGGCTTTCGCCCGAACAGCGCCGGCAAACGGTCGGGAATGGCGATCTCGATGGGTTCCAGGCCTCGGTCGCCGAAGAAATCCGGCGGATCGGCTGGACCCCGGCCGAGGCTGGCGACGAAGGCGCGTTCGGGCTCGATTTCGCGATCGAGGATCCGCGCACCGGCCTCTATGGCATCGGCATCGAATGCGACGCGCCGCGCCATCCGTTGCTCGCCGCCGGCCGCGCGCGCGAAATGTGGCGGCCGATGGTGCTCGGACGTTCGATCCCGATGCTCCACCGCGTCTCCTCGCACCGCTGGTTCCATGAGCCCGAGCGCGAGCGGCTGCGGCTGCGCGACGCGATCGAGCGCGCGATGGGAGCGGCCGCATGAGCGGCCCCAAGGTCGTCCGCATCGTCACTCGCGAGGAGCTGATCGCGATTTGCGAGGGCCAGCTCGCGCGGGTTGATGCCGCGCTCGCCGAATGGGTCCGGATCGGTGCCCGCCATGAATGCGTGTCGGACACCGAGCGCGCCACCGCCGAAAAGCGGCGCGATGCGCTCGCCGCGCTGATCGCCGCCAACCAGTTCACCGAGCTCCAGAAGCAAGCGCCGCAAGAAGAAGCCTTTCTTCGTTCCGATTTGCAGACCCGGCTGGCCAAAGTCGCGGCTGAGCAGGCCGCGGCACGTTCGCGCGAACGCCGCAGCGCCGAGGCCTCGGCATCGCTGCTTGCTGCCTTGCAGCGTTCGGGCCTTGCCATTTCCGCCGAGCTCGAAGCTGCGCTCGCCGCCGGCGATGGCGCCGCGTTCGCCCAAGGCTTCGAGCTCCTGGCGAAGCGCTCGGGCCAGGACGCAGCGACTCAGGCGCACGCGCGCGCGTTGCGCGAAGACGGCGCGCAACCGACATTCGCCGCGTGGCTTGCCGAGCAGGGGAGCGCGCCCGCCGATCCCGCGATCGAGCGGCTCGAAGCGCGGATCTGCGCATTGGCGCTTGCAGGCGCGGCGCGCGTTGCTGCCTGGCGCGATCGGCTTAGTGAAGCACTGGCGGAAGGCGATGCGGCGCGGCGCGGACTGATCCTCGACGGGCTCGAGGTCGATTTGGCCAAGGCGTTCGCCGCAGCGCGTGCGCACAAGGCCGCCGCGGATGGCTATTTCGCGGCGATCGCCGAACTCGAGGCGGCTGACGCGGCGCTCGTCGCGCAATGCGCGATCGATGTGGGCCAGGCGAGCGTTGCGCAATTGAACGCCGCGACCGCGCGTGCCCAGACCTTGTTGGCGCAGCAGCGCGCCGCGGCCGCCGCCATCGCGCGCCGCGCCGCGGTGCTCCAGGGCCTGGCCGGGCTCGGCTATGAAGTCGCCGAAGGCATGGCGACCGCCTGGGTCGAACAAGGGCGGCTGGTGCTGCGAAAGCCCGCCACCCCGGGGTATGGCGTCGAGATGTCGGGTGCCGCCGAAGGCGGCCGGCTGCAGATGCGCGTTGTCGCGCTCATCGATGGCGGCGCCGGACCCGATCCCGGTCGCGACCGCGATGCCGAGACGCTGTGGTGTGGCGAGGTCGCGAGCCTCGAACAGACGCTCGCCGCGTCGGGCGGCGGGCTGGTGATCGAGCGCGCGCTTGCGGTTGGCGCAACTCCGCTCAAGCGGATTGCCATCGGCGGCGGTGCGGATGAAACGATGCGGGCAGCGCCGGCGCCAAAGGCGCGCACGCTCGACTAAGTCTTTGCGCCCGGCCGGGGATCGGTTGGACGCGGAGCTGGCATTGGGAGAGGTTCGAGATGGTGACGACTCGGCAGTTTGGACGCGGTGTCACGCGGACGATGCGTGCGATCGACCGCCAAGCGAAGCAGGCGGAGCGTCAGCGAGTCGCGCGCCAGAACGTGCTTGCGAAGCAAGCGATGCTCGACGCGTCGGCTCAAGCGGCCGCGGAATATGATGCGGTGATCGATGCACTGACCGCGGCGCACCGTGTCGGCTTCGCGCGCCGCGACTGGCTGACCGACGCGACCGCGCCGCTGCTCGACGTGCCGGAGAGAAGTTCCGCGGAGGAGCAGGCCGCCGAAGACGCGCTCGCCACCTATGAACCGGGTTGGTTCGTGCGGTCTTTCGGGCTCACCGAGCGTCGGCGCGCCGCGCTAGCCGCGGCGATCGATCATGCCCGTGCCCGCGACGATGCCGACCATGCCGAGCGCCAGGGCGCGGTAGAAGCTGCCAATGCGCGTATCCGATTTGCCCAGCGCGTCACCGAGCGCGACCGCGACGCGGTGCTCGAAGCGCTCGAAACCCATAGCGCGCTTGGGCGCCTGCCCTTTTCGGTCGAGGCGGCCGAACTGCTCTTCACCGGCGACGGGCGCATCGTCGCTGTCATCGACGGCCTCGATCTTGAGGATATGCCCGACGAAACCGTGACCTTGCTCCAGTCGGGCAAGGCTTCGATCAAGGCGATGGCGTCGGGCAAGCGCCTCGAGCTGCACCGCGACGCGCTCTGTTCGGCGGCAATCCGCGTCGCAATCGAAATTCTGGCGGCCCTGCCGCTCGACGAGATCGAAGTGGTGCTGCTCACTGATATTTTGGACCGCGGCTCAGGGCATATCGCCGGCGAGCCCGTGCTCTATTTGCGTGTCACCGCCCAAGCGCTGCAAGCCGTAAACCTCACACGCGCAGAGGCGCTTGCCCTGGTGGAACGACTGGGCGGACATATGGCGTGGAACAAGCGCGACGGCTTCCGCGCGATCAACCTGGGCGCCTTCGGCGTCGACTTCGACGCATAGGCGAATATGGATGCCTCGAGGGTCTGCCGCCGAGGTTCGACCGTAGCGCCCGGCAGCGGCGTGACCGCCCGCTGGCACTCACGGGAAATCGTCAGGATATTCGCGCGCGAGGACGGCTTTGACCGTCGTGGCATCCGCGTCGCCGGGACCGTCATATTCGTCCAGTCTGGCAAAGGCTGGCGCATTGCTGTCGAGGCCCTCCTTCGCTGAAAATTGGGTGAGGCTAAATGCCTTCCGATCCCCCCTGAAATCGGCGAACAGCTCGGCGTCGTTTTTCATCAGCTGAATCGGCAGCAGATAGAAGGAAATCTGCGTGGTTTGCGAAGCACCTGGATCCTGGCGCTTGTCGAGCAAGACAATGCGCGCCAGCGGGATTTGCACGCCCTTGCGTATCACATAGACCGACCAGAGCGGCAGCTCGGTCGAGAGCGCGCTCGAGCTCTCGACCTTCACAATCGCATTCTTGCCGAGCGCCTGATATTCTTCGGCGGTCGCGGGGAAGCAGATATCGAAATGGATATCCCGGATCGCTTCAACGCCGAGCCCGGCAAGTGCCTTGTCAACTCCCGAACCGGTCTCTTGCGCCAACGCGCCGGTTGGGCACACCAATATCAGGCATGCCAGGGCTGCGCCCATCCATTTCGCCTGGACCATCGGTGCCCTCCCGCAATTCGTCCGGGCCGCGACTATTCACCGGCAGATCGGGCGCGGCAACCGGTAAGGGGATGGGCGCTTTGCAGCTGCTAAGGCTCACCTCGGGCCAGACGCCGAGCGCGAGAGTTTTTTGCTTGGCGAGATGGCGATAGCGCAGCCGCCAGTATTTCGCGCCATTGGGCATCACCAGCAGATGAAGCCCGTGGGCATCGGAGAGCTTGTAGGCCTGAGCCTTCGGGCGGGCATTTTTGATCGCAAGCGCAGTCAGGGGCATGGTGGTATCTCCGTCCAAAACCGGGCAAATCGACGACCCAAAAATACCACCAAATGGGGGTATCTTGGGGCAGATCGGCCCGAACCACGTCGGACGAGATAGCAGAAAAAGCGCTTATTTCCGAGCCACTTATGGGACGTTTACGGACGTCTGCGGATCGGAAAGTGGTGCCCAGAAGAGGACTCGAACCTCCACGCCCTTGCGAGCGCCAGCACCTGAAGCTGGTGCGTCTACCAATTCCGCCATCTGGGCACGGGGTAGGGGGCGCGCACTACGGTGGGGGCTTGCGCTTGTCAACGGAGCGTGCGTGTCTTTGCGCGGGTCGCGGCGCGCGATCAGAGAGCATCGGGCAGCCGGCACGCATCGACCCAGCGGGTCGAGATTAACGTAGCGAGCCGCTCGGGCGCGAGCTCGACCGAGCTGGTGAGCGAGCCTGCGGCGGGGAACACTGTCGCATAGCCCCGCAGTGAAACGTCGCAATAGACCGGCAGCGGCGTCGCCAGCCCGAACGGGCAGACCCCGCCGACCGGATGGCCGGTCGCCGCGAGCGTTTCCTCGGGCCCGAGCATCCGCGGGCGGCCGCCGAACTCGGCCTTGCACTTGGCATTGTCGAGCCGGGCATCGCCGCGCGCGACCAGCAGCAGCACCGCCTCGCCCACGCGCAGCGCCAGCGTCTTGGCGATGCGGCCGGGCTCGACCCCCAGCGCGTTCGCGGCTTCGGCCACCGTGGCGGTACTGCTGTCGACCTCGATCAGCGGCAGATCGGGGGCGTTCTCGGCGAGCCAGGCGCGGACGGAAGCGAGAGTCATGCGCGCCGCTTATCATATCCGCCGCGCCCGCCTATACCCTGCGGCAAGCAAGGGGAGGGGCTCGATGGCCGGAGCAGCAGCGATCATGCAGGAGGCGCCCGCCGGGCGGCGGTCGATCGCGCGGCACCTCTATTTCTGGGTGCTGATCGCGATCCTGGCCGGCGCGCTGCTCGGCGCGCTCGCCCCCGCCCAGGGCGCGGCGCTCAAGCCGGTGGGCGACGCCTTCATCGCGCTGGTCAAGATGATCATCGCGCCGGTGATCTTCCTCACCATCGTCACCGGCATCGCGGGGATGCGCCAGATCGGCTCGGTGGGGCGGATCGCGCTAAAGGCGTTTGCCTATTTCATCACGGTGTCAACGCTGGCGCTCATCCTTGGGCTGATCGTCGCCAACCTGTTCCAGCCCGGCGCGGGGATGCATGTCGATCCGGCGACGCTCGATGCCAAGGCGACCGCCGACTATGCCGACAAGGCGCACCATTTGTGGGATTTCGTCACCGGGATCATCCCGACCACCTTCGTCTCCGCGCTGACCGAAGGACAGGTGCTGCAGGTGGTGTTCGTCGCGATCCTGTTCGGCGTGGCGCTGACGCTGGCCGGCGAGGTGGGCGCGCCGGTGCTCGACCTGTTCGAGCGGATCGCGGCGGTGATGTTCCGCATCGTCCATATCGTGATGTGGGCGGCGCCGGTCGGCGCGTTCGGGGCGATGGCGTTCACGATCGGCAAGTACGGAATCGCGACGCTGCTGAGCTTGGGAGCGCTGGTGGGGCTGGTCTACCTCACGTCGCTGCTGTTCGTCCTGCTCGTCCTCGGGGCGATCGGCTGGGCCTCGGGCTTCTCGATCTTCAAGCTGCTGCGCTACCTCAAGGGCGAGCTGCTGCTCGTGCTCGGTACCTCCTCGTCCGAGGCGGCGCTGCCCGCGCTGATCGAGAAGATGCAGGCGGCGGGGTGCGGGCGCGAAGTGGTGGGGCTGGTGGTGCCGACCGGCTATTCGTTCAACCTCGACGGCACCAACATCTACATGACGCTCGCGGCGCTGTTCATCGCGCAGGCACTGGGCATCCACCTGTCGCTCGGCGAGCAGCTGACGCTGCTCGGGATCGCGATGCTCTGCTCGAAGGGTGCCGCGGGGGTGACCGGCGCCGGCTTCATCACGCTCGCGGCGACGCTGGCGACCGGGCATATGATCCCGGTGGCGGGGATGGCGCTGATCCTGGGAGTCGACCGGTTCCTCTCCGAATGCCGTAGCCTGACCAATTTCGTCGGCAATGCGGTGGCGACCATCGTGATCGCGCGCTGGGAGGGCACGCTCGACCGAGACGCGCTGGCGCGCGCGCTGGCCGGAAATGCGACCGACCTGTCGATCCCCGGCGCGCCGGACTAAGCGCTTCGCCAAAGGCGGGAATTTCCGAATCCGGCGCAAAGCTGCTATGACGAGCCGCTCTGGCCGAACGGGTGGAAACACCTAGAACACAATTCGGCGCAATGCGGGACCTATGCACGCCATCGCTCACGAAGCGGAACCTTCCGCGACCCTCCTGGTCGTCGATGACGACCGCGACATTCGCCAGCTCCTCGCCAACAGCCTCGGCGCGCGCGGCTATCGCGTCGAAACCGCCTCGAACGTGCGCGACATGGACCAGGTCCTCGCGCGCACGCCGGTGGACCTCGTCATCCTCGACATCATGATGCCGGGCGAAGACGGAATTTCCGCCTGCCGGCGGCTGGCGCGCCCCGACGGGCCCGAGATCATCTTCCTAAGTGCGCTCGGCGAGGAGCACGACCGCGTGCTCGGGCTCGAGGTAGGCGCGAGCCACTATCTCCCCAAGCCGTGCAGCCCGCGCGAGATATTGGCGACGGTGCGCGCGGCACTGCGTAAGCGCGGGTCGGCCGCGCCGGTCGAGCCGAGCCAGCAATATGCGTTCGAGAACTGGCGGATCGACCTGGGGTCGCACGAACTGTTCGATCCCGAGGGCGTGCTCGTCGGCTTGACCGACGGCGAGTTCGCGGTGCTTCGCGTGTTCATCGAGCGGCCGCGCCGCGTGCTGACTCGCGAGGCGCTGCTCGCCGCGGCGCGCGGGCCCGATTCGGATGCCTACGACCGCGCGATCGACGTCCAGGTGAGCCGGCTGCGGCGAAAGCTGCGCAGCGGCGGCGACGAGATCATCCGGACCGTGCGCAACGAGGGCTATCTGTTCGTGCCGAGGGTGGTGCGGGCGTGAAGCCCTTCGCGTCGTGGACTCGCGGCGCCGAACTGCCGCTCTTCACGCGCATCTTCCTGCTGATGCTCGCCTGCGTCGCGGTGGTCCAGTTGCTCAATTTCGCGCTGCTCGTCGCGGTCCAGCCGCCCACGCCGCGTGCCTTCACCGTCGGCGAGATCGCCAAGGTGCTCGAGGAGGGCAAGGATTCGACCGGCCAGCTGACCTTCACCACGCACGAGGCGATCGACCCGAACATTCTCGCCCCCCGCGCCGAACGCGTCCGCCCGGCGCTCGCGATGGCGCTCGGTGTGCCGGAAAGCCGGATCGACTTCGGCTTCACCAAGCCGCCGTTTCCGCAGCGCGTCCCGACCTATGACCGCCGGTCGTTGCCGCCGGTGGTGGCGCCGCGCGACATCGCGGCGGCGCGCACCTTCATCGTGCTCGACGATTTCCTCGCTTCGTACCAGCGCCTCGACGGAGCATGGGTGACGATCCGGCCAGCCGGCCACGAGCTGGAGATCTGGCGCTGGCTGGGGTTGCTGTGGCTGCTGTTCACCGCAGCCGCGGTGGTGCCTTTCGCCTGGGCGCTCGCGCATCGGCTGGCCAAGCCGATCGGCGCGTTCGCGGCGGCTGCGGAACGGCTGGGGCGCGATCCGCGCGCCGCGCCGCTCGCGCTGACCGGCCCTCCCGAGATTGCCGACGCCGCGGCGGCATTCAACCAGATGCAGGCCCGGCTCAATCGCTATGTCGACGATCGCGCCACCGTGATCGCGGCGATCGCGCACGATCTGCGCACGCCGCTGATGCGGCTCGAGCTGCGGCTCGAGGACGCGTCGGACGAGATCCGCCGCACCTGCGAGAGCGACATCCGCGACATGGAATCGATGATCTCGGCGACGCTCGCCTTCGTGCGCGACACCAGCCGCCCGGCCGCGCGCCGGCCGCTCGATCTGCGCACGCTCACCGAAAGCGTGACCGACGACTTGAGCGACCGCGGCGCGCCGGTGACTCTGGCACCGGGCGAGGCGGTGGTGATCGACGGCAATCCGGCGGCGCTCAAGGCCTTGCTTTCGAATCTGATCCAGAACGCGCTCAAATATGCCGGCAACGCCGATGTCGCGCTCGGTCGGGCCGATGGCGTGGCGACGATCGAGGTGCGCGACGACGGGCCCGGCATCGCCCTGGAGGATCTCGACCGGGTGTTCGAACCCTTCTTCCGGGGCGAACGCTCACGCAATCGCGACACCGGCGGTATCGGGCTCGGGCTCGCCAGCGTCCGCGCCGTGGCGCGGGCGCACGGCGGCGATGTGACAATCGAAAATCGTCCCGAGGGCGGGTTGCGCGCCCGAGTGCTGCTGCCCGCGTAGGGCAGGGGCCTGCTAACGGCGGAAACACTTCGAAATCCACAGGAAACAAACGGGTTTGACCAGCGCTTCATACAATGAGGCGTGGATTGGTCGGTGCTCAGAGAGGGTGAAATCGCTCAGGATACCAATCCGGCGGGCGCCGCTTCAGGCGCAGCGGTTGGCTCTGTCGCGACGGTGCCGATCGATCCGGTCCAGGCCGCTCCGCTCGAACGCCTGCTGTTCCGTCCCGTGCCGCTGTGGAGCCTGCTGGCGGTCGCGCTGGTGGGGCTGATCGTCATGATCGGCTTCGGCGCGATCGTCGACGGCGCCGAGAAATCGGGCACGCTAGGCAACGTCGCGCTGCAGATTGCCCGGATCCCCGACACGATCATGGATGCGTTCAAGGGGCCGCAGCCCTATTACGGAGGGACCTACGAGCGGTTGCCCGGTGGTTTCTGGCGCAATCCGGCCGGCGGCTTCGTCGATCCCGGCTATGCCCTGATCTCGCCGTTCGACGAGGCGCGCGGCCGATCGGTGGTGCGGCTGATGCGGCTGAGCGACGGCGCGACTGTCCGCGAATATGTGCCCGACGTCGACGCCGCCAACGCGCGCTCGCATTTCGTCTCGGCGCTGACCGATGTCCGCCGCGACAAGCGCGCGCCGCTCAACCGGCTGATGCACCCGCTGCTGATGCCCGACGGCGGGCTGGTGGTCCACGACAGCTCGCCGCTGGCGCGCTACGACGCGTGCGGGCGGCTGCTGTGGTCGATCGACGGGATCTTCAGCCATTCGACCGAGCTGGGGCCGGACGGCACGATCTGGGTGCCTTACCGCTATCCCAATCCGAAGCAGCCAGGGGTCAAGCCGACCTTCTGGGACGATGCGGTCGCGCAGGTCTCGCCGGACGGCAAGTTGCTCCGGCTCGAGCGCGCCGCCGACATCCTTGAGCGCAACGGGCTCGGCTATCTGTGGCGCGGGCGGCCGTATATCGACGATCCGTTCCACCTCAACGACATCCAGCCGGTGCTCCAGACGGGAACCTATTGGCAGCGGGGCGACTTGTTCCTTTCCATGCGGAACCTGTCGCTCGTCGCGCTCTACAGGCCATCCACGGGCAGGATCCTGTGGTCGCGCCAGGCGCCGTGGCGGTTCCAGCATGACGTGACGATCCTCGACGATCACCGCATCTCGGTGTTCGACAACAATATCTCTCACGATTTTCCGGACGACGCGCCGGGCGGGACCAACCAGCTGATCGTCTATGATTTCGCGACCGGCCAGGCGAGCGCCCCCTATGCCGCCGGGTTCGCGCGCAACCAGATCGTCTCGCGCGCCCAAGGCCGCGGCACGCCCCTGCCCAACGGCGACGCGATGATCGAGGAGACCGAGCAGGGCCGCCTGATGCGCATGGCGCCCGACGGCACGCTGCGCTGGCGTTACATTTCCGCGGACTCCGCGATGCGCCGGATGGCGCTCAGCTGGGCCCGCTACCTTTCCCCCTCAACCGATGGCGCTGCCATCCAAGCCGCGGTGAACGCAAAATGCACATGACCCAAAAAATCACCATGCCCCGTTTCCTCGCCGTCCTCTCGGCCTCCCTGCTGCTGTTCGCGCCGATGGCCGCCGAGGCCTATACCGGGCCGGGCCTCGGTCTGGGCGCGGTGACCGTGGCCTTCGGGCTGGTCGGATCGGTGTTCCTCGCGATCGCATCGGTGCTCTGGTATCCGTTCAAGCGGATGCTGCGTCGGATGCGCGGGCAGCAAGCGCGCACGCGCCGCGCCGACTAGTTCACGCGCGGGCTCTCTTCGGGGCCCAGATACCCCTCGGGGGTCGTGCCCCGATCGATGACGAGGCGCTGGATCACCACGCCCGGATCAATCGCCCAGAGCCGGACGACGTGCCGCCCCGCGGTGGCGGCGCGGTGTGTCGTCGTGGTGACGCGCACCGCATCCGAGACCGCGCGGTTCCAGTCCGCCTGGGTGGTCCCCGCCCAGAGATCCACGATCTGCGGCGGCGCATCGTCGATCGCGACCGCATAGCGCAGCCCGCGGCCGCCGGTGACGTCGAGCGAGGGTGAAGTGATCACCGACAGGCGCAGGGTGCCCGGTGCGTCGAGCCGGATGTCGTATTCGAGCCGCGCGCCCGCGCCCGGCTGGGCGGAAGGCGCGATCTGCGGGAACAACGCGACCGCGGAGAGCGTGCGGCCGAGCCCGGGGATCACCTTCCAGTCGGCTCCTGCCGCGGGAACGGCGCGCGCGAAATGCTCGGCCTCGATCGCGATCACGCCGTCGGTCTCGGCGAAGGCCGAGCCCATGCTCGGGTCGCGTGGTTTCCAATCCTCGAACCGAGGCGCGGCGTCGCGGCGGGTCTCGAACGGGATCGGCGCCAACTCGGGCATCGAGTCACGGTCGGGCTGCTGCCAGCCGGTGTAGCCGATGTGAGTCTGGTCCATCATATGGACCCATTTGCCGCCCGCGCGCTCCTCATAGGCCAAAGCGATCGCGCGGTCGTTGGCGAACAGCGCTCGGGCCTGATTCGCCAGCGCGCCGGCGTCGCCCCAGGCGCGCACGGCATGGTCGCGCTCGCGTGCCACGGTGATGTAGAGCCGGTTGAGGTTCGCCATCGCCAGCACCGGATGGAGCACCAACTCGAAATAGGCGTCCTGCGCGTCCGCCGGGAGCGCCATGGCCACGGCCTCGGCATCCTTCTGAAGCGCGTCGTATTCGGCGAGCACCCGCGCCGCCTCGTGCGGGTCGGACCAGGTGTTCGCGTCGATCAGCTCGGGCTTGCGCCGCGCGGCGTAGCGGGTGGTGCGATCGAGGATATAGCCGATCGCTTGCGCCTGCCCGGGGCCGAACTGCTCGGCGGCCCAGGCGCGATGGTAGTCGGCCATCCGATCGACCATCATCGCATCGGGGTTCCACGCCATGTCGAGGAAGAAGCTGATCGGCAGCTCCATCGGCTTCAAGTCGCCGACGTTGACGATCCACAGCCGGTCGGCGCCGCGCGCGTGGGCGAGCGCCATCTGTTGCCAGGTTCGCGAGATCTGGTTGGTGTTGAGCCACTTGTAGTTGCGCGGGCCGCCGACGTAATCGAAGTGGTAGTAGACGCCGTAGCCGCCCGCGCGGGTGGCGCCGAGCTCGGGCAGGCGGCGGATGTCGCCCCAATTGTCATCCGAGAAGAGCAGGGTCACGTCGTCGGGTACGCGCATGCCCTTGTCGTAATAATCCTGCACCTCCTTGTAGAGCGCCCAGACCTGCGGGGTCTCGGCGGCGGGCTTGCCGGTCACCTCCTCGATGATCTTGCGCTGATCGGCGACGATCTGCTCGAGCAGCGCGGTGGCGGTCCCTTGGGTCATCGGCTTGTCGCCGTCGCCGCGCATGCCGATCGTCACCAGCCCCTCGCGGCCCTGGCTGCGCTCGAGTCCCGCGCGCCAGAAGGCGCGGAGCGCCTCGGCGTTCTGCGTATAGTCCCACGGCCCCTTGCCGTAGCGCGCCCATTCGACCTGCGCGCGCAGGAACGGCTCGTGGTGCGAGGTGCCGAGCACGATGCCGAGGTGTTCGGCGACGTTGGCGGTGATGGGATCGTCGTCCCACAGCGACTTGCCCCACATCGCCGGCCACAGAAAATTGGCCTTCAGGCGCAGCATCAGCTTGAAGACATGCTCGTAGAACTGGTGGTTGAGCCCGCCGAAAGTCGCCGTCGCCCAGCCTTTCAGCGCGGGATCCTCGTCGTTGAGGAAGATGCCGCGATACTTGACCGTCGGCATCTCGACGCGCGCGCCGGGCATCACCCAGAGGTATTCGGCTTTGTGAACCGGCACGTCGGCCCAATATTCCCACGGCGATACCCCGATCCGCCGCGAGAGGTCGTAGATGCCGAAGATCGTGCCGCGCGGATCGCTTCCGGCGATCACCAGCGCGTGGTCGATCCCGGGGCGCGGGTGATCGACCACTTGCTGGACGAAGCCTTCCCACTTGCCGCGGATCGCATCGACCTGAATGCGCCCCTCGCGGGCCAGGCGGTCGATCGTTATGTTGCGGCCAAGCGTGCCGACCAGCACCACCATTCGCGACTTGACACCCGCATGGCCGCCGACCCGGTGGAGATCGTTCGCGAGGTCCATCGCCGCGTCGCGGATGCCCGGAAAATCGATGGTGTCCGATTCGACCGCAGCGTTGCCGTCGCCGATCAGGGCGAAGGCGCCGGGGGTCTCGTGCCGGCAGACTGCCGCTGGCCCCGCGCAGTCCTGCGCCGCCGCGGGAACCGCCCACAGCAGCGCGACGAGGAGCAGTCGCCGCCGCATCACGGCCGCGCCGTCGTCGCGACGAAGGCGTCGTTGATCGAATTCTGCATCAGCTTGGCGTGGAAGCTCGAATCGTAGGGGCACGGCCTCAGCGGCTGGCCGTCGCCGCGTGGCGCGAAGCTCTGCAGCCAGCTGTACTTGTCGCAGATGCCCCAGCAGAGCACGTCGGTGAGCTGCGGATAGCTGAACATCAGATCGAGATAGCCCCGCACGTAATCGGCGACACCCTGGTCGCGAGTCGCGATGTCGGCGGGCAGGCCGCCGTCGTTGACGTCGAGCTCGGTGATCAGGATCTTGTAGCCCATCGCCACCACCGCATCGAGGAAGGTCCGCCACGCGGGCGTCTGGTTGGCGACCAGCGTCGCGATCGACGTGCCCGAATAGACGCCGAGGTGCGACTGGATGCCGAGCGCATCCACCGGCACGCCGCGCGTCTTGAAGCCCTGGAGCAGGTTGAGCACGCCCTGCTGATGGGTGGTGCCGCCCTCCCAGCCCATATAGTCGTTATAGACGAGCTGGACCCCAGGCGCTTCCGCGCGTGCGGTCCGGAAGGCAAGGTCGAGCGTCGCCTGCGCCCCGCCCATCGCCTGGCTGAGCGCGGTCTCGTAGAGCGTGCCGGTCGAGGGATCGACCGCTTCGTTGACGACGTCGTAGCTGACGAGCCGCCCGGCATAGCGGCGGCAGATCGTCTGGATATGGTCGGTCAGCACGCGCGCCGCCTCGGTCGCGGGGGAAGCGCCGAAATCATAGCTTTCGAGCCACGCCGGCATCCAGCGGCGCTGGTGCCACAGCAGATTGTGCCCGCGCATCGCCAAGCCTTTCGAGTCGGCATAGGTCAACATGGCATCGAAGGCGGCGAAGTTGGGCGCGCTGTTGGTCGGCTGGATATACTGCCACTTGAGCTCGTTCTCGGGCACCAGGATCGTGCAATCGTGCTCGATCATCGCCGTGTAGCTCGGGTTGTTGATCGATCCTGCGTCCACCCCGGCCGCGAAATAGGCGATCGCCGAGCCGAAGCGCATGTGCTTGGCGGCGGCGCTGCCCTTGATGTTGGCGGCGGTGACCGAGGGGGCGGGCGTTGGCGTGGGCGTCGGCGCCGGGGTGGGCGTCGGCGTCACCACCGTCCCGCCGCCACCGCTGCTGCCGCCGCCCCCACCACTGCAACCAGCCGTGGCGAGCGCAAGCAGGGTGGCGAGCGTCTGGCGGCGGTTCAGGGGGTCGTGGATACGCATCACCTCTCCTCGGCGAAGGCTTTGCCCTTCCGCCATTTGCTGATAGCGCTAACAACGTGGAGGCAGCGGCGGGGCGGAGTCAACCGTTCCGCGACGGGCTGGCCGGAATGCTGGGGAGGGGAAGCTCGATGGCTTCGAACGGGCTCGATCGTCGCGACGTGCTGCGCGCGAGCGCCTTGCTCGCGGCATCGGCCTGGGCGCCGGTCGGCCTCGCGGCGCCGCGCCCCGATCACCGTGCGCGGATCGACCAGTTGATTGGCAAGATGACCCTCGCCGAGAAGCTCGGCCAGATGAACCAGGTGCCGGGCGGGCGGCAGAAGGCGCTCAACTCGAAGCTCGACGCGGCGGCGCTCGATCGGGTGCGGCGCGGCGAGATCGGATCGTTCCTCAACGCCGCCGGCGCCGCCACCACCCGCGATCTCCAGCGAATCGCGATCGAGGAATTGCGGCTCAAGATCCCGCTGCTGTTCGCGATGGATGTGATCCACGGCTATCGCACGACGATGCCGGTGCCGCTCGCGCTCGCGGCGAGCTGGGACCCCGAAGTGCCGCGGCTGGCGGCGCGGACTGCGGCCGAGGAAGCCTGGGCGGCGGGACTGCATTGGACCTTCACCCCGATGGTCGACGTCGCGCGCGATTCGCGGTGGGGCCGGATCGTCGAGGGTGCGGGCGAGGACCCCTACCTCGGCAGCCGAATGGCGGTGGCGCAGGTCGAAGGGTTCCAGGGCGAGCGGCTCGACGCGGGCATGCGCGTGATGGCCTGCGTCAAGCATTTCGGCGCGTACGGGGCCGGAATGGGGGGCCGCGACTATGAAAGCAGCGACCTTTCAGAGCGGACGCTGCAGGAAGTGAACATGCCGCCCTTCCATGCCGCCGCGTCCGCCGGGGCGGGCAGTTTCATGACCGCGTTCAACGATATCGCGGGCGTGCCGACCACCGCTAACGCCGCGCTGGTGCGGCGGCAGCTGCGCGAGGCCTGGGGCTTCGAGGGGCTGGTGGTGAGTGATTGGATGGCGGTGGCCGAACTGCTCAACCACGGCGTGGCCGAGACTCCCGCCCAGGCGGCGGCGCTGGCGGTCAGGGCGAGCGTAGACATGGACATGTCGAGCGGCACTTATTGGGATCATATGGGCGAGGCGCTGGTCCAGGATCGCAAGCTGATGCCGCTGATCGATCAGGCGGTACGGCGCATCCTCGCGACCAAGGCGCGGCTCGGGCTGTTCGACAACCCTTATGGCTTTGGCGACGCGGTTCGCGAGAAGGCGCCGCTCGCGCGCGGCGTGGCGCGCGACCTGGCGCGGCGATCGATCGTGCTGCTGCGCAACGAGGGCGGGCTGCTGCCGCTGGCGCCGGGCAAGAAGGTCGCGCTGATCGGCGCGCTGGCGGACGACGCCTCGTCGACGCTCGGATCGTGGCGGGGGCGCGGGCAGATCGAGGATGCGGTGACCCTGCGCGCCGCGTTGGGCGATTCGGTCGAGTATCAGCCCGGCGTGACCACGCGCAGCGACGACATCGCCGGGATCGCTGCCGCTGTGGCGGCGGCCCATCGCGCGGATGTGGTGCTGCTCGTGATCGGCGAGGACTACGACTTCACCGGCGAGGCGCGTAGCCGCGCGGACCTGGGACTGCCGGGACCGCAGGCACAGCTGGTCGAGGCGATCAAGGCGACCGGCAAGCCGATCGTCGCGATCCTGATGAACGGACGCCCGCTCGCGCTCGAGAAGACGCTGGCGGGGATCCCGACGGTGCTCGAGACCTGGTTCCTTGGCATCGAAAGCGGCCCGGCGATCGCGGAGGTGCTGAGCGGCAAGGTCTCGCCTGCCGGGCGGCTGCCGGCGGGAATGCCGCGCGTCACCGGCCAGTCGCCCATGCCCTATGCGCATCGCCCGACCGGACGCCCGGCCAACCGAGACCTGACCGTCGACAGCGCGCGCTATCACGATGTCGACATCGGTCCCCTGTTCCCATTTGGCCACGGTCTGTCCTACGCGCGCTTCGAATACGGCCCGTTGACCTTGAGCGCGATGTCCATCGGTGCCCGCGGCGCGATTACGATCAGCGTTTCGGTCGTCAACGTCAGCGATGTCGCCGGCGAGGAAGTCGTCCAACTCTACGTTCGCGATCCAGTCGCGTTCGTCGAGCGGCCGATCAAGGAACTGCGCGGATTCAAGCGAATTACGCTCGAGCCTGGCCGTGCGCACCGCGTGACCTTCACCCTCTCCGCCGAACAGCTCGCGATCTGGGACGCGGGCAAATGGGTGATCGAGCCCGGGCGGATCGACGTGATGATCGGTAGCTCGTCCGATGACATCCACGCGACCGGCCACTTCACCATCCGCGAGAAGGGTGAGGGCAGCAGGCCCGCCGCGGCCATCGA
Source organism: uncultured Alphaproteobacteria bacterium (assembly GCA_963799985.1). Taxonomy (GTDB): domain Bacteria; phylum Pseudomonadota; class Alphaproteobacteria; order Sphingomonadales; family Sphingomonadaceae; genus Sphingomonas. Next base: position 551,905 of record CAWCZC010000003.1, on the reverse strand, counting down.
GACGAAAGTGGAGGTGCTATGATCATCGCCGAGCCCTGGCACACGCTGCTGATCGTCGCCGCGAGCATCGCCGCGGTGATCGTGCTCGTGCTCAAAGTGCGCCTGCAGCCGTTCTTCGCGCTGCTGCTCGTGGCGCTGGTCACCGGCTTGGTGTTCGGCGGCCAGCCCGCGCACGTGATCGACGCGATCAAGAAGGGGACCGGCGACGCGCTCGGCTTCGTCGCGGTGGTGATCGGGCTGGGCGCGCTGCTCGGCGGGATGCTCGAGGCCTCGGGCGGAATCACCGCGATCGCGCACCGTCTGCTCGCCGCATTCGGCGAAAAAAGGATGCCCTGGGCGCTCACCGCGATCGGCATCATCGTCGGCATTCCCCTCTTCTTCGACGTCGGCTTCATCATCCTCGCGCCGCTGCTGACCACGCTTTCGATCCGTGCCGAGCGGCGCGTGACCTATTTCGCGATTCCGCTGCTCGCGGGCCTGATGACGATGCACGCGATGCTGCCGCCGCATCCTGGGCCGGTTGCGGTCGCCGAGCTGATCCACACCGATTACGGGCTGATGGCGATCTTCGGGCTCGCCTGCGGCATCCCCGCCGCGATCATCGCGGGGCCCTTGTTCGCGCGGGTATTCCACGGCGCGCCGGGCTTCGGCGGCCAGACTCCGCCGCACCTGCTCGACGAAGGCGCGCCGCAGACCGATCCGATCGGCTTCTGGCCCGCGCTGGTGGCGATGCTGGTGCCGCTCGGGCTGATCCTGGCGGCGGCGGTCGCCGGGCAGACGATGGCGGCCGGGCCGGTGCGCGACGCGCTCCAGTTCGTCGGTCACCCCTTCTCGGCGCTGATCATCGCCTGTCTGATCGTGCTGTTCTGGCTGCGCGCGGTGATCGGCGCACCGCTCGCGACCATTTCGAAGATCATGAGCAAGGCGCTCGAGCCAGCGGGGGTGATGGTACTGATCATCGGCGCGGGCGCGGCGTACAAGGAAGTGCTGATCGAATCGGGCGCCGGGCAGCAGATCACCGCGGCGGTGACTTCGGCGCAAGTCTCGGTGCTGGTGTTCGCCTTCGCGCTCGCGGTGTTCGTGCGGGTGGCGCAAGGATCGGCGACGGTGGCGATGGTGACGGCGGCCGGGCTGGCGGCGCCGCTGATCGCCGCTGCGTCGCTCTCGCCCAGCCGGATCGCGCTGGTGACGGTGGCGATCGGCGCGGGGGCAACCGTCGTCAGCCACGTCAACGACACCGGCTTCTGGCTGGTGAAGCAATATCTGGGGCTGACGGAAGCGCAGACCTTCCGAAGCTGGACGATCTGCGCCACCATCGCGGGGGCGGTGATGTTCGGCATGGCGGCGCTGCTGTGGAATTTCGTGTGAGGAGGGACCGATGATCGACTTGAAGCTTTCGCGCCGCGCGTTGGTCGGCGGCATGGCGGCGATGCCGTTCGTGGCGAACATCGCCCATGCGCAGTCGGCCGGAAAGATCACCCGGCTCGATCCCGAACTCGACGGGATCGTCGACGTCGCTTCGCCGATCGAGGTCATCGCCACCGGCATCAAATGGGCCGAGGGGCCGGTGTGGGTGAAGGACGGTGGCTATCTGCTCTTCTCCGATCCGCCCGCGAACGTGGCGTACAAATGGAAGCAGGGCGAGGGGAAGAGTGTGTTCCTCTCGCCCTCGGGACTCGCCGGGCCGATCCCGGCGGGGGTGCGCGAGGCGGGATCGAACGGCATGGCCATCGACGCCAAGGGGCGGCTGATCATGGCCGACAGCGGCACCCGCGCGGTCGCGGCGGTCGACCTCAAGACCAAGAAGAAGACGATCCTCGCCGACAAGTACGACGGCAAGCGCTTCTCGAGCTGCAACGACGTCGTGATCCACGGCAACGGCACGATCTACTTCACCGATCCGCCCTACGGCTTCACCGATGGCGACAAATCGCCGCTCAAGGAGATAGAGTGGAACGGCGTGTACCGGCTCGATCCCGAGGGCCAGGTCCAGCTCGTCGACAAGCTGACTCGCCCCAACGGCGTCGCCCTCTCGCCCGACCAGCAGATCCTCTATGTCACCGTGTCCGATCCCGATCGCCCGGTGCTGCTCGCCTATCCGCTCGACATCGATGGCGGCGCGAGCGACGAGCCCAAGGTGCTGCACGATTTCTCGGCCGAGGTGGCGCAGAAGCTCCCCGGCCTGCCCGACGGGATGAAGGTCGCAAAATCGGGGCACATCTTCAGCTCGGGGCCCGGCGGCATCCACATCCTCGCGCCCGACGGGCGGGTGCTCGGCGTGATCGATCCGGGCAAGGCCTGCGCCAATTGCGCGTTCGGCGAGGACAGCAAGACCCTGTTCCTCACCGCCAGCGACTCGGTTTTCCGGCTGCGGCTCAAGATGTCGGGCTGGTAGGCGATGCTGCCCCTGCTGCTCGCCGCGGCGCTCGCCGGCGATACGCCCAAGGCGCCGAGCCTCGCGGCGCTCGAAGGGCTGGCGGGCTGCTGGAAGGTGCTGGGCGAGGTGCGCGGCAAGGACGCGATCTCGATCGCACGCGGCGAGTGGCATCTGGGCGGCCGCTATTTCATGCTCCACTTGCGCGCCACGACCAGCCGGCCGTACGAGGCCGCGATCAGCTATGGCGCGGGCGAGCACCCGCAAGAGATCGGCTCGTTCTGGATGGACACGTTCGGCGGGCTCTACGAGCCGTCGATGGGTCTGGGCAAGCTGACGCCCGGCGGGTTCACGCTCAGCTATCGCTTTCCGGACGCGCTCTACGTCAACCGGTTCGAGCGCGCCGGCAAGGGCTGGCACTGGACGATCGTCGAGCAGGCGGCGGGCAAGCCCGACAAGCGCTTCGCCGACTACCGCCTCACCCCCGCGCGCTGCCGCGGAATGACCTTCGGGTTTTAGCGCCGCGCCTCTAGAGCTGCCGCATGGACCAGACGCCGATTCCCGCCGCGACCGTGATCGTGATGCGCGAAGGCGCGGGCGCGCCCGAGCTGCTGATGGTCGAGCGCGCGGCGGCGATGCGGTTCGCGGGCGGCGCGCTGGTCTTTCCCGGCGGGCGGATGGACCCCGGCGACCGGGCGCTCGCGGCGGCGATGCCCGGCGATCCCGACGACATGGCCGCTCGAGTGGCGGCGATCCGCGAGACGCTCGAAGAGGCGGGCGTGGCTGTCGGGCTGGATCTCGCTCCGCAGGCGATGGCGGGAATGCGCGACGCCCTCCACGCGGGCGAACCGTTCGGCGGGCTGCTTGATGCCGCGGGTGCGGCGCTGGCGCCGCAAGCGCTGGTGCCCTTCGCGCGCTGGCTGCCGCTGGGGCTGCAGCATCGCATCTTCGACACGCGTTTCTACCTTGCCTGCGCGCCTTCGGACGCTGACCCGATTGTCGACGGCGGCGAGAACGTTCGCGTCTTCTGGGCGAGCGCCCGCGCCGTGCTCGACGAGGCGGACGCGGGCCGGGCGACGCTGATCTTCCCCACTCGCCGCAACCTCGAGCGGCTCGCGACCTTCGGCTCGTTCGAGCAAGCCGCGGCGAGCGCGCGCGCGCATCCGATCCGCGCGATCACGCCCTGGATCGAGCAGCGCGGCGGCATCGACCACCTCTGCATCCCCGACGACCTCGGCTATCCAGTGACCGCCGAGCCCTACGACCGGGCGGTGCGCGCGTGAAACCTAGCCGCACCCTCGGCGTCGCCGCGGGGGTGCTGCTCGCGGTGGCGTTCGGCCTCTACTTGCACCTGCGCGATCGGCCTCAGGACTTGCCGTGGACTCCGCTCAACCTCGGCCAGCCGATCGGCGCGTTCACGGGGCGCAAGCTGGCCGGACTGACCCACGACTTCGCGCGCTGCCAGGCGCTGCTCTGGCGCGCCGGGGTGCAATATGATCCGCTTCCGCAAGTCGAGGATGGCCATTGCGGTTATGCCGACGGCGTCCGCTTCGCGATCGGCGGGTCGCGGCGGGTCGACTATCTTCCAGAGGCCCCCGGCGTCGCGTGCCCGGTCGCGGCGGCGCTCGCGGTGTGGGAATGGCGCGTAGTCCAGCCGGCGGCGCGCAAGCATTTCGGAATCGGCGTGAGCGCGATCGAGCATTTCGGCAGCTACAGCTGCCGGCACATCGTCGGCAGCACCGACACTGGCTGGAGCGAGCATTCGACCGCCGACGCGATCGACATCCGCGCGTTCCGGCTCGCGGACGCCACCCGGATCACGGTCAAGGACGGCTGGCGCGGCGACGCGGAGAAGGCGGGGTTCCTGCACGAGGTGCGCGACGGCGCGTGCCGCCTGTTCGCGACGGTGCTCTCGCCCGACTACAACGCCGCGCACCAAGACCACCTGCATCTCGATCAGGCCGAGCGCGGCGAGTGGGGATGGCGGTCGTGCCGGTAAGCGGCTCCCCCCGCGAAGGAGGAGCCGGAAAGGTCAGTTCATCGCCTGCGCGTCGACCTTTTCGACCCATTGCGGGTAGAAGGCGGGCTTGCGGTTCGACCAGCCCGAGGCAGTCGCCGCGGCTTCGCTGATCGACTGGAGCAGCTTGCGGCGCAGGTCCGGGTGGAGATGCGGCAGTGCCGCGGCCGAGCAGAAGGCCGCTGGCAGCCATGGCCGCACTTCGGCGCCGATCAGTCGTTCGTAGAGGAAGCGATAGGCGGAGAAGGTGGTCAGCCGACCCTGGCTCAGGTCGAACGCCGAGACGGTGACGAGCGGCGCCATGAACGGCTCGATCGCGTCGAGGCCGCTGTCGTCGGGGATCAGCGCGCGGATTTCGTGGAGGCGGTCGTAGACTCGGGCTTGGGCGCGGATGCTGGCGGCTTCGACCACGTCGCGCGACCAGCGAGTCATCGCGTCCTCACGCTCGAGGCCGACGTCGAGCGCGCGCCGCACATAGCGCTGCGTCGCCGCGCTGAACCCCGCAAATTCCTTCATCTCGGCCAGCGTCATCGCGCCTTCCGCCGGTTTCATTCTCGCGCCCATCGTACCGAACTCCCCGCTCGAAACTCGACCCTCCGAAGCAGATCATGCGCGTCAATGGTTAACGTCGCGCTTAACCGCCTGTCGTCCCCCGTTCAGCATTGGACACGACCGGCTTTTGCGTTGCAACAAAGGTGCGACGAGCCGAGTCCCGTGGCGAGAGAAGACCGCCAGGTGATGCTCTTGCGCAACATTACCGTCATTTCCGGAATCATCCGGAGGGGCGAATCACGGGCTCGGGGTGGCTGCGAACCTGACGCCGAATGCCCGAACGGCTCGTCGGCTGCACGCCTCAACTCGCCGATGGTTCCCAAATCCCATCGCCCCCCGGCAACGGTTCGTCGGATAAGCCGGATCGAGGGGTGGACGTGCCGGAGCCGATCTGGTGAAGACCATCCACCGCTCAGGTTCGACCGGGGGATTTAGATGCTTTTCCGTGATTTCGCAGCGCGTTTTGCGCTGGTGGTGGCGTGTTGCCTGGCGACGGCCGCTCCCGCGCAGGCCAAGGGGAGGATCCTTCAGTGCGTCCCCTTCGCGCGCCAGATTTCGGGCGTTTCGATCCACGGCAATGCCTGGACCTGGTGGGCGCAGGCCGAGGGCCGCTATGAGCGCGGTAACACCCCGCAGGTCGGCGCGGTCATGTCGTTCCGGCGCACCGCGCACATGCCGCTGGGCCATGTCGCCACCGTTTCCGCCATCATCAGCGACCGCGAAGTGCTGCTGACCCACGCCAACTGGTCGCGCCGCGGCGGGATCGAGCACGACGTCCGCGCGATCGACGTGTCGCCGGCCGGCGACTGGAGCCAGGTCAAGGTGTGGTTCGCGCCGCTAGGCGACCTCGGCCTGTCGGTCTATCCGGTCAACGGTTTCATCTACCCGGGCGATGCGCCCGAAGGTTTGGCGCAGCGCGCCCCGACCAATCCCGTGCTGGTCGCCTCGCTTGAGCTGACCCCTCAGGATCTCGGCGTCGAACCCTCGACGAACTGATCGTCAGGCCTGGGGCCTGAACATCAGCGCCACCCCGTTCATGCAATAACGCTTGTGCGTCGGCGGCGGCCCATCGTCGAAGACGTGGCCCAGATGGCTGCCGCAGCGGCGGCACCGCACTTCGGTCCGGTCGCTGCCCAGGCTCGAATCGGTGCGCGTGATCACAGCGTGCGCCAGCGGCGCCCAGAAGCTCGGCCAGCCAGTGCCGCTGTCGAACTTGGTCGTCGAGGAATAGAGCGGCAGCGCGCATCCCCCGCACAGGAAGGTGCCGGCGCGATGCTCGTTGTTGAGCGGGCTGGTGAAGGCATATTCGGTGCCGGCCTGCCGCAGCACATCGTAGGCGGCAGGGCTTAGCCGTTTGCGCCATTCGGCATCGGTCAGGGTGAATTCGAAATGCTCGGGCGACGCGCGGCTCTCGCCCGACGAGCAGCCGACGGTGACGACGACCGCGCCCATCCCAGCGGCGGTGAGGAAATCGCGGCGATCGAGTTTCATGGGACGAATGTGGGGTGGGATCGGCCGGATGTGAAGGTCAGTAGTGGCTTAGCACCGCCGGCATCTTCTTGTAGCCGTGGACGAAGCACGCCGCGACTTGCTCGGGCGGGCGAACGACGTTCACCCGAAGCCGCCGCTTTGCCATTTCCTCCATCAGCACGCCGATCTGCAATTCGGCCAGCCGCGCGCCGACGCAGCGGTGGATGCCATGGCCGAACGCCAGGTGGCGCCGCGCGTTCTCGCGGTCGACGATGATCCGGTCGGCGTTCGGGAACACGCTCTCGTCGCGGTTGGCGGAGATGTACCAGAGCGCGAGCTTGTCGCCTTCGCGGATCTTCTGACCTTCCAGTTCGGCGTCCTGTGTTGCCGTCCGGCGCATGTGCGCGAGCGGGGTCTGCCAGCGGATCAGCTCCTGCGTGGTATTGGCGATCAGGCCGGGGTCGGCCTCCAGCTTGGCGCGTTCGTCGGGGAATTGCTCGAGCCCCCAAGCATAGGCGCTCATCGAGTTGCGGGTGGTATCGTTGCCGCCGACGATCAGCAGGATGAGGTTCCCCAGGAACTCCATCTGGTCCATCTCGGCCATCGCGTCCGAATGGATCATCATCGAGATGAGGTCGGGGGTGGGCTCCTTGCCGACCTTGCCGTTCCACAGATTAGTGAAATAGGCGGCGCATTCGAACATGATCTCGCGGCGTTGCTCCTTGCGGACGGGGTCCTTGGCGATCTCGATGTCGCCCGCCCAGTCGGACCAATAGGTGAGCTTGCGCCGCTCCTCCCACGGGAAGTCGAACAGGATCGCGAGCATCTGGGTGGTCAGCTCGATCGAGACCTGGTCGACCCAGTCGAATTCCTGGCCGACGGCGAGCGAATCGAGGATTTCGGCGGTTCGGGTGCGGATGTTGTCGGTCATCCGCACCATCTCGCTCGGCGTGAAGGCGGGGGCGACGGTGCGGCGCTGGCCGGTGTGCTTGGGCCGGTCCATCGCGATGAACATCGGCATCCTGATATCGTTTTCCTGCAGGTCAGCGATGGTGATGCCGCCCGCGTGCGACGAAAAGAGCTCGGGCAGCGATTCGACCTGGACGATCGGCTTGTAGGTCGAGACCGACCAATAGGGCCCGAACGCGCTGTGCTCGCAGCGGTAGACCGGCGCCTCGGCGCGCAGCCGGCGGAACGGCTCCTGCCACCGGTCCTCCGAATAGAGCTCGGGCCGGCTCACGTCGAGCGGATCGGTGAATTCCGGGTTCTGCGACTCAGGCGCGAGCGTCGCCATGCGGGGTCTCCTCTGCGCTCACGAAAGCCATAACTGACACGAATGTCAATAGTGTGCGGTCACGCCTTCGCCTTGCGCAGTCGCAGTCGCGGGCTTCCCGACTTGAGGACTCCGCGGCGGAACACGCGGGCGCCGATCGTGATCACCGCCGCCACCCACAGCACTTGCCAACCCAGCGCCAGGAAGTGGGGCCACAGTTCTGGCGAGTTGGCGGCGAGGCCGACCATGGCGGAGGGCGAACTGAACGGAAACACCTCGGCCGCGATCGCCGCCCAGCTCCCCGGGTGCCCGATCGCGTAGGACGAGAAGCCGAACATCGAAACCTGCAGCACGGTGATCGGCAGCGACAGCATCTGGAGCTCGCGCTGGGTCGATGCCAGCGCCCCCACGCTCAGGAACACCGCGCCGAGCAGCAGATAGGACATCGCGAAATAGCCGACGAACAGCAGCGGAAACGCGGGATAGCCGACCGCGGGCCCGAGGTCGGAGAAGATGCTCGTGACGCCGGGCGCCAGCCGGGGCAGGGCGGTCAGCAGCCCGCCCCAGAAGAGGATGAAGAGCACCGCCGATCCGAACATGCCGATCAGCTTGCCGAGAAACACCGATTCGAGCGGCACCGCGGCGGCGAGCACCTCGATCACCTTGTTCGAACGCTCCTCCGCCATCGTCCCTACCGCCTGGCCCGACAGCATCAGCGTGAGCAGGAAGATGCCGAGCACCGCGAAATAGGCGGTCGCGCCCTTGCCGCTCGACGACGCCTGCTTGCGCGCCACTTCGCGCATGTCAGGCGTGCTCAGATCGGCAGCAGACCCTGCGCGTTCGGCGCGCAGGGTCTGCTCGGCGAGCTCGGCGAGGTAGCGCGCCTCGCCCCATGAGTGCGACGCGCGCAGGATCACCGGCCTGGCGAGCGGGCCATAGAGGACCGCGGCAACCTCGTATTTGTCCTGGTCGAACATGCCGCGCGCCTGCGCCGCGGGGTCGGCGGTGGGGGTGTCGATCAGCAGCGCCGGCCGCGAATTGTCGCCGCGCGGGGGAAACAGTGTGCGCAACTGCTTGTCGATCGCGGTGATCGTCGGCGCCTCGTCGGGCGCGGCGATGACGACGATGCGCATCTTCTCCTGCCCGCTCCCCGCGATGCTCTGGGCACCCAGTCCGCCGACCAGCCCGAAGCCGACCATGATCACCGGGGTAAGCAGGAACAGCAGGAAGGTCGGCGTGAACACCGTCGCGGTGAAGTCGCGCCGCGCGACGGTGAGCGTCTGGCGCAGACTGCGCAGGAACTTGCTCATGCCGCCTGCTCCAGCGCTTCGGGGCCGACGATCCGGACGAAGGCATCGTGCAGCCCCGGCCGCTCGATCGACAGGCCCGAGACGCCGTGGCCGGCATCGATCAGCTTGACGAGCAGCGCCTCGATTCCCTCGCCGGGGACGGTGAAGCGCCAGCTGCCGTTCTCGCGCTCGGCGTCGGCGGGGAGGAGCGCGCCCACCGATTCGGGGTGATGGTGGGGCGTGTAATGCGCCTTGAGCGGCAGCATCGACCGCGCCTCGGCGACCGTGCCTTCGAATCGGACCTTGCCCCCGGCGATGATCGACAGTCGCTGGCACAGCCGCTCGGCATGAGCCATCACGTGCGTCGAGAAGAGGATCGTCGCGCCGCGGTCGCGCTCGGCGAGGATCAGCTTCTCGAGCCGTTCCTGGTTGACGGGGTCGAGCCCCGAGAAGGGCTCGTCGAGCACGAGCAGATCGGGCTGGTGGACCACCGATCCGAGCAATTGGACGAGCTGCGCCATGCCCTTGGAGAGCTTGCGGATCTTGTCGTCGACGGCGTGGCCGAGCCCGGTCGCTTCCATGAGCCCGGCGGCGCGCTTGCGCCCGACGCTCCACGGTAGCCCGCGCAACGCGCCCATGAAGGCGATCGCCTCGCGGCATTTCATGTTCGGATAAAGGCCGCGCTCCTCGGGCAGATAGCCGATCCGATCGCTCGACTCGCGCGGACGATCGGTGCCGAGCACGATTCGCTCGCCTTCATCGGGCTCGATGATGCCGAGCAGCATCCTGAGCGTCGTGGTCTTGCCCGCGCCGTTCGGGCCGAGCACCCCGTAGATCACGCCCTTGGGGACCGCGATATCCACCCCGTCGACCACGCGGCGGCCGCCGAACAGTTTGACGAGTCCAGTGGCGCTGACGGCTAGATCGGTACGCAACAAAAATCCCCCTCGGTTGCGGGCCGCTCCGTGGTAGCGGGGGGTGATGTACCAAGGCAAGCCACTCGAAGCCTCAATCAAGTCGAAAGCGGCCGAATTGGGATTCGCCGCTTGCGGGATTGCACGGGCGGACGCGGCTCCAGCCGCGGGCGTGCGGCTGCGCGAATGGCTGGCGGAGGGCGCGCACGGGCAGATGCTGTGGATGGAGGAGCGCGCGCATCACCGCGAGCACCCCGCGGCGCTCTGGCCCGAGGTCCGGTCGGTGATCGCGCTCGGGATGAGCTACGCCCCTGCGGCGGATCCGCTGGCGCTGGCGGACGCGGGCGAGGTGGGGCGCATTTCCGTCTACGCGCAGGGCGGCGACTATCACGACGTGGTCAAGCGCGCGCTCAAGGCGCTCGGGCGCTGGCTGGTCGAGGCGGCCCCCGGGGACCTGAAGGTGTTCGTCGATACCGCCCCGGTGATGGAGAAGCCGCTCGCCGAGGCGGCGGGGCTCGGCTGGCAGGGCAAGCACACCAACCTGGTCAGCCGCGAGCATGGCAGCTGGCTGTTCCTCGGCGCGATCTATACCACGCTCGCGCTCGAGCCGGATGTGGCGGGCGTGGATCGCTGCGGCTCGTGCGATGCGTGCCAGGTGGCATGTCCCACGGATGCGTTTCCCGCGCCCTATCGGCTCGATGCGCGGCGCTGCATCTCGTACCTGACGATCGAGCACAAAGGCGCGATCCCGCTCGAGTTCCGGGAGGCGATCGGCAACCGCATCTACGGCTGCGACGATTGCCTGGCGGTGTGCCCGTGGAACAAGTTCGCCGCCGCCGCGAGTGCCAACCTCGCCTTCGCCCCGCGCGCCGAGCTCACGGCGCCCGAGCTGGCGGACCTGATCGCGCTCGACGATGCCGGCTTCCGCGAGGTCTTCGCCGGATCGTCGATCAAGCGGATCGGACGCGACCGCATGGTTCGCAACTGCCTGATCGCCGCAGGCAACAGCGCCGGCGCCGCGCTGATCGAGCCGGTGGCGGCGCTGCTCGGCGACGCAGCGCCCGAGGTGCGCGGCGCGGCAGTGTGGGCGCTGAGGCGGCTCGATGCGGTGCGGTGGGAGGTCGAGCGGGCGGTGCGGTGGGCGGCTGAATTCGACCCTGCAGTGCGCAACGAATGGCTGGCATCCTAGCTTGGTTACAGTAGGATGCATCGCCCTGTCCGAAGAGGCTGTTTGCATGAAATCGATCGCATTGGCGCTGTTGACGTTAACGCCGCCGCTGCCGGCCCTCGTGGGCAACCCGCCACCCCAGAATCAGGCCTCACAGCCGTCGCCTCCGCCCCCGATCCTCTTCCGGCCAGAGCCACGCGGCAATCCGCAGCTGTGGTTTAGCGATAAGGATTATCCTGCGGCCGCGCGCCACGCGGGCGCGCACGGTATCACCGCTTTCCAGCTTGAAATCGATGCGACGGGCACGGTGACAGGTTGCACGATCACCGCGTCGAGCGGGTCGCCGCTGCTCGACGCCACCGTATGCACGCTGCTCAAGCGTCGCGCGCGGTTCACATCGGCGCGTGGCGCCGATAGAGCGCCGGTCGCCTCCGTTTGGAATTCGCACGTCGTTTGGGTGCGCCCGCGCCATTGACGGGTCAGGGAGCGGGCGTCCGCCGGAGCATCGCCATGCAACTCGCCGGATCGGTCGCCCGGCCGTCGCGTAGCCGAGTGTCGAGATGCGTTGCGACCGGCTCACCGCGCCCGCGCGGGTAGAGGTAGACGTCGAGCACGCACGCCGGCCCCGCGAACTGGAGCTTGCGCGCCGTGCCTTCCTGCAGGTCGATCCGGGGCGGGCCGAAGCGGGCGATCAGCGCGCTCGCGGTCTGGCCGCCGACCCCCGCCGCCGAAACGGGCGCCGAGACGGCGGAGGGCGCTTGCGGCACCGGGATGTGCGAGGCCGAGTACACCGGCGGGGCGGTGCCTCCGCCGCATCCGGCCAGCATCGCCGCCGTCAGGAAGAGCCACCCGCGCTTCATCCGCGCCTTCGGTGGAACACGTGGGTCGCCATCGCCGCGCAAAGCACCGGCGCGAACAGGTCGATGCCCGGGATCAGGAACAGCGCGGTTCCGACCGCGCCGAGCCCGAACCGCCTGAGGTTCGACCGGCGGCGCCACTTGGGAAGGTCGCTGAGCGGCATATGGCGGATCGCCACCATGTCGCCCAGCTCGCGTCCGAGCAACCAGCTGTTGACGATGAAGAAGACGAACGGCGCCGCGGGCAGCGCGATCAGGTACACCGGCGAGAACAACACATTGAGCAGCACCGCGCGCCCCGCCGACCCCGCGCCCAGCCGCATTCCCTGGACGAGCGGCAGCCGCCGCGCATTGGCGTGCGCGGCGGGGTAGTAGCGCTTCTCGACGACCTCGACCACGTCGTCCGCGAACACGTCGATCACCGCGATCGCGACGACGCGGAACAGGAACAGCATCGGCAGCAGAACGACGACGAGAGTGAGGATGTCCGCGAGCGTGTCGGTGCCGTCGCCCGCGCCGAACAGCCGCGCCGCGCCCTGATGCGCGCCATACCAGATCGCCAAGCCGATCCCCGCGAAGATCAGCAGTGTCACCGCGAGCGACTTGAGCATCACCCAGACGATCCTGCCGTCGAGGAGCTGTCCCAACGACAGGAAGAAGGCCCGGATCATGCGTCTCTCCGCATCAGCGCGTCGGTTGCACTCCCCTTTGCCTGTGCCTAGGGCTTCGGCGCAACTCAATTGGAGCGAATGCGTGAGCGCACCTACCTATGACGTCGTCGCGATCGGCAATGCGATCGTCGACATCCTCAGCCAGGCCGAGGACAGCTTCATCATCGAGCAGGGCATGACCAAGGGTTCGATGGCGCTGATGTTCTCGCCCGCCGAGGCCGATGCGCTCTATGCCAAGATGGGCCCTGGCCGCGAGGTCTCGGGTGGATCGGCGGCGAACACCGTCGCGGGGATCGCCGCACTGGGCGGCAAGTGCGGCTTCATCGGCCAGGTCGCCGACGACCAGCTCGGCGAAGTCTTCGCGCATGACATCCGGGCGGCGGGGGTCGACTTCGGGACGAGCCCACGCACCGGCGAGCCAACCACCGCGCGCTGCCTGATCTTCGTCACGCCCGACGGGCAGCGGACGATGAACACCTTCCTCGGCGCCTCGCAGTTCCTCCCCGCCTCGGCGCTCGATCTCGATCTGATCGCGAGCGGCGCGATCCTCTATCTCGAGGGCTATCTGTGGGACCCCGAGGAGCCGCGCGCGGCGATGCGCAAGGCGATCGAGGTGGCGCGCGCGCACGGCCGCAAGGTCGCCTTCACGCTGTCCGACATCTTCTGCATCTCGCGCCACGGCGGCGATTTCCGCAAGCTGATCGCCGACGGGCTGATCGATATCCTGTTCGCCAACGAGAACGAGCTGCTCGCGCTGTGCGAGCATGAGGAGTTCGAGGCTGCAGTCGCGCACATCCACGGCAAGGTGCCGCTGCTGGTCGTCACCCGCAGCGAGAAGGGCGCGATGGCGCTGGCCGGCACCGAACGCGTCGAAGTTCCCGCCGCGCCTATCGAGCGCGTCGTCGACACCACCGGTGCGGGCGACCTGTTCGCCGCGGGGTTCCTCCACGGCCAGGCGCGCGGGCTGAGCGTCGAGGCGTCGCTCAAGCTCGGCGCGATTTGCGCGGCCGAGATCATCCAGCATTATGGCGCGCGCCCGGAAGTCGATATGAAGCTATTGGCGGAGAAGGCGTTGGGCTAGCCGGGGGAGGGAGCGGTTCGATGGCTGCGAACATGTTTTTCAAGTTCACCGATCCCGCGATCATTGGTGGGTCGCGCGATCCGAACCATGTCGGCGAGATCGAGGTGCTGTCGTGGAGCCAAAGCTTCGTGCAGCCTGCGAGGCTGTCGGGCGGCGGTGGAGTTGTCGAGCAAGCCACCCACTCGAACTTGAGCTTCACCAAATATCCCGATTCCGCATCGGCCGATCTGCTCAAAACTTGCTGGAACGGAAAGCAGATCGGAAAGGCGCTGCTCAGCTGCTATCGCGCCGACGGCAACGGCGCGCCGGCACCGTATCTCGAAATCGAGCTTCTGCACGTCGTCATCACCAACTTGAGCATCAGCGGCGGGCCGGGAGACATGCCGGTCGAGAGCATCTCGCTCGACTATGGCGTCGTGACCTATCGCTATTCCCCCCGGACGGCAGGCGGCGCCAATCAGGTATCGCACGATCTGATCCGACAAATTGTAAGCTGAGGCACGGAAAAGGGCCGGGAGTGACCCCGGCCCCTTCCATTTCCAGCGAACCGGACCGCGCGTCAGACGCCCGGCGTCAGTGGCTCCCTCTCATCCGGGAGCACCACTTCGACGACGCCCCGCGCGATATGGCTCTTGCGGATGCCATAGGCCAGGTAGATCACCACGCCGAGCGCGCCCCAGAGCGGCAGCACCAGCATCGCCGCGGTGGGCAGGTTGAAGAACAGGAAGATGCAGCCGACGATGGTCAGCGGCCCGATCAACCACAGCATCGGCGTCTTGAAGCTGCGTGGCGTGTCCTTTGCCGTCCGCCGCAGGATCATCACCGCGAACGCCACCATCATGAAGGCATAGAGCGTGCCCGCATTGGCGATGTCGGCGAGCTGGCCGACCGGCAGGAACGCCGCCGCGATCGCCACGACGATGCCGGTGAGCGCGGTGACGACATAGGGCGTCTTCCACTTCGGATGCACCTTCGAAAGCACATCGGGCAGCAGCCCGTCACGCGACATCACGAAGAAGATGCGCGTCTGGCCGAACAGCAGGATCAGGATGACCGAGGGGAGCGCGAAGCCCGCGGCATAGCCCAGCAGATTGCCCACCGTGCCGAAGCCGATCGTCCGCAGGACGTGCGCCAGCGCCTCGTTCGAGCAGACCAGCATCTCGTGGAACTGCGGCAGCGCGCACTGGCGCGCGAGCTCTTCCGATCCTGCGGGGAAGGGCACGCCACCCGGCCCCATGATCGGCTGGCCGCCGATCGTGCCGACCGCACCGGCGGCGACGAGGATGTAGAAGACGGTGCAGAACAGCAGCGATCCGATCAGCCCGATCGGCACGTTGCGCTGGGGGTTCTTGGTCTCTTCGGCCGCGGTCGAGACCGCATCGAAGCCGACGTAAGCGAAGAAGATCGTCGCTGCAGCGCCGACCGCGCCGACCCCGGTCCCGAAGCCGCCGAACACGCCGGCGGGCAGGAACGGATTGAAATTGGCCATGTCGGCCTTGGGCAGGGTGATGATGATGAAGGCGGTCAGCGCGGTCACCTTGATCGTCACCAGCACCGCATTGACGCGCGCGCTCTCGGTGGTGCCGATCATCAGCAGCCAGGTGACGAGCAGCGCGATCACCGCGGCGGGAAGGTTGATCAGGCCGCCGGCCGCGCCGCCGAGCGCGAGCGGCCCGGCGGTGAGATAGGCGGGCAAGTGTATTCCCAGGGTATGATTGAGGAAGGTGCCTGTGAAATAGCCGGACCACCCGACCGACACCGCGCTCGCCGCGACCGCATATTCGAGGACCAGCGCCCAGCCGACCGTCCAGGCGAGGAACTCGCCCATCGTCGCATAGGTATAGGTGTAAGCGGAACCTGCCACCGGCACCATCGCCGCGATCTCCGCATAGCAGAGCGCCGCGACGATACAGATCGCGCCGGCGATCGCGAAGGCGAGCATCAGCCCCGGCCCCGCTTTCTGCGCGCCCGCCGCGGTCAGCACGAAGATGCCGGTGCCGATGACGCAGCCGATCCCGAACAGCATCAGCTGGAACCAGCCGAGAGAGCGGTGAAGCGACTTCTTCTCGGCAGCGGCAAGAATGGCGGCAAGCGGTTTGACGCGCAGGTTCATGAAGATCTCCCCCTGGGCAAGGCGGCGCTTGGGCGCCGCTATCGCGAAAGCGGGGAGCCTAGCCGCAAATCGAGGGGAGGCAATCCCTTATCGCTCGCGTTTATCGCACGAGCATCGGCCCCAGCGCGCGCCCGGCGAAGATATGGACGTGGAGGTGCGGTACTTCCTGCCCCGATTGCAGCCCCACATTGGCGAGCAGCCGGTACCCGTGCGCGACCAGCCCCGCCTCGCGCGCGACATGGCCGATCGCGCGCACGAACCCGGTGATCTCGGCGTCCGAGGCTCGCGCCGAGAAATCGTCCCACGAGACATAGGGGCCGCGCGGGATCACGAGGATGTGGTGCGGCGCGAGCGGGTTGATGTCGTGAAAGGCGACCGCGAAATCATCCTCGTAGACGCGCTTCGACGGAATCTCGTCGCGCAGGATCTTCGCGAAGATGTTGTCCGGATCGTAAGGCTGGGTGGCGTCGATCGGCACGGCTGTCCCCTACAACATGCCCCGCCCGGCGAGCGACCGCAGCACCTCGCCCTCGGGTTTCAACACATCGACCAGCATCGCATCGGGCTGGCTGCGGCACGCTTCGATCGCCTCGTTCCAATGCTGGCCGACGGGCCAATGCGCGTGCAACCAATCCTGGTCGCGGACGAACTGACCGCACGCGTAGCGGCCGATGCCGCCGCGCTTCCCGTCGAGGCCGTTGTTGAATTCGAGGTCCATGCTGAGCCGAACCGCGACTGGATTGCCCGCCGCATCCCTTGCCGGCTCGAACCGTGCGGCGCTGGCCGCCGAGAGCGCGGTGGCGTCGAGCAGGTCCGAGCGGCTGCTCCCCGTCACGACGGTCTGGGTCACTCTGCCGTCGCGCCCGACGATTCCCGAAACCGTGACCGTGCCGTGCACGCCCTGGGCCCGTGCGGCGTCGGGAAAGAGGTCGTCCGCCTGGCCCGAGGTCAATCGGGGCGGGGTCTTCATGAGCGCCTGGTTGGCTCGCGCCTCGGTCATTTCCGGGGTTTCCGCCACTGCCTGGCCCGGCGGCGCATGCCCGGGAGCGGTGGCCGCGAGCACTCCCGCGAGCAACCGCGGCCACATCACGACGACTTTCCATCTGACCGCGCGGCCTTTTCGGCAATCCCCGAAACCCCCTCGCGGCGCGCCAGCTCGGCGCGGACGTCGTCGAGGCCGAGGCCGGCGTCGGCGAGGAGCAAGAGGAGGTGGAACATCAGGTCGGCAGCCTCGCTCGTCAGCGCGGCGGGGTCCTGGCCGGTCGCGGCGATCACCGTCTCGACCGCTTCCTCGCCGAGCTTCTGCGCGATCTTGGCGCGGCCCTGGGCGGTCAGCTTCGCGACATAGGAGGTCGCGGGATCGCCGGTGCGGCGCTCGCGGATCACGGCTTCGAGGCGGTCGAGCGGATCGGAGTCGGTCATCGCGCGGGGCTGCGTGAGCCCGGGCTTGGTGTCAATCCTTCGCGCGGAACCGCGCGCGCATCGCCCGGCGGACGAAGAACAGGCCCCCCGCTGCCACCGCGAACAGCGCGATGTCCGAAAGCTCGGGCATCGAGCGCGTGCCCGCGACCCCGGTATGCGCCGGCTCCTCGGCAAAGGCCGGCGCGGCGAGC
Organism: uncultured Alphaproteobacteria bacterium; assembly: GCA_963799985.1. Lineage (GTDB taxonomy): Bacteria > Pseudomonadota > Alphaproteobacteria > Sphingomonadales > Sphingomonadaceae > Sphingomonas. The sequence continues at coordinate 534,513 of CAWCZC010000003.1, read as the reverse complement.
ATCAGCAGCAGGGCGAAGCGGAGCATAATGCGACTCTAGCACGCTGATCCCCGCCAAATCGTTAAGCCCGCACCGGAATCCCCGCCGCTGCCAGCGCGGCGTGCGCCTCGGCGATCGTCGCCTCGCCGAAATGGAAGATCGAGGCGGCGAGCACCGCGCTGGCATGGCCGTCGCGGATGCCCGCGACGAGATGGTCGAGGTTGCCGACCCCGCCGCTCGCGACCACCGGCACCGTCACCGCATCGGCGATCGCGCGGGTCAGCGCGAGGTCATAGCCGTCGCGGGTGCCGTCGCGGTCCATCGAGGTGACGAGCAGCTCGCCCGCGCCGAGCTCGGCGAGGCGCAGCGCATGCGCGACCGCGTCGATCCCGGTCGGCGCGGCGGCCGCCGTGGGTGAACACTTCCCAGCGCCCGCCCGACGCGCCGCGCGTCGACCGAGGCGACGACGCACTGGCTGCCGAACCGCTCGGCGATCTCGGCGACCAGCTCGGGCCGCGCGACCGCGGCCGAATTGACCGCGACCTTGTCCGCGCCCGCGAGCAGCAGCGCGCGCGCGTCCTCGACGCTGCGCACCCCGCCGCCGACGGTCAGCGGCATGAAGCAGACCTCGGCGGTGCGCGCGCACGACGTCGAGCATCGTGCCGCGCGCCTCGTGGCTGGCGGTGATGTCGAGGAAGCACAGCTCGTCCGCGCCCGCCGCGTCATAGGCGCGCGCCTGCTCGACCGGATCGCCGGCATCGATCGAGTCGACGAAGTTGACGCCCTTGACCACGCGGCCGTTGGCGACGTCGAGGCAGGGGATGACGCGGAGCGCGGACGGTCATCGCTGCGCCACCGTCGAGCGCCTCGGCCAGATCGAGCCGGCCGTCGTAGAGCGCGCGGCCGGTGATGACGCCCTCGATCCCGTCGTCGGCATGCGCCGCGCAGCCGCTCGATGTCGCCGATGCCGGTCGACGCCGCCGCTGGCGATCACCGGGATCGACGACCGCGCGGGCGAGCGCCGACCGTCGCCTCGATGTTGCAGCCCTTGAGCATCCCGTCGCGGCCGACGTCGGTGAACAGCAGCGCCGCGACGCCCGCATCCTCGAAGCGGCGCGCGAGATCGACGACCGCGACGGTCGATACGTCGGCCCAGCCGCGCGTCGCGACCATGCCGTCGCGCGCGTCGACCGCGACGACGATGCGGCCGGGATTGTCGCGCGCCGCCTCGCGGACGAGCGTCGGGGTTCTCCAGCGCCGCGGTGCCGATCACCACGCGGTGCGACGCCGAGATCGAGCCAGCGCTCGACCGCTTCGCGCGTGCGGATGCCGCCGCCGAGCTGGACCTTGCCGGCGAAACGCGCGAGGATCGCCGCGCACCGCACCGCCGTTGACCGATTCGCCCGGCGAACGCGCCGTCGAGGTCGACGACGTGGAGGTATTCGGCGCCCGCGGCGGCGAAGGCCTGCGGCCTGCGCGGCGGGATCGTCGCCGTAGATCGTCGCGCGCGCCATATCGCCTTCGGCCAGGCGCACGACCTGGCCGCCCTTCAGGTCGATCGCGGGGAAGACGATCAAGGGCGCCACTCGAGGAACCTCCCAGCAGGGCAAGGCCGTAGCGCTGGCTCTTCTCGGGGTGGAACTGCACGCCGACCAGGTTGTCGCGGCCGATCGCGGCGGTGACCGGTCCGCCGTGGTCGGTCGTCGCCAGCGCGTCGTCGCTCGTCGAACGCGAAGCTGTGGAGGAAATAGGCCTCGCCCGGCTCGATCAGCGGGTGCGGGCGCGGTGGGGATCGACGTCGTTCCAGCCCATGTGCGGCACCTTGCACCGCCGGTCGGCGGGCGCGAGCGGCCGGACGACGCCGGGATCCAGCCGAGGCCCGGATGGCTGCCCATGCTCCTCGCCGCTATCGGCCATCAGTTGCATGCCGACGCAGATGCCGAGGAACGGCGCGCCTTGCGCCCAGCACGCGCGCTTCGAGCGCCTCGACCATGCCGGGAATCGCGCGCAGCCCCGCCGCGCACGCGCCGAACGCGCCGACGCCGGGCAGCACGATGCGGTCGGCGCCGCGTACCGCTTCGGGATCGGCGGTCACCGCGATGTCGCGCGCGCCCGCGGCCCTCAGCGCGTTGTGCGACCGAATGGAGATTGCCCGCGCCGTAGTCGATCAGGGCGAGGTCATCGGCCAGCGTCGCCATCGGCCGGGCCCGTCACGCCTTGAGCGAGTCGCAGCTGTACCGGAGTGGCGCGCAATCACGTACCTCGACGCGGCCCAGTGCGTTCGCGCCGATGGCGACGATCGAGCGAGGCATGCGCGCCGCAGTCGGCCTCACACGCCAAGCGTCCCCTTGGTCGAGGGGATCGCGTCCGCCTTGCGCGGGTCGATCTCGACCGCCTCGCGAAGCGCGCGGGCGAGGCCCTTGAACGCGCTTTCGACGATGTGGTGGTTGTTCTGCCCGTAGAGCGTCTCGACGTGAAGCGTGATCCCGGCGGCCTGCGCGAAGCTGTGGAACCAGTGCTCGAACATCTCGGTGTCCATCTCGCCGAGCCGCTTCTGGCTGAATTCGGTCTTCCACACGAGGAACGGCCGGCCCGAAATGTCGAGCGCGACGCGGGTCAGCGTCTCGTCCATCGGCGACAGCGCGTCGCCGTAGCGGCGGATGCCGCGCTTGTCGCCGAGCGCCTGCGCCACCGCCTCGCCGATCGCGATGCCGGTGTCCTCGACGGTGTGGTGCTGGTCGATGTGGAGGTCGCCCACGGTCTTGACGTGCAGATCGATCAGCGAGTGGCGCGACAGCTGCTCGAGCATGTGATCGAGGAAGCCGATGCCGGTCGAGATCGCATAGTCGCCGGTGCCGTCGAGATTGACGGTGACGTCGATCGACGTCTCGCTGGTCTGCGCGGCTGATGGTCGCGGTGCGCATGGCAGCCGCCCATAGCGCTGTCGCGCCATGCATGCAATCTTGACCCGTCGCCCCGCAGCGCGCTAGCCAAGGCGGATGACCGAGTACCATGCCCGACAGCCTGATTCCCTACGACGAGATCGTCCAGGAGGCGCTGCGCGCGGTGGTCGGCCGCGTGCTGGGGTCGGTCGCGGAGACGCGGCGGGCTGCCGGGCGAGCACCATTTCTACATCACCTTCAAGACCCACGCGCCCGGAGTCGACATCCCCGCAGCGGCTGATCGAGCGCTTCCCGGACGAGATGACGATCGTCCTCCAGAACCGCTTCTGGGACCTGAAGGTCGATCGCCGAGCGCTTCTCGGTCGGGCTGAGCTTCAACCAGGTGCCGGCGCAGCTGACGATCCCCTTCGCGGCGATCACCGGCTTCCACGATCCCGCGGTCAATTTCGAGCTGCGCTTCCAGGCGCAGGACGGCCCCGAGGGCCCCGAGCCGCACGAGGAAGCCGAGAACGACGGCCCCGACGCGCCCAGGCGGTCGACGACGGCTCGAACGTGGTCTCGGTGGATTTCAAGCGGAAGAAATAGGGTGGCATGCCGGGGAACATTGCGCCCCCGTCACCATTGAGCCGGCACACCCCCGCCAAGGCCATCCGATGAACCGATCTCCTTCCTTCGTTCCCAAGCCGGGTCGCGCGCGTTGAGCGTCGGCCCGGCCGATCGCGCGCCCGCGCTCCGCGAAGCGCGCCAGCTCAAGATGGCGCGGTCGGTCCACGCCTATGTCCGCGGCAACACCGCCAAATTCTACGAATGGCTCGATGCCTCGCCGGTGGCACGCGCATTCCCGAGGGGCCCGCGATCTGGATCTGCGGCGACTGCCACCTCGGCAATCTCGGACCCGTCGCCGACGCCGCGCACCAAGTCGCGGTCCAGATCCGCGACCTCGACCAGACCGTGATCGGCAATCCCGCGCTCGACCTCGTCCGGCTCGGCCTGTCGCTCGCGACCGCGGCGCGCAGTTCGGACCTGCCCGGCGTCACCACCGCGCGCATGATCGAGGGGATGGCGGACAGCTATCTGCCGCGCTCTCGAGGAACCGCTCGACGAAGCAATCGCCGAGCCCGAGGTGGTGCGCACGATCCGCAAGCAGGCGGCGGGCCGGCGCTGGCGTCATCTCGCCAACGAGCGGATCGACGGGACCGACCCCGACATTCCGCTCGGCAAGCGCTTCTGGCCGCTCGACCGCGAGGAGCGCGACGCGATCCGAGCGCTGTTCGAGGAGCCCGAGGTCCGCACGCGCGCGCTCGACCTTGCCGGCATGACGCCCAAGGGCAAGCTGCGCGTGGTCGACGCGGCCTATTGGCGCAAGGGCTGCAGCTCGCTCGGCAACCTGCGCTATGCGGTGCTGATCGGTGTCTCCGCCAAGGGATCGAGCGACGAATATCTGGCGCTGGTCGACATCAAGGAGGCGGTCAAGCCGCTCGCCCCGGTCGCGCCCGGGGCCAAGATGCCCCGCGACAACGCCAAGCGCGTGGTCGCGGGGGCGTGCGCGCTGGCGCCGAACCTCGGCGAGCGGATGATCGCAGCTCGGCTGCTTGGAAAGCCAGTGGTGCTGCGCGAGCTCAAGCCGCAGGACCTCAAGCTCGAGATCGAGCAATTCTCGCAGCGCGAGGCGGTGCGCGCCGCCGCCTATCTCGCGCATGTCGTCGGCCGCGCGCACGCGCGCCAGCTCGACGTCGAGCAGCGCGGCGCCTGGAATGCGCTGTTCGCCCGTCGCGCCGATTCGCGGATCGGGGCGCCGTCGTGGCTGTGGCGCGCGGTCGCCGATCTCGCGGGAACCCACGAAACCGCTTATCTAGAGCATTGCCGGAGCTACGCGGTTGCCGCCTGACCGGACTTGATCCGCGCTCCCCGCCCGGCCATTGGCGAGCGGCGCGCCTGCCAGGAGGATTCAGTGACCGACACCCGCACCGAAACCGATTCGATCGGCGCGATCGAAGTGCCCGCCAGTGCCTATTGGGGCGCGCAGACTCAACGCTCGATCGAGAACTTCCCGTTCGGATCGATGGAGCGGATGCCGATCGGCATCGTCCATGCCCAGGCGATCGTGAAGCAGGCGGCGGCGCGGGTGAATCGCAAGCACGGGCTCGACGCCGGGATCGCCAACGCGATCGAATCGGTCGCGCAGGAGATCGTCGACGGCAAGCTCGACGACCAGTTCCCGCTGGTGATCTGGCAGACCGGCAGCGGCACTCAGACCAACATGAACGTCAACGAAGTCATCGCCGGCCGCGCCAACGAGGTGCTGGCGGGCAAGCGCGGCGGCAAGGCGCCGGTGCATCCCAACGATCACGTGAACATGAGCCAGTCGTCGAACGACAGCTTTCCGACCGCGCTGCACGTCGCCGCCGCGCGCGCGACGCGCGACCTGCTGATGCCCGCGCTCGACACGCTCGAAGCGGCGCTCACCACCAAGGCCAGGGCCTGGGATCACATCGTCAAGATCGGTCGCACCCACACCCAGGACGCGACGCCGCTCACGCTCGGCCAGGAATTCTCGGGCTACGCCGCGCAGCTGACCAGCTGCAGGGCGCGGATCGCGGGCGTGCTCGAAGGCGACCTCAGCAAGCTCGCGATCGGCGGCACCGCGGTCGGCACCGGCCTCAACGCGCCCGCGGGCTGGGCCGAGGACATGGCCGCGGCGATCTCCGACATCACCGGTATGACGTTCGAGCCCGCGCCCAACAAGTTCGAGCAGCTCGCCGCCAAGGACGGGCTGGTGTTCTTCTCGGGCGCGCTGGGCACGCTTGCGGTGGCGCTCAACAAGATCGCCAACGACATCCGCTTCCTCGGCTCGGGCCCACGCTCGGGGCTCGGCGAGCTGTCGCTCCCCGCCAACGAGCCCGGCAGCTCGATCATGCCCGGCAAGGTCAATCCCACCCAGTGCGAATCGCTGACGATGGTCGCGGCGCAGGTGATCGGCAACCACCAGGCGGTCACCGTCGGCGGCATGCAGGGGCATTTCGAGCTCAACGTGTTCATGCCGCTGATCGGCGCGAACGTGCTTCGCTCGATCCACCTCCTTTCGGTCGGCATGACCAGCTTCGCCGAGCGCTGCGTCGAGGGGATCGAGGCGAACGAGGACCAGATCGCCGATCTGGTCGGCCGCTCACTGATGCTGGTGACCGCGCTCGCGCCGGTGATCGGCTATGACGCCGCCGCCAAGATCGCGAAGACCGCGCACGAGGATCGTTCGACGCTCAAGGAAGCGGGGCTCAAGCTCGGCCTGATCGACGAGGCGACCTTCGATCGCGTGGTGCGGCCGGAGGATATGGTGGGCCGCTAGGGAACTTCCCGCCCTGCTCCCGCGCTAAACCCGTTAACCAACGGAGACGGCGATGATCGGCAAGATTCTGGGCGCAATGATCGGGGGATCCATCGGCCGCAAGGACGGGGTGGGCGGCACCAAGGGCGCGATCATCGGGCTCGCCGCGGAGCGCGTCGTCGAGCGGATGGGACCGTTAGGCTGGTTCCTCGCCGGCGTGTTCGCGCTGTGGCACCTGATTTTCGGGCGAAGCCGCCGCCGCTACCGCTGATCCCCGGCTTGACGCGGGGGGCATTGGCACGCCAGTAGCGCCCATGCCCGTCGCCGCCCCGACCGATCCGCACAAGTTCAAGCGCCGGGGCGTGCTGTTCGTGCTCTCGTCGCCCTCGGGCGCGGGCAAGTCGACGATCGCGCGGCGGCTGCTCGGCAGCGATTCGCAGCTCGAGATGTCGGTCTCCTACACCACCCGCCCCCCTCGGTCGGGCGAGAAGGACGGGGTCGATTATCACTTCGTCGACCTCGAGAAATTCCGCGAGATGGTGGCGGATCACGAGTTCCTCGAATGGGCGCACGTGTTCGACCATCGCTACGGCACCCCCAAGGCGCACGTCGACGAGATCCTCGCCTCGGGCCGCGACGTGCTGTTCGACATCGACTGGCAGGGCGCGCAGCAATTGTTCCAGCTCGCCGGCGGCGACGTCGTCCGCGTCTTCATCCTGCCGCCGTCGCTCAAGGAGCTCCATCAGCGGCTAAAGCTGCGCGCCACCGATCCCGATCACGTGATCGACGCGCGCATGGGCCGCGCCGAGAGCGAAGTGAGCCACTGGGACGGCTACGACTATGTCCTGGTCAACGACGACGTGACCGAGTGTTATCGAATCGGTCCACACGATCCTCAAGGCCGAACGGCTCAAGCGTTCGCGTCAGACCGGGCTGATCGGGTTCATTCGGGGATTGACCAAATAACGGGCTGAAGGGGGCATGACCATGCGGCGGCTGTTTCTGGGGAGTCTGGCGGGTGGTCTGGCGATGTGGCTGGTTGGCTTCATCTTCTGGGGGCCGTTGCTCGGCTGGATTCCCTTCTCGACGATCCCAGACGGCAACGCCGCCGCGGTCCAGGCCGCGCTCAAGGCCAACCTTCCGGCCACCGGCGTCTATGCGATCCCGTCCCCCGCGACGACGATCGGCACCCAGCTCCACGCGCAGGGCCCGGTGGCGATGGTGCACTTCACCAACAGTGGATTCCCGGGGTTCGACACTTCGGCGCTGCTGTGGGGCCTGCTGCTCGCGGTGGTCTGCGCGCTGGTGATGGGGTTCGCGCTCAGGGCGGTGGCGAGCGATCTGAGTTTCGCCGGCCGGCTCAGGCTGGTCGCGCTGTTCGCGGTGGCGATCGCGGGCTATTCGGACCTCGGCCAGCCGGTCTTCAACCATGCGCCCTGGGGCTATTTCGTCTACATGTTCGTCAGCGACGTCGCGACCTGGCTCGCAGCGGGCGCGGTGATCTCGCGCTGGTTTCTGCCGGCGCCGCACGAGGGCTAGAGCAGGCTCAGGAACCGCGCGCCCGCGTCGAAATCCATGCGGTGGGCGTCGCGCGTGCGGATCGCGAGGTCGTCCTCGCCCCATTGCTCGGCCTGCCAGTCCTCGTCGACTCGCGCCGCGGCCCATACCGTCTCGGCGTCGACCGCGCCTTCGAGCAGCGCCAGCGCCGCGACCAGCGATCCGCTGACCGTTACCAGCGGCGAGAGGCCGGCCAGCCGGAACGTATCGAGCGCGCGCACCGCCTCGGCCAGCCGCGCGAGCGTGGCGGGTGGCTGGGGGCGGTGCATCACGCCCGTTACCGTCTCGAAATGCACGTCGTAGCGGTGGCGTGCCCAATCGAGCAGCGGGTCCCACCGTGCCGCCTGTCGCTCGACCAGCTGGGGCGGGCCCTCGGCGCGATAGCAGATCAGGTCGCTCTCGCCGAACACCGCCAGGCCCGCGGCGAAGGCAGCGGCGTCGGGCGCGATCCGGTCGATCGCGGCGTTGGCGAGGCCGGTGAGCGGCATCGCGCGCGGGTCCACGTCTTGGCCCGCATCGCGCCATTCCGCCGCCACCGCTTCGGCGAGCTCCTCGTTCGGCAGTGCGAGCAACGCGCGGCCGGGCGTGCGCACCGGCCGCGCATCGAGGCGCAATGCATAGCCCTCCGGCGCTGGCTCGACCGTCACGTCCTTCCAGAAACGCTTCATGCCTCGGGCGGGGTACGCCAGCGTCGCGCCATCGCGGCGGGGACCACCGCCATCATGTAGAGCGCCGAAAGGATGATCGCGCCGCCCATGATCGATCCGCCCCAGCTGTGCGACCGCCCGGCGATCACCAGCCCGAACACCGCGCCGGCGGTCGCGGCGATGTTGACCGCCATCATCGCGTAGTAGCGTTTGCGGGCGAGGGCGTCGGCGGGGCTCATAGTCTCTCCAGCACTTCGGGCAGCAGGCCGGCGCGCGCAACCACCTGGTGCGCACCCGCCGCCGCCAGTTCCTCGGGCGTGTGGTACCCCCATACTACACCTACGGCATGCGCGCCAGCCGCGCGTGCCATCGCCATGTCGAAGCTGGTGTCGCCGATCATCGCGGTGGTGGCGGGGGACGCGCCGGCGTCGGTCATCGCCTGTTGAAGCATCGACGGATGCGGCTTGGACGGGTGCCGGTCGGCGGTCTGGAGCGTGACGAAGCGGTGGCGCAGCCCATGGTGGTCGAGGATGTGGCCGAGACCACGATCGGACTTGCCGGTGGCAACCCCGAGCATCCAGCCCGCCGCGTCGAGCGCGGCGATGGCTTCCGCCACCCCCTCGAACAGCGGCTCCTCCGCCATCCCGCCCGACGAGCGGATCGCGAAGAAGGCGCGCTTGTATTCCTCGGCCATGGCGGCATGGAGCGCGGCATCGGCGTCGGGGAGAAGCTGGGCGATCGCGGGCACCAGACTCAGCCCGACCACGCGCCGGATCGCCGAGCGATCGGGCGGATCGAGACGCGAGGCTTCGAAGCACGCCTCCATCGCCCGGCAGATGTTCGCCTGGCTGTCGACCAACGTGCCGTCGCAATCGAAGACGGCGAGGCGGTTCATCGCACCGACTCGATCACGATCCCCGTGTCGCTGCAATCCCAGTGGATCGAGTTCCCGAAATCCACCGTTCGGATGGTGCCGGTGACAACGACGTACTGGTTCTTGCGTGCCTTGAGCGGTGCGATGAAGCGCTGCCAACCGAGCAGTGTGACGCAGGCGCGCCAGGCAGGATCGTTCTGCTCGGTGTCGCCGCGCCGGAGTTTGAACAGGATTTCGCGAGTTTCGAACAGCCCATGCGACTCGGCCCAGATGTCGGTCAGATAGCCCCGGACCTGCACGCGCTGCCCCTCGAGCGCCTTGGCCTGGCGGAGAACCGCGATCGGGGTAAGCGGCGCTGGCGTGGCGGCACAGGCGCCGAGCAGCACGGGCGCTGCGGCAGCAGTCAGTCGCGACGCGCGTCCCCTCAACGGGGCTGCCCGCGCCCGCGCCGTTCGCCGCGGCGCTCCTTGCGGACGGCCTTGGCGTGGGCGCGGCCCTGCGCCTTCTGCTGCTCGCGGGTGAGCGGCGGCGGGCCGTCGTCCATCGGCAGCTGGTCGCCCAGCGCCGGATCGAAGCCGAGCATCGCCATCGATTCGGTGAAGTGCTGCGGCAGCTCGGCGGTGACATCGATCTTGCCGCCGTCGGGATGGTCGATTCGGATGCGGCGCGCGTGGAGGTGCATCTTTCGCGAGATGCCGCCAGTGAGGAACGCTTCCTGCATCCCATATTTGCCGTCGCCGACAATCGGGTGGCCGATTGCGGCCATGTGGACGCGGAGCTGGTGGGTGCGCCCGGTGTGCGGCTGGAGCTCGACCCAGGCGGTGCGGTTGCCGGCCTGCTCGATCACGCGGTAGCGGGTGCGCGCGGGCTGGCCCTCCTTCTCGTCGACATGCATCTTCTCGCCGCCGGTGCCCGGCTGCTTGGCGATGGCGAGATCGATGAAGCCGTCTTCGACCTCGGGCACCCCCACCACCAGCGCCCAATAGAGTTTGCGCGCGCTTCGCCCCGAGAAATGCTTGGCGAAGAAAGCCGCTGCGCGCGCCGAGCGCGCCAGCAGCAGCGCGCCCGAGGTATCCTTGTCGAGCCGGTGGACGAGCTTGGGGCGGCCCTCGGCCTCGAACTGGAGCGCGTCGAGCAGGCCGTCGACATGCTCCGTCGTCTTGGTGCCGCCCTGCGTCGCGAGGCCCGGCGGCTTGTTGATCACCAGCGCCTGCGCGTCCTGGTGGATCACCATCGAGCGGGCATAGTCGAGTTGCTCGTCGCTCAGCACCGGGCGCTCGCGCTTGGGCTTGGCGGGGGAGGCGGCCTTGGCCGGCTCGGCCGGGGGCACGCGGATCACCTGGCCCTCGGCCAGCCGGTCGCCGGGGGTCGCGCGCGCGCCGTCGACTCGGATCTGCCCGGTCCGCGCCCAGCGCGAGACGAGGTTGAAGCTCACATCGGCGAGGTGGCGCTTGAACCAGCGGTCCAGCCGGATGCCGTCGTCGTCGGCGCCGACGGTGAACTGGCGGACGTCGGTGCTCATGCCACTGCCCGCACGACGGCCATGCCCAGCGCCACAGCCGCCACCGCGCCGATCACCGAAACGAGCACATATCCGAGCGCGGTGACCCAGTCGCCGCGATGGAGCATGTTCACCACCTCGAGCGAAAAGGCCGAAAAGGTCGTGAAGCCGCCCAGCACGCCGACGGCAAGCAACGGGTGCCACTGTGCGGACGACTGGCCGAAGCGCGCGAGCGTTCCGACCAAAAGCCCCATTAGCAGCCCGCCGATCAGGTTCACCGCGAGCGTGCCCCAGGGGTAGCCCTGGCCGAACCAGCCGAGCGTCGCCTTGCCGACTAAGTAGCGCGCCGCAGCGCCGAACGCGCCGCCGAACATGACGAGAAGGATATTGGGCATGGGGAGGCGGTTAGCGCGGCGCGCCCCGCTTAGCAAAAGCTGAGATCAGATCCCGTTGTTCGCCACAAGGTCGATGTCGGTGCCGCCGTCCTGGCGCGCGGTCATGTAGAGGACGTAGGCGCCCGAATCGCGGTCGCGGGTGCCGCCGAGGATGTGCTCGTTGCCGTCGACCTGATGCTCGGAGGTGTACCCGGCGTGGACGGCATGGGTGTAGTACCAGTCGAGCATCGCCGCGAGCGGCTGAGGCGAGGAGAAGCTGACGACGCGGAGCTGACAGCTGCCGCCGTCGGTGCCGGCGGCTTCGTTGACTCGCGCCTGCGGATAGAGCGGCAGGTCGGCGGGCAGGCGCTGCGCCCAGCCGGCACCGTACTGGACGCTGGCGGCGCAAGCGGAGGTGCGGCTGTCGGGTTGGCGCGCGGCGAGCCCGCCGAGGGTCGAGGAGTTGCGCGCGGCGGCGCACTGGGCGCAGCTCTTGTCGGCGGGAGTCGCGGCGGGGACGTGCATCAGCGGCCCGTCGTTCACCGTATCGCCGTTGGCCGCAACACCCCCGGCGGGGACGCCGGCCGAATAGGGCTGGCCGGGGGGACGGATCGAGTCGCCGTTGGACTGCTGGCCGAGCTGCGGATCGACCATGATCTGGTCGTGAAGCGCGCTCGCCAGCGCGGGATCGACGCTGTTGGCGTCGGTGGAGGTATTGGTGTCGTCGCCGCTGCCGCTGCACCCGGCGAGCGCGAGCGGCAGGAAGACGAAGAGGATGAAGCCCAGCCGGCGGACCATTCACGCGCTCCCGCTTGAGACTCCGTCATCGCGGATGAAGGTTAAGGAAGCGTTGGGGAGGCCGCGTTAACCATATTTGGAACCCCGTCGCCGGAGCGGCGTTGAAAGCCGATCGGCCAGAGGGGGATTGCATGCACAGGAACGTCAAGATCATCGGCGCAGGCGTTGCTGTGGCGGTTGCCGCGGGCCTCGGATACGCGCTGTTCCGGCAGGATGGCGAACTCGACTTCGATACGGTGAAGCGCGACGGCGCCTTCAGCGTCCGCGATTATCCACGGCTGGTGGTCGCCGAGACGGTGGCGGAAGGGCCGCGCCAATCGGCGCTGTCGCGCGGGTTTATGGCGCTGGCGGACTATATTTGCGGCGACGGCGCGCGCCTGCCGATGACGCTTCCGGTGCTGGCCGACGGCGACGAGGACGGCCGCGGCTGGCGGACTCGCTTCGTGCTCCCGTCGAGCATCCCGCTGCCCGTGCCCGCGCGCGGCGTGACCGTGCGCGCGCTGGCGCCGCGGCGGCTGGCGGCGCTCCGCTTCGCCGGCGAGCCGACCGACGGCGCGCTCTCGAACCAGGAAGCCCAGCTCCGGCGCTGGATGGATGCGCACGGTCTCCACGCCTCGGGCCCGGTCGAGCACGCCTTCTACAATTCGCCGATTGCCCCGGGCGCGCTCCGCCGCAACGAAGTGCTGATCCCGTTGGCCGCTTAACTTTTGTTTCAGCCTTGCTGAAACGTTGCCGGTGCCGAGCGGCGAAGCCGCAACCGCACCAAGTGCTTTAGCTTGCCAACACACCTCGCCGGGATTATGATGCGGGCATGCTGAACCTCCTCTCGATTCTGCTCGGTATCATCGCGCTGCCCGTGCTGCTGCTTGGGCTGGTACCGTTCCTCGGCTGGCTCAACTATCTGGTGATCCTGCTCACCGTGATCGGGATCCTGCTCGGCTCGATGGCGGACAGCAAGGTGGGCCGCACGTTCAACATCGTCGTGCTGGTGATCGGCTTCATCCGCCTCGCGATGGGTCACTTCATCTTCTGAAAATGCCGAGGCGCCCGGCGATCGCTCGTCGGGTGCTCTGGTTCGGACTTCCCTCACCCGCCGCAGGATTCGCGGACGATGAGATCGGTGGGGAGGTAGCCCGGCGAATTGTCGCGGGCCGATTCGAGGATGCTCGCGACCAGCAGCTGGCCGGCATGGAACGTGTCCTGCCGGATCGTCGAGAGTGCGGGTGTGCTCAGCCGGCTGAGCAGCATATCGTCGTAGCCGACCACCGAGACGTCGCCCGGCACCGACACGCCCGCCCGGCGCAGCGCGCGGATCGCGCCGAGCGCGATCAGGTCGCTCGCCGCGACGATGCCGTCGAACGCGACTCCGCGGCGAAGCAGCCGGGCCACCGCCGCTTCCGCCAACTCCAGCTCGAACTCGACTTGAGTGATCAGCTTGGGGTCGGGATCGAGGCCGCTTTCCGCAAGCGCTTCGAGATAGCCGCGGCGACGTTGCTGCGCCTCGGGATCGCTGCCGCCAATGAAGAGGATCTTGCGCCGCCCCAGACGCGCCAGGTGCAGCGTCGCCCGACGGCCGCCGAGCAGGTTGTCCGAGCCGATCGAACGGTATTTCTGCCCCGCCATGTGTGCGCCCCACACCACGAAGCGCGCGTCGGACTCGGCGAGCTGGTTGAGCTCGTCGTGGAGCATGCTCTGGCCGAGGAAGATCACCCCGCTCGCGCGGCTGGTGGTCGTCGCGACGACAAGGTCGTCGAGGTTGGCGGGGGCGACGTGGCTGACGGTGAAGTCGCAGCTCCGCGCGCGCGCCGCCTCGCCGATGCTCGCGAGCAGCTCGAGGAAGAACGGGTGCGACAGCGGCAGCGCGCGGCCGCGCATGTGCGGCGTGACGATCACGATCGACCCCTCCGCCCCGATCGGCGCGGTCGGCATCGAGGCGCGGAACGGATAGTCGTGATCGCGCGCGAGCGCCCAGATGCGCTGCTTCGTGCGCGTGCTGATCAGCGGCTGATCGTTGAGCGCGCGCGATACCGTCGAGATCGAGAACTCCGGCGAGCTTCGCCAGATCCTCGAGAGTGGTTTTGCTGTTGCTGTTATCGGCCATTGCGCTCAGGCTTGGGGTTCGGGGAACGACTTAGGGCATCGAAGGGGTGGCTTTGCAAGCGGGCGCGGCGGAGCGGACGGTCGAGCATCTCCCGGAAAACAAGGGCAGGCTGACCCGGCTGGCGCTGGCCAACATGTGCTGCGGGCTGCTCGGCGTGCAGATCGTCTGGGGCCTGCAGAACGTCAACACCAGCCGCATCTTCCAGACGCTGGGCGCCAATCTTTCCGAGCTGCCGATCCTGTGGGTCGCCGCGCCGATCACGGGGCTGCTCGTCCAGCCGGTGATCGGGCATCTGAGCGACCGGACCTGGGGCCCGCTTGGGCGACGGCGGCCGTATCTGCTCGGCGGCGCGTTGATCAGCGCGGTGGCGCTCGTGCTCATGCCCAACGTCCACAGTTTGCTCGCGGCGAGCGTGATGCTCTGGCTGCTCACCGCCGCGATCAACGTCGCGATGGAGCCGTTCCGCGCGCTCGTCGCCGATACCGTGCCCGAGGGCCAGCGCACCGCGGCTTATGCGATCCAGGTGGTTTTCATCGGCACCGGAGCGGTGTTCGCCTCGGCAATGCCGTGGATGCTGTCGCGCTGGTTCGGCGTCGCCTCGACCGCGCCGCCGGGGGTGCTGCCCGAATCGCTGCGCGTGGCCTTCTACATCGGGGCGGTCGGGCTGCTCGCGACCGTCGGGCTCACCGTCGCGACCACGCGCGAGCGCCCGCCCGGCAAGCTCGCCGGCGAGACCGAGCGGATGCCGCGCGCCGAATGGGCGAGCACCAGCTCGGCGTCGCTGGTGCGCAACGGCGCGATGTGGACGCTCGGCGGGGTGGCGATCGCGCTCGTCACCGCGATCGAAGGGTATCGGCCCGAACTCTACTTGATCGCGGGGATCACGATTCTGCTCGGGCTCGGCCAATGGGCGACCGCGTGGAGCGCGCGCCACGGGGTGCGCCCGACCGGGCTGCTCGAGATCGTCGACGACATCATCCACATGCCCGCGGTGATGCGGCGGCTCGCGGTGGTGCAGTTCTTCACCTGGTTCGGGCTGTTCGCGATGTGGATCTATGCGGTGCCCGCGATCGCCGCGCACGGCGGCGGCAGCGACCCGGCTAGCGTCGGCTACAATGCGAGCGCCGACTGGGTCGGCGTGCTCTTCGCCTTCTACAATGCGGTGGCCGCAGCCGGCGCCTTCGCGTTGCCGTGGCTGGTCGCGCGCACCGGGCGGCGCGAGGCGCACGCGGCCTGCCTCGCGATCGGCGCGGCGGGATTGCTCGGCTTCGCGCTGATCGCCGATCCGGTCTGGCTGCTGGCCCCGTCGGTCGCGATCGGCGTGGCCTGGGCTTCGATCCTCTCGACGCCCTATGCGATGGTATCGAGCGCGGTGCCGCCCACCCGGATGGGCGTGTACATGGGGATCCACAACGTCTTCCTGGTGCTGCCCCAGCTCGTCGCGACCGCGTTGCTCGGCTGGATCGTCCACCGCATGCTCGGCGACCGGCCGGCGCTCGCGCTCGTCCTCGCGGCGGCAGCGCTTGGCGTGGCCGCGGCAATCGCGCTGACGATCCCTGATGCCGCAGGACGTCCGCGGCATCGTCGCTGACCGGAGGTCTGCGCGCTCCCGCGACTGCTTCATCCCTGTCCTCCCCGATCGTCGCGGCGCCATGCGCCTCTGTGCCGGGTTTATGCAAAAATTTGCATTACCGCAACCGGCAATTCGACGATGGGGCAAGATTTTGCGCTCTCTTTTCGTGATTCCTGACCAATGGCACGGTGGTACGGGGCGTTAAATAGATTAATATCAATAGATTATAAGATTCCCCCAAATCCACTTGCATCGAAAGCAAATTTGCGCAAATTTACGCAAAGGCGAAACGGCGCGTGCGACTCGCGTGCCCGATGCCACCAGCTCGAAAAGGGCGGACTCAGGGAGGGAATGGCATGAAGAGCACCTTATCGGCCCGTCGCTACGGCTTGCAGGGCGGCGCATCGCTGCTCGCGCTCGCAGCGACGGGATTCGCCGCGCCGGCGCTGGCGCAGGCCAGTGGCGATACGACCACGGCGCAGGCGACTGCCGACGATACGCAGAGCGGAACCCAGATCGTCGTCGTCGGCGTCGCCAGGTCGCTCGCGACCTCGCAGGCCATCAAGAAGAACGCCGATACCTTCGTCGATTCGATCACCGCGACCGACATCGGCGCCTTCCCCGACAAGTCAGCGGCCGAAGCGCTCCAGCGCGTGCCGGGCATCACCGTCAACCGGCTGCAATCGGCCGACGACAGCACCCACCCCTCGGGCGAGCCGACCGGCGTGCTGATCCGCGGCCTCACCCAGGTCCGCACCGAGTTCAACGGCCGCGACAGCTTCTCCGCCGATTCGGCGCGCGGGCTCAACTTCAACGACATCTCGCCCGAGCTTCTCGCAGGGGTCGATGCCTACAAGAACCAGACCGCGGACATGACCGAGGGCGGGATCGCCGGCACGGTCAACCTGCGCACGCGGCTGCCGTTCGACCAGAAGGGCCTCGTCGTCACCGGCAATTTCAAGGAGGATTACGGCACCCGCTCGAAGAAGTGGACGCCCGAGGCCTCGGCGCTGATCAGCGACACGTTCGACACCAACATCGGCCGCTTCGGCTTCCTCGCGGATTACGCCTTCTCGCACGTGGTGACGCGCACCGAGAGCGTGATCATGGACAAGATCGACACCTATTGCTCGTCGGCCACGCCCATCACCAACGGCACGATCGGCTGCACCGCCAATCCGTTCGGCGGCACCGGCTGGGCCTATGCGCCCGACGGCGTGCGCTATTCGCTGGTCGACTACGACCGCAAGCGCCACGGCTTCGTCATTGCCGGCCAGTATGAGGACCCCACCGGCAAGCTCAGGATCACCGCGCAATACACCGACTCCGAATATCACAACGCGTGGCTCGAGGACGCCAGCCACGCGATCCTCGACGGCACCTATTTCGGCACCCCGGCCTTCTATCCGCGCGGATCGACGGTGCTCGGGCCGGCCGACGGCACGCCGGCCTTGGTCTTCGGATCGGACGGGATGCTGCAATCGGGCACGCTGACCCAGGGCCACGGCAGCTGGCTGGGTTCGTGGAGCAGCACGGCGGACGCGATCAATACCGGCTCGGCGGTCCCCGGCGTTCCGTTCGTCAACAATTGCGCCGCGCCGTCGGTGTGCACCACGCTACGTGACGGACTCTATTTCCAGAACGAATCGCGCGACTTCGATCACCGCGAGGGCACCAAGGACCTCTCCGGCCACATCCAGTGGGATCCGAGCGAGCACCTTCACGCCAATTTCGACGTCCAGCACGTCACCGCCAACACGTTCAACAACGACATCCTCGTCGCGACCGGATCGATGGCGAACTACAAGTACAGCGTGAACGGCGACGGCACGCCGCAGGTCATCCTGCAGCCGGGCTCGAACGTGAACTATGCCGCGGGCGGGCTCGCCAACCCGCACAACTACTGGATCCCGTTCATCCAGGGCCATGTCGAGGACAATGACGCCGACGAGCTCGCGCTGCGCGGCGACCTGCAATACGACTTCGACAAGGGCGGCTGGCTCAATTCGCTCAAGGTCGGCGTGCGTTACGCCGACCGCCAGCAGACGGTCCGCTACTCGACCTTCAATTGGACCCCGATCGCTGCGAGCTGGAACTGCAACGGGCCGGGCTTCAACGCCGACAACACCGCCTCGGCGCCCTATCCGGCGTGCAACGGCAACGGCACCTTCAAGGGCTATGGCTCGGGCATCTTCGGCCCCTATCCGATGGGCAGCCTCTATGACGGCCAAGTCTATCCCAACGGCTCGCTGGTGTTCGTCAATCGCTCGGTGCTGACCGACTATGCCGCGCTGATGAGCGGGCTCTCGGGCCCGCGCACCAACTCGCCGATCGCGCCGGGCTACACCCCGATCTGCGACCGCGCCGAGGCGACGGTGGACGATTGCTTCAGCCCTTCGGAAGTCATGAACCTCACCGAACGCACCGACGCGGCCTATGCGATGATGCGCTTCGGCGGCGACGACAAGACGATCTTCGGCGGGGTCAGCGTGGTCGGCAATGTCGGCGTGCGCGCGATCCGCACCACCGAGATCAGCGAGGGCGCCGTCGGCTACCCGACCTCGAGCAACCTCAACCTGCTGCCGGCGTGCAACGCGCCGCTTGGGGCCAACAGCGTGGTCAACCCGCGCTGCTACCTGACGAGCGCGATCACTGCCTTCGCCAACGGCGGCGGCACGCCCAACACCTATCGCAACACCTTCACCAACTGGCTGCCGAGCTTCAACGTTCGCTTCGGGCTCGACCGCAAGGACTTCATCCGCTTCGCATACTCGCGAGCGCTGTCGCGGCCGGACATCGGCCTGCTGCGCAACTATGTCGCGATCAACTCGCCGATCATCAACACGTCGCCGGACTCGCCCTATGTGGTCTACAGTTCGCCGACGGCGGCGCACATCGCGGCGAACGTCACCGGATACAACTTCGTGTTCCAGGCCAATTCGGGCAACGCCGCGCTTCGGCCGATGCTCGCGGACCAGTTCGACCTCTCGTTCGAACGCTACATGGGCGCGAGCTCGTCGTTCACGGTCGACGCCTTCTACAAGAAGCTGGGCAACAGCATCTCCTAC
This sequence comes from uncultured Alphaproteobacteria bacterium, assembly GCA_963799985.1. GTDB lineage: Bacteria > Pseudomonadota > Alphaproteobacteria > Sphingomonadales > Sphingomonadaceae > Sphingomonas. The sequence continues at coordinate 515,816 of CAWCZC010000003.1, read as the reverse complement.
GGCCAGACCCTCAGGAGCTTCACCAACAACGGCTCGACCCAGCTGGTCCAGATCAACGGGCCGCACAACAATTCGAGCGGCGGCTCGCTGGCGGGCTTCGAGGCGGCCTACCAGACCTTCTTCACCTTCCTCCCGGGCCTGCTGAGCGGCCTCGGCACTCAGCTGAACTACACTTATGTCCACCAGCACGGGATCAACAACTCGAACCTGATCGACGCCACCTCGGGCGGCGACGTCGGCGCGGTCGGCGTCGGCATCCCCGCCGTGGGCGGCACCGGGCCGGTGATCGACTCGCACCGGCTCGCGGGCATCTCGACCCACACGTTCAACGCGGTGGCGCTCTACGAGAAGGGACCGGTCGGCCTCCGCCTCGCCTACAACTGGCGGTCGCGCTACCTGACCCAGAACCTCGACTGCTGCATCGGCCTGCCGGTGTTCCAGAAGGCGGCGGGGTTCCTCGACGGATCGTTCCGCTTCTCGGTCAACCGCTTCCTCGAACTGTCGGTGGAGGGCACCAACCTGCTCGGGACCCGCACGGTCTACCAGCAGGAGATCTTCGGCGAACTCGCCGACAACTCCTGGGGTGACGCCGGTCTATCGCGACTCCGCGTGGAGCGAAGTCGACCGGCGCTTCCAGTTCGGCCTCCGCGCCAAGTTCTGATGCCGGGACTCCCCTACTGCGCCGCCGCTGGACTGGCGGCGGCGCAGCCTTTTTGACAGGGTCGCCAGATGACCGACGCGGCGAGCAGGATTGGGCGTGACGGGCGCTACCGAATCGTCATCCTTGGCGGCGGCACCGCCGGATGGATGACCGCGGCCGGGCTCGCCCGCCAGCTCTCCGCCGCGGACTATTCGATCCGGCTGGTCGAATTGGACGAGATCGGCACGGTCGGCGTCGGCGAAGCGACGCTGCCGCACATCAAATTGTTCAACGACATGCTCGGGCTCGACGAGGCCGGGTTCATGCGCGAGACCCGCGCGACCTTCAAGCTGGGCATCGAGTTCGTCGACTGGGACTTGCCGGGCGGGCGATACATCCACCCGTTCGGCGCGTTCGGCGAGCCGTGGGGCGGAGTCGAGTTCCAGCACCACTGGCTGCGCGCGCGGGCGGCGGGGCGAGCGGTGCGGCCGTTCGCGGACTATTCCTATGCGGTCGCCGCGGCGCGGGCCAACGCGTTCGACTTGCCCGACGAGGATCCCAAGTCGATTCGCTCGACCTATTCCTACGCCTATCATTTCGACGCGGGCCTCTACGCCGACTATTTGCGCCGCTGGGCGACCGCGCGGGGGATCGAGCGGATCGAGGGCCAGGTCGCCTCGGTCGAGCGCGACGCGGGGCCGGGCGCGATCGCCGCGCTGATGCTCAAGTCCGGCGCGCGGATCGAGGGCGACCTGTTCGTCGATTGCTCGGGCTTCCGCTCGATGCTGCTCGGCGGCGAGTACGGCGTCGGCTGGGAGGACTGGACGCATTGGCTGCCGTGCGACCGCGCCTTCGCGGTGCCCTGCGCGCACGGCCGCGACTTCACCCCCTACACACGCTCGATCGCGCGCACCGCAGGCTGGCAATGGCGGATCCCGCTCCAGCATCGCATCGGCAACGGCTACATCTTCTCGAGCGCGTTCATCGGCGAGGAGGCGGCGCGCGAGACCCTGCTCGCCAACCTCGACGGCGCCGCGCAGGCCGAGCCCAGGCTGCTGCGCTTCTCGCCCGGGCGGCGCGCGGTTTCCTGGGCGGGGAATTGCGTCGCGATCGGGCTCGCCAGCGGTTTCCTCGAACCGCTCGAATCGACCAGCATCTACCTCGTCCAGGCGGCGGTGACCGACCTCGTCAATCTGATGCCCGCACCGGGCGACCGAAGCGTCGATCCGCGGCTGGCGGACGAGTTCAACCGGCTGACGACGATGCAGTATGAGCGCGTCCGCGATTTCCTGATCCTGCATTACATCGCCAACCGCCGCATCGGCGAGCCGCTGTGGGACTATCTGCGCGCGATGCCGATCCCCGACAGCCTCGCGCACAAGCTCGCGCTGTTCCGCGCGCGCGGCACCGCGCCCAACTATCAGTACGGCCTATTCGCGCGCGACAGCTGGCTGTCGGTGCTGGTCGGCCAGGGGCTGATGTCTGAGGGTCATGACCGGCTTGCGGACGCGTTCGATCTCGACAAGGTCGCCGAGCGGCTCGACGATTTCGCGGAACGGATCGAGCGCGGGGTGGCGGCGATGCCGAGCCACGCCGACTTCATCGGCCTCTATTGCCCGTCGCCCCGGGACGTCGCGGCATGAGCGTCGCGCCCGCCCGCGTCGCGATCGTCGGGCGCGACGCCGCGCTGTGGCTGACCGCCGCCGTGCTCCAGCGCGCGCTGGCCCCGGCGGGGGTGACGGTCACCGCGATCGAGCTGCCGACGCGGCTCGGCCCCGGCTCCGCTTATGCCTCGCTGCCGCCGATCGAAGCGCTCCACGACCGGCTCGGGCTCGACGAATCGGCGCTGCTGCGTGCGACGCAAGGCTGCTTTTCGCTGGGGACCAACGTGGCCGCGCCGGGAGCGCCGCCTTTCTTCCTCGCCCACGGTTCCATCGGTGCGCCGATCGATGGCGCGGGCTTCTTCCCCTATTGGGTCAAGGCGCGGCGCTTCGGGCTGGGCGCGGCGCTCGAGGATTTCTGCCTTACCACGATGGCAGCGCGGCAGGGGCGGATGCTGGTTCCCGACGACGAGATCGCTGCGTTCGGGCGCGCCGACTATGGTTATCATTTGCCCGCGCTCGCTTATGCCGCGGTGCTCAAGGGCGCGGCGAAGCGGCTCGGCGCGACGCTGCACCAGAGCCGGAGCGTGGGGCTGGAGCGCGGCGAAGTGGGGACAATCGCGGCGGTGCTGCTCGACGACGGCACCCGCATCGCCGCCGATCTGTTCGTCGATGCGAGCGGTGCCGACGCCGCGCTGATCGGCGGCTCGCGCGAGGATTGGCGGATCGCCGCCGACCGTGTCCTGACCGCGCGTGGCGCGCCGTTCGCCTCGGTGCCCGCCTATGCCGAACTGCGGATCGGTGAAACCGGCTGGGCGGCGCTCCATGCCAGCCAGGCGGCGACGCATATCGTTCACGCCTATTCGTCGCAGAACGATGGGGCCGCGCTGGCCGCGGCTCAGGCGCTGGCGGGCCTGTCGCTCGCTGACGCCATAATCGCGCCAGTCGCCCCCGGACGCCGCGACGCGTGGCAAGGCAACTGCGTCGCGATCGGCTCGGCGGCGTGCGAATTCGATCCGCTGTTCGATCTCGAGCTCCACACCGTCCAGCTCGGCATCGTCCACCTGCTCTCGCTGTTCCCGGCAAGCATCGCGTTCGCCGCCGAGCGCGACGAATACAACCGCATCACCCGATCGGCGTTCGAGCGGATGCGCGATTTCCAGTCGGTATTCTACGCGCTCAATCGCTTCCCCGGCGCCTTCTGGCAGGCCGCGCGCGATGCCGCGGCGCCGGACGCGGTCGCGCACAAGATCGCCGCTTTCCGCGCGCGCGGCGAGATCGCGCCGATGGAGGATGAGAGTCTCGCGCCCGACGTGTGGCAGGCCTTGTTCGTCGGGCTCGGTGTGATGCCGGAGAGCTGGCCGCCCGTGATCGACCGAACCCCGCCCGACCGGATCAAGGACGAGTTCCGCCGAATCCTCGGCTTCATCAAGGACAAGGTGCTCGAGCAGCCGATGCACGACTTCTACCTGAGCAGCCTGTGCCGGTGTGAAGCGACATGACTGCGCTCGCCACCACCGACCCGCTCGACGCGCTGCCCGAGGTCGCGACCGCTAGCGCCGGGTCGCTTGCGGAGATCGAGGCGCTGCTTTCCGCCGAGGCGCCGGTGGTCCTGCGCGGGCTGGTCGAACGCTGGCCGGCGCTCGCCGCCGCCAACCGCGGACCCGCCGCACTCAATGCCTATCTGCGCAGCCACGATCGCGGCGTGCCGGTGCCGGTGATGGAAGCGCCGCCCTCGAGCGGCGGCCGGTTCGGCTACGCCACCGAGCTGCGCGAGTTCAGCTTCACCAAGCGCCAGCGCCCGCTCGCCGAAACGCTCGCCCGGATCGAGCGGGGGGTCGATCTGCCCGCGCCGCCCTTCGTCGCGATCCAGATGCTGCCGCTGGGCGCCCGGATGCCCGGGTTCGTTCGCGACAACCCGATGCCACTCGCGCCGCCCGGCACCGAGGCGCGGTTGTGGCTGGGTGGGCCGGTCAAGACCCAGATCCACAACGACCGCGACCACAACCTCGCGTGCGTGATCGCCGGGCACCGCCGCTTCGTGCTGTTCCCGCCCGAGCAGGTCGGCAACCTCTACATCGGCCCGCTCGACAACCCTCCGCCGCTGTCGCTGGTCGATCCCGAGGCGCCCGATCTGAAGGCGTTCCCGCGCTTTGCCGCGGCGGTAGCGGCGGCGCGAGTCGCGCACCTGGGCCCGGGCGACGCGCTGCTGATGCCCAAATACTGGTGGCACCACGTCACCTCCCGCGATCGCTACAATGCGATGGTCAATTACTGGTGGGGCGACGTCGGTCACGGCCTCGAGAATGCCGGCGACACATTCCTGACCGCGCTGCTCGCGATCCGGCACTTGCCGCCGGGCGAGCGGCGCTACTGGCACGCGATGTTCGAGACCTATGTCTTCAGCGAGGACGAGGCCACGGCGCACATCCCGCCCGCGCTGCGCGGCGCGCTGGGGGCGATGTCCCCCGGCGACCGCGCCGCGCTGCGCCGGCGACTACAGATGACGGTTCTCAAATCCTCGTGACCCCAAAACGATCTTCACCCGGGAGCCCTGCATGCTGTCTTTAGGCCTTTGGCTGCGTCTCACGCTCTCCGGCGTCGCGCTCGCGACCGCGATTCCCGCGGCGGCGCAGAGCGTCACCGTGCGGCGCGACGGGGTCGATGCGCATCGCGGGGCCGTGCTGCTCAGCGTCACCGCGCTCAGCGACACGATTCTGCGCGTGCGGATCGCGCGCGACGGAACGCTGCCCGAGGACGCGAGCTGGGCCGTCCCGCACGACTGGCGCGCGCGATCGGTGCCGGTCGAGGCGGCGGCGGACGGCTTCGCCACCGCGGCGCTGCGCGTCCACGTGCGGTCCGACCTGGGCCTCGCGATCGAGGACAAGGCCGGGCACGTGATCGTCGCCGACGACGCCGATCCGATCCGGCTCGAAGGCCGCGGCTTCACACTGCGCAAGGCGCTGCCGCGCGGCGAGCATATCTTCGGGCTCGGCGACAAGACCGGCGGGCTGCTCGACCGGCGCGGCAACAGCTACGTCGACTGGAACACCGACGCCTACGCCTTCACCAGCGCGACCGATCCGATCTACAAGTCGATTCCCTTCTTCACCGGGGTCGGCGGCCCCGGCGGGAGCTACGGCATCCTGCTCGACAACACGTGGCGCGCGTGGTTCGACTTCGGCCACCGCGAGGAGAACGTCACCGCGTTCGGCGCGCCCGACGGACCGATCGACTATTACGTGATCGCGGGGCCGACCACCGCCGAGGTGGTGCGCCGCTACACCGACCTCACCGGCAAGGCGCCGCTCGCGCCGCTCTGGTCGCTCGGCTACCAGCAGTCGCGCTACAGCTACATGACCGCCGACGAACTGCGTGGCGTCGTCAAGCGCCTGCGTGACGAGAAGATCCCGACCGACGTGGTCTGGCTCGACATCGATTTCCAGGACCGCAACCGGCCGTTCACCGTCAACAAGACCGCCTTCCCGGACATGAAGGCCCTCACCACCGACCTCGCGGCGCAGGGTGTCAAGCTGGTCACCATCGCCGATCTCCACGTCGCCGATGCGCCCAACGAGGGCTATGCGCCGTACGATGCGGGCGCGGTCGCCAACGGCTTCGTCCACAATCCGGACGGGTCCACCTTCGTCGGCAAGGTCTGGCCCGGCGCTTCGGTCTTCCCCGATTTTACCGACGCCAAGGCCCGCGCCTGGTGGGGCAAACTCTACGCCCCCCTGGCGGGCGACGGAGTCGCGGGGTTCTGGAACGACATGAACGAGCCCTCGGTGTTCGACGGGCCGGGCGGGACGATGCCCGTCGACCAAGTCCACCGTATCGCCAGCGACGATTTCGCCCCGCGCGATGCGAGCCATGCCGAGATCCACAACGTCTACGGCATGGAGAACACGCGCGCGACCTACGAGGGCCTGCGCGCGCTCCGCCCGGATGAACGCGCGTTCGTGATGACTCGCGCGAGCTACGCCGGGGGCCAACGCTACGCCGTCACCTGGACCGGCGACGACAGCGCGACCTGGGACCAGCTCAAGCTGGCGGTCCACCAGATGATCAATCTCGGCCTCTCGGGCTTCTCCTACTCGGGCGCCGATGTCGGCGGCTTCACCGGCGGGCCGAGCCCCGACCTGATCACTCGCTGGTTCGAGATCGGCGCGTTCACACCGGTATTCCGCGACCATTCCGCCAAGGGCACCCCGCGCGCCGAGCCGTGGATCGACGGCCCCGAGCAACTCGCGATCCGCCGCAAGTTCGTCGAGCAGCGCTACCGGCTGATGCCGTACCTCTACGCGCTCGCCGACCAGAACGCGCGCACCGGCGATCCGATCCTGCGCCCGGTATTCTACGATTACCCGGCGGCGCTCGACGCGCAGTGCGACCAGGGCATGGCGTTCACGCTCGGCAAGGCGCTGCTGATCGCACCCCCCCCGCATCCCGAATCGCCGCAGCGCTACGACGTCTGCCTGCCCGCGGGTGGCTGGTACGACCTGTGGAGCGGCATGCCGGTCACTCCGTTGAACGGCGCCGGTCCGATCGATCCGATCGCCGAGACGCCGCGGCTCGATCATCTGCCGGTCTATGTCCGCGCCGGCACTATCCTGCCGACCCAGCCGCTCGTCCAGAGCACCGCCGAAACACCCGCGGGGCCGCTCGGGATCGATATCTACCCGGGCACGGACTGCGAAGGCACGATCTACCTCGACGACGGGCACAGCATGGCCTTCGAGCGCGGCGGCTACCTGCGCCAGACGATCCGCTGCAAGGTGATCGCTCCCGGCCAGCTCCGGATCGACTTCACACCCCGCGAAGGCACGTACACGCCGTGGTGGCAGACGGTGTCGGTGACCGTGCACGGATGGACCGCGCCGGCCACGGTCTCCGGCGTGAAGGCGCCGCCGAAAGCCGAATACGACGCCGCTGCCAGGACGCTGCGCTTCACGCTTCCCGACCCGGCCCGCGGCGCACGCATCAACGTGCGCTAGAAAGCGAACGGCGGGCCGGTGCGGCGTTCGGCAAGTAGAAACGCGTCCGCGACGAGCTGGAACGGGCCGACGTCGACGTCGCTCTCCCCGGCCGCGATCAGCTCGGCGAAGCGCGCGTAGAGCCGCGGATATTCGCGATCGGGCATCGCCTCGGCGGGTCCGTCGGGAAGTGCCAGGATACTCCCGCCCATCCCCAGGCGCAGCATGCCGGCGTCGGTGTCGATCTCGATGTCCCAGGTCTGCGCGCCCGTCTGGAGAAAATCGAAGTCGGCGGTGACTCGCGTGCCGCCGCTTAGCATCTCCATTCGCGCGGCGAGCGGCGCCTGGCGGCCCTCGGGGACCTCGATCGTGGCCGATCGGAGCAGCAGCGGTTCCGGGAGCAGCCGCGTTACGATCGAAAGCGCGTTGATGCCGGGATCGAACACGCCGAAACCGCCCGGTGCGAGAATCCAGTCCTGTCCCGGGTGCCAGCGGCGGATGTCTTCCTTCCACACGATCCGCACCGCCTCGATCCGCTTGCCTGCGAGCCACCGCCGCGCGGGCTCGACCGCGCCCGCCTCGCGCGAATGCCAGGTGGCGAAAAGGGTGATGCCCCGGGCGCGGGCTCGCGCGGCGAGATCGGCGATTTCGGACAGTGTTGCCGCCGGCGGCTTTTCGAGCAGGACGTGGAGGCCCGCCGCGATCGCGCTGTGCGCCTGCGCGTATCGGCCTTCGGGCGGGGTGCAGAGCGCGACTGCGTCGAGCGCGTGCCCGCCGGCGATCAGCGAGGCCACATCCGGATGGCCGGGCACGCCCTTGAGCTGGGTTCCCTGACTCGCGGTCGCGACAAGCTCGAAGCGCGCATCGGCGGCGATCGCGGGAAGGTGCTGGTCGCGGGCGATCTTGCCGATGCCCACCACACCCAGGCGGATCGGCTTGCTATTCCCGTCGATCATCCCGCGCCTCTCGTTTTGGGCCAGCCCGATACTCCCCCTCTGCAATCGAGGGAGGGATATTGATGCAACCTAGGGCTTCATCACCCGCACCAGTCCCGCGAGCGGCTGCCCGTTTGCGAGCGTCCCCGTCAGCGCGCCGGCATGGTCGTCCCAGTGGAGCACCGGGCGCTTGGCGGCGCCCTTGTAGGCGTTCGAGACGCCGTCGTCGTCGTAGAGCGCGAAGCTCGCGTCGCGGCCCGGATAGACGCGAATGCTCGGCGATCTTCTGCTGCGTCGCAGTGCTCGGCACCTGCGGCGCCCAAAGGCACGATCGATCCGGCGCGGACGAAGAGCGGCATATGGTCGATCGGCGCGGCGGCGGTGATCGTGCTGGCCGCCGGCGATGCGCTGGTTGGTCCACCAGTCGTACCAGTCGGCTGCCCGCGGGCAGATAGACCTGGCGGCTGGTCGCACCCTGCTCGGTGACGGGTGCCACGAGGAACGCCGGCCCGAGCATATATTCGTCGCCGATCGTCGCGACTGCCGGATCGTCCGGGAAGTCCATCAACAGCGCGCGCATGAACGGCGCGCCGGTCTCATAGGTGTCGTGGCCCAGCGCGTAGAGATACGGGATCAGCGAATAGCGCAGCTTGCAGCAAGTCGCGAGGATCGGCTCGGCGGCGGTGCCATAGGTCCACAGCTCGGTGTGCGGGCGCTGGCCGTGGATGCGCAGCGTCGGCGTGAAGGTCGCATATTCGAACCAGCGGACGAACAGCTCGGGATAATCGGGATAGCCGCCGCCCATCGCGGTCGCGCCGGCGGGATCGACCAGCAGCGGATGCTCGGGCGTATGCGGCCCGGCGCCATTGCCAGCCGCCGGTGTCGCTGCCCCAATAGGCCAGGCCCGAGGCGGTGAAGTTGAGGCCGGTCGGCACCTGGCGGCGGAGCGCCTCCCAGGTCGGGTCTGACGTCCGACGACCAGAAGAGCGCGCCGTTGCGCTGCGCGCCCAGATAGGCCGCGCGCGCGAGGATCAGGTTGCGCTTGTTCGGGCCGATCGCGCGCCGAGCCCTCGGCCACGCCATCGACGTGCACCAGCGGGAAGAGGTTGTGATAGCGGTCGCCCGAGCCGATCGAGTAGAAGATAGCCGTCGGGGACGAGGTCGGGCTCGGTCTCGTCGAGCCAGAACCAGTCGAAGCCCTGGCTCGCGATATTGTCGCGGATCTTGCCCCAATACCAGGCGCGTGCATCGGGATTGGTGCTGTCGAGCAGCGCGCCGGCGCGGTCGGCGCGCACCGCCAGCCCGTCGACGGGCTTGCCGTCCTTGTCCTTGAGCAGCCAGCCCTTGGCGGCGAGCAGATCGAATAGCGCGATTCCTTCTCGAAGCGCGGCCACACGCTGATGATCGAGTGCAGCCCCATCCCGTGGAGCGTCGTCGTTCATGCCGGCGGGGTCCGGGAAAGGCGGTCCGGTCGATGTCGAGCTGGCCCATCCGGGTCCAGTAGAACCAGTCGAGCACCATCACGTCGAGCGGCAGGCCCCGACTGCGATAGCCGTTGGCGACGTCGAGCATCTGCTGCTGGCTCTCGTAGCGCGCCTTGCTCTGGATCAGGCCGAACGCGGCCTTGGGCGGCAGCGGCGTGACGCCGGTGAGCGTGCGATAGCCCGCGTAGAGCGCGTCGGCGTCGGCGCCGGTGATCACGAAGAAGGAGACTCGCTCGCCGACCTGCGACTGGAAGTGCGTGCTCGAATGCATGCCCGGCGGTCACGGTGGTCGGCGACGGATTGTCCCAGACGATCGCATAGCCCTTCGAGCTGACCAGCACCGGCACGCACACCGTCTCACCGGCCGGGGCATCGTAGAAGTGGCGGCAGTCGATCGTGCGGCCGCGCAGATCGAGGATGCCTTCCTGGTTCTGGCCGAGGCCGTAGAAATGCTCGTCGGGCGCGGCGGAGAAGCTGGCGCCGACCTTGAAGGTCTTCTCGCCGTTGACCGTCGTGCGGCGCCATTTCCCAGCCGTACATGCGCAGGATCACGTGCCCGTCGGCGCCGTGGATCACGACCGAGACCGGCGGCAGCGAGGGGACGAAATAGCGCTCCATCTGGCTCGGCGCGTGCGGCCACGGCTGAGCGGGGACCTCGACGCTGATGCCGCCGCCTGAGAGCGTGTCGCCCGAAGCGCTGGTGGCATGCGTCCAGCCGCTCTCGTCGGGCTTGGCGGAGATGCCGTAGCCCGGGGCGGCGGTCGCGAGGTCGCGGTCGAGCGAGATCGTCACTCGGACCACGCCGGGGGCATAGGGTTCGACCGAGACCGCCGCGCCGTTGCGATCGACCACCAGCGGATCGGCGGCGGCGGTCGCGCCCAGCGCAGTCGAGAAGATCGCGGCCGCAAGGGCAGCCGCCAGCCGTACGCGCATCATCGCATCCTCCCGTCCGCATCGTTCACTTGTGCGAACGATTTTCGTAGATGCAGAACACGGCGTACGCAAGCGGGCTGATCCCGTGCTGGCGTTCGCCGATGTCTGCAGCCTTTCCGGTAACGATAGCAGCGCGGGCGCGAACGGCAATTGCGTCGCGGCGATCATGGCCGCACGATGGGGCGAACGCACAGGGGAGAATGCGGGATGAGGAGTTCATTGATCGTCGCGGCGGCACTCGCCGCGTGTCCCGCGAGCGCGCAGACCCTGGTCTCGGCGAACGACGGCAAGCAGGTGATGGTCGACGGCGTCCAGAGCGTCCCCGCGCATCCGGTGGCGGACAGTGTCTCGATTCTGCGGCTCGACCGCGGCGGGCTCCATCTCGTCAAGACGCTCCCCGCCGCGACCAGCGTGATCGGGCCGCCGCGCAGCGTCGCGATCACCCCTGACGGCCGCCTCGCGATCGTCACCGCCGCGCGCAGGGTGACGGCGAGCGATCCGACGAAAATCGAGCCCGACGACCAGGTGACTCTGATCGACCTGCGCAAGGGCAGAATATTGTCGGTGGTCCATGCCGGCGCGGGTGCCTCGGGTGTCGCGATCGATCCGAGCGGCACCCGCGCCCTGGTCGCCAATCGTGCGGCGGGCACGCTGTCGCTGTTCGCGATCCGGGCGGAGACGCTCCAGCTGCTCGCCACGGTCACGCTCGGCCCGCCCGAAAGCTCGCCCGCGCAGCCGATCTACTTCGCGCACGGCAAGCGCGCGCTCGTCACCCGCGACGGCGACAACCGCATCTCGGTGCTGGCGATCGACGGCGACACGATCACGATCCTTCCCCGCGCGATCGCCACGAGCCTTCGCCCCTACGCGATCGACACCACCGGTCCGCAGCGCTTCGCCGTCACCGGCAACATGGGTGGTGGCGGAACCGACATGGACACGATCAGCCTGATCGACCTCGCGCCGGAATCTCCCCGCGTCGTGGATACCGTCGCGGTGGGGCTCACCCCCGAGGGCGTGAAGATGTCGCCCGACGGCCGCTACGTGGCGCTCAACATCCACAACGGCACCGGCAACGCGCACCTCTCGCCCACCTATTCGCCCCACGGCGTGCTGCAGGTGTGGCGGATCGACGCGGGGCGGCTCCACCTCGTGACGAGCACGCCGATCGGCGGCTGGGGCCAGGGCCTCGCCTGGTCACGCGACGGGGGGACGATCGTGGTGCAATCGATGCTCGACGACCGCATCACCACCTATCGGTTCAACGGCAAGACGCTGCGCAAGATGGGCGGGCTGACGATGCCGACAGGGCCTGCAGCGATTGCGGCGGGGGATTGAGTTCCTGACCCTAGGTTGGGAACCTATACATATCACTGATTCTATATAGTAATAAGCGCCTTCTTTGGGTTTGGGAGGCCGGCGATGTCACGTCATCTGTTTTGGCTATCGGATGAAGCCTGGGCAGCGATCGAACCGCATCTTCCGCGTGGCAGGCCGGGCAAGCCTCGGGTGGACGATCGCACGGTGATCTCGGGCATCCTGCACGTGCTCAAGACCGGCTGCCGGTGGCGCGACGTGCCGGCCGCCTATGGGCCGCCAACGACGATCTACAATCGCTACAACCGCTGGGCCGGACACGGCATCTGGCAGCGATTGTTCGAGAAAGTCGCGGCAACCGGGCCGGTGCCCGACGAACTGTCGATCGACAGCAGTCATGTCAAAGCGCGCCGTTCGGCAGCCGGCTCAAAAAGGGGGAGTATGAAGAAGCGATCGGCCGCTCGCGCGGGGGTCGGACCTGCAAGATCCATTGCCTGGCCGACGATCGCGGCCGACCGGTCGCCTTCGCGCTGACGCCCGGCAACATCGCCGACATCACCATGGCGATCCCGTTGCTGAGCGTCGCGCTGCCCGCCCGACGCCTCATCGCCGACAAGGCCTATGATGCCGACAGCCTGCGCAACTGGTTGAAGCAACGGCGCATCAAGGCCGTCATACCTTCCACTGCCTCGCGCCGCACTCCATATCCGCTCGACCGGCGCCTCTACCGGCGAAGGAACGTCATCGAACGGCTGTTCGGACGCCTCAAAAACTGGCGGCGCATCGCCACCCGATACGACCGACACGCCACAAACTATCTCGCCGCCATCGCTCTCGTCGCCGCCGTCGCCGAGTGGATCGAATAAGACCCAACCTAGATCTGCCTCAATTGGATTCGATCGTGTGCGGCCGTGACTGACCAAGCGCTTGAAATGCTGGACCTCGCCTGCTGAGGTGATGCGCTGCCGATGGGCAGGGGCAAACGTCCCCCGAACGTTTGCCCCTGCCCACCGCGCTCTTTGACAGGTTCGATCGCGGCCGGAACGCAAATTGCGTTTGGACCGAACTGTTGCAATTCCCGCGTGACCGGGCGCCGACGAACCAGCGTACCAACCCACTCCGTCTCGCAAGCCCGCGCCAAACAACCTCACCCTCAACAATCCCGACCCTAGGTTGGGAACCTATACATATCACTGATTCTATATAGTAATAAGCGCCTTCTTTGGGTTTGGGAGGCCGGCGATGTCACGTCATCTGTTTTGGCTATCGGATGAAGCCTGGGCAGCGATCGAACCGCATCTTCCGCGTGGCAGGCCGGGCAAGCCTCGGGTGGACGATCGCACGGTGATCTCGGGCATCCTGCACGTGCTCAAGACCGGCTGCCGGTGGCGCGACGTGCCGGCCGCCTATGGGCCGCCAACGACGATCTACAATCGCTACAACCGCTGGGCCGGACACGGCATCTGGCAGCGATTGTTCGAGAAAGTCGCGGCAACCGGGCCGGTGCCCGACGAACTGTCGATCGACAGCAGTCATGTCAAAGCGCGCCGTTCGGCAGCCGGCTCAAAAAGGGGGAGTATGAAGAAGCGATCGGCCGCTCGCGCGGGGGTCGGACCTGCAAGATCCATTGCCTGGCCGACGATCGCGGCCGACCGGTCGCCTTCGCGCTGACGCCCGGCAACATCGCCGACATCACCATGGCGATCCCGTTGCTGAGCGTCGCGCTGCCCGCCCGACGCCTCATCGCCGACAAGGCCTATGATGCCGACAGCCTGCGCAACTGGTTGAAGCAACGGCGCATCAAGGCCGTCATACCTTCCACTGCCTCGCGCCGCACTCCATATCCGCTCGACCGGCGCCTCTACCGGCGAAGGAACGTCATCGAACGGCTGTTCGGACGCCTCAAAAACTGGCGGCGCATCGCCACCCGATACGACCGACACGCCACAAACTATCTCGCCGCCATCGCTCTCGTCGCCGCCGTCGCCGAGTGGATCAAATGAGTCCCCAACCTAGGGTCTGTCCTCAATTGGATTCGATCGTGTGCGGCCGTGACTGACCAAGCGCTTGAAATGTTGGACCTCGCCTGCTGAGGTGATGCGCTGCCGATGGGCAGGGGCAAACGTCCCCCGGACGTTTGCCCCTGCCCATCCGCCGCTCTTTGACAGGTTCGATCGCGGCCGGAACGCAAATTGCGTTTGGACCGAACTGTTGCGAATTCCCGCGTGACCGGGCCGCCGACGAACCATGCGTACCAGTGTGACCCTGGTGTGACTTTCCGTCTCGCAAGGTGCCCGCGCGGCAATACGATGGCCCTCACCCTCGACTAGGCAGGGCTTCCAATCGAGTCCCGACCCTAGGCGGCGGCCGTCGCCGCATCGCTGGCGCGGACGGGGCCTTCATCCCCGCGCAGCGACTGGAGCCGCGCGGCGCCTTCCACAGGCGGGCCGGTCACGATCAACGAGAGCGCCCGGCCTTCGCCGACGATGCCTGCGACCACCTCGCCGAAATCAACTCCCACCGCGAGCCCCGGTGCCGCCGCGGGCGCGAAGGCGGCGCTGCCTGACGCAGGCCATTCCGTGGCGATCCGCCCGGCGCAGCGCAGCGCAGCGGCCGCCGGCGCGGTCTCGCCGGTGAAGCCGAACACCGCGATCACACCGTCGCCGGCATAGGCGAGCACTGCGCCGCCGCAAGTGAACACCAGCTCCTCGACGAAGCCGTGATAGGCCCGCAGCGCCGCCGCCACTGCTTCCGGCGCCATCCGCGCGGCGAGTCCGGAGAAGCCGATCAGGTCGCAATCGAGCACCGCCAGCCGCATCCGCTCGGGCCGCTCGAATCCGTCGGATAGCAGCGCCTCGGCGACCGGTCCGGCGAAATGGCCCGAAAGGCTCGCCAGCGCCGCCTGCCGCTCGGCCGCGGCATGCGCGAGGCTGCGCATCCGCCACGAGGCGACACCCAAGACCACGGTGAACCCGCCGAGCACGCAGAGCTGGAGCCACAGTGCGTCGAGGCTCAGGTAGCGCGGCTGCATCACCGCGCCGAGATAGTCGATCAGCGTATCGTAGTCGCCGTCGAGCACCTGCGCCTTGGTGAGCGTCGCCGGATCGTGCTGGGCGACCCAGGCGGCGGCGTACCAGCAGCCGAGCGCGGACACGCCCGCCCACGCGGTCGAGAGCGGACGCACGCTGACGGTGTGCGCCGCGACCATTGCGAACAGCAGCAGGATCGCCGGGCTGTGGAACAGCATCGCCTTGACCGGCGCCGCCCAATAGAGCGCGGCGGTGATCAGCGCGATCTCGGCGAGGATCAGCGCGAGCCGGAGCGGGAGCCATTGCCCCGCCGGCCCGGCCTGCACGGCGCCGAGCCCGGCCACCACCAGCCCTACGCTCAGGGCGAACCCGCCCCATGCCGGCCCATAGCAGGCCGCCACCAGCAGCGCGGCCGCCGCCGCCAGCCCCAGCCGGGCGCGGACGCCGATGTCGGCGCTCATGCCCGGCTCCATGTCGCGAGCGGCGTATCGAGCCCGCGCAGGCTCGCTTCGCCCCGCGGAGCCAGTCCGGCACGCGCTTCGGCGCTCAGCGCATCGGTGGCGGGCCCGCTGACCACCAGCGCCAGCCCGCGCTCACGTCCCCAGTCGAGCAAGCGCCGCGTGCTGTTGACGGTATCGCCGACCACCCCGAACGCGCGCTGCCGGGCGCTGCCGACTTCGCCCGAGATCACCGGCCCGAAGTGGATCGCGGCGATCTGCGCGCCTTCGGCCACCAGCCGCTCGGCGCAGCGTAGCGCGTGGTCGGCGGGGTTGCCCGGCCCGTCCCCGATCGCGCCGAAGCTCGCCATCACCGGATCGCCGACGAAGCGATCGATCACGCCGCCCTGCTCGAACACCGCTGCCTCGGCTGCGGCGTAGAAGCGGCCCAGCGCTTCGAGGCCGGGCGCGGACGAGCGATCGAGGTCGGCGAAGAGGATGCACGCCGTGCTCCGCCGCGACGGCAGCTCGCCGTCGGGCCGCGCACCGAGCGCGTCGAGCACACCCGGCGGCATGAAGCGTGCGAAGCGGGCGCGCCCAGCCTCGGCCCGCGCCGCCTGGATCACCAGCCGCCGGCCTTCGCGCACGCCCACGACCAGCAGCGCGGCGATCGCGAGCACCAGCGCGGTCTGGATCATGAAATAATCGGTATCGAGCACCAGCGCTCGGGAGATGCGCGCGAGCATGTCGGCCTGATCGCGCGCGCCCTTCGCCGCCATGTCGCCGGTCATCGCGCCCGGGGTCTTCCAGAACGACCGCAGCACCGCCACCACCCAGATCACCGCGGTGCCGATCCCCGCTCCCGCCACCAGCCGCGGCGAAAGCGGCAGCGCGCTGGCGCCGAGGATCACGAGGAACAGCAGGATGTCCTGCATCCTGACCGCGAGGAATTGCGGATAGTCGGCGATCATCTCGGGCAGCCAGCCGAAGATCAGCAGCGCGATCACCGCCAGGTCGACGCCGAGGAACACGCCGCACCAGGCCACCGGCCGCTTCGATCGCCGCGCCGCGAGTAGCGTCAGCCCGCCGCTCACCAACGCGGCGGCGACCAGCGCGGAGCGATAGAGGAAATAGGGGTTCTTCCAGGCGCCCTGCGCGTCTTCGTAATAACTTGCCCACAGCAGCACGAAGGCGACGGTGCGCGCCAGGGCGGCGAGCGCGACGCCGCGCCGGGCCTCGCGCGCGAACGCATCCTCGAGCATGCGCCCGGTGTCGGCTGGATCCGCCCCTGATGCCCTCGACGCCATGGTTCCCCCGCGTCCTGCCCCGCGCCGAGGCTAGCACAGATTTTGGCGCCCGCCAGAGGCGCTTGTCGGGGGGCTCGGGACATGCCAGCATCGGTCCGTCGCAAGGGCGGAGGCAGAGTGACCCAGCAGGCGCGCGCGCCCTTCAACCCTGGTCCGGCGGAAAAGGCGGCGGCGCTTCGCGGCGCGGCGTTGTTCGCGGCGCTCGCCGAGGCCGATCTCGACAAGCTCGCGGCGCTGGCACGGCCTTCGGCCTACCCGGTCGGCGCGACGATCTTCGCCAAGGGCGATCCCGCCAACGGGCTCTACGTCGTCGAGCGCGGTCGCGTGAAGATCGCGACCACTTCGGCGCAGGGCCGCGAGCTGGTGCTCAACATCCTCGGCGCCGGCGCGGCGTTCGGCGAGATCGCGCTGCTCGACGGCGGCGAGCGCACCGCTGACGCAATCGCCTGCGAGCCCGCGCGATTGCTTCTGCTCGAGACCGGCCCGCTGATCGGCTTCCTCGAGAGCCATCCCGCGGTGATGCGGCGGATGCTGGTGACGCTCACCGAGCGGCTGCGCTGGGTCTCGGCGCAGGTCGAGGACATGATGTTCCTCAGCCTGCCCGCGCGGATGGCCAAGCGCCTGCTGTTTCTCGGCGAGCATTTCGGCGTGGATACCGAGCGCGGGCGGCGGCTCACGGTGGTCCTCCCGCAGCACGAGCTCGCCAGCCACATGAACGTCGCGCGCGAAACGGTGAATCGCCTGCTCCAGGACTGGCGCGACCAGGGGATGATCGAGGTCCACCTAGGCTTCATCGTCCTCAAGGACCGCGCCCGCCTGGCCGAGATCGAGCGCGCGTCCTGAGCGCGTTCGTGGAGTGATCCGAGTCACAGCGGCCGGCCACCGCGCCTGATACCCCCCGACTGCCCGATCGCGGGCGGAACAAGGGGATCACGACATGGACGGCATTCCACATAACGGGCTTTGTGCGTTGCTGTTGGCGGGCACCGCGATGTGCGCATGGACCGGTGGTGTCGACACCACCTGGGAGAACGGCGGCAATTGGGACAACCATGCGCCGAGCACGCTCGAGGGGGCCTTGTTCCAGAACACGACGCACACCGACGTGCGGCTCAACACGCCGATCACGATCCAGTCGATCGTCTTCACCAACGACGCTCCAGCCTACACGCTGACGCTCGAGGGCCAGCCGGTGATTCTCAGCCTCACCGGCGAAGGCGTGCGCAACGATTCGGCGGTGACCCAGAATATCGTGCTCGCGCCCGGCGGCGGCGTGGAGGTCGGGAGCGGCATCGGGGCGATGGCCGCCGCGCCGCTGGGAACGCCGACCATCGACTTCTACAACAATGCCAGCGCGAGTGGCGGCACCGGCAAGGTGCGCTACTCGGGCCAAGGCAACCTCACTTTTTTCAACAGCTCGACCGCGGGCAATGCCGACGTCGACATCACCAACGGCACCGTCCACTTCGGCGACACCAGCCGCGCGGGCACCGCGACGATCGCGATCGGCAGCGGCGCGCGGCTCGAATTCGCCGATTCGTCGAGCGCCGATCATTCCGCGATCACGATTTGGAATGGCGGCGCGCTGAGCATGGACCGGACGACGGGTGGCGATTCGATCGACATCCAGTCGGGCGGCCAGGCCGACATCACCACCGCCGCCAGCGGCCCGACCACCGGCGGCGCCGACGTCACCGACAATGGCGCGATCCGCTTCCACACCGCTTTAGGCGAGACGATCGGCCGCTACAGCTTCGGCGCGCTGCGCGGGGGCGGATCGCTCTACCTCGGCGGCGTCGCCGGCGATCGCCCGGTCGAGCTGACCGTCGGCTCGAACGGCGCCTCGACGCTCTATTCGGGGACGATCACGGGCACCGGCACGCTGATCAAGACCGGCGCGGGATCGCTGGTGCTGACTGGCGCTAGCAGCGCGGGCGGGCTCCACGACGCGCAGGGCAGCATCTACGCCTCGCCCGATTCGCTCGGCAACGGCCCGATCCAGATCGACGACAAGCTCTACATCTCCGAGCCCGGGCAGGACCGCGGCATCTTCTCGACGATCAGCGGCGGCGGCAAATTGATCCTGAGTTCGGGCAACACGATCGGGCTCAACGGGTTCAACACCTATTCGGGCGGCACCGACATCCAGCGCGGCGCCTTCACCTTCGGCAATCCGAACGCGTTCGGCACCGGCACGATCTCGATCGGGCGGCTCGGATCGATCAAGGCGGCACAGTTCCGCCCTGCGGCGGGCGGTGGCGTCCCCGCGGGCGGGATCACGACGATGGGCGCGGGGGGCGTTGGCAACGGCGGCGTCTTCAGCCTCGCCAATCCGATCTTCCTCTCCGGCTTGTCGAGCGTCGAAACCTCGGCCGGCACCTCGGTCTACGACACCAATGCCGATGCGACGATCAATACCAATTTGAGCACGCTGACCCTCTCCGGCGGCATCTCGGGCCCCGGCTCGCTGATCGTCAACGGCGGCGGCGTGCTCCAGCTTACCGGCGACGCGACTCACGCCGGGCTGACGACGATCGTCCAGGGCACCACGCTCCGCCTCGGCAACGGCGGCATGGGCGGCAGCCTCGCGGGCGACATGGACATCCTCGGCGCGCTCGAGATCAACCTGGGACGCGATTTCACCTACAACGGTTTCCTCTCCGGCGACGGATCGATCACGGTCGGCGGCAGCGGCCTGATCACCTTCATGGGCGAGGGCCGCTACGGCGGCTCGCTGACGATCGTTCAGGGCGGCCGCCTCCAGTTCGGCGACGGCACCGTCGGCGGTGGCGCAGCGATCGGCGACGTCACCGACAACGGCCTGCTGATCGCGAACCTGATCGGCACCAACACCTTCGGCGGCGTGATCTCGGGCATCGGCGCGGTCGAGATCAAGGGCCACGGCACGATCGTTGTCATCGGCGACAACAACTATACCGGCGGCACCACCGTCGATCCCGGCGCGACGCTCCAGGTCGGCGACGGCACGCATGACGGCGGGATTGCGGGCGATATCGTCGACAACGGCAAGATCGTCGTCAAGCAAGTCCATGAGGTGACACTCGACCGCTCGGTGACGGGCATTGGATCAATCGAGTTCGGCGGAGCCGGCAAGGTCACCATCGTCACCGATCAGGGCTTCACCGGCGGGATGACGATCGACCAGGGGTCGACGGTCCAGCTCGGCGACGGCATCCACGGCGGCGGCGTTCCGGGTGACTACGTCGACAACGGGATGCTGATCGCCGACCTTCCGGCCGATGCCGTCGCCGGCAACCAGGTCAGCGGCACCGGCGCGTTCCGTCTGACGGGCGGCCATATACTGACGCTGACGGGGAACAACAGCTTCACCGGCGGCACGACGATCGACTCGGGCTCGACGCTCCGCCTCGGCGACGGCACCGCCGACGGCAAGATCGCGGGCAACGTCGTCGACAACGGCGGCTTCGTTATGAACCTCCACGACGCCGCGACCTTTGCCGGGCTGATCTCGGGCGGCGGTACGCTGGCGATCGCCGGGCCGGGCAAGGTGACGCTCACCGGCAACAACAGCGCGACCGGCGCCACCACGATCGCCGCGGGATCGTCGCTCCAGCTCGGATCGGGCGGCACCTCGGGCATGGTCGCGGGGCCGATCAGCATCGGCGGGGCGCTCACCGTCAACCGTTCGGACAACCCGATCTATGCCGGCGCATTGAGCGGCGCGGGCAGCTTCACCAAAATGGGGGCGGGCACGCTGGTCTATGACGGCGACGGCCACCTCTTCACCGGCCTGCTTTCGGTCAACGAGGGCGGCTTCATGCTCGGCGATGCCGCGACCCCCAGCGCCTCGCTCGGCGGATCGGCGACGGTTGCGGCCGGCGCGACGCTGCTCGGTCACGGCACCCTCGCCGGATCGCTGGTCAACAACGGCGCGGTGCGGCCCGGGGGGTCGATCGGCACGCTCACGGTCGGCGGCAATTACAGCCAGGCGCCCGGCGCGACGCTCACGCTCGATGTCGAGCCGGGCGGATCGTCGAAGCTCGCGGTGGGCGGCAGCGCATCGCTCGGCGGCACGCTGGCGCTGGTCTACGCGCCCGGCACCTACACCGCGCACCAGTACGACCTGGTCACCGCGACGGGCGGGATCACCGGCACCTTCGCGACCGTCACCGGCACCGTGCCCGGAGGCAGCGTCTCGCAGAGCATCAGCTATTCGCCCAATGCCGTCCGCCTCGCGCTCGCCAGCGTGGTGGTCGCGCCGGCCAACCCGAGCGTCCGCGCCGCGATCCCGACCGCGCTCGCCGACAACGGCATGTGGGACGCCGACCGCGACTATGCCCGCGCCCGCCATGCGCGCGGCGGCATCTGGGGAGAAGGCAGCGGCCGCTGGGGCTCGCTGAGCGGCGACGCGACCGCGGCGGGCTATCACGCCAACCAAGGCGAACTCGCGGGCGGCGTGGATTTCGACGCGGCCAAGGTGGCGCAACTCGGTCTCGCGGTCTCGTGGAGCGACACCGGCCTGCGCTTCGACGACGGCAGCACCGCCTCGATCGACACGCTGCGTTTCGCGGGCCACGCGCGCTTCGCCTCCGGACCCTTCTCGCTGGTCCTCCGCGGCAGCGGAGCACGCCACGCCGTCTCGGCCGATCGAGTCGCCGCGATCGGCCAGCTCGCGCATGCCCGCTTCCACGCGAGCGAGCTCGAGGCCGGCGCCCGCGCCGCCTGGACGCTCGATGCGGGCGGCTGGCGGATCGAGCCCCAGCTCGGGGTCGACATCCGCGGTGTCCGGCAGGACGGCTATGCCGAGACCGGCGCGACGACGTTCGACGTCGGAGTCGCCCCGCACGATTACGGCAGCCTGCGTCCCACCGCCGGGCTCGACGTCAGCCGCACGATCGCGTTCGGCGCCTCGGGCAAGCTCAGGATCGGCGCGAACGCCACCTGGTCGCACGAGCTGTGGGACTTGCGCGGCACCGCCATCGCCACCGCCTCGGACGGGACCAGGTTCGGCCTGACCGGCCCCTCGATCGGCCGCGAACGGCTGGTGCTCGGGCTCAGCCTCGAGGGCCAGATCGCGAAGGGCGTGTCGGTGTTCGCGGGGGCGCAGACCCAGCCCAATACCAACGGCGCTACCTCGCGGAGCGCGTCCGGAGGGCTGCGGATCGCGTTCTGAAACTCAAGCCCCTTCCCAAAAGGGGAGGGGCTTGAGGGCCTCACCACGAAATCGTCGCCCCCAGCCGCACGTTGCGCGGCCGCAGCGGGGTGGTCTGGTCGCGTACCGCCACCAGCACCGGGTTGCCGAGCGCGAAGCGATTGTCCTTGCCGTTGGTCAGGTTGTCGATCGTCAGCGAGAGATCGAGGTTTCGGATCCGCCAGCCGCCGCTCAGCCCCACCGTGGCATATTCGCCCTGGCTGCGGTCGAGCAGGTCGCCCGTGCCGAGCACCGAGCGGCCGACGTAGCGCGCTGTCCCGCCCAGGCTGAAGATCGAGCTGCCGCGATCCGCCCATTCGTAGTAAAGCCCGACATTGCCCGCGAACGGCGGCGTCTCGGGCAAGCGCCGGTTGGCGCGCTGCGACAGTTGCGCGATCGGCCCGAACACCTGGTTGTAGGTGTAGAGGAAGGCGAAGGTCGCTCTGAGGCCGCGGACCGGGACCCAGTCGCCGGTCGCCTCGAGGCCATAGACCGCGGCGTCGCCGATATTGTCGGTATAGGGCTGGCCGCGGCGGTTGAAGAGATCCGCCTGGATGTTGCGCCAGCGCGCGTAGGACGCGCCCGCGGACATCGACAGGCCGAGCGCGCCGCTGCGCTCGGTCCGCAGCCCAACCTCGCCGACCTGGATCGAGTCCGAACGGAAGTCGGCGACCCGGCCGATCCCGCGCGCGACCGCGATGCCGCCGGTGCGGTAGCCCGACTGCGCCCGCGCGAACAAGGCGAGCCGCGGCGCGACCAGCCACGACACCGCCAGCGTGGGATCGAGACGTCGGGTCGAGCGCCCGTGGACGAAATTGTCGCTCGTCGGGCGGAACGAGGGTTCGCCGTCGGTCTGGGCCGCGGTGAGCCGCCCGCCCGCGGTCAGCGCCAGCCGCGGGGTGATCGGCACGGTGACCTCGCCGAATGCCGAGGCGCTGTCGGTCACGTTGGTGACGCCGATGATGTCCATCGGATTGTTGGGCGCGCCGATCGTCCGCGATTGCGAATCCTGGTCGTGGAGCAGTGCGAAGCCGACCACCCACGAAAGTCCGCTCGGCAGCCGGCGCGAGAGCCGCGTCTCGTTCATCACCAGCCGGTTGGCTTCCTCGTTGGTATAAGCGGTCGGCATCGGGAACGGCCCGAGTCGAGTGGCGTCGAACGTATCGTCGGTCGTGAGATCGACGAGGCCGGTCGCCGAGACGAGATCGAGCCCGCTGCTCCAATGCTTGCGGATGACCGCGCGGAACAGGCCGAGGTTGCTGTCATAGGGCTGGTCGATCGCCGCGCGGTGCGCCAGCGGCGCGGTCCGCCCTTCGGCATATTGTGCGTCGGCGGCGCTGATCCGCTGGCCGAGCGCGCCCAGATCGATCCGCCAGCCGTCGCCGGGATCGACCTGGAGCGCGACGCGCCCGCCGAGCGTGTCGGTGCGGTTGATGTTGGCGAGGCCGCGCTCCGGATCGTTGATATAGCCGCCGTCGCGCTCGCGATAGCCGACCGCGCGAACGCCGACCCGATCGTCGATCAGCGGCAAATTGACCATCGCGTTGACGTCGGCCCCGGGCGCGGCGCCCTGCGTGGCGGTGGCGCCGAACCCGATCGCGCCGTGCAGGTGCGCGAGATCGACCGGGTTCGGAGTCAACCGGATAATCCCGCCGATCGCGCCCGCGCCGTAGAGCGTGCCCTGCGGCCCCTCCATCACCTCGAACTCGTTCCATGTCGTAGAGGCTGAGGCTTGGCTCGGGGCCCGAATAGCCGAGCTGGACCTCGTCGAAATAGATGCTCGCGGTCGATTGGGTCGATCCGTTGAAGCTGCTGTCGGCGATACCGCGGATGAAGATTTTGTTGCGACCGAGCCCCAGCTCGGTGTTCTGGAGCACCGGCGTGTCGCGTGCGACGTCGTCGAGCGCCTTGGGCTTGCTGCCGACCCCGCCGGGTGCGAAGCCGGTTGCGACGATGATGCTGCCCGGGAAGCGCAGCAGCGGCGCATTCTGCTTGCTCGCGGTGACGACGATGTCGTTGTGATCTTCGACGGTTGTCACGGCGCGCACCGGCGCGGGGCGCGGCGGCCGCGGCCGGGTGGCCCGCGCGCGGACGATTCGATAGCTGTTCGAATCGATCGGTATCGCGCGATAGCCGGTCCCCGCGAGTAGCCTCTCGAGCGCGGTACGCACCGGCAGGCGGCCGGAGACACCGGGGACATGGACCTGAGCGAGGCCCGGCTCGGTGCTGATGATGTCCGCGCCGCTCTGACGTGCCAGACTGGTCAGCGCCTTGTCGAGCGTCGTCGCGGGAATCGAGAGGGTGCCGTTGGCGCTCTGGGCCTGGGCGGGTGCGGCGACAACCGCCGCGATCGCCAGCGCGCTAGCGAGTGCCGCTATCCAACGGGGACAGGATCCACCGCTCGCCATCGTGCCGCCACCGAGCCCCAATCAACGCGGCGACATGGGGTACGTCGCGTTCCGCTTTGCCAGAAAGGCGGAGCATGCCGGTAAAGGGTTGGGAGGACAAGCCCGCGTCGACCTCGAGCGTCGCCCCGTCGAGCCGCCGGATCGACGCCGCGACTTGCGCGAGCGAATCGCCGCTGAAGGTCAGCGACTTGTTGCGCCACCCGCCGACACGCTCGACCGCGATCGGCGACACCGAGACGCTCCCCAGATCCTCGCGCGCCGACAGCGCCGAACCCGCGCGCAGCGTTACCGCCTCAAGCTCGGGCTGGTAGAGCACCGATCCTTCCGCGACCTCGACGTCGATCCGCGCGCCCTCGCGGACGACGTTGAACACCGTGCCGAGATCCTGGACCGCCACCTTGCCCGAGCGGAGCACGAACGGATCGCTCGCATCGTGGCGGACGTGGAAGGTCGCCTCGCCCGTGTCGAGCGTCGCGACGCGCGGATTGGCGTGATCGAGGGTGACGCTGCTGCCACCGTTGAGCTCGATCCGGGTGCCGTCGGCGAGCGCCACGTCGCGCTGCTCGCCGGGCTGAGTTGTGACGGTGTAGGGATCGCTGGGGTGCGGGCGGACCATCGGCACGATCATCACCGCGAGCGCGGCGGCCGCGGCGAGTCCGGCAGCGGGAAACAGCCATGTGCGCCGGAAGAATTGGTGCGCATCGTCGTTCGCGGCGGGCGCGGAATCGGCGAGCAGGTCGGGGTGCTGGCCGAGCAGCGCGAGGTCGAGCGCGACGGCGTCATAGGCGCGGGCATGCGCCGCATCGGCTTCGAGCCAGGCCATGAATTCGCGCCAGGCATGCTCGGGCATGTTGCCCTGGCGCATATGCCATTCGATCGCCTGATCGACGATGTCCACCGTCTCAGTCATCGCTCTGTGATCCCTGTTCAGAGTCTAGACGACACCGCTCGCCAGAATCCGCCATTGCTCCGTTTCGTCCGGTATCGTGCAGCTGACGCACCGCGCGGCGCAGCAGCTTCTCGACGCCGCTTAGCGTCATGCCGAGGTTTTCGGCGATCTGTTTTTGCGGCAGCTCCTCGAGCCTGTACATACGCAGCGCGGCGCGCATCCGCTCGGGCATCGCGGCCAGCGCCGTCTCGACATGCGCCAGCCGCTCGCGGGCCAGCAGCGCGCGCTCGGCGCCGGGCAGTTCCTCGGCCGCGGGCTGGGCCTCGAGCCAAGCCGAATTGCGCACGCCCCCCCGCGCTGCGGAGATCCTGCGGTCCGACGCGAGGTTCGCAGCCATGCGAAACAGGTACGCGGCGGGCTGCGAGACGGGCTTGGGCGCAAGCTGCTCGAGCTTCAGCCACATCTCTTGCGTCACATCCTCGGCTTCCTCACGGCTTCCCAGCCGGGCAATGAGCAGGCGCACGAGAGTGGGCCGCTCCTCGAGGAAGACAGCCTTCAAGCCGCTCTCGTTCACGCCGGTCGCAGATTTCGCCACATGTTCGCGAGTAAAGCGGCGATCGGCATCGCCCGCAAGACCGACGTCTCGCGCCGCCGTCCCGCGGCGATGGTGTCGCCCGGCAAGTCGCCGGCGCCGGGATGGCACATCACCAAGTGAACGTCGCCCGGCCGCCGCAGAAATTGCGGGAACAGCGCAGCATAGTCGCTGCGGAAGTCGTAGTGCCCGCCAAAGCTGTCGTTGCAGCGCAGTCCGTGCCGCGCCGCGTCCGCGCGCAGCCCGCGCGAGCGGAGCGCGTTGGCGATTGCCTTGCCGCGGAACGGCCGCGCCAGGATCGCGCCGATCCGGTCCTCGCAATTGCGCACCCATACACCCGGCGCCCGGCGCGCGGTTTCGGCAAGCACGATCTCGCGGATGCCGGGGAGGACGTGGCAGTGCTGGTGCCCATCGACGAAATCGGGCGCGCGCCCGCGCTCCGCGACGAAGCGCTCGAATTGCGCCGTGATCTCGGCGGCGATTTCGTCGAGCGCAATCGCCTTTCGCCCGGCATCGCGGGCAAGCTGGTTGATCGAGGGCAGTCGGCCCCCTGGCGCCAGATGCGGCATCGCGGTCAGCGGTCGCTCGCCGGTCAGGACGAGGTGCAGCCCCACCTCGACCGCGGGCGGCAGCGTCGCCAGCAGGTCGGCGTCTTCGGCCCAGCCGGGGCACACCGCCATGCAGCTTATGGCGTTGAGCTTACCTTCCGCGGCGAGTCCGGCGATCGCTTCGCTGATCTCATGCGAAAAAGCGAAATCATCCGCACAGAGAATAAGACGCGGCATTCGCGGGCTCCACCGACACCTGAAACTGACGCTCGCGGATGCGGTCGCTGGTCATCCGCCGCGCCTTCAGCCGCGGGGCGAGGAAATCGTAGAAGAACCATTCTCGGCGGCGCGCGGGGGTGAAATTGTACAGCAACCGCTCGAACAGCGACCAGCGGATCGACGCGCGATCGCGGGCGCGATCGGCCGGCGTGCACCAGAATTCGGGTCCATAGGCGATCGGGCGCGGGCCGGCGACGCGGTGCATGATCTCGTGATCCTCGAGCACAAACCCCCAGCGCGCCGGATCGAAGCCGCCCGCGCGGCGCAAGCTCGCGGTGCGGAACACCTGGCCCGCGCCGCCGGTGTGGCATTGGCTGGGCAGCAGTCGTCCCAGGATCGAGATGCGCCGTCCGGCCGCCTTGCGGCGCTTCGGCTCCGCGTCGCGGGGAATGAAGAAGGCGCCCGCCGCGTCCGCCCCCCCGGCGAGCAGCGCGGCCGCCTGGGAGAGATAATCGGACGGGTACCAGGTGTCGGCATCGCAGGTCGCGACGAACGGCGTGCGCACCCGCTCGAAGCCCGCCGCGAGCGCATGCACCTTGCCCGGGCGCCGCTCCACCACGAGCGTGAAGGCGAGCCCCAGCCGGCGGCACTGCGCGGCGGCGATCTCGGCGCCGCCGTCGGTCGAGCCGTTGTCGATCAGGATGACGCGAAACGGCCGGTCCTGCGCGGCGAGGCTCCACAGCGTCGCCGGCAGATACAGCCGCTCGTTGAAGAAGGGGATCAGCACGGTCCAGGCGCACTCGCCGGGTCTGAGCGCGACGGTGTGCGATGGTTCCCAGGGCGAGGACGGCGCCGGCTGGGATTCGACTTCGCGCAGCTTGGGCGCGGAAGGAGCGGGGGCCAGTGCGACGCCGGTCTCCGGTCCCGCATAGTCCGCCGAGCGCTGGGTGTTGAGCTTGGTGGTAAGCACTCAGGATCTCCCTGCTTCCAAGACGGCGCCGCGGCGGAAAAACCGGACACGGATTCCGTCGGGAGCATCGATTTTCGGACGAGACGTTTGATCGCGGGACGCGTCCCGCGGCAGGCTAGAAGCTGAAGTCGAGGACGGCGTGGAGCAGCGGGTTCAAGCCCGATTGCTCGGGACTGCCTCCTGCCGCGATCGAGGTCTGGCGGAAGATGCGGGGCATCGAGACGAAAGCGCGCCCCACAAGCGCCCCCGCCTCGATCCCGAACGTGCCGTCCCGCCCGAACTTGTGGGTGTAGCCCATCGTCAGCGCCGGCGTGTAGCGCCGGTAACCGATGCGCGCGCCGGCGTTGATCGGCGACCGGCCGACGAACAGCCTGCCATCCGCCGATTGCACCATCTGGCGCAGCATGCTGGTCCGCGAGAAGAAGTGCAGCCCGACCGAGACTCGAAACCCTTCCGGCTCGAACGGGTAATAGTCGACCAGCGAGCTGGCGGCGCGGTGGTGCAGACGGCTCCGCCACCCGTCGTCCAGTCCGGTCTCGGAGAGATCGAAGTTGATCCTCAGTTCGGAAGCCGAAGGGGCGGCGATCTGCGGCGGCATTCCCGAGGAATATCGCGCGATCGCCGTCCCTTCTCCCGGACCGACCGTCTGAGCGAAGGCCGGCCGCATGAACGCGCACAGGGCCAGCATGGTCAGTCCGAGCATTTTGCGCATCGCGCTCCCCCTGAAGCCGCGACGACATGTGCCGTGCGCGTCCTCTATAAGGGTGACCGCGCGCCCGAGGTGAAACCGCCTGCTCGGACAATCGGGAGGCGATGAACGGGTCTAAATTGTCGACGAGCCGTACAAATCGGACACGATCTGGAAATCTTTCGGAAACCTATGCGGCCGCCTACGCCCCGAGAGCGCCCACGAAGGCGCGAGCATTGGCACCGACCTCCCCGGCGGAGATTCCGGGCTTGTAGAGCGCCGAGCCGAGACCGAAGCCCGCGGCGCCGGCGGCAATCCAGGGCGCCATCGTCTCGACGGTGATTCCGCCCACCGGCAGCAGCCGCGCCGCGCCGGGCAACACCGCGCGCATCGCTTTCAGCACGCTCGGGCTCGATCCCTCGGCGGGAAACAGCTTGAGCGCGGTGGCGCCCGCATCGAGCGCGGTGAAGGCTTCGGTCGGCGTCGCGATGCCCGGCAGCGAGACGAGCCCCGCCGCCGCGCTCGCCGCGACCACCGCGGGGTTCATGTTGGGCGAGATGATCATCGTGCCGCCCGCCGCGCGGACCGCGGCCACTTGCTCCTCGCGCAGCACGGTGCCCGCTCCGATCACCGCCCGGCCCTCATACCGCCGGGCGAGGCGCGCGATGCTCTCGAGCGGGTCGGGCGAGTTCATCGGCACTTCGATCAGCGTGAAGCCGGCTTCGGCCAGCGCTTCGCCGATCGCCTCGACTTCATCGGGCTTCACCCCGCGCAGGATCGCGATCAGCGGGCAGCGCGCGAACGCGGCGTTGAAGGCTTGGATCGAACTCATCGTCTGGCGATCTCGCTGATACCCGCAACGAATGCGGCGTGGCTATCGACGAGATGCGCGGTTCGGCCGTGCGCGCCGATCGCGGCGGCATAGAGACCCCCGAGCACCGAGTTCGGCAAGGATATAGGCGCTGTCGTGCCGGAAATGCTCGAGCCGCGCGGCGACGTCGCTGCCGATCAGCAGCCCGCTCGCGAAGCTCGCCGCGTCGGCATCGTCGCGCTCGCCGAGCAGCTTGGCCGTTCGGATGCCGAAAAGCGAAGCGCCCAGATCGCGCTTGCGGCCTTCCTCGATGCCATCGCGGAACGCCGGGCCAAGCCGGACTTCTCCGCCGAGTTGCGCCGCGAGCAGGCCTTGGACGCGCAGCAGCGCGAAGAGTTCGCCCGTCATCGCGGTGACGAAGCGCGAGATCCTGCCGCCCGCCATCTCCACCCATTTGCAATGCGTGCCGGGCTGGACGAGCAGCGCGTCGCCCGGCGCCAACCCGGCGGCGACCGCCCCCAGCAGCTGGACTTCCTCGCCGCGCATCACGTCGGCCGGGCCGGTGACGGAAACGCCGGGGACGATCGCGGTGCGGCTGTCGACGTGGAGAAGGTTGGCGGCGATCGAGTCGATCCCGGCGGGCGCGGGCACATAGGGCGCGGGCCGCCAGCCGATGTTCGAGCCGACCATCCCAGCGAGCAGCATCGGCAAGTCGCCGAAGCGTGCGCGGATGCCCGCCGCCTCGGCTTCGAAATCGGTGACCGAAGTCACTCCCCTGTCGTCGCGCGTCGTCTCCACCGCGTCGCCGCCATCGATCAGAAACACGCGCCGGTTGGTCGTGCCCCAGTCGATGGCGAGGAAGCGGCCGGCGAAGCTCACCACCAAATGGCGTAGAGCGCGACCAGGATCGCGACGATGATCGCCGCCGCAACGTTGAACCCCGCCGTGGTGCGGAACGACACGCCCTGCATCGTGATCAGGTTGCTCTCGGTGCGCGCCGGCCGGATCAGCGAGACGATCACCGCCAGCGCGAGCGAAAGGAAGAACACGATCGACATGCGGTTGATGAACGGCACTGCGTTCAGCATCTCCGACCCGCCCCATTTGGCGGGGAACCAGAAGATGAAGCTCAGCACCACCGATGCGATCGCACCGACCAGCGCCCCCGCCTCGGTCGCGCGCGGCCAGAACAGGCCGAGCAGGAAGATGACCGTGATCCCCGGCGTGAAGAAGCCCGTGAATTCCTGGATATACTGGAACGCCTGCTCGAGGCTGCCGAGCAGCGGCCGCGCCATGATCATCGCGATCACGATCGCCACCACGGCGGCGATCCGGCCGACCAGCACGAGCTGCTTTTCGTTCGCTTCCTTGCCCGACGCATCCTCGGCACGCGACTGGACGCCGCGTCATCTTGGCGTAGATGTCGAGCGTGAAGATCGTCGCGATCGAATTGATCTTCGAGGCGGTCGAGGCGATGATCGCCGCGACCAGCGCCGCGAAGACCAGGCCCGAGCAGCCCGGTGGGCAGCAGCCGCATCATCGTCGGATAGGCCTGGTCGGGCTTGGCGAGGCCGGGCGCGAGCACCACCGCGGCGATGCCGGGCAGCACGATGATCACCGGCATCAGCAGCTTGAGGAAGGCGGCGAAGATCACGCCCTTCTGCGCCTCCGGCAGGCTCTTCGCCGCCAGCGCGCGCTGGATGATGTACTGGTTGAAGCCCCAATAGCTGAGGTTGGCGATCCACATGCCGCCGACCAGCACGGCGATGCCCGGGCAGTATGCTCCTTGTAGATGGCGGCGTTGCCGGTCTTCTGCAGGATCATGTGGAAATGGTCGGGCACGCGCCGGACCAGCTCGGCGAAGCCGGCGAACACGCCGGCGTCGCCGCCGATCTTGCTCGAGGGTCAGATAGGCGACCACCAGCCCGCCGAGCACCAGCAGGGTGACCTGGACGATGTCGGTGAGCGCCACCGCCTTGAGCCCGCCGCGGATCTGGTAGAGCAGCGCGAAGGCGCCGAGCCCGATCAGCGCGACATCCTGGTCGACGCCCGCCACCTGCGTCGACCGCGATCGAGCCGAGCCAGATGATCGAGGTGAGGTTCACGAAGACGTAGAGGACCAGCCAGAACACCGCCATCAGCGTGCGGATCGTCGGCCCGTAAGCGCTGCTCGAGGAACTGCGGCATCGTGTAGATCTTGTTGGCGAGGAAGATCGGCAGGAACCATTTGCCGACGATCAGCAGCGTCGCCGCCGCCATCCATTCGTAGGAAGCGATCGCGAGGCCGATCGCATAGCCCGAGCCCGACATGCCGACGATCTGCTCGGCCGAGATGTTGGCCGCGATCAGCGACGCGCCGATCGCCCACCACGGCAGGTTCTTCGAGGCGAGGAAATAGTCGCGACGAATCCTTTTGGTGCCCCGCCTTTTCGCGGCTGACCCATTGCGCGAGACCGAAGATGCCGATGGCGTAGACGATGACGACGATCAGATCGATCGTGCGACAAGCTCATCGGGCCTCTCCCTAGCTGGCCGGGCGGCGGCGCGAAGCCGCTCTGTTGCCGTGCGTTCGATTTATCTGATTTATTCGACTTGTCCAGCGGCGGAGGTGCGCGAGCATCGGCCGGCATGGCAACCAATTACGCCCCGCTCGGCGCGCGCGATCCGCGCCCCCAGCTCGGCCGCAACCTGACCTATGGCATGCTCGACAGCCTCGGGCGGGCGATCGTCACCGGCGGCATACGAGGCCGAAGCGCTTCCCCACCGAGGCCGAGCTCGCCAAGCAGCATGGCGTCAGCCGCTCGGTGACGCGCGAGGCGGTGAAGATGCTGACCGCGAAGGGCCTGCTCAGCGCGCGCCCGCGCCAGGGCACGGTGGTCCAGCCGGCCAGCGCGTGGAACCTGTTCGACACCGACGTGCTGCGCTGGCTGCTCGAGCGGCAATTCTCGGTCGAGCTGCTGCGCCAGTTCAGCCAGCTCCGCGTCGCGATCGAACCCGAAGCGGCGGCGCTGGCGGCGCGGTTCGCGAGCGACGGCGACCTCGAACGCGATCTGCGGCGGGTCTCGCGCGGATGCAGGCCGCCGAGGCGGCGACTGACGACCCGCTCGACGCCGACATCGCGTTCCATGTCGCGATCCTGCTCGCGTCGGGCAATCCGTTCTACCGCGCAGTTCCGCGATGTGGTGGCGACCGCGCTGCGCACCTCGATCCGCTTCACCAACCGGATCCGGGGCGCAGCGCCAGCGTCGCCGACCACCGTGCGGTGCACGACGCGATCTTGGCCCGCGACTCCGCCGCGGCGCGAGCCGCGATGCGCACGTTGATCACCGATGTGCTCGACCTGATCGAACAGGTCGAAAGCGGTGCGAGCTAAAGCGTAACGCCGCGCTTCCAGATCGCGATCTCGCGCTCGCCGTTGCGCTCGGCGGCGGTTTCGCGGCCCGAGGCGACCGCGCGGACGGTGTCGAGCAGGTCCTCTGCAACCGGCTCCATGCCGCGATCGAGCACCGCGCTCGCGTCGAAATCGATCCAGCCGGGCTTGCGCTCGGCGAGCGCGTGGTTCGAGGCGATCTTGATCGTCGGCACCGGGAAGCCTAGCGGCGTGCCGCGCCCGGTAGTGAAGAGGATCACCGTCGCGCCCGCCGCCGCCAGCGCGGTCGAGGAGACCGCGTCGTTGCCGGGCGCTTCGAGCAGGGTCAGACCCGGCCGCCGCACGCGCTCGCCGTAGGCAAGCACGTCGGTCACCAGCGCATGTCCGCCCTTCTGCACCGCGCCGAGCGACTTCTCCTCGAGCGTGGTGATCCCGCCGGCGATGTTGCCGGGCGAGGGATTTTCCGAAACCGGCTCGCCGTGATCGGTGAAGTAACGCTTGAAGCCGTTCACCAGCGCGACGATCCCGTCGAAGGTGTC
Source organism: uncultured Alphaproteobacteria bacterium (assembly GCA_963799985.1). Taxonomy (GTDB): domain Bacteria; phylum Pseudomonadota; class Alphaproteobacteria; order Sphingomonadales; family Sphingomonadaceae; genus Sphingomonas. The sequence continues at coordinate 482,953 of CAWCZC010000003.1, read as the reverse complement.
GCGGTCGGCGGCGCGGTCCATCAGCATCTGCTCGGCGCCGAACACTTCGGGGATCTCGGTGAGGATCGCAGCGCCGCCCGCCTTGGTCACCGCGTCGCTGATCCGGCCGACCAAGGGATTGGCGGTGAGGCCCGAGAAGCCGTCGGACCCGCCGCACTTCACCCCGACCACCAAGTCGGAAAGCGGCACCTGCACGCGCTCGGCGCGCGCCGCTTCCGCGACCAGCACGGCGACCGCGGCGAGCCCTTCCTCGATCTCGTCGCCTGCCATCTGGGCTGACAGCGTCCTTACCTTCGGCAGCACCGCTGGATCGATCCCGGCGAGCAGCCGATCGATCTGGTTGGATTCGCAGCCGAGGCCGAGGATCAGCACTCCTGCCGCATTGGGGTTGCCCGCCAGCCCTGCGAGCAGCTTCCGGGTGCCGGCGAGATCGTCGCCGAGCTGCGAGCAGCCGAAGGGGTGGGTGAAGGCGTGCACGCCGTCGATCCGCCCGGCGTGGATCACATTGGCGCGCGCGGCGATCTTCTCTGCCGTCCGCGCGACGCAGCCGACGGTGGGGAGGATCCAGATCTCGTTGCGGGTGCCGACGCGGCCATCGGCGCGGCGATAGCCTTCGAATGTGGGGCCTGCGGTGGGCGGCGCGGCCGCGGCCTGGGGCGGGTGATAGTCGTAGGCGGCGCTCGCCTGGAGCGAGGTCGCGACGTTGTGGGTGTGGACGTGCTCTCCCGCGGCGATGTCGCGCGTGGCGTGGCCGATCGGGAAGCCGAACTTGAGCACCGGCTCGCCCGCGGCGATCGCGCGTACCGCGACCTTGTGGCCGTACGGCACCGCGTCGCGCAGCGTCACCCCCAGCGCGATGGCGCCGGGTTCGAGATCCTGCAGGGCAGTGGCGACGCTGTCGCGCGGATCGACCTGGAGAAGGCTGTTCACCCGTGCGCTTTAGCAGAGAGCAGCGATTTGGGCAGTCTTCCGTTGACCAGAGCGGGCCGCACCGGGAGATCGGCGAGCATCAGCCAGGTCATCGCCTCGGCGGCGCGGATCGCGGGTTCGGCGGCGATGCGTTGGAGATCGGTGTCGAACGGCGCGAAATAGGCGGGTTCGCCCTGCAGCTCGTCGAGACGGCGCCGGGCCTCGGCGAGGGTCCAGTCGCGATGGTGGATGCCGGTGTCGGCGAGGCCGCGGCCGATGCGGAACAGCATCCAATGGACATAGCCGAGCTCGCCCGCCGGATCGCGTGCGAAGGCACGGTGGTCGGCCATCAATTGCTCGGCACGGATCGCCCAGCCTTCGGCATAGGCCGGGAGATAGGCGAGGCGGAGCGGGTGCGGGCGAGCGCGAGCCTCGACCGGCAGCTGGGCCATGTGGCCGGGGAGCAGTTCGTGGTGAACGACGCTCTTCAGGCTCCAGCTCGGGCGACGGGCGAGGTCGTGCAAGTCGACATAGTAGGCGCCTGAACGACTAGGGGCCGGGAGGTCGCGATAACCGCCTTTGGCCGCCGCTTCGTCGGCGCGGCTCATCCGGCGTGCGCTGACGTCCAAGCATTCGGGCGGGAGCGGGCCGATCAGCGCCGGCAGGCGAGCGCGAGCGGCGTCGAGCCAGCGGTTCATGTCGGCGACCGCCTGGTCGCGGCCGGCGTCGCCGTCGGGATAGTGCCAGCGCGGATCGTGGAAGATCGCGCGGAAGCGCTCGCCGGTGGTACCGCGCGCGAAGCCGAGTCCGCGCAGCAGCGCGTCGGCGCGGGCGGCGAAGCGGGAGGCTTCGCGCTCGAAGCGGCGATGGGTGGCTTCGGGATCGGTCGCGCCGCCCAGATGGCGTTCGAGCAGGAGGCGATAGGCCTCGGCGCCCTTGGGCGACGGCGGGCGAAACGGGGTTTCGACCTTGCCGGGGAAGAGGGCGCCGAGGCGGATGTCGATCGCCAGCGCCGGGCGCACCGTCAGCAGGTCCGCGCGCGACGCTGGCGAGAGCTTCGCCGGATCGAAACTCGCGAGGCTGGCGAGCCGGTCCTCCATCCTGGGGATCGCCGCCAGCCCGTCGAGCGCCGCCTTGAGCGCGGCGTCGTCCGCTGTCGCGCGCGCGGGCAGCTGTGCAGCCAGCGCCGCCAACCCGCCCAGCAGCGCGCGCCGGCCGATCATTTGCCCAGCGGCACGCGGTTGTTGAGCAAAGTCACTTCGCGCGCGTCTCCCGCCAGCGCAATCTGCACGAACGCAGGCGCCGCTCCCGCAGGTGCCATCAGGCGAACCCGCGCGGTCTTCGGCGTCAGGTCGAGCGGCGCGGCGATCGCGGGGATCGGCGTGGACGCCAGCACGTGGCCCGAGGCGTCGACCAGCGTGGCCGTGCCGGCCGGCGCATCCTTGGCGCCGAGGCTGTGGACGGTCACGGTCACGGTCCGCCCCTTCACCGCCACGTCGTCGGCACCGATGCCGATATCGGGCCGCGTCGCGGTGTCCTCACCGGCCTTGACCAGAGTAAACTCCAGCTCGGTCGTCACGTGCGGCGCGAAGCTGACCGTGGTCGTCGCGCTGCGTTCCAGATCGATCGGGACGTCCGCGCCCTTGCCCGAGCGCATCGTCCAGTGACCGGTGGTGACGTTCCAGGTCGTCATCTCAGCATTCTGGGGCGTGTCGCTCATATTGTAGGCGATCACGCGGAAATGCTCGCGGGTGGCGTTCGGCATCAGGATCGCGACTTGCTCGGCCCCGTGCGGCTGCTCGAACCGCCAGCTCACCGTGTTGCCCGGATAAGTCTGGTTGCGGCGCAGCGCGATCCCGCCGAGCCGCTCGCGCTGGAGCAGGTCGTTGGGCTGATCGACCCGGTCCGACCACCAATGGCCCTCGGTGTACATGTACATGTGGTCTGCGTCTTGTCGGCGATCGCGGCGGTGTGGAGCGCGACCAGCGAGCGCGGTGTCGCCGCTTTTCTGCCATGCGGCGTAGCGGCCGAAGTCGCCGGGACCGCGCCGCGCCGCCTTGCCGATCGGCAGCGGCAGCAATCCTCGTTGATCTCGGACAGGGCCTGGGCGTCCGCCGGCCTCGATCGGGCGGAGATACTTCTCGTCGCCGGTAAAGCGCCACGCCGCCCACGCCGATTGCAGCGGCGTGGTGAGCCCGCCCCCGTCGCCCTTGCGCTCGTCGTCGCTGCGCCAGTTGATCTCGTTGGGGTAGTTCCACTTGCCGTCGGCGCCCTGCTTGCCGTGCGCCATCCACCCGTCGATCACCCCGGTGACGAGCCCCTCGGCGGTGGGATTGGCGTTGTAGACCCCCATCAGGATCGGCGCGTGCATCACGGTGAAGCTGTAGGGCTTCTGCCATTCCCACGCGCCCTCGCGGTAGACCTTGCGCCCGCCGTACCAGTTGCTCGCGAAATGCATATGGCCGGCCGGGTTGACGAGGATCAGCCCCTGCAGCGCCTTCACCGTCACCATCAGCCGCTCGATCGCCTTGGGTTCGCCCCAGTTGAGGTAGAGCCGCTCGGCGTCCGAATTGAGCCCTTCCTCATAGGCGTGGAGCTCGTCGGTGGTGATATAGCCGAGGCCGTTTACCCGCATTCCGTTGGTGTAGACCGCGTCCGAAAGCGCGCGGAGCGACGCGTTGATCTTGTCGGGATCGACGCCCATCAGCGCGAGCCCGGGCCATTGCTCGGTCAGGTCGACGTCGTCCGAGATGCCGCCGCCGAAATCGCCGTAGGGCACCTGGCGGTTGTCGATCCACCAGTTCGACGAACTGCCGGTCGAGCTTCAGGTCCTCGAGCTGGAGATATGCCCAGGCGGGCACGCCCGGCGGCACCACCGGCGTGGGTGATCGGCGGCATCCTCTCGCGCAGCGTAGCCGATGTCCGCCCAATATGCGGCGGCCCGCGACGATTGTCGGGATCGACGCGGAGCAAGTCGGTCACGTCGCCGAGCAGGCGGCGGTAGAGCGCCTCGCGCTGCGAGGCGGTATGCTCCTCGACGAGGAAGCCCCAATTGTCCTTCACTTGGTTGAAGCGGTCGGCGATATGCTCCTCCTTCGCCTCGGCGTCGCGATCCTTGAACACGAGGCGGACGTTCATCCCGTCGAGCGATTCGGCGCCGAAGTCGGGCGCGGCGGAGGCGATCGTCAGGTAAAGACTGTCGTCGGTGAGGATGCGGTCGCGGGTATCGAGCCACAAGGTCCGCGCCTCGCCCGGGCGGACCGAGACCGACACGTCGATCATGTCGCGGCCCGGCCAGATCGGGTCCTTGACGCGGATGTTGAGCGCAATCAGCCCGTCGGCTTTCGGCTTCGCCTTGAGCGCGGGCATGTCGATCGCGATGCCGTCGAGCCCGTCGTGGCTGTTCTCCCAGCCGTAGTTCCACGCGCGCGACGAGCGGCCGCCGGGATCGGCGTCGCCGAAGTCCGACGGGATCAGGATGTGGACGATCGGTGAGCTGCCTGCGCGGCGCGCGACCGCGGCGCCGGTCGCGGTCGGCATTGCCCGCGCCGCGGCGCGGCGCGGCCGCGCGCCGCGCCGGCAGCGCCACCACCGTCTCGCGCTCGTCGGCGGGGATAGCGCCCGGCGATATACTGGCGTTGAGCGGCGCAGCGCGGCCGAGATCGGCGCGCGGCTCGAGCGTCGACCGTGTAGCTGAGCTTGAACGTGCCCTTCGGCTCCTTGCCCCCGACCACGTCATAGGCCCAGATTTCCTGGATTGGCTTCTCCTGCGTCGCGTTGGTGAAGCGCAGCGTGCCGCCCTGCCGCGGCTCGGAACGTCGACGCTGCGGACCACGCCCTTCGGCCGCCTGGCCAGGCTGCGTAACGCTTGCCGTCCGCGCGACCAGGCGAGTTCGCCATAGGCCGCGCCGCGGATCTCCACCCGGTTGAACTTCTCGTCGGCGGGAACGGTCAGGTGTAGGCCTTGCCGCCTTCGACATAGACGTTCCAGTCGGGCAGCTCGAAATAATCGTCGCGGCCGGGGAGGCTGCGAGCGGTTGTAGACGCCGGGCCAGGTTGTCTCGTCGATCCCGTCGACGCCCTTCCACATCCATTCCTTGAGGTCCTTGGCGTCGGCGAACTCGACCTTGCGGATGCGGTGACAGGGGCGTCGAGCGCGGGGGGCTGCGCCCTTGTCCCAGCCGAAGCGATGGAGCCAGGCCGCCGAGTATCGATTTCGGCGCGGCGGCCGGCGCCGGATCGCGGTTCTGCCGCCAGCGCGGCGACCGCCTCGGTGGCACCGAGCATATGGTCGTAAATGCGGATCTCGTCGACGTCGCTGCCGCGCATGAAGTGATAACGGCTCTGTACCTGGTGCGGCGAAATGATGCGGCCCGCGAGGCCGAACTGGTCGAGACCCGTATCGAGATCGGCCCGGGTCTGGTCCACCGCCACGGGCTTACCGTCGACGAACAGCCGCACGCCCTGTGCCTCGTCCCAGGCGAAGGCGATGTGGTGCCATTCGGTGGGGGCGGGGAGGGGGTCCATCCGCAACGAGACACGGACGCGGGTGAGATTGGCGTCGGTGACGAAAGCGTCGAAGCCGTGGCCGTTCCAGTCGATCCTGAGGAACGCCATGTCCCAGCTGGTGTGATCGGCGAAGCCGACGCGGAAGATCGCGAACGGCGCCTCGCCGACCGGATCGCGCGAGCGCCAGAAGAAGGCGAGCGTGCCGCGCTGGGCGTAGATGTTGCCCGGCGCCTTCCACGCGACATAGCCGCCGTCGCCCCAGCGGAGCGCGCCGCCCTTCGCGCCGTCGGGAACGATCCCGACCTCGCTCTGGAAGTTGGGCACCGCATCGCCGCCCGCGACTTCGGCGGTGGTGTCCTTGTCGCCGCTCGCCGCGAAGAGCAGCCCCGATTGCGCGAACGCGGACGCGGGAGCGAGCGCCAGCGGCGCCGAAATCAGAACCTTCAGCAACGAACGCACGCTAGGCACTCCCCGGTCTTGGTGTCAGTCTTGGATCAGGCCATCTCCGCCCGCGCCAGGCGGGGCGAGAGCAGGTGGATCGACAGCAGCGCGAGAAAATAGGCGGCGCCCGCGAGCAGGAACAGCGGCGCATAGGTGCCCAGCCGCTGAAGCACGTCGCCGGCGTGGAGCGAGAACAGCATGCCGCCGAACGCGCCGAGCGTGCCGCCGATGCCGATTACCGATCCCACCGCATAGCGCGGGAACGTGTCGGATGGCAGCGTGTAGAGGTTCGCCGAGAAGGCCTGATGCGCCGCCGCGGCGATCCCGATGATCAGCACGTCGAGCCAGAGGTTCTCGATATAGGTCGAGAAGCAGACCGGGATGACGCAGCACGCGCTGATCAACATGGTCAGCTTGCGCGCCTTGTTGACGGTCATCCCCGACTTCATCATCCGCCCCGACATCCAGCCGCCGACGACGCTGCCGACGTCCGACAGGATATAGATCGCCGCGAGCGGCGGGCCGAAGTGGAGCAGGTCGAGATTGAAGTGCTTGCCGAGATAGCTCGGCAGCCAGAACAGGTAGAACCACCAGATCGGGTCGATGAAGAACTTGCCGAGCGCAAAGGCCCAGGTCTCGCGTTGCGCGAGAAGCTTGAGCCACAGCCGCTTGGGAACGACGAGCGGGTCGGCCGGGTCCTGGTTGATATAGGCCATTTCGGCGGGCTTGATCTTCTTGTGCTCGCCCGGGCGGCGGTACATCGTGACCCAGGCGATCAGCCACAGCACGCCGAAGATGCCGGTGACGACGAACGCCATCCGCCAGCCATAAGCGACGACGAGCACCGGGACGAGCAGCGGCGTGATGATCGCGCCGACGTTGGATCCGGCGTTGAAGATGCCGATCGCGAGAGCACGCTCCTTGGCCGGGAACCACTCCGAAACGGCCTTGACGCCGCCCGGGAAATTGCCCAATTCGCCGATGCCGAGCCCGAAGCGGACCATCGCGAACTGAGTGACCGAATAGACGCCGCCGTGGAGCACGTGCGCGATCGTCCAGATCACCACCGCGACCGCGTAGCCGAACCGCGCCCCCAGCGCGTCGACGATCTTGCCGAAGCCGAGGTAGCCGATCCCGTAGGCGAGCTGGAAGTAGAAGACGATGTTGGCGTAATCGGTCTCGGACCATTTGAGCTCGAGCGCGATCGTCGGCTTGAGCACGCCGATCATCTGGCGATCGATATAGTTGATAGCGGTAGCCGCGAAGAGCAGCGCGCAGATCACCCAGCGATAGCGCCCGACCCGTTCCGCCGCGGCCGCGATGACCGCCTCTCCTTGACCCTCGGCCATTCTCTCTCCGTTTCGCTGCGCCTTCTTACGAGGCGGTGATCGTGCATCTCGTGACGAGCCGGCCGTCGAATCGTGCTTCGACGGCGTCGCCCGGCCGGACGCGGTGTACGCCGGTTACGGCGCCGCTCGAAATCCACTGGCCGGCCTCGAGCGCGATCCCGCGTTCCGCCGCAAGCTCGAACAGGAAGCGCGCCGCGCCGACGGGTCCATCGAGCATTTCGGCCGCGGTTGCCGCGCCGATCCGCTCGCCGTTGATGGAGAGCTCGACCGGCCAGGCGTTGATGTCCGCCGAGCGCCAGTCGGGAATCGCGGGGCCGACGACCAGGCCGTTGTTGTTGCCGAAATCGGAGATGGTCACCGCGGGCCCGAGCTCGTTGATCGCGGGGAAGGGTGAGCTGGCGATCTCGATCCCGACGTGCACCGAGCCGATCAGCGCTGCGGCTTCGGCCTCGGTGAAGCGGCGCTGCCCCGGCGTGGGCGCGGCGCCGATGCGAAGCAGGAACTCGGCCTCGGCGGCGCCGAAGCCCTTTTCGAACACTGGCATCTCCACCGGGGCGCCATCGCTCTCGACAATGCGGCGCGTGAAGATCGGGCCGGTCAAGCGGTTGGCGCCGCCGATCGGCGGATCGATTCGGCCGACCTTCCAGCCGCCGATCGCACTTCCTTCGAGCGCGATCGCGGCTTCCTGGACGGCATAGCCGTCGTCCAGTCCCGGCGGCAGGCGGCCAGGATATTCGGGGAGCGCCTCACCCGAGCGGCGCGCCGCGACGAAGGTTTCGGCGATCCGTCGCGCCTCATCGGAAAATTGAACCGATCCCACCCAAGCTCTCTCCACACACGCCAGGCCGCGTTTCGGCAGGCTTAGAGGAAACCGGTGTCAATGGCAACGCACTAAGCGCTTTGCCGTCAATCGAGCCGAAACCCGTGGGGGCGCGCGCCGCTTTTCACCTGTGCTCGGCGCTGTCCGGTTGCATTGAATCCTGACACCGGTTACCTAGCACGCCAAGGCAGGCAGCCTGGCGATAAATGTGTAAGGGCCTGCGCAGCGCAGACGACCCACGGAGAGACCCATGTTCGAGCGAACCTATTACGCCACGCACCCCGACATGATGGAGTGCGTCTCGAACGAGGAATTGCGCGAGCGCTACCTGATTCCGAACCTGTTCCGCGAGGGTGAGTGCGTGCTCAACTACACCCACGCCGATCGATTCGTGATCGGCGGGGTCCAGGTGGGCAGCGCGCCGGTCCGGCTTCCCGACCAGACCGAGCCGCCGTCCGCCGCCGGCCATCCCTTCCTCGAGCGCCGCGAGCTGGCGATCGTCAATGTCGGCAAGGCGGACGGCACGGTCACCGTCGACGGCGAGGCCTTCCCGCTCGGCAACAAGGACTGCCTCTACGTCACGATGGGGGCGAAGGACGTGCAATTCTCCGGCGCGGGCGCGCGCTTCTATCTGGCGTCGTGCCCGGCGCACCAAGCCTTTGCGACGCGCAAGCTCTCGATCGCCGACGCCAACGCGCTCGAGCGGGGCTCCCTCGCCGAATCGAACGAGCGGACGATCTTCCAGCTCGTCATCCCCGGCGTGTGCAATTCGGCGCAGCTGGTGATGGGGCTCACGGTCCTCAAGGAAGGCAGCGTGTGGAACACGATGCCGCCGCACATCCACGAGCGGCGCAGCGAGATCTATTTCTACTTCGAGCTCGACGGACCGAACGACCGCGTCTTCCACTACATGGGCGAAGGCGAGGCGATGCGGCACATCGTGATCGGCAACGAGGAAGCGGTGATCAGCCCGCCCTGGTCGATCCACATGGGCTCGGGCACGCGCGCCTACGCCTTCATCTGGGCGATGGCGGGCGAGAACCAGGACTATACCGACATGAATGTCCTCGACATCTGCCAGCTGCAATAGGGTTTCGACGATGACCAATCCCTTCGATCTCACCGGCAAGGTCGCGCTCGTCACCGGCGCCAACACCGGCATCGGCCAGGGCATCGCCCTCGCGCTTGCGGCGGCGGGCGCGGACCTCGCGGTGGTCGGGCACATCCCGCCCGACGAGACAATCGCCGAGGCCGAGGCAATGGGCCGCCGCGCGCTCTATATCGAGGCGAACCTGCTCTCGATCGAGCCGGTCGGCCGGATCGTCGCGGAGACCCTTTCCGCGTTCGGCCGGCTCGACGTGCTGGTCAACAACGCCGGCATCATCCGCCGCGCCGACGCCGTCGAGTTCAGCGAGGCGGATTGGGACGCGGTGATGGACATCAACCTCAAGACCGCCTTCTTCCTCAGCCAGGCGGCCGGGCGCCACATGCTCGAGCAGGGATCGGGCAAGATCATCAACATCGCCTCGATGCTGAGCTTCCAGGGCGGCATCCGCGTCCCGAGCTATACCGCGTCGAAGAGCGGCGTCGCCGGCATCACCAAGCTGCTCGCCAACGAATGGGGCGCGCGCGGGGTGAACGTCAACGCGCATCGCGCCGGGCTATATCGCCACCGACAACACCGCCCAGCTGCGCGCCGACGCGGACCGCAGCCGCGCGATTCTCGATCGCATTCCCGCCGCGCGCTGGGGCACGCCTGCCGACCTCGGCGGCGCTGCGGTGTTCCTCGCGTCGAGCGCGTCCGATTACGTCAACGGCCACATCCTCGCGGTCGACGGGGGCTGGCTGGCGCGATGAAGCACATCGAGAGGCGATCGCTCGCCCGCGAGGGGATGAGGAAGCATGCACGGGAGCGCGCCCGCCGCCGATGACTCGGCCCTGCCGCCGCGCGATGTCGCCGCGCTGCGCCAGGCCTATCGCATCACCGCCGAGTTCGAGGCGGAGCTCGGCCATGTCTGGCGGCTGGTTGAGCCGCACATCGCCGGGATCGCGCGCGATCTGCTCACCCGCCAGGCCAGGGGCGAAGTCACCGACGAGCGGGTCGGCCAGCGCGTCGCCTACGCCCATGGCAAGCTCGCCCGTCCGATCGACCAGGCCTGGATCGACCGCATCGTCGCCGAGGCCGACCGGATCGCGCGCGACGATCTCGAATTCTCGGTGGTCGCCGCCTCGATGCTCGTCGCCCAGATGCGGATCCACGCGCTGTTCTTCGAGCTGACTCGCGATCCCGACGAACTCGAGCGGCTCACCCGTGCGACCCAGCGCCTCGCCTTGATCGAGTTCGAGATCATCGTCAGCCGGCTGCGCGCGATCGCGCGGGCACGCGCGTTGGCGGCGCTGCGCGGCGAAGCCACCGCCGCCCGCGCCGAACTCGGCGAGGCGATCACCAGCACCGCGCGCGCCAGCCGCGACATCGCTCGTTTCACCGAGCGGACTGCCGCGGAGCTCCAGGCACTCCGCGCGCCGGCGACCGAAGTGGCGGTCGCCGCCGGCCAGTCCGCCGCCGCCATGTCCGCCTCGGCCGAAAGCGCTGCCGGGCTGATCGACGCCTATGCCCAAGCGCGCGAGGATGCGCTCGCCGCGACCGAGGTCGCGGGCCGCGCCGACGCGCTCGCGCTCGAGGGGACCGAGAACGCGGCGCGGCTCGCCGGGCATGCCGCCCAGGTCGAATTGGTGGTGGCGCTGATCGCCGGGATCGCTGCGCAGACTCGGCTGCTCGCGCTCAACGCCAGCATCGAGGCAGCGCGCGCGGGCGAGAGCGGGCGCGCCTTCGCGATCGTCGCGCAGGAAGTCCGCACGCTCGCCGACCGCGCGTCGGGCGCGACCGAGGAGATCGCCGGATCGATCCGCCACGCGCAGGACGCGAGCGCGCTGATGACCGAGACCAATCGCGCGATCCTGGCGATCGTCGCCGAGCTGCTCGGCCGAGTCCGCGCGGTCTCGGCGACGATGGAAGCGCAGACCGCCACCGTCGCCGCGATCCTCGCCTCGATCGACGAGACCGCGGTCTCCTCGCAGGAGATCGCCGGCCTGATCGCGACGATCAGCGATCGAGTTGCGGTGCTGGCGGGCGCCGCGGAGGAAGCGGGGCGGCAGACCGCTGCGGCGGGCGACGCGCTCCAGCGGATCGACGAGACGGTGAGCGACTTCATGAAGGGAATCGGACGATGATTGTAACACGGCGCGCAGCACTGGCGGGCGGACTGGCTCTGGCGGCGATTCCAGCGCGGGCGCTGGTCGCCGGTGGGCCGGTGCGTTGCGCCGCCGGCATGTTCCAGGGGACGGTGGAGAGCGGCGTCCACGCGTTCCGCGGCATCCGCTACGGCCGCGCCGAGCGGTTCCAGGCGCCGAAACCGGTTCCCGCCGCGCCCGAGGTGCAGGCCGCCGTGAGCTTCGGTCCGGTGTCGCCGCAGACCGGCGACCGTTATGGCGTGCAATCCGAGGATTGCCTGTTCCTCAACATCTGGACCGCCGACACGCACCCCGCCGCGAAGAAGCCGGTGATGGTCTACATCCACGGCGGCGCTTATTCGGGGGGCAGCTCGACCGATCCGCTCAACGACGGCCAGGCGCTGGCGGCGCGCGGCGACGTGGTGGTGGTGACGGTCAACCATCGGCTCAACGCGTTCGGCTATCTCTACCTCGCGCGGCTCGATCCGCGGTTCGCGGACAGCGGCAACGCGGGCCAGCTCGATCTGGTGCTCGCGCTCCAATGGGTGCGCGACAACATCGCCGCGTTCGGCGGCGATCCGGCGCGAGTGATGGTGTTCGGCCAGTCGGGCGGGGGCGCCAAGATCGCGACCTTGCTCGGCACGCCCGCCGCCCGCGGCCTGTTCCACCGCGCCGCGACGATGAGCGGGCAGCAGGTCACCGCCTCGGGCCCGCTCAACGCCACCGCGCGCGCCCGCGCCTATCTCGCCAAGCTGGGTGTTTCCGAGCGCTACCTGTCGCCGCTACTGACGATGCCGCAGGAGAAGCTGGTCGCCGCGCTCGATGCGACCGATCCGATTCTTGGCGGCGGGGTCTATTTCGGACCGGTGCTCGATATGAAATGGCTCGTCCGCCACCCCTTCTGGCCCGACGCCAACCGCCAAGGCCTCACGGTGCCGATGATGCTCGGCAACACCCATGACGAGACTCGCGCGTTCATCGCGCCGGACTCGCCCAAGGTGCAGGGGCTCACCTGGGACAATCTCGCCGATCGCATCGCGCCCGAGCTTAGGATCGACGCGCTCCCCGAATGGGTGGTCGCCGAATATCGCGGGCACTTCCCCGCCTGGACGCCGACCGAAGTCTTCTACGGCGCGACCACCGCGGGGCGGAGCTGGCGCGGGCAAGTGATCGAGGCCGAGGCTCGGGCGCGCGCCGGGGCGCCCGGCTGGGTCTATCAGGTCGATTTCACCGCGCGCATCGATCCCAGGCGCGGGGCGATGCACACGATGGATATCCCGCTGGTGTTCGGCACGCTCGGCGCCACGGGTTCGCAGACCGGGACCGGCGCCGACGCGCGCGCGGCCTCGAAGGCGATGCAGGAGAGCTTCGTCGCCTTCGCGATCCACGGCGACCCCAACCATCCCGGCCTCGCCGCCTGGCCGCGCTACACGCTGCCCGGCCGCGCCACGATGCTGTTCGACACGCACAGCCGAATCGAGCGCGATCCGCGCAAATGGCAGCGCGAGCTTTTCGCGCGCATACCCTATATCCAGCCCGGAACCTGAAGGAGGCCCCCGTGAAGCTCGACCGCCGTTCTGCCCTGCTTGCGGCGCTCGCCGCTCCGCTCGCCGCGAGCGCGCAGACCGCGCCCCCCGCGCTCAAGGACGAGGCGCTGCCCGGTGGACTGGTCGAGCCCGTCGAGACGATCGACCTGTGGCCCAAGGGCGCACCCGGCCTGCTCGCCGCGCCGCCGGTCGAGACCGTGGTCGAGCGCAGCACCGATATCGCCATCGCCGACCGCGCGGTGCACGGCATCGCCCGGCCGCGGCTGGTGGTGTTCCGCCCGCGCATCCCGAACGGCGCCGCGGTGCTGGTCATCCCCGGCGGCGGCTACGTTCGCGTCGTGATCGACACCGAGGGCTACGAGCTTGCCCGCTGGCTCGCGGCGCGGGGCTTCACGGCATACGTGTTGTTCTACCGGCTGCCCGCCGAGGGCTGGGCCGACGGGGCAAACGTCCCCCTCGCCGACGCGCAGCGCGCGATGCGGCTGATCCGCGCCCGCGCCGAGCACGATTCGATCGACCCCGAGCGAGTTGCGGTGGCGGGCTTCTCGGCGGGGGGGCACCTCTGCGCCGATCTCGCGACGCGGTTCGCGGCCAAGGTCTATGCGCCCGCCGACGCCGCCGACAGATTGAGCGCGCGGCCCTTCCTCGCGGCGCCGATCTATCCGGTGATCACGATGAGCGCGCCGCTCGCGCACGCCGGATCGCGCGAGCTGCTGGTCGGCAAGGACGCCTCGCCCGAGGTCGAGGCCGCGCACTCGCCCGACCGCAACGTCACCGCGGCGACGCCGCCTTGCTTCCTTGTCCACGCCGAGGACGACGGCGCGGTGCCGATCGAGAACACGATGATGTTCCACGCCGCGCTCCGCGCCGCCAAGGTGCGTACCGAGATGCACCTCTTCACCAACGGCGGCCATGGCTTCGGCCTGCGCAAGGCGATCGGCAAGCCGGCGGAGGTCTGGCCCGACCTGTTCCTGACCTGGGCGAAGACGCAGGGGCTGGGCTGAAAGGCGGCTACCCCGCGGTGACGAGGCGGTACCCGCAATCATATTCGTCGAGATCGAGCAGGGTGCCATATCGCGCCGCCCATGCGCCGCTCTCCAGGTCGCGCTCGAGCCTGCCCAGCGCCTCCGAGACGTCACCCAGCGCCCAGAAAGACGACATGGCCGCGCGGATTCGGGTGTCGAGATAGGCCGTGGGCCGCCGCCAATAGGCGCACAGGAATCCGTCGGTGCAATCGTTCGGGATCGCCACCGGCCGGACCTCCACCGGCCCGAGCCATGCCGCATAATCGGTGATCCGCGGCATTTGCGCTTCGTCCAGCGCGATGAGCTCGGGGAGGTAGTCGGCGAGCCAGAAGCCGCGAAACGCGGGATCGTAGGTCAGGATGACGATCGGTCCGCGCGTCACCCGGCGCATCTCTCCCAGGCCCTTCGCCTTGTCGGTCCAATGGTGGACCGTCAGCACCGCCATCGATGCGTCGAAGGAATTGTCGTCGAAGGGCAGCGCTTCGGCTCGCCCTTGGACAACCAACGCGGCCGGGACGCGGCGTTGCCAAATCATTTCCAGCGACGGTTCGATCGCCGTCACGTGCCGGTTCGCGGGTTCGTACGATCCCGCGCCCGCCCCGACGTTGAGGACGGTCCTGGCCGGACCCAGCGCGCGTCCGATCATCGCTTCGATCCGGGGGTCGGGCTTCCGAAGATCCGAATAGTTGATGCCGATGGTGTCGTACGACGCGCTCATGCCGCCGAGTACCGCGCGGCCCCGGGCTTCGCCAAAAGAAAACGGGCGGCGCGCGGTCCCTGGGGAACCGGGCGCCGCCCGTTCAGGAGGGAAGTCAGTAGTTGACGCGCACGCCGAACAGGAACTCGCGCCCGGTGTGGTGATAGACCGAGAGCAGGTCGCCCGGCTGGATGTACTGGTCCTGATAGGCGTCGGTGAGGTTGATCCCCTCCAACGTCAGCTTGAGGTTCTTGGTGATCGTGAACTGGGCCGAGGCATCGACGTTCCAGGTGGCGTGGGTGCCCTGGACGGTGGTGCCGACCTCGGTTCCCGGAACCGTGGTCAGATAATCGCTGCGATAGGCCGCCGAGACGCGCGTGCTGAGGAAGCTGTCCTCGTAGTAGATCGTCGCGTTGGCCGACTTCTTTGACAGGTTGGTCAGCGGGGCGGTCACCACCACCACGCCGGCGCCGTTCAGATAGTTGATGTCCGATTTGACGCCCGTGTAGTTGAGCAGCACGCCGGTGTTGTGGAGGAAGCTCGGCAGGAAGCGGAAGGGCAATTGGAGGTTGACCTCGAAGCCCTGCAGCTTGCCGCCCGGCGTGTTGGCCGGGGCGCTGAAGGTCCAGTTGTTGCTCGCCGGATCGCAGGTCGCCGGATAGAGGCTGCCGCACGCGGCGATCGCCAGGCTGTCGGGCAGGCCGAAGGAATTGCCGGTGAAGGCCGTGGTGGACGACAGGGTCTGCACGAAGGTGTTGATGTTCTTCTGGAACAGCGCGACCGAGAGCAGCGCGCCCTTGTCGAAATACCATTCGAGCGACAGATCGTAGGTCCGCGCGCGGAACGGCTGGAGCGTCGGATTGCCGACGGTCACGTTGCGGTTCGCCCCCGACACCGAGATCGACACGCCGGGGGTGAGGCTGGTCAGGTTCGGACGCGCCATCACGTCGGCCGCGGCGAGGCGGATCAGGAACTTGCTGGTCGGCTCGATGACGAGGTTCGCCGAGGGCAGCCAGTCGTGATATTTCTGCCCCGCGACGACCTGGCGCAGCGATCCCGCGACGAAGCCGAAGCCGGTCGCGGTCTCATCGGTCGCGACGTAGCGCGCACCGATGTTGCCGCGCACGACCACGCCGTCGAAATCATGGTGGAAGTCGACCTGAACGTAGCCGCCGGTGTCTTGCTCCTGGACCTGCGAGTTGTTGCCCAGCGCCGGCTCGGGCCCGAGCTTGAAGGCGCCGCCGAAGGCGTTGGGATCGCTGAGATGGAACAGCGCGTCGGCCTGGCTGTAGACCGGTGCGAGGAAATCCTGGCCCAGGATGTTGACCACCTGGCTGTAGGACGAGAGCGGAACGCTCGCCACGCCGGCCGGGATGCTGGTCTCGAGGTTCGAGGTCGTGCCGTTCGAGCGGCGCAGTTCGGTCGTCGCGAAGGTGTATTTCTTGTAGTCGAAGCCCGCGGCGATCTTGAGATCCTCGCTCGGGGTCCACGTCAGCGCGGTCTGGCCGGTCGCGTAGGTATTCTTGGCCGAAGCAGCGCGCAGGCGCAGCTGGCTCAGCGTCCAGGCCGTCGGCGAGGTGAGGCCGGCGGTGCCGAAATTGAAGGTCGGATGGCGCCCGTCGGTATAGTCGAAGCTGTAGTTGTCGACGTTGAACTGATCGTAAGTGATGGTGTTCTGGATCGGGTTCTCGTGATCCGAGACCGAGTAGCCGCCGAGCGCGGTCCACTGGATCGTGTCGCCGAGCTTCTGCGAGAAGTTCACCGTGAGCTGCTTGAACAGTGTGTCGAGATGATCGAGCCGGTCCTCGACGCGCAGGTCGACGTCGTTGAACGTGCCCTTGGTCATGATGCCGTTGGTGATCGTCTCGGAGACGACGTCGGTGTCGGCGATGCCGCAGTTGGTCAGGCGCGAGGCGGCGCTGCAGGCGCCCGCGACGCTGAACGACGGCGCCTCGAGGTAGCGTTCCTCGCGGGTCGCCTTGAAGTCGGCGTAGAGCGCGTCGATCGTCAGCAGCGTATTGGGGCTCGGCGCGAACTGGAACGATGCAGTGAGGCCGATGCGCTGCTGGTCATCGATGTAATAGTCGTAGCGCGGAAAGCGCGGGTGCAGCGCGGCGTTGGCGTCGGCGCAGACCTGCGGGGCGGGCGTGACGACGGTGCCGCTGGCCCCGCCCGCGCCGGTGCCGACGCAGGTGGTGCCCATCACGCTCTCGAAGCCGGGCGCGAACGACGAGCCCTTGGCCCAGCGCACGGTGCTATAGCCTTCTTCGATCAGCTTGCGCTTGGTGTAGGCGGCCGAGATCAGCGCGCCGATCGTGCCGTCGGCATCGCGCCATGAGACCATGATCGCGCCGCGCGGGCTGACCTTGCCGGCGAGATCGTTATAGCTCCCCTGCGCCGAAGCGGCGAAGGTGAAGCCCGCACGATAGTCGAACGGATGCGCGGTCTGCAGGTCGACCGTCGCGCCGAGCGAGCCTTCCTCGACCCCGGCCTCGGCGGTCTTGCGGACGGTGATCGAGTTGAACAGGTCGGAGGCGAAGACGTTGAAATCGAAGCCGCGGCCGCGATTGGTGCCGCCGCTGGCGTCGGCGCCGCCGGCGGTGGTCAGCGCCTCGAGGCCGTTGATGCGGACACGGGTGAACTGTGGGCCGAGGCCGCGTACCGAGATGGTGCGGCCTTCGCCGCCGTCTCGTGCGAGCGCCACGCCGGGGACGCGCTGGATCGATTCGGAGAGGTTGAGATCGGGGAACTTGCCGATGTCTTCCGCCAGGATGGTGTCGACCGCGGAGTTCGAGGTCTTCTTGACGTCGAGCGCCTTGGCGAGGCTGCCGCGGAAGCCGGTGACGACGATCTGATCGCCTTCGCTCTGCGTGTCCGCGGTCGCGTCCGTGGCCGGCGCCGGCGTGGTCTGCGCAGAAGCGCTCCCAGCCATCATGAGCGCGGTGGTGAACACCGCCATCGACACGCCCGCGCGCCACTTGCCGCGCGATACTCCTCCCAGCTTCATCCCCAGTCTCCTAATACCCTGATGGCCAGCCCGAGCCGTTCTTGCGTCGGCTTCGGCCCGGCGCGCCTCGCTTCGAGAACGTGCCGGTGTGACGGACCATCGCGGACGTGCACCGCCCTGCGTACGACCCCTCGCACGCTCACCATCGCTCGAAAGGAAACCGGTGTCAATAGCGCCGAACGTCCCCGGACGGAGCAGTTCGCGGCGCCGCCGATCCGGCCGGATCGGGTGCGCTGCAAGCCTTGAGCGCGGCATAAGTCGCGGATTTCGCATGCCAGCCACTCGCGATGCACGGAAAGATAGGCTACCGGTGTCAATTCCTGAAGTTCGAGGCTTTCGCGCACCGATGCCGTCCCCGTTCAGCTCGCCGCTCGCTTGATGACTCGCATCGCCGTCATCGGCCCCGGTGCCGTCGGAGGCAGCGTGGCGGCCTGGCTCGCGCAGCCGCGAGCGGACTCGGAGGTACTGTTGTGCGCGCGCACGCCGATCGAGGGGCTCGAGGTCGAGACGCCCGCGGGCACGATCGAAGCGCGGCCGGCGATCGCGGTCTTACCCGCCGAAGCCAGCCCGGTCGATTGGGTGATGCTCGCTACCAAGGCTTATGACAGCGCGGCGGCGGCCATCTGGCTGCCGGCGCTGATGCACGCGGGGACTCGGGTCGCGGTGCTCCAGAACGGAGTCGAGCATCGCGAGCGGCTGGAGGGCCTGGTCGAACCGACCCGCATCGTCCCGGCGATCGTCGATATCCCCGCCGAGCGGAGCGGTCCGGGCAGGATCCGCCAGCGCCGCTTCGGCTCGATCCTGGTCGCCGACGATGACGCGGGCCGGGCGTTCGCCGTATTGTTCGACGGGCTGCCGATCGCGGTCTCGACCACGCCCGACTTCACCACCGCCGCCTGGCGCAAGCTCGCGATCAACTGTGCGGGCGCGGTGAGCGCGATCACGCTCCGGCCCGCCGAGGTCGCGAACGATCCCGGCGCGGCGGAGGCGATGCGCGCGCTGGTGCGCGAGTGCATCGCGGTCGGGCGCGCCGAGGGCGCCGACTTGCCCGATGCGCTCGCCGACGAAGTGGTCGCGCACTATCGCGCGGCCCCGCCCGATTCGATCAATTCGCTCCACGCCGACCGCATCGCCGGCCGGCCGATGGAGGTCGATGCCCGCAACGGTGTGATCGTCCGGCTCGGCGCGCGGCATGGGATCGAGGCACCGGCGAACCGGATGGTCGCGGCATTGCTCGAGGCCGCGCAGGGAGGCACGGATGAAGCTTGACCGGCGCAGCGCGATCGGCGCGGTGATGGGGGGCGCGGCGGCGCTCGGAGCCGGAACACCGTCCGCTGCGGCAGCCCCCGCACCCGCTCCGTGGCGGCGCGGCTTCGATAACCAGCGCATCGCCGATCTCGGCGACGGACGCTTCCTCAATCCGGTGATGGCGGGCGATCATCCCGACCCGACGATCCTCAAGGACGGCGCCGACTATTACCTGACCTTCTCGACCTTCGATGCCTATCCTGGCCTGGTGATCTGGCATTCGCGCGACCTGGTGAATTGGGCGCCGGTCACTGCCGCGCTCCGCCGCAACGTCGGCTCGGTCTGGGCGCCCGATCTGGCGAAGCACGGCGGCCGCTATTTCCTCTATGTGCCGGTCAAGGCCTCGCCCAACACGATCCATGTGCTGTGGGCGGATCGGATCGAGGGGCCGTGGAGCGATCCGATCGACCTCCATCTGCCCGATCACATCGATCCCGGCCATGCGGTGGGGGAGGACGGATCGCGTTGGCTGTTCCTCTCGGGCGGCGACCGCATCCGGCTGGCGGACGACGGGCTCTCGACGATCGGCGAGACCGAGCATGTCTACGATCCCTGGCATTATCCGGAGGACTGGGTGGTCGAGGGCTTCTCGCCCGAAGGCCCCAAGATCGCGCGGCACGGCGAGTGGTTCTACCTGATCACCGCGGTGGGCGGGACGGCGGGACCGCCGACCGGGCATATGGTGGTCGCGGCGCGCTCGCGCTCGATCCACGGGCCGTGGGAGCAATGTCCCGCCAATCCTTTGGTCCGCTCGCACGACGCCGAGGAGCGTTGGTGGTCGCGTGGGCATGCCTCGCTGGTCGAGGGACCGGATGGCGGCTGGTGGGCCTTCTACCACGGCTATGAGAAGGGGTTTCTGACGCTGGGGCGGCAGACCTTGCTCGATCCCGTGGAATGGACCGCCGACGGCTGGTTCCGGATGAAGGGCGGCGATCTCTCCCACCCGATCGCCAAGCCGCGTGGTGCGGCGCTCCGCCACGGCTGCCCGCTCTCGGACGATTTCGCGACGCTCGCGCTGGGCGAGCGCTGGAATTTCTTCAAGCCCGGCCCGGACGAGGCCCAACGGGCCCGTGTCGAGGATCACACGCTGATCCTGAAGGGCAGGGGCACCGCGCCCTCCAGCTCGTCGCCGCTGCTGATCACCGCGGGCGACCAGGCCTATCGCTTCGAATGCGACGTCGAGATCCCCGCGGGCGGGGTCGCGGGGCTGCTGCTGTTCTACGACGAGAAGCTCTACTGCGGGCTGGGATTCGACGCCAAGCGCTTCGTCACTCACCAGTACGGCATCGAGCGGGGTCGCCCCGCCAACCCGCACGGGGCCCGCATGCGGATGCGCGTCACCAACGACCGCCACATCGTCACCTTCGATACCAGCGGTGACGGCGGCAAGACCTGGCACCGGTTCGACCGCGGCATGGAAGTCTCGGGCTATCACCACAATGTCCGCGGCGGCTTCCTGATGCTGCGCCCGGGGCTCTACGCCGCCGGCGAGGGCGAGACGCGGTTCCGCAACTTCACATTCGAGGCGTTATGACCATGTTCCTCCCGATCCTCCTCGCCGCGCAAACCGTACCCGCCGCGCCGCCCGTGCCGCCGGTCAAGCCGATCGAGCCGTCGAAGATCATTCTGGTCGGCGATTCGACGATCCAGGTCGACAGCGGCTGGGGCGGGAGCTTTTGTGCGCAGCACGTCACGTCGTTCGCGGCCTGCCTCAATCTCGCGCGCGGCGGGCGCAGCTCAAGCAGCTACCGCGCGGAAGGATCGTGGGACGTGGCGCTGGGCGAGATGAAGACGCCTGGATACAAGCACATCTGGGTGCTGATCCAGTTCGGCCACAACGACCAGCCCGGCAAGCCCGGCCGCTCGACCGACCTGGCCACCGAATTCCCCGCCAACTTGCGCCGCTACGTCGCCGAGGCGCGCGCGGCGGGCGCGGTGCCGATCCTCGTCACTCCGCTCACCCGCCGCAGCTTCAAGGCAGGCAAGCTCGACAACGATCTGCTGCCCTGGGCCGATGCGATACGGCAAGTCGCGAAGGACACGGGCACGCCGCTGATCGATCTCAATGCCGACAGCGCCGCCGCCGTGCAGGCGATGGGCGAGGAGGCAGCCGATGCGCTCGCCGAAGTGCCGAAGGATGCAGCGCCGCTGCCCGCGGGCACCACCGAGGTCGACGCGGAACCGCTCAAGGCGTTCAAGCCGGTGTTCGATCACACCCACCTCGGTCGCGCCGGAGCCGACCATTTCGCCGCGATGGTGGCGCGCGAGCTGGGAGATGCAGTGCCGGAGATGCGGCGGGTGCTGCTGCGGTAAGGGGCGGAGCAGATTAGGGTCCGTACTGGGTTTCCAATTGAAGCCCGACGAACCCCTTGAGATGTTGGATTTCGCCTGCTGAGATCGATGCGTTGCCGCTCTTTGGCAATGAGGATCGCGGTCGGCACCCAAACTGCGTCTGCGCCGGATCGTTGCGAATCAACGCAGGGCCGGACCACCGCCGGAACATGCGTGGCAGTGTGACCTTGGTGTGACCTTTCGTTTCCAAGGTGCTCGCGTGGTGACGCGATAACCTCACCCTTGATCCGGCCGGGCTCCCAATTGAGTCCTGACCCTAGGTTGGGGACTCATTTGATCCACTCGGCGACGGCGGCGACGAGAGCGATGGCGGCGAGATAGTTTGTGGCGTGTCGGTCGTATCGGGTGGCGATGCGCCGCCAGTTTTTGAGGCGTCCGAACAGCCGTTCGATGACGTTCCTTCGCCGGTAGAGGCGCCGGTCGAGCGGATATGGAGTGCGGCGCGAGGCAGTGGAAGGTATGACGGCCTTGATGCGCCGTTGCTTCAACCAGTTGCGCAGGCTGTCGGCATCATAGGCCTTGTCGGCGATGAGGCGTCGGGCGGGCAGCGCGACGCTCAGCAACGGGATCGCCATGGTGATGTCGGCGATGTTGCCGGGCGTCAGCGCGAAGGCGACCGGTCGGCCGCGATCGTCGGCCAGGCAATGGATCTTGCAGGTCCGACCCCCGCGCGAGCGGCCGATCGCTTCTTCATACTCCCCCTTTTTGAGCCGGCTGCCGAACGGCGCGCTTTGACATGACTGCTGTCGATCGACAGTTCGTCGGGCACCGGCCCGGTTGCCGCGACTTTCTCGAACAATCGCTGCCAGATGCCGTGTCCGGCCCAGCGGTTGTAGCGATTGTAGATCGTCGTTGGCGGCCCATAGGCGGCCGGCACGTCGCGCCACCGGCAGCCGGTCTTGAGCACGTGCAGGATGCCCGAGATCACCGTGCGATCGTCCACCCGAGGCTTGCCCGGCCTGCCACGCGGAAGATGCGGTTCGATCGCTGCCCAGGCTTCATCCGATAGCCAAAACAGATGACGTGACATCGCCGGCCTCCCAAACCCAAAGAAGGCGCTTATTACTATATAGAATCAGTGATATGTATAGGTTCCCAACCTAGGAGACCGTCACCCCGGCACTGAGCCGGGATAGGAGGGTGGGAATAATTCCTAGTTCGCCGCCGGAAACGGCGCGAATGCCGCCGCGCACCCATCGCCGGACGCGGGTGCGGCCCCCGTCACGCCCTCCGGCAGCGGCGAAGCCCCGCCCGTCCCGACGGTGAACGTCGCGTGCGTCGTCTCCCACTTCGTCCCCGCCGCGAACCGCACCCGGTCGAGCACCAGCTCGAGCTTGTGCGCATCGTCATAGCCGTTGGCGATCAGCCGCCCGCCGACGCCGACCACGTTGCGGAAGACGATCCCGCGATAGACCGGGATAAGGCCGCCCTGCGCCTTGGCGTCATAGG
The DNA here is from genome assembly GCA_963799985.1 of uncultured Alphaproteobacteria bacterium. Classification (GTDB taxonomy): domain Bacteria; phylum Pseudomonadota; class Alphaproteobacteria; order Sphingomonadales; family Sphingomonadaceae; genus Sphingomonas. The sequence goes on along the minus strand of CAWCZC010000003.1, from coordinate 460,309 downwards.
CGGTGTAGACGTCGATCGGGCGGGGATTGTCGCGCAGGCAGATGTTCTCGAACAGCACTCGCTCGACCAGCCCGCCGCGGCTGACGTCGCTCTTGATGCGCAGGCCCGAGGTGGTGCCGTCGAGCGTCAGGTTGCGCACCAGCACGTCGGAGACGCCGCCGTTGGTCTCGCTGCCGATCGACATGCCGTGGCCCGAGTAGAAATGGCTGTCGAGCACCGAGACGTGGCGGGTCGCGCCCGCGCTACCGGCCTTGATCGCGACATTGTCGTCGCCGGTGCGGATGAAGCTGCGCGCGATCGTCACGTCCTCGCTCGCGCCGGGATCGATGCCGTCGGTGTTGCGCGCGTCGGCGGGGGTGTCGATCACCACGCCCCAGGCGGTGAAGCCCTGCACATGGTTCATCGCGACATGGAAGTTGGGTGAGTTGGCGAGGCGGACTCGATAGAAAGTGATGTCGCTCGATTTGTCGATGACGATCAGCCGGGGGACGTTCTGGCGGCCGTTCTCCTTCTGGGCGCGGCGGGCGATCTGCCACCAGGTTTCGGTCTTGCCCGCCATCACCTGGCCGCCGCTGCCGTCGATCGTGCCGGGGCCGACGATGCGCGAGGCCGTCGCGCCCGAGATGCGCAGGAACGGGCGGCAGGCGCGGCCGCGCTGGTCGATCGTGCCGCACGCGCCCGAGCCGTCGTCGTAGAGCGCTGGGTCCGGGATCGCCGCGAGCACGGCGCCGCGATCGAGCCACAGGGTCACGCCCGAGGGGAGGTCGATCGGGCCGCTGTCATGGCGCCCCGCCGCCAGCTTGACCGCGCCGCCGGCGCCGCACCTGTCGAGCGCGGCCTGGAGGGCCTTGGCCTGGTTGCCCGCGGCGGGTGAGAGCGTCGCGCAGACTCGGTCCGGCATCTTCGGCTCGGTGACGGTGCGGCGGTCCTGCGCGGAGGCGGGGGTCGTCAGCGCGAGCGCTGCGAGGGCGAAGGGTACGCAATCGAACTTCACGGGGGATTCCTTCAGTCGAGTTGAGTGACGATGGCGCCGTTCACGCGGACCTGATCGAACCGCAGCCGCTCCGTGAAGCGGACGATACTGGGCTCGGTGACGTGATCGAAGCTGCAGTCGGTGAGGGTGAGGTCGGTCACCGGCGCGCCGGACAGGCCCTGGCTGTCGAGCACGCGCGCGGCGCCCGTCGCGCGGAGGCGCTCGATGGTGATATTGCGCAGCACCGGCTTGTACGGGCCGCTCGCGCCTTCCTCATAGTTGAAGTCGCACGCGATCGCCGCCTTGCTCACCTGTCCGACGTTGATGTCGCGGAAGTGGAAATCCTCGAGCAGCCCGCCGCGCATCGCATTGTTCTTGAAGCGCAGCGCATAGTTGAGGTTCGGGCTGTCCATGTCGCACCTCTCGGCGAACACGCGTCGCGCGCCGCCCGAGATCTCCGACCCGATCGTGACGCCGCCGTGCCCCTCCTTCATCCGACAGTTGCGGATGAGGATGTCCTCCGATGCCGTGCCGACGCGGCGCCCGTCAGCGTTGCGCCCCGATTTGACCGCGATGCAATCGTCGCCAGTGTCGAAGGTGCAGCCCTCGATCAGCACCATCGAGCAGCATTCGGGATCGCAGCCGTCGTTGTTCGGCCCATGCCCCATCACGTCGACGTTGCGGACGGTGACGTTGTGGCAAAGCACCGGATGGATCTGCCAGAACGGCGCCCCGCGCAGCTTGACCCCCTCGATCAGCACATTCTCGCAAGCATAGGGTTCGAAGAAGGACGGGCGGAGATAGCTGCCGTCGCCGAACACGCGCTTTTCGACGGGCACGCCCGCCTCAGCCATCTGGAACAGCTTCGCGCGGGCCGGACGCTGGTCGGGTATGCCCTGCCGCCAGCCGCCGTCGGTGGTGCCCTGCCACGGTCCCTTCCACGACCACCAATGTTCGGCGCCGCCCTGGCCGTCGAGCGTGCCCTTGCCCGTCACCGCGATGTTCTTCTGGCCATGGGCGTAGACGAGCGGGGAGTAGTTGAAGAGCTCCATCCCCTCCCAGCGGGTGAGCACGAGCGGGTAATGCGCGGGATCGGTGCTGAACCGCAGCGTCGCGCCCTCGGCGAGGTGAAGCTCGACGTTCGACTTGAGGTGGACCGCGCCGGTGAGGAATGCGCCCGCGGGTACGAGCACCCGGCCGCCGCCGGCCGCGGCGCAATCGGCGATCGCCTTGGCGATGGCGTCGCTGGCGAGGGTGGTCCCGTCGCCCTTGGCGCCATAGGCGGTCACGTCGAACTGGCGCGGCGGGAAGGTGGGTGCGCGGACGGTGGCGGCGATCAGCGCCGCGTGCGCCCAGGGGTCGGCTGGGAGCGCGGCGGCGGGCAGCAGCGCGAGCGAGGCGCCCGCCGCGCCGTAGCGCAACATGTCACGGCGGGAGGCTCGGATCAGCATGTTCTCGGTCCCTGGCCGTCGAGGCTTCCCGGAAAACGACGGACGGCGATGCGCGGGGGCATCGCCGCCCTTCACCCCCTTGTTAGAACAGCAGGCGGACGCCGGCGGTGATGACTTGCCCGGTGCTGCCATAGGTCTGCGAAAGCGGATTGGCCGCATATTCGGTGCGGTATTGTGGGTCGTTGGTCAGGTTGCGGCCCTCGAGGGTCAGCTCGGCATATTTGGTGATGTTGACGGAGAAGGCCGCGTCGATGTTGAGCGTGTTCTCGTTGTAGCCGAAGTCGGCGACCACCGGCGAGTTGCACGGGCCGCCCGCGCTGGTGGTGATGCCGACGCTGCAGGTGCCGGTCGCCAGCGGGAACTGGCGGACGTAGCGTTTGCGGTACGATCCCGACACGCGCGCCGACCACACGCTGTTCTCGTAGTAGAGCGTCGCATTGAAGGCGTCGGGCGAGGTGTTGAGGAACGGGCCGTCGGCGAAGGTGTTGACCGCCGTGGCCGCCGTGCCGGTCTGGGTGGTGGCGAGCACGGTGCCGGTCAGATAGCTCAGCTTCGATGCGATGTGGGTGTAGTTCGCGGTGACGCCGAACTTGTCGAACGGCGCGGGCAGGAAGAAGAAGTCCGACTGGACGTTGACTTCGAAGCCCCGGATGTTGCCGCCCGGTGCATCCTGGAACTGCCGGATGCCCCAGGTGCCGCCGTTGGCGGTGTAGGTCTGGAGCGCGACGTTGGTCATCGACGCGAGGATCTGCTGGTAGATCGCCGGCTCGAACACGCTCGACAGCGGAGCCTCGCCCGCGATCTGCTGCGGGAAGGAATCGATGTGCTTGCTGAACAGAGTGACCGCGATCAGGCCGTTGCTGTGGAAGTATTTCTCGAAGCTCAGGTCGAGGTTGGTCGCGCGGAACGGGCTGAGGTACGGATTGCCGATCGTCACCGTCGGTGCTGCGCCCGAGCTGCTGAGCGAGCTGGTGAACGCGGTGGTGCCCGGCGTCAGCGCGGAGAGCTGCGGCCGCGAGATGACCTTCGCCGCGGCGAAACGGACCAGGAAGTTCCTCGCGGGCTCCCAGGTCGCGTTCATCGACGGCAGCCAGTCCCAATATTCGTTGTGCGCGGTGACCGGCACCCCAAGGACGTTGTCGGCGCCGCCGACGTTGCCCTGGCCCACCACCTGGGTGTTGGCGACGCGTAGCCCCACGTTGCCGCGCAGCTGGCCGCCCAACACATCGGTGTCGAAATCGGCCTGGAAGAAGCCCGAGAGATCGCGCTCATGGACAGCGGCGCCCTGGCGGCCGTCGACGACCGCGCGGAAATCGCCCCATTTGTTCACGCAGTTGCAGTTGATCCCGAACTGCTGCTCGAACTTGCCGATGTCGGCGGTGTAGAAGCTGGTGGGCGTGCCCGCGGGGACGTCGAGCCCCTGGCCGAAGCCCACCTCCTTGCCGAGATCGGTGACGCTCAGATGCGCTTCCTGGAGCGTCGGGTTGATCGCCTCGATGCTCTGGGTGCGGCGGCCCTGGTCGCCGCGGTAGTCGAACTTCTTGTAGGTGCCGCCCCAGCGCAACGTCAGCTCGGGAAGCGGCTGGAACGAGAAGTTGCCGCGCGCGACGCGATATTCGTTGGTCACGATGTTGGTGAAGTAGCGGATCGTCGACAGGCCCTTCACCAGCGTCCAGTTCGCGGGGTTGGAAACGTCGAAGCCGGGGTTGAACACCGGCATCTTGCCGCCGTTGCGCTCGTCGTAAACGAAGCCGTCCTGATCGATCGCGTTGAGCTCGACGAGGATACCGGTCGCGTTGAACTGCGAACGCGACCAGCCGAGCGTGCCGTCGAACTTCACTTCGTCGCCGATGTCCTGGCGGATGTTCAGCGTGCCTTGCTTGAAGACCGTCGAGCCATATTGCGCGTCGGCCGAGCTGCGCCAGTCGACATCGTTGAGCACCAGATAGTCGGCCTCGTTGGCAGCGTTGACGTGCGCCGCCATGATCTTGGTGTTCGGGCGGCCGATCAGCTCGTTGTAATAGCCGGTCTGGGTCGAGGTCGCGATATAGCCGGGCGAGGCCGGGTTGTTGTAGTAATCGAACGGGTTGAGGTTGTTCGGATTGAGACTGTTGAGATAACCCGGAAGCGGCGCGTCGCCGACGCCGTTGCCGGCAGCCGTGCCGTTGCAGTCGATCGTCGCCGAGGGCACGCAGTTCGGATAGAGCGCGACGCGGTCGGCGTTGCCATTGGCGGTGCCGATCGCGCGCAGGCCCGCCGATCCGGTCGACGCGGCGCGCGCGTTGGTGCCGTTGCGGTTGAGGCCGATCGTGGTGATGCCGTCGGTTTCGCTGTTCTGGTCGTACTTCGAATAGACGAAATCGGCGGTGATCTCGGTGTGGACGGTCGGCTGCCACTGCATCGTCGCGGTGCCGCCGAGGCGCTTGTAGTCGAGGAACTGCCGGCCGATCGACGGCAGCGCCGGGATCAGCGTGGTCGGGTTGACGAGCGCATAGGCGGCCGGATCGGATCCGAAGGTGACGCCGGTGCCGCCCGGACGCGCGAAGCCGTAGGTGGCCGGCGTGATCCCGGCGAGCGCCGAGTTGCGATAGGTATAGTCGAACGCGCCGATGCCGCGCTTATACGAATCGATCTGCTGACGCTGCTTCTGATAGGCGCCCGAGACGAGGATGCCGAAATTGTCCGCCAGCTTGACCGACGCGAGCCCGGTGAAGCGCGGGTTCCAGGTCTTGCCGTTCTCGCGATATTCGCCCTCGGCGCCGAGCGCGAAGCGGTTGCCCTTGTAGCTCAAGGGACGGCCGGTGGTGAGATCGATGATCGCGCCGAGCGAGCCTTCGTCGTTCACCGCGGCGGTGGTCTTGGTGATCGTCACGCCGCCGAACAGCTCGGAAGCGAAGGTGTTGAAGTCGAAGCCGCGCGAGCGGTTTGCGCCTGCGTCGGACTGGTTGCCGCCAGCGACGCTCTGCGCGTCCGCCCCGTTCAGGCGGACCGACTGGAAGTCGCCGCCGAGGCCGCGGACGGTGATCGTGCGGCCCTCGCCATTGTCGCGGTCGATCGAGACGCCGGGAAGGCGCTGGATTGATTCGGCCAAGTTGGCGTCGGGGAACTTGGCGATATCCTCGGCGGTGATCGCGTCGATGATCTGGTTTGAGCGGCGCTTCTGGCTCAGCGCGCTCTGGAGCGAGGCGCGGAAGCCGGTGACGACGATCGTATTGTCGGCCGGCTGAGCGTCCGTCGCTTGCGCATTGTCCTGCACTGGCGCGGATGCGGCGACAGTGGTGTCCTTGGCCGTGCCGGGCGTGTCCGGACCGCCGTGCGCTTGTGCCACTCCGGGCAGCAGCGCCCAGGCGCCGACGATTGCGATGACCCCGCGCGAGACGCCACCGAGCAGCTTCTCAGACTTCCGCCTGTTCATAAGTACCCCCTCTGTTCGATCAGTTCTAATATGACTGTCTTAGTGACACCGGTATCATCGGCCGGGTTTGAGAACAAGGCTTTCGGAGAGAGTGTTTGCGACTGATGCATTCAGGCAACAATCAGGGAAAGCCGATCTGTCTCAATGGTTTGAGTCCCGATCGGTCACTCGGCCTTTCCCGGCGGGGGACGTCCGGTGCGGCGCGATTGTCTACCGGTAGCACTGGAATTCCTCGTGGCGCGCACCAGTAACGTTGGCGGCGGCGAAGAGGAGCGCTATGTCTCTCGCCGATGAAGCAAAACAGCCAGCCGACGATCAACGATGTGGCGCGCCTGGCGGGGGTCTCCAAGAAGACCGTCAGCCGGGTGATCAACCAGTCGCCGCTGCTCAGCGGGGATACGCGTCGCAAGGTCGAGGAAGTGATCGCCGACCTCGGCTACACCCCCAACCCGCAGGCGCGCGCGCTGGCGCTCCGGCGCAACTTCCTGATAGGGCTGATCCACGACAATCCGAACGCGCAGATGGTGCTCAACGTCCAGCAGGGCCTGCTGGAGGTGCTGCGCGACACCGAGTTCGAGCTGATCGTCCACCCCGTCAATCGCGGCGCACCGACGATGCTCGAGGATATCGGCCAGTTCCTCGAGCGCCAGCGGCCCTATGGCGTGATGATCCTGCCGCCGATCTCGGAGAATGATTCGCTCGCCGCGCTCTGCTCGAAGCTGGGGGTGCGTTACGTGCGGATGGGATCGGCGCCGCTCGACGAGGGCATCCACATGGTGGTCTCGAACGATCGCGAGGCGGTGCGCGGCGCGGTCGAGCATCTGATCGAGATGGGGCATCGCCGGATCGGGCTGGTGCTGGGGCCGCACGGGTTCCGCTCGGCGCTCGAACGCCAGCGCGGCTACGAGGAAGCGATCGAGCAAGCGGGGCTACCGCTCCACCGCACGCTGATCGTCCAGGGCGACTATCGCTTCGAATTGGGGATGCGCGCAGCGGAGCAGCTGCTCGACCTGTCGCCAAGGCCAACCGCGGTGTTCTGCTCGAACGACGAGATGGCGGCGGGGGTGCTCCATGTCGCCCGCCAGCGCGGCCTCAACGTGCCGCAGGACCTGTCGATCATCGGCTTCGACGACACCCCGATCGCCTCGCATATCTGGCCGCCGCTGACGACGGTGCGCTGGCCGATCTCGACGATGGCGCGCGCCGCCGCGCTCAAGCTGGTCGGTGATTCGAGCGGTGATGGGCTGGGCGAGGACGGCGAGGCTTCGCTGTTCGTCTCGACCTTGATCCGCCGCGCGTCGGTCGCGCCGGCGCCGGGGACCAGCTAACTTTCGCTGGTGAAAGCGCACGGCGCCTATAATAACAAGGTGTGCGGATCGGGAGAGCGGCAGTGACCACGCGAAGGCAGATTCTGGGCGGGCTCGGCGCCGCGACCGCTACCTCGCTGGCTCCGCCCGTCTCCGCAAGGATCGCCCCTGACTGGGTCTCGCTCGCGGCGGCGTGGCGCGTGCCCGACTGGTTCCGCGACGCCAAGTTCGGGATCTGGGCGCACTGGAGCGCGCAGTGCGTGCCCGAGCAGGGCGACTGGTACGGGCGGCTGATGTACGTCCAGGACGACCCGCACTACGCCCACCACCTCAAGACCTACGGCCATCCCGCCGACACCGGCTTCATGGAGATCGACCATCTCTGGAAGGCCGAGAACTGGGACCCCGAGCATCTGATCCGGCTCTACAAGGGCGCGGGCGCCAAATATTTCATGGCGCTCGCTTGCCACCACGACAATCTCGACACCTACGACAGCACACACCACGCCTGGAACGCCACCCGGGTGGGCCCCAAGCGCGACATCATCGGCGGGTGGGAAAAGGTGGCCCGCGCCGAGGGGCTGCGCTTCGGGGTGAGCAACCACAGCAGCCACGCCTGGCACTGGTGGCAGACCGCTTACGGCTATGACGCGGAAGGGCCCCGCGCGGGCCAGCGCTACGATGCGTTCAAGCTGACCAAGGCCGACGGCGCCGGCAAATGGTGGGACGGGCTCGATCCGCAGGAGCTCTACACCGGCCCCAGCTTCGTACCGCCCGACGGAATCGCCTCGATCAAGGAAATGAACGCCTGGCACGATTCACACGACGGCCAGTGGATCGAGACCGCGCCGCCACAGAACCCCTATTTCGTCGCCAAGTGGCTCGCGCGGCAGAAGGACCTCGTCGAGAAATACCGGCCGGACATCGTCTATTTCGACGATACCGGCGTGCCATTCGGCGAGGCGGGGCTCGAGGCCGCCGCGCACTACTACGAGCAGGCGAAGCTCTGGCACGGCAGCGCCGACGTGGTGCTGACCGGCAAGAAGCTCGACGCCGGGCAGCGCAAAGCGATCGTCGAGGACATCGAGCGCGGCTACAGCGATCACCTGCGCGCCGAGCCGTGGCAGACCTGCACCTGCATCGGCGACTGGCACTACAGCCGCTGGCGGTACGACGCGAAGGCCTATGTTCCCGCGCCCGACGTGATCCGGCGACTGTGCGACACGGTCTCGAAGAACGGCAACCTTCTGCTTTCGATCCCCGTCCGCGGCGACGGCACGATCGACAGCGAGGAGGAGAAGGTGGTCGCGGGAATCACCCGCTGGACGCAGCGCAACGGCGAAACGGCGATCTTCGGCTCGCGGCCGTGGCGGATCTACGGCGAGGGGCCGACGCAGGTGGGCGGCGGCATGTTTACCGAGGGCAAGACCAAGTTCACCGTGCAGGACATCCGCTTCACGGTCAAGCATGGCGGCGTCAACGCGATGATGCTCGACTGGCCGGGCGAGCCGGTGACGATCGCGGCGCTCGGGACGCACGCGATGCCCGATGCGCGGATCGAGCATGTCCGGCTGGTGGGCGGCGATGCGCTGCGCTTCACCCGCAGCGAGGCCGGGCTGAGCTTCACCCTGCCGCCTGCCGGGCCCGAGGATGTGGTCCCGGTGGTGCGCATCGAGGGGCGGGGACTGGTGTAGGTCGCCACCGGCCTCCGCTCGTGCTCGCCACGGTCGGTTGACCAACTTGACTCGTGCATCGCGTGCGCGAGAACGGCGGCGATGGCCGGAGCGATGCGGCTTTAGGCGTGGTCACAGGGTCAAAGAGCGGTCGGACGCGATGCCCGGGCGCGCTGAGCCGAGCAGGCGAAGTCCTACATTGCAAGCCGACCCGTCATTCTTGGCTCGAGCCCGACCGGGTCGAATTGTCCTGCGGTATGCAAGCCCTCTAAAGTCGCCTGGGTCGATATGGGCCGTCCGGGTTGTTATTCATTCCCAAGCAGGTTCCGGCGCCCGATATCAGCCAGCCATCACCCTGCCGCCTGAGGGTGAAGTCGCATTCATGCGTGGCCACCTCATGCCCGACGCCGTTATTCATTTGGATTACACCGAACGTATCGCCCGAAATCTCTTCCGGATGACCTGGAGAGGCCTCGCTGAAGAAGGTGGCCGACAAGTGATAGACAAATTTCCCGCCGCCTACATCAAGGAGAGACAATACGCCCGGCCCGTCTTCCGGACTGCGCAGATAGGTCGGAACGGTGGCTTGCTTCGGCCTTTGGCTGGTTCCGAATATGCCCCCTGCCGTCAGTAGTCTGTCGATATACTCCCGGCGAAGGCAGACCTTGATCTTGGGGACGTCGCTGCACCGGTCCCGTTCTGCCAGCCAAGCCCTTTGTGTCGCACGGATCGCTGCAGGCATCCGGCGATAAGCCAATGCCATCGCCCGGTCATATGCCGCGAGTTCGGGGTCGCTACAGATCGCTGCTTCTGTGGGTGAATTCTTCGGGCCACATGCGAAAGAGGGTAGGTCCGCAACGCTGGTTGCCAACAAAATCAAAGATAGCATCCGCCTGATTCCCGGCTTGCAACGCCAGATGCTTACCGGGGCGGGATTGTATCAACAACACGCCTCGGTCGAGTGGCCACTTCGGGAAGCAGGATCAAGCTATCGAAGGGCCGCAATTGGGGCGAGCGCGGTCATTCGCGGTTTGGGCCTCCTCCCCCGAAGGGGAGGGACTTAACAAGGGCGTCACCGCGGCAGCGTGAGCGACCCCGTCGTCTTGAACTGCCCGTTCGCCCCCGGCGCGCCCGTGTCCGGCTGGCCGCCGCCGACCCACAGCTTGTAGTCCGCGGGCATGATCCGCATCTCGCCCGCTTCGTCGGCGAACGCCAGATCGCGCGGCGTGAGATGGAAGCGCACCACGCGCTTCGCGCCGGGCGCGAGATGGACGCGCTGATACCCCTTGAGCGACCGGATCGGCGCGCCGAACCGGCCCATCGCGCCGTAGCGGGCACCGGGGATCGAGAGGTAGAGCTGCACCACCTCGTCGCCCGCCCGCGTCGCCGTGTTCCGGACGGTCACCGAAACGTCGAGATCCGCACCCGCCGCCACGCTGGGGGTGCCGGTTGCAAGCCCCGAATAAGCGAAGCTCGAATAGCTGAGGCCATAGCCGAACGGATATTCCGGTGCGCCCGCGAAATAGCGATAGGTGCGCCCTGCCATCGAATAATCATCGAATGGCGGGAGCTGCGCGGTCGACTTGTAGAAGGTCACCGGCAGCCTGCCCGAGGGATTGGACGCGCCGGACAGCGTCTCGCCGATCGCCTTGCCGCCGAATTCGCCGCCGTACCACGCCTCGAGCACGGCCTTCGACTTGTCGCCGGCCGAGCCGAGCGCGAGCGCCGAGCCGCTCTGGAGCACCAGGATCACCGGCTTGCCGGTCGCCTGGAGCGCCGCGACGAGGTCGGCCTGGGCCTTGGGCAGGCCGATGTCGGTGCGGTCGCCGCCCTCGAAGCCGGGGACCTTGAGCGGCATCTCCTCGCCCTCCAGCCAGGCGTTGAGTCCAACCATCGCGACGACTACGTCGGCGTCGGCAGCGGTCTTGACCGCCTCGTCGCGCAGCGCCTGCACCGGCGCGCGCCACGCGAACGAGAATTCGGGCGCGAAGCGGCGCGACTTGTGGGCGTATTCGATCGTTACATTGCGCGGGGCGACGGTGTCGAAATGCACCGTCACCGCATGATCGGCGGATTTGTTGGCGGCGTTGCTGTCGCCGCAGGCCGAGGGCACCGTCGAGGGCTCGGCGCCATCGATCCGGACCGCGTAGCTTTCGCTGTCGCCCTTGGCGTTGCAGCGGCGGACGTTGAGCTGGAAGGTATAGTCGCCGGGCGCGGGCGGGGTGATCGTGCCGGTCCAGCGCACCGAGAAATCGTTGCGGTTCACCCCCGGCGCGGGCGCGATCGCGTTCCAGTCGTGCTCGATCTCGCGCTCGATCCGCGTCGCCACGACCGGGCCCTTGAACTCGGTGCCGTTGTAGAAGCTCGCCTTGAGCCCCGCGCCAAACACCGTGCGCGGCACCGGCAGCGCGAGCTCCTCGACGAAGGGCGCCCCTTGCGAATAGCTGACGTGCGCCGCCGGGAAGGCGGCCTTGATCCCGTCGAGCGGGAGCACCGGCGCGGTCGGGGTGCCGTTGTAATTGCCCTCGAGCCCGATCAGCGAGGTCGCGCTCGGGCCGATCACCGCGATCCGGCGGACGCCGGGGCCGAGCGGCAGCAACCCGTCGTTCTTGAGCAGCACGATCGATTCGCGCGCGGCCTGGAGCGAGAGCGCGCGGTGCACAGGCGAGTGGTTCTCGGCCATCGTGATCTTCGAGAAGGGCACCATGGCCGGCGGATCGAACATACCCAGCCGCATCCGCGCGGTGAACAGCCGCTTGAGCGCCACGTCAATCTCGCTCTCGGTGATGAAGCCCTGCGCGACCGATTTGGGCAGGTCGATATATTCGTCGCGGAAGTTGCAGCCGGTGTCGGTGCCCGCCTTGATGCTCAGCGCAGCGCCCTCGGGGTTGGTCCTGGTGTAATGATGGCCGTTGGTGATGTCGTCGATCGCGCCGCAATCCGAGGTGACGAAGCCCTTGAAGCCCCAGTCGTGGCGCAGCACGTCGGTGAGCAGCATCGCGTTGGCGCAGGCCGGCTTTCCGTCGACGGCGTTGTAGGCGCACATCAGCGAATCGGCCTTGCCCTCGACGATCGAGCGGCGGAACGCGGGCAAATAGGTCTCGAACAGGTCGCGGCGCGAGGGATCGACGTTGAACTTGTGGCGATCGGGCTCGGGGCCAGAGTGCACGGCGAAATGCTTGGGCGTGGCGATCGCCTCGAAATAGCGCGGGTCGGTGCCCTGGATGCCCCTGATGAACTGAGTCGCGAGGGTGCCGGTGAGGAACGGGTCCTCGCCCAAAGTCTCCTGCCCACGGCCCCAGCGCGGATCGCGGAAGATGTTGATGTTGGGGGACCAGAAGGTGAGGCCGAAGTAGCGGTCGTAGTTCTTCTCGCGCTGCGCCTGGTTGTAGCGCGCGCGGCCCTCGACCGCGATCACCTGGCCCTCGGCGAGCAGCAGGTCGCGGTTCCAGGTCGCGGCCATCGCGATCGCCTGGGGGAAGACCGTCGCCTCGCCACCGCGGGCGATGCCGTGGAGCGCCTCGTTCCAGTAATCGTAGGGCGGGACGCCGAGCCGCGGAATCGCCGGCGCGACGTTCTGCATCTGCGCGGCCTTCTCCTCGAGCGTCATCCGACCGACCAGATCGTCGACTCGCTTCTCGATCGGCGCCTTGGGATCGCGATAGAGCTGGGCGTGCGCGGGCAGCGCGGTCGAGCCGAGCAGGGCGAGCGTAAGCGCGAGCGAGCGACGGCGGAAGGCTGGCCGCATGAATCGGGATCCTCTCATGTCCGAGTTATCGGCCCCATGCTGCCATCGTCGCCGGGCGTGTCAATGCGGGCGGGATTGTTTCCGTGGGCGCCGGAGAGTGATACCCATGCGCGGCGCCGACTCGATGCGAAGGGGCAATGCGATGCGCGGAGGAGAGACGATGCCGGGACGCGGGATGCTGCTCTGCCTGGCGCTTGCCGCGGCGTTTCCGGCGCAGGCGCAGGCGCAGGACGCCGCCGCCGATCTCGACCGGCTCACGCTGGCTGCGGACGTGGGGCCTGGGATCGCGCTCGCGCGCTCGCAGATCGGCGAGGGCGACCTGATCGCCGCGACCGCGACGCTCGAGCGCGTGTTGATGGCGCATCCCGAGTCCGAAAGCGCGCTGCTGCTCCACGCCAGCCTGCTGTGCCGGCTCGACGATCCGCAGGGCGCGCGCGTCGAGATCGGCGAGCTCGCAGGCCATTCGGTATCCAACCAGGCCTGGGGCGAGGTGACCGCCGCGTGCGGCGCCCTGCCGCGGCCGTCGGGACGGGGAGGGTATTAGGATGAAGCTCCGATCAGTGGTCGCACTCGCCCTCGCGGTTTCCGTCCTGCCGATCGCTGGGGTGGCGATGGAAGCGGCGCAGATTCAGGTGGTCGGCATCAACGCCGCGGTGCTCAACGTCGTGCGGATCCGTCACCAAGGCACGCCGATGCCCTTCCCGGCGGTGGTGCGCCAGCGAGTCGCGCTGGGCGACGAGGTGCAGACCGCCGCGAAGAGCCAGCTCCAGATCCTGCTGCTCGACAAATCGGTGTTTACCGTCGGCGCCAATTCGCGGCTGACGATCGACCGCTTCGTCTACGATCCCAACCGCGGGGTGGGATCGGTTGCGGCGAGCGTCGCCAAGGGGGCGTTCCGCTTCATGTCGGGCCGGCCGCATACCGCCGGCGGGTCCTCGGTCCAGACGCCGACCGCGACGATCGGCATCCGAGGGACCGTGTTCGAGGGGGTGGTCGGCGAAGCGGCGGTGCGGATCGCGATCCAGGAGAAGGGCATCGGCGACCTCCACGGCGATCTCGCCACCGCCACGCTGGTGGTGCTGCGCGGGCCCGGCCCGGCAACGCAGGGCCAGACCGCCCCGGGCGCGATCGACGTCACCGCGGGCGGCCGGACGGTGACGCTCGACCGCCCGATGCTCGCCACCTACGTGCCGTATCCCGGCGCGACGCCGACCGCGCCGTTCGCGATCTCTCGCGCCGGGCTGCAGGCGATCCAAGTGCAGCTCTTCCCCGCGCTCGCCGAGCAGCTCGGCTTCGCGCCACCCGAACCGGCGGTGGTGGACACCGGCGAGCCCTCGCCCTTCTCGACGATGCAGCCCGAGCCGCGCGGACCGCGCCTGCGGCCGCCGCCGGGATTCAATCCCAACGACTCGGGTGCAACCCCGGGCCAGGGGCCGGGCGGATTCGTGCCCGGATTTCCGCAGCCGGGCACGCTCCAGCCGCAAGGCCCGCGCCCGACGCGGACAGCTCCGCAGCCGGGACCGAAGACGACGACGCAAACGCCACCGCCGAATACGACGATTCAGGGGCCGACGCCGACGGCTTCGCCAACCCCTTCGCCGACGCTTGCCCCGCCCTCGTTGAAGGCCGCGCCGCCGACGCTGACGGCCGCGCCGCAACCGACTCCCACGCCGGCGCCGAGTCCATCGCCCACGCCCACGCCGAAATATCCGAACGGTCCGAACTAGCCCGACGCGCCGGCGGCGGCGCTTTTCACTGTGACTTTCATGGGTTAGGGTTGCCGCAGGGGGTAATCTCGTGACGAACAGTGCCTCGGCAGCGCTATCGGTTGCGCAGGCACATGCGCGCCTGCGGGCGCACACCGACATCCAGTTCAGTCTTCCCGTCGCTGCCAAGCCGCCCCCGCCGCATCCATCGCCGTTCCTGACCTGGCTGGTCGACCCGATCGCGCATGCCTTGCCGTTCGGCGGCGCGGTCTTCTGGCTGCTGATCGCGGTGGCGCTGGCGGGGGTGGTGTGGCTGATCATCGTCGTGCTGGCGCGCTCGCGCGAGGCGCCCGACGCTGCGGAGCCGACCGAGGAGATGGCGGCGTGGCGCCCCGAGGAGAAGGTCGCCCGTGCGCTGCTCGCCGAGGCGGACGCGATGGCCGCCGCCGGGCGGTACGAGGAAGCGGCCCGGCTGCTGCTCCATCGCAGCCTCGAGGACATCGCGCGGCGGCGACCGCGGTTTCTCCGCCCGGCGTTCACCAGCCGCGAGATTGCGCGGGCCGCTGCGCTGCCCGATCTGGTCCGCTCGGCGTTCGCAGCGATGGCGGCGCCGGTCGAGCGAAGCCTGTTCGGCGGACGGCGGCTCGCCGCGAGCGACTGGGAGCAGGCGCGCACCGCTTACGGCGAGTTCGCGCTGCCGGGGGCGTGGACATGAGCGCGGCACCCGGTTCCGTCGCGCCGTTCGCGGTGCGGACGATCGCCATCCTCGTGGTGGTGGGCGTGGCCGGGTTCCTCTCGTTCATGCTGCTCTCCGCCTACGCCCCCGATTTCCGGCCTATCCGCAACGGCGGGGCGCATGCCTTCTCCACCTCGGCGGTGGGTTTCGCGGGAGCGGCGGAGCTGGTCGAATCGGTTCACGGCAAGGCCGGCATCATCCGCGACCAGCGAATGCTCGGCACCCAGGACCTGGTCGTCCTCACGCCCGGGCCCGAGACGAGCGCCGAAGAGCTGAAGAAGGTGGTCGACCTGCGCGGCGGTCAGTTGACCGTGATCGTGCTCCCCAAATGGGTCGTCGCCACGCTGCCGAGCAATCGCGCCTGGGTGCAGGCAGTGGGGCAATGGACGCCGGTGGGACTGAGCCTGCTGCTCGGGAAGGTCACCGATGCGACGATCGTCGACGCGCCGCCCGGCCACCTGCGCTCGATCCAGGGGAAGAACCTCAAGACGATGATCGCAACGCCCGAGGGCGGCGCCTTGCTCGCGGAGGTGGGGGATAGCGGCACGTTGATCCTCGCCGATCCCGATGCGCTCGACAATCTGGGTCTCGCCACGCCCGAGGGCGCCACGAAGGCGATGGAAATGCTCGACGCCTATACGCCGGAGGGCAGGGGGGTGTCGTTCGACGTGACGCTGGCCGGGTTCGGCCGCAGCCCGAACCTGTTGAAGCTCGCGGTCGAGCCGCCGTTCCTGCCGCTCACCCTGTGCCTGCTCGCGGCGATGTTCCTCGCCGGGCTGCATGCGACGCGGCGGTTCGGGCCGGCGGCGCACGAGGCGCGCGCGGTCGCCTTCGGCAAGCGCGCGATCGCCGAGAACGGCGCGGCGCTGTTCCGACTCGCCAAGCGTCGGCACCGGACCGGAGGGCGCTACGCCGCGCTCACGCGCGAGGCGGTTGCGGCGGCCACCGGAGCGCCCTCGGGCCTCGGCGCCGAAGCGCTCGACCGCTACATCGACCGGCTCGATCCGACCGGCGAACCCTTTTCGAGCATCGCCGCGCGGGCGGCCGATGCCAAAGACACGCGCCGGCTGCTCGCCGCCGCGCGCGACCTCTATCTCTGGAGAAGGACCGTGACTCGTGAACATTGAGCAGGTGAAGGCGCTCGGCGACGCCATCCGCGGTGAAGTGGCCAAGGCGGTGGTCGGCCAGGACGAGGCGGTCGAGCTGATGCTGGTCGCGCTGTTCGCGTCCGGGCACATCCTGCTCGAGGGGCCGCCGGGGACGGCCAAGACTTTCCTCGCGCAATGCTTCGCGCGGGCGGCCGGGCTCGATTACGGGCGAATTCAGTTCACTCCCGATCTGCTGCCGGGCGACATCCTGGGATCGAACCTGTTCAACTTCCAGACCTCGTCGTTCACCCTCACCCGCGGCCCGATCTTCACCGAGCTGCTGCTTGCCGACGAGATCAACCGCACCCCGCCCAAGACCCAGGCCGCGCTGCTCGAGGCGATGCAGGAGCGGGTGGTGACGATCGACGGAACCGACCACCCCTTGAGCCCGCGCTTCATCGTGATCGCGACGCAGAATCCGATCGAGAACCAGGGCGTCTATCCCTTGCCCGAGGCGCAGCTCGACCGGTTCCTGTTCAAGCACGAGATCGGCTATCCCTCGGCCGAGGAGGAGCGCCGGATCGTCGCCGAGCACGGCAACCGCTTCGGCATGCCAAAGCCCGAGGACTGGGGCGTGACTCGAGTCGCCGATGCCGCCTCGATTCACGCCGCCGCCGATGCGGTCGCGGGCAATCGCCTTGCGGACGAAGTGATCGACTATGTCGTGCGGCTGATCCGCGCGACGCGGAGCACCGGCGATCTCCAGAACGGCGCGTCGCCGCGCGCGGCGGCGACGCTGGCGGCAGCGGCACGGGCGCGCGCGGCGCTCGACGGGCGCGATTTCGTGCTGCCCGACGACGTGAAGATGCTCGCGCCCGCCGCGCTCCGCCACCGCGTGATCCTCTCGCCCGCCGCCGAGATCGACGGGCGCGCGGTGGATACGGTGATCGCCGCGCTGATTGAGCAGGTCGAGGCCCCGCGTTGATCGTCCCGACTCGCCTCGGCGTGCTGCTCATGGCCGCGGGGGCGCCGCCGGCGCTGCTGCTCGGCGTCGTGGCGCCGCAGCTCTGGTATCTGGGGTTGTTGTGGGTGCCGGTGGTGCTGACGCTGCTGGTGGCCGACCGGCTGTTGGCGGCGGCGCCGCCCGCGCTCGAGGTGGAGTGCGCGGGCGCGGTCGAGATCGGCTCGCCGCTGGTGGTGGGAATCGCGATCCGGACGGGCTCGCGGTGGCCGCGCAGGCTCGAGATCGCGGTCGCGACCGGCCCGCGGCTGCGCGCCGCCGTCGACAATCGCCTGATCGTCGGCGTGGGCGAGGAGCGGCCGTCGCTTGCGTTCGTGCCCGTCCGGCGGGGCACCGATTCGATCGAGCGGCTGTGGAGCCGGTGGACCGGCCCGCTCGGGCTGGTGTGGCGGATCCGCCGGCAGGCGGTCGACCGCAAGATCCTGATCACGCCGGACATCCGCCCGGTGCGCGACAGCGCCCAGCTGCTGCTGCGCGACGCCGAGGCGAGCGACGCGGCCCGGATCGATCGCGGCGAAGGCAGCGAGTTCGAGGCGCTCACCGAATGGCGTTCGGGGATGGAGCGCCGCTCGATCGACTGGAAGCAGAGCGCGCGCCACCTGAAGCTGGTCGCGCGCGAGACTTCGGATCGAGCGCAACAACCAGATCGTCTTCGCGATCGACGTGGGGCGAGTGATGTGCGAGCCGGTCGATGGCCTGCCGCGCGTCGACCGGGCGATCTCGGCGGCGCTGCTCGGCGCCTATGCCGCGCTCAAGCTCGGCGACCGGGTCGGGCTGTTCGGGTTCGATTCGCGGCCGCGAATCGCGTCGAACCTGGTAAGCGGGGTGCGCGCTTTCCCGTTGATCCAGCGGCTCGCCGCCGAACTCGATTACTCGACCGCCGAGACCAATTTCACGCTTGGGCTGGCGACGTTGGCGGGCGCGCTGACGCGGCGATCGCTGGTGGTGGTCTTCACCGAATTCACCGATCAAACCGGGGCGGAGCTGATGATCCGCGCCGCCGCCAACCTGCTCGGGCGCCACCTCGTGCTGTTCGTGGTGCTGGCCGACGACGAGCTCGAGGGGCTCGCCGCCGCCGAGCCCGAGACCGCCGACGACGTGTCGCGCGCGGTGACTGCGGCGGCGATGCTGCGCGAGCGGCGGCTGGTGGTGCGGCGGCTGCAGCATCTCGGCATTCATGTGATCGAGGCGCGCCACAACGCGGTGGGGCCCGCGCTCGTCCACCACTATCTCGACTTCAAGCGGAGGAACCTGCTGTGAGCGCGCCCGATCCCGCCGGCGCCCGGCAGGCCAGCGGCAGCGCGTTCCGCGAGGCGCGCGCGGGCGACTGGCGGCGGCTCGAGCTGATGCTCAACCGGATCGAGCGCGGCCGCGCCAAGACGCTGCTCGACGAGGATCTGTTCGAGCTGCCGGTGCTCTATCGCGCGACGCTCTCGTCTCTGTCGGTCGCGCGCGAGACCTCGCTCGACGCCGATCTGGTCGGCTACCTCGAATCGCTCGCGACTCGCGCCTATTTCATCCTCTACGGTGTCCATGCGCCGCTTCACCGGCGGCTGCTGCGCTTCTTCGCGGTCGACTGGCCGGCGTCGGTGCGCGCGCTGGGGCGCGAGACGGGCGTCGCGGTAGCGATGCTCGTGGTGGGCGCGGTCGCCGCATATCTGCTGGTGCGCAGCGATCCGGGCTGGTTCTACGCGATCATCTCGGACGATCTCGCCGCCGGGCGCGATCCCGCGGCGAGCGCCGCCCAGCTCCACGATTCGCTCTACCAGACCGGGGATCTGCTGGGGCTGCTCGCCACCTTCCTCTTCACCCACAACGCGCAGATGGCGCTGCTCTGCTTCGCGCTGGGGTTCGCGTTCGGCGTGCCGACGATCCTGCTGCTGCTCTACAACGGCTGCATGCTCGGCGCCTTTCTGGCGATCTACGTGCCCAAGGGGCTGGGGCTCAAGCTCACCGCGTGGCTGTCGATCCACGGCACCACCGAGCTGTTCGCGATCTCGCTGGCGGGGGCGGCGGGGCTGCACATCGGCATGGCGGTGGCATTTCCGGGCCGGTCGGGGCGGCTCACCGCGGCGGTCGCTGCGGGCAAGACGTCGGCGTTCGTGATGCTCGGTGTGGTGGCGATGCTCGCGGTGGCCGGGGTGCTCGAAGGCGTCGGCCGCCAGCTGGTGCAGGACGATTCGATGCGCGCCGCGATCGGCGGCACCGTATTGGTCTGCTGGCTGGTCTATTTCTACGCGATACCGCTGCGCCGGATGCCGCGGCATGGCTGACGGGCTGACTCTCGACAGGCTCCAGCGCGAGTTCGTGACGTCCGAAGGCGTCGATCTGAGGCTCCGGCTCGGGAGCTTCGGCGAGCGCGCGGGGGCGTTCGCCATCGACTTGGTCATCATGCTCGCCGCGCTGATCGGGCTGACGATCGTGCTCCTGCTGGTGGGCCTCGGCGCCTTGGCGGGCGGACAGCTGATCGCGGTGCTCTGGCTGCTCGGCTTCTTCGTGCTCAGGAACGGCTATTTCATCGCGTTCGAGCTGGGGATGCGGGCAGCGACGCCGGGCAAGCGCGCGCTCAAGCTGCGCGTCGTGGCGCGCGACGGCGGGCGGCTGACCGGCGAGGCGGTGGTGGCGCGCAACGTGATGCGCGAGCTCGAATTCTATCTGCCGCTCTCGTTCCTGGTCTATGCGGGATCGCTGGGCGCGGCGGGGTTCGGCACCTCGCTGGCGGGGCTGGCCTGGGCGGGTGTGTTCCTGTTCTTTCCCCTGTTCAATCGTGACCGGCTGCGCGTCGGCGACCTGGTGGCGGGGACCTGGGTGGTGAGCATCCCGCGGCGGCAGCTCGGCGAAAGCGTGATCGATCGCGCGCCCGCGGCCCGGTTCGCGTTCACCGAGGCGCAGCTCGGCGCGTACGGCGAGTTCGAGCTCAAGACGCTCGAGGACGTGATCCGGCGCGAGGACGACCTCTCGGTGATCGTCGTCGCGCGCAGCATCCGCAACCGGATCGGCTGGCCCGACGAGGGCCGCGACATGGAATTCCTCCAGGCCTATTACACCGCGCTCTGCCAGCGGCTCGAGCGCAACATGCTGTTCGGCAAACGGCGGCGCGACAAGTACGAGAAGGGTTGAAGCGGGGCGAATGCCGGTAAGCTTGGCAAGAACGGCAGGCCGGTCGGAGGGTTTCTCATGCACAGGTGGTTGTCGGTTCTCGTCGTTACTCCGCTGCTGATCGCGGCGCCCGCGCTGGCCGCGCCGTGCAAGACCCCGGGCGAGGTCGACGCGCCGATCGCGTTCCCGAGGAACAACGCGGGCGATATCCAGTTCGCCCGTTCGATGGTCACGGTCATGCTGCCGGAAATCTCGGGCGCGCTGCCGGCGGTCCTGACCTGCGCCCGCTCGACGGTGAGCACCGCGCTCGGCGACTATGCCATCGGCGGCGAGAACGGTGAGGCCATTCCACGAATGGCATTGCGGGCCAACGGCAAGCCGGGTCCCGTCGTCTATCTCGCGGCCTCTGCCGATGCTCCCGGCACCTTCGCGCTCGTGGTTCATCGCCAGGGCGCGCTGACGGTGGTCAAGCGCTTCTACGCCGGGATCCCGACCGACCAGCGGCTGGCCGCCGACATCCGCGCCGCGCTGGCCGACGAATCGGGCATCATGGCCTTCGATACGGAGCGGCAGTGGATCCGCTATTTCTTTGTCCCGCCGGGCGCCGTGCCGCCGCCGATGGAATCCGGATCGCGCCCCGGCGAAACCAGCGTCGCGGGGCCGCAGTTCTTCATCCCGGACTAGGTGATCCCCGCTTGCTCGATATGGCCGGCGGCATGCGGCACAAGCCATCGGGCTTCGCGTGTCCCGAGCGTTTCGACGGGCTGGCGGTCCTGCTGATGAGCATCGAGTCGAAGGCGGACTCGCTCACCTGCGACTATCGCGCCGGGACCGACCTGCGTTACCGGAAGGACGACCCGATCCGGTACGAGATCACCCTGTTGAAAGCTTTCCCGAACGAGTCGCCCCGTGGCGCGTTCGACAAGCTGATCACCAGCGGCCGTGCGAGCGTCCGCATCAAGGGTGATCACGCGCCCCCGCTGGCGACCGGGCCGGCCCCGGCGCCGGAGTTCGTTGCCTATTGGGACACCGACGGGGATGGCGTGCAGGGTCTCTGGGCCGGCAAGGCGGGCGGCTGGATCGTCTTGCTGCGCGCGCAGTATCCGCCGAGTCCCGCTAATGACGCCGAGGCCGGAAAGGTGGCCCAAACCCTCTTCACCCTCGCGGGCAAGCAGGTGAGGTAGGCCCCGGTCGGGGGACGCGCAAAGCGCCCCTTGAAATGTTGGATTTCGCCTGCTGGGATCGACGCGTTGCCGTTCTTTGACGATATGAACCGCAATCGAGAACGCAACCTGCGTTCGGGTCGAACCGTCGCGCCTTTCGGACTGGCCCGACAACCGCTCGAACCTGCGTGGCAGTGTGACCCTGGTGTGACCTTTGTTTTCGCGAACTGCTCTTGGGGTGACGCGATCGCTCACCCTCGATCCAGCAGGGCTTCCAATCGAGTCCCGAGCCTAAGCCGGGCGCTCTTCCATCAAATGCCGGACCAGGCCCTGCATCTTCGCATCGAACTTGGCGAGCGGGACGGGTTCCTCGGCATAGTCGAACATCGTCACCAGCTCGCCCTCGTGCCACCAGTGGAGGCCGAAGCCGGGCATGTCGGCGACCACCATCGGGCGGAGGTCGGGGTGGTCGGGGTCCATCGGGCGCAAGTCGAGCGTCACACCCGGCGCCACCGCGGGGCAGATCGCGACGGTCACCCCCTTCCACTGCGAGACGATCGGGCGGTGGAGGTGGCCGCACAGCACTGCCTTGATCTGGCCGTGCCCGGCGATCGCCTGTGCAAAGCGCGCGACCCAGGGCTCGCCCGAGTGCGTGCGCATCCAATCGATCCCCACGTCGATCGGCGGGTGGTGCATCACGATCACGGTCGGCGTCTCGGGCGCCTCGGCGAGCCGTGCCGAGAGCCAGGCCGCGCGCACCTCGTCGAAGGCGCCGCCGTGGCGGCCCTCCTCGAGCGTGTCGAGCATGATGAGCCTGAGGCCGTCCTGCTCGACGACATATTGGATATAGCCGTCGGGGCTGGGCACGTCGGGCAGCGCGCGCGAGAAGGCGGTGCGGTCGTCGTGGTTGCCGGGGATCGGGTACCAGGGGAAGGGGCACGCCTCCATCAGCTCGAGGAAGCGACGATAGCTCGCCGGATCGCCGCGCTCGGTCAGGTCGCCGGTCACCAGCATCAGATCGGGCTTGTTGGGCCCTTCGAGGATGCGGGTGAGCACGTCGCGGATGCGCTTCTGGTTGTACTCGGCCGGATTGTCGGGCTCGAAGCCGACGTGGAGATCGGTGATCTGGGCGATCAGCATTCGTCGCCTCCCCCTATTGCCGCTGGCCGGTCGGGACGGTCCCGCCGCGCAGCGCGTCCGTACGCGCGACCCGCTGCCGGGGCTGCCACGGCGCCCCCGCTGCTTGATGGTAACTGTGGCACATGGCGCAGCTCGATGGAACCTTGGCCGACGAGGCTTCACCGCCGTGACATGTCCGACATGTCTTGATTCCGGGCAGCAGCAGGTCGGTCGCGCTCGCCGACGTGCGGGCGGCGTGGCAGGTGGCGCAGGCCTCGGTCTTGTGCGCAGCATGATCGAACCAGCCGTGCAGCATAGAGCGCACCGGCTGGACGACCGGGACGACGCCGGGAGCGGATGCAGCAGCCGTGTGACACTCGTAGCACGCGCCGCCCGGGGCGAGCAGCCCGTGTGCCGCCGCGTCGCCCCTCGCCGCCCAGCCTGCCGCCGCGCCGAAATAGATGTGATAGACCTGCCCCTCGGCATAGAGGCCCGGCCGCCGCCGACCGCCGCCCAGCTCGACCGGGCGGGGCGGTGCGGTGGTGCGGTAATGATTGCGCGCGTCGGCCATCGCACCCGCGACGTCGCCGTGACGGATCGCGCCGAGGCTGTGGCACCTGCCGCAGCTTTGCTCCATCTGGACCGGGAGGAAGCGGACGCCGTCGGCGGTGGGCTTGTGGCAGTCCGAGCAGTCGAGCGCGTGTCCGCCCAGCGTCTGCGCCATGCGGGCGACGCCATTGGTGGTGCTCAGGTGCAGGTCATGTGGAAATTTGAGGCCGGTGGGCAGTGACGGGTGCCCGTCGAGCGAGATGCGGTCGCTGCCGATGGTCGGGCGGAACTCGGGGTGGCCGGTGCCGAAATCGGTGACGTTGGGCAGCTTCGTATCCGCCAGCCGCTGGTTCAGGCCGGTGTGGCAATCGGTGCAGAACGCCTGCCGCGTCGGCGGCATCGGCCCCGCGCCCTCGTGCTCGCGGTGGCAATCGACGCAGGCGCCGGGGCCGGGCTTGTTGAAGAAGCGGGCGACGCTTTCCAACGCGCGGTCCCAGGCGGTGGGCGCGGCGCGCGCGCCGGCGATTCGATCGGCGGGGGCGTGGTCGTGGACGTCGGTGTGGCAAGTCCGGCACGTCGCGTCGCGCACGGCGACGAAGGCCTGGACATGGCACGCCTCGCAGTTCTTCTCGAGGCCGTGGTGCGCGGCGCTGAGCGGACCCGCCGACCAGCTGCGGTCGGCGTGGAGCGAATAGATGCTGCGCTGGTCGTCCGCGGTGCGGTGGAAATAGCCCCAGATCGGGATGGCGAGGAAGCCGATCAGCACCGCGATCACGAGCAGCCACGCGGTGACCCGGCGTCCCGGAAGCTTGCCGCGGAGCGAGAAGGCGCTGGCCTCGTCGCGGTCCTCCTCGGCGTCCGAGATCGCATCGACTCGGCGGACCGCGAGCACCACGTCGCCGCGCTCGTCGTGGCTGACGGTGACTCGGTGGCCGCCGAAGCCCAGCTCGGCGCCCTTGGCGCTATCGATCTCTGCGCGCCTCGCCGAGCGTCCGTCGACCTCGAAGCCGAGATTGCCCGTCGCCGAGACGAGGATTCGCCGCGCGTCGCGCCGCTCGATACGCGCGTGCTGCGGATCGACACTGAGGTCGGGGAGCGCGACCTCGTTCTCGGCGGCGCGGCCGACGGTGATCGAGTCGCGATCGACGCGCATGTCGCGGACGATCTCCCGATGGTCCGCGGTGAAGCTGACGTGGCGGATCAGGAATGCCATGCCGTCACCAGTAGAAGAACACGCTGACGATGTGCGCGGTGAGCGCGGCGATCAGCGCGAAGGTGGCGGGGACGTGCAGATAGAGCCAGATCTCGAGCATCGCCTTGAGCTTGAGGTGCCGCCGCAGCCGAGCGAGCATCGTCAGCTTGCGGGTCAGCAGCGAATCGACCTTCTCGACCGCGGGGTTCGACTGGTAGCGGCCGAGGCGCCGGTGCGCTCGGGCGGTCGCGCAACCCGGATAGCGGCCGGAGAGGCGCCGGAAGATGCCGCCCCCGAACGGGTTCTGGTCGAGCGACCTCTGGACCAGGGTCGCGAGGTCGTGGTCGAGCGGCTGGGCGGCCTCGTGGAGCTGGCGATCGACCGCGCGCAGCCCTTCCAGCATCTGCGCCTGAGTCATCTCCTCGCGGTTGCTGCTGAGCGCGCGCGGCAGCATCGCGTAGACGGTGATCCCCCACAGCCCTGAGACGATCACCAGGATCATCAGCGCGTAAGCGAGCGTGTGGACGTTCCAGCCGAACTGGAAGCCGGTGTGGAGCGTGCCGATGAAGATCAGGCTGAGACCGAGGTAGACATGCGCGCTCGTCCACGCCTTCAGCGACCACTTGCCGCGAGTCATCCAGCGCTTGCGCACCCCGAGCAGCGTCAGCCACAGGATCAGCAGCACCCCGATCGTGCCGAGCGTGTAGCCGTACCAGGTGCCGCCGCCCGGGCGGGGTTTCACATCGGCGAAAATGTAGCCCGCGGTCACCGCCGCGCAGATCAGCAACGAGATCCGGAGCCAGCGGAAATGCTTGTGGCGCAGGAAGCCGTCGTGCAGCGCCGCGCGTGCCCGCGTCGCCATCAGTCGGCCTCGCGCTCGAGCCGGGCGACGCCGAGGAATTCCTCGGGCGCGACTCGAATCGCGGCGCCGGTGGGGCAGGCGCGCACGCACGCCGGGCCGCCCTTGATCCCGGCGCACATGTCGCACTTGATTGCCTTCTTCGGCTTTTCGACGCCGTCCTTCTTGCCCTTGTACTTCCACGCCTTGTCCGGCTCTCCCGGCCCCGGCCCCAGCCCGAGCAGCAGCCAGGTGAGCAGCGCCGGCTTCTTCGGCGGCACCGAGTCCATGCGGATCACGCCATAGGGGCAGTTGCGCTGGCAATTGCCGCAGCCGATGCATTTCTCGTCGATGAAGACCTCGCCGTCGGCGCCGCGGTGGATCGCGTTGGGCGGGCAATCGGCCATGCAGTGCGGGTGTTCGCAGTGGCGGCACGAGGTCGGGACGTGGAGATGGGCGTAGGTGCGCCCGGCCTCGCGATCGAGGCGGCTCAATCCGTCATGGCTGTCCGCGCAGGCCTTTTCGCAATTGTCGCAGCCGACGCAGAGGTTCTCGTCGATCAGCAGCACGTCGGTCGCCTCGCCGATGCCGTTCTCGATCAGGAAGCTCGCGGTTTCCGAATACATATCGACCGCGCCCGCGAAGCTGTCCTTGCGGCTCTCGATGAAGCTGTTGATCTCCTGGCGAACCTTCATGTCGGCGCGGAGCTTGTCGAGCAGGCGCGGGTGCCTGTCGATCAGCCTGCGGAACGCCTCGCCCTTGAGGCGGATCACCTCGGACTTGATCGCCGCCTTGACCGTGGCGGTGCGCTTGCCGCCCGAGATCAGCGCCATCTCGCCGACGTAGCTGCCCGCGGGGAGGTAGTTGAGGAACACCTGCCGCCCGCCGATCGCCTTCTCGACGATCATGCTGCCGACGCGGATCACGAAGATGTCCTGGCCTTCGTCGCCCTCGGTGATGATCGGCTGGCCGGCGCGGACGGTGGCGACGTCCGAGGTATCGAGCACCTCGGCGAGGTCGGCGGCGGTGAGCCCAGATCCGAACAGCTGCAACAGCTGCCGCTCGATCGAGATGCGGGTGACCGCGCGCTTGGCGGCGGGGACCGAAGCCATCAGCTTGAGCGCGGCGGTGCGCGAGATTTCGACCACCACCGCATTCTCGCCCGCGCGGATCGTCGCACCTCGGCGGCGGCCCGAGATCAGCCCGACCTCGCCGACGATCGAGCCCTGCGGGATCGGCACGGTGATGCGCGGATCGTCCTTGTCGATCTGGACCAGCACCGACCCCTGCGCGATCGCGAACAGCGACGATCCGGGATCGTTGCGCTCGAAGATCACCTCGCCCGCCTTATAGGCGCGGACCTCGGAATCGAGCATGAACTCGCGCATCTGGAGCGGCGATAGCTCATTGAGAATGCTCACATTGCTGCGCAGCAATTCGAGCCATTCATCGACCGACCGGCGCGCCTTGAACCGTGCGAACTTGGCTTCGAGCAGCGGCTCGTCCGCGGGCTTCAGGCTGGTGTTGCCGTTGATGAACTCGATGACGTCATAGCCCTGGTTCATGCAGTGCTTGATCAGCGGATAGCCCGCGAGCGCGCCGATCACGAAGATGCCGGGCTTGGTGGTCTCGAAGGTGGGCGTGAGCTGCGGGAAGGCCTCGCGGTCCTCGCTGGTGAATTCGATCCCGCACGCCTCGATGAAGGCGCGCGGCGCGGCGGAGCCCATGCGCGCGATCACCCGGTCGCAGCGGATCGTCTCCTGGCCGTCGCGAGTCTCGAGCACGAGTTCGCCGGGGCGGATCTCGGCGGGGGTGGTCTCGAGCCGGATCGTGATCCGGCCGCGCTCGGCCGCCTCGTTGAGCAATTTGACGTTGGCGCCCTTGGCGCGCGCGAAATCGCCCGAGCGGTTGAGGATCGTGACGATGTTGCCTTGCGCCGGATCGGCGGCGAGGCCGAGCGCGTTCTCGATCCCCGCATCGCCCGATCCGATCACGGTAATGTGCTCGTCGACATATTCGCCGGGGTCGTCGAGCTGATACTGGACGTGGGGCAAGTTGGCGCCGGGTGCGCGGACGAGGTTCGGGTTGCCCTGGGTGCCGATCGCCAGCACCACCGTCTCGGCCTCGATCCGGGTGCCGTCGGTCAGCGTCAGCACGAAGCCGCCGCGCTCGCCCTCAATCGACTTGACCTCGCTCCTGCGGCGGACGTTGACCTCGTTCTCGCCCGCCTGGCGGTCCCAGGTGCCGAGCACGACCTCGCGCTTGCCCGCGTCGAAATCCATA
Source organism: uncultured Alphaproteobacteria bacterium (assembly GCA_963799985.1). Taxonomy (GTDB): domain Bacteria; phylum Pseudomonadota; class Alphaproteobacteria; order Sphingomonadales; family Sphingomonadaceae; genus Sphingomonas. Next base: position 432,948 of record CAWCZC010000003.1, on the reverse strand, counting down.
TCCGAACGGAGCACGAGCGCGCTGGGCGTCGCCATCACGTGCTTGCCCTTCTGATATTTGTAGATCGTGTCGCTGAGGTGATCGGTCTTTTCGAGCAGGACGTGATCAAGCCCGAGCTGCGCGGCGCGCGCGGCGGCGCTGAGCCCGGCGGGGCCCGAGCCCACAATCGCAATGCGGACGCGATCCGCCACTGCCGCCATCCCCCTTGCGCTTGCCGCCCTGCCCGCCACACTATCATGGCAGGCGAGAGGCGCCACCCATTACGGCGGGGGAACAAGCGGGATGGCAGTGGAAGGGCAGACGCCCCGGTTCGGCTGGATCGCGCTGATCGGCGCGGGCGCGCTGCTGGTCGCGGCGATCGGCTATGCGTCGTTTCGGGACAAGGCGACACCCGCGCCCGCCGCGACGCCGACGCAGGCCGCCGACGACATCGGCACGCTGGAGGCGCGCGCCAACGCCAATCCGAACGATGCGCACGCCTGGGCCGAGTTCGGCATGGCGCTGTACCAGGGCCAGGATTTCGCGCGCGCCGCGGTGGCGCTCGAGCACGCGGCCAGGCTCGCGCCGGACCGGGTGCGGCTCTGGTCCGCGCTGGGGGAATCGCGCGCCAACGCCGGGCCGGACCCGATGCCGTCCGCTGCGCTCGACGCGTTCCGGCGAGCGTTGGCGCTCGATCCGAAGGACCCACCCGCGCGCTATTTCATGGCGGTGAGCAGGGACCTGAAGGGTGACCACGAGGGCGCGATCGCCGACTGGCTCGCGCTGCTCGCGGACACGCCGCCGGGGGCGTCGTGGGAGGCCGACCTGCGCCGGACGATCGTGCAGGTGGGGCAGAAGAACCATATCGAGGTGAGCGCCCGCCTCGCCGCGGTGAAGCAGCCCGCGCCGGCGATGGCCGCGCCGATGCCCGGCCCCGATCCGGTCCAGCTCCGCGCCGCCGCGGCGCTCCCGCTCGGCCAGCAGCAGGAGATGGCGCGGGGGATGGTCGAGCGATTGGAGGGCCGGCTCAAGGCCGATCCGACGAACCTCGACGGCTGGGTGATGCTGATGCGCAGCCGCATGACGCTGGGCGAACCCGCCAAGGCCTCCGCGGCCCTCGCGGCGGCGGTGGCGGCGAACCCGGGAGCGAGGGCGGAGCTGGAGGCGCAAGCGAGCGCGTTGGGGGTGCCGTACGCCGTGGATTGACCAATCCTCCCCCGCCAAGGCGAGGAAGGATTGGTCAATCCACGGCGTCGCTCGTCATTTCTCCGTCGCCTCGAACACTCCGTCCCAATCTGCTGCGGGCGGCGAATCGCGGAAGTGCGCGATGCGGCCTTGGGTGAGGGCGTAGAGCTTGGTCAGGCCATAGTCGGCGGCGGCTTCGAGGCCCATGTCGACGATGCGCTGGGCGTGATCCCAGTCCTTGGCGCGATAGGCGATCTGCATCTCCGCATGGGCCGCCGCGAAGGCCTTGAAGGCCTCGGTCGCGGCGAGGTTCTCGTCGCCGATCAGCGCGTAGAGCGTCTCGGGCGCGTCGCGGCCGACGACGCGGACTCGGTCGAGCTCGATGCAGGCGAACTCGGGCAGGTGGGCGTGGAGCGCTTCGCCGATCGCGATTCCCACGCCGTAATATTTGGTCAGCCCCTCGATCCGCGACGCGACGTTCACCGTGTCGCCGATCAGTGAATAGGAGAGGCGCTGCGCCGATCCCATGTTGCCGACGCAGCACGGCCCCGCGTTCATGCCGATGCCGATGTGGACCTCGCCGGGCCAGGGCTCGGCGCTCTGCGCGGCCATCTCCGCGTTGAGCTCCCGGAGCCGCGCGATCATCTCGAGCGCGCCGCGTGCGGCGTTGCGATACTGGTCGGGGTCGTCGAGCGGGGCGTTCCAGAAGGCGAGGATCGCATCGCCGATGAACTTGTCGATCGTCGCATGCCGCGCGAGCAGGATGTCGCACATCGGGGTGAGGAACGCGATCAGGAAGCGGATGATCTCCTGCGGCCCCAGCCGCTCGGAGATGCGCGAGAAGCTGCGGATGTCGCAGAACAGCACGGTCATCTCGCGCTCCTCGCCGCCCAGTTCGAGCCGGCCGGGATCGGCGGCGATGCGCCTGACGAGTTCGGGCGAGAGGTAGCGATCGAACGCCTGGTGGATATAGGCGCGCCGTTTCTCCTCGCGGTAATAGGTGAAGGCGGTCTCGACCACCCAGACGAGGGTGAGGCCGAGCACCGGATAGGTCGGGTCGAGCAGCAGCTTGGCGTCGCGGAAGGCGAGCCAGCTGCCGAAGCCCATGCCCCCGACCATCACCGCGCCGAGCAGTCCGCCGCGAGTCGCGCCCATCCACGGCAGCAGCAGCGCCATCAGCGCGCCGAACACGAGCAAGGCGCTCCGCTCGACACCCGGCGCCCAATCGGGGCGCGTCAGGAACTTGTGCAGGATCATCTGCTCGGCCGCCTCGGCATGGACGATCACGCCGAGCTCGTGGTCCTGGATCGGGGTCGACTTGAGATCGAGCAGCCCTGCCGCGCCCGCGCCGACGAAGACGATGCGACCCTCGAACGCCGCCTTCATCTGCGCGTCGTTCAGCGCGCCGGCGAGGATCTTCCACGCGGGCACGATGCGATCGGGCCGGGGCGCGGTGTAATACATCCAGAGGTCGCCCTTGGGGGTGGTCGGTACCTCGAAATCGCCGACCTCGAGCGAGACCAGCTCGGCGCCGTTCTGGCCGCCGATCTCGCCGCTGGCGTCGCTCGACTTGGCCTTGATCGAGCCCGCCCCCTGCGCGACGCGCAGCGCTTCGAGCGAGAGCGAGGGCAGCAATTGGTCGCCCTCGGCGGCGATCATCGGCGCGTGGCGGACGATGCCGTCGGAATCGCCTTCGAGGGTGAGATAGCCGAGACCCGATGCAGCTTGCTTGAGCGCCGGCAGCGGCTCGATCGAATTGGTGTAGTTGGCGACCGCGGTGTTGGGCGGGCTGCCCGCGACGCCGAACCCGGCCTTGGGCTCGACCGGCGTTCCCTTGCCGTTGGTGTTGAGGAAATAGCCGAGCACGACCGGCGACTGCTTGATCGTATCCGTGAACACCGCATCGGGATCGGGCATCGCCCTGAGCGCTGCGAGCGCCTGCTGGCTGGCGTTGTCGCGCTGGGCGCGCTCGGCGAGGCGCGCGGGGGCGGTGCGGTCGGGCTCGGAGAAGACGATGTCATAGGCGATCGCGGCGGCGCCGGCATCGGTCAGCCGCTTGGTCAGCGCCGCGACGTCGCTGCGCGGCCAGGGCCATTGGCCGAGGCGGTGGATCGTCTCGTCGTCGATGTCGACGACGCGGACATGGGCGTCCTCATAGGCGCGCGGGGCGGCGCGCTGGTAGCTGTCGAACAGCAAGAGCCCGATCCGGTCGAGCTGGCCGAAGCCGGTGACCTGGAGCAGGAACACGACGAGCAGCGCCGCCAGCCCGGGCAGCGCCAGGCTCAGCTTGTGGCGCAATTGCCGCCAGAATCGGCCCGCCCGCATGCGATCCCCCCACCTGCCTGGCGCGGAGGGATACCATAGTTCGCCGCGATTGGCAGCCTCGCGGCGGCTACGGCCGTTTCGATCCGGGGCGGGCGACCGCGTACATCTCCCACGCAATGTCCTTCATCAGCGCCTGGCGGTCGCCGTCGCGCTCCATCAGGTCGAAATGGGTCTTGCCGGGCAGGAAGCGGAAGCTCGACTTGAAGCCGAGCCGGTCGAGCACCGCCTTCAGCCGGTGCGCGGGTCCGTCGAGGTAGAAGGTGTCGGCGGTGCCGACGCTGAGGTGGATCTTGCCATCGAGATCGGGCTTGAGCGTCTTCCAGTCGCGGGCGAGGATGTGGGCGATGTCGTAGTGATCACGCCAATAGGCGACGACCGCCGGATCGACCTTCCCGGTCGCGCGGTCGAACACCGGCATCGGGCGGCCGTCGGGGCCCTTGGGCGAGAACACCCAGTCGAACGAGGCGAACTGGCCGCCGTAGGGCCCGAGCACCGCCTCGAGCTGCCCGAACTCGGCGAGCGTGGAGATCACCTTGCCGTGGTCGCGGACCAGCGGCGGCGACTTGCCGTCGGCGCCGACGTAGAAATTGGCGCCGGGCGCGTAGAGATCGACGTTGGTGAAATCGTGGAAGTCGCTCGGATCGGGCGAGGTCGGCCAGGTGCCGCCGAACAGCTTCGGATAGCGGACCTGGAGCCACAAGGTCGACCAGCCGCCCGAGCTGTGGCCGGTGAGGAAGCGGCCGTTCGGGCGTGCATCCATCCGGTACTGGCGTTCGAGTGCTGGGATCAGCTCGGCGGTGAGCGCACGGCCGACGGGTCCGTTGTTGACCGAATCGGCGAACTCGTGGGTGCCGGTCGCCGAGCTGTGGTCGAGATAAACCCAGATCATCGGCGGCACGCTGCCGTCCGCCATCATCTCGACCATGTGTGCGGCGTTGCCCTGCGCCGAGGCGAGGCTGCTGCCGAAGCCGCCGTCCGAATAGACCGTCGGGTACCGCGCGCGGCCGCCCTCATAGCCCGGCGGCAGCGCAACCCAGCCGCGGATGTGGGTCGAACGGCCCCAGAAAGCGGTGAGCGCCGGGCTTTCGAAATCGATCGCGCGGACATGCTTCATGTCGGCGGCCAACTGGTCGCGCCTCGCTTGCGGCAGCTCCGCCATGGGATCGTGCAGCGGCAGCTCGTGCTTGAGCTCGATCGCGGGGACGGGGCCGGGTAGCGACACCTCGACCACGTCGGAGATCAGGTCGCTCGGGCCGCGCCCGTGGTAATTATAGTCGTGGTTGCGATCGAGCGCGGCCTGGACGTGATAGGTGCCCGGGGGCAATGCCGAGAAGGCGACGGGGAAGGTGCCGGTCTCGCCGTCGACCACCGCAACCGAGCCCTGGCGCAGGTCCTCAACCTCACGGGCCGCGACCGCAACCGACTTGGGATCGAACTGCGAGGTATCGACCTCGGCATCGGGCGCGGCGCCGGGATCGACCTTCTTCGCGAAGATGAGCAGCCGCCCCGACTGGTGATCGCCGAGGCCGGCAGCGAGGCGCACCGGCACGGTCACGGGATCCGCGGCGGGCGCGGCCGCGACCAGCAGCAGCGCGGCGGCCGCCGTCATCCATTTCGCGATCACAGGTTCCCCCTATTTGGTCGTTGCGGGCGGCGCGGCTCCCGGCGCCGACGCGCAGTGGTAGACGAGCTTCTCGTTGTAGACCCCCGGCAGCGACGCGCGGATCGACTGCTGCTGGGTGGCGAGATTGCCCCGCGCTGCCTGGTCGCTCGAGCAGGCCTTGAGCTGGACGCCGGTGCGCAGCGCCCGCGCCGCGGCCATCTGCTGCGCCGAGAGCAGGTAGCGCGTGTTGGTATAGAGCTGAGTCGCCGGATCGTAGTCGAGCACCGAGACGGTCTGCTCCTGGGTCGGCACCAAGATGCGCTGCCAGTGAGTGCCGTCCTCGGCATATTGAGTGCGGCTGTTGATGCAGCCGTCGGCACCGACGTCGAGCGTGACGACATCGGTGCTGGTGACGGTCACCCGGCTGCGTTCGGGCATCAGCGTGCACGCGAGGCGCCCCATCGGCGCGGCCGGAGGCACGGTCGCCGAAGCCTCGCCTGCTTCGGGGACCGGCACGACCTTGGTCTCGTCGAAATGCGGGCGGCTGAGGAACAAGGCGACCGCGCCGACGAACAGCACGCCGCCGCCCGCGGCCACCCAGATCGCCTCGCGCTTGCGCCCGCGCGACATCAGCAGCCCGGCGCCGCCGAGGCAGAGCCCGCCGAGGACGAGCAGCACCGCCGCGCCCGCCATGAAGTTCTCGCGCGCGGATTCGTTGTTGGCGCGGGCCTGGGCGAGCACGTCCTGGCGCTCGGCGGCGGTCTTGGCGGCGGTCTGGCGCGCCGCCTCGTCGGCCTGCGCGCGGGCCGCCTCGTCGGCGCTGCGGTCGTGCGCGAGCTGGTCCTCGATGCTGGTGCAGGCGACCGCGACCTGGGCGTAGGGCTGCTTGTGCTCGTCGAGGAAAGCGCGGACCTCGCTGCCGGCGATCGCGAAGGCGAAGGAGGAATCGCCCGAATCGTTGTTGGTCTCGGCCGAATTGACCCCGAGCACCCGCCCGCAGCGATCGAGCAGCGGGCCGCCCGAATTGCCCCGCGCGATGCTCGCGGTGTGGAGCAGCACGTCGACGCCCGAAAGCTTGCGCATCCCCGAGAAGATGCCCTGCGATCGGACCGGCGATTGCGGCGTGATGAAATCGGCGGCGCTGCGCGCGGTGGCGAGGTCGACGTTGCCTGGATAGCCGAGCGCGACCAGCGAATTGCCGTCCTGCACCGAGCCGGTGAACAGGGTCAGCGGGGCGAGGCGGACACCGGTGAACTCAATCAGCGCGAGATCGCGCTGCTGGTCGACCGCGATCAGCTTGCCCTGGTAGCTCTTGTCGCCTTCGGACGGGACCACGCCGATCACGACATTGTCGGGATAGCGGTTGGCGAGATCGACGACGTGCCAGTTGGTGACGACGCGGTTGGGCGCGACCGCCCAGCCGCTGCCGTGGCCGAAGCCGACCACCTCGTCGCCGACCACCGCGATGGTGACGATGCGGACCACGCCGCGTCCCGACGCGGAGATGTCGTCCGCGCGCGCCGGCGCCGAAAGCGCGAGCGGGGCCAACAATACCGCCAAGAGCAGAAGCAACCGCCGCATCGCGCCCAATCCCAACGCATCAACCCGTGCCCCGGCTTTCGGCCAAAAACGCGGCGGGTTCAAGCGGCGGAAGCGGTCAGCTTCCCTTCTTGGCGGCGGGGGGCTTCTTGCCGCCGTCCTTGCCGTCGTCCTTGCCTTCGGCGGGCTGCGGCTTGTCGAGCTCGGCGATGGCTTGCTCGGGGTGGCCCGCGTCGATCGACGCGACGAGCTTCGAGGCCAGGGAGGCGGTGCCGGTGGCGCTGTGCGGGTTGGCGGCGATCGTCATCAGCATCGCGCGGGCCATCGGCACGTTGCCGTCGCGCAGATAGGCTGTCGCGGTGGTGAACCGCAGGCTGACGTCCTGCGGGGCGAGCGCGTAGGCGTAATAGAGCCCGTCCCGCGCCACCTTGGGCATCGGCTGCCCGGGCTGGGCGTAGCTCTGGAAATAGGCCAGCAGCGGGCGGGGGTCCTCAGTGTCGAGCCGGTTGGCCCTGGCGATCACGACGCGGATCGCGTCCCAGGTCGCCGGGGTCATGTCCTTCGCCTTGACAGCGGCCGCCATCCGCGCGCGCGCCTGATAGAGCAACGCGTCGACCGACCGGGGATCGGCCGCGAGCGCGCGCGTCGCCGCGGCGTCGGCGGCCGGATAGTCCTCGGCGTCATAGGCGGCCTCGGCGAGCATCAGCTGGGCGGCGGGATCGTTCGGGAAGGGCGCCGCGGCGTTCTTGGCGTCGGCGTATACGTCGGGCGCGTCGGTTTTGTTGACTCCGGCTTTCGAGCGGATTCGCACCGGCATCACCGCCGCTTCGACCGGCCCGAGCTTGCGGAGCGCGATGTCGCCGATCTGAAGCGCCGATGCCGGAATCCGCTCGGCGGGGAAGTCCAGCCGCTTGTACTGGTAAAGTTCGGCGTCGAGCTGGCGCGGATCGCCGAACGCCTTGGCTGCCTCGGCGGGCGGCTTGCCCTCGGTCAGCGCGCGGAAATAGGCGCCGAGCTGGCCCTGGCGCTTGCCGCTCAGGAACAGATAGTGAGTCAGCAGCCAGCCGCGCCCGTACATCAGGTAGCGCTGCTCCCCAGTCAGCTTGGAGGGTTCGGCGGTAAGCATCCGCTCGACCGGCAGCGCATTCTGGCCGAACAGGTCCATCGTGCGATACATCGGCGGCCGCCCGATGATCATCGATCCGTCGGGCTCGAACACCGACGGCGCGAAGAATTCGGCATAGCCCTCGACGAACCAGGCGGGATAGGCGACGTCGGGGCTCAGGCTCAGCAGGAAGTGGTGGGTGTATTCGTGGAGCAGGATCTGGATCGGCGAAAGCTCCATTTCCTTGAATTCCTGCGGCACGAAGTTCCAGTCGTCACCCTTGCGCGGCACGAACGCTACCGAGCCGCCTGCGCGCGCGGAGTAGAAACCCGCCGCGGCTCCCATGTGCGCGAGCTTGGCAACGGTCGCGACGTCGTCGACCACGAAGATGGTGACTCGATTGGCCTTGCCGACCGGTTCGTCGCTCAGGTTGCGCAGGAAGCGCAGCGCCTTGTCGAAGCGCTCGAGGTTCGTCGCGAACTGCTTGACCACCTCGGGCTTGTCGTTGGAGAGCACGACGAAATGCTGGGTGCTCGCCTCGTACCAATCAGCATGGGCGACGCCTGGAATGGCCAGGAGCAAGAGCGCTAACAGCCTGAGCAACATCGCGAATCCTCCCCCGAAAACGCATCGTAATCCGCCCGGACCGGAGCGCAAGATACGATGCGGCGGCTCGCGTGACCCGGCGCTAGTTCTTGTCGCTGCCGTTCTTTCCTGAAGGAGGCGCGGGCTTGTCGCTGTCCTTCTCCTTGGCCTCCTTGGCAAGGTCGGCGAGCGCGGCGTCGGGATGGCCGGCATCGATCTCGGCGACCAGTGTCGCCGCGAGCTTTGCCCGCTCGCCCGCGTGCGGATCGTAGGCGAGCGGGGCGAGCAGACTGCGCGCGTTGCGGGCATCGCCATCCTGCAGATAGGCGGTCGCCGCCTCGAACCGCAGCCCGCGATCCTGCGGCGCCAGGACATAGGCGTAGTAGAGGCCGTCCTTGGCCGCCTTGGGCACCGGCGCGCCCGATTGGACGAAGCTGCGGTAGTAGAGGATCAGTGGCAGCGGGTTCTCGGTATCGAGCCGGTTGGCGGCAGTGATCAGGCGGCGGATCGCGGACCAGGTCGCGGCGCTGGTGTCCTTCGCCTTTTCGGCCTCCGCCATCTTCGCACGCGCCTGGTAGAGCAGCGCATCGACCGACTTGGGATCGGCGGCGAGCGCCCGCGCGGCGGCGGTTTCGGTGGCGGCATAGTCCTCGGCGTCGAACGCGGCCTCGGCGAGCTCGATCTGCGCGCCGCGATCGTTTGCGAACGGCGCCGCGGCCTTCTGCGCGTCGGCATAGACCAGCGGCGCGGTCTTCTTGTCGACGCCCCGTTCGGAACGGATGCGCACGTCCATCGTCGCATCCTCGCCATCGGTCAGCCGCCGGAGCGTCACCGGCCCGATCGGCAGCGCCGAAGCGGCGATGACCCGCGTCGGCAGCAGGTGCGACATATAGGTCTCGAGTTCACGGTCGAACCCGTGGAGGTCGCCGAACGCCTTGCCCGCCTCGAGCGGCGATTTGCCGGTGTTGAGCGCGACGAGATAGTTGGTGAGCTGGCCGTCGCGCTTCCCGCTCAGATAGAAGTAATGCATCAGCAGCCAGCCGCGGCCGTAGAGCGCGTCGAGCTGCACCGTGGTGAGCTTGCGGGTGTCGGCGGTGAGCAGCTTCTCGAGCGGCATCGAATTGCCGATGCTCAGGCCGTAGGAACGGTACATCGGCGGATTGCCGATCGTCACCCCGCCATCCCTGGCGAAGGTCGCGGGGGCGAAGAATTCGGCATAGCCCTCGACGAACCAGCCGGGGAAGGCAGCGTCGGGCGAGGCGCTGAGCAGGAAATGGTGCGAATATTCGTGGAGCAGGATCGCCTGCGGGCTGAGGTCCATCTCGTCGCGCGATCCCGAGGACTGAGGAACGAACGCCACCGAATCGCCCGCCCTTGGCACATAGAATCCGGCGACGCCGCTGGTGCCGATGAGCCGTTCGATCGCGGACTGGCTGCTCACCACATAGACGGTGACTCGATTGGCGCTGCCGACCGGATCCTCGGGTACGTTGCGAACGAACCGCAGCATCCGGTCGAACCGCTCGAGATTGGTCGCGAAGGCCTTCAGCCGTTCGGGAAACTCGTCCGAATAGACGCGGAAATGGCTCGTGCCCGCCTCGTACCAATGCGCGCGCGCGATCCCGGGGATCAGGAAGACGGCCACCATCAACAGGGTACGAAGCATGACGAAATTCCTCAATCGCCCCCCGGGGCTCAGCTACCCTTCGCGCCCTTGTTGTCCTTGGGCGGCTCCTCGCTCTTCTTGAACGCCTCCTCGTACACCGCCAGCCCGGCCGTGGCGCCTCCGCTGTCGATCGCAGTCATCACCTTCAGCGCGAAGGCGGCAGGCGCCGGGTCGTCGAGGTTGTAGGCGACCGGACCAAGCGCGGTGCGCGCGAGCGCCAGCTTGCCCTGCTGGAGGAAGACGTAGGCCGCCGTGGTGCGCAGGCCCCCGTCGTAGGGCGCCAGCGCATAGGCATAGATCAGCGCGTTGTCGGCATTCTTGGTCGATGCCTGCTTCGCCGCGCGATAGCTGTTGTAGAATTCGACGAGCGGGCGCGGGTCTTCGGTGTCGAGCTTGTTCGCCGTCAGGAACCAGTGTCGGATTTCGGCCCAGCGCGCCGGATCGGTCACCTTGTCCTTTCTGGCGGCGGCCTCCTCGGCCATGCCCTTGTAAAGCAGGGCGTGGATCGAGTTGGGATCGGCCGCGAGGGCGCGATCCGCGGCGGCTTCGGATCCGGCATAGTCCTGCGCGTCGTAATTGGCCTCGGCGAGCTCGTTCTGGACGACCGCGTCGTTCGGATAGGGCGCGGCGAGGCGGCGGGCGAGATCGGCGACCCGGGGGGCGGTGGTTGGCGACACGCCGCGATTGGACAGGATGAAGGCCGGCATGATCGCCGCCTCCGCCGGCGAGAGCTTGCGGATCTGAACCTCGCCGACCGAGAGCTCGTTGGCCGGGATCGTGACCGAGGGGAGCACCGATCGTTTGCCATAGGCGTTGAGCTTGAAATCGAGACCCGAAACGTCGCCCAGCAGGCTCCCCGCCTCCAGCACCGATTTGCCCGAGTTGATCGCGCCGATGTAGGCGGCGAGCTGGCCGCGCCGCGCCGCATCGAAATAGAGATAGTGCATCAGCAGCCAGCCGCGCGAATAGAGCGCGTCACGCGTCGGGCCATCGAGCTTTCCCGGGTTGGGTCGGAGCAGCACTTCGCTCGGGAGGAGGTTGTAGTTCGCGACGGTGAACTTGCGGTAGACGGGAACCGCGCCGAACGTGACGCCGCCGTCCGGGCGCATCATCGCCGTCGCGTGAAGCTCTGCGAACCCTTCGACGAACCAGGGCGGGAAGGCGGCGTCGGCCCAGTTGGTCAGCATCCAGTGATGCGTGTATTCGTGAAACAGGACCGCCTGCGCGGTGAAACCGTAATCGGCCCCCTGACCCGTGGCCCTGGGCGTGAAGGCGACCGAGTCGTTCGCGCGTGGAATGTAAAAGCCGGCGATCTCGTCGCTGCCGGTCAGCTTGCGGATCTCGTCGACGTCGCCGACCACATAGACCGTGACTCGCGCCGATTTGCCGAGCTTGCCCTCGGGCTGTGCGTGGAGGACCCGGATCGCGCTGTCGAACCGCTCGAGCCGCGTCGTGAACTCGCGTACGTGCTCGGGCGTGTCGTTGGCGTAGACCACGAAATGGGTCGAGCTCGCGACGTGCCAATCGGCATGCGCGACTCCCGGAATCACCGGGCTCAAGGCCAGTAGAACATTGCGAAACATGGACATTTTCCCCCTGTATAGCGAAAGTCTATCCGCGCGGGGGAACTCAGGCAAGCGGACTCAGAGGAAAGAATAGGGATCGACGTCCACGGTCACGCGCACCTTGGCGGGCCATTCGAGCGCGCCCAGCCATTCGCGGATCACGTCCTGCACGTCGAACGCGCGGCGGGCATGGACGAGCAGTCGGAAGCGGTGGCGGCCGCGCAGCATCGCGAGCGGCGCGGGGGCGGGGCCGAACACGTGCATCTCGGGCAAGCGCGGGGCGGTCCGCCCGATCATCCGCGCGATTTCGTCGGCGACGGCCTTGTCCTCGCTCGAGACGATGATCGCGGCGTAGCGGCCGAACGGCGGCGCCCCGGCCTCGCGCCGCGCCTCGGTCTCGGCGGCGTAGAAGCTCTCGGCGTCGCCCGAGACCAGCGCCCGCATCACCGGCGCGTCGGGACTGTGGGTCTGGATATAGACCGTCCCCGGCTTGGCGCCGCGCCCGGCGCGGCCGGCGACCTGCATGATCTGCTGGAACGTCCGCTCCGACGCGCGCAGGTCGCCGCCGTCGAGCCCGAGATCGGCATCGACCACGCCGACCAGCGTGAGATTGGGGAAGTGATAGCCCTTGGTGACGAGCTGAGTGCCGACGACGATGTCGATCTCGTGGTGCTCCATCCGGTGGACGAACTCGGCCGCCTTGGCGGGGGACCAGAGCGTGTCCGAGGTGACGACCGCGATGCGCTTGTCGGGATAAAGCGCCGCCACCTCGTCCGCGATCCGCTCGACCCCGGGGCCGCACGCGACCAGCGAATCCTCCGCCTCGCATTCCGGGCAGACTTCGGGCGTCGGGAAGGTGTGGCCGCAATGGTGGCAGGCGAGGCGGCGGATCAGGCGGTGCTCGACCATCCAGGCGGTGCAGTTCGGGCATTGGAAGCGGTGCCCGCACGCGCGGCACAGCGTCAGCGGGGCATAGCCGCGCCGGTTGAGGAACAGCAGCACCTGCTCTCCGCGCGCGAGCGTCTCGTCCATCGCCAGCACCAGCCGCGGAGCGAGCCAGCTGCCGCGCTCGGGCGGCTCGGCGATCAGGTCGATCGCCTCGATCCGCGGCAGCTCGGCGGCGCCATAGCGGCCGGGGAGCTTCAATTCCTCGTAGCGCCCGAGCGCGACTTGCTGGCGAGTCTCGATCGCTGGGGTGGCGGAGGCGAGCACCACCGGGCAATCCTCGAACTTGCCCCGCATCACCGCCACGTCGCGCGCGTGGTAGTGGACGCCTTCCTCCTGCTTGAAGCTGGTCTCGTGCGCCTCGTCGACCACGATCAGCCCGAGGTTGGGGTAGGGGAGGAACAGCGCCGAGCGCGCGCCGACCGTGACCATCGCCTCGCCGCTCGCGATCGCTCGGCGCGCGCGGCGGCGCTGGGACTGGCGCAGGTCCGAATGCCAGGCGACTGGCTGGCAGCCGAACCGCTCGGTGAAACGCGTGAGGAACGGCTCGGTCAGCGCGATCTCGGGGAGCAGGACCAGGCTCTGCCGCCCCGCCGCGAGCGCCGCGGCGATCGCTTCGAAATAGACCTCGGTCTTGCCCGATCCGGTGACGCCGTCGAGCAGGAACGGCTGGAAACTCGCCGCGCCGATCGCCTGGCGCAGGGTGCTCGCGGCATTGGCCTGGTCCGGAGTGAGATCCGGTGGCGCGTGGTTGGGGTCGGGGATCGGATAGGGCGTGTCGGTATCGATCACCACTGCTTCGATCGCGCCGACTTTCACCAGCCCCCGGATCACCGCTTCGGAGACATCGGCGATGATCGCCAGTTCGCGCACCAGCCCCTGGCGCTCGCCGATCCGCTCGAGCGCCTGCGCGCGCTGCGGGGTGAGCCGCTCGGGCACCAGCCCGGTCGCGCGATATTCGACCACGGTCGGCGTGCCTTCGAACGCCGCAGTCGACGAAACCGCCATCCGCAGCACCGCGGCGGGCGGCGCGAGGTAATAGTTCGCCGCCCATTCGACGAGCCGCCGCACTGGTGCGGGCACCGGCGGCGCGTCGGCGACCGCGATCAGGTTGCGCAGGCGATTGTCGCCCACCTCGTCGGCAGGGAGGCGATCCGCCTCCCACACCACCCCCGCGAGCTGCCGCGGCCCCAGCGGCGCCACCACGATCGACCCGGGCTCGACATGCATCCCGTCCGGCACGCGATAATCGAGCGGGCCGAGTGCGGCGTTGAGGGTCAGGACGCGAGCGCGGTTGCCGGGCATGATCCCCCATATGGGCATTTCCGGCCGAACGGGAATCCCGTATCGCGCGAGCGAGGAGACTCGCCGATGTTGCTTGCCGCGTTGCTGCTCGCCCAGACGGTGCCGTGCCGCGGGATCGACGAGAATTTGCCGCCCGAGATCGCCGGTTGGAACGGAGCGACAGCCGCCAGCCTGGTGCCGGGCCATCCCTTCACTGTCGAGACGACCGCCGCGCCGACGCGGCCGAGCGCGACCGGTTTCACGCCCGGCGGCCGCTTCGCGACGATCCCGTTCACGATCGAGAAGGCCGGCCGCTATCGGATCGCGATCGCCAAACACTATGTCTGGGTCGATCTGACGCCGAGCGGCGGTGGCGAGCGGTTCAAACCCGTCGGGCCCTACAATGATTTCAGCTACAGCTGCTCGACCATCTTCGAGATCGAGACGTTCGACCTGAAGCCCGGGGCCTATGACCTGTCGCTGAGCATCCTGTCGGACCCGACGATCAAGGTCATGCTGGTTGCCGCAAGGTCCTGCGACTGGCCGTCGAACGAGCAGCCGTCCGAGCCGGGCGAGGAGGCGATATCGAGCTGCACTGCATCGCGCTGACCCCATTTTTGCGTGGAGGGTCGCGATGTCCGGGTGCATGCTCCGCTTCGGAAACACTCACGAATCAGGAAGGTGAACCATGATGCTGTTCGTCGCCGCGCTGCTGCTTGCCCAGGCCGTCCCCGCGCCCTGCGCCGGGACGATCGACGCGAACCTGCCCGCCCCGCTCGCCGGCTGGACCGCGCCGGGGAGCGAGGTGGCCGTCGGCAAGGCGGCGCTGCTCGACACGAAGGGCGATTCGGGCTCGACGGCGCCGCGCTCGGCCGAAGCGATCATCACGATCACCAAGGCCGGCACCTACGGTATCGCGCTCGACCAGAAGGGCTGGATCGACCTCTATGCGACCGTGCTCAGCCCCGCGCTCAAATCGGTGTCGCACCGCGAGGGCGATCCGTGCTGGTCGATCCGGAAGATCGTCCGCTTCGATCTCCAGCCGGGCGCCTACCGGTTGCTGATCAGCAAGCTCGACGTGCCCAGGGTGAAGGTGATGCTCGAGCAGGGCGAGTGAACGAATCGCTGGCTTGCCGCTGCAGAACGTAATAAGAACATCGGCGAAGGGAGACTCGCCATGATCCTGTTCGCACTCGCGCTCGCCGCCGCCCAATCCGGCTGCGCCGCACCCGATTCGCATTTGCCGCCCGATCTTTCCGGCTGGGCGCGCGCCGGGACGACGCTCGACACCGGCCATTCGGTGATGCTCACGGGTCGCGGCGGTTTGGCGGAAATGCGGGTCACGATCCGCAAGGCTGGCACCTTCGGCATCGCGGCGGACCAGCCGGCGTGGATCGACGTGTATCGTGGACCCGGCAAGGCGCTGGTCATGGCTTCAGAGAGCCACGGACCGAGGTGCAGCACGATCGTCAAGATCGTCCGCTACCGGCTCGATCCAGGTACCTACCGCGTCGTGGTGACCAAGATGACCGGCGATCGGGTCAAGCTGATGCTGGTCCACGGCAGCTATTCGCCCGCCTATCGCCCAGGCTACGGTTCAGGTTCGCGTGCGCCGTATCGTCCGGGCCACGGTTCGACCGCGCACGCCGCCTATCGCCCGCGCTACCGGTGAGACGTGCGCGCCGGGCCGCTGGCATGGGCCCGGGCGCTGCGCTATCGGGGGCGCACACCGATCCGGGAACGTGCTCATGAAATTCTTCGCCGATACCGCCGACACCGCTGAGATCCGCGACCTCGCCGAAGCGGGGTTGCTCGACGGGGTGACCACCAATCCGTCGCTGATCCACAAGGCGGGGCGCGATTTCCTCGAAGTGGTGGCGGAGATCTGCGGGATTGTCGAAGGGCCGGTCTCGGCCGAGGTGGTCGCGCTCGATTATGCGGGGATGATGCGCGAGGCCGAGATCGTGCGGAAGATCGCCGACAACGTCGCGGTCAAGGTGCCGCTGACGATCGACGGCCTCAAGGCGTGCAAGACGCTGACCGAGGACGGGACGATGGTCAACGTGACCCTGTGCTTCTCGGCCAACCAGGCCCTGCTCGCGGCCAAGGCGGGGGCGACCTTCGTCTCGCCGTTCGTCGGGCGGCACGACGACAACGGGTTCGACGGAATGGAGCTGATCGCCGACATCCGCCTGATCTACGACAATTACGCCTTCGACACCGAAATCCTGGTCGCGAGCGTGCGCCACCCGATCCATGTGCTCGAGGCCGCCAAGATCGGCGCCGACGTGATGACCGCGCCGCCCTCGGTGATCCGCCAGCTCGTCAAGCATCCGCTGACCGACAAGGGGATCGAGGGGTTCATGGCGGACTGGGCGAAGACCGGGCAGAAGATTGAGTGATGTTGGGCCGGCTGTTTGGAAGGCGGATGGCGGTTCCGCCGGAACCTACAAAGTCACCTGAAGAGGAACTTCTCATAGTCCCTGTTCCTGCCTTGGTGGCGATCCTCTGGGCGCTGCGCAAGGAGAAGGGTTCGCCGCTAACTGAGGCAGAAGTCCTGGCTTGTCGCGACAGTGCGGAATGCATTGCGATGCCAATAAGTGTCGCGCAGAAAATTGCCCACGAGCGAGGATACGAAGACGTTGATCCGGAGAATGTCTGGGCCGACTGGGAGTCATTCCGCGTTGCCCACTTGGCCGATGACGGGAATCCGAGGATCGGCTAATCTCGCGCGATGAGCCGTCCGCTCCCTTTATTCTATGCAGAGCATCTCGCTCGTGACCGGCGACGCTCGGCGCACACCGTGCGGGCCTATCAGGCCACCGCCGAGCGATTGATCGCGTTCCTGCAGAGGCATTGGGGCGGCGAGGCGACGTCCGAGGCGTTGGCCGCGATCACCGCCGCCGATCTCCGCGCCTTCCTCGCGCACCGGCGCGCCGAGGGCCTCGCCAACACCTCCGCCGCGCGCGAATTGTCCGCGGTGCGCGGGTTCCTCAAGTTCGCCGCGACGCCGAATGCCGAGCTGCCCCGCCTGCGCGGCCCCCGGGTCAAGCGCGGGGTGCCGCGCCCGATCGCGCCGCACGAAGCGGTCGCGCTCGCCGAGACCGTCGCCGAGGACGCGTCCGAGCCGTGGATCGCCGCGCGTGACTGGGCGGTGCTGCTGCTGCTCTACGGCGCGGGGCTTCGCATCGGCGAAGCGGTGGGGCTGACCGGCGCGGTGCTGCCGCTGGGCGCGACGATGAGCGTCACCGGCAAGCGCGACAAGACCCGGATCGTGCCGCTGCTCCCCGAGGTGCGTGCGGGGATCGAGGCTTATGCCGCCTGCGTCCCCTGGGCGATCGCGCGGGATGCGCCTCTGTTCCGCGGAGCGAGGGGCGGGCCGCTGCCGCCCGGCGCGATCCGCAAAGCGGTGCGCTCGGCGCGGACGGTGCTCGGCCTGTCCGACCGAACCACGCCCCACGCGCTCCGCCACAGCTTCGCGACGCACCTGCTCGGCCGCGGCGCCGATCTGCGCGCGCTCCAGGAACTGCTCGGCCATGCAAGCCTGAGCTCAACGCAGGTCTATACCGCGGTCGATGCCGCGCATTTGCTCGACGTGTACAGGAATGCGCATCCCCGCGCCTAGGCGCTTGCAATGTAGGATTTGCGCTGATCGGCTCGCCGTGTGCCGCGATGCGGCCCGCTCTTTGACAAGTGAGTCCGATCAACCCGGCGCAACGTTTCGCGGCGGCGCGCGAACCCATCGCGTTCGCAATTGTACCTTCGCGAAAGCTTCGCAAATCTCCGCTTCGGTGACGAGATAGTCCTCACTCCCCTCGGGGAATGATCAATCGCGGCAATTCAGCCCAAAAAACGGGATTCGCAATAAGCCTAGCGATGGTCGCGCGGCTTCCAGGTGATGACGCGCCAGATGTAGCCGATCACGATTCCCCCGACGATCACCGCCACCGCGGGCGCCACCCAGCGGTCGACGTCCTCGATCCCCGCGCCCAGCGCGTAGCCGATCCCGGCGAGGAAGACGTTCCACACCACGCTCCCCGCCGCGGTGTAGATCACGAAGCGCCACAGCTTCATGTGCATCAGCCCGGCGGGAAGCGAGATCAGCGTGCGCCCGAGCGGCATAAAGCGGAACACGAGCACCGTCGGGCCGCCCCAGCGGTCGAAATAGCCGCGCAGGCGCTCGACATCGTCCCAGTCCATCGTCAGCCAGCGTGCCCAGCGGTCGAAGATCGGCTTGAGCCGTCGGTAGCCGAGCCGCCGCCCGATCTCCCACCAGAAGAGGTTGCCGACCACCGTCCCCGCGGTGCCCGCGAGCACCAGCAGCGCGAAGTTCATCTGGCCCCTGGCGACGGCGATCCCGCCGATGCTCATGATTGCCTCGGACGGGACCGGGGGGATCACGTTCTCGAGCAACATCAGCAGGAAGACGCCCCAATAGCCCCAGTGCGCGGCGTCCATCAGCATCGCGGCATGCTCACGTTCGCGTGGCCACCCGTGCCTCGATCGCCTCCCAGATTCGCGCGGCGGTGTCGGTGCCGTTGAAGCGGTCGATCGCCACGATTCCGGTGGGGGACGTCACGTTGATCTCAGTCAGCCATTCGCCGCCGATCACGTCGATGCCGACGAACAGCAGCCCACGGCGCCTGAGTTCCGGCCCGAGCGCGGCGCAGATTTCCGCCTCGCGCGGGGTCAGGTCGGTCCTGGCCGCGGTGCCGCCGACCGCGAGGTTCGAGCGGATCTCGCCCGCGCCGGGCACGCGGTTGACCGCGCCCGCCACCTCGCCGTCGACCAGCACGATCCGCTTGTCGCCCTCGGCCACCGAGGGGAGGAAGGCTTGCACCATGTGGGGCTCGCGGTAGGCGGTGTTGAACACCTCGATCAGCGAGGCGAGGTTGGCGCCGTCGCTCCCTACCTTGAAGATCGCCTTGCCGCCGTTGCCGTGGAGCGGCTTGACGACGATCTCGCCGTGGACCGCGAGGAAGGCCCGCGCGTCCTCGAGGCTGCGCGTGATCAGCGTCGGCGGCATGAAGCGCGCGTAGTCGAGCACGAACACCTTCTCGGGCGCGTTCCGGACCGAGGCTGGATCGTTGACCACGAGCGTCCGGGCGGCGATCCGCTCGAGCAGGTGCGTCGCGGTGATGTAGCCGAGGTCGAACGGCGGATCCTGGCGCATCAGCACCACGTCCGCCTCCGCGCCGAGATCGAGCTTCACGGACTCGCCGAACGTGAAGTGGTTCCCTTCGATGCGCTGGACGGTCACCGGATGCGCGCGAGTCCAGACGCGTCCGTCGGCGTAGTTGAGGTCCTCGGGCGTGTAATGGAACAGCCGGTGCCGGCGCGCCTGCGCCGAGAGCATCAGCGCGAACGTCGAATCGCCGGCGATGTTGATCGCGTCGAGCGGGTCCATCTGCACGGCGACGGTAAGCGGCATTCGAGTCTCCTAGGTGACTTATTCGACTAAGTCACCCCATCCAGGCGTTCTCGATATGGCGGGGGAGGGTGCCGGGGGCAATGAGGATCACGTCGACGCGGATATCGTCGCCCGGGCCGGCGTAGCGCGGCATCAGCACTTCGGCCGCCGCCGCCACCCGGGCCAGGCGGCGCTCGTCGATCGCGAAATCGAGGTCGGCGTTGGTGGCGCGGGTTTTCACCTCGACGAAGGCGACCAGATTGCCCTTGCGCGCGACCAGGTCGACTTCGCCCGCCGGGGTGCGCACGCGGCGGTCGAGGATCTTCCAGCCCTTGAGCCACAGCCACCACGCCGCCCGCCGCTCGCCCTCGCGCCCGCGCGTCTCGGCGAGGCGGCGGTCGCGGGGCATCTAAAGCCCCTCCCCTGAAGGGGGAGTTATCACTTTGACAAAACAGACCGCAACCCCTAGGGGGGATGCCGACAGGCCGGCGCGCAGGTCGCTTCCCGAAGGGCTCGACCAAGAGCGCTACGAGGAAGCGATCGACGTAATATTGCGATGGGAAGACTGCGGGGAAACTGCCGACGAGTTGCTAAGGGCGCTCGTCCCTATCCTATCCAGATAGGGTCACGGTAAAGGTTGCAGCTGGTGCGAAAAAGGCTCTCAATCTGCTCTGGCGGAAACATCCCCGGGGGAGCTGCCTCCACGAATTCCGCTAACTTGAAATGTGTGTGCGTAAGGACGTGGCGCTGCTTTTCGAGAACGTCTTCTGCTAGGGTGTCTAGTCGTCGCGCTGTGACTTTCGCATTATAGTCTATGGTCTTTCGCCCATTAATGGTGACAAATGTAGTTCCGACTAAAATCTGGCTTGAACTTGGCAAAGGCGGAAGCCCCATAAAGCCAAACACAAGCACCAAAGAAACCGTGTCATACCTTATGATTCTATAATTCATAAAGAAATTGTCTAATGCAGATTCATTTATATCCGGGTGCGCTGCTATCAGATAATAGACGAGAGACGTGCCGAGTTTCCTGCCCTCGAAGAGGGTGATAACGGTATCGCAAGCTTTCCGAGTATAGTTATATTTTTCTAGGCTTAAGTCCTGTACTCTAATGGCAAAAAATAGCCAATAATCGTCATTGTTCAATATGGGAACTTCTGCGCGACCTTTCGCTATCTGAGACGTTTTTGTCAGGATATTGTAGGTAAATACCATCAGTCCAAGGACGTCGGACTGAGCACTGGGATGAAACGACATACGCTGTTCCTTGATCGCCAAATCCCCGGCGATCGCGTTCACTTCATCGAGCGTTTCTCCGCCCTTTAACATGATGAGCGGCCCTTCTGGCCCTCGGTCACGGATAGAGAATAGCTGCCGAAGTGAACCGTCCAGTGATACACAGATGCGTGTTCGAGCCTTGCTAGCCATATGCATAGGACCGTTGGAATGACCGTGAGAGCCTCCCCTAAGCCGCACGCCAAGCCGGAAGAGTCAATCGAGTTGCGTCCCGATGGCGACGCGCGGTTCCGCGCAGCCGTGCGCGCAGCGGCCAAGAGCGGCCCCAAGCACCGGCCCTCAAAGGTGGCAGAGAAGCCAGAGTGACAAAGCTCCGGCACGAGCGGCCGCCGCATTGGGGGCCAGACCCCGGCACCGTTCGTGAAGTGCCGGAGCCCTCGCGGCCCGAACGTTGGATTCCGCCCGATGCGCAGAAGCAGAAGGCTGCCGAGCGGGCAGAAAGACGGCGGGAGCTAGAGTATCGTTCGCGGGTGCACGACCTACAGCGGGTTCTCGGCAAGGATCGCGCTGAGGAAATCGTGAGCATTGCGATGGGCTATCGCCCGCCAGGAACCTCTTAGATCGACGACGTGTAATTGCGCATCGCCTAGGATTTCGTGCGCTTGCGCTTTGGCCCGTGGTGCTTCTTACGCCCGGACGGGAGCACCTTGGCGGTTAGTCCGCCGATAGGTCAGGCGCTTGCCGACAATGCCGGGGATCGAACGGGCCATGCGCTCCGCATCGGTCACGCCTAGCGCCTCACGCTGATTGTAGCGGAAATCGAACTCCGCCAGATAGCGCTTCAAATGCTCGGCGCTCACGTGGTGATAGACGCCGACGATCCCGCGCTTGAGGATGCTGAAATAGCCTTCGATGGTGTTCGTGTGGGCATCGCCGCGCACGTATTCGCCGATGCTGTGGTTCACGACATCGTGGCTTTTGAACATCGGGCCGATCAAGCGATACTGGCCCTCGCCATCGGTCATGAAGCGGGTCTGGCTGGCGTCGGCAAGCTGCGCCTCTAGGACAGGGCGGAGCGTCTTGGAGCTGACATCGGTAACGTGGCGCGAGCGAACCCTGCCGCCACGCTCGACCAGCGAGAACACGGCCTCTTTGCCCTGACCGCCGATGTTGCCGCTGTTGCGCTTGGAGCGGTGCTTGTTCTTTTCCTTGCCGCCCACGAAGGTTTCGTCCGCTTCGATCGTCATGCCTTCGCCGCCGAGCAGATCGGGGCGGGTGTCGCGGAGGCTCTCGCGGATGCGGTGACACAGGAACCATGCGGTTTTCTTGGACAGGCCCAACATGCGGCCGATTTGGAGCGCTGAAATACCCTTCTTGCTCGCCATCATCAGGTGCGTCGCGGCAAGCCACTTATTGAGCGGAACGTGGCTGCGCTCGTAGAGGGTGCCGACAGTAACCGTGAACTGCTTGCGGCACGCGTTGCACATGTAAAGCCCGGCGCGGGCGGTCTTGCCCCCAACCTTCGTGCTCTTGTCCACGACGCCGCAATGCGGGCACGGACGGCCATCGGCCCACAGCTCGCGCTCAAGCCATTCGCGGGCTTTGTCGGCATCGTGGAACTGGGGCGAGGAAAGCAGCATTGGTTCGGCTCCGTCTATGGGCTCACTCTACCCATAGCGGCTGTTTTGTCAAGGTGATAATTCCCCCTGAAGGAGAGGGGCTAGACATGTTTCATCTCCATCGCCCGGGCATAGAGCGCCTTGCGGTCCAGCCCCAATCGCTTTGCAACCTCCCCCGCGGCCTTGGCCGGCGACAAGCGAGTGAGGGCTTCGGCCAACGCCGCGTCGCCGTCCTCGGTGGTGGCGGGCGCCACCTCGCCGGGCGGGGCGACGACGATGACGATCTCGCCACGGGGCGCCGCTTCGGCATAGCGCGCGGCGAGCTGCAGTCAGCGTGCCCGTCACGCACTCCTCGAACTTCTTGGTGATCTCGCGCGCCACCGCCGCCTCGCGATCCCCGAGGCCCTCGGCTAGCGCTGACAGGCACGCCGCCAGGCGGGGCCCCAATTCGTAGAGGACCATGGTGGCGCGCACGCCCGCCACCTCGGCGATCGCTTCCGCCCGTGCGTGCTGCTTGCTCGGCAGGAAGCCGAGGAACAGGAAGCGGTCGGTCGGCAAGCCCGCCAGCGTGAGCGCCGCGATCGCCGCGCACGGTCCGGGGATCGTCACCACCGCGTGTCCCGCCGCGCGCGCGTCGCGGACGAGCTTGTAGCCGGGATCGGAGATCAGCGGGGTCCCCGCGTCGCTCACCAGCGCCACTGCCTCGGTCGCCATCCGCGCGACCAGGCCGGGGCGG
The DNA here is from genome assembly GCA_963799985.1 of uncultured Alphaproteobacteria bacterium. Classification (GTDB taxonomy): domain Bacteria; phylum Pseudomonadota; class Alphaproteobacteria; order Sphingomonadales; family Sphingomonadaceae; genus Sphingomonas. Next base: position 410,166 of record CAWCZC010000003.1, on the reverse strand, counting down.
ACGGTGTCGGCATTGTGATCGTGATACGGCGTCATCGAGCGCTTGACGCCGAGGTGGCGGAACAGCCCGGCCGTCACGCGGCTGTCCTCGACCGCAACTACCGCGGCGTTCAGGAGTATTTGAGTCGCGCGCGGGGATAGATCGCCGAGATTGCCGATCGGTGTGGCGACGATATAGAGGCCGGGCGCGAGAAGAGATCCATCGGGGACGAGTCATGGCAGACGCCGCAGTGAAACAGCAACCGGGGATGCGCTCGATTCTGCGCTGGGCCGCGATCGGCCTGGCGATGGCGCTGGCGGGATGCGCCGGCGCGCGCATCGTTCCCGAGCCCACCAAGCCGTTGGTGGTGGTGCCGCCCCCCCCGCGTCCGGTCTCGCGCCCGATCTCGCCCGGGCTGCCGCAGGATGTCGAGCGACACCGAGTCGCGCTGCTCGTCCCGCTCTCGGGCCCCAACGAAGGTTTCGGCAAGTCGCTCGCCAACGCCACCCAGCTCGCGATCCTCGATACCAAGAGCGAGAACGTCCGCATCACCACCTACGACACCACCGGCGGCGCGGCGGCGGCGGCGCAGAAGGCGATTGCCGACGGCAACCGCCTGATCCTGGGACCGTTGCTCGCCGAGGAGGCGCGCGAGGTCGCGCCGATCGCGCGCGCCGCGCACGTGCCGGTGCTGAGCTTCTCGAACGATTCGACCGCGGCCGGCAACGGCACCTATCTGTTGGGTCATTCTTCGGCCCAGTCGATCGATAGGGTGGTCAACTACGCCAAGTCGACCGGGATCACCCAGTTCGTGGGGCTGGTGCCGAACGGCGTCTACGGCGAGCGAGTCTCGGCGGCGTTCCTGCGCGCGGTGGAGCGCGCCGGCGGGAGCGTGGTCGCGCTCGAAACCTTCGAATTCAAGGCCAGGATCGCTCACGTCGGCGATCACCAAGATCGGCCGTTCGCCGTTCCAGGCAGTGCTGATCGCAAACGGTGCCTCGACCGCGGTCTCCGCCGCGCCGCTCCTCCGCCGTTCGCCCGCGGGCAAGACCGCGCGCCTGCTCGGCACCGATCTGTGGAATATCAATTCTTCGGTCGGTGGCAACGCCGTGCTCGCCGGCGCCTGGTTCGCGAGCGTGCCCGACACGTACTACCGCCGCTATGCTGTCGAATATCGCGAGCGTTTCGGCCTGGCGCCTTATCGCTTGTCGACGCTCGGCTATGACGCGGTGCTGCTGACGGTGCGGATCGCGCGCGATTGGCGGCCCGGGGACGAGTTTCCGGAGGCGCGGCTGCTCGATCGCGGCGGATTTTCCGGCCTCGATGGCGCGTTCCGCTTCGGCCGCGAGGGAATCGCGGAGCGGATGCTCGAAGTGCAGGAGATAAAGGGCGGGACGACGATCGCCGTGTCTCCGGCTCCGCCCAACTTCGACGGGAACTAGACCCGCACGATCTCGCGCAGGATCGCCTCCAGCACGGGCATCCCCGCGTCGGTGATGCGCAGCCGGTCGCCGTCGCGCACGGCGAGTCCCTGCGCTTCGATCCGTTCGAGCGCATGCATCTCAATCGGAGCCTTGCCGCCCGCGAGCGCGGCGATGCGGGCGAGGTCGATGCCTTCGCCAAGCCGGAGTCCCATCAGCAAGGCCTCGACCGCGCGCTCGGCGGGCGTCAGCGCGTCCTCGCGTTCCAACCCGTGGCCGTTGCGTTCCACCGCGGCGATCCAGTTCTCGGGCTTCTTGCGCCGGAGCGTCGCGAGCCCGCCTCGCCGCCCGTGCGCGCCGGGCCCCACCCCGGCATAGTCGCCGTAGCGCCAGTAGGTGAGGTTGTGCCGGCTTTCGGCGCCCGGCCTGGCGTGGTTCGAGATCTCGTAGGCGGGCAGCCCTGCGGACGCGGTGATGGCTCGAGTGGCCTCGAACAGGTCGGCGGCGGCGTCGGGATCGAACGCCGCGAGCTCGCCTTTCTCGAACAGGGTGGCGAAGCGCGTGCCCGGCTCGATCGTCAGCTGATACAGCGACAGATGCTCGGTGCCGAACGCCAGCGCGCGCGCCAGCTCGGCTTCCCACGCCGCGAGCGATTGCCGGGGCCGCGCATAGATCAGATCGAAGCTGACTCGCGTGAACGTCCGTTGCGCGGTCTCGAGTGCGGCGAGCCCTTCCGCCACGTCGTGCGCGCGGCCGAGGAACGCGAGCGCAGCATCGTCGAGCGCCTGCAGTCCGAGCGACACCCGGTTGACCCCCGCCGCGACCAGATCGGCGAAGCGCGCCGCCTCGACCGAGGAGGGGTTGGCCTCGAGCGTGATCTCGATATCCGGCTCGAACCCCCAATGCGTATCCGCCGCCGCGATCACCGCCGCGACCGTTTCCGGCGGCATCAGCGAGGGCGTGCCCCCCCCGAAAAAGATCGACCCGATCCGCCGCCTGGGCAGCAGCGCCGCCTCATGCCCAAGATCGGCGAGCAATGCCGCGCGCCATGCCGCCTGGTCCACAGCTTCGCGGACGTGGCTGTTGAAGTCGCAATAGGGGCATTTGGACACGCAGAATGGCCAATGGACGTAGAGCGCGAGCGGGGGGTGGCTGCTCACTTCGTTCCTGACCGGCACGTGGAGGGCTTGGAGCGGGTAACGGGAATCGAACCCGTGTATTCAGCTTGGAAGGCTGCTGCACTACCATTGTGCTATACCCGCATTTCAAAGACTTAGCGGTATGTGCTTAGCACTTTGTCTCTTTTCTGTCTCTCCGACCGTGCAGCCTTTCATATCGACTCGGATGCCTTCCTTGTCAAACCCTTCGCAGTGGAAAGCTCACGTGCTCTTAATCAGCGGGTCCTTGGTTCGAGCCCAAGTGCGTCCACCACCTTTTCAACAACTTAGCACTAGAGATGCTCGGATTGTGCCGCTTTTGGCACTGTCTTGGCACCGTAGCCCCTCGGAGTCACCGTCCTTACTCCGTCAGGGCTCGACCAAGGCCACATGCGAAACGCCGAGCGCCTGCGCTAACTCGTAGAGGCTGACGATGGTGGGATTGCGCTTTCCTCGCTCAAGGCCACTCACGTACTGCTGGCTGAAGCCGCTGCGCTCGGAGAGTTCCTCCTGGGTCAGCCCCGCTGCAAGCCGCGCTCGCCTCACGTTTTCGCCGACGATCTGCCGCATATCCATGCGGTCTCCATTGACGATGAACGCACTCGTGTTTATCAACTATAGTATGTATTCCTGAGGCCTGCGCCGAGTGGCGAGACTGGACCGGGCAGGGATCGGAATGCGGGGCCACACTTGTCGGTACAGCTCGCAAGAATTGCGGTTGGGCAATCCGCAGCTCGTCGGGCGCTCGGCCTCTATGTCGCGCCCGACGAACTGCGTCGCGTCGCTCCCGAACCACTTCAACGTGAAGTCGTCGAGTTCGCGGGAGCAGAGCCGGCGCTCGTCCACACGCTTAGCGCTCAGCCTCTCCTTCTCTTTCGGTGGGTGCTGACACCCAACTTCGAGTGCCTGCGGTACTTGGAACTCGCGGCGGCGTCCGGACAGCCCGCGCTGGTCCTCACCATGCCCGGCGATCGCTTTGCGCCGGGTGTCAATCGCGCGAAGCGACGACTGGTACGTTTGGCGATCGACCGGGAAACGCGGCCAATAGCGATAGCGCCGGTGGAGGCGTCCGAGGGCAATGCAAGCCAGTTGGCAGCTGACGCAATTCTTGCGCGATTTCGCGGACGGCAGCGCGAATACGATAACGCTTCGGCCGAAGTGAGCCGGGCGCTCGCCGACCTCGAAACGGAGAAGGCCGATACGGTCAGGGCATTCAAGGCTGCGACGAGCGACACGATGCGAAGCGCTCTCGAAGCCGACATGATGCGCCTGGATGCCGAAATTGCTCAAACCCGAGCGCAACATCATGAGATGGAACTGACCGAAACCGACCTCGAACGGTACATTGCCGACCTCACCGAAATTCTGGAACACCCCTCGATCTTGCTCGAAAAACCAGCGGATATGCGGGTTCAGCGGTCTCGGTACAGCCGCGTCTTCGAGCCCCTTCCGACCTTGATCGAAATGGAGGCTGGAACCGCAAAATTGACGCCTATTTTCTGGGTATTCGAAGGCCAGAGAGACCCCGAATCCTTGTTGGTGCGCCTACGCGGATTGACCTGGAACCAGATACATTCCGAGATACTGCGCCACGAAAATGTGTACGACAGTAAGGGTGAGAATCCGACGTAGCTGTGCTTCGGGGCCCACGCGGTCTGAGAACCGAAGCGCGGGCGCGGTCTCTCCTACCAAAGCCCGTAATTGTTGGGGTGCGGACAGCGTACCTTGGCTTCGTCGAACATCGCCCTAACGCGACCCTCACGACGGGCGCGACCCGCATTGAACTCCGCCATTGATCGCTCATACTTCTTGAGCGTCGCGGCCGGGTCGCCGGGCATCTGCTCGACGACCGGAAAATCAAAAGGTTCTCCGGTGTCTGGATCAAGAACATCGAATTCCTTGGGATCTGGGTACGCCCCGAGTGACGCGGCGACGTAGCCACACAGGGCCATGCCCAGCGCAGCCGCTACAATTCCCCCTAGGGTGATGGCGCGCCCAAGCCATGTTACCACGCCGAGGAACAAGCCGATCAAGATGTGTAAGAGCGAATAAATCCCGAGAGCCATTGATCCATAGAAGAAAATGTCCTGCGACAGCCGCACGTTGGGATAGGTTGCATTGTACTCCGCCGCTAATTTCTCCTGCGCGCGTACCTGCTCAAATTGGGTGGTCAGATTTTTGTTGATGACGTTGAGCTGTTCATTGTGGGCCGCGATGACATCATCAAAACTCCCGGTGCCGCTATCGAATGCCTTCTGGGCGTGCTGCACCTTCGTTCCTACATCCTCGATCCCGCGCCCGAGCAACAGCAAACGAGCGGTGCCTTCCAGCATTCCGCAAGTGAAATCGTATGCGGCCGTACCCTGCCCGATTCCCTTTTCCAGATTTGCAAAGTCAGTCCGCGCCGGCTCTGGCAGTGCAAACTCGGCGCTAGTGACGCCGAGGAGAAGGACCGCAAGCACCTGCTGAAAACACATAACATTAATCAGAAACGGAAGGCAGTCGCGTTTCAGCCACCAATAAAGAGGGAAGAGGGGAGCCCATACAAACAGAGACGCGACAATTCTCCACAACAGCTGGCTAAAGAGTGACGAGAGCGACGGCGCTTCCTCGCCCGAGATGAAAATCGTAAGCCCGACGGAGAGAGCGAACGCAAGGGCGAGGAACAGCACTCCCGGCTCTAGGCGCTCGCGAAGGCCCCCTTCCTGCGAAATTGCGATCAATACGCGAGTTCGCAAAATGAGAAAGGACCAGGCGAACTTAAGAAGCTCTTTCCCGCGCCGCTCAAGCCCTTTCCAGACATTCTCCCAGAACATCGAGACCCCCTGCTTCAACCGTAAGGGGTTTAAAGACTCAACGCATCTTTTTTAAGGGGGCCTTAGAGCGGCCAAACCAACTTCCGCCGCACCTTCATGCCTTTCTGCATCAAGCTGGGCGACCGCCTGTCCCACGTGTATGCGATCGGCCAGACGGGAGTCGGCAAGTCTACTCCGATCGAGCAACTCGCGTTCCAAGATTTCGCAGCAGAATGGACTTCCGCCCTGCTGGCTGGTCCGGAAGAGCGGCCGCTGACTTCTATCCGGCCGCCGCGTACCCGCGCCCGCGCACTAGCCGGGTCGATAGCGAAATCGTCTCCACCAATTCAGCTTCACTACCTCCCGCACTCATAAAACCGTGCGCCGCCGCGCAGACCGCCGGCGGAAGATTAGGTCGCTCAAGTAGAATATTCGCATAGCCACGTAATGTCTCCAGATCGGAGGTGATCCGTTTGAGATTCCGGTTCAGCGCTTTCGAGATCGTGCTCTGCGGCACCTTGGTTGCGTGCGAAATCTGCTGCTGAGTTATCATTTTGACGCGAAGAATCTTCGCGAGATCATCCGCGAGAGAATCGAGGAATGTGGGCACGGACGCTTGCATAGTTTTAGAATAATGGCATAAGATTAGAATATAGAAAAGTAGGCTTTGTATCCTGAGCCTCTTGGAGGAGTCGGCATGGCGCCCAGCGCATCCCCCGCGACCTTTGTTGCGTTCGAAGAATGGACAGGATCACGGGACGTGCCGACGCTAGGCACGAATGCCGGCGCAACGGTTCTGCCATTCCAGGGATGGCGCAGATTCAAGGAGGCCTTCGCGCCAGAATTGGTGCGCCTGGCCATTGCTGAGGCCGGCGACGTGGAGCGAGTGATCGATCCGTTTGGCGGGTCTGGAACCACCGCGCTGGCGGCGCAGTTTCTCGGCGTCCGCCCGACCACAATCGAGGTTAATCCCTTCTTAGCGGACCTTATCGAGGCCAAGATATGTCGATACGACATGGACCAACTCGTAAAAGGTTATGTCCAGGTCGCGGAAGTGGCGCATGGCCTGCGTGAGCCGGCGCAGCTTGCCGCGGTCGATCGTGCGGTTGTCGGCGCTCGGAAGGTCCCCCGCCTGGTTGTGTCGCCAAACGGTTCCGGCCGGGAGGTCGCGCACGCTGCGCAACAGGCTCGCGAGGCTGTGTACCGGGATGCGGCCGCTGATCTTCGTGCCTGGACGCGCTCGGTCCAATCCCGTCCAGATGTAGTGCCCCAGGTGTCCGTGCTCGGCATAGCAGAGGCCGGCTTCCGCTCCATCGGCGGTTTTTCGGAAAGGGCAGGCTAACGGACAGGTAGAGCGCGGGCTCGTTGTAATCATGATTGGGCCGGTAATCCGGTTTCCCGACTTCTGAGTGATAAGGAATTTCTCCACGATTGCCTCCCTGAAAGGAAGCAATCCATCTATTGGGAAGAAATCTGTCTGTAACCGTTCGCCATATTGCTACATGAGTAGCTATAAGCAGCGAATATCCAACATGAAGAATTCAGAATTATTTTATATTCGCTTCAGTTATCTTTGATCTTCTGCGCATTATTCACTCATCTCTCGGTGCTCGCGAAGCACGTGGAGCCAAGGGGCGTCTGCCAAACTCCTTCGAGCAGATGCGCGAGTACCTCGCGCGGTACCCGCCAGTGGGCGCCAAACATCGGTTCGGCCGTGACCGCAAATCGTTCGCGATGGGGCGGATCGACATGGTGCCTGATATGATCGAGCAGATTGCGAACATGGGTCGCGTTCGTGGTGACCGTGAGAATGTGGAGGTTGGGCAGACCCCACCACGAGCGATAGGTGCGAGCGGCAAGAATGGCGCGGTAGCCGAGGACTTTCCGGCCAAAGGAGCTTTGCCCAAGATTGGTGCGCTCGATGCTCTCCGTGTTGCGGTCGATCTCCACCGCGAAGAAGCGATAGCCGATGCCGGGATAGTGAAGACCAAAGAGGACATCGGGTACGAGCGCCGCGCGGGCATCGACCGGTATGGCGAGCGGATTGGGGGCGGTTGTCGCTTCGCCGCACCGCGGGTGCGCAAGGATCTCACCGAGGGCGATGTAGTGCAGGCCGAGCGCGTGGGCGGTAAGCTCGATCGACGCGGTGACGCACGCCGTCATGAGCCGGTGCACGAATGCATCGGATCGCTTGAATGGGGGAAGTGCGCCGCGCTCCGCGAGCGCCAAACGGGCCCGGGGCGCAAGGTCGTAGACGAGGTGCTGGTACCGCGCTTCGAATGTCGCGAATTGCTGAGGTGGTCGCGTGAGCCACGGGCCGTTCCGGTCGCCATGATAGAACTCGGTGAGACGGTTTTGGAGATGGGTCGGGTCGCGCCGCAGGTGCTTGGTAGCGGCGTACAGATAGTGCGTGGGGAGCTGGTGGACGGCCTCGTACAGCACGCTCGATACGCCCTCATAGAGCAGCTCAATGATCTCGGCCTGGTTCGCGAAGAAATATTGCTTGGCGAGCAGCAGGTTCCGGTACTCGACGAACTCCGTCATGCTCATCCGACCGAAGTCCGGCGGCGGCAGGTCCCATATCTGGCGCTCGGCTGAAATGAGATCATATAGCGCGCCTATGACCGCGTCATCGGCTTCCTCGGGCAGATCGCGAAAGTGGGCGTAGCAGCGCCTGCCGATCAACTCTTTCGTCTCCGCGAACGCGTCCTGATGTGCCTTCACCCATGCATAGAGCTGCTCTACCTCCTGAAATTCCTTCGACCGCTCATTGGTGAAAAGGCGGCGGAGCAGCGGGGTGTAGGTGGGCGGGCCGTCCATCAGCCGTGGCAGTTGAAGAGCATGAGCAGGAGCAACAGGACAACGCCTGCACCGATGAGCTTTGGCCGGTTCGCTGGGTCGCGGCAGAATGCGACGATAGAGTCCCACGAAGCCTGACCATCGAACTGCCGCTCTTCCCGCCATTCGGCATCCTGCGGCTCGCTCCCGCCTGCTGGGGTGTCGAATTGAGCGTGGGGATCGGTGCCGTCAGCGATCTCTCGGGGCGGCGCAATCAGCTTGAGGTCGGGCGTCGTTGCATGAGCAACCACCCTCGGCTCCTCGTCGGCGAAATCGACAACCACCTCGCGGCCGTCGAATGTCGCTGCGGCGGCGAGATATCCTTTGAGGTTCTGGCACGCGGTCATGATGGCGTCTTCGGCGCCGAGCAGCTCGTCGAGGCTCTTGCACTCGATGTGCTGCCCGCGCTCCAGGCTCGCAATGCTGATATTGAGTTTCATCGCTGCGAGCGCCACCGAGGCGAGGCTCTTCAAACTGCCCTTGAGCGAGCCGTCCTGCTGCTGGTCGGCCCGATCAAGGTGCTTCTTCGACGCCTCGCTGTTGTAGATGATTTGGCCCGCGAGCTTGTACCGCGTGATGTTCTGCTGTTCTGCGCGAGTGAACTCGACTCGTGCATCGAGGCAGAAGATGGCGGTCTTCGATATGATCCCGCCTTCGCGCTGCGAGCGTTTGAGTTTGAGCTGCATTGTTCCCCCGAACAACATCCGACGCGGACGATAGAGGAAGCCAATGAACATCAGGAGTCAAGTACGCTTCAACATATTAATCAGCACGCGACTGGGTCTACCCTCACTACCCTGTCGATAAACCCGGTGCATTATGAACTGGTGTGGGCCGGTGGGGCTATTGCGATGGTGTACGCTATTTAGCTATATTGATCAAATAGCACCATATTCACCAATTTTCGACGTCAATCCAAGTAATATTACCAATATAATTTAGTGTCTCGCCTTTGGAGCGCCCCCCGCTTCAGCCTCACGTCGTGAACCTACGGGCGTCGGCCGGTCTGTTGTTCAGTCATCGATCGCAACTTCTGCGCAAGGCACGCACTCATTAGTGTCCTTTTGTATTCTGTACCAGACCTTTTTTATAATATAATAGGTAAAGTAATCACCATTAAATATAGAAAGAGCTTCTCCGACTCTTACCATGGCCGGAAACTCCGCCTTGATAAGTAATTCTAGCTCGTTTAAATATATCTCGATCAAAATCATAAATACCTCTACCAATTATATCGAATTTTTGTCCCCGTATTTCCACTTGGGCTCTGCCTTTGCAGTGTGGGTCGCCCATCTTCCGTTGATGGACGCAATACCAATCGCCGGCCATCCGGAAGAATTGAAACCCTTACTTTTCCGTCTTGAGACTCTTTGACCGGGGCGTCACCTCGTACCTTATTAAAATCCTCTTCTGCCGCCGCTTCGCCTCCTGACTTTACGGGCTGACCATCTGCGTCTGTTTCTGCCTCCTCAATTACTTCATCCCACGCTGCGTCCGCATCATCTGCAGCGCTACATAAAATTCCTATGGCGCCGCAAGCGTTGCGCCTGAGGTTCCTCAAGGGAGTTGAGGGGTGAAACCGGAACCTGGGCAAAGTGGGCGGCGGCAGAGGCGGCAGAATCGGAAACGGTATTATCTGAAGGCCGGGCGGGCAGGGCCTGTCAACACAAGGACCTCCATGTGCCGTTTGCCCTGTGACGATAATTATATCCAATGTGCCGCTCGGATCCCGTCCATTGATCGGATCATTCCCGACATAGGCGTAGAGGTTGATCTGATCTTCATACCCGATGGGATCGGTCTGGAGGAACCGTCCGAGCGCTGCGGAGTACATGCGGGCCTTGTAGTAATAGAGGCCAAGCGCGGGCAGCCAGGCTTGGCCGGTGTATTGGAACCGCCCGTCGTTGGTGGAGCCACGCACGCCATATTCGTCGTAGCTGTTGAGAATCGTCAGCGCGCCGCTCGAGTCCGCCACCGATACGATCGAGCCCGCATGGTCGGCCTGAAGGCTACGGCGGTTGGTCGAGCTCACGCCTGAGCCTTCGTACCAGATTAGCGGCTCGTCTTCGGCGCGACCGTGGACGTAGCGCCGGAGCACTGTGCCCGTCGATCCGTTATACTCGTCGATCAGATTGTTACCGTCGTAGACGAACTGAACCACACTGGTGCCGTCGTCGATCGCGAACAGCCGGCCGTTGGGGTCGTAGGTGAGCGTCGCGTTCTTGGCGCCGGCCGCCTGCACGAGCCGGTTTTCGGCGTCATAGGTGTAGCTGGTGGTGCCGTCCGAGGCGAGGTTGCCGTTCGAGTCGTAACCGAGCGACCCTGAGTTGACCGCGGTGTACTGGTTGAGCCCGTTGATCGTATAGGCCTGCGTCCCCGTTGTGTAGCCGGTGAACGCATAGGCCGTGTTGGTCCGCGCGATCGTCACCAGCTGGCTTGCCGGGTTGTACGCGAACGTGGCCGTCTGGTCGTAGCTAGTGCCCGAGAGATCGTCGGCCGCGGTCTTGGGCCGTGAGACCGGATCGTAGGTGTAGGCGGTGGTCACCGCGCCGCGCGTCAGGCTGCTCTCGCGGCCCTGCGCATCATAGACTTCGCCCACCAGGCTGGCCGAACCGTTCTCGTTGGCGGCGGTCATCCGGTCGAGACCGTCGTAGGCGTAGGTGAAGTAGTTCGAGTCCGGGTGCGTCACGCGCGTCCGGTTGCCGTCGGCGTCGTACTGGTGGCTGATCGTGCGGGTGTAGCCCCCCATCGTGTTGGTGGTCGAAGTCAGCCGTCCGAACGCGTCGTAGATGTTGGTCAGGCCGTCGCCGGTCTGGAATAGCGCGGTCAGCTGACGGCCTTGCGCGTCATAGGTATAGGAGAGATCGCGCGTCGCGGCGGTAGGCGGATTGGTGCACACATAGGTAGGGGGCGGCGTGATGCAGTTGTCCGGCACCACTTTGGCAGTCATTCGATCGAGGTTGTCAAAGGAGTAGGTGAACGTCCGCCCGTCGCGCTTGCGGAACGAGGTGCGATTGCCGTTCGCGTCATAGGCATATTCTTCAAAGTCGGTAGTCGAGGCCGTGCCGGGCGTGGAAGGCGAGGGGAAGTACCACCGCACCTGCCGGTCGTGCCCGTCATATGTATAGGCCGCCTTATTGCCGTTCGCGTCGGTGACGCTCGCGAGCTTGCCGTTGTCGGTATAGGTGTAGGTCGCGTAATCCTGCTGCAGCGTCGCCGGGAACCCGTTCGCGGTCGTCACGCCGTACGCCTTCTGCACCACCGTCAGCCGGCTTGCATCGTCGTAGGTACTGCGTGTGATCCGGTCCGGGCCTTGGCTCCCAGCGGTCCCTAGCGTGCACGCGCTCGAGGGCAGCGAGCCATAGATCGCCGGGTTCATCCGCACCGCGGTGCACTGCAGCCGTCCGACCAAATCGTAGCTGTACTGGGTGAGCGATTCCTCGACCCACGCCGAGCTGGTGCTGTCCCAACCCCATACCGCCTCGATGCTCTTGCGGTCGAGCGGGTCGTAGCTGATTTCAACCTTACTGAAGATGGCGAAGGGAGAATAACCGGTGGTCCCCCATCTCCACGGCTCGACCGCCTCAGATTGTCACGACGCTAGCTCACCCTTCTCTACCCGGATCAGGCGCCCGTCGGCGTCATAGGTGTTACGAACTGCGGCATAGTGTAGCAGCCCCGATCCGTCCGGATCGGGTGCGATCGTGCCGGTCACGTGCCCGGCAAGGTCGTAGCGGATCGCGCTGGTGAACGCAGAGGGTGAGGATTGCGCAAGCGCGACGCCGGGCATCAGCCCCAGCAGCAGGGCGAAGGTGGCGGCGGCGCGAATGGCGAGTTTGCTCATGTCCCGTGCCCCCTCAGCAGCCGCTCAGACCAGCACGCGGGCTGGTCTCGCTGATCTTTCGGCCCATCGCGTCGTAGGACATGCACGTTCGCAGGCTGGTCGTGCCGTCGGACACCACCTTGCCTCGCACCAGCAGATTGTCCGCCGTGCCGTTGGCGCCATATTCGTAGGTGGTGACGAGCTGCGGTGCGCCGCTGTCGCATGTGGGCGTGCTGCTTCCCGCCACGGTCTGGCACTGGGTCTCGGTGCTCGGCAGCCATACCGGGGAGGACACGGCGACCAGGGTGCCGCCGCTGTTCTTCACATAGGCGTATTTCTGGACATAGGTGTAGAGCTTGAGCGGCCGGTACGCGCCTGACGACGGCGCCGGCGCCATCTCGCTCTGCACCGCGCCGAAGCTGGTGTATACGATGTCGGTCACATTGCCCTTCGGATCCTGCTTGGTCACCGGCTTCGTGCAGGCCGGGGTCAGCGTGCCACCGGGGCAGGAATAGCCGTAGTTGACGACCAGGTCAGCGAGCCCGCTGCCGGATTTCGCCTTCATCGTCTCCTTGCTGATCGTGCCATAGGGGCCTTGGTTCTCGGCGAGATATTTGTTGCCCTCGGGTAGATCGACCTCGGTGAGGATCGAGCCGTCATGCACCGTCGTGTTGGTCGATTCATAGTCGGGACCGCCGACATATTGATAATTGGTGGTATGACCGTTGGCGTCCGTCACCGAATAGGGCGTCGTACCCGTGAACAGGAAGTTGGTGACCTTGCCGGCCGGATCGGTGACGGTGGCGGTATTGTCCCCGTCGGCCGCGACATAATCCTCGCCGCGCGTGTTCACCGACGTCCAGCCGACCTGCCAGACCGCGCCGTCCGCCATCGTCTGTGTGACGGAGTAGAACCCGGTATAGACGTTGCTGACCTCGCAGCTCGAATAGCCCGGCGGGGTGATGCACCCGATGCCGTTGCCACCCGAATAAGTGATGACGTTGCCGAGCACGTCGGTGACCGTCGAGAGATAGATGGGGCTGCCGGTGGTGTAGGTGTAACTGACCTTGAGCGCGGCGCCCGAGCACGTCGACGAAGACGTAACATAGTCGTGCGCCAGATCGAATCCGCACGCCGCGGAGATGAAGCCGTTCGATCCGTAATCGAGCACGATCGCATAGCCGGTGCTGTCGGTCACCAGCTTGAGCTTCCCGCTCACATAGGTGAACGAGCGTACGCGTCCGTCCGGATACGTGATGCTGGCGATCCGCTGCGATTCCGGCTGATTAACGCCCGTGCCCAAGGCGCCCGCCACCTGCACCGATGGATTGAAGGTGTACACGGTGCCGTCCTGGCTGGTGTAGGTGTAGGCGCCGCTGGCGACATATTGGAGCACCCCCTGCTCGGCCATGCCGCTTTCCGGCGGCAGCGTTCCTGAAGTGCTGAAATTGGTCTGATGGTAGATGCCGCTCGTATTCGCGCCGATATGCACGATCGGCTTGGGGTGCGCGGCGAAAAGGGGCGGGTTGGCCGGGGCGTAATTGGGCACGACGTAGATGTCGAAGCTGTTGCTGGTGTGCGTGCCGTTGAAATCGTGGCGGCATCGTTTGGGTTCGCCGGGCTATACGAAGCGAAGCGCTCCATACTGAGCGTCCCGATCGCGAGATCGGTCTGCGAATAGGAATAGGACCCGTCAGCGATATTCACGCCGGTCGGAGTCGTCACCATCACCCGGGGTGCCACCACGTCGTGCGTCTGCGCGTGCGCTGGCGTGAGCGCCGAGGAAGCCAGAAGAGCCAATACCGCGCCCGCGACCAACCGGCCGCATGAATTGCCGAAGTTCATCGAAATCCCCCGAACGGAATAGCTTGGAGTGGTCCGCATCTCAGCACGCAGCCCCGCTCACGTGGACGGTCAATGTCCCCGTGGCGGTGGCGCCGTGGCTGTCCTGGATGGTGTAGGTGACCGTGTCGGTGCCGGTATGGTTGCTCGCGAAATAATCGACAGTGTTGGCATCGAAGACCGAGACTGACCCGTAGAAGCCCGAGTTGGAGACGCCGATCAGGGTGATAGCATCGCCGTCGGGATCGCTGTCGTTGCCCGTCACGACGAAGAACGCCTCGTCGCACTTGGCCACGTCCCCGGAGTCCGCGACGGTGACCGGTGGATGGTTGGTGGGCGGCGGGGTCGGCGTCGGAGTGGGCGTAGGAGTTGGTGTCGGAGTGGGGGTCGGGGCAGGCGCCGGCGTGCAGGCATTGCTGCCGGAGCTGACGATATATTGAGTGCGGTTCCCCGCCGGATCGAAGCAGGTCGCGGCGTTGACGTTGTTATTGGGCCCGCCGGTCACCGACGTGCTCACCAGCCGGCCCAGCGCATCGTACGTATGCGTCGTTGCGTCCTGCGCGTAGCCCGCGGTCGCCATCGCCCCACTCGAAGCCATCGCCAACAACCAAGCGCGCGTCCGCATGCCAATTCCCCTTAGGATCGTTATCTCATCTCGATGAAACAAACAGAGAACATTGGAAATCCAACATTGCAAGCACTCATCTGCATGGCCCCTCGTCGGACCATGGATCGGCAATATTGGTAAGCGGAACGGGCGCCCTCGTTGGGGGCTAACGACCGCCTACGAAGGTCCGCCGAATTCGAGGCGGCAGTCAATGAGCGTCACCCTATTAGGCACGAGGAGCTCAGCTATTTTTCCTCCGAAATGGACTAATACTGATGACAGGGCAGAGCGGTTTGGGAACTGGAATATCGGGTCGATGCCTCTAGGCATCGGCCCGATATTGAGTGAGTGAAATGCGCAATGTGTCGTGGCGGCGCTTCCTCGAAAAGTGACGCCTATTCAGCACGTTCTTGGTAGGTATCTCAGGCATACAGGGTCGGGGTTCCTATGCCCTTCCTGTATGGTGATGACGGCGGCGATCGGCGCGAGCTTATATGAAAAAAGGCCGGCGGTTTCCCGCCGGCCTAAAGGGGCTCCATCAGGAGCCGGGTGTATCGCGTTCCGCAATCCGTGCCGCGAGCCAATCTTGTACCTCCTCGTCCACCCAACCGACCCTTCCGGCGCCCAGACGTACCCGCTTGGGGAATAGTCCGGCCGCCTCCAGGCGGGCTATGTGCGCTGGGCTGTACAGAACCGTCTCACGCACCTGCTTCTTCGATAGCAACCTCATGTCATGAACTCCCTTTCGGGAGCGTCATGACGCTCAGGTGATTTGCCTAAGCGAGCAAGCGTACCATGAAGGATTCGTACTTCGCCAGAGCTTCACGCTTCTCTTCGAGGCGGTCGTAGCGGTCATAGATTTCATCGAGGACGGGCGGAGCGTGATTGATGAGCACTTCGCACACCTCCCGCGGTACTTTGAGCCGAGCCATGTTCGACCGGAAGGTGCGACGCAGATCTCGAATTTGCCATCCGGTGGTGCCGGAGGCTTTCTTCACTTCGCGCTGCGCCTTCGCGAGGCCCGTGACAGATAGGTGCGCGTCACCCCATCGGGAGCGGAAGAAGTACCGTTCCTGCTCCGGCATGGCGTCGAGCTGAGCCAGCGCCAGTGGAAGCACAGGTACCGCGTGGTCGCGCCCGTTCTTAGTCACCGCGCCGGGGATCGTAAGCACACCATCGGACGCCCATGCTCGCTCAAGCACGCACGTTTCGGTATTGCGGGTTCCCCACAATATCATCAGCCGCAGCACGCTGTGCGGGTAGCTGGCCGAGGCGTTCCAGACGGCCTTAAGCTCGTCGTCCGTTAGGATACGGGTTCCTTTGCGATCGACGCTTGGAGGCTCGTAGCCCTCCATCGGTGAGTGTTTGAGGTAGCGCCGAGGCGGGCGCGTGCACCATCGGAGAAAGCATCGAACGGCGCGATACGCGTGGAGCTGCTCGGAGGGCGTCGCGGACAGCTTATCCAGGCACCCTTTGATGTCGGTATCGTCGAGATCGGCGAGTTGGGTCTGCTCGATCGTCTTGAAGTGACGCTCTAGCAGCTTCGTCACGTTGTATTTCGTGCGCGGGGCTGCGTCCTTGTAGTGCTCGGCGAGGAAGGTGGTGCGCGCTGTCGCAAACGTCAGGGGCGCTCGTTTCGGCTCGGGGGTTGTCGAGAGGAGTTTCTTTGCCTCGGCACGTGCATCAGCGAGCGATAGGTCGGGATACTTCCCGATGGTGATCAGCTCGCGGTTCCTGCCGCGCATGCAAATCCACGTCTTAGCCTTCTTGCCGACGCGAATGCCAAAGCCGGGGGTCTTGGTATCAAAGAACTTTTGGTGCTTGTCGGAGCCCTTCAAGGCGCGGACGCTCATGTCGGTCAGAAGCATCTTCGGCATAATTGTCTCCTTTCTGTCTCCAGTATGCACCGCGTAGGGGCGAGCACGTATGGGTACGGATGGGGAGAAGAACGGGAGATTTCTGCGGGTTTTGTAGCGATAGGTGCTAGCATGAGCACTTATGGGAAGCTAGCAAATTGGCTTGGAAGGCTGCTGCACTACCATTGTGCTATACCCGCGAGCCGGCCCGGCGCGTGCCACAAACCCCCGCGGATGGTCAACCTCGTCCTGCCCCGTTCGACGAGTCCCGAAGGGCTCGTCAGCGGCGCGTGTCCATTCGTGGGCCAGGCGCGTCGCACAAACGGATTGACGGTTAAGCTCTCATCTTATAACATAGCGTCCCACAATTTGGGAGTATTACACGAAGGACGAGGAGGGAAGGGGCGGCCTCGAAACCGCCGCTGTATCGACGCTCCGGGCAGTCAACCGCGACGATGATCGCGGGATGCATCGGAACCCGCGGCCCCGGCCGTGGCAGAATGTCGAGCGGTTTTCCCTCCTCGCCAAGGATACCAGGAGAGGGGAGAAGCATGAATCACGTTACGCCGACGGGCCGCCGCGCCGCGCTTTTGACCGGGGCCGCAGCCGCGTGCCTCGCATTGGGGATTTCGTCGCCCGCATACGCCAGCGACAAGGCCGCGCCCGACACGCCGCCGGCAACCGCCGCCGCCGCCCAGAACGATCCCGCGCCCGCCGCGCAATCGAGCGATGCCGACAAGGGCGGTTTGATCGTCGTCACCGGATCGCGCATTCGCCGCGACGGCTTCGACGCCTCGACCCCGGTCTCGGTAGTCTCGAGCCAGGACGTCAAGCTCTCCGGCACGGTCAACGTCGAGCGCCTGCTCGGCGAGACCCCGCAGTTCGTGCCCTCGACCAACGGCGGCGCCAGCTCGAACACCGTCCCGGGCGGCACCGCCGACGTCAACCTTCGCGGCTTCGGCAACACGCGCAACCTGGTGCTGGTCAACGGCCGCCGCTTCGCGATCTACGGCCCCGAGCAGGTCACCGACATCAACACCATCCCCGCGGCGCTGATCGAGCGGACCGAGATCGTCACCGGCGGCTCTTCGGCGGTCTATGGCTCGGACGCGATCACCGGCGTCGTCAACTTCATCATGCGCGACCATTTCCAGGGCGTGGAGGCGCGCGCGCAATACGGCCTCGACGCCGCCACCTCGACTCCGGTCTACAGCTTCGACGTGACCGTCGGCGGCAATTTCGCCGAGGACAAGGGCAACGTCGTCATCTCCGCCAACTATATGAAGCGCGGCGGGATCACCCGTGGCGAGCGCGGCGACTGGGCGTACGACTCGCTCGCCGACGGGTGCATCACGCCCGGCAGCGGCAACGCAGATCGCGCGGGCACGGTGTTCTCGGGCGCGAGCGGCGCGGCGTGCACTGCGGGCGGCGGACAGCTCGGCTTCATCAAGAGCGGCAGCGGCGACATCCCCTACGGCCGCTTCTCCGGCGCGCCGAACCCCGGCTCGGCGCAGTCGAACCCGGCACTCGATGCGGCCTATGCCGCCGCGGGGCTGAGCGGGATGGGTTCGTTCGGCTTCACCTTCAATCAGGCGGGCACCACCGCGCGTCCCGCGCTCGATCCGGCCGACCGCTTCAACCTGGGGCCGGACAACTATCTGATCGTCCCGCAGGAGCGCTGGATGATCAACAGCTTCAGCCACTACGACTTCACCCCCGGGGTGACCGGCTACATGGAGCTGCATTACTCGAACAACCGAGTCCTCGAGCAGCTCGCGCCGTCGAACGTCGGCGTGAACACGCTGTTCAACGTCAACAATCCGTACCTCAGCCCGCAGTTGCAGGAAGTGCTCCACCAGCTCGACCTGCGCGAGACCGGCACCACCACGGTGAGCGCCGGCTCGGCGACCTACACCACCACCCCGAACGACGGTCTCGCGGTGATCACCGCCGGCCGCCGCTACGTCGAGGTCGGCAAGCGCACCGCGGACGAGCGCCGCAACGTCTTCCGCGGGGCGATCGGCTTTAGGGGCGACATCGGCGACGCGAGCGAGGGCTTCCTCACCAACCTCGCGTACGACGTCTACTACAGCTACGCCCGCACCGAGCAGAGCGAGATCCTCTACAACGCGCTGTCGCGCAGCCACCTCCAGGCGGCGTTGCTTCGCTCGGGCTCGGCCGCGCCGGTGTGCGACATCTTCGGCGCCACCGTCACCGCCGCATGCGCCAAGGCGATCGGCATCACCGCGACCAACACGGTGCAGGCCGAGCTTCAGGTGGCCTCGGCCAACCTCTCGGGCGATCTGTTCGCGATGCCGGCGGGCCCGGTCGGCTTCTCGCTCGGCACCGAGTGGCGCAAGACGACCGCGCGCTACAACCCTGACTCGTTCCTGTCGTCGGGCGACGTGGTCGGCTTCAACCCGGGCCTGCCCACCGCGGGCAGCACCAACGTGAAGGAAATCTTCGGCGAGCTTCGCGTGCCGCTGATCCACAACACGCCCTTCTTCGACAGCCTGACGCTCAACGGCGCGTTCCGCTATTCGGACTACAGCCTCAAGGGCGTCGGCGGGCAATGGACCTATGATGCGGGGCTCGAGTGGAAGCCGGTCCACGCGCTGACCTTCCGCGGCCAGTACCAGCGCGCGATCCGCGCGCCGAACGTCGCCGAGCTCTACGGCGGCTCGCAGCGCATCGTCGGCGCCGCGACCGATCCCTGCTCGTCGAACCAGCCGGTCGCGCAGCAGACCACCGCGGTCCGCACGATCTGCATCGCCAATGGCGTGCCCGCGGCGAACGTGTTCACCGCGATCCAGCCCAACACGATCATCCCCTACGATCAGGGCGGCAACCCCAACGTCGGTGCGGAGAAATCGGACACCTGGACCGGCGGGGCGGTGTTCACCCCCGAGTTCCTCCCCGGGTTCCGCGCCAGCGTCGACTATTTCAACATCAACCTGATCGGCGCGATCGCTCCCCTGGGCGGCGGGCTCAACAACACGCTCAACCTCTGCTTCAACGTGCTCCAGAACAATGCGAGCGAGTTCTGCCAGGCGGTCCATCGCGATCCCAGCTCGGGCGCGATCAACGATCCCTATGTCGTCAAGATCGGCAACGCCAACACCGGCGCGCTCAAGACCTCGGGCGTCGATTTCGCGCTTCGCTACACGACGCATGCCGGGTTCGGCCTGTTTTCGCCGACCAGCTCGTTCGATATCGCGACCAACTGGACCTACACCGACGAGTTCACGCTCACCCCGGTGCAGGCGTTCCCGAACATCAAGAACTATTGCATCGGATCGTTCGGCGCGACCTGCGGCGAGCCCTTGCCCAAGTGGCGCGGCGTGACTCGTGTCACCTGGACCACCGGCCCGCTCAGCCTCAGCGTGCGGCACCGCTACATCGGGTCGGTCACCAACGACCGCTACCTGCTGCCGCTGCGCGCGGGATCGAGCTCGGTGCCGGCGCTGAACACTTTGGTCTATCCGGTGCTGCCCGCGCAGCATTATTTCGACCTGTCGTTCAGCTACGACATCGCCAAGCCGATCCAGATCTACGGCGGCGTCAACAACGTGACGGGCAACGAGCCGCCGCTGGTCGGCAGCCCGCAGATCCGCGCGAACACCTATCCTGCGACCTACGACGTGCTCCGGCAGGAATTCTTCATCGGCGCCGTTCTCAAGTTCTGAAGCCCCTCGATACCACCTTGGGGAGGTGCGGTTCCGGCCGTGCCTCCCCTTTTCTTGTTGGGGGGAGTGCCCGCCCTCAATTCCGTCATCCCGGATGCGAAGCAGTCCGGGATCCACCGTGCCTTCAGCGTTGGTGGAGAGGTGGATCCCGGACAGCAAGGCTTTCCCCAAAAGCCAAGTGGCTTTTGGGGAAAGCCTAACTTCCGGGATGACGAAGAAGGAGCAAACGCGACTACCCGCCAAAGCTTCGCCTCAAGGAAGCGCCCGAATCCCCTCGACCCGCACCTTCCACCCCTGCCTGGGAAAGCCCGGCGCAGGCCCCTTCGATCCGTCCCAGCCCGCGGCCATCATCCCCACCGCGAGCAGCAGCGATCCGTTCGAGGGGAAATAGGTCTCCGCGGCGCGGGCGTAGCCGCGGCCGTCGGGGCCGGTGCCCGCCGCGGCGCCGGCCGGGCCGATCAGCTGCTTCTCGGCGTCAAGGTGGACGCGCGGGGTCATGCCGGAGACGCCCCAATGGTTGTTGGGCAAGTCGCGGAACAGCCAGTCGACCGCATCCTCGCGCTCGCCGAGCCGCGCCGCGGTCATGGCGATCACCGGAAAGTCCCAGCCCCAGGTCTGGCGCAGGTCCCAGTCGGTCTCGGTCGCGCGCAGGGTGCGGCGCATCGTCTCGGGGTCGGCGCGGCCCGGGATCAGCCCCAGCGCCATCAGGAACGAGGGATGGTCGCGGTTGAGGCAGGCGTCGGCATCGGCATGGCCGCGGCACGCGTCGGAGGCGGCGGTGCGCCAGAAGTCGGGCGCGGTCTCGACCGGCAGGTAGAGCCCGTCGCGCTGGGGCAGGGGGGCCAGCCCGGCGATTACCTTGTCCCACGCGGCCACCCGCGTCAGCCCCTGCCGCTCACGCCATTTCTGCGCGGTCTCGAGGCCCCAGCGGAAGAAGGCCAGCTCATAGGCGGGGTTGATCGTGGTGAGCGGCGGGTGGTTCTCCTGCACCGGGATGATCGGCGGACCGAGCACGTAGCGGCGCCCCGCTTTGTCCCAGCGCGGCCAGCTCGCGAGCAGCTTCGCGGTCTGGTCGACCAGCGTGGCGTAGCGCGCCAGCGTCGCGCGGTCGGGATGCGCGCGCCAGACCAGCTCGGCCATCCAGATCGGGTTGGGCTGCTGCCACATGATGAAGGGGTTCACCGTCGAGGGGCTGTTGCGCCCCTCCGGCCCCGCCATCTTGGTCCACCACGCGCCCTCGACATGGTGGCGCCGCGCCAGCGCCTCGGCGGTGGGCAGCGTGGCGAGATACCAGGCGAGGCTGCGTTCGAGCAATTCGGGCCGCCCCCAGGTGGCCCAATGCCCCGAGTGGAGCCCGTGGACCTCGAGGTGGAACTTGCCGTTCCAGCTGTTCGAGAACAGCCCCTCCTCCTGCGGGGGGACTTCGCCCGCTTCGTTGATCGCCGAGAGATATTGCGAAAGCACCACACGGCGTTCGAGCTCGGGCGCGCGGGGATCGGTGCTGCCCGAGAAGTCGATCGCGCCGCCGTAGCTCCAGAAGGCGCGCCAATGGCTGGCGGTGACGGTGGCCGCGGCGTCATAGTCCGCGTTGCCGATCGCGGCGCGAGTGCGGCCGAAGCCGATCTGGACCGCCAGCTGCTCGCCCGATCTGGCGAGGACGCGGAAACGGTGCGGCCCGGCTTCGCTCACGGTCGCGTTCGCCGCGGCGATGCCCGAATAATAGAGCGTCCCGTCAATCCGCCGCTCGACCAGCATGCGCCCCGGCGATCGGCTCAGCACTTTGGTCTGGTGGAGATCATCGTGCGCCCAATCCTCGGGATCGGGGTTGAGGTTGAGCGCCACGCCCGGATAGCGGACCTCGACGCCGATCCGGCCGTTCGCGACCAGCGGCGAGCGGATCGAGACCATCACTGTATCGAAAGCGGATTCGACTCGAGTAACTACGACGACCGGCTGGCCGTCGAAGCTGAAGCGGCTGGTGAGCGTTCCCGTCCACAGGTCGAGCGTCTGGCGCGTGCCGGTCAGGTCCGCGAACACCGCCGGACTGCCGTCCGCGTGCGTCAGCGCCAGCGCCACCCGGCCGAGCGAGAAGCGGTGCGGGTTCTCGCGCAGCCAGTTGAGCGCGGGGTTGGTCTTGAGCGCCCCCCAGTCCCGGATCCACGGATAGGACTGCTCGCCCCTGCCGGGGACCGGCACCTGCACCAGCCCGTCGGCCTCGGTGAAATGGTTGGGGTTGGGGAAGCTGTGCCACGCCCATTGCGCCATCGTCAGCAACGGCGCGAGGCTCGAATATCGCTCGGGGAAGGTCTGGAGCCCAGTGATGTCGGCGGTGAAGGCCAGGTTGCCGTTGCCGACCATCAGCGGCGCGTGCGGGTCCGCGCGATCGAGCACCACGTTGTGGCGGGTGACGAGCGCGTGCCGGTCGATCCGTTGCGCCGCGGCCGGCGTGGCGGCGATCGCGGCCGCCAGCAGCAGCGGCCGCATCCCCCTCACTGCAGGTTCACGAAGGCGCCGCCGTCGACCAGCAGCGCGGCGCCGGTCACGTAGCGTGCCATGTCCGATGCGAGGAAGACGATCGGCCCCGCCAGATCCTCGGGCTGGCCGAGCCGGCCGAGCGGAATCCGTGCCGCCATCCGCTCGCGCTTTCCCGCGTCGGCGAGGTCGTCCTTGTTGATGTCGGTCAGGATCGTGCCGGGGAGCACCGAATTGCAGCGGATGCCGTGGCGGCCGAGCGCGATCGCAGCGCTCTGCATCAGCGAGTGCACGCCCGCCTTGGTCGGCGTGTAGTGAGTCTGATACTCGCCCCCGACTAGGGCCGAGATCGACGAGACCGCGACGATCGCGCCGCCATGGCCCTGCGCGACCATCCGGTTCGCCGCCGCCTGGACCATCCAGTAGGCGCCGTGGAGATTGACTCGCATTGTCCGCTCGAAGGTCTCGACGGGCATGTCGAGGAAGGCATGGAACGGGCAGATGCCGGCGTTGCTGACGAACACGTCGACCTTGCCGAGCGCCTCCGCCGCCGCGGCCACGAAGGCAGTGGCGGTGACGGGCTCGGCGACATCGCCCTTCACGGCGAGGCCCCGGCGCCCCAGCGCCTCGATCTCCGCGACGCAGCTTTCCGCCGCGCCGTCGTCGCCGATATAGTTGATCGCCACGTCGGCGCCCTCGCGCGCGGCCTCGATCGCCGCGGCGCGGCCGATCCCCGCCGAACCACCGGTGATCAGCACCGCCTTGCCTTCGAGGAGGCCCACGCGCGCGCCTATCGCCGCGGCCGTCCGCGCGGTGCGGCGCGGCGGGCGGTCTCGTCGGACCAGCCGATGTCGCTGCTGATCGCGGCGGTGGTGGCCATCACGTCGGCGGTGAGCTTCTGCATCCGCGCGTCGTCCATATATTGCGCGGCGCTTGAGACGCTGATCGCGGCAACGATGCCGCCGCTGACGTCGCGGATCGGCGCGGCGACGCAGCGGATGTAATCCTCATTCTCCTGGAGGTCGAAGGTACGGCCGACCTGAACGTAGCCGCGCATCCGCTCGAGCCAGAGCGCGTAGTCGGCGCTCGGCGATCCGCTCGCCTGGTCCTTGTCGAACAGCTCGCGCCAGTGCTGCGCGTTGTCGTCGAGCAAGAGCGCTTTGCCGAGCCCGGTCGAGGTGAGCGGGTGGCGGTCGCCGACGCGGCTGCTGATTTCGACTCGGCGGCGGCCGGGGATCTTGTCGAGATAGAGCGCGCGGTCGCTGTCGAGCACGCCGAGATGCACGGTGTCCTCGGTCGCCGCGGCGAGCGCCTCGAGGTGCGGGCGGGCGAGCTGGACGATGTCGGTCTGCTGCTGCGCGAGAAAGCCCAATTCGAGCAGTTTGGGCCCGAACTGATAGCCCTGGCGGGGCACGAAGGTGAGGTAGCGCCGCTCGACCAGCGCGGTGGCGAGGCGGTGCGCGGTCGATCGGGTGAGGTCGAGCCGGTGCGCGAGATCGGCGAGCTGGATCGGCCCGTCGACCACGGCCTCGATCACGTCGAGCCCGCGCAGCAGGGTCTGGCTGCCGCCCTGCGACTTGCTCTCCTGCGCACCATTTGCGGGCTTTTCGGTCAAATCAGCGTTTGACGGCATGTGTCTCATCTCGTAATACTCAGTCCCATAATATGGAATATCCACAGACGCAACGGCGGTGGAGGGGAAAAGTGGAATCGCACGCTCGGAGCGCCGGGGACCGCGTTGTACCAAATAATGGTACGAAGTAGAGAGGTCCGTCACCGTTGTCACTCCGCGCCCTCCCCGGAAAGCCCGCATGACCCTGCCCAAGATCAGACATGTCCGCGCCTTCGTCGTCCGTGGCGGCGGGGCGGACTATCACGACCAGGGCGACGGGCACTGGATCGACGATCACATCGCCACGCCGATGAGCCGCTATCCCGAATATCGCCAGTCGCCGGCGGAGCTTCGGGATCAACGTGCTGGGCACCCTGGTGGTGGAGATCGAGGCCGAGGACGGCACCGTCGGTTTCGCGGTTACCACTGGCGGTGAGCCCGCGGCCTATCTCGTGGAGAAGCATCTCGCGCGCTTCCTCGAAGGGCGCGACCCCGCCGAGATCGAGAAGATCTGGGACCAGATGTACTTCGCGACGCAATATTACGGACGCAAGGGGCTGGTAGTGAACGCGATCTCGGGCGTCGACCTGGCGCTGTGGGACCTGCTGGGGCGGCTGCGGCAGGAGCCCGTCCATCACCTGCTCGGGCGGCGCGGTGCGCGACGAACTCCAGTTCTACGCGACCGGCGCGCGGCCCGATCTCGCCAAGGAGATGGGCTTCATCGGCGGCAAGCTGCCGCTCCACCACGGCCCCGCCGAGGGCGAGGAAGGATTCCGCAAGAACGTCGCCGCCGCTCGCCGACATGCGCGGTCGGGTGGGCGACGATTTCTGGCTGATGCTCGATTGCTGGATGTCGCTCGACGTCAATTACGCGACCCGCCTCGCGCATGCCGCCTATGAGCACGGCCTCAAATGGATCGAGGAAGCGCTCAGCCCCGACGACTATTGGGGCTACGCCGAATTGAAGCGCAGCGTGCCGCCCGGCATGCTCGTCACCACCGGCGAGCATGAGGCGACGCGCTGGGGCTTCCGCATGCTGCTCGAGATGGACTGCTGCGACATCATCCAACCCGACGTCGGCTGGTGCGGCGGGGTGACCGAGCTGATCAAGATCTCCGCGCTGGCGGACGCGCACGGCAAGCTGGTCGTGCCGCACGGATCGTCGGTCTATTCCTACCATTTCGTCATCACCCGGCATAACAGCCCGTTCGCCGAGTTCCTGATGATGGCGCCCAAGGCCGATGAGGTCGTGCCGATGTTTGCGCCGCAGCTGCTCGGCGAGCCGGTACCCGAGAACGGGCGGCTGCGCGCCTCGGCGCTCGACAAGGCGGGGTTCGGCGTCGAGCTCAACCGCGATATCCCCCTTCACCGCCCCTACACGCACTGAGGAACCCGCATGAAGCTGCTGCGATACGGCGCCCCTGGACAGGAAAAGCCCGGCCTTCTCGATGCGGACGGCCGCATCCGCGACCTTTCGAGCGTCGTGCCGGACCTCGGCCCCGCCGAGATCTCGCCCGCTGGGCTGGCGAAGCTGGCGACGCTCGATCCGGGTGCGCTGCCGCTCGTCGAAGGAAACCCGCGCTGCGGCACGCCGGTGGCGGGCAGCCGCAAGTTCGTCGCGATCGGGCTCAACTATGCCGACCACGCCAAGGAATCGAACTTGCCGCTGCCGCCCGAGCCGGTGGTGTTCAACAAGTGCGATCTCGTGCCTGCAGGGCCCGAACGATCCGGTGATGATCCCGCGCGATTCGAAGAAGACCGACTGGGAAGTCGAGCTCGGCGTGATCATTGGCAGCGCCGCCAACTGCGTCGAGGAAGCCGACGCGCTGGCGCATGTTGCGGGCTACGCCGTCGTCAACGACATTTCCGAGCGCCACTGGCAGCAGGAGCGGGGCCTGACTTGGGACAAGGGCAAGGGTTTCCCCACCTTCGGGCCGGTGGGCCCCTGGCTGGTGACCGCGGAAGAGGTCGGCGATCCGCAGAACCTGTCGATGTGGCTCGAAGTCAACGGCAAGCGCGTCCAGAACGGCAGCACCGCGACGATGGTGTTCGGGGTCGCCAAGCTGGTCTCCTATTGCTCGCAGATCATGACGCTCGAGCCGGGCGACATCATCACCACCGGCACGCCGCCTGGGGTGGGCATGGGGCAGAAGCCCGAGCCTTGGTACTTGAAGCCCGGCGACGTGATGACGCTCGGCATCGAGAAACTGGGCGAGCAGCGGCAGGACGTGATCGCCTGGTCTCGCGGAGGCGCGGCATGATCTGCGCGGGGCGCTTCGACGGCCGAGTCGCGGTCATCACCGGTGGCGCATCTGGGCTCGGCCGCGAGACTGCGCGGCGGATCGTTGCCGAGGGCGGCACGGCGGTCTTGTGGGACGTGGATCCCGAATGGCTGGGCGAGGCCGGACGCGAGGTCGGCGCGAGCCACAGCATCGCGTTCGACGTGACGGATCGCGCCGCGGTCGAGCGCGCGGCGGCGGAGACGCACGCCAAGTTCGGGCGGATCGACGTGCTGGTCAATTCGGCCGGGATCACCGGGGCGACCGCGCCGGTGCAGGATTTTCCGGTCGAGAGCTGGCTCCAAGTGATCGATGTCAATCTGAACGGCGTCTTCTACTGCTGCCGCGCGGTGGTGCCGTACATGCTCGCGCAGGCCTATGGCCGGATCGTCAACGTCTCGTCGGTCGCGGGCAAGGAAGGCAATCCCAACGCCTCCGCCTATTCGGCGTCGAAGGCAGCGGTGATCGGCTTCACCAAGTCGCTCGGCAAGGAGTTGGCGACGTGCGGGGTGATCGCCAACGCCGTCACGCCCGCCACCTTCGAGAGCCCGATCCTCCAGCAGCTGCCGCAGAGCCAGGTCGACTACATGCTCTCGAAGATTCCGATGGGCCGCCTCGGCGACGTTCGCGAGACCGCGGCGATGGTGTGCTTCATGGCGAGCGAGGAGTGCAGCTTCACCACCGCCTCGACCTTCGACACGTCGGGAGGCCGGACGACATTCTAGCGCAAGGCCCACGGCAACGGCTGGGGCGGGGAGAGGAGAGGGATGTTCGACCTGCCGTTCATCGATGCCCACGTCCATCTGTGGGACTTGGCGCGCGATCGCTATGCGTGGCTGTCGCCGCCGTTCGCGGACGCGGGGCCGAACGGCAACACCGAAAGCATCGCGCGGAACCAGCTGCTCGACGACTATCTCGCCGAGGCGGCCAATTGGAACCTTGCCGGCTGCGTCCATGTCGACGCCGGCGCGGAGAACCCGCTCGCCGAGACCGACTGGCTCCAGGACATCGCCGACGCGCGGGGAATGCCCAACGGCATCGTCGCGCACGTGCAGCTCCACCGTCCGGACGTCGAGACTTTGCTGTTCGATCAGGCGCGCCGCCCCGGCGTGCACGGAATCCGCCACATCATCAGTTGGCACGCCGACCCCAATCGCACCTATGTGCCCCGCGACCTGGCCGACGACCCGGCGTGGGCACGCGGCTTCGCGCAGCTCGGCAAGTTCGGGCTGTCGTTCGACCTGCAGCTTTATCCGACCCAGTTCCACAAGCTCGCGCCGCTGATCGCGAACCATCCCGAGATTCCGGTGATCGTCGACCATACCGGCATGGGCGTCGATGGCGACGAAAGCTGGCGCGCGGCGATGGTAGCGATGGCGGCGCTGCCCCATGTCGCGATCAAGATCTCGGGGCTGGGGTTCGTCTACCGGCCCTTCACCCGCGCGGCGGTGCGCGACCGGGTGCGCGAGACGATCGACCTGTTCGGGGTCGAGCGCTGCATGATGGCGAGCAATTTCCCGACCGACCGGCTGTTCGCCGATTTCGACACGACGATGGGCGCGCTCGCCCACGCCGTCGCCGACATGACCGAAACGGAGCGCCGCGCGCTCTTCGCCCGCAACGCCAACCGTATCTACCGGCTCGGCCTGGACGTCTGAGGAGAGAAGCATGAACCCCAATCCATTGCTCGGCGTCTTCTTCCACTGGCTGGGGGGCCTCTCCTCGGCGAGCTTTTACGTGCCGTACCGCGCGGTGAAGAAATGGTCGTGGGAGATCTACTGGCTGACCGGGGGCATCTTTTCGTGGCTGCTGGCGCCGTGGTTCTTCGCGTCGATTCAGACGCACGACCTGACCGGCGTGCTAGGCGCCACGCCGACGCCGACCCTGGTCTGGCCGATCATCTTCGGGATGCTGTGGGGCTTCGGCGGGCTCACCTATGGCCTCACGATGCGCTACCTTGGCCTGTCGCTCGGCATGGCGGTGGTGCTGGGGCTGTGCACCGTGTTCGGCACGCTGATCCCGCCGATCTTCCACGGCGAGTTCGCCGCCAAATTGCTCGATACGCCGAGCGGCAATTACGTGCTGCTCGGCATCGGGATCACCATCCTCGGCATCATCGTGGTGGCGATGGCGGGCGCGCGGAAGGACGCCGCGCTCAGCGCCGAGCAGAAGGTTGCGGCGGTGGCCGAGTTCGATTTCCGCAAGGGCGTCCTCGTGGCGATCTTCTCGGGGGTGATGTCGTCGTGCTTCTCGTTCGGGCTCGACGCGGGCGCGCCGATCGAGAAGCTTTCCGCCGCGGCGGGGACCGGCCCCTTGTGGACCGGGCTACCGATCCTCTGCTTGGTGATGCTCGGCGGACTGATCACCAACGGCATCTGGTGCGCGATCCTGATCGCGCGCAACAAGAGCGCCGGGCAATGGCTGGGCGGGGGCACGGCCGTGGGGGCGCCGTTGATCGCTAATTTCCTGCTTTGCGCGCTGGCGGGGACGGCCTGGTACTTCCAGTTCTTCTTCTACACGATGGGCCACAGCCAGATGGGCAATTACGGCTTCTCGTCGTGGACGGTGCACATGGCGTCGATCATCATCTTCGGCACGATCTGGGGCTTCGCCTTCCACGAATGGAAGGACGCCGCGCCGCGGGTGAAGGCGATGGTGTGGAGCGGCGTCGGGCTGCTCGTGCTCGCGACGATCGTGATCGGCTATGGCAACAGCCTTGCGGTTTGAGGTGAGGGGCTTTCGCATCAAACCCGCGTCACCCCGGACGTGGTCCGGGGCCCACCGGGCAGCACGGCGCGAGCCTCTCGGTTCGGGCTTGAATCGCGCCACCAGCGCCAGGCTTCCCAGTGGCTGCCGGACCAAGTCCGGCATGACGGGAGGGCTATTATTGTCCGCGCTGTTCACCGCTGCTCCCGCCGCGGCGCAGGGGACCTATACCAACCCAATCCTCTACGCCGACTACTCCGACCCCGACGTGATCCGCGTCGGGCAGGACTATTATCTCGTCGCCTCGAGCTTCCATTTCTCGCCGGGCATCCCGATCCTCCATTCGCGCGATCTCGTCCACTGGACGATCGTCGGCCACGTCCTCCCGCGCCTGCCGTTCGGCCCGCTCTACGACATGCCGGGCCCGCACACGCTGACCGACGCCATCTCGAAACCGATCGGCGGCACAAAATATGCGAGCGGGGTCTGGGCGCCGAGCATTCGGCACCACGCGGGCAAGTTCTACGTCTATTGGCCGACCCCCGACGAGGGCATTTTCATGGCCACCGCCGACCGCCCCGAAGGTCCGTGGAGCGCGCCGGTGACGGTGATCGCTGGGCCCGGCTACGAGGATCCGTGCCCCTTCTGGGACGACGACGGCAGCGTCTGGCTGATCCACGGCAAGGTCGGCGCGGGGCCGCTGATCCTCCACCGGATGAGCGCGGACGGGACGCGGGTGCTCGACGAGGGCGTGGTGGTCGCGCAGGATAAGGCGAACCTGCCCACATTGGAAGGTCCGAAGCTCTACAAGCGGAACGGCTGGTACGATATCTTCGCGCCGATCGGCGGTGTCGGGACCGGCCCCCAGGCGGTGGGCCGCGCGCGGACGATCACCGGCCCGTACGAATGGCGCACCGTGCTCGAGGCCGGCACGACGCCGGTGCAGGCGCCGCACCAGGGCGGCTATGTCGAGACGCCGTCGGGCCAGGGCTGGTTCGTCCACTTCAACTCGACCGGCGCGTTCGGGCGGATCGACTATCTCGAGCCGGTGCGATGGAGCGACGACTGGCCGGTGATCGGCGATCCCATCGCGGGCAAGACCTCGGGCCAGCCAGTCGCGAGCCACAATATGCCCGATACCGGCCATGCGCCGTTCGCCGACCGGCTTCAGGATTTGGACGAATTCACCGCGCCTGCACTTGGGCTGCAATGGTCGTGGAATCATAACCCCGACGACAAGGCATGGAGCCTGACCGCGCGTCCGGGGTGGCTGCGCCTCGGCGCGCTCCCCGCCGGACAGCTCGTCACCGCGCGCAACACGTTGACGCAGGTGTTGCAGGGCCCCCGCACCACGATCACCGCGCGCATCGACGTGAGCCACATGGCCGAAGGCCAGCGCGCCGGACTCACGCTGTTCGGCGTGCGCCCGGCCTGGGTCGGAGTTGTCCAGTGGAGCGGGGCGCGCATGGTCGCGACGTCGGTCGAGGGCAAGGAGATCCTCATGGCCGGCGCGGCGCGGCATTCCGGCGGCCCTTACCCGATCGAGACGGTGCGCGCGATCATCCAGCTGCGCGCCGAGGTCAGCGAGGGGCAGACGGTGCGCTACTCCTACAGCCTCGACGACGGACGGCATTTCCGCGTCGTCGGCGACCCGGTCTGGCTGTCGCGTTTCTCGTGGTGGAAGGGCTCGCGCCCCGCCCTGTTCAGCTTCACCCACGCGCGCAACGCTTCCGGGTGGATCGACGTCGACTGGGTCCACGTCGACCGCAAGGAGTTTTGAGATGTTCGATCGCCGTTCGCTGATCCTCTCGGGCGGCGCCGCGGCGGCGCTGCTGCCGTTCGCGGCGCTCGCCGATCCGAGCCAGGGCTTCGTCGACGTCCGCCACTTCGGCGCGAAGGGCGACGGCGCGATGATCGATTCCGGCGCGATCAACAAGGCGATCGATCATGTCGCCGCGCGGGGCGGGGGCACGGTGTTCTTCCCGGCGGGCACCTACGCCAGCTACACGATCCGGCTGAAGAGCAAGGTGACCTTGTGGCTCGACAACGGCGCGATGATCCTCGCGGCGCCGCCGACCGAAAGCGTCGGCTACGACATCGCCGAGCCGATCGACCCGAGCTACGAACATTATCAGGACTATGGCCACAGCCACTGGGCCAACAGCCTGATCTGGGGCGACGGCCTCCACGACGTTGCGATCCTTGGCCAAGGGCTGATCTGGGGCAAGGGCCTCGGCCGCGGCGACGGCAAGGATAACTGGCTCAAGGACCCGAACGGCCCCGGCACCGGCAACAAGGCGATCGCGCTCAAGAATTGCCGCAACGTTCTGCTGCGCGACTTCAAGATCCTCGAGGGCGGCTGGTTCGCGATGCTGCTCACCGGGGTCGACAACCTCACAATCGACAACCTCGTGATCGACACCAACCGCGACGGAATGGACATCGATTGCTGCAGGAACGTCCGAGTCTCGAACTGCACCGTCAATTCGCCGTGGGACGACGGTATCTGCCCCAAGTCGAGCTTCGCGCTCGGCTACCCGCGCGTCACCGAGAACGTGACGATCGCCAACTGCTTCGTGACGGGGAACTACAAGGTCGGCACGGTGATCGACGGGACGTGGCAGAAGATGCCGCCCGATTTCGCCAAGGATATCCACGGCCGCATCAAGTTCGGCACCGAGACCAACGGCGGCTTCCGCAATATCGCCATCACCAACTGCACCTTCGAGGACAGCCGCGGGCTTGCCTTCGAGACCGTCGACGGGGCGATGATCGAGGACGTGACCGTCTCCAACCTGACGATGCGCGGGATCGTCAACGCCCCCCTGTTCCTGCGGCTGGGCAAAAGGATGCGCGGGCCCGAGGGGCGGCCGATCGGGACGATGCGACGCATCCTGATCCAGAACGTCACCAGCTCGAACGCCAATCTGCTGCCTTCGGTCTTCTCGGGGCTCGCCGGGCATCCGATCGAGGACGTCAAGATCGACGGCCTGTTCCTCCATCACAGCGGCGGCGCGCCCGCCGAGATGGCGGCGCTCCAGCCGCCCGAGGCAGAGCTCGGCTATCCCGAGGCGACGATGTTCGGCGATCTGCCCGCGACCGGCTTCTTCGTCCGCCACGCGCGTAACCTCGAGATGAGCAACGTCGAGATCGCCGTCGCGGCCCCCGATCCGCGCCCGGCGTTCCGGCTCGAGGATGTCGCGGGCGCCGATTTCTTCCGCGTGCGCGGGCCCGCGGGGCCGCTGTTTTCCTTGAAGGACGTGACCGGCTTTCGTTCGACCGGCAGCCCGGGGCGGCGTGACACGGTCTACGTCCAGACCGATTCAGCGCGCTTCTGAAGCCGCGATCACCGCGTCGCCGGTCGCGGGGCGCAGCGTGAAGATGCCGCTGTCGAAGTGGCGGTTGGGATGGACTCGGTTGGTGAGCAAGGTCCAGGCGAGCCCGCGCTCGAAGTCGATCCACAGCCCGGTCCCGGTGAAGCCGGTGTGGCCGATCGTCTCGTCCGAGCAGGCCTGTCCACCCGACCAACCGGCAAACTTGCGCTCCCAGCCGCAGGTGCGGTGGCCCTCGACGGGCGTGCGGATCGCCCGAAGCATCGCGGGCGATGCGCCTTTGCCGTCGAGCAGCCCGGCCGCGAAATCGAGCACCCCCGCGACCGTTCCGAACAGCCCGGCATGTCCGGTCTCGCCCCCCATGGCCGAGCAATTCTCGTCGTGCACCTCGCCCTTGAGCACGCGTCCGCGCCATGGGCAGCACTCGGTGGCGACCGCGGGCCCGGGTGGCGGGCCATAGCTCAGCCCCGGCCCCAGCGGCCAAGCCGAAAGCGGCGCACCGGTGATCCGCTCGATCGCGATGCCGAGCAGGATGTAGTTGATGTCCGAATAGACCGGCGGCCCATGCTTCCACTCGCGCTGCAGCACGAACGCGCGCAACCGCGCCGGATCGTCGCCATAGGTGTAGATCGGCTCGACTGCGGGCAGGAAGGTGCGGTGCGCAAGGCAGTCGCGGAAGGTCAGCCTGCGCTCGGCGGCGTTGGCGACGTCGTATTGGCGCAGGTCCGGGATGGCGTCGGTGAGCGTGTGGTCGAGGTCGATCCGCCCGTCCTCCGCCAGCCGCAGGATCATCGCCGTCGTCGCGATGACCTTGGAGACCGAAGCGAGATCGAACCAGTGCGCTTCGGTCAGCGGCTCGGCTTCGGGGACCAGCGCCGCCATGCCGGCATGCGCCGCCCAGCGCCGCCCGTCCGCCGCCACGACCCCGAGCGCCGCGCCCGGAATGCGCCCCGCCGCGACCGCTTCCGCCGCCGGTCCGAACGCCGAGATCATGCCGCCGCCACCTCGTCCGGCCGGGGCACCGCCCGGGTAATGAAGGGCACGAAGACCAGCGCCCCGACGCTCATCGTCCCGGCCATCAGGAAGAAGCCGTCATAGCCGATCGCCTTCTGGAATACGCCCGACAGTCCGGCGAGCAGCCGCGGGATCAGGAACGCCAGCCCCGAGAGCAGCGCATATTGCGCGCCCGGGAAGCGCGGGTTCACCAGCAGGGACAGATAGACGACGAACACCGCGCCCTCGAACCCATGCCCGAACTGATCGAGCCCCATGCTGAGATAGAGGTAGAAGTCGCCTCGGCTCACCGCCATCGATCCCAGGTGAAACAGCACCGGCCCGCCGGGCGCCTGATGCGCCAGCCAGGCGAAGATCCAGTTGCTCGCCGCCGACATCACCGCGCCGATCACCAGCGCCCAGCCCATCGGCGCCTTCGCGGCCAGCCAGCCGCCCAATGCCACGCCGACCATGCTCGAGAAAAGCGCGACGAAGCCGTCGGCGACGCCGATCTGGGTCAGGCCATAGCCGAGCGCGTTGAACAGGGGATGCGAGAGGGTCAGCGCCATCACGTCGCCCATCCGGTAGACCGAGACGAACAGCAGGATCGGGATGACGACGAGGCCGTATCGCCACGCCACGTTGGCGTAGGGAGCCAGCGCGGAGGTCTTGAGCAACCGGTGGTCCGCCGGCAGCTTCTCGATCCATGGCACCGCCACCCCCAGCGCGACGAACGGTACCAGCGCGATTCCGAATACGTAATAGCTCATCACGCTCGGGTTGCTGACGCCGATCGATCCGATCGCGGCGAGCAGTGCCCAGCCGACCGCCGCCGTCACCACCAGCGTCGCCGCGAGCACCACTGCGCTGGCGATGAGCCCGGTCACGAGCGCAGTCCCGCGGCCGCCGCCACGCCCGGCGTCCGGGCGCATCGCCGCGAGGATCGGAAAGGGCAGGAAGGCCGCGGCAGCGATGACGAGGTACGCGGCCGTCCAGCCCGAGCCCGCCGCGATCAGGATCGCGCCGCTCCCCGCCGCGACCATCGCGCTGCGGTAACCCCACAGGTTCGCCGCCACCATCGGCCCCTGCTCGGCAGCGGTCGGCGCCAGCTCGATCCGCCACGCGTCGGCGGCGACCTCTAGCGTGGTGGTCCAGAACGCGAGCAGCACCGCGAACAGCGCGGTCAGCGGCAGGCTCGAGTCCGACGAGGTGAACGCCATTGCCACCGTCGACAGGAAGATGCCGAGCTGCGAGAGCATGATCCAGCCGCGGCGCTTGCCCCAGAACCGAGCGAAGCCGGGAACGTCGTATTTGTCGAGCAGCGGCGCCCAGGCGAACTTGAAGGTGGGCAGTAGCGCCACCCAGGCGAAATAGCCGACCGTGACGATGTCCACGCCGTGCCGCGCCAGCCGCAGCAGCAGCACTGCGTTGAACATGTAGAAGGGCAGGCCGGCCGCGAACCCGAGCAGCAGATACAGCGCCAGCCGCCCGACGCCGGGCCGGACGATCTCGCGCGACTCCGCGAGTGCGCCCGGGGGCGCGAACTCAGGCGTTCCGGTCATGGCAGCTGTCATTTTTGGCCCCTTCGGCGGCATGTGAGGCCAGTCGCCGCTTGCCCGCAAGCACGGTTATGACAGCAGTGTTGCGCACGTGTCACGTTTCCCCGCCTTGGCGGCGGGAGACATGCCGGAAGGTTATGGCTCGGCGAACAGAAACTATGGTGCAGCGCCACATTCATGTTACTTAATGGACATTCACGGCAGGGGAATTGCCGGTTTCAGGGGGCTGCACACATGCTGAATTCGACGTCGCTGAAGATGATCCTCGTTTCGGGGACCGCGCTCGCCGCGCTCTGCGCGATGCCCATCGCCGCCTATGCGCAAACGACGACCGAGGCCGCGACCCCCACCGGCGCGGCGACGCCCGCCGACGAAACGGGCGCCAAGGACGACAAGGCGAACCAGATCACCGTCACGGGCTCGCGCATCAAGCAGGACCCGAACAACAGCGCGCTGCCGCTGCAGATCATCACCAACCAGGAAATCCAGCGCAACGGCATCAGCAGCCCCGAGCAGCTGGTCATGTACCTGACCAGCAACGGCACCGGCGCGGACAACCTGGCCTCGAACGCCGACGTGACCTCGGGCGCCCAGCGCGGCACCAACGGCCTTTCCGCCGCCAACCTGCGCGGCCAGGGCAGCGCCGCCGACGCTGGTGCTGCTCAACGGCCGCCGCGTTGCCGCGCACGGCCTCACCGGCGGCGCGGTCGACGTCAACCAGATCCCGTTCGCGGCGATCGAGCGCGTCGAAGTGCTCAAGGACGGCGCCTCGGCGATCTACGGCACCGACGCGGTCGGCGGCGTGATCAACTTCATCACCCAGCAAGGATTATCAGGGCTTCGGCGCGCAGGGCATGGTCGACGTCACGCAGGAAGGCGGCGGCAACATCTACCGGGTCTCGGGCATCGCCGGCTACGGCGACCTCGACAAGGACGGCTTCAACATCATGGGGACCGTCGGCTACGCGTGGAACAAGATCCTGCGCGGCTCGGATCGCGACTTCGTCAACGGCAACCAGCCCAATCGCGGCCTGTCGGTCGATACGCGCGGTACCCCGATCGCGACCGCGTTCAACATCGGCGCCAATGCCTTCCAGAATCCGAACGGCACACTACTGACCGGGCTGACGATCACGAACCCGGCCACGGGCACTGCCAACCTTGCCGGCGGCGGCATCAACCCGCTCGATACGCCCGGCGGCGCCGGCTGCACCTCGTTCGATGGCGGCATGGATTACGACTATGCGCTGTGGAACACGCCGAGCGCCTATTATGCCTGCTCGTGGGATACGGGCCGCGCGGCGGTGATCCAGCAGCCGATCAAGACGCTGACCTATTACGGCCGCGCGGTCGCGCGCGTGGGCGGCAGCCACGAACTCTCGCTCGAAGTGACCGGCTCGGACGCCAACTCGGCGAAGAGCTTCTCGAACGCGCAGCTGTCGGCCAACACCACCAACCTGAACATCGCCTATCCGCGCAATCCGACCACCGCGACGCAGTACGACGCCGTCGTCAACGCGATCCGCGGTGCGATCACCAACCCGACCGAACTCGCCGCGTTCAACGTCCGCGCCGCGCAGAACCTGCCGATTTCGTACCGCTGGCGTTGCGACGCGTGCGGACCGCGCGAATATGTGACCGACACCAAGACGCTGCGCATCGCGCTCGGAGCCGAAGGCCCCTTGTTCGCCGACTGGAACTATAGCGCCGGCGCCTCCTATGCGCGGAGCGAATCCTCCTCGGTGCTCGGCAGCGGCTATTACTATCGCGGCACCAACACCAACGGCAGCTACGATACCAACGCGCCGCAGGTGGCCGGCGCGCCCGGCACCTATGGCCTCGTCGGCGTGATGAACAGCGGCCTGATCAATCCGTTCAGCCTCACCCAGACAGCGGCGGGCCTCGCCGCGCTTCAGTCGGTTTCGGCTCGCGGCGCGACGCTCTACGGCGGCCGCTACCAGGTGCGCCAGGCGGACGCCTCGGCCTCGGGCTCGCTGTTCCATATCTGGGGCGGCGACGTGAAGATGGCGGTCGGCGTCGATTTCCGGCGCGAGACCTACGAGTTCAACGGCTCGGCGGCAGCGGCGGCGACGGCTCCGGTCATCTTCCTCGCCGCGTTCGACAACGTCAACGCGCTGACGCCGAAGACCCGCAACGTGACGGCGGCCTACACCGAAATCCTGATCCCGCTGCTCCCGGGCCTCGATATCACCGGCGCGGCTCGCGTCGACGATTACACCGGCTTCGGCCGCACGGTGAACCCGAAGATCTCGTTCAAGTACCGCCCATGGGAACCGCTGATGTTCCGCGGTTCGTACAACACGGCCTTCCGCGTGCCCTCGTTCAACCAGATCTTCAACGGCGTCACCGAATCG
Source organism: uncultured Alphaproteobacteria bacterium (assembly GCA_963799985.1). Taxonomy (GTDB): domain Bacteria; phylum Pseudomonadota; class Alphaproteobacteria; order Sphingomonadales; family Sphingomonadaceae; genus Sphingomonas. The sequence continues at coordinate 372,834 of CAWCZC010000003.1, read as the reverse complement.
CCCTATGCAGGATCGGACATCGCGGACCCGACCAAGTGCCCCGGCGGCGTTCCGACGAGCGCGTTCGGCAGCGGCCAGCCCTGCGCTCAGATCCGCCCGAACATCGATACTGGCGGCAACCTGAACCTCGGGCCGGAGACGGCGAAGGAATTCAGCCTGGGTGCGGTCGTCCAGCCGAGCAGCCATTTCAGCGCTTCGGTCGACTGGTGGGTGATCAACGTCGACAACACGATCCAGACGCTGACGCTGCGCCAGCTGATCGACAACTCCGCGCTGTTCCCGGGCAACTTCATCCGCGATGGGTCCGGCGCCGTCATCACCATCGACGATCGCTGGATCAACGCCGGTGCCCGGCGCACGCAGGGCCTTGAGTTCGCGGTGCACGGCGGGTTCGACGCGCTGGGCGGCCAGTTCTCGGCGGGCCTCGATGGCACCTATCTGCTCAAGAAGCGCGAGAAGCTGACTCCGACCTCGGCCTACGGCCCGAGCCTGATCGGCGTGTTCACCTACGCCGGCGACCTCGGCATCAAGTGGAAGCACGACGCGTTCGTCAGCTTCTCGACCAAGGACTTCAGCCTCTCGCTCTCGCAGATCTTCCGCTCGGGCTACAAGAACAACGCGCTGCCGGGCATCGCGGCCGGCACCGTGACTCGCCCCGACTACAACCCGATGGTCTCCGACTACATCATCTACAATCTGTCGGTCAGCTATTCGGGGCTGGTGAAGGGCGTCCGGCTTAGCGCCGGGGTGAAGAACCTGTTCAACACCGATCCGCCGTTCGCGATCACCTATGACGGCAACACCGGTGCGGGCAGCTCGTGGGAGCCTCGCGTCGCCGATCCGCGCGGCCGGTCGTTCATCTTCTCGGTCGATACGCACTTCTGATCCGCCGAACCGGACCGCGCTCGCATGCGAGCGCGGTCCGGGCTAGGCTTGTTGAATGCTCAGCGCTCTCCTGCTTGCCGCCTCCGGACCCGTCGCCGCAGTCCGGGTCGAGTTCGATCGCCGGGGCGAGACCTCGGTCCTCCAGTTGGGCATGGCCGACATCGGCGCGGGGCGCGCCGCGACTGCGGACGATCCCGCGCGAATCGCCTCGGTCTCGAAGCTGGTCACCGCGATCGGGGTGCTTCGGCTGGTCGAGCAGCATCGGCTCGATCTCGACGCCGACGTTTCGGCGCTGCTCGGCTGGAAGCTGCGCAACCCGGCCTTCCCGGACATGCCGATCACGCTGCGCCTGCTGCTCTCGCACCGCTCGAGCCTGACCGACACGATCGACTATGTCCTGCCGCTCGACGCCGACATGCGTACGGTGCTCGCCGATCCGAAGGCGTGGGATGCCGAGCATGCGCCCGGCAGCTGGTTCCGCTACACCAATTTCAACTTCCCGGTGATCGCCGCGGTGATGGAGCGCGCGACCGGCGAGCGCTTCGACCGGCTGATGGCGCGACTCGTGCTGCGGCCGCTGCGGCTCGATGCCTGCTACAATTTCATCGCGTGCTCGGACGCCACGGTCGCGCGGATCATGGTCCAGTATCGCGAGCGCGTGGTGACTCGCGACGACAACCACGGCCAGCGCCCCACTTGTCCGGTGGTCGCCGCGCGCGACGGCAGCTGCGATCTCGGCACCTGGCGCGCGGGCGCCAACGGAGCGGCCTTCTCGCCGCAGAGCGGGCTCTACATCTCGGCGCGCGGGCTCGCCAAGATCGGGCGGATGCTGCTCGGCAATGGCGCGGTCGACGGCGTGCGGATCCTCAGTCCAGCGTCGGTCCGGTTGCTCGAGACTCCGCTGTGGTCCTGGGACGGCACCAACGGCGACAGCTGGCACGGGCAGATCTGCCGCTACGGGCTCGCGGTCGCCTTCCTCGCGAGCCCCTATCCGGGGTGCCATGACGATCCGTTCGGCGACGGCGCCCAGCGCCTCGGCCATCTCGGCGATGCCTATGGTCTCCGGTCCGGACTGTGGATCGACCCGGCGAAGGGCACTGGCGTCGCCTATCTCGCGACCGATGCGCCCAACACACCGGGGAAACGATCGGCCTATACCGCGGCCGAGGAGGGGCTCGCCCGGCCATGAACCTGCGCCACATCGAGATTTTTCACGCGGTCTACGTCAACGGTTCGGTCAGCGCGGCGGCGCGGGCGCTCAACGTATCGCAACCGTCGGTCTCCAAGACGCTGCGCCACGCCGAATCCCTCCTTGGTTTCCCACTTTTTCAGCGCACCAAGGGCCGCCTCGTCGCGACCGAGGATGCGCACGTGCTGTTCACCGAGGTCAGCGAGATCCAGGACCGGGTCTATGCGCTGCGCGAAGCCGGGCGGAACCTCAAGCGCGGATCGGCGGGGATGCTGCGCGTCTCTGCGCTGCCCAGCCTCGCGCTCGACGCGCTGCCGACGGCGGTCTCGCGCTTCCTGCGCAGCCACGAGAATGTGAAGTTCGACCTCCAGACCGTCCACCACGACGATCTGCTGCGCAAGCTCTACGAGCGTGAGACCGATATCGCGATCGCCTATGAAGTGCCTCCCGCCGCGCCGCTCGGCAACCGGCGGCTGGGGGAGGGCGAGCTCGTCGTGCTTTACCGCGAGCAGGACATGCCCGATGCGCCGCCGCGGATCGAGCTGAGCCGGATCGCCGGCCGCCGCTTCATCAGCCTGGCAGCGAGCGGCCCGATCGGCCAGCTCTTCAGCCAGGAGCAGCAGCGCCAGGGGCTCGATTTCGACGAGGTGGTCTCGGCGCGCACCTTCTATATTGCCTCGGCGCTGGTGGCGCAGGGCGTGGGGATGACGGTGGTCGACAACTTCACGGCTCAGGCTTCGCTCGCGCCCGGGCTCTCGATTCGCCCGCTCGAGCCGCGGCTGATCTTCGACGTCCACGCGATGTTCCTGCTCAACCGCCCGCCGAACGCGTTGGCGACCGAATTCCTCAAGACCCTGGGACGCGTGATCGGCGGGCCATAACGCTCGTCTATATCCGGCGGGACACTCGATATGCAGGCGCGGGCGGGCGGGGCGATACGGTTCCGCCAATGATCCCGGCACCATATCTTCTCTATCTCGGCCACAGCACCGATCCGGTGGGCATCAAGACCTCGCGAGGTCTGGCGATGTTCCGGCCGGAGGATTGCGTCGGCGAATTCCGCCACGACGATTGCCCGCTGACGCTCGATCTGCCGCGGCTGACCATGGCCGAGGGCGCCGCGGCGGGCGCGCGGACGCTGGTGCTCGGCATCGCCAACTCGGGCGGCACGCTGGGACGTGACCTGGTGGACGATGCCGCGGCGGCGCTGCGCGCGGGGATGAACGTCGCCTCGGGGCTCCACCGGCGCCTGCGCGACGAGCCCGCGCTGGCGGCGCTGGCCGAGGAATGCGGTCTGCAGCTGTTCGACGTCCGCGATCCGCCCGGGGACCTCAAGGTCGGCACCGGCTATCCGCGCGCAGGCCACCGGCTGCTGACGGTCGGCACCGATTGCTCGGTCGGCAAGATGGTGGCGACGCTGGCGCTGACCTCGGCGCTCCGCGCGCGCGGCGTCGCCGCCGATTTCCGCGCGACCGGGCAGACCGGCATCCTCATCGCCGGCGCTGGCATCCCGATCGACGCGGTGGTGGCGGACTTCATCTCGGGCGGGATCGAACAGCTCGCCCCCGCGCGCGACGATGACGGCTGGGACCTGATCGAAGGGCAGGGCTCGCTGTTCCACCCCTCCTTCGCGGGCGTCTCGATGGGTCTGCTTCACGGTGCGCAGCCCGAGGCGATCGTGCTGTGCCACGATCCGGCGCGCACGCACATGCGCGGCATCCCCGGGCGCGCGCTGCCGTGGCTTGAGGAATGCCTCGCCGCCAACCTCCAGGTTGCGCGCCTTACCAGCCCGGACGTGCGGCCGGTCGGCGTTTGCCTCAACACCTCGAGCTACGACCGTGCCGACGCGCGGCGGCTGTGCGCGCGCACCGAGGACTTGCTCGGCCTCCCCTGCACCGATCCGATCGCATTCGGGGTCGAGGCGATCATCGACGAATTGCTATGTCTCGCACCCTCCGCGCACAGCACGATCGCTTCGAGCTGAGCCGCCCGTTCCGGATCTCGCGTGGCACCAAGACCGCCGCGGACGTGATCACGGTGACGGTCGCCCAGGGCGCCGCCGCGGGGCGTGGCGAAGGCGTTCCCTATGCCCGTTACGGCGAGACGATCGAAAGCGCGCTTGCCCAGGTCGAGAGCGTGCGCGGCGCGATCGAAGCGGGAGTCGACCGCGCGGGACTGCAAGCGCTGCTCCCTCCCGGTGCCGCGCGCAACGCGATCGATTGCGCGCTGTGGGACCTCGAGTTCCGGCTTTCGGGCGAAAGCGTCGCCGAGCGGATCGACACGCCCGAGCCCGTGCGGCTGGCGAGCGCGCTCACCATCGGGATCGACACGCCCGAGGCGATGGGCGAGGCCACCGCGACGATCGCCGGCGCGCCGCTCATCAAGATCAAGGTCGATGCAGCCGGCGCCGCCGACCGGATCCGCGCCGTCCGCGCCGCCGCGCCTGATGCTCGGCTGATCGTCGATCCCAACGAGAGCTGGGACCGGACCTTGGTCAAGGCGATGCAATATGTGCTGCTCGACGCCCGCGTCGCGTTGCTCGAGCAGCCGGTCCCCGCCGATGCCGACGCCTGGCTCGAGGACTACGACTCCGCGGTCCCAATCTGCGCGGACGAAGCGATCCATGTCGCCGCCGACCTCGACACCGTCGCGCGCCGTTACCAGGCGGTGAACGTCAAGCTCGACAAGTCGGGCGGGCTCACCGCCGCGCTCGAGCTTGCCCATGCCGCGCGCGCGCGCGGGCTTGGGCTGATGACCGGCTGCATGGTCAGCTCGTCGCTGTCGATCGCCCCGGCGCTCCACATCGCCCGCCTCTCCGATTTCGTCGACCTCGACGGGCCGCTATGGCTAAAGGAGGATCGGCAAGGCGGCGTGACGGACGAGGGCGGCCTGCTCTCGCCCCCGGCCGCGGGTTTCTGGGGGTCGACATGAACAAGGCAATCGTGTTGGGAATCGCGGCACTGGCGGTGATCGGCGCGGCACCGGCGCCCGCGAAGCACAAGCCCGCCCCCAAGCGAGTCGACCTGCTGATCCGCGGCGGCACGATCTACACCGGATCGGACGCGCCCTTCGTCGGCGATGTCGCGGTGACCGGCGACCATATCGTCGCCGTGCGGCACCATGCCAATGTGACCGCCCGGCGTGTGATCGACGCGCGCGGGATGATCGTCGCGCCCGGCTTCATCGATCCACACACCCACATGGGCGACGATCTCGCCTCGCCCAATCCGAAGAAGCGGCTGATCCCGATGTTCCTGATGCAGGGCGTCACCACCGCCTTCATCGGCAACGACGGCGGCGGCGCGATCGACGTGGGCGCGGTGCTCGGCAGCGCGAAGACCCGGCCGGTGGGGATCAACTACGCGACCTACACCGGCTTCGGCACGATCCGCGAGAAGGTGGTCGGCCAGGCTCGCCGCGATCCGACGCCGGAGGAACTCGAGCGGATGAAGGGGCTGGTCGGCGGCGCGATGTGCCAAGGCGCGCTCGGGCTTTCGACCGGGCTGTTCTACGCCCCGCAGAGCTTCTCCAAGACCGACGAGGTGATCGCCCTCTCGCGCGTCGCGGCGAGCTACGGCGGCTATTACGACAGCCACATCCGCGACGAATCCTCCTACACCGTCGGCCTGCTCACAGCGATCGACGAGGAGATTCAGATTGCGCGGGAGGCGCATATCCCGGCGCACGTCTCGCACATCAAGGCACTTGGCGTCGATGTGCAGGGGCAGGCGCCGCAGGTGATCGCGCGGATCGAGGCGGGGCGAGCGGCGGGCGTTAACATCACCGCGAGCCAATATCCCTGGAACGCGAGCGGCACGAGCATGGTCGCCTCGCTGGTGCCGCTCTGGGCGCAGGACGGTGGCCGCCCGGCGATGCTCCAGCGCTTCGGCGATCCTGCGTTGGCGCTCAAGCTCCACAACGACATCGTCGAGAACCTCCGCAAGCGCGGCGGGCCCGAGAAACTGCTGATCGTCGAGGGCGAGCACAAGAACCAGACGCTCGCCGACGTCGCCAAGGCGATGAACACCGATGCGGTGACCGCCGCGATCGCGGTGATCCGGGTCGGCGATCCGGGGGTGGTCTCGTTCAACCAGAGCGAGGCGGACATCGCCGACTTCATGCGCCAGCCTTGGGTGATGACCGATTCGGACGCCTCGACGGGCCATCCGCGGGTCTACGGCAGCTTCGCCCGCAAATACGCGAAGTACGTCAAGGCGGACCATGTGCTGACCCTGCGCGAGTTCATCGAGCGCAGCACCGCGCTGCCCGCCGACTGGTTCCACCTCGCCGAGCGCGGGCATCTGCGGCCCGGCGCTTTCGCCGACATCGTGGTGTTCGATCCCAGGACCTACGCCGCGCGCGCCACCTATGAGCAGCCGACGCTCTTTGCGGCGGGCGTGCGGACGGTGCTCGTCAACGGCGCGGTCGCTGTCGATCGCGGGCGGATGACCGGCAAGGCCGCGGGCCGCGCGCTGCCGCACACGATGACCGGCCCGGGGACCTGCTCGTGATCTGGTTCCGCATCGCGCTGTGGAAGCGCGTGCTCGGCGCGCTGGCGCTCGGTCTCGTGTTCGCATTGGTGTGGCCCGCCGCCACGCCCAAGGTGATGTTCCTCGGCGACCTGTTCGTCCGCGCGATCCGGATGCTGGTCGCGCCGATCGTGCTGGTGACGATCGCGTCCGGGATCACTGCGCTCGCCGATCCGAAGCGGCTGGGGAGCCTCGGCGGGCGGACGATCGGGCTGTTCGCCTTCACCACCTTCGTCGCGGTGTCGGTGGGGATGCTGGTCGCGAGCCTGATCCACCCCGGCGTGGGCGCGCCGCTCGGCACCGCCGCGCCGCACCCGCTGGGCCCGCCGGTCACGCCGTACGACCAATTGATCGGGATCATCCCGCTCAACATCGTCGACGCGCTTGCCAAGGGCGACATGCTCGCGCTGATCTTCGTCGCGATCCTGCTCGGGGTCGGCACGGTGGTGGCAGGCGAGCCCGGCAAGCCGTTCGCTCGCGGGCTCCAGGCGCTGTCGGCGGTGCTGCTCAAGGTCGTCGGGATCGTGATGGAGGCGACACCGTTCGGGGTGTTCGCGCTGATCGCCAACGCAGTGGCGGCGAACGGCGCGGCGGTGTTCGTCAACGTCGGCTGGCTGGCGTTGGCGGTGGTGCTGGGATCGCTGATCCAGATCGTCGTCGTCCACAGCTTGATCCTGCGGCTGGTGGCCAAGCTTCCCCTGCTGCCGTTCTTCCGAGGCATCGTCGATGCTTTGGTCGTCGCCTTCTCGACCGCGTCGAGCTCGGCGACGCTGCCGGTGGCGATGCGGGTGGCGGAGAAGAACCTCGGCGTCGGTCGCCCGGTCTTTTCGACCGTTCTCCCGCTCGGCGCGAGCATCGGCAAGGACGGGACGGCGATGTACGTCGGGCTGCTCGCCATGTTCGCGCTGCAGGCATTCGGCACGCCGCTGACTCCGCAAGTCTACGGCACGGTGCTGCTGACCGGGGCGCTGGCGGCGTTCGGGACCGCGCCGGTGCCCTCCGCCTCACTGTTCATGCTCGCCGCCGTCCTGTCCGCGGTCGGGATCGCGCCCGAGCAGACCGCGCTGGTCGTCGGCTTCGTGCTGCCGTTCGATCGCCTGCTCGACATGACCCGCACCGTTCCGAGCGCCAGCGCCAATCTGACGGTCGCGACCACCGTGGCGCGGTGGGAAGGCGAGCTCGACGAAGCCGCCTACCGTTCTCCAATCGACGAGTGACCATGATCGACCTAACCGCCTGGCACCGCGACGGATACGCCATCGTCCGCGGCCTCTTCTCGCCCGGCGAGATCGCCGGAATCGCCGCGGCGACCGACCAGATCCATGCCGAGGGCGTCGCCCATGGCCGCAGCTTCCGCCACGGCAACTTGTTCTACAACGTCGCTCCCGGGACACAGCCGCAGGTGCGGATGGCGCAGTGGATTTCCTACCACCAGCCCGTGCTCGATGCCGTCCGGCTCGATCCCCGCTTCGAAGCGGTGCTCGAGCCGATGATCGGGCTGGACCTCAAGCAAATCATCAACCAGCTCCACTGGAAGGAGCCGGGCGGCAGGGGCGACTTCGCCTGGCACCAGGATTCGCGCTTCCGCCGCCCCGAAAGCGCCTACCGCAACCTCGGCAGCTCCTACGTCCAGACCGGCCTCGCGATTGATCCGCACACCCCCGAATCGGGCTGCATGACCTTCATCCCCGGCAGCCACCTGCGCGGCGATCTCGATCTCGACACCACGGTCGAAGTGCTGGGCACTTCGATGAGCGACGCGGTGCTGCTTTCGGCGGACCTCTCGCCCGAAGATGCGGTGCCGGTGGTGCTCGAGCCGGGCGACCTGGCTTTGTGGAGCCCGTACCTGGTCCATGGATCGGGCGCGAACCGCTCGACTCACCGGCGGCGCCTCTACATCAACGGCTATGTCCGCGCCGAGGATTGCGACCGCGGCGAATGGGCGTTCCGGGGCGGCCGGCCGGTACCGCTGGGGCCCGAGCAGGCGCTGGTGCATTACGAAGCGCTGCGCGAGGACAGAGAGCCGCATTACGTCTAGGGCGAGTTTTGATCCGAGTCCTCGTTTTCGGCCGGCTTCTTCTCCACTTTGTCAGTGTAGGTGACGCGAATTCGCACCCACTCGCCGACAAGATATTTTCCGCCGACTCGCGGCGGGCGGACGAGGAACTGCCAGGCCGCCTGCCGCACTGATCCTGCGTAACCCGATCCGCGCGGCGATTCGCCGAGTTCCTGACAGTCGTCGACGCGGTAGTTGGGGATCGTCTTGCATGCGATTTCGCCCCAGCCGGGGCCGCGTGCGCGCTTCGAGTCATATCCAGCGAGCTGGGCCTGGGTCGGCTCGCGATACCATTCGGCGCGGTAGAGGATCTCGCCGTGCGGCCCGTGCCCGGCAGTCGGACTGTCGTTCGACGTGTCCGCGGTTTCGCCCTGCGCCGGCGCTGCGGGCCTGGTGGCTGGAGCGTTCGAGAGATCGGCGATCGAATAGTCGTGCCGGGTGAGCCACAGCACGTTCGCGGGGGGCGAGGGCGTCTTGACCGGGATCGGTACGGGCGGCGGCGGAAGCGTCTTGGCGGGCGGTTGCGGAACCGCAGTGGCGTGCTTCGGCTGGGCCTTGGGCTTGATCGTCGCCTCGGGATCGCTCGATGGGGCGTCGATGCCGAACACCATCATCGCTGGCGCCTTCTTCTTGCCGGGGATCGGCGGCGCGAGGAAGAGGAACAGGAGCGCGATCAGCAGTTCGAACAGCAGCGCAAGCACCACTGCCGCACCGCGCCGTCGCAGCAGCTCGCGCTCCTTGATCGCCGCCCATGAGATGGAAAAACGCATTCGGGAAGGTCCGGGCCCCCGGGACAACCGCGGTGGAGGGGATCGTCCCCTTTATCCGCGCGCCTAAAAGCACGGCGGTTGTGGCAATTGTTGGACTAAGGCGTGCCCGGAACGGTCTCGTCGCTAATAGAATCGCAGATTGCTGAGCTCGAGCCAGGCCTTGCCGCCGGGCTTACCCACCAGCCGGACGATCAGCGCTCTCAGACGCGCGAGATCGGGCTTGGCGGCGTCTTTGCCGCGGAAGGCACCGAACGGAATCCGCACGAGTTGGGGCTGCTCGCCCGCGCTGAACCCGGCCCGGAACCATGCGTCCTCGCGCAGGCCGTAGCTGTCGAACAGCAAGGTATAGTCGCCCGATCCGCGCGCCTCGAACAGCACGCCGCTGAAGCCGCGCGCATCGGCGAGCTGGATCGCGCCGCGGGTGAGCGGCAGGATCAGCTGCGCGAATGGCTGCGGTGCGGAGCCCATGTGCGCGACCATGAAGATGCGGCGATCGGCGCCCGCATCGGGCCGGACAAAATCGAGGTGGCTGTGATCGACTCCCGGCTCGGTGCTCTCGACCGGGAGCGTGTCGAGGTCGGTGCGGCCAGCGGGCCCCGTGCCGGTATCGATCGGGCCTGTCATCTTGTGGGTCGGCAGCGGGGTCGGCGCATCGCCATCGGCGAGCGCGCGCAGCTTCCTGAGCGGCATCTCGCGGCCCGAGACCCACACCCGGCGGACGTCCCACAGCGCGGCAATATCCTCATCGGGCTTGCTGCCGGTCAGCACGAGATCGGCTCGCATGCCGGGGGCGATCGTGCCGTGGTCGGCGGCCTGACCGTCGATCCCGGCGCTAGTGCTGGTCGCGGCGACCAGCGCCTCCACAGGGGTGAAACCCAGCTTCACCAGCCAGCCGATCTCGCGGAGCGTCGAGGGGCCGTGATAGACGCCCTCGATCCCCGAATCGGTGCCCACGCCGATGCGGATGCCCGCCGCCTTCAGTCGCCGGATATTGTCGCGCATGATCGCCCAGCGCTTCGAATCGTAGGGAAGGATCGGCGCGATAGGCTTGGCCATCCGCGCCGACTCCGCCGCTCGCTCGCTCGGGCGCAGGCTGTTCCATTCCGCGGGAAGGAAGGTCCGGTCCTGCTGGGGCTCGTAGGTGGCGAGCGTGGCGATATAGGCGGTGTGGTGCGCCTTCATCAGCGCGATCAGCTCGTCATCGACGGGGGCGTCGCCGACGCCGTGCCCCACCGAATCGACTCCCGCCGCCGCCGCGACCTTGGCGCCTTCCAGCGTCACCGTGTGGGTGATCACCGGGATTCCCGCCTTGTGCGCGTCCGCGACGATCGCGGCGAGGGTGGGTTCGTTCATGCTGTTGAGATCGGAATCGCGGCCGTAGCGCCAGCCGTCGGCGAAAACCTTGATGACGTCGGGCTTGTACGGGAGCGCCTGCGCCATCGCGACGTGCGCCGCGCGCGGGGTGGCGACCTGGAGCGTGAAATTATTGCCCCAGCCGAACTCGGTGCCGTGCCCGCCCGGCACGCCGAGCCGGATCGCCATCTCGAGATGCGGCGCCAGCACCGCGCCCGAGCCGGTCATCTCGCGGATCGGGCCAAGCATCTCGCCCGAGACCGAATAGTCGTTCACCGTGGTGACGCCCTCGAGCAGATAGCCGGCATAGGCCTTGCCGAGATCGTCGGGCTCGTCGAGCGCGGGCGAGCGCAGGTGGGTGTGGAGATCGTGGAGCCCGGGAATCAGCGTGAGCCCGCGCGCGTCGATGACGTGCGCGCCGCGCGGCTTCCTGAGGTGCGGGCCGACCGCGACGATCCGATCTCCGCGCACCAGCACATCCTCGACCACCGCGGGTGCGCCGGTGCCGTCGAATACACGCGCGCCGCGGATCAGCGTGGCGTTGTCAGCCGGGGAGGCGGCGGCGGTCAGCGCGAGCAATGCTGGGGCGACCAGCCGCCTCACGGCTTCTTCTTCATCAGCGTCTCGTCGAGGAAGGCGTCGGCGGCGCGATAGGCGGCCAGCCAGTCGGCATAGCGGAAGAATCCATGGCGTTCGTTCGGGAAGACCAGTTCGCGGAACGGCACGCGCCGCGCCGCCAGCTCGCGCGCGAGCAGCAGCGACTGCTCGAAATCGACGTTCTTGTCGTCGTCGCCGTGGATCAGCAGCACCGGCGAGCGCCAATGCTCGATCGACCCCATCGGCGACGAGCGCCACTGGAGTTGGTGCGCTGCCGCCTGGGCATCGGGCGAGAGATTGTTGTCGACCGGGCGGACCATCGCGTGGACGCCGTGGAAATCGACCCCAGCGGCGAACAGGTCACTGTTCCGGGCGAGCGCGAGCGCGGTGAGGTATCCGCCCCAGCTCCCGCCCCAGATGCCGATGCGTGCGGAATCGACGTCGCTTCGTGCCGCGAGCCAGCGCCCGGCGGCGAGCACGTCGCGATATTCGGTCGCGCCCTCACGGGCGATGCCGGGCGCCTCGCGGAACGCCTCGCCGTAGCCGGTGCCGCTGCGATAGTTGACCGAGAGCACGTCGTAGCCCTCGCCGGCGAAATGCTGGTTGAGGATATAGGCGTTCGAATAATAGCCCATCGGGTTGAAGCCCGGCAGCATCTGCCGCCGCGGGCCGCCGTGGACGAAGACGAGCGCGGGATGCCTGCCGCCTCCGCGCGCGTGGAACAGCTGGGCGTGGACCTCGACCCCGTCCTCGGCGGCGAAGGTGACGGGTTCGGGGGCGATCGCGCCGCGCAGCTCGGGTGGCTGGTGGAGCGCGATGGGGGTGTGGTCGACCAGCGCGGGGTGCGCGGGATGCGTCGCGTCGGTGACCATGATCGCCTCGGCGCTGCCGGCGAATACCGGGGTGAACTCAAAGCCCCCCCAGGTCAGCTGGGAAGGGCGGCCGTCGTTCAGTGGCCGCCACCACAGCCGCTTGCCGTCGAGATCGCCCGCGTTGGCGATGTAGCTGAGGCCCTTGCCGTTCGGATCGAGGACATAGGCCTCGACCTCGAAATCGCCGGGGGTGAGATCGCGCGGCTCGCCGCCCTTGGCGGTGTCGATCGCATAGGGATGGACCCAGCCGCTCCGCTCCCACGGGAAGATCAGCCGGCCGTCGGCGGTCCAGTAGAGGTTGCGGCCGCGGGTGCCATAGTAGCGGCTGCCCATGCCTTCGGGGGCGGCCCAGAACGTGCGCGACTGGCCGGTCGCGGCGTCGGCGAGGCGGATCGACCAGAATGCCCCGGCATCGGCGGGGGCGCCCATCGGCGGGTCCCTGTAGCGGACGAACGCGACTTGCCTGCCATCGGGCGAGAAGGCGGGATCGATCGCATAATCGAGCCCCGGATCGAGATAGCGGACCTGCGCGCCGCCCAGGTCGAGCAGCGCGACGAAGGCATGGTCGTCGCGATTGTCGACGAACAACAGCCGCGCGCCGTCGGGCGACCATTGCAGCCGGGTGACCTCGCCCGCCACCGCGGCGACCCGGCGGGCGCCCTTGCCGGGCTCCCACAGCCAGATCTCGCCCTTGTGGGTGAAGGCGAGGCGGCTGCCCTGGGGATCGAACGCGGGCCCGTGGCCCTCGCCGGCCAGTTCGGGCGCGCCGCCATCGGTGGCGATCACGAACACCTGCTGCGACGGGGGCAGCGTGTCAGAGGCGGTGTTGGGAATCTTGCCGTCGGGGAACTCGTCGTCGCCCCCGCGCACGAACGCGAGGCGGCTGCCGTCGCGGCTGAGCGTCAGGTCGTAGAGCGGCTGGCCGTCATCCTCGGACGCATCGGTGATCCGCCGCGCCGGCTTGCCCGCGTCGGCGATCCAGATGTTGCGGGCGCCGGCGGCATTCTCCACCCAGGCGAAGCGCGGGGCATCGCGCGCGCCGGTCAGTTCGCTCGAGACCGGGAGCGCGAGCGCTGCAGCGAGGTCGTCGGTCTGCGCCGTTGCCGGCGCCGCCAGCACCACTCCCGCCGCGCACCACAGCGCCAGTCCGTTTCGCCAAGCCATCGCCGCACCCTGAGGCCTGCACCCGGCCCGGGCAAGCGTCGCATGCCCAGCGGTTATACACGCGCCAAAGCTCTATATGGCGGCGGCGGCCACGCTGACCTAGGGTTGCGCGCATGAAACGACCCCTGTTCGCCGCGCTGCTCCTCGCCGCCTCGCCTGCCGCCGCGCAGGACACCCTCCCACAGCGCGTCGAGGCCAAGCTGGCCGAAGCAGGGCAGGGAGTGCGCTTCGGGCTGGTCGTCGCGGCCGACGACGGCACCGAGATCGTCGCGATCGACCCCGACGGGCGCTTCATCCCCGCCTCGAACACCAAGATGTTCACCACCGCCGCAGTGTTCGCGACGCTGCCGGTCGACGGGCCCGATACGAGCGGCGGCGCGGCGGTGCGGCTTGACCCCGACCGCAGGGGCGCGCCCGACGTCGTGCTCGAAGGGCATGGCGACGCCCGGCTCTCGAGCGCTGACGATTGCAAGACCGATTGCCTCGCCGAGCTGGCCGATGCGGTCGCGGCCAGGACGCACGTCGTGCACGACGTGGTGGGCGACGACAGCCTCTACCCCGACCAGCGCTGGAGCCCGGGGATGAGCTGGAACAACATCCCCACCCGATCGGGCACCGCGACCTCGGCGCTGACGCTCGACGACAACGAGCTGCTGCTCACCGTCACGCCATCAGCGGTCGGCGAGGCGCCGAAGCTCGATGGGCTGCCCTATTACACCGTCGATGATCGCGTGGTGACGGTGGCCTCTGGCGCGACCGACATCGGCTTCGACCGCGATCCCAACGGGATGGTCCTCCGCCTGACCGGCACGATCGCAGCAGGGGCACAGCCCGAGCACCTGCGGCTCGGCATCGACGATCCCGCGCGCTACGCCGCCTGGCGGCTCAAGGCGCTGCTCGAGGCGCGGGGCGTGCGAGTCACCGGCGAGGTTTCGGCGCGGCATCGCGCGCTCATGCCCGCCGACGATCCCGCGGTGCGCAAGGGTGCGCCGCCTGCGCGGCCGCCGCGGGCGCCAGCGCTTGCCAAGCTCACGCCGCCGCCGCTCGGCGAGGATCTCGTCCGCATCAACAAGGTCAGTCAGAACCTCCATGCCGAACTGATGCTGCGGCGCCTCGGGTTGGTGAACGGCACCGGGTCGATCGCGGATGGGCTCGTCGTGGTGCGCGCGATGCTCGCGGGCGCCGGTGTGCCGCGGCGCGACTACGACTTCTCGGACGGGTCGGGGATGTCAAGCTACAACCGCGTCGCGCCACGCGGGGTGGTGACGTTCCTGCGCTGGGTCGCGGCGCAGCCATGGGGTGCGGCGTGGCGCGCGACGCTGCCGGTGAGCGGGATCGAGGGCACGCTCGGCCGCCGCTTCCGCGGCACGCCGCTGGAGGGCAAGGTCTTCGCCAAGACCGGCACGCTCAACGCCAGCAACGCGATCTCGGGCTACATGATCGCGAGGAGCGGCCGCACGCTGACCTTCTCGGCCTATGCCAACGACGTTCCCGACGACGTCGCGGCGACGCGGACGATCGACGGTGCGCTCGAACTGATCGCCGAAGCGAATTAGAGCGTCAAATCCCTCTCCCGCATTCGCGGGAGAGGCGCGAGACTTGGTGAGCGCAGCGAACTTAGTCGCAGCGGTGAGGGCCTTCCTCTTCCGTCGCTCGAAGAAGAAGACCCTCACCCAACCTGCATCGGGTGAACCGCGCCCCGCGCGGTTCAGGTCATGCCGGGGGCATGACCGGCCCGATGCACCCGCGAAAGCGGGAGAGGGCTCAAAAGGTCAAGCATCAGCTGAATGCCGAATCCCCACCTACCGCGAAACGCGTTCGAGGATCAGCCCGGAATAGGCGGGAAGCAGGGTCTCGGTCGCGCCGTTGACCGCCACCACGGTGCGTAGCGGCCCCGCTTCGTCGAGCGACCAGTCGAGCGGCTCGGCGCCGAGGTTGAAGGCGCACACCAGCGCCTGACCGTCGCCCTCGCGAACGAACACCAGCAGCGCGGGATCGGCGCGGCTCACCGTCATCGTGCCGGTCATCAGCGCCGGGTTGGCGAGGCGGAGCGCGATCAGGCGGCGGGTGAGGTTGAGCAGCGATTCGGGATCGGCTTCCTGCCGGTCGATCGCCAGCTGGGCATGATCGGGGCCGACCGGCAGCCAAGGCCGGCCTGTGGTGAAGCCCGCCGCGGGGGCGTCCGATCGCCACGGCATCGGCGTGCGCGCGCCGTCGCGGCTCAGCGTCAGCGGCCAGTTGGCGATCGCCTCGGGGTCCTGCAGGTCGGCAAAGCCGATGTCGACCTGTGTGAGCCCTAGCTCCTCGCCCTGATAGAGGAAGACGTTGCCGCGCAGCGACAGCAGCAGCAGCGCCTTGACCCGCGCGAACGCGCCGCGGTGCGCGGGATCGATCCAGCGCGACAGCGCGCGCGGCGCGTCATGGTTCTCGAACGCCCAGCTCGGCCAGCCCACGCCCGGCGCGGCGGGCCAGACCGCAACCGCGTCGCGCACCAGCGCGGGCGTCAGTCGGTCGGCGTAGAGGAAGCTGAAGCCATAGGCACTGTTGAGCCGACGTCTCGCCCTGGGTGAAGGCGTGCATTTCCGGAACCGGGGCGGGTCCGCCGACCTCGGCGACGGTGAAGCGGTCACCATAGGCATCGGTAAGGGTTCGGATGCGCTCGAGGAATTGCGGGATGCCGGGCTGGCTCTGGTTGTAGAGGTGCTGCTGGAAGTCGAACGACCGTGTCCGGCGCGCGCCGGTATCGGGCGCGGGCGGGTTATCGCGCAGCATCGGATCGTGCATCGTGAAGTTGATCGCGTCGAGCCGGAAGCCGTCGACCCCGCGATCAAGCCAGAAGCGCGCGGTGGCGAGGGCAGCGTCCTGCACTTCGGGGTTGTGGAAGTTGAGGTCGCGGCTGCTCGCGCAGGAAATTGTGGAGATAATACTGCCCGCGGCGCGCGTCCCACGTCCAGGCCGGGCCGCCGAACACCGATTGCCAGTTGTTGGGGGGTGACCCGTCCGGCTTGGGATCGGCCCAGACGTACCAGTCGGCCTTGGCGTTGTCGCGGCTCGACGCGGCTCTCGCGGAACCACGGGTGGTGGTCCGAGCTGTGCGAATAGACCTGGTCGATCAGCACCTTGAGGCCGAGGCCGTGGGCGCGGGCGATCAGCGCGTCGAAATCGCCGGAGCGTGCCGAAGATCGGATCGACGTCGCAGAAGTTAGAAACGTCATAGCCGAAATCGCGCATCGGCGAGGTGAAGAAGGGTGACAGCCACACCGCCTCCACCCCCAGCGCCGCGATATAATCGAAGTGGCGCGGTGATGCCGGCGAGATCGCCGATCCCGTCGCCGTTCGAATCGGCGAAGCTGCGCGGGTAGATCTGGTAGATCACCGATCCGCGCCACCATTCGCGAGTCCTGGTTCGACGGTCGAGGGCGGCCATTTCGTTCATCGCGTGGCCTCGGCGGCGCAGACCGCATAGCCGAACGGGGGGAGGGCGATCGCGACGCTGCCGGGCGCGGAGGCGGTGGCGGGGCAGGCGCCGGTGAGCGCGGTGAAGCGTGTCGAGCCCGTCTCGACCTGGATCTGGCCGCTCCACGGCTCGGGGCTGGTGTTGAACGCGAGCAGGATTTCCGCCCCCGTCACCGGATCGAATCGCGAGACCGCGAACAGCCCGGGCTTGGCGGCGGCGAAGCGAGTCACCTGGCGGCCGCGCGTGAGCGCGGGGTGCGACAGGCGGAGGCGCGCGAGCTCGGCGATCTCGCGGAACAGCGGGTGACTGGTGTCGAAGTTCGAGACCGCGGTGGTGCTGGCGGTGCCGAGCAGCGTGTTGTTGTTGTAGCTCGCGACCTTGCTCGGCGAACATGTCCTCGCGCGCGTCCTGGTCGCCGCCCTCGCCCATGAAGCCCTGCTCGTCGCCCGAATAGATCGTCGGCACGCCGCGCAGCGTCAGCAGCATCGCCTGGCCGAGCATGTCGCGTTTGAGCAGCTCGTCGGCGCTGGCATGGGGAAGATCGTCCTTGAGGAAGGTGGCCGTGCGCCCGGCGTCGTGGTTGCTGACGAAGGTCGGCAGCTCGCGCGCCATTGCCTCGCCGCCTTCGTAGAGCGGGTCGGCGGCGAACACCGCGGCGAGCTGGTCGGGCGTCGCCTTGCCCGCGATCACCTGGTTGACCGTCACCGCAAAGGCGAAATCGAGCACTGCGGGGAGCTTGTCGACGCGGGTGTGCTGCGCGAGCGCGGCGACGTTGGGATCGGCGACCTCGCCGAAGATGTGGAAGTGGGGGATGCCCCTCGCCCTGGCACGCGCTAGCATCGCGGGGACGAACGCCTGCCAGAACTCGGGATTGACGTGGCGCGCGGTATCGATGCGGAAGCCGTCGATCCCGTAGGTGTCGATCCAGCTGCCGAAGATCTCGATCATCCCCGCCACCACGCGCGGATTCTCGGTCATCACGTCGTCGAGGCCGACGAAATCGCCGAGCAGCGAGCTCTCGCCCTGGAAGGTCGAGTTGCCGCGGTTGTGGTACCAGATCGGATCGTTGAGCCACGCCGGGCGCTTCACGTCCTTCTCGGCATCGGGGACGTAGGGCGTGTAGGCGTAGTTCGGGTCGGTCAGGTGCGCGAAGTTTCCGGGGGTCTGGATGCCGTCGCCGGCGAAGCCGCTGTTGATGGCCGCGCCGGCGACGCCCCCTTTACGCGTGTAGGGATAGTCCGCGCGGCTGCGATAGGCGCAGTCGCCGCACTCCCGATACTGGATCACGTCCGCGGTGTGGTTGACGATGATGTCCATGTAGACCTTGATCCCGCGCGCGTGCGCCGCGTCGACCAGGGCCTGGAAATCCGCGTTGGTGCCGAAATGCGGGTCGACCCGAGTGAAGTCGGTCACCCAATAGCCGTGATAGCCCGCCGACTCCTGCCCCGGCGGGCCCTGGACGGGCTTGTTCCTGAAGATCGGTCCGACCCAGATTGCGGTCACGCCGAGCGCCTGGATATAGTCGAGGCGGTTGAGCAGGCCCTTCAAGTCGCCGCCGTGGTAGAAGCCCTTGGCGGTGGGATCGTAGCCGGTCCTGAGCCGGTCGCCGGTGAGGCCGCCGCGATCGTTCGACGGATCGCCGTTCTCGAACCGGTCCGGCAGGAGGAAGTACAACACTTCGTCCTCCGGCAGTCGCGCGCGGTAATCGGCTGCGGGTGCATTCTGGGCCTGCGCCGGGAACGCCGCGGCGGCGAGCAGGGCAGCGAGGAGGGCGCGGCGGATCATCGGGTCTTCCTGGCTGGGGCGGCGGCGGGGATCATACGGGCTGCGCCGCCGCTTCGCCGGTCATTGCCGCCACGAAGGCGCGATGCTCGGGCAGCGCCTCGCTCCGGATGCGACAGCTCCTCGCGAGCGTTTCAAGAAAGGGCCCGATGTCGCCGGCGGGCACATTGTCGGCGAGCGGCGACCAGGCGCGCGGCTCGATGCCCTGGCCGAGCATCACCTGCCCCCAGCTGTCGTCGAGGAACAGCTCGTCCTCCTCGCGCATGAAGGCGCCCGATTCGCGGAACAGCGCGATCTTGACGGCGAGGCTTTCGGGGAGCGGAATCGCCCGGCAATGGTCCCAGAACGGCTCGCCGACGCGGTCGTTGGCGACATAGTGGAGCACGAGGAAGTCGCGCACCCGCTGCCATTCGATCGCCGACAGGCGATTGAAGGTATCGCGCGCCGCGCCCAAGTCGGAAAGATCGTTGGGCAGCAGGTTGAGCAGCCGCCCCAGCCCCGATTGGACGAGGTGGATGCTGGTCGATTCGAGCGGCTCGATGAAGCCCTCGGCGAGCCCCAGCGCGATGCAGTTGCGCGACCAGAACTCGCGCCGGTGCCCGCTGGTGAAGCGGATCGGGCGCGGATCGGCGAGGGCCGCGCCCTCGATGTTGGCGAGCAGGCGGGTGCTCGCTTCGTCCACCGACATGAATTCGGAGCAGAAGACGTGGCCGTTGCCGGTGCGGTGCTGGAGCGGGATTCGCCACTGCCATCCGGCGGGCCGCGCGATCGACTGAGTGTAGGGGCGGATTTGCGCGCGTGCTTCGCTCGGCACCGCCAGCGCGGTATCGCACGGCAGCCAATTGCGCCAGTCGACGAACGGCACCTCGAGCGCCTGCCCGAGCAGCAGGCTGCGAAAGCCGGTGCAATCGATGAACAGCGCGCCCGCGACGGTCCGGTCGCCGTCGAGCCTCAGCGCGCGAATGTCGCCGCTCCCAGCGTCGCGCTCGACACCTTCGATCAGGCCCTCGACCCGGCGGACGCCACGCGCTTCGGCATAATCGCGCAGCATTGCGGCGAACAGCGCGGCGTCGAAATGATAGGCGTAGGCGAGATCGGGCAGGGTGCCGCCGCGCCCGTCGCCGATCGCGAAGCGGCCTTGCCGGGCCGCCGCGACGTTGAAGCTGTAGTCGCCGTAGTCGCCCGCGACCCCGAGGTGCCGGCCGCGCAGCCACAGCTGGCGGAACGGGATCAGTCCGATCCCGCGCCCGACCTGGCCGAAGCTGTGGATGTAGCTGTGCCCGGGGCGGAGCCAGTCGACGAATTCGATCCCCAGCTTGAAGCTCGCGTTGGTCCGCCGCAGGAACTCGGCCTGGTCGAGCCCCAGCCCGACGATGAGGTTGTGGATCTGCGGGATCGTCGCTTCGCCCACGCCGACGGTGCCGATCGCATCGGATTCGACCAACGTGATCGTGGCGTGGTTGCCGAGGAAGCGCGCCAGCGTGGCGGCCGCGGTCCACCCCGCCGTCCCGCCTCCGGCAATGACGATGTCGAGGGGCGCGGGTTTGCTCATTTCTGTCTTCAAACGGATCGGCCCCGCCGGCGCAACCGGCGAGGCCGATCATACACTCAGAACTTGAACGTGAAGCCGGCGAGGAACCGACGCCCGTACTGCTGATATTTGAGATACGACAGCGGCTGGGAGGTGATGCCCAGCGTCGCCGAGCGCTCGTCGGTGAGGTTCTGGCCCTGGACGTAGAGCGACAGGCCATGCAGCGCCGACGAGGACGGGAAGTCGTAGCCGACCTGCGCGTCGTAGACCGTCTCGCCCAGCACGGTCTGGCGATCGAGCCCGCCGCTGTAGAGCGCGAAATCGCCGAGGTAGGACGAGCGGTAGCGCATGCTGCCGCGCAGGCTGAAGCCGTGGCTCTCGTAGAAGGCGGTCAGGCTGGCGACCCACTTCGAATAGCCCGGGATCGTGCTGACGTTGCCGTTGAAGTCATAGACCTTGGTCTCGGTATAGCCCGCGCCGCCGGTCAGCCCGAAGCCGGTGAGCGCGCTCGAGAACACCTCGAACGGCAGCGTGCCCGCGACTTCGGCGCCGTACATGTGGCCGCCGTGCGTGTTCACGTTGCTGAACAGGATGCCGACCTTCGAGGGCGGAACGACCCCGGGAGGTGTCGGGAAGCCCGAATAGTCGAAGGTCGTCGTATAGCCGTTCGCGATGTAGGTATCGACGTGCTTGTAGAAGAGCTGCAGCGCGAGATAGCCCTTGGTCGCGAAATACTTCTCGAAGTTCAAGTCGAACGCAGTCGCCTCGAAGGGGCGCAGCCGTGGGTTGCCGCCGCTGCCCGAATAGACGACCGGCGTCTTGGTGATGTCCGGCCCGAACGAGATGACGTTGTTGAGATCGGGCAGGCGCGGCCGCATCATTTCCTTCGACGCCGCGACGCGGATGACGAAGTCGTTCGGCATGCGGAAGTTGAGGTTCGCGCTTGGCAGGACCATCCAGTAATCGTCGGTGACCGCCGCGAAGGCCTGGCCGGTCGAATCGATGCCGGTGTGGACTGCCTGGACGCCGATGTTGCCGGTCAGCTTGGTCGCGCCGAGGTCGCCGTCGAGCGTCGCCATCAGGTAAGGCGTCCAGACGTTCTCCTTGACGCCATACCCCTTGGTGCTGCCGTAGGTGTTGGGGGTAAGGACGAGCACGTTGTTGGCCACGAGGACGCGCGGGTCATACGCGAGGATCGGGCCGAGGCCGCGATCGAGCATGACCGGGTCCAGCCGCAAGCTGGCCGGGATCGCCGCGGTCGCGGCACCGCCCGGCGGGCTGAGGAACGCCTCGTGGGCGTCCAGCGACTTGGTGTGGGTGGTATAGTCGACCCCGACCTTGACCGATTTCAGGAAGCCGCCGATGTCGCGCTCGAGCTCGGCGCGCGCCTCGACGAGGTCGTCGGTGGTGTGCCGCTGATTGTCGTAGCCCGCCTGGATCGGCGAGCTGCTCCAGCCCTCGACGTCGGTCAGCACGAGCGCAGAGCTGTTGCCGTTGTAGTTGCTCGTGAACTGCGGACCGGTCGGCGTCGCGGTATAGGTCACCGTCGCCTGGGCCGTGGGCAGCGCATGGCCGAGGCCGGCGGTCGTCTGAAGCGAATTGTCGAGGCGGGTGGTGCGCGACCAGCTGATGTCAGCCTTGCCGTGCCAGCCGTTGTGGCTGTCCCACACGCCGTTCCAGCCGAGCGAATATTGGTCGGCGGTGCGGTCGTTGGCGTAGTCCTCGATCACCGGCGTGCCGGCGATGGTGGCCTTCGTCACGAAGCCGCTGGCGCTGGTGGTCACGTTCGAGATCGCATCGTGGCCGCAGCCGCCGCCGCAGTTGAACGGCATTTCGAAGCCGCGCTGATCGATCCGGTCGATGAAGTGCGAGTAGAAGCCGTCGAAGCTCATCGTGAAATTGTCGCCGACCAGCGCCTGCAGCGTGGCGTTGCCGCCGAAGCGCTTGAGCCGGTCCGTTTCGACCCAGGTCTTGATGCCGTTCATGCCCTGGCCGCCGCCCGGATAACCGCCATAGCCCCAGGCGTTGAAGTCATCGGTCTGGTAGGGCTCGGCGGTATAGGCGGCCGAGATCGCCACGCCGACGCGATCGTCGGCGAACTTGTCGACGAAGGTGCCGTAGGCGCGGAAGCCCTTGTCGGTGGAATTCGGATCCAGCTTCTGGTCAACATAGGTGCCGCGCGCGCCGACCGCGAGCACATGGCCGCTCACGTCGAGCGGGCGGATCGTGCGCAGATCGATGCTGCCGACGAGGCCGCCCGCGGTGTGATCGGCCTCGGCGGTCTTGTAGACGTCGACCCCGGCGAGGATTTCCGACGGATACTGGTCGAACTCGACCGCGCGGCTGTCGTTGGTGGTGGTCTGCTGACGGCCGTTGAGCGTGGTCGTCGAGAAATCCGGGCCAAAGCCGCGGATCGAGATGATGTTGGCGCGGCCGGCATTGCGCTGCGCCGAGACGCCGGGAAGGCGGGCGATCGATTCGCCGATGCCGTTGTCGGGAAGCTTGCCGATGTCCTCGGAAGAAACCGATTCGACCACGGTCTCGGCGTTCTTCTTCGTCGCGGTCGCCTTGCCCAGTGCAGCGCGGAAGCCGGTGACGGTGATGGTCTGACCTTCGTCGGTCGCGTCCTGCGCGGCCGCGGTTCCGGTGGCGGGCGCCGTGTCCTGCGCCCAGGCGGGTGCGGCGAAGGCGCCAACCGCGAGCGCGGCGGCGAGCGCCTGCGCGCTCACGCCGAAGCCGATGCGGGTGGCCGCGGTGCGGCGGCGAATGGTGCTGATCAAGTCTCATCTCCCCAGGTGCCGCCTCCCGCCCCCGGCTCTCGCGGCCGGTTACCGATGGGATGCGAACGTGCGTGCGCAGGCCTCTGCGCATTGCTGCTTCCCGCTTGTTCCGCGAATGACGCGGCCCGGCCAGCGAGTCACATACGTATTCAGTAGTTATGCGAAACCGACGTGGCATGGATGCCACACTCAGAAACGATATATTATAATCACTTAGCCGGAATTGACCGGCGCCGTCCGCCTGTACGGGGGGGCTGCGCGCAATTGACCTGACCCGGTTTATGCATTGTATTCATGCGTAGCGAGACGGCGGGGACGGCCGTCCGCAGGAGGAGCCGCTGAGGGGCATGCAGCGCAAGCCGACCTCGATCGACATCGCCCATCTGGCGGGTGTCTCGCAACCGACGGTATCACGCGCGCTTCGCGGCGGCGCGGGGGTCAATACTGCGACGCGTCTGCGCATCGAGGCGATTGCCAAGCGGCTCAACTATCGCGTCGACAAGGCCGCCTCGAACCTGCGCAGCCGCCACCTGCACACGCTGGCGCTGCTGTTCTTCGAGGATCCGACGCCCGACGATTCGCTGATCAATCCCTTCTTCCTGTCGATGCTGGGCTCGATCATCCGGACTTGCGCGGAGCATAACCACGACTTGCTGATCAGCTTCCAGCAGCTCTCGAGCGACTGGCACACCGATTACGAGGATTCGCGCAAGGCCGACGGGATCATCCTGCTCGGTTATGGCGACTATGAGCTCTACCGCTCGCGGCTCCAGGCGCTCGAAGCGTCGGGCACGCATTTCGTGCGCTGGGGCTCGGTCCAGTCCGAGGCGGCGGGGCTCACCGTCGGGTGCGACAACCATGGCGGCGGGGCGGAGGCGACGCGGCACCTGCTCGGGCTCGGGCGGCGCAACATCGCGTTCCTCGGATCGGCGTCGAGTCATTATCCCGAGTTCCACGACCGCTATCGCGGCCACACCAGCGCGCTCAAGGAGGGCGGCGTGATCCCGCGGCCCGGCCTTCAGTTCGACGCGATCACTACCGAGGAATCGGGCGCCGCCGCCGCCGACGCGCTGATGGCGAGCGGCGAGCGGTTCGACGCGATCCTCGCGGCGAGCGACCTGATCGCGATCGGCGCGATGCGCGCGTTGGCCGCCGCGGGCCGGCGCGTGCCCGAGGACGTCGCGGTGGTCGGTTTCGACGACATCCCCGCCGCCGGCCTCGCCAGCCCGCCGCTCACCACCGTGATGCAGGATCCCGCGCTCGCCGGGCGCCGGCTGGTCGAGACGCTGATCGGCCGAATCCGCGAGGAGCCGGTCGGCAGCGCATTGCTGCCCACTCGGCTGATCGTTCGCCGCTCGTGCGGTTCGCCCGCCTGACCGCCTCAGCCCCCCACACTGGAGCATCGACGATGGAGAAACCGCGCCAGTCCTTCGCGGGCCTGTGGAACATCTCGTTCGGCTTCTTCGGCATCCAGGTGGGCTTCGCGCTGCAGAACGCGAACATGAGCCGGATCTTCCAGTCGCTCGGCACCGAGCTCGACAACCTCCCCGCGCTGTGGATCGCCGCGCCGCTCACCGGGCTGCTCGTCCAGCCGATCATCGGCCACATGAGCGATCGTACCTGGCTTGGCCGGCTCGGGCGGCGGCGGCCCTATTTCCTCGCGGGCGCGGTGCTGGCGGCGCTGGCGCTGCTGGTGATGCCCGAGAGCCCGGCCTTGTGGTTCGCGGCGGTGATGCTGTGGGTGCTCGACGCCTCGCTCAACGTCTCGATGGAGCCGTTCCGCGCCTTCGTCGGCGACATGCTGCGCAAGGACCAGCACAGCGCCGGCTATGCCGTCCAAACCGCCTTCATCGGCGCGGGCGCGGTGGCCGGATCGATCTTCCCCTGGGCGCTCGAGAAGCTCGGGGTCTCGAACGCGGCGGCGGCGGGCGGCGTGCCGGAAACGGTGCGGCTGGCATTCTGGTTCGGCGGGGCGGCGCTGTTCCTCGCGGTGCTGTGGACCATCTTCTCGACCCGCGAGTACAGCCCCGACGAGATGACCGCGTTCGATGGGCCGGTCAGCGAGGACGACCGTCAGCACACGATCCGCGTGCTCGCGGCGCGCAGCTATGCTTCGAGCGCGCTCTGGATCCTCGCCGGCGCCTTGGTGATCGTCGCGGTGGCCAGGTTCGGGCTCGAGAAGGAAGTCTACGTGCTCGGCGGGCTGCTCGCGGCCT
This sequence comes from uncultured Alphaproteobacteria bacterium, assembly GCA_963799985.1. GTDB lineage: Bacteria > Pseudomonadota > Alphaproteobacteria > Sphingomonadales > Sphingomonadaceae > Sphingomonas. The sequence continues at coordinate 347,653 of CAWCZC010000003.1, read as the reverse complement.
ATGGCATCGCCAGCATCGCCGCGATCCGGCTCGCGCGGGGCGGCAGCGCCTCGAACATGCTGAGCAGCATCGTCGGCGATTTCTCGGGGATGCCGGTGCTGATGAAGCGGCTGGCGCTGGCGCAGTTCTTCAGTTGGTCGGCGCTGTTTATCATGTGGATCAATACCACCCCGATCGTCGCGCAGGTCTTCTACGGCGCCACCGATACACAGAGCCCGCTCTACCAGGAAGGCGCGAGCTGGGTCGACGTGCTGTTCGCCACCTACAACGGCGTGGCCGCGATGGCGGCGCTGACGCTGCTGCCGCTGCTTTCGGCGCGGATCGGCAAGGCGCGGACGCACATCTTCGGGTTGCTGTGCGGCGCGGCGGGATACGCCAGCTTCTTCTTCCTGCGCGATCCCAAGCTGCTGATCGCGAGCGAAGTCGGTGTCGGGATCGCCTGGGCCTCGATCCTGGCGATGCCCTATGCGATCCTCGCCTCGAGCCTGCCGCAGCGCAAGCTCGGCATCTACATGGGGCTGTTCAACGTGTTCGTGGTGGTGCCGCAGCTCCTGGTCGCGACGGTGATGGGGACGATCATGAAGCACTTCTTCCCCGACCAGCCGATCTGGACGATGGCCTTCGCAGCGGGATCGCTGCTGCTGGCGGCGCTGGCGATGACGCGGGTGAGGGAAGCTTCGGCCTACTGAGCGCCGGTTACCGGCTTGGGGCCCTCGGGCGCCGCCTCGATCAGCGCATCGCCGCCGAGGGTGCGGTACAGCGTCACGAGGTTGCTCGCCTCGACCAGCCGCACGTTCACCAGCGTCCGCTGCGCCGCGTAGAACGAGCGTTGCGCATCGAGGCTGGTGAGGAATGGGTCGATCCCGCCGCGATAGCGCGCTTCGGTGAGGCGGTACGTGTCCGCCGCGGCGTCGGTATCGGCCTGGTCGGCGCGGACTTGCTCGGCGATCGTGCCGCGCCGCGCCAGCGCGTCGGCGACTTCGCGGAAGGCGGTCTGGATCGCTTTCTCGTAGGCGGCGAGCGCCGCGTCGCGCTGGGCCTGGCTGAGCGCCACGCCCGCGCGGCCGGCGCCGGCGCTGAAGATCGGATAGCTCGCGCTCGCGCCCGCCTGCCAGTTGAACGCGCCGCCGGTGAACAGGCCGGCGAGCGCGTTGCTCGCGAAGCCGAGCAGCCCGGTCAATGAGATGCGCGGGAACAGCGCCGCGCGCGCCACGCCGATCTCGGCATTGGCGGCGCGGAGCTGATATTCGGCCTCGACCACGTCGGGGCGGCGCAGCAGCACGCTCGAATCGACCCCGGCGGGGAGCTCGGCGACGGTGGGCGCGGCTTCATCGATCGAGGCGGGGAGCAGCGCGGGATCGATCGGCGCGCCGACCACGAGCTGGAGCGCGTTGACGTCCTGCGCCAGCGCGGTGGTCTGCTGGGCGACGTCGGCCTGCGCGGTCGAGAGGATCTGCTCGGCCTGGCGCAGGTCGGTGCGCGGGGCGATCCCGCCTTCCAGCCGGGCGCGGGTGAGGGTGGCGCTGCGCTGGGCGCTGTCGGCGGTGTCGCGCGCGATCTTGAGCAGGCTCGCGTCGGCGGCGTAGCTGAGCCAGGCGTCGGCGATGTCGCCGACCATCGTCAGCCGAACGGTGCGCGCGGCGGCTTCAGTGGCGAAATATCGGTCCTGCGCCGCGCGCGATGAGCGAGGCCAGGCGGCCGAACAGATCGAGCTCGAACGAGGGCACGCCGACGTCGGCCGAGATCGCGGTGCGCGTGCCGGACGATCCGTTCGTGTTGTCGGGATCGTCGGTGACGCCGCCGCTGGCGTCGACCTGCGGGAACTGCTGCGCGCGCTGGACGCGATATTGCGCGCGTGCCGCTGCGATGTTGGCGGCGGCGACGCGCAGGTCGCGGTTGTTCGCCAGCGCCTGTTCGATCAGCTTCTGCAGCCGCGGATCGCGGAAGATGTCGCGATAGGTGATCGCCGGCAGCGCCGCCTCGTTCGCGCGCAGATAGGCGTCGCCCACCGGCCAGGACGGCGGCACCGGCGCCTCGGGGCGGGCGTACTTCGGCGCAATCGAGCAGCCGGCGAGCGCGGCGGTCAGCAGGAGCGCGGTCTTGCTCATGCGCTTGCCTCCGGCGGATGGGGTTCGTGGTGGTGATGATGGAGCGCGTTGCAGCGCGTCGCGCGTGGTGCGGCGCACCAGCACGAAGAACAGGGGGATGTAGAAGATCGCCAGGATCGTCGCGGTCAGCATGCCGCCGATCACCGCGGTGCCGATCGCGATGCGGCTGTTCGCGCCCGCGCCGGTCGAGATCGCGAGCGGCAGCACGCCGAAGATGAAGGCGAGGCTGGTCATCAGGATCGGGCGGAGCCGGATGCGTGCGGCCTCGAGCGCCGCCTCGATCACGCGCTTGCCCTCCTTCTCGGCGCTGCTCGGCGAACTCGATCATCAGGATCGCGTTCTTGGCGGCCAAGCCCATCGTCGTCAGCAGGCCGATCTGGAGATAGACGTCGTTCTGCAGGCCCGCGCAGCGTCACCGCGAACGACCGCGCCGACCAGGCCGAGCGGGATGATCAGCAACACCGCCACCGGGATCGTCCAGCTCTCGTAGAGCGCGGCGAGGCACAGGAACACGACCAGCAGCGAGATGCCGTAGAGGAACGGCGCCTGCCCGCCCGCGAGCCGCTCCTGATACGAAATGCCCGGACCAGGCGATGCTTGTCCCGGGAATTTGGTCGGCGAGCTGCTCGATCCGGGTCATCGCGTCGCCCGAACTGTGGCCCGCGGCCGCCTGGCCCTGGAATCTCGAACGAAGGGATGCCCTGGAAGCGCGACAGCGTCGTCGGCGCGGTTGACCAGCCGATCTGGGCGAAGGAGGAGAAGGGCGTCATCTGGCCGGTGTTCGAGCGGACATACCATTCGTCGATGTCTCGAAGGCGCGGCGCGATAGGGGGCGTCGCCCTGGACGAAGACGCGCTTCACGCGGCCGCGGTCGACGAAATCGTTGACGTAACGCCCGCCCCAGGCGGTCGAGAGCGTCGAATTGACGTCGCCCTGGCTGAGCCCGAACGCGGCGAGCTTCTCCTGGTCGAGGTCGACCTTGAGCGTCGCTACGTCGGGCAGTTCGGTCAGGCGGACGGTGCTGAGGATCGGGTCCTTGCTCGCCATCGCCAGCAATTTGTCGCGGGCTGCGAGGAAATCGGCGTAGCGGCATGCCGCTGCGGTTCTGCAGCTCCATCGTGAAGCCGTTCGCCTGGCCGAGGCCGCGAATCGCGGCGGGGACGGTGGCGAAGACCTGCGCGTCGCGGAAGTTCTTGAACGCCGCGGTGGCGCGCGCGACGATCGCGTCGGCGCCGTTCGCGCTCGCCCTTGCGGTCGCTCCAGTCGGCGAGGTTGACGAAGCCCTGGCCGGTGTTCTGCCCGCTCGGCCCGCCGCCGCCACCGCCGCCGGCGACGGTGAACATCGTGCCGATGTTCTTCGCTTCCTGCGTCTTGAAATATTTCTCGATCGCTGACTGCACTTCCATCGTCCGCGACTGAGTCGCGCCCGCAGGCAGGCGGAACTGGACCTGGGCCGCGCCCTGATCCTCGGTCGGCAGGAAGCCGGTTGGCAGTCGGAAGAACAGGATCACCAGCAGGGCGACGACGCCGGCGTAGATCGCGAGGAAGATCCACTTGCGGTCGACCACGCGAGGTGACGCCGCCGGAATACCGCTTCACGGTCCGCTCGAAGCCGGTGTTGAAGCGCGTACGCGCACCGCCGATGAACGCCCACGCGCCGGGGAAGCGCCGCTCGATCCAGCCGCCGCCGGCATCGTGCTCCTGCTTCTTGCTCCTGAGCAGCGTCGCGGTCAGCGCCGGGCTCAGGATCAGCGCGACCATCACCGAAAGCACCATCGCCGAGACGATCGTGATCGAGAACTGCCGGTAGATCACGCCGGTCGACCCGCCGAAGAACGCCATCGGCAGGAACACCGCCGAGAGCACCAGCGCGATCGCCACCAGCGCGACCTGGATCTGCTCCATCGACCGGATCGTCGCCTCGCGCGGCGACATCTCGGGATTCTCCTCCATCAGCCGCTCGACGTTCTCGACCACGACGATCGCGTCGTCGACGAGCAGGCCGATCGAGAGCACCAGTCCGAACAAAGTCAGCGTGTTGATCGTGAAGCCGGCGAGATAGAGGATCGCCGAAGGTGCCGAGCAGCACTACCGGCACCGCGATCGTCGGGATCAGCGTCGCGCGCCAGGTCTGCAGGAAGACGAACATCACGACGACGACCAGCACGATCGCTTCGAACAGCGTGATCACCACTTCCTCGATCGAGAGCTTGATGAAGGCGGTGGTGTCGTTGGCGTAGGCGTATTTGACGCCGGCCGGGAAAACCTTCGCGATCTCCGCCACCTTGGCCTTGACCAGATCGGCGGTGGTCAGCGCGTCGGCGCCAGGTGACAGCGAGATCGCGATGCCGGCGCCCGGGTGGCCGTCGACTCGGCTCACCGAATTGTAGCTTTCCGCCCCGAGCTCGACCCGGGCGACGTCCTTGAGGTGGACGGTGGCGCCGGTCCGGTCGGTCTTGAGGATGATGTTGGCGAACTGCTCGGGCGTCTGCAGCCGCGATTGCGCGGTCACGGTGGCGTTGAGCATCTGCTCCTTGGGCATCGGCTGCCCGCCGATCTCGCCCGCCGCGATCTCAGTATTCTGGTTCTGGATCGCGGTGACGACATCGCTCGGCATCAGCGAGAAGCTCGCCAGCCGGTCGGGGTTGAGCCAGATCCGCATCGCATATTGCGCGCCGAACACTTGGCTGTCGCCGACCCCCTTCACCCGCGCGAGCGGATCCTGGAGGTTGGACGCGAGCCAGTCCGAAACATCCTGGTTGCTCAGCTTGTCGGTCGCGTCATAGACGCCGACGATCATCAGGAAGTCGGGATTGGACTTGGTGACTCGGATGCCCTGCTGCTGGACCTGTTGCGGGCAGCCGCGACAGGGCCTGCTGGACCTGGTTCTGCACCTGGACCTGGGCGATGTCGGGATTGGTGCCCTTGTCGAAGGTGGCGGTGATGCTCACCGTCCCGCGCGAACTCGACGACGAGCTGAAATAGAGCAGCCCGTCGATCCCGGTGAGCTGCTGCTCGATCACCTGAGTCACGCTGTTCTGGATCGCCTCGGCCGAGGCACCCGGATAGCTGGCGCGCACGTTGACCTGCGGCGGGGCGATGTCGGGATATTGCGCGATCGGCAGCGTGAAGATCGCGCCGAGGCCCATCAGCATCACGATGATCGCGATCACCCAGGCGAAGATCGGGCGATCGATGAAGATGCGCGACATGGGTGCGTCAGCCGCCCTTGGCCTGGGCGCCGCCGGCGCCTTGTCTGGAAGCGTCGCCGCCGGCGCCGCGTTCGGGGGCCTGGATCCGCTGCGGCGCGGTGTCGGCCACCGGCTTGATCTCCGCGTTCGGCTTCAGGTTGGCGGTGCCCTGGGTGATCACCTTGTCACCCGGGCTGAGGCCCGAGGTCACCACCCAATAGGCGCCTTGGGTGCGGTCGGCGGTCACCAGCTTCTGCACCGCATGGTTGCCCGGGCCGACGACGAAGACCTTGGCCTGGCCGCGCGGATCGCGCGACAGCGCCTGCTGCGGCACCAGGATAGGCATCATTGTCGATCGCCTGCGCGAACACCGCGCGGACGAACATGCCCGGCAGCAGCACCCCCTGCGGATTGGCGAAGCGCGCACGCAGCGTGACCGTGCCGGTGCTCTCGTTGACCATCACCTCGGCGAACTCGACCGTGCCGGTGAGGCCGTAGTCGCTGCCGTCCTCGAGCTTGAGCCGCACCGCCGCGCTCGACGCCGTCACGCCGCCCTCGCTTAGCGCCTTGCGTAGCGCGAGCAGGTCGGCCGAGGACTGCTGGATGTCGACGTAGATCGGATCGAGCCGCTGGATCACCGCGAGCGGATCGGCCTGATCGGTGGTGACCAGCGCGCCCTCGGTGATCAGCGAGCGGCCGATCCGGCCGGTGATCGGTGCGGGGACGCGGGTGAAGTGGAGGTTGATCCGCGCGGTTCTGAGCGCCGCATTGTTCTGCGCGACCGAGGCGCTGGCCTGGCGCGCCTGGGCGGCGGCATCGGTGTAATCCTGCTTGGAAACCGCCTCCATCGCCGCGAGCGGCTTGTAGCGATCGGCCTTGGCCTGCGCGGCCTCGGCGCTGGCCCGCGCGCTCGCCAGATTGGCCTGCGCCTGGCTGACCGAGGCGGCGTAGAGGCTCGGGTCGATCTGGTAGAGCGTCTGGCCCTGGCGGACGACCGACCCTTCGGTGAAGAAGCGCCGCCGCACGATCCCGGCGACCTGCGGGCGCACTTCCGAGCTCTGGTAGGCGGCGACGCGCCCGGCGAGCTCGGCGGTGACGGGCACGCTGCCCGGCTGGACGATGACGAAGCCGACGGTCACCGGACCGCCCGCGCCGCGGCCGCCCTTGCCGCTGGCGGTCGAATTGCCGTCGCCTCCTCCGCCGCACGAGGCGAGCAGCGACGCGGCGAGCAGGGCGAGGGCGGTTTGGGGAAATCTGCTGGGAGTGGGAGCCAAGGGTTCACCCCGGTAAGAGAGGCCAGTCGGACGACGTGGCTGGATAGCGAAACTCGCGCGCGGGCGGGAGGTTTCGCCCGCGCGTCGAGCGGCCAATGATCCGCACGCGTTTCCGGCGTGTGTCAAGCTATCGCAATGCAGCAAATCGAGGTTCTGGCGCTCCGTCGCGCGTTCGATTAGAGGCGCGCGTTCATGGCACGCATCCCAACGCCCAACCGCGTCCGCGGCACCCAGGACATCTTCGGGGAGGAGCAGCGTCGCTTCGCGCGCGTGCTCGAGGCCTTCGAGCATGTGCGGCGGCTCTATTGCTTCCAGCGGGTCGAGGTTCCGGTGTTCGAGGCGACCGAAGTTTTCGCGCGCTCGATCGGCGAGACCACCGACGTCGTCTCGAAGGAGATGTACACCTTCCCCGATCGCGGCGGCGACCTGATCACGCTGCGCCCCGAGTTCACCGCGGGCATCTGCCGCGCGTATCCTCACCGAGGGCTGGCAGCAGCACGCGCCGATGAAGCTCGCGACCTCGGGCCCGGTGTTCCGCTACGAGCGCCCGCAGAAGGGTCGCTTCCGCCAGTTCCACCAGATCGATGCCGAGATCATCGGCGCGGCCGAGCCCGCCGCCGATGTCGAGCTGCTGGTGATGGCGGACCAGCTGCTCCGCGAGCTGGGGATCGCCGACGGGCGTGACGCTTCAGCTCAACACGCTGGGCGATGCCGAGACGCGCGATGCGTGGCGGAGCGCGCTGGTCGCGCATTTCGAGGCGCATCGGGGGGACTTGTCGGAAGACAGCCTGGCGCGGCTCGACAAGAATCCGCTGCGCATCCTCGACAGCAAGGACCCGCGCGACCGCCCGATCGCGGATGCCGCGCCCGACATCGACGCGCATCTCACCAGCGAGGCGGGCGGTTCTTCGAGGCGGTGACCAAGGGGCTGGACGCCGCGGGCGTGCCGTGGACTCGCAACGCGCGGCTGGTGCGCGGGCTCGATTACTACCGCCACACCGCGTTCGAGTTCGTGACCGATCGGCTGGGCGCGCAGGGCACCGTGCTCGCGGGCGGACGCTACGACGGGCTGATCGAGAGCCTGGGCGGACCGCACACGCCGGGCGTGGGCTGGGCGGCGGGGGTCGAGCGGCTGGCGATGCTGATCGCCGAGCCGGCGGCGGAGCGGCCCGAGTTCGTGATGATCCCCGTCGGCGAGAATGCCGAGCGGTTCTGCGTCGAGCTCGTCGCGCAATTCCGTCGCAAGGGCGCCTATTGCGACATGGCGTTCCGAGGAAATCTGAAGAAGCGAATGCAACGTGCCGACGCGGCGGGAGCGGCCTATGTCGTGATCGTCGGCGACGACGAGTTCGGCGCGGGCGAGATCGCGATCCGCAGCCTGAAATCGGGCGAGCAGATCAAGCGAAAGCTTTCCGAGATCGAGGCCGGCAAGGGCGTCGGGCGAAACTGATTTCCTCGCGACGGTGCTCGCCGGGCTCGATGGACACCGCGGGCCTCACGAATGACTATCCCCGCCGACCGCATCGCCGCGATCGAGGCGCGGCGCGACGAGCTGCAGGCGATGATGGCGACCGGCGATCTGGCGGGCGACCGCTTCGTCGCAGGTCTCGAAGGAATATGCCGAGCTCGAGCCGGTCGCCCAGGCGGCGGGCGAGGTGCGGCGGCTTCGCGCCGAGGCGCAGTCGCTCGCAGCACATGACGCACGACGCCGACGAGGAGCTGCGCGCAGATGGCGTCGGAGGAGCTCCACGCCAACACCGCCGCGCTCGCCGCCGCCGAGCGCGCGCTCGCGCTCGCGTTGCTCCCGCGCGATGCCGCCGACGAGCGCGCGGCGATGCTCGAAATTCGCGCGGGCACCGGCGGCGACGAGGCGGCGCTGTTCGCGGGCGACCTGCTGCGCATGTACCAGCGCTACGCCGATCGCAGGGCTGGAAGGTCGAGCTGATCTCCGCCAGCCCGTCGGACGCGGGCGGCTACAAGGAAGTGGTCGCCTCCGTCGACGGGCAAGGGCGTGTTCGCACAGCTCAAGTTCGAGAGCGGCGTCCACCGCGTGCAGCGCGTGCCGGTGACCGAGAGCGGGCGGGCGCATCCACACCTCCGCCGCCACCGTCGCGGTGCTGCCCGAGGCCGAGGAAGTCGACGTCAAGATCGACGACAAGGACTTGCGCATCGACATCTACCGCTCGTCGGGCCCGGGCGGCCAGTCGGTCAACACCACCGACAGCGCGGTGCGGATCGTCCATATCCCGACCGGGCTCGTCGTGATCCAGCAGGACGAGAAATCGCAGCACAAGAACAAGGCCAAGGCGATGAAGGTGCTGCGCACGCGGCTCTACGAGGCCGAGCGCGAGCGGCTCCACGCCGAACGGGCGGGCGCGCGCAAGTCGATGGTGGGCTCGCGGCGACCGGTCGGAGCGGATCCGGACCTATAATTTCCCGCAGGGGCGAGTGACCGATCACCGCATCAACCTGACCCTCCACCGCCTGCCCGAAATCCTGAAGGGCGAGATGGACGAGCTGATCGGCGCGCTGATCGCCGAGGACGAGGCCGACCGGCTGGCGCAATCTGGATGGGTGAGGTCCGCCGCGTGCGCTGGTACTCCACCGCCGCCCCTGAGCTTCGCCGCGCGCTCTCCGACACGCCCCGCCTCGACGCCGAACTGCTGATGGCGCACGCGCTTGGCATCACCCGCGACGATCTGCTGCTGAAGCACCTCGACGATCCCGAACCCGCAACGTTCGCGCCGCTCCTCGCACGCCGCCTCGCGCACGAGCCGGTCGCGTACATCACCGGCACGCGCGCGTTCTGGACGATCGAGCTGGAGGTCGGCCCCGGCGTCCTCATCCCCCGGCCTGACAGCGAGACGCTGATCGAGGCTGCGATCGACCATTTCGGCGGCCGCGCGCCTGCGACGATCCTCGATCTCGGCACTGGCCCCGGCACGCTGCTGCTCGCCGCGCTCGATCATTGGCCGAGCGCGCGAGGGATCGGCGTGGATGCCTCCGAGGAAGCGCTGGCCTATGCCCGTCGCAACGCGGAGCGGCTCGGGCTGGCCGGCCGCGCCGACCTGCGCGCGGGGAATTGGGCCGAGGGCCTGCTCGGCCGCTTCGACCTGATCCTCGCCAATCCGCCCTATATCGGGACAGCGGAACCGCTCCCTGTCGAGGTGCGCGATCACGAGCCCGGTGTCGCGCTGTTCGCGGGCGCGGACGGGCTCGATGCGTACCGGCGTATCGTCCCCGATCTGCCGCACCTGCTCGCCCCCGGTGGAATTGCCCTGCTCGAGATCGGATCGACCCAAGCCGATGCCGTTACCGCGTTGGTGCGCCGGACGGGACTCGCTCCGACGGCGCATCGCGACCTCGCCGGACTGCCGCGCGCGATCGCCGCTCTTGAAAGGTGACAAATCGATACATATTTCCGCTTGGAGATTGGTGCTGCACCGGCTAATACGGCCTCGGGGCAAGGCACATTCAACCAAGCCGTTGAAAACAGGCCGTTGTAAGCGCGGCCCCGATCCATGGTCATGTGAGCCGCTACAAAATTGGCGGCCGTGGCAGGCGGGTTGCGCCGGAATCCGGCACGCCTCGCGGGTGAACACGCATCCGGGACCCAAGATGGACCTACGGACCGCTTAGATTAAGACAGGACAGACAGACCTTGATGAACAATCGTCAGGCGAATAACGGCCGCCGTCGCGGCCGCGGTGGACAGCAACGCCCCGGTGGCGGCAGCCCTAACCAGCGCGACAACGGCAATCGCATCGACAATCGCGCCCGCGGTAACGCCGCGCAGCTGCTCGAGAAGTACAAGAACCTCGCGCGCGACGCGCAGATGCAGGGCGATCGGGTCAACGCCGAATATTATTTCCAGTTCGCCGACCATTATTTCCGCGTGCTGAGCGAAACCCGCTCGCGCTTCGAGGAGAATAATCCGGGCGCGAGCCGCCGTCCGCACGAGGACTCGGAGGACGAGGACTTCGAGTACGAGGCCGAGGGCAACCGCGACCAGCCGCGCGACCGCGACCGGGATCAGCCCCGTGACCAGCAGCAGCGCGCCGAACGCGACGACCGCGACCGCGACTATCAAGGCGGCCAGCGCGACGGGAACCGCGACAACAACCGCAACGGCCGCGCCAACGGCAACGGCGGCTATGTCGAGCCCGAGCCCTTCGAGGCGCGCGGCGAGGCGGAGACGTTCCAGCCGCGCGACGATGCCGAGCAGGGCCAGCGCCGGGGGCGTGGCCGTCCGCGCCGCGACGCTGGCGAGGACCGCGTAGAATCCCACGGCATCGATGCTGCGATCCTGCCGCCGGCGCTGAGCGTCGAGGCCGCCGCCGAGCCCGAGGACAAGCCCCGCCGCCGCGGCCGCCCGCGCCGCGATGCCGAGCTGCCGCAGGGCTGAGGGGGTCTTAGTGCCCTTTTAACGCAGTCAATGACGCCCTAGCCTCGCCCAGCGAACCTGCTACCATCCTTCCCGATAAGAAATGGGGAGGAATTGCCATGCGTTGGTCGGCTCTTGTCCTGGTCGCGGCGCCGCTCGCGGCGCACGCCCAGAGCGCTCCCCCCGCGGTTGCCGGACCCGATCAGACCGCGCAGGGCGATGTCGCGGTCACGATCTACAACAACGATCTCGCACTGATCGAAGACAGGCGCGTGCTTGCGCTTCCGGCCGGGCGCACGCGCCAGGAATTCGCCGACGTCTCCGCCGCGATCCGCCCCGAGACGGTGACGCTCTCGGGTGCCGGGCTCGGCGTGGTCGAGCAGAATTTCGATTTCGACCTGCTCACCCCCGAGAAATTGATGGACAAGGCGGTCGGCCAGACCGTCACGCTGGTGCGCGACAGCAAGAGCGAAAGCGCGCGCGTGCTCGCCAACAACAACGGCACCGTCGTCCAGATCGGCGACCATATCGAAGTGCTCGACGGCACCAAGACGCGCGTGATCTTTCCCTCGATCCCCGCCAACCTGCGCGCACGGCCGACGCTTTCGGTGACGCTCGACAGCGACAGCGCGGGGTCACGCCCGGTCACGCTCAACTATCTCTCGACCGGGCTGAGCTGGAAGGCCGATTACGTCGCGCTGTTCGACGAGAAGGCGGGGAAGATCGACGTCCAGGGCTGGATCACGCTCAACAATACCAGCGGCACCACCTTCACCAACGCGAACACGATGCTGGTCGCCGGAGCGGTGGGCGTGCAGGCGAACGGCGGCGATCGCCCGCAAGCGATCACGCCGGGCACCCAGACCGCCGCGCGCGAGCGGCTCGGCGACTTTTATCTCTATCCGCTCGCCCAGCGCACCACGATCGCCAACGCCCAGCAGAAGCAGGTCAGCTTCCTCGACGTCTCGGGTGCGGCCGCCGCCAAGGTCTATGTCTATTACAACAACTGGATGGGCGCCTCGCGCGATCCGGTAAGCGCAGAGACGCGGCTGCGTTTCTCCTCGTCGCGCGACGGCGGTCTTGGCGACGCGCTGCCCGCGGGCACGGTGCGGATCTACATGCGCGACGCGCGCGGCCAGCCGCAATTCATCGGCGAGGCCATGATCCCGCACACGCCGATGGGGTCGCGGCTCGAACTCGGCACCGGCGAGGCGTTCGACGTCAAAGTACAGGCGACCGTCGACAAGCGCGAGGCGCTGAGCGGCGACAAATGGCGCACTGCGATGCGCTATCACTTCACCAACGCCCGCCCGCAGGACGTGGTGGTCGAGTTCGTCCAGTCTGGGCTCGACAATGGTTGGAACGACACGAAGGTCGAGAGCGCGAGCCAGCCCGGCGAGCGCCTGGATTCGGACCGGATGCAGTGGAAGGTGACGGTCCCGGCCAACGGCGAGACCACCGTCACCGCCGTCTACGTCACGCGCTACTGAGCGGGCGACGGTGCGGCCGATCCGCGCCCTCATGACCATTGCGGTGCTGGCCCTCGGCCTCGCCGAGGCGCCGTCGCGCGCGCAGTCGGTCACGTCACCCGCCCCGGATTCGGTCGCGGTCACGATCTATCGCGATGCCGACCGGGCGGACAGCCAGGGCGACATCGACCTCGGCTGGGTCACCGGCTATGCGCTGATCACCGAGCGCCGAACAGTCACCATCCCGGCCGGTCGGGCGACGATCCGGTTCGAGGGTGTCGCGGGCGGCATCCTGCCCGAAAGCGCGATAGTCACTGGCCTGCCCCAAGGCGTTCGCGAGAAGAACCTCGACGCCGAGCTGCTCAGCGCGCGCAACCTCTATGCGCGCAACCTCGGCCGCCCGGTGACGTGGCGCCATTCGGTCGACGGCAAGACGGTCGAGGAGCGCGCGATTATCCGTTCGGGTCCGGACGGCGCCGCGGTGATCCAGACCAGGGACGGCTACACCGCCGCCGCCTGCGACGGGGCGGACGACCGGCTCGTCTATGATTCGGTGCCCGACGGCCTGTCGGCCAAGCCGACGCTTTCGGTGCAGACCGATTCCGCAGCCGCGCAGCAAGTGACGATCACGCTGTCCTACCTCGCGTGGGGGCTCGATTGGCAGGCGAGCTACGTTGCGACGATGCGGCCGGACGGCAAGAGCGCCGACCTGTTCGCCTGGATCACCCTCGCGAACGGCGACGCCACCAGCTACGCCGACGCCGAAACGCTGGTGGTCGCGGGCAAGATCGAGGGGATCCACAGCGGGCCCGCCCCGCCCAGCGGCGGCACCCTGTTGTTCCGCTGCTATTCGTTCCCCCGGATCATCCGGAGAAGCTCCAACGCCGTCGTCGATTCGATCACGGCGCAGGATGTCGGCGCGCTCCCCGATCGCTCGGTCACAGAGGTGCTGCAGCGCGTGCCCGGCGTCGCGATGAACCATTTCGCGCAGCAGGAGGATCTGGGCGACCTCAAGCTCTACCGCATTCCTTCGCGCACCAACGTGGCGTCGATGAGCCAGAAGCAGGTGGCGCTGCTCGATCGGCCCGCGGTGCCCGTGGAGGTGATCTATGCCACCTCCACGATCGGCGCGGGCGACAATGCCGTGACGATCCTGCTGCGGGCGCAAAACCGCAAGGAGAGCGGCCTGGGGTTGCCGCTGCCCTCCGGAAGGGTCCAGGTGTTCGAACCGCATGACGGCAGCAAGCTCCTCGTCGGCTCGGGCTGGATCGACGACAAGGCGACGGGCGAGGAAGTCGAATTCGAGGTGGCGAGGGCGACCCAGGTCAGCGCCCGGCTGGTCGTCGCGCAGGCGAACACGCGTAGCCAGGACCTCACGCTGACGGTTTCCAACGCCAATCCGTTCGCGATCCGCTACGAGGCGCAGCTGGCGCTCGCCGACGGCTACAAGCGCTCGCGCCTCACCGCACGGCTCGGCCGCCACCACGGCGCGGACGTGTGGCAGACCGAAGTCCCCGCCAACGGCACCGCGACGCTGCGCTTTCGCCTGACCCGCACCAGCCGCGCGGATTAGGGCGGCGCTCAATCGCCCGGATCGGCCTCGCCCTTGAGCCGGTCCTCGATCTGCTCGTCATGGCCGGTGCCCGAGCTCATGAACATCAGCCCCATCAGCGCCGCGGCCATCAGGATCGTGAAGAACACCCCTGCGGCCGTCGCCAGCGCCATCGGCAGGGCCATCCAGCCGAGCCACAACCACAGGATCGCGACCGCGGCCACCGCGGCCACGCCCGCCACCACCGCCATCCAGCCGAAAATCATCCGGAACCGCCCCCAGGCGAAGGCGGCATAAGCGGGGTCGTCGAGGCCGGGTCGATCATCGTCCATCTTTTGCAATTGCTCCCGAAAGGTGAGAGACTCAACCGCCTGAGCTGAATGAGGAGACGAGCGATGACCATCGCGGCAATCCTGAGCGGCAAGGGGGGAGAGCTGGTTTCGATCCCGGGGGATCGGACGGTTGCCGAAGCGGTGACGCTTCTGGCGGGCAAGCGCATCGGCGCGCTGCTGGTGATGGAAGGCGAAGCGGTCGCCGGCATCTTTTCCGAACGCGACGTGATCTACGGCCTCGAGCGCGAGGGCGCGACGATGCTCGATCGCCAGGTCGCGCAGGTGATGACCGCGCCGGCGATCACGGTGAAGCCAAGCGAGTCCGTGCTGGGAGCGCTGGCGCTGATGACGCGGCGGCGGATCCGGCACCTGCCGGTGGTCGACCGCGGGCGGTGCGTGGGGTTGGTCTCGATCGGCGACCTGGTGAAGTACCGGATCGACCGGATCGAATCCGAAGCCGAGGCGATGCGGAGCTATATCCAGTCGGCCTGAGCAGGCAGACGGCACGCAAGAGGGGGATTGCGGAATGAGGATCGGATATGTGGCGCTGGCGCTTGCCGGCGTCGTGGTCGTCGCGCCGGCGGGCACCGCGAAGCTGACCCATGCCGCTCCTGCGCGCGCGGGCCTGTGCGGGCCCGGCGAGACCGTCATCTTCGAATGCCGCCTCGGCGCGAAGCGGGTGGCGGTGTGCGGCGGGACCGGCACGGCGGGGGCCTATGCGCAGTACCGGCTCGGCACGCCCGCCAAGCTCGAGCTCGAATATCCGGCACGAACCGATGGTGGGCTGGGCGGCATGCACCATGCCGAGACGGCCTATTCGGGCGGCGGCGAGGCGCAGGTGAT
>CAWCZC010000003.1:0-322500 GCA_963799985.1 uncultured Alphaproteobacteria bacterium | reverse complement strand
TGGGTCGTTGCCTGTGAATTTAATCCCCGACCGAAGGCGCGCTTCAAAGGCGCTGGTGTCCCGGTACATCAACCAGAACCCCTCCTCGACGCGCTCGGCATACTCCGCCACCAAGTCTTCGATTGCATCGCTGTATTTCATTGAGTTTCCTGACCCTGGCCGTCCGATGCCGATGGAAAGAAGGACCTTCGTGGTCCCGGCCAGCTATCGATTTCTAGCTTGATCGCGAAATCCCGATCTGAAATGCGGCGCAGCGCTGAAGCGGCTACGAACTGCGCCCCGAGCGCTAGGCGCACCACTTGCAGGCGGCTGAGTCCCGCTGCCTTGTAGCGGCTATTTACATAGTCTGGCAGCGCCGCCGCCACGGCCCGAACAAGCCCGTCGTCCCGGTGGGGACGCGCCTTCGCCATCATGTCGGCCAGCACATCATGATGGTGGCCAACGGATTTTTGGCTAAGAGTCTTTGCATCGGTTCCGCAGAATGCGAGCGTGCCCTTCATGGCGAGTTCCGCCGTAAGGCAGATCGGTTGCAGGACCGACGCCATGCTGAAACCATTAGTGAGAATGTTGGCGACGTCCTCCAGGTTGGAAAGGGCCAGCTGCCAGAGCCCTACCGCGGTGGGATCTCCGCGCTGGAGATCGTCGAGGCCGTAGGTCAGGTCGAAAAGATCGGCGAATGCGTAGGCCGAATTGGCGGCAATTTCGGGATTGCCCCGGCACCACGTCGCCCATTCCTCATGAGTGCCGAACCCGAGCCCCTCGTGCACCGAAATCCGGCAGTGACCAAAAGCTACAGCCACCGTGACCTTGCGCACTCGATCGACCGACGCCGCGAGGCCGATGCCGAGACCTGGCCAAGCCGCATCAACCTCGGGAATCAAGGCGCGGTAGGCGTCCATCACATCTTGCGCCGCCGTTCCCGCGCCGAATCCCAGCGCGAACTCGGAGCCGAGAATGTCCATTGCGGCCCGGAACGGCCGGGCATGAAATGCTACCCCCTCCTCGGCGTAGCGTTCGTCTAGTTTCAACAAATCTTCCGCTGTCCATTTCGCCATGCGCGTCCTCAGCCGACCTTACGGAGAACAAGTCGTCCCTGCTGATAGCAGGCGAGACGCGGTTCGCGCCCGGTGGTCCGTTCTTCCTCGGACGTATCGTCAAGAACAGTCCGCCGGACAAATTGCGACAGGCGGAACAGGGCGAGAGGTCCGCCATAGTGCCGCCAGTCGAAAGCCTTTCCGTTCAGCCCGACGCAATCCAGCCGGATCACGCCGGGCACCTCGAACGTGCGGTCACGGCAATCTTCGTCGATCGACCAGCGCGGTCCCATCATATGATGAGCGAAGGCGTTGCGGATCATCCGTGCGATCTGATGAGCGGCCACGACGGACGCGTCATCATGTCGGGCAGCGCTGGGCACACACGCGCGCAGGGCTTCCCGGATCGTGGCTGCCATCACCAGTGTCGTCGTGTGTTCGATGGACGCCGCCGCACTCTCTGCGTCCTCTTGCCCGAGCGCCAATTCATCATAGGCGGCGCGGTGCCGTCCGAAGGTCCATTCAATCGGAACGTCGAGCGACTGCGCCTCGCATGTCGCGGCAAGATTGACGGCGCACGCCAGCCGGAACTGTCGTTCCGCCGCTCCTAGATAAGCAATATGCTGTTTGCGCACGTCCATGTTCACCTCCCGCCGGGGACGTGCCAGTATACAGCATTCGCCGGTATCGGCGATGCAACAAGGAGAGGACATGGCAGGCAAGGCCAAGCAGTGGATGGCGCGGCTCACCGGCTTCTCTACGCCGCTCTTCGGCGCATCGTGGCAACCGTCAGCTACCGAGCGTGACGTCGCTTCCGAACTCCTTACGCGGCTTGAGGACCGCCGCGTCCTTTACAATCCTGCCTCCGCCGAAATCCCTCACCACTGCGCGCAATCCATTATCGAAGTCCGGCATATCCTCACCGACGCCCTGGCGAAGCTAGCCGGGAAAGGGGTTCTCGCCGAACATGTGCGGGCAATGGCGGCAGCCTCCCGGCGCTTCCTCGACCGGATCGGGGCCGAAGGGCCTCCGGACTTCGAGGCGATGCGCTCGACGGGTCACTACCTATCGTGGGAGTTTCAGGACGCGCTCGGGCAGCTCCGCGCGATCTTCGGCGTGCATATCGCCATGATCGCCGCCCGCTATGACCTCGAAGTTCACGGACATCTGCGCGACGTGCTGCCGCCCGAACCCGCCGATAGGGATTTGGACCGCTGGCGTGGGTGAGGCCAGCGAGATGACGGTCCGGGAGGCCATACGGATCGCCGCCACCGATCCCAACCTCGTCAGGCTTCGGCATGACTTTGCAGCCTTCGCGGCGAAGACCTTTCTCGACGCCGGGAAAGAGCTTCATGTGTTCGGACATATGCTCGGTACCGACCGGCGTGAGGGGCTATCCCCTTTCGGACACGGCGATGATACTGCCGTTGCCGTGTCCATGTTGTTGCGCATCGGGGGTCAGCTCATATCGGCGAGCGCCGATCTTATAGGCGACGGTCGCGGCTATGCCGGTGCCGCGCTCATTCGCCAGCTCGTCGAAATCGAATATCTCGCATGGGCTTTCGCCACGAAGGACGAGGCGGCGACGCGCTGGCTGCGTAGCAGCCGCGAGGAACGCCGCGACATATTCACCCCAGCCAAGCTGCGGAAAGCTGCCGACGGCAAATTCCGGGGCGTCGACTATGGATATCATTGCGAGCTTGGCGGACATCCTGCTCCGGATTCGTGGGTCCTGCTCAACGATGAAAACCCCACCGCCCAACTCATCCTGTCCGATTGCCTGGGCCACACCGGCCAAATCTGGAACCATGTTGTGGATTGGGGGCGCGGCACGATGTTTGGCGAGGCCATTCTCAAGCGAAGCGAGGAGATGGTCCGGCGCTTCAATCATTGGCACGCGAGCGATCCGCTCACCTTGTTGCCACCGCCGCCTGCTAATTGATGGCGCCTTGCTCAACCTGCGCTTAGACATTCTGAAACGGCGTTGCTGACACATCCATAACACATCACGTTTTGGCGATTGGAAAATCGTTGTGAATCAGATAGCTAGTGTTGGACCTCGAAAATTGGTCGCCTGACTGCTCAAGGTCTGCAAAGCGATCTCGGGCAGTTAGGTTGGATAAAAATCTAACACATTCGATAACACAACACATTGATATTTCTGATATTATTGTTTAATATCAATATGTTATTAATCAGGCCTTTCCCCTCATAACCTGAAGGTCACAGGTTCAAATCCTGTCCCCGCAACCAACGCGATACTTTCAAAGCCCGTCAGGCCCAGCGCCTGGCGGGCTTTGTCGTGTCCGGGCCATCGACAAGTCCCCGCCGCGCGCTAGGAAGGGCTCGGGATTTGGGAGTCGGACGGGCATGCGGCGGATTTGGGTGATTGTTGGGGCGGCGGTGCTCGTGGCGGTGGCGGGCTACTTTTTGTTCCTGCGCGGCGGCGGTGGGATTCCGGTCAACGCCGTCAAGCTCGTCGCCACGCTGCCGCACGATTCCAAGGCGTTCACCGAGGGGTTCTTCTACCAGGACGGCCTGTTCTACGAGAGCACCGGCGAGGTGGGCACCTCGGGATTCCGCAAGTCGAAGCCCGCGACCGGTGAGACCGTCCAGCAGGAGGAACTGCCCGCGCCCTATTTCGGCGAGGGGATCGTCGCCTGGAAGGACCGGCTCTACGAGGTCACGTGGAAGGATCACGCGGGCTTCGTCTACAATCTCTCCGATTTTTCCCAGCGCGATACCTTCACCTACACCGGCGAAGGCTGGGGCCTGACCCACAACGATACGTCGCTGATCCTGAGCGACGGCACCCCCACGCTGCGCTTCCTCGATCCAGACACGCTGCGCCAGACGGCCACGCTGGCGGTGACCGCGAACGGCTGCCCGGTGAGGAGCCTCAACGAGCTCGAATGGGTCGACGGCGAGATCTATGCGAACATCTGGCAGACCGATCTGATCGCGCGGATCGATCCGGCCAGCGGCAAGGTGAAGGGTTTCCTCGACGTGAGCGCCCTGGGACCGCGCCCGCGCGGCGAGGATGACGTCGCCAACGGCATCGCCTATGATTCGGCGGGCAAGCGGCTGTTCGTCACCGGCAAGATGTGGCCGCAGATCTATCAGGTCACCGCGGGCAGCGATCCGGCTTCGGACTCCGCTACCAGCGCCGCCCAGACGATCATGGACTGCAAGAAGGGATCATGATCGGCTGAGCCGATTGAGCGGCGCCGGCGCCGCGCGTCACGCCTTCAGCCGCGCGGCGTGCCAGGCGACGTGATCGGCGAGAAACGTCGAGACGAAATAATAGCTGTGGTCGTAACCCGGCTGCATCCGGAGGGTCAGCGGGATGCCTGCGGCCTGGCATGCCGCCTCGAGCAATTCGGGCTTGAGCTGTTCGGCGAGGAAGGGATCGAGATCCCCCTGATCGACGAGCAACTCGGCCACCCGCGCACCGTCGGTGATCAGCGCGGCGGCATCGTAGGCGCGCCAGGCCGACTCGTCCGCGCCGAGGTAGCCGGCCAACGCCTTCCGCCCCCACGGCACATGGCTCGGCGCGACGATCGGCGCCAGCGCGGAGACGCTGCGGAAGCGTCCCGGGTTGCGCAAGCCGATGGTCAGCGCGCCGTGCCCGCCCATCGAGTGCCCGGTGATGCCCTGCGCGTCCAGGTCCGCAACCGAGAACTCCGCGGCGATCAGCGCGGGCAACTCGGCCTCCAGATAGGTGCGCATCCGGAAGTGCCGGTGCCAGGGCGCCTCGGTCGCGTCGAGATAGAAGCCCGCGCCCTGGCCGAAGTCGCTCGCGAGATCGTCGGGCACGTCTTCGCCGCGCGGGCTGGTGTCTGGCGCGATCAGGATCACGCCGTGTTCGGCGCAGGCGCGGCGGTACTCGCCCTTGTCAGTCACGTTGGCGTGGGTGCAGGTGAGCCCCGAGAGATACCAGAGCACCGGCAACCGCTCGCCCGGCCGATGCGGCGGCACGTAGAGCGAGAAGGTCATATCGGTGCCGGTGGCGGTCGAGGCGTGGCGATAGACGCCCTGCGTCCCGCCGTGCACCTTGCTGGTCGAAACCGTTTCCACCCGTTGCTCCCGATGAGTCGATGCCGCGCTTTTGCGGCGAGGCTGCATGCGGTTCAAGGCTTCGCTTGGCTCGTTTTGCGTCGGCGGCTGCTCGCCGAGGTCCGCATCGGGACGAACCTCTGATATACAGTGATTGACGGCATGGCTTCGGCGGAGCAATCATGCGATGTCATCCAAAATGGATGGGTTGAGCTGGTCGCCAAGCCAACAGGGGGTTCGCATGAGTTCTGTTTTCGTACCGAGGCGCCGTGATGTCCTCGTGGGCGGCGCCGCAGCCGCCGTCGTTCCCGCCCTGGTCATCGGAGCCAAGGCCGTCACCGTTAGCGAACAGCCTGAGCCAAGCGCCGGGCGACCAAAGAAACGCGCGTTCCAGGATCAGGACCTCGCTGACTGGCAGAGCCAGATCGGCTGGCGCTTCTCCGTGGCCGGCGAGCATGGCCGCGTGCCCATGAAGCTGATCGAGGTCCGGAAGGGCGCGGACCGGAACCGCCCCAGCAATCTCGCACGCCGGAACAACTTTACCGCGACCTTCGAGGTCGACGCTGCGACGGCGCCTGCGGGCAACTTCCTTTACAGGGTCGCGCATCCGTTGCTCGGCGCCACCGCGCTCGCGCTCCAGCTCGGCCCCGTCAAGGGCGGCAAGGCGCGCATCAGCGCGATGTTCAACTGATCGGCCCGATGGGGTGGCGCTCGCGCGCCGCCCCATTATAGGCTGCCCGCGGATGCAGGCCGATCCCGGCCGGCCGAGCGGAGCGATGCGCCATGGCGGGCTGGACGATCGGGATCATCGGCGGATCCGGCCTCTATGACGTGGAGGGAGTCGAGGACGCCGCTTGGATCGAGTTCCGAGAGCCCGTGGGGCCGCCCGTCGGACCACTGCTTCGTCGGGCGTGTCGGGCATGTCCGAGTCGTCTTCCTTCCTCGCCACGGGCGCGGCCATCGCATCAGCCCGTCGGATCTGAACGCCCGCGCCAATATCGACGTGCTCAAGCGCCTCGGAGTGACCGACGTGCTGTCGATCTCCTCGGTCGGCAGCCTGGTCGAGGATCGCCCGCCGGGGAGCTTCACGATCGTCGACCAGTTCATCGATCGGACCAAGGGGCGGCCGTCGAGCTTCTTTGGCGAGGGAATGGTCGCGCATGTCTCAATGGCCGACCCGGTCTGCCCACGGCTTTCCGCACTCGCGGGCGAGGCGGCGCGCGGGGCCGGCGCCAAGACGCATGCCGGCGGCACCGCGCTGGTGATGGAGGGCCCGCAATTTTCGACCCGCGCCGAGAGCCACCTCTACCGTAGCTGGGGATGCCAGGTGATCGGCATGACCGCGATGCCCGAGGCCAAGCTGTGCCGCGAGGCGGAGTTGCCCTATGCGATGGTCGGCATGGTCACCGATTACGATTGCTGGCGCGAGGGCGAGGAAGCGGTCGACGTCGCGCAAGTGATCGCGCAACTCTCCGCCAACGCCGAGAAGGCCCGCGCGCTGGTGATGCACCTGCTCCGGGCGCTTCCCGAAGAACGCGTGCCGAGTCCGATCGACAGGTGCCTGGACTATGCCCTGATCACGGCGCCCCATGCCCGGGATCCGGTGCTGCTGGCGAAGCTCGATGCGGTGGCGGGACGGGCGCTCGGTTAGTTGACCCGGCAACAATAAAGGCTGACTGTCGCCCACGATCGAGGGAGCGGCCGTGCTGCAGCAATTCGCGACCCTTTGGGCATCGGTGATCGCGCTCGGCACAGCGTTCCATCTGCTCGAGCGGCGTTTTCCGGCCGAGCGCGGCCAGCGCTTCGAGCATTGGCTCGCCAATTTCCTCTATGCGCCCTTCATGCTCGCCTTCACCTTCCTCACGGTGCGCGCGTTCGCGCCGTTGTTCAATCAGGTGATTGCATCGAGCGGGGGCGGGCTGATCCCGATGTTCGGCGGCCCCGGTAGCGACCTCGCCGCGCAGCTGCTGTTCGCGTTGCTCTACGCCTTCGTCTGGGACCTCGCGCAATATGCGATGCACCGCGCGCAGCACGCCGTTCCGGCGCTGTGGGAGACGCACCGCTTCCATCACGACGAGACCGCGCTCAACAGCATGACCCAGGCGCGGACTCACCCGACCAACCTGGTGCTGGCCACGCTGTTCCATGTGCCCGTCGTCGTGCTGTTCGGGCCGCAGGTGCCGCATTTCATAGCGACCTTCGTGATGTTCCGCCTGTCGGGCTTCGTGAACCACGCCAATCTGCGGGTGGGATGGGGGCCGGCGGCGATCCTGCTCTCGTCGCCGCAGTGGCACCGGCTCCACCATTCGGCGCTGGCCGAGCATCGCGACCGCAATTTCGCGACCTTCTTCCCGGTGATCGACTGGCTGTTCGGCACCTATACCGCGCCGCGGCGGGGCGAATATCCGCCGACCGGCGTGGGCAATGCTCGCCGCGCAGGGCTGGGCGAAGCGATGGTCCGTCCCTTCGCCGTCTGGAGCGGGATGATCCGCGACTTGTTCCGCGCTGGAGGGGCGCGCGGAGTTGGCTAGCGCGGCGGCGCCAGTTCGATGATCTCGCCCGTCGGCGGCACGGTGAAGCCGCGGATAATCTGGAGCATGCCCTCAGTCCCGAACAGCTGGTGAAGCGAATCGAGCCCCCGCGCGAGATCACCGTCGAACACGAAGGTGAACATGTCGAGCTTGCAGTCGACGAGCGTCAGCGGCCCGCCGGCATATTTGAGGACGCAGTTCTGGAGCGTGCAGTTGCGGTAAGTGTTGCCGTCCAGCGAGATCGTGCCCCCGGTGAACGTCTCATTCTCATAATCCATCGATCGTTCTTTCGGTCTGGTCGATCAGGCGGCGAGCTTGCGCAGCACGTACTGCAGGATGCCGCCGTTGAGGAAATATTCGAGCTCGTTAACGGTATCGATCCGGCAGCGAGTCATGAAAGTCTCGAGTCGAGCCGTCTTCGCGGGTGATCGTCACCTCGACGTCCTGGCGCGGACGGATCCCGGCGACACCGGTGATCGTGTAGCGATCCGACCCCTTGAGTTGTAGGGTTTCGCGTGTCACCCCTTCGGCGAACTGAAGGGGAAGCACGCCCATTCCGACCAGGTTCGAGCGATGGATGCGCTCGAAGCTCTCGGTAATGACCGCGCGGACGCCGAGCAGGTTGGTGCCCTTCGCCGCCCAGTCGCGCGACGAGCCGGTGCCGTATTCCTTGCCCGCGATCACGACGAGCGGGGTGCCGTCCTTCTTGTGGCGCATCGCGGCGTCGTAGATGGGCATGACCTGGCCGCCGTAGCGAGTCATGCCGCCTTCGACGCCGGGGACCATCTCGTTCTTGATGCGGATGTTGGCGAAGGTGCCGCGCATCATGATCTCGTGGTTGCCGCGCCGCGCGCCGTAGCTGTTGAAGTCCTTCTTCGCGACCTGGTGCTCCTGGAGGAAGGTGCCCGCGGGACTGTCCGCCTTGATGCTGCCCGCCGGGCTGATGTGATCGGTGGTGATCGAATTGCCCAGGATCGCGAGCGGCTTGGCCTCGATGATGTCGGTGACGGGGACCGGGTCCATCGTCATGCCCTCGAAATAGGGCGGGTTGGCGATGTAGGTCGAGCCGGCGCGCCACGAATAGGTGTCCGAGCCCTCGACGGTGATGGCGCGCCAGTGGGCGTCGCCCTTGTAGACGTCGCCGTAGCGCGACTTGAACATGCCCTCGTCGATGTTGGCGGCCATCACGTCGGCGATCTCGAGGTTGGTGGGCCACACGTCCTTGAGGAACACCGGCCCGTCGGTCCCCTCGCCGAGCGGAGTCTCGATCATGTCCTCGGTCACGGTGCCCTTGAGCGCATAGGCCACCACCAGCGGCGGCGAGGCGAGGAAGTTGGCGCGGACGTCGGGCGACACGCGCCCCTCGAAGTTGCGGTTGCCCGAGAGCACAGACGCCGCGACGATGTCGTCCCCGTTGATCGCCGCCGAGATCGGCTCGGCCAGCGGCCCCGAATTGCCGATGCAGGTGGTGCAGCCGTATCCGACGAGGTTGAAGCCCAATGCGTTGAGGTCCTCGGTCAATCCGGCCTTGTCGAGATAATCGGTGACCACCTGGCTCCCCGGCGCGAGGCTGGTCTTGACCCACGGCTTGACCGTGATCCCCAAGGCCCGGGCCTTGCGCGCCACCAGCCCCGCGGCGACCAGCACCGAGGGGTTCGAGGTGTTGGTGCAGCTCGTGATCGCCGCGATCACCACGTCGCCGTCGCCGATGTCGTGGTCGGCGCCCTCCACGTCGACCCGTTCGGCGCGCTCCTTGTGGTAGACCTTGAGCAGATCGCCGTTGAACACCTCGTCGACGCTGTCGAGGCTCACCCGGTCCTGCGGGCGCTTGGGGCCGGCAAGGCTCGCGCACACCGTCCCCATGTCGAGCTCGAGCGTATCGGTGAAGATCGGATCGACCGCGTCCTCGTCGCGCCACATCCCCTGCGCGCTGGCAATAGGCCTCGACCAGCGCGATCGTCTCGGCCGGCCGCCCGGTCAGCCGCATATACTCGAGCGTCCGCTTGTCGATCGGGAAGAAGCCGCACGTCGCGCCATATTCGGGCGCCATGTTGGCGATCGTCGCGCGATCCGCTAGCGTCATCGCCGAGAGGCCGGGGCCGAAGAATTCGACGAAGCGCCCGACCACGCCCTTGGCGCGCAGCATCTGGGTGACGGTCAGCACCAGATCGGTCGCGGTGATGCCCTCGCCCAGCTTGCCGGTGAGCTTGAAGCCGACGACCTCGGGGATCAGCATCGACACCGGCTGGCCGAGCATCGCCGCCTCGGCCTCGATCCCGCCGACGCCCCAGCCGAGCACGCCGAGGCCGTTGATCATCGTGGTGTGGCTGTCGGTCCCGACCAAGGTGTCGGGATAGGCGACGGCCACGCCGTCC
The DNA here is from genome assembly GCA_963799985.1 of uncultured Alphaproteobacteria bacterium. Classification (GTDB taxonomy): domain Bacteria; phylum Pseudomonadota; class Alphaproteobacteria; order Sphingomonadales; family Sphingomonadaceae; genus Sphingomonas. The sequence goes on along the minus strand of CAWCZC010000003.1, from coordinate 312,504 downwards.
TCGCCCGCCGACGACCAGATGCCGCGGCCGATATATTCGAGGTTGACCTGGTGGCAGATGCCCGTGCCCGGCGGCACCACCTGGAAATTGTCGAGCGCCTTCGATCCCCATTTGAGGAACTCGTAGCGCTCGAGATTGCGGTCATATTCGAGCTCGACGTTGTCGGCGAAGGCCTTGGGCGTGCCGAACTCGTCGACCATCACCGAGTGATCGATGACGAGGTGGACGGGGACGAGCGGGTTGATCTTGGCCGCGTCGCCGCCGAGCCTGGTGATCGCATCGCGCATCGCCGCGAGATCGACGACGCAGGGGACGCCGGTGAAATCCTGCATCAGCACGCGCGCGGGGCGATACTGGATCTCGCGGTTCGAGCGGGCGTCCTTCTGCCAATCGACCAGCGCCTGGGCATCGGCCTGGGTGACGGTGACGCCGTCCTCGAAGCGCAGCATGTTTTCCAGGAGGACCTTCATCGAGAAGGGGAGGCGGCTGATGTCGCCGAGCTTCTTCGCCGCCTTGGGGAGCGAGTAATAGGCGTAGGACTGACCGTTCACGCTGAGCGTGTCGCGGGTGGCGAGGGTATCTTTGCCGGTGGCGGTCATGGGGCGCGGGTTCCTTCCCTGTCTTGCCGGCGGCGGGCCGCTGGGGAGGCGGGGGTTCCCCGAGGTCGGGGAGGCCGCGCGGGCGCGCCGGGTGTGTTCGCGGATGCGATGAGTCGGGAGGGCCTTAGCAAGGGGGTGGGGCGGGGGGAAGGGTGGGGGTGGGCCAATCAATGTCGTTCGGCATCGCACGATCGATCCCGAAAGCAACGGCCGCCCCCCACATCGGCAGCTCAGGCGGCGATGGGGACCATTCCCGCCGTGAAGGCGATCCGGAGCGCCCCGGAAAGGCTGCGGACCGAGAGCTTGGTCATGAGGTTGGCGCGATAGATTTCGACCGTCCGCGGACTGATCTCGAGATTGTGGCCGATGACCTTGTTGGCCTGCCCCTCGATCATCCCCGCGAGCACATCGCGCTCGCGCGGCGAGAGGGCCGCGATCTTCGTACGCGCGTTGTCGGCGTTCTCGGCAGCGCCCCGATCCTGAAAGAGGTGCGCAAAAGCCGCATTCACCGCGCCCAGCAGGCCATCGGCTTCATAGGGTTTCTCGATGAAGTCGATCGCGCCGAGCTTCATCACCTGGACGGCGAGCTGGGTATCGCCCTCCCCGGTCGCCACGATGGTCGCGAACTTCGTCGGGGACGTCTTGCGGAGCGCGTTCAGCACGTCGACCCCGCTCGATCCGGCCATGCGAAAATCCAGCAGGACGACCCCGGCTTCGAGTCGCGACGCCGCCGCGAGAAACAGGTCTCCGCTGGCGAAGCTGCGGACAATGAGATTTTCCTGCATGGACAATAGCGTGAACAGCGCGGCGCGAACTAAGTCGTCGTCGTCAACGATATAGACATTTTGGGTCATGACGCGAACTCCTTCAACATCTATAAGGTGCGTCCGAATAGAAATATCGAGATAGGTACAAATACTTAATTAGGTTTTTGTTGAAGAAAATCCGGATCAATCCTGTAGATTGATATACATTATATGAGAAATATGACAGTATATTTTTGAAAATGCCGATTTAATTTCAGAATTCCGGAAAGGTATCCGCGGTCAATCCCAACCTTCCCTCGAGCTTCCTGCCCCGAAGCGGCACCGCGGCGACTCTCAACGCCGCGCGCATGGCGCTGGTCGCGGCATGCGGACTGGCGCTCGCGGGATCCGGCTTCGGCCTTCTGTTCGCGGTGCCCGGCGGTGCCATCACCGGCTTCGGAGTCTGGCTGGTCGCCTCGTGCGCGCTGTTTTCAAGCGGCTTGCTGCTGTTGCTGGCGACCCGGCCGCTCGACCGGCTGGCACCGATCGCGTTCGCGGCCACCGCCTATTTCGGCGCCTATCTAATCGCCAGCGCGATCCACGCGGCGCTCAGTCCGCAAGACAGCAGCACGCTGTTCGCCTCGCTTTTCTGGCTGATCCCGCTTCAGACGTTCAACAACATCGTGAACCGGGGGCGGAAGGCGCGGATAATGGCATGGGTCCTGCTGGTGGCGCCCTTGCTGACCCTCGCGCTGCTGACGCCGAGGATCATGCAGATCTTCCCGCCGTCGCTCGCGGGGATCCTGATCATCTTCTGCCTGGCGCATGTGGCCACCGCGCTGATGGTGAACATCCTGCTGCGCTACCGCGAGGCGTATCTCAGCGAGCAGGAGCATTCGGCGAGCCTGCGGTTCGCCGCGCAGATCCTCGAGAGCATCACCGACGCCTTCTTCACGCTCGATCGGGAATGGCGCTTCACCTTCCTCAATTCGGCCGTCGAACGCCTGCTGGCGCGAACTCGGTCGGATCTGGTCGGCAAGGTGATCTGGGACGCGTTTCCAGCGTTCGGCGATGCCGCAGTTCGCCGGCAGTTCGAGTGTGTGGTGCGCGACGATCGCAAGGTCTCGCTCGAGCAACTCTACTCCCCGACCGCCTCGATCTTGAGCTTGAACGTCTATCCCTCGGCCGACGGCGTGGCGGTCTACTTCCAGGACGTCACCGAACAGCGCTTGACCGAGCGGGCGCTGCGCGCCGGAGAGCTGCGCCTCACCGAACTGGCGGAGGTGCTGGAGAAGGCCAACGATGCCATCATGGTCCGCGACATCGGTGGCCGGGTGTCGTTCTGGAACGCGAGCGCGGCGCGGCTCTTCGGGCTCTCCTCCGACGAGGTGCTGGGCCGCCCGATCCACGAAGTCCTGAAGATCGACGCGGCCCTGTCGGACGCCGCTACCGCCCGGGTGCTGCGCGACGGCGAATGGCGCAGGGTGGTGAGCCTTCCCGCGATGGACGGCCGGCCGCTGGTCATCGACAGCCACCTCACGCTGATCCGCGACGCGGCGGGCGAGCCCAAGTCCATCCTGACGATCAACACCGACATCACCGCGCAGACCGCGATCGAGGAACGGTTGCGCAGGAGCGAGCGGCTGGAGTCGCTGGGCCAGCTGACCGGCGGGGTGGCGCACGACTTCAACAACCTGCTGACCGTCATCACCCTCAACGCCGAGGTCGTCCTGCGCACGTCGAAGGACCGCGAGGACCTTCGCGACCTTGCCGAGATGATCAAGCAGGCGGCCAAGCGCGGGGCAGCGCTGACCCAGCGGCTGTTGGCTTTCGCCCGCCAGCAGACCCTCGAGCCGCTCCCGACCGACATCCACACGCTGCTGGCGGAAAGCGAGCCGATGTTGCGGCAAGCCCTGCGCGAGGACATCACGCTGGCGCTGCTCGAGGAAACCGGAATCTGGGACGCGCTGGTCGATCCGCACCAGCTTGAAAACGCCCTGCTCAACCTTTGCGTGAACGCGAAGGACGCGATGCCGGACGGCGGCATGCTGACGATCGAAGCCGCGAACGTGACGCTCGATCAGGATTACGCCGACAGTCGCACCGAGGTGACTCCGGGCGATTACGTCGCGATCACCGTGACCGACAGCGGAACCGGCATCGCGCCGGAAAACCTGCGCAAGGTTTTCGATCCCTTCTTCACCACCAAGGAATTCGGCGCTGGCACCGGCCTCGGGCTCAGCATGGTCTATGGCTTCGTCAAACAGTCTCGCGGCCACATCTCGATCTATTCCGAGCTGGGACTTGGCACCAATGTGAAGCTGTTCCTGCCGCGCGCGACCGAAGCCCCGGAACCGAGCGAGGACGAGGTGATCGTCCCGGATGAAATGGGGGGCGTGGAAACCATCCTGGTGGTCGAGGATGACGGCTTCCTCCGCGCCAGCGTCGCGCGTCAGCTGACCGGACTCGGCTATCGCGTGATCACCAGCGCCAGCGGGCACGAGGCGCTCGACGTGATCGGCGCCGGCGTGCACATCGACCTGCTGTTCACCGACGTCATCATGCCCGGCGGCCTCAACGGGCCGGCATTGGCAGAGGCAGCCTGCGCGGCGATCCCGGCACTGCGCGTGCTCTATACGTCTGGCTACACCGAAAAGGTCATCGTCCACCGCGCCAAGCTGGACGGCGACATCCAGTTGCTCAGCAAGCCCTATGCCCTCGCCGATCTCGCGCTCAAGATACGGACCGTGTTTGCGACATCGCTCTGAGGCGGCCACGTGTTCTCATTTTGTTCTGTCCTACAACCCCCGACCTGCGATAGCCGAGTCGCTCCTCTGGCAAAGGAGCGAGTCGTGGAGAACACAACCAAGCGGGCGGTGAAGCCCTATACGCATTGGACGGCGGATACCGAGCGGGCGTTTCTGCTCGCGCTCAGGCTCACGGGGCAGGCGAAGAAGGCCGCCGCCGAGATCGGGCGGAGCGCCAATGGCGCCTATACGCGGCGCGCGCGCGATCCCGGGTTCGCGCGGGCGTGGGACGCGGCGGTGGCCGAACAGCAGGCCGAGTGGATCGCGGCGCATCGCGAGCGGCGGGGGAACGGGCTCGACGAGGCGGGCGGCGGGCGGCTGACGCCGTGGCGCGAGCGCAAGGGCGGGTGGGACAAGCGCAAGCGCGGGCTGTTCCTGCGCACGCTCAGGCGCACCAAGCGAGTCGACCAAGCCTGCGCGGCGGCGGGGATGTCGAAATCGGCGGCGCATTATCTGCGCGGGCAGTCGGGGCGCTTCTCCGCGGCGTGGGAGAAGGCGCTGGCTGGCGCGGCGTTGCCCTCGGTGGCCGAGGTGGCCTATGCCCGCGCGGTCGAGGGGTGGGAGGAGCCGATCGTCCAGGGCGGGCACGTGGTCGGCACGCGCTGGCGCTTTTCGGAAGGGGCGCTGCGCGACCTGCTCCGCGCCGAGCTTGCGCGCGAGACCGCGAAGGCGAAGTCCGAGCCGACGTGGCGGCGGCCGCGCTCGCTCGACGAGATGCGCGATTCGATCCTGGGGAAGCTCGAGGCGTTCGACGCGCAGCGGACGGAAGATGCGGCGGCGGAGCAGGAGGCGGAATGGGCGCGGGCGCAGCGGTGCTGGGGGGAAATGGGGGGATTCTAGCCCCTCCCCTTCAGGGGAGGGGCTTTCGAGTGCGGCGCGCGCATGCCATCCTCGCGCCGATGATCCGTCTGCTCCTTGCCGCGCTCCCGCTCTGCCTGCTCGCCGCGCCCGCGTTCGCGCAGGAGGCCGCGCCCGCGCCGCCGCCGTGCCGGACGGTGGGGGATTCGGCGTTCATCCGGATCGACCCCCAGGCGGCGGCGCAGCTGGCGGAGATCGGGCTCGATCGCGCGGGCATCTTCGCCTCGATGCACGATACTTCGGTGCCCGAGACGACCGGGTGCTGGGCGATGCCTGCGGGCAATTTCGACAGCCAGCTGATCTCGGTGGGAATGGCGCAGTGGAACTTCGGGACGGGGAGCCTGCAGCCGGTGCTGGCGCGCTGGCGCGAGGGCTTCCGGCGGCATCGGGATTACAAGCGCGCGCTGAAGGCGCTGGCGCCGGTCTATGGCAAGCTGCTGATGTCGAAGGACTGCCTGGCGGTGCCGGTCAAGGACAAGTGCCGGGCGCGGGTGCTGGCGGCGGAGGATGCGGCGGGGCACCTCGATCCGGTGATCGAGGGCGAGCTGACCGCGCTGTTCGAGAGCGATGCGATGCTCCAGGTGCAGGCCGACGTCTATGTCGAGCTGCTGCTGGCGGTGCGGGGGGATGTGCTGCGGGTGTTCCCCGCCGGGCCGATCACGCCGCGCAAGGTCAAGTGGGCGACCGACACGCGGGTGCAGCAGGGCTTTTTGCCCGGCGACGAGGACGTGGCGCGGCTGCGCGCCAAGCTCGCAGCGATGCCCGCCGAGGAGCGCTGGCCGCGACTGCGCGCGATCGTCGACTGGTACAAGGCGCTGAGCGAGAGTGTCGATCAGGACGGGGTCAAGCGCGACTATGCGTGGAACGTCGATCGCTGGACGTGCATGATCGCTGCGGGGCGGGTGGACGCGGAGCAGTACGAGCTGCTCCAGCTGACGTTCCTCAGGAGCCGCACCGCGATCGGCAATTCGGGGCGCTGGCAGGCGCTCACCTTCGAGCGGCGCGCGAAGATCATCCTCGGCGTGGGGAGCGTCAGCGGCGTGCGCGACGGGGAGTGCCCGGCGGTTGTTTCGCAGTAGGCCGGCTTCGCAGCCAGCAAGGGAGCCAAAAAACGGGCCGCACCGCGCGGCGACACCCCTGTATCACGCGGTGACGGCCCTAGGGTCGGTCGGTGTCAGGCGATGGCGGCGAGCCATTGCTCCATCAGCAGCGTGCCGCGATCGGTGAGCTCGAGCCAGCAGCGGCGGCCGTCGGTCGAATCGGGCACGCGGCGCGCGAGGCCGTGCTGCACGAGCGCGGCGACGTAGCGCAGCCCCGTGGTGTGCGGCACCTCGCCCGCGATGCAGGCGTTGCCAACCGTCACGCGCTTGCCGGCCTCGGCGCTCGCGTAGAGGTCGAGCAAGATGTCCCAGGCGGGATCGGAGAAGAGCACCGCGTCGGCGCCGAAGATCCGGGCACGCGCGCGGCGCGCCTGATAGACCGCGGCCGCGGTGGGCGCCGGCGCGGCGATCGCGCCCAGAGTCTGCGCCTCGACGATTCGCCGCAGATCGGAGACGACGTTGCGGAAGCCGATCTGCTCGCGGGGAAGCTTAGTAGCCATGGTTGCACCTCATTGTGCCAGCGACCAGTCGCGCTCGCCGCCGTAGATCCGCACGCGGTGGCGATGTCGCCAGGCGCCGACCCCGACCAGGATCGGGAGCGGCAGGCTGAACAGCCACAGTGCGAAGGCGTAGGAAAACGAACCGGTGTAAGGCGAAAACATCAGGATATGCGTGAGCACTTCGTCGATCTGGACCGCGGCGGCCCACATCGGCCAGAATCGATCGGCGCGCGTCGCAAGGAGCGTCAGGGCGGCGGCCAGCAGGATGTCCACCCACATCTGACCGACCTCGGGGCCGGCGAAATGGAGTTGCTCCAGCCATACCGCCACGTTGGTCAGGACCACGCCGCCGAAAACCATGCCCGCGCCCCAGCGCTCCGGGGCCCCGCCGCGGAATGCGGCATAGCCGCACCCCGCGAACAGGAGGATCAGGTAGATGAAGTGTTGTGACTGAAGTTCCATAGTCGATCGCAACATTCCATAACGCCGTGGTCAAGACCTGTGTCAGGCAGCGACGCCGATCTCGACGACGTTGCTCTCGACGTGCTGCGCGGTAGGCCAGGGGCAGAGGTTGCCCGTGCCGTCGCCGTCCATCTTGAGCTCCCTGACCTTCTTGTGGAAACTGTCGTGCGCCCGAGCGATCTCGCCGATCGCGGTGATCAGGCTCTGCGTCGCCATGCCGATGCGTTCCACCTCGCGCTGTGCCTCGAGCGGATGGAAATGGCCGCTGTTACGCGCCGTGAACACCGCGGTCCCCACCGCGAGAAGGTCGAGCGCGGCCTGGTTCATGCTGCGCTCGCCAACGGCCAGAGCCCCTGCAATGTCTCCGGCGAGTTCGAATTTCTTGGACATGCGTTTTCTCCCACGCGCCGGCACAATACCGGCGCGCCCCGTTAGTCGCTTCGTGGTGGCGATTCAGTGCACGCGCCCGTGGGCGATGCTCTGGACGATGAACAGGACGTTCGCGAGTTGCGACAGCCCGAACAGGATGCCGACCGAGCCAGCGAGGATCCAGGCCACACGCTGGCCCGGACTGAGTTCGTTGCTCTGTCTCCCGTTCCGGAGGAAGGGAAGCCTTGCCCACCACGGCTTGATCCGACCTTCATCCGAGGCCCCATCTGGCGCGCGATCGGCGGGCGGATCAATGGCTGGCGCTTGGGTCCCCAGATGTTGGGGGGGTGGCGCGATTCCGGCCTCGTCGTCGGCGAGAATCCGCGCCGCCTCGAACCGCGAGGAGACGCCGAGCGCGGCGATCGATTTCTTCAGGTGATCGTCGACCGTATGGTAGGAAATGCCGAGGTGCTTGGCGATCTCCTTGGACGAGAAGCCGCGACTCACCAGCCGCAGGCATTCGCGCTCGCGTGGGCTCAGCAGGTCGGTCCGCTTTGGGTCCATTTTGTCAGGATTAACCTCATTTTGCAGAATTCCTCAATCGGAATCACGCAGTCCGGGTGCCGCGCGGGGACGATTTCCGTACCGGCGGCGGGCTGCGCACGACCAACCGCCCGATTCGCGGGGTTGCACGCCCCTTGGAACCCGGCGGCGGCGGGTCCATGAGGTTCGATCATTGACGCTCAACATGGGGAGACGGGCGATGACGGGTTCGCAACTGGCGGCGGCGGCCGCGCTGATGGCGCTGGCGGGGTGTGCCTCGCCGCAGCAGGACGCACGCTATATGGCCGGGCATCTTCAGGCCCAGGCCGATCTAAGGACCGCGGATGGCGCCGATGTCGGCAAGGCCGCGGTCGAGGAGATCGACGGGGCGCTCCGCGTGATCGTCGACGTGCAGGGGCTGCCGCCGGGGCTTCACGGCGTGCACCTTCACACGATCGGCAAGTGCGATCCGCCCGACTTCGCGAGCGCAGGCGGGCACTGGAACCCGAGCGCGCATCAACACGGCGTGCACAATCCGATGGGCCCGCACATGGGCGATCTGCCGAACCTCAGCGTGGGCGCGGACGGCAAGGGCCATCTCGAATTCACGCTGGCGGGCGGCACCTTCGCCGGTCTGCTCGACGAGGACGGCGCCGCGCTGGTGGTCCACGCCAATGCCGACGATCTGAAGACCGATCCCTCGGGCAACAGCGGCGCACGGATTGCGTGCGGGGCGCTGGGGGCGATTTAGGGGCGGGCCTTCTCGAGCCCTCTCCCACTTTCGCGGGAGAGGGCTCAAGAAGAAGCGCTCGCTCCTACAACGGCTCCCCCGCGGCCCTAGCCCGATCCTCACGAGTTGCTTCGGCGGTGGGCACCAGCCGGTACGCGGCGATGCCGGCCGCCAGCGCGATCGGCAGCGTGACCAGCAGCGAGAGGATGCCGGTGCGCATATCCTCGTGGAGCAGGTCGGTCACTCGGCCCGCCAGATAGGGGCCGAGCGACAGGCCGATCAGCGTGGTGCCGATGAAGAAGCCGGCGGTCGCGGTGCCGCGCATGCGCGGGAGGACGAGGTCCTGAGTTGCCGCCGCCGCCGATCCGAGCGCGGTGCTGCACAGGAACTGGGCGAGCGCGAGCATCGCGTAGAACATCCATTTGTCCTGCGTGGTGAAGGCGAACACCATCGGTACGACTGCAGTCACCCCGAACAGGATCACCGCGATGCGGCCGCTGCGGCTGGTCTTGCGCAGCCGGTCGGCGGCCATCCCGCCGAGCGTGATGCCGAGGAAGCCGGCCAGGATCTGCGGCCCGCCGATCATCAGTCCCGCCTCGGCCTTGGTGACGTGGAACACCGCCTGCGCGAAGCTCGGCGACATCGCGGCGACGGCATAGGCGAGGAAGGCATTGAGGCCGTACGCCAGCACGACGCACAGGAAGGCGGGCGTGCCGAGGATCAGCGCATAGGTGGGAGGATCGCGGCGGCGGAGCGCGGCGCCCCAGCTGTAGACGGCATAGACGCCGATCGCGACCGCGATCCACTGCGCGGGGGGCTCGCCGAGGTAGACCAGGCCGTAGACCGCGCCGGCGAGGAGCAGCAGCACGAGGAGATTGCGGGACATCGCCGGCACTCCGTTCCGCGCGGCACCGATCAGCGTGAACGGCGGGATGATCGTCAGCAGATCGCCGAGGAAGGCCTTGAACGGAGCGGGATGCGGCGGTGCGATCAGGCCCTCGGAGTGGCCGCGCACCGGCTCGCGCAGGGTGGCGACGAGGACCGCGAGCAGAGTTCGGGGATCCCCACAGCGAGAAACGCCGCCTGCCAGCCGACCAGGCCGAGCGGGCCGCCGCCCGGATAGGCGTGGTTCCATCCCTCGACGATCTTGCCGCCCGCGAACAGCGAGAAGCCGCCGCCGAAATAGATGCCCGCCGAGTAGATCGCGAGCGCGGTGGCGCGCTGGCGCTTGGGGAACCAGTCCGAGAGCAAGGAATAGGCCGAGGGGCTCGCGGTCGCCTCGCCGACGCCGACGCCGATCCGGGCTCCGACGAGCATCGCGCCCGTGCGAGCGAAGCCCGAGAGCGCGGTCATCGACGACCAGAGGACGAGGCCCAGGCTCAGCAGCCGGACGCGGTGCCAGCTGTCGGCCAGCCGGCCGAGCGGGATGCCGAACAGCGCGTAGAACACGCCGAACGCGGTGCCGTAGAGGAATCCGATGTCGGCGTTGGTGAGGTGGAGGTCGCGGCGGATATCGGGCGCGAGGATGGTGATGATCTGTCGGTCGATGAAATTAAGCGCATAGACGAAGAACAGGACGACGAGGACATACCAGGCATAGCCGCTCGCCCGCGCTTGGCTCGAGGGGGGTACCGCGTCCATGACCTCTCCGTTTTTTTGTTGCGCTGCGCAGCGGGCTGGTGCCGCACACTTGCCGAAGCAAGACCTAGCAGAGCATACCGCGTTTACCAAAAAAAGGAGCGCGTCATTGCGTCCGCCGTCCGTGCTGTTCGTCTGCTTGGGCAACATCTGCCGATCGCCGTTGGCCGCGGCGGCGTTCCGCGACGCGGCGGCGCGCGCGGGGATCGAGGTGGAGGCGGATTCGGCAGGGACGGGCGAATGGCACGTCGGCCACGCGCCCGATCCGCGATCGCAGGCGGTGGCGCTCGCCAGCGGAGTTGATATTTCGGGCTATCGCGCGCGGCGGGTGCGCGGCGACGATTTCCGCCACTTCGACCACATCCTCGCGCTTGATCCGCAGAATCTGCGCGATCTGCTCGGCATCGCCCCGCCCGATACCAGCGCGACCCTGTCGCTGCTGATGGACCAGGTGCCGGGGCGCGAGGGCGAGGCGGTGCCCGATCCCTATTACGGCGACGCGGCCGATTTCGAGGCGGTGTGGGCGATGTGCCGCGTCGCGGCCGACGCGCTGGTGGCGAGGTTGGGCGCGGATTGACCGGTGCGCGGAGCGGGGCGCATAGCCCGGGCATGAGCGAAAAATTCGAACGTCACCGCCAGCCCTGGCGCCAGGACGAGATCCAGAAGCTCCACACGCTGGCCAAGAAGGGCATGGCGTTGAAGGCGATCGCCAAGGCGCTCACCCGCAGCGAGGAATCGGTGAAGGACCGAGCGAAGGCGGACGGACTGAGCATCGCCAAGTTGCGGTAGGTTCGTCTCAACCACCGTCATCCCGGAAGCCGAAGGCTGTCCGGGATCCACCGTGAGGCAGGCGCTGGTGGAGAGGTGGATCCGGACAGCAAGGCTTTCCAGCCGAAAACGAAGCCGTTTTCGGGGAAAGCCTAACTTCCGGGATGACGAAGAGAGAGTGCGAGCCGGGTCAATCTCCCAGCGCATACCGCTCGACCGGCTCGTAGATCGCGCCTTCGCGGCCGAGATGGCTTTCGAACAAGGTGAAATGGGTGAAGCCGAACGGCGGGCTGGTCAGGCCCGCGTTATCCGCGAGGAAGGCCTCGGCCGCGCCGCCGTTCAGCCGCGCGAGGGTGATGTGGGGGAGGTAGGCGCGGCGCTCGGGGTCGAGGCGGACTCGGACCAGCGCCTGGTCGATCTTGTGGTGGAGCCGGGCGAGCGCGTCGTGCGGGCGGACCCCGGCCCAGAGTGCGTTGAGGCGGCCGCGGCGCTCGAAGCTGCCGACGCCGCCCAGCGCGACCTCGAACGCCGGGAAATGCACCCCGCCGAGCGCCGCCGCGACGTCCTCGGCGACCGGACGCTCGACCTCGCCGATGAAGCGGAGCGTCAGGTGGAGCTGCGCGTCGCTCTGCCAGCGCGCGCCAGGCACGCCGCCCATCAGGGCGAGCAGCCGCGCGCGGATCGGGGCGGGGGGCCGCAGCCCCACGAACAAGCGATGCATTGTGCCTTGCTCCTAGCCCGTAGCGCCCGAGCCGGGAATTTGTTTCGCTTGAAATGCACCCGCGCGAAGCCGATATTCCCGCTAACCGGCAAGCGGGCCGGGCAAAGGAGTTATTATGGCGAACTGGTCTGATCCCCGGCCGGGCACGGCTCCCTTCGCGACGCAGACGGCGACGCAGGGCGCGGCGTATGATGCGGGGCTGCGGTCCTACATGCTCTCGGTCTACAACTATATGACCTCGGGCGTGCTGCTCACCGGCGTGGTCGCGATGCTGTTCGCACGCACCAGCTGGTTCCTTGAGATGTTCCACTTCAATGCGTTCGGCCAGATGACCGGCATGTCGGGGCTCGGCTGGATCGTTGCGATCGCGCCGCTGGCGATCGTGCTTACGATGAGCTTCGGCCAGTCGCGGCTCTCGACGGGGACTCTCCAGCTGCTGTTCTGGAGCTATGCGTTCCTGATCGGTCTGTCGCTCTCGACGATCTTCGTCGCCTACACCATCGGCTCGATCGCGCAGGCCTTTTTCGCGACCGCGGCGGCGTTCGCCGGGCTGAGCCTGTGGGGCTACACCACCGGGCGCAACCTCAGCGCGATGGGCTCGTTCCTGATCATGGGCCTGTTCGGGCTGATCGTGGCGATCGCGCTCAACGGGCTGGTGTTCCGCTCGGGCGAGACCGATCTGGTGATCAGCGTGCTCGGCGTGCTGATCTTCGCGGGGCTGACCGCCTATCAGACCCAGAACATCAAGAGCATCTACGGCCATGTCCAGGGCACCGAGATGGAAGGCAAGACCGCGATCATCGGCGCGCTGCGGCTCTATCTCTCGTTCATCAATATGTTCATGTTCCTGCTGCGCCTGATGGGCAGCTCGCGGAGCTAGTTTGCTTCGGCAAATCCGGCACCGCAGCCCAGCGCAGCCCAACAAAGAATGCGGCCCGGTGGAAACGCCGGGCCGTTTCGCGTTCGGGCGAAGGCGGGGAACGGGCCGGGGGGCGGATCGTTACATCAGGGCAACGCTCAGGAGAGTGACGATGGACGCCCAACCGATCGACCCCGCGCCGGACCCCCGCGCGCCCGCCGACGACGGCAAGCCCGCGCCGGCGCTTTCCGCGGACGCCGGCACCGACGAATCGATCGCGCGGCGGCTCGAGAAGAATCCCGAGAGCAAGGAAGCGCGGCTCGATGCGGCGCTCGACCAGTCGATGGATGCGTCGGACCCGCCCGCGTCGACCCAGCCGGTCCATTCGCACGAGCCGCCCGAGAGCTCGGGCTATGACGCCAAGGCCGAGAAGCGGCTGGCAGCGGGCAAGCCGCAGGGCATGATCGGCAAGGTGCTCGCCAAGCTCGGGCTCGACTGACCCTTTTGGCAGCGGCGTCGCACAAGCCGCCCGGGGCGCAGGGCTGGCGCGCCAATCTGGTCGTGCTCGCGGCGCTCGCCGCCAACATGGGTATCGCGGCCGCCAAGTTCGTGGCGGCGGCGCTCACCGGCTCCTCGTCGATGCTGACCGAGGGCGTGCACAGCCTGGTCGACAGCGGCAACCAGGCGCTGCTGCTCTACGGCCAGAAGCGCGCCAAGCGGCCCGCCGACGCGGCGCATCCGTTCGGTTACGGACGCGAGCTCTATTTCTGGGCGTTCGTGGTGGCGATCCTGATCTTCGGGGTGGGCGCGGGCGTTTCGGCCTATGAAGGCTATCTCCACATCATCGATCCCGAGCCGCTGGGCGCCGCGTGGATCAACTATGTCGTGCTCGCGGTGTCGTTCGCGCTCGAGGGCAGCTCGTGGTGGATCGCGATGCGCGAGTTCGGCGCGTCGAAGGGCGAGACGCCGTGGTGGCAGGCGATCCGCGAATCGAAGGATCCATCGGGCTTCATCGTGCTGTTCGAGGATTCGGCGGCGCTCGCCGGGCTGATCGTCGCGGCCGTGGGGGTGTGGGCGAGCCATGCCTGGCACGACCCGCGGATCGACGGCATGGCCTCGATCGCGATCGCGGGCATCCTCGCGGTGGTCGCGGCGTATCTGGCGCGCGAAGCCAAGGGACTGCTGATCGGCGAGCGCGCCGATCCCGCGGTGGTCGAGCGAGTTCGCGCGATCGTCGAGCGGCGGCCGGAAATCGTGTGCGTCAACCACGTCCGCACCGTCCACGCCGCACCCGAGCGCGTGTTCGTCGCGATCAGCGCCGATTTCGAGGACAGCCTGACGATGGGCGAGGGCGAGACGCTGATCGAGGCGATCGAGCAGGAATTGAAGGCGGCGATGCCCCAGCTCCAGTCGATCTACATCCGGCCGGAGAAAGCCGAGGACGCGGTGGATGCGGTGGCGCTGGGTTAGGCCGCGGGATGGATCGGCACGCGCGACGCGGCTAGGCTTGCCCGATGACCGACGAGGATGCCTTTCGGGTCGATGCGGACTGCTGCCTCCAGTGCGGCGTTCCCGAGTTGATCGCGCCCGAGCTGTTCGAGTTCGGCCCCGGCGGCGGCTGCCGGATGCGGCGCCAGCCGGCGAACGACGAGGAACTCGGGCGGATGCTCGAGGTGCTTGCGTCGCAGGAGGTCGATTGTATCGCCTATCATGGCCACGATCCGGCGATCCTGCAGCGGATGGGCGAGGCCGGGCTGGCCGATTATGCGAGCGACCCGGCTGCCGCGCGGTTCGCGACGGTGGTGCGTGATCATCTGAGCTTCGTGTGGCGGCCGCCGCCCGGCGAACCCGCGACCCTGCGCAAGCTCGCGAACCGGCTGCGCGCATGGCTGCGCGAGAAGGCGCACTTCACGGTGCTGCCCGCGAGCCCGCTGGCGCCGTCGGTGGTCAGCTTTTCCTGGTACGGCTTCGAATTCCACCGGGTGCGGTTCGCGCACCGGCACGACGGGCGATTCGTCGCGGCGGCGGAACCTTGGGACCCTGCATGGCAGGGCGTGGCGCGCACGCTCGCCGACTGGCTCAAGGTGCTGCCGGGCGCGGGGCCGCCGGCGTGGCATACCGCCGCGGGCTGGAAGGCGGGCGAGCCGGGTGCCCCTCACTGGCGGTGAGGCGGATCGGGCTGCTCGATCCGGCGGCGCTGCTGGAGCACCCGCGGTCACGTCGAGCATCGCCACCTTGAGCCAGGCGGCCGATCGGCATGGCGGGGTCCGAAGCGAGGCGCAGGTCCGCGAGGATGTGGCGATCGAACGCGAGCGTCTCGCCCTCCATCACCTCCGAGGCGAGCGAGGAAGGCGAAGGCGAGCACCCCCAGCACGAGGAAGGCGAGCAATAGGCCTTCCTCGGCGCGGGCGAGGCGCAACCATCGGGCTTCACCGGGCAATCACGACCTGCGCTGGTATTGAGTGCACACCCTAGGCCCGGGCGGGCTTCAGATCGCGGAAGCGCACCAGCAGGCGGCGCTGCTCGTCCCATAGCGCCAGCCGCCAGCATCCCAGGCTCTCGCGCAGCGTGATCCGCTTCGCCAGCGCGTGCAGTTCCGGGGCGGTGTCGAGGCAGGCTTGCAGGCGATAATTCGGAATGCGGCTGCACAAGTGATGCACGTGGTGCAGGCCGATATTCCCGCTGAACCATTGCAGGATAGGCGGAAGCTCGAAATAGGAACTGCCGCGAAGCGCGCCCGCGTGGAAATTCCAGGCACCGCCCCGCTCCCAATAAGCGTCTTCGAACTGGTGCTGGACGTAGAACAGCCAGTTGCCGATCCACGACGCGAGGATCATCACTGGCAGGTAGGTCGCGAGGACGGGGACGACGCCGATCATCGCCATGGGAAGTCCGAAGACCACCACCAGCGCGAGGTTCAGCGACAGGATGCTGCGGCGTGCGTCGCGGTCGCGGAAATCGTGCCCCATCGGCACTCTCTGAAGCACGATGAAGCTGATCGGCGCGCCAAGCAGCACCATGACGAAGGGATTGCGATACAGCCGGTAGGCCAGCTTTTTCAGCGGCCCCGCGGCCTGGTATTCGGCCACCGTCAAGGTCTCGACATCGCCGCGGCCGCGGCGGTCGAGGTTGCCGGTGGACGCGTGATGCGCGGCGTGGCCTTGCTTCCAGCTGCCATAGGGTGTGAGCGTCAGGACAGAGAGCGCACGGCCGACGCAGTCGTTGGCGGCCCGCGACTTGAAGTACGAGCCGTGACCGCAGTCGTGCTGGATGATGAAGAGGCGGACGAGCAGCCCGGCGGTCGGGATGGCCAGGAGCAGCGTCAGCCAATAGCTGCCCCGGGATGCCGCGGCCATGACCACGAGCAGCGCGAGGAACGGCGTCGCGGTCGTGATCAGCTGAAACAGGCTTCGCTTCACATCGGCGCCATAGGCCTTGAATTGCTGCGACAGGACCTGGCCCATGCCCTCGGCCTCGCACGGCGCGTGGCTTCGGCGGCCTTCCGATCCGCAATCGCTGGATTCGGGTTCCCGTGCGGGTGAGTCGGGGCCGACAGCTCGCTCGGGCTGTGTCGCGGTCGGTATTGACGTCAATGAGCGCCTGCTTTCGGTTCCGACACGGCCCCCGCCATGCCGGGTACATCACGGAGCGACGCCCCGATCATCGGGAGCGCGTTTCCGGTTCTGTCGGAAAGGATGGGTAGCGGCACTCACGGTGCCCGCCTCTACCCTCGTCACCTCGAGCCTCGATGCACAGACTGAAATGGCCGCGCGGCGAGCGGATTGCAAGTGCGCCCGGCGCGAGGGCGGGGTGGCGCCGGGGCTTCCGCCCTATCGCGGCGTCAGCCCGGTGGGGACGTCGCGCACCAGCCGCAGATAATGGACCCCGCTCAAATCGGCGTCGGTTCGCAGGTCCCAGCCGAGGCTGGTGATCGCGACGTAATGGCTGTTCTGCGCCTCTCCCGTCGTCGTGGCGATGCGGCGCTGGTAATAGTCCGCCTGCGTGGAAGAATTGAGCTGCGGGGTGCCGGGGAACAAGGTCAGGTCCCAAGACGGCGCGCCGGAGCCCCTGTCGAGGATGCTCATGACCTCCTTGATGTTCGGCATGCGCCAGCCGCTCTGCGCCTGGGCATGAACCAGCGCCTGCCGGTGCATGAAGCCGGTCGGCGCGCCCGTGCAGGTGGTGCCGCTCCACGTCATTCCTTCGAGGCAGCGGCGCCAGATCAGCCCGAGGACGGTGTCGGTGACTTCCTTGCCGTCGGGCGAAACCCGAAACCGGTTCGCGGTGGGGAGCGGCGGGCCGTTCACCAGCCGCACGTGATCGAGCGAAGCGATGTTGGCGGTCGCGAGCGACGCCGCATGGGCGAAGTCGACCCCGAAGCGATAGACGCCCGCGCCGGCGACGTCGTTGCTCTGCGTGGAGGTCCAGTAGACGTTGCTGTAGAAGCCCTGGGGATTGGTCCCGGTGATGAAGTAGTTGGTGTCGATCGTCGGCGCGGTGGTGACGCCGAAATCGACGATCCCGTTGAGCTCGAACCAGGTCGGCAGCCGCCAGCCGGTGAGGCCGCACAGGTGCTCGGCGTTGGTCGCAGCGATCATCGGCGCGACGTCGCCCGTCCAGCCGTCGACCTTGTAGACGTTGTTCCTGTCGTGGATGCCGCCGTCGACGGTCTTGTTCTCCCAGATCAGGCCGGTGACGTTGTCGCGCACGCAGGCCCAGCGGTCGGTATGCGGCGGGACCGGCTTTCCGTCGGCGCCGAGTTCTGGTGAAGCTGAATCCGAGCCGGCCGTCGCTGGGATCGTTGTGGGTGACGTCACGGCCGATCATGCCGTCCTGCGCGGCGTTGACCGACGTGGTCAGCGTGCTGGTGCAGCTCGCGAACGTGTCGCCGACCGACTGATAGCATTGCCCGGCGGTCTGGCCGGTGTCGTTGATCGGATAGGTCGGTGCCGCCGGACGGCGAACCTCCGCCGCGGTCTGGAGCGTGGGGCGCGCCGCCGTCTGCGCATTCGCGCCGATGGGGAGCGAAAGCGCGAGCGCGCCGATCAAACCGAACCGAACCCCGTTGCGCATAGCCGCTCCCGCCGAATCCCTACCGGAACGGATGTATAACGACTTCTGCGGATTGGCCTAATCGGGGCGCGACTCCCCCGGCAATTCGATCGCCCGCCGCGCCTGGAGCACTCGCGAGACAACCCAGCACCCCGCCGCCCAGGCTGCCCCCACGCACCAGCCGGCGATGACGTCGCTTGGCCAGTGGACGCCGAGATAGACGCGCGAGACGCCCACCAGCAGCGTGAGCAGGATCGCCACGGCCATCAGGTAGATGCGGACGGCGCGGTCCTTTTGGGCGCCGGCGAGCAAGGCGCCGAGGGTGAGGTAGACGACCGCGCTATTGGTCGCGTGGCCGCTCGGGAAGCTCGAATAGTCGACCTGGACGAGGTGGGCGACGAGGTCCGGGCGGGGGCGCTCGAAGATCGCCTTGAGCGCGAAGCCGAGGATCGTGCCCCCGGTGACCGAGGCGGCGAGGAAGGCCGCGGTGGCCGCCTTGCGCGAGACGAGCAGGAAGCCGGCGGCGCCGATCGTGATCAACGTGAGCAGCGCGGTGCCGCCGAGCGAAGTCACATCGAGCATCGCCACCTTGAGCCAGGCGGGGCCGATCGGGGTGGACGGATCCGAAGCGAGGCGCAGGCCCGCGAGGATGTGGCGGTCGAACGCGAGCGTCTCGCCCTCCATCATCTCCGAGGCGAGCGAGAGGAAGGCAAAGGTGAGCGCCGCGAGGACGAGGAAGGCGAGCAATATGCCTTCCTCCGCGCGGGCGAAGCGCAACCATCGTGCGAGAAGCGGCTTGATCATCTGGATCATCTGGCCCTCAACCCTCGAATGCGCGAAAGGTAGCGCATGACCGAACCACGCAACGACGCTCTGAGCAAGGTGCCCGCGCTGACGCTGGGCTTCTGGGTCATCAAGATCCTCGCGACCACGCTGGGCGAGACCGGCGGCGACACCGTCACCATGACGTGGGACATGGGCTATCTGATCGGCACCGCGATCTTCGTGGGGCCGCTGGTGCTGCTGGTGTGGGCGCAAATCCGCGCGCGGCGCTTCCATCCCTTCCTCTACTGGGCGACGATCATCGCTTCGACCACCGCGGGCACGACGATGGCCGACTATGCGACTCGCTCGCTGGGGATCGGCTACACCGGCGGATCGGCGCTGCTGCTGGCGTGCGTGCTGGCGTCGCTGGGGGCGTGGCGCGGAGTGCTGGGCTCGATCTCGGTCGATACCGTGCGCGAGCCGCGCGCCGAGCTGTTCTACTGGGTGACGATCACCTTCTCGCAGACGCTGGGCACCGCGCTCGGCGACTGGATGGCGGACACCAACGACTTCGGCTTCGCGCGCGCGGCTTTGGTGTTCGGGGCGATGCTGGCGGTGCTCGCGGGCCTCTATTTCTGGACTCGGGCGAGCCGGGTGCTGCTGTTCTGGGCGGCGTTCATCCTGACTCGGCCGTTGGGGGCGACGGTGGGCGATTTCCTCGACAAGCCGATCGACCACGGCGGGCTGGCGTTCAGCCGGCCGCTGGCCTCGGCGGTGCTGGCGGCGGCGATCGTGGTGCTGGTGCTGGTGCTGCCGCAGCGCGCGGGGGAGCATCCTGGGGGAGAGCGGCCTTGAGTTGCATCGACATTCAGTCGATGCCGCTTAGCCAGGCAGCAAGCTGCAAAGTCTCGCTGCCTCTCCCGCGAAAGCGGGAGAGGGTTTCACGATGTGGACCGGTCCTAAGCCGCGGCCCCCAGGCTTTCCACCGACACCGCCCCCAGCCGGGCCTCGATCATCGCGGCGGCGGATTCGGCGCCGTTCTCGAGCTCGGAGAGCGAGCCGATTCGCGCGGCGAGGTCGTGGCGGGCGCGGTCGCGGAGCAGGCCGGCGAGCAGCGGCGCGGCACGCTCAGCGGTGAAGCGGCGGGCGCGGAGCTTGCGGCCGACCCCCATCCGCTCGATGCGGTGGGCATTGTCGTTCTGGTCGCCCATGTGCGGCACGACGAGCTGCGGCTTGCCCGCCCGCAGCGCCTGGCCGGTAGTGCCCACGCCGCCGTGGTGGACGATCGCCGAGGCGCGGGGGAACAGCGTCGAATGCGGGGCATAGGCGCAGGCGAAGATGTCGCCGCGCGACGCGACCTTCGGCTCGGCGCCGGTCAGCAGCACCGCGCGCTTGCCGAGCCGCCGCGCGGTCTCGGCCGCCTCGGCGTAGAAATCGCCGGGGGCGTGGACCGCGAAGGTGCCGAGCGTGAAGACGATCGGCGGGGGACCGGCGTCGAGGAACGCCTGGAGCGCGGGGCACAGCGCTTCCTCGCCGCCGCTGCAGCTGTCAAAGGTGGGGAAGCCGACGATCCGCGAATTGGGGGGCGCGTCGAGCGGGAGCGGGCCGAACAGGGGCGAGTAGCAGCACAGCGTCAACGCCGCCTCGCGCCCGGCCTCGAGCATCAGCTTGCCGCCGCGCGGGCGCAGGCGGTGCCGGATGCGGACCGCGTCGATCTGTTCGGCATAGCGATGGTGGAGCACGCGGCGCATCGCCGAATAGACCAGCCGGTTCCAGCGCGCGCCGACCGGGCTGACCGGCGCGCCCTTCATCATCCAGAAATCCGGGGTGCGCGGCGGATCATAGGCCGAGACCATCGCCATCGGCTGCAGCACCACCGAGATCAAAGGTAGCCCGCGCTTTTCGGCGATGATCGGGGCGGCGAACACGAAGATCGAGGCGACCACCGCCTCGGCATCCGCGGCGAGCGCGTCGAGCGTGGCGGCGCAATCCGCAAGGCCGGGAAGCACGACTTCCTCGAGCATCATCCGTTGATCGCGCATGATCCGGCGGACGGCGTCGTCCTCGGTCATCCCCATGCGGCGGCGAATCGCGTCGAAGCCGGGGAGCACCGCCACCGCCTCGATCCCCGCCGCGCGCGACTTGGCGACATGATCCTCGGCGACCGCGAGCACCGGGGTGAACCCGCGGCGCTTGAGCGCCAGCGCGAGGGCGATGAAGGGGTGCAGGTCGCCGAGCGTCCCAAGGGTCGTTAGAACGATTTTGCGCATACCGACGACACCCGATGAACCCCGCGGCATGACTCCGCGTTCCCCAAGCCGTCTGGAGTACAGGATCGGGGCGCGCGCAGCCAGTGTTGTTGTTAACAGTTCGGCGTGCCGCTCAGGGATGCTCGTCGTGCAAGATTCTGGGGACGCGGGCCCGGCGGATCGAGAGGAGCCGGTCGACAATCACGGTGCGCGACCATAGTCCGTCATGGCCGAACGTTCCCGGCTCCAGCGACTCGCGGCCCTCGAATTCCACCAGATAGACATGCTGATCCCCGTCATAGCGGGGCACGCGCGCAGGGCCAGTTGCCGAATTGAGATCGAGCCACGGGGCGTTGAAGTCGGCGCGCAATACCGCTGGCGCTCGACGCATGTCCTCGAAGAAGAAGGATCCCTCCATCTCTTGGTACCAAAGCCCACGCATTCGGTGCCTCGGCGAGAATTTGACGCAAGCCATCACGTCGCGGGTCGCCTGCATGCATCGCAATAGCTTGGGCGTGATCTTGGCGACCTGCGCCTGGGCGGCGGGCGAAACGGCGATAAGGACCGACGCCGCGGCGGCGAGCAGCCTCATTTCCGCAGCAGATCCAGCGCGGCCGCGGTCATCGCTTCGGTGGCGGTGGCGATCACCGCCTCTGGCTCGGGCGCCCAGTGCGCGCTGTGGAGCGAGGGGAGGGTGAGCTGGCCGGCCTGGGCCTTGTCCCACTGGTCCTTCGGCACGCCGCCGACCCAGAACAGCAGGCTCTGGATCGATGTGTCGGCGAGGTAGTAACGACTGAAATCCTCGCCCGCCATCACTGCGGGCGGCGCGGTCACGCGGTCCGCGCCGAAGCGGCGGGCGAACAGCGCCGAGATGCGCGGGGTGAGCGGATCGGTGTTGAACACCGCGGGCGTGTCGCCGCCCTTGATCGTAACCACGGGCATGCGGTCATCGGGAACGCCGGCGGCGATCGCTTCGCCCCTGGCGATCCGCGCGATCCCCTCAAGCAGATGCTTGCGCACCCCGGGATCGTAGCTGCGGACGGTGAGCTGGAGCAGCACCTGATCGGGGATGATGTTGGGCTTGGTGCCGCCCTGGAACGCACCGACGGTGACCACCGCCGCCTGCTGCGGATCGGTCTCGCGGCTGACTAGTGTCTGGAGCGTGGTGACGATCCGCGCCGCGAGGACGATCGGGTCCTTGGTCGCCTGTGGATAGGCGCCGTGCCCCCCGACGCCCTTCACCACGATGTCGACCCAGTCGACGTTGGCCATGGTATAGCCCGATCGCATTCCGATCGCGCCCGCCGGCAGGCTCGCGCTGTCGTGGAAGGCGATGGCGTATTGCGGCTTGGGGAAGCGAGTGAACAGGCCGTCGCCGAGCATCATCTCGGCGCCCCGGCCGACTTCCTCGGCGGGCTGGCCGATCATCACCAGCGTGCCGTGCCACCGGCTCTTCATCGCCGCCATGTTCCTGAGCGTGCCGATCCAGCTCGCCATGTGGGTGTCGTGCCCGCAGGCGTGCATCACGCCGGTCTCGACTCCATCGGTAGTGGTGGCGCGGACCTTCGAGGCGAAGGGCAGGCCGGTATCCTCGGTGACCGGAAGCGCGTCCATGTCGGCGCGGATCAGCACCACCGGCCCGGCGCCGTTGCGCAGCACCGCGACCACACCATTGCCGCCGACATGCTCGGTGACTTCATAGCCCGCCTTGCGCGCCTCGGCGGCGAGGATGCCGGCGCTGCGGACCTCTTGCAGGCTGAGTTCCGGGTTGGCGTGGAAATCGCGGTAGAAGGCGATCAGTTCGGGCAACTGGCGCTGGGTGGCGTCGTGGACCGGATCGGCGGCGGCGGGGACAGCAAGAGTCATGGCCAGGGCTGCCAGGATGAGGGTGCGCATCAGGGCAGGGTAGCAGGGCGAGGTGGGGGCCGCCACCCGCTCTCGATCCGCCGCCGGCCGGAGGGCCGGCGGCGGACGCGGGATGGGGCCGTCGGGCTATGTTACGGCAGGAGCCCCGTCACATTGGTTACGCCAAACCCGCCGCTATCCTTCTGGTGGGCAAGGACGTCACCGAACATCCCGGCGTCCATCTGGACCTCGACGTCGACGACGGGTGAATTGGCCGTGGTGGTCGGCGCCGTCGGCGCCGACAACACGCAGTAGAAAATGTTGCTGCCGGATAGCCGATCCGGCGGCAGATGGGCGAGCGAGGTGGTGCCGAACGTCACGGTGTCGCCCGCCTGCTGACCGGTAAACCCTGCGAGCGTGATCGAACGCCGGCCCCTGGCCGTCGCATCGATGCTGATCGCAAGGCTCTGGGGATCGTCAAACGTATCGTCCTTGATCATGTTGTAGAAGGTGAGGACGAACTTGGCGCCCGCCGTGGCCGAGGGCTGGCGAATGTTGATGACAATTTCCGCCGGGGTGCCCACCAGCTCGGTGACATAGTTGGTATTGGTCTGGAAGTTGGCGAATTGGCCGCGCCAATATTCCCAGAACTTCAAGCCCTTGCGGCTTGCGCCGGCGGCGTTCCTGATGAAATCGCAGCCGCTTGCGGTCGGGCAATAAAGCCGGCCATAGCCGCTCGTCAGGACCTTGCCGTTGGTCCATGCCGGCAAGGTGGTATAGGGCAACGTCGTGTGGATGAGGATATTGCCGCTGACTTCCTCCAGCTTCGTGACGATGCCCACGCCGGCGTCCCCCGGGAATGTGCCCGCGAACGTCCCTCCCACCTGCAGGCAAATCATCATGCCCGGGATCAAACCCCAATATGCCCGAACGCTGCTGCTTTCCGGCACCGTGATGACGCCGTTGGCGTACGTCACGACCACGCCGTCGATCTGGCCGGATCCCAAGCCGCCCACGGGGGCGCCCCCGGCGTAAGCGCGCACCACGCCGCCATTGATGACCGTACTGCGGTTCATCCCAAAGGTGTTGGCCAGGCCGAGCAGGTCGATGTCGCAATCGGTAACGGTGACGTATTTCGCGGTGCCGGTGTCGAGTGCCTTCAGCCGGCAGTTGATGATATCGACTCGATTGATCGACGAGCTCTGGAAACCCACTGCGCTGGTGGTGGCGGTTACGTTGTCGAGCACCAGTTTATCGACCAGCTTGTCGGGCTCCGACGATGCCGTGATGACATGATTGTGATAGGTTACGCTGCCGGCAATCGTTGGCGAGATGCCGATCGTCGTGCAATCGATGAAGGTGATGTCCCCGCCGAGCGTCGTCATATAGGTGCCGAAGGGAACCGCCGCCTGGTTGATCGTCAAACCTTCGAAGACATGCTTCACGTCGAACGGCAGCGTGATCGTGTAGGTCGAGGGCGCGTTCATCGGGTCGACGACGACATTGGCCGGCGCGGTCAGCATCCAGGCCCGGGCCTTGCCGCACGGCTGGGAATTGCCGCCGTCTGGGAAGGTGGTGAGATGCGCATACTTGATCGGGCTGTCGAGCAGCACGATGCCGGTGCTCGTGTCGCCATCCGCGGCGACCGTGTGATATTCGAACTGGTCGGGATTGACCGGGAAGCCGCCGCTATATTGCAGGTCGAGCGACGTCAGCAGGACCGGATCTCCCTTTTTCCATGCCGCCGCGTTAGCATGCGTCTGCGTTTTGAACTGGGTGTCGCCGACCGCAGTGTCGTCGATCAGCCACGAGAGCAGGCCGCCCGCGCCGACGCCGAGGATGGTCGAGCCGCTCTGATTGGTGAGAGCCACCGTCGACAGCGACCAGGGCCGCCGAAGATTGCCGTCGCCGCCGGTGTAGGTGTTCTGAAAGATCGCGCCGTGGCCCTGGATGTGCAGCTCCTTGATCCCGGCGAGGAACAGATAGCCGCAATTGGCCATGTCGAAATTATATTGGCCAGGTGCGACGAACAGGTTGAACGCCTTGCCTGCCGCGCTCGCCTGGCGGCCGATATAGGCGATGCGATTGAGCGCGGGAGCGTTGTCCGTGCCGGTGAAGTGGGCAGGATTGGAATCGGGACCGGTGCCCGTGCCATCCGCGATCGCGCCGGCCCAACGGAAATCGAACCAGCCGGTCCATTGGCGTTTGTAGCGGTGGCCCGAGGCATTGACGACGACGATCGCGCCATCGTCAGGCGACGATGTGTCGGCCGGGTCGTAGATGAAATCGCCGCCCCCGTTGTCGCCAGCGGCATTGTAGCCTTCAAGGAACGCATAGCTGTCGCTGGTGGTCGATGCGCGCAGCGACGCAACCGTATCGAATACGATCATTGTAATCTCCATTTGGATCTGCGGGGTGTGGCCGAAGCACCACAGGAACAAACAGAGAACATCAACTCCAACATTGCAAGCTCCCGGGAAACCACGGGGCTTTGCGATCGGCCTTGTCGGATCTGGGAGCTAGTTGGAGACCAGCTCGGTCACGTCGAGCAGCAATTCGAAGCGCGGGTGGGGGACGACGAAGCGCCAGCGCTTGTCGCCGATGCGCTCGACATAGCCGGCCATGTCGCGCGTGGCGTCGACGCCGTAGCGGAGCGGCGAGACCTCGTCGCCGAGAACGAGCGTACCCAGGAAGATCGCGCGCGTGTCGGCGGAATGGAACAGGAGGCCGGTCGGGCGCTGGGTGCCGGTCAGCTCGTGGAGGCTGCGCACCTCGCCTTCGTCGGCGACGCGGCACTGGAACCAGGGGAAGATGTTGAGGTCGCGCCCGCGCTCGCCGGCGATCACGCCGAGCTTGTAGGTGCGGCAGCGATAGGAGCCCGGAGGCGGCATCGCGCCGCCGAGCGCGCGATCAGGATCGAACAGGTCGGGGTCGGCGTCGATCGCGTGGGCGTTGAAGGCGCGGGCCTTGGGGAGCGCCTCTTCCCACGCCGCGCGCCAGCCGCGCATCTTCTCGCGATCGGCGATGGTGGCGACCGCGCGCCAGTCCATCGCTCGCGGGACCGAGGTGCTCGTCGCGTCGCGATAGACCGAGCAACCCGGAAGGATGGCGGCGAGCAGCAGGGGCAGGGGCTTCCAGTTCATCAATCCAGCTCCAGCCCCCGGAAGCCCTTGTGGCCGGGGATCAGGCCGCGGTCCAGCCCCCGTCGATCGAGTAGTTGGCGCCGGTGATCGCGGCGGCCTCGTCGCGGCAGAGGAACAATGCGAGCGCGGCGACCTGCTCGGGCTGGACGAACTGCTTGGTCGGCTGCGCGGCGAGGAGGACGTCGTTCATCACCTGCTCGCGGGTGAGGCCACGCGACTTCATCGTGTCCGGGATCTGGTTCTCGACCAGCGGGGTCCAGACATAGCCCGGCGAGATGCAGTTGACGGTGATCCCATCGGTCGCGGTCTCGAGCGCGACGGTCTTGGTGAGCCCCGCGAGGCCGTGCTTGGCGGCGACATAGGCGGACTTGTTGGGGCTGGCGACGAGGCTGTGGGCGCTGGCCGTCGAGATGATCCGGCCCCACTTCTTCGCTTTCATGTGCGGCACCGCGAGGCGCATCAGGTGGAAGGTCGAGGTGAGGTTGATCGCCAGGATCGCGTCCCATTTCTCGGGCGGGAAATCCTCGATCCGGGCGACGTGCTGGATGCCGGCGTTGCTCACGACGATGTCGGGCCCGCCGAGCTCGGCATGGCACCGCGCGACCATCGCCTCGATCTGGTCCGGCTTCGACATGTCGGCGGGGTCGTAGAGCGCCCTGGCGCCCGACGTCGCTTCGAGGCCCGCGCGCTCGGCCTCGATCGCGGCGGCGTCGCCGAAGCCGTTGATCATCACGCTCGCGCCCTCGGCGGCGAAAGCCTTGGCATAGGCCAGACCGATGCCCGAGGTGGAGCCGGTGACGATGGCGGACTTGCCCTTGAGGAACATGGGGGACTCCTGACTAGCGCTGGGTGAGATCGAACGCGGCGGTCTTGCCGTCGAGGATGTTCTGGGCGACGAGCCGGGCGTTGGCCATCGTCTCGGCGACCGCGGCGCGGCCCGCCTGCCAATGCTCGTGCATCGATCGCGCCGAGAATTCAAAGTCGCGGCTGCCGCCTTCCCACGCGTTGGCGCGGTAGATCATCTGGACGATGCTGACCGGCAGCTCGGCGGCGCGGCGAGTCACCTCGATCACGTCGGGATCGTTCGCCAGCCCGGGCGGCAGCTTGGCGAGGATGCGGCGGGTGAGCTCGCGGTCCTTGCGCAGCCGCATCTGCTCGTCGGAGACCTGGCGCGTGCGGCTCGAGAAGCGGATCTCCTTCTCGCGCGCGACGACGTCGAGCATCGTGCGCGGCTTGTCGTCGGCGGCGGAGAAGAGATCGACCTGGAACACCAGCATCTCGGCCTGCTGATGGTCGAGGACGTGGCTGAGCGGGGTGTTCGAGACCAGCCCGCCGTCCCAATACCAGCGCCCGTCGATCTCGATCGGCGGAAGGCCGGGGGGCAGCGCGCCCGACGCCATGACGTGGCGCGCGTCGAGCCGCTCGTCGGCGGTGTCGAAATAGCGGAAGTTGCCGCTCTCCACATCGACCGCGCCGACCGAGAGGCGCACCGGGCCGCTGTTGAGCAAGTCCCAGTCGATCAGCGCGTCGAGCGTTTCGCGCAGCGGGGCGGAATCGTAGAAGCTGAGTGCGCCGGGCGTGCCGGGAGCGGCGAATGCCGGACTCACCGGGCGGGGGGTGAAGAAGCCGGGGACCCCGCCCAGCGCGACCATCCCCGCCGACCATTCGTGGAGCCACTCGCGCGCCTGATCCCAGAGCGGCATCGCGAAATCGGGGAGCGCGCTCGCGGTCCTGTCCCAGAAGGCGTGGAGCCGCTCGATCCGGCGCGCGGGCGGGTTGCCCGCGAGGATCGCGGCGTTGACCGCGCCGATCGAGATGCCGGCGACCCAGTCGATCTCGATCCCCGCCTCGCCGAGCGCTTCGATCACCCCCGCCTGGTAGCTGCCGAGCGCGCCGCCGCCCTGGAGCACCAGCGCCACGGTATCCGGCAAGGGGAGCCCGGCACCGGCGGCGCGGCGCGGGGGATGGGAGGCGTCTGCCATGCGGGGCATGTGGCGTATCGGGGGGCGGGGGGAAGGGGTTGGCGTTGAAAATCCTCCCTCGCGAAGCGGCGGAGGGGGACCGCGAAGCGGTGGAGGAGGCGCAGTCCGAAGGGTCGCGTCCACCCGTTACCGCGGGCACGCGAGCCGAAGTGGCTCGCCCCCCTCCACCATTTGGTTGAAGGAGCCAAACGGTCTCCCTCCCCCGTTTCGCGAGGGAGGATAAAGGGAGTGCAACGCTCGCAGCGTTCGCGCATTGTTGCGCATAGCGAACGACAGGGGATACGCCGATGCGGCTCGACGATCTGGACCCGACCGACAACGCCCGCGATCTCGGGCGCGGCGGCGGCGGGGGCTTCCCGTTGTTCGCGCTGTTCGCCTTCCTGTTCGGGCGGCGGCTGGGCTGCGGTGGGCTGTTCTTCGTCGTGCTGATCGGCTGCGCCTATCTCTACCTGAGCGGCGGCGGCGGGATGCTGGGTACTGCGGGTGACACGCCGGCCGCGGTCGCGACCGGGCGCGCCGTCTGCAATACCCCGCAGCGCCTTGAGGCATGCAAGGTGATGACCAGCGCCGACAACACCTGGGGTGCGATCTTCAAGGAGGCCGGGCGCGACTATTCGCCCGCGACGATCGATTTCTATCAGGGCGGCGCGCAATCGGCGTGCGGCTATGCCTCGTCGGCGGTGGGGCCCTATTATTGCCCGAGCGACGACAGCGTCTATCTCGACACCGATTTCTTCGACGAGTTGGCCAACCGCTTCGGCGCGAAAGGCGATTTCGCGCGCGATTACGTGATCGCGCACGAGATGGGGCACCACGTGCAGGATCTGCTCGGCACCTCGGACCAGGCCGCGGCGATGCAGCGCCAGGAAAGCGAGGAGCAGGCCAACGCGATGTCGGTGCGGATCGAGCTCCAGGCGGATTGCTTCGCGGGCGTGTGGGCGGCCCGCAACAAGGACCGGCTCGATCCCGGCGACGTCGAGGAGGGCATGACCGCCGCGAACGCGATCGGCGACGACACGCTTCAGAAGGAAGCTCAGGGCACGGTGATGCCCGACAAGTTCACCCACGGCACCTCCGCCCAGCGGATGAAGTGGCTGAAGCGCGGCCTGGACAGCGGCGATCCGGGCAAGTGCGATACGCTGAACGGGGAGCTTTAGGGGGCGAGGCAATCGCGCCGGAGCGAGACGGGATGTTGGGAAAGCGGTGGTGGAGGGATAGGAGTTGGGATCTGCATTTTGGCGCCTGAGCCTAGCGGTCCTTGGCATTGCTGCATTTGTTGCGATCGGCATCGCTCTGCAAGGCGGTCTCGGGATACCGTTTGAGACGACCTATCGCGTGGCGTGCGCCTTCGCGTGTCTCGGCTTCATCGCCAAAGTTGGATCGGACTATCCGGGAGAGCGATGGCCTCGGATCGGTATCGCAGTCGCGCTGTTGGTCAACGTGGGCGTGTTCTTCACGCCCTTAGTCGATCGACCCGCTTCGCGCGGAGAGATCATGCTGTTTGCCTTGCCGGACGCCGTCATTTTGTTGATCGCGTGGATCGCCACCTATCGAGTCGTCGATGTCCATCAGCGTGCGATGCGCCAGCAGCTGATCCTCGGCCTGATTGTTGCTGTCGCATTCTGCGCCATTCTCTTCACCCTGACGCTCATCCAGCCGCGCGGCGCCCATTGATTGAACGACATCGGGGGAGTTGCCATCGGACGGCCCCGCGCTAAGCCGGCCCCATGACCGACGAATCCGATGACGAACCCCAGCTCGCCTATCATCT
The DNA here is from genome assembly GCA_963799985.1 of uncultured Alphaproteobacteria bacterium. Classification (GTDB taxonomy): domain Bacteria; phylum Pseudomonadota; class Alphaproteobacteria; order Sphingomonadales; family Sphingomonadaceae; genus Sphingomonas. The sequence continues at coordinate 282,997 of CAWCZC010000003.1, read as the reverse complement.
GACCCCCGGCGCGATCCCGACGATCGTGTTCCTCCCGGGCTATGCCTCGGACATGACCGGGACCAAGGCGCTGGCGATCGAGGCGTGGGCGAAGGCGCGGGGGCAGGCGTGCCTGCGCTTCGATTACGCCGGCTGCGGCGCGAGCGGGGGCGAGTTCGAGGCGCAGACGCTCGTCAGCTGGCGCGACGACGTCCTGCTGCTGATCGATTCGCTCACCGAAGGGCCGGTGGTGCTGGTGGGCTCGTCGATGGGCGGGTGGCTGATGTTGCTCGTGGCGAAGCTGCGGCCCGAGCGGATCGCCGGGCTGGTCGGCATCGCCGCGGCGCCCGACTTCACCGACTGGGGCTTCACTACCGAGCAGAAGATGACCCTGCTCCAGGAAGGGCGGCTCGAGCAGCGCTCGGCCTATTCGGAAGCGCCGACGGTCACCACCCGCGGCTTCTGGGCCTCGGGCGAGGCGAACCGGGTGCTGGTCGCGCCGATCGCGATCGACGCGCCCGTGCGGCTGATCCATGGCCAGCGCGACGCCGACGTGCAATGGGAGCGTAGCCTCCAGCTCGCCGGGCAGATCCGTTCAGCCGACGTGCAGACCTGGCTGGTCAAGGACGGCGACCACCGGCTGTCGCGCGACGCGGACATCGCGCTGATCCTCCGGGAATTCGAGGACGTTAGCTCATCATGTTTCTTGCTTTCCTCCTGAGCGTCCAGACGGTGCCCGCGCCAGCGCCCGATCAGCCGGTCCCGCCCCGCCTTCAGCACTGCCTCGAACTCGCCGACAGCGACGCCGCGGCGGCCGAGGCGGATGCGATCAAATGGCGCGGTGAGGGCGGCGGGTTCCTCGCGCGCCAGTGCCTCGGGGTCGCCTATGCCAAACAGCTGCGGTGGGACGCGTCCGCCGCCGCCCTCCAGGACGCGGCGCTCGAAGCGGAGGGCGCGCACGATGCCCGGGCGGCGAATTTCTGGGCGCTGTCGGGCAACGCATGGCTGGCGGCGGGCGAGCCGGCCAAGGCGCGCGCGGTGCTCGACGCGGCACTGGTCGCGAACGCGCTGACCGGAGTGGCCGCGGGCGAGGCGTATCTCGACCGCGCGCGGGCCAAGGTCGCGCTCGGCGACGACGAAGGGGCGCGTGCCGACATCGACCATGCGCTGACCCTCGCCGATTCGGACCCGCTCGCCTGGCTGCTGTCGGCGACGCTGGCGCGCAAGGACGACGATGCGGCACGCGCGCAGAAAGACGTCGCCGAGGCGCTCAAGCGCTCGCCCGACGATGCTTCGGTGCAGCTCGAGGCGGGTCACGTCGCCGGCTGGAACGGCAATTACGTGGATGCCCGCGCGGCGCTCAATCGCGTGATCGAGCTGGCGCCGGGCAGCCCCCAGGCCGAAGAGGCGCGCAAGTTGATCGCGAAACTCCCCGCGGAGCACTAGGCTGGGCTCGCGCCATATCCTATCTGCGCTTCGTCACGAGGAGCGTGTGCATGAAATATCTCCACACGATGATCCGAGTCACCGATCCCGCGGCGACGGTGGCCTTCTTCGAGCTGCTGGGCCTCGCGAGGTGCGGCGGATCGACAACGACAAGGGCCGCTTCACGCTGATCTTCCTTGCCGCGCCGGGCGAGGAAGGCGACGCCGAGGTCGAGCTCACCCACAATTGGGACCCCGAGGACTATTCGGGCGGGCGCAACTTCGGCCACCTCGCCTATGAAGTCGACGACGTCTACGCGACGTGCCGGCGGCTGATCGAGGGCGGCGTGACGATCAACCGCCCGCCGCGCGAGGGGCGGATGGCGTTCGTGCGCACGCCCGACGGGATCTCGATCGAGCTGCTCCAGAAGGGCGGCAACTTGCCCGTCGCCGAGCCGTGGGCCTCAATGCCCAACACGGGCGTGTGGTGATGAGCGCGATCGAGATCGTCCGCATCCCCGCGCTCAGCGACAATTACATCTGGCTGGTCCACGATCCCGAAAGCGGCGATACGATGGTGATCGATCCGGCGGTCGCCGATCCGGTGCTTGCCGAGGCCGACCGGCGCGGCTGGGCGATCACCGCGATCTGGAACACCCACTGGCACCCCGATCACACCGACGGCAATGCCGGGATCAAGGCCGCGACCGGCTGCGAGGTGATCGCGCCCGAGGCCGAGGCCGAACGGATACCGACGCTCGACCGGCCGGTGGGCGAGGGCGATACGGTGATGCTCGGCGCGCACGAGGCGCAAGTGATGGAAGTGCCGGCGCACACCGCGGGGCACATCGCCTATCACTTCGCCGACGAGCGCGTGCTGTTCATCGGCGACACGTTGTTCGCAATGGGCTGCGGGCGCCTGTTCGAGGGAACCGCCGAGCAGATGTTCGCCAACATGGGCCGGCTCGCCAAGCTGCCGCCTGAGACCAGGGTCTATTGCGCGCACGAATATACCCAGTCGAACGCGCGTTTCGCGTTGGTCGCCGAGCCCGGCAACGCGGCGATCGCCGAGCGCAAGGCGAAGGTCGATGCGATGCGCGCGGCGGGCGAGGCAACGGTGCCCACGACGATCGGCGAGGAGCTTGCGACCAACCCTTTCCTGCGCGCGACGAGCGCCGTTCAGCTTGGCGAAAGGCGCGCCGCGAAAGATGCGTTCGCGGGTTGAATCGGGTAGGATGCGGCGGGGGGCCGAGGAGAGAGTCGATGACGCGCTTCGCCTTGCCGTTTCTGCTGATCGCCGGCCTCGCCCTCGCCGGCGCCGCGCCGCAGCACCACCGCCCGCCGCGCGCGCAGGCTGAGTTCGACGGCATGCTCGCCGGGCTCGCCCCGGGCGCGCCGCAGCATTGCGTCCGTCGCGATCGGGTGACCGAGATCCGGCCGTTCGGCAATATCGTGATCTTCCGCGAGGGGCGCGGCCGGGCGTGGCGCAACAGCCTCGATGGTCATTGCGCGGGGCTGGAGCAGGGCGACACGCTGATCGTCCAGAGCGTTGGCGCGCGCTACTGCGGCGGCGATCCGGTGCGCTCGCGCGCGCCGGTGGGCGGGCATTTGACCGGAATCTGCCGGCTGGGCGAGTTCGTTCCCTATACCAAATAGGCCCATCGCGGGCCCTGAGGAGGATGTGATGAAACTACCGATGATCGCGGCGATCACCGCGGGCGTGGTCGCGCTGAGCTGCACCGCGAGCGCCGAGATGCGCCCCGCGCACGGACCCCGCGCGCAGAGCGAGCTCGACGACGCGCTCAAGGGCCGCACCGCGGGCAAGCCAACCGATTGCATCGAATTCGAGCGGCGTGCAGGGCCCGCAGATCATCGACAACCACACCATCCTCTACCGCGAGACCGGCCGGACGGTGTGGCGCAACGATCTGGACGGGGAATGCCCGGGGCTCAAGCCGATGACGACTTTGGTGATCGAGATGCACGGATCGCAGATCTGCCGCCTCGATCATTTCCGCACGCTCGAAGCGGGATCGACGATCCCGGGGCCGACCTGCGTGATGGGCAAGTTCACGCCGTATCGGAAGTAGGGCATCGGAAAGCCCCTCCCCTTCACGGGAGGGGCTTTTCCTTAGTGCGCCACGCCAAGCTGGCTGAGCATGAAGGCGGTCGCTTCGGCGGTGGAGTGGAAGCGCTCGAAGCGGCCGGACTTGCCGCCGTGGCCGGCCTCCATGTTGATCCGGAAGACGAGCGGGTTGGTGTCGGTCTTGCGGGCGCGAAGGCTGCGCGACCCATTTGGTCGGCTCGTAATACTGCACCTGGCTGTCCCACAGCCCGGTCGAGACGAACATCGCCGGATAGGCCTGGGCGGTGACATTGTCGTAGGGCGAATAGCTCAGCATGTAGTCGTAGAACTTCTTGTCGGCTCGGGTTGCCCCATTCGTCGATATTCGTTGGTGGTGAGCGGGATCGACTCGTCGAGCATCGTCGTGACGACGTCGACGAACGGCACCTGGGCGACGATCACGCGGTAATCCTGCGGCGCCATGTTGGCGACCGCGCCCATCAGCAGCCCGCCCGCGCTGCCGCCGATCGCGCGCGACCCGCCCCTTCGCCGCATAGCCCTGCGCGACGAGATAGCGAGTGACGTCGATGAAGTCGGTGAAGGTGTTCTTCTTGTTGAGCAGATGCCCCTGGTCGTACCAGTCGCGGCCCATCTCCTGCCCGCCGCGGATGTGGGCGACCGCGATACACCATGCCGCGATCGAGCAGGCTCTGGTTGGTGACGTTGAGATAGGGGTCGCTCGAGATGCCGTAGCTGCCGTAGCCCTGCTGCAGCATCGCGGCCGTGCCGTCTTTCCTGAAGCCCTTGCGTAGACCAGGACTGACCGGGATCTTCGTCCCGTCGCGCGCCGTCGCCCAGACGCGCTCGGTGACGTATCTGGAAGCGTCGTAGCCGGGCACGGGCTGCGCCTTGAGCAGGCGCCGCTCGCCGGTGAAGGCGTTGACCTCGTAGATCGTACGCGGATCGATCAGCGAGTTGAACGAATAGCGCACCCACGGCGTGCTCGGCTCGGCATTGACGTCGAGCGCCATCACATAGGCGGGCCGGTCGGCGTCGACGAAGCTCGACTTGCCCGCGTCGGTGAGCAGCCGCAGGCGCTTGTTGCCGCCCGAGCGCTCCTCGATCGCGAGGAAGCCGTCGAACGGCTGGATGTCCTCGACGAACACGCTGTCGCTCGCTGGCACCCGGTCGCGCCACGCCGCGCGGCCCTTGGCGGCATCGGCGTCGGCGACGGTCATCACCTTGTAGTTCTTCGCGTTCCAGTTGGTGCGGATCACCCAGCGGCCGGCGTTGTGATCGGCCGAGTAGCGGAACTCACGCTCGCGCGGCGCGAGCACCGCGAAGTCGCCGGGCGCCGCCGCCGAGGTGCAGCGCTGCTCGGTGCTGACGGTGGCGTCGAGCATGATGCAGATGAACTTGTCGTCCACGGTGCGGCCCAGCCCCATGTAGAAGCTGTCGTCGGCCTCGGTGTAGACCACGCGGTCGGTGGCGGGATCGGTGCCGAGCATGTGCGCCTTGATCCGCTTGCTGAGCAGCGTCACCGGGTCCTTGTCGACGTAGAACAAGGTCTTGCCGTCGTCGGACCAGACCGGCGAGCCTTCCATGTCGGGAATGACGTCGGCGAGCACCGCGCCGGTCTCGAGGTTCTTGACCCGGAGCGTGTACTGGCGGCGGCCGACGGTGTCGTCGGACCAGGCGAGCAAGTGGCCGTCCTGGCTCACCCCCCAGCCGCCGACCGCGAAGAAGCCCTTGCCTTCGCCCATCTTCGGCTCGTCGAGCATCACCTGCTCGGGCGCGTCGAGGCTTCCCTTGCGGCGCGCGAGGATCGGGTAGTTCGCCCCCGTCTCGAAGCGCGTGTAGTAATAATAGCCGTTCTGGCGCCACGGCGGCGACGAATCGTCCTGCTTCACATGGCTGACGATCTCGTTGAACACGGTGTTGGCGAGCGGCTTGACCGACGCGAGCATGGCATCGGTATAGGCGTTCTCGGCGGCGAGATCGGCGAGCATCTCGGGGCTCTTCCGCGTATCGTCGCGCAGCCAATAATAGTCGTCGTTGCGGCTGGCGCCGAACGGCGCGGTGACCGCGTGCGGGTGCGTGGCGGCGATGGGCGGGGTGGGCGCGGTCTGGGCGAGCGCGGGGCTGGTCAGGCCAGTGAGCAGGGCGGCGACGAGAAGTTTTTTCATGCGTGAGACCCCCACAGCGATTCGGTGGGGCAGTCTGGCATTTCGGAAGCTGGAGCGCGAGGTTCATTCACCACGATCACCCTCACCCTTCCGACGCTTCGCGCCTCCCTCCCTCTCCCAACGGGAGAGGAGTATCGGGCCGGCCATGCCCCCGGTATGGCCTGAACAGCGCGGGGCGCCGTTCACCCGATACTGGGCCCGCCGCCGCAGGCGGTGGGAAGGGTGAGGGTGACCGTACTTCGCGGCTACAGCACGAACCGGCTCAGATCGGTGTTCCGCGCGATGCTGGCGAGCTGGCTGTCGACATAGGCCGCGTCGATCACCAGCGCGGTGCCGCCCCGGTCCTCGGCGTTGAAGCTCACCTCCTCGAGCAATTTCTCCATCACCGTCTGAAGCCGGCGCGCGCCGATGTTCTCGATCTCGCTGTTCACATCGGCGGCGATCTTGGCGACCGCGCGGATGCCGTCGTCGGTGAAGTCGATCGTCACGCCTTCGGTGCCGAGCAGCGCGGCATATTGCTGCACCAGGCTCGCCTTGGTGTCCGACAGGATCGCAACGAAATCGGCCTCGGTCAGCGCCTTCAGCTCGACTCGGATCGGCAAGCGGCCCTGGAGCTCGGGGAGCAGGTCCGAGGGCTTGGCGACATGGAACGCGCCCGAGGCGATGAAGAGGATGTGGTCGGTCTTCATCGGCCCGTATTTGGTGGCGACGGTGGTGCCCTCGATCAGCGGCAGCAGGTCGCGCTGGACGCCCTCGCGGCTGACCGAACCGCCGCGCACGTCCGAGACCGCGATCTTGTCGATCTCGTCGAGGAAGACGATGCCGTTGGCCTCGGCGTCGGCCAGCGCGACTCGGCTGACCTCGTCCTGGTCGAGGCGCTTGTCGGCCTCTTCCTCGACGAGCTTCTCCCACGCGGCGCGGACATTGAGCTTGCGGCGCTTGAGCGGCGGGCCGCCGAACGCCTTGCCCATCATCTCGGAGAGGTTGATCATCTGCGCGCCGCCGCCGGGGATCTCGAACGGCATCTGGCTGGCTTGCTCGACCTCGATCTCGATCTCGGTCTGGTCGAGGACGCCGTCGTTGAAGCGCTGGCGGAACGCCTCGCGAGTGGCGGTCGACGAGTCCTTGCCGGTGAGCGCGTCGAGCAGGCGCTGCATCGCCGCTTCCTCGGCCTTGTCCTTGACCGCCGAGCGGCGGCGCTCCTTCTCGAGCCGGATCGCTTCCTCGACCAGGTCGCGCGCGATCTGCTCGACGTCGCGGCCGACATAGCCGACCTCGGTGAACTTGGTCGCCTCGACCTTCACGAACGGCGCGTCGGCGAGCTTCGCCAGGCGGCGGCTGATCTCGGTCTTGCCGCAGCCGGTGGGCCCGATCATCAGGATGTTCTTGGGGGTGACTTCGTCGCGCAGCTCGGCGCTGAGCTGCTGGCGGCGCCAGCGGTTGCGCAGTGCCACTGCGACCGCCTTCTTGGCGTCCTGCTGGCCGATGATATGCGCGTCGAGCGCGGCGACGATCGCCTTGGGAGTGAGAGCTTCGTTCATGTGGGGATTTGGATTCCGGTTGTTCGTTGCGCCCTAGATGTGGGGCGCGGGCGCGCGCTTCAAGCGGCGCAGCGGAAAGCGCCGAAGAAGGCGGCGTGACGCGCGAGGATGCGCGCGATCCGCTCGGGCTGCGGGCTCGGATCCCACTCGCCATGCTCGAAGCTGCCGCCGCAGACCACGCCGTCGCCGCGCGGGAACATATAGCCCATCGTGCCGAGATAGGCGTACTGCACTTCGGCCTGGGGCAGCAGGATCGCGAGCTGACCGCGCACCGGCTCGATCACCGTATCGCCGAACAATTTGCCCGCGCCAAGGCCGGTGCAGTTGAAGACCAACGTCTCGGGCAGGGCCGCGACTTCGGCGGGGCTGGCGAATGCGCGCACCACGAAGCGGCCGCCGGCGATCTGCACGTCGCGAGTCAGCTGGCGCAGCAAGTGGTCGGTCTCGGCATACATGGTCATGTAGCGGCGCACGCTGTCGACCGGAAAGGGATGGCGGCCGGGGCCGAGGACGACCGGATCGGTCTCGTAGGCCGCGGCCGGATCGCCTTCGTTGTCCGAGGTGCCGCCGACTTCCTGGTAGGTCGGCAGCCAGCGGATGCCATATTCCTCTCCGGTCATGATCTGGAAGCGGCGCCAGCTATAATCCATCGCCGCCTTGAACTGGGCGAGCCATTCGGGCGTGACCTGGTCCGCCTTGTAGAGACTTGCGGGGTGCCATTGCCCGCCGGCGACGTTCGAGGTCGTCTGCGGGGGCAGGGCGGCGGCGTAAAGCGTGACGGCGCAGCCCGCTTCCTGGAGGAGCCGCGCCGTGCTGAGGCCGACGATCCCCGCGCCGAGCACGGCGACCGGGCCATTGTGGCCGGGCAGGCCGAGGTCGACGGCGAGCCGCGAGGTGCCCCAGCTGAGCGTGATGCCCGCGCCGCCATGGCCGTAATTGTGGACGAGGCGTTTGTCGCCGAGCGCTTCGGCACGGACAACGAAGCCCGAGGCGCGATAGGGGCGCAGGCCGGCGATGGTGCGGATGACGCGGGCGGGGGAGACATTGACGGGCGGGAGGCAGGTGGCCGCTGCCGGGATCGGCCCGGGCCGCACCGGCGTACAGGCGGGGAGCGCCAGCGCGGCGGTGGTCGAAGCGATCAACTGGCGGCGGGCGAGGCGCATCGCGGCAGCCTAAGCCGGACGCCGAAGCGCGCAACCCCGTTTGCTATTCGTGCGCTATGCCGGGGACGCAATAGGGCGAAGGCCGTCGATCGGGCCCGGCTCCCGGGGAACTCGCGCGCAGAGCTCCATGAGGCGGCCGAAGCCTTTCGGGATCTCGCGCAGCCCAAACCTGCCCCTCGCCATCCATCGCGCCAATATCAGCTTCGCCGCCGGGTGCCCGTTTTCGGCAGCGCGCTCCAGCAAGGGCCTGATTTCACGACAGGTCGTTCGGGTTGGGGATTGCTTGTAGCGAAACCATGCCAGCCAGAAACAGGCTGGAATGAAATCGTTTTGCACCCCGTCTTCCAATACCTGCCTGCAGTGGTCGGGATATCCGTGTTTCGCCAGAAGCCTGGCGTAGCCGATCGTCGCCATCCACGATCCTGCGCGGATGGCGCGGTCGTAAAAGTCCTGAGCTTGCCCGAAATCGGCCACCACGTGGTAATGCCAGGCGATCAACTCCATGGCCCAGGCCGAACCCGCCTCCGCAGCTTCGAGGCGGATTCGAAACGCGGCTTCAGGGTCGGCATCCTGAATGGCGTTCGCCTGTTCGATCAGCTCGCGATTCCGGTCCGATTGCTCGAGCCATAGCTCATACTCGTTCGAATGCACCCGCTCCCAGGAATTGGCTTCCTTCCAGAGCGATTCGTAGAGGGCGTCGCATTGGGAACCGAACCGAGCTCGCAGCCATGCGCAAGGCGTGCAGGTCAAATGCCCATCTCCAATCAAGTGGCGCTGTCGAGCGTCTCCACGGTCAGCCGATCGTTGGTGTAGACGCAGAGTTCGCCCGCGATCTTCATCGCCTTGCGGGCGATCGTCTCGGCGTCGGTCTCGTACTCGACCAGGGCGCGGGCGGCGGCGAGGGCGAAGTTGCCGCCCGATCCGATCGCCGCGACGCCCGCTTCGGGCTCGAGCACGTCGCCGTTGCCGGTGACCATCAGCGTGATCTCCTTGTCCGCGACGATCAGCATCGCCTCGAGGTTGCGGAGATACTTGTCGGTGCGCCAGTCCTTGGCGAGCTCGACCGCGGCGCGCATCAGATGGCCCTGATGTCGCTCGAGCTTGGCCTCGAGCCGCTCGAACAAGGTAAACGCATCGGCGGTGGCGCCGGCAAAGCCCGCGATCACCGATCCGTCTCCCAGGGGCCGCACTTTGCGTGCGTTGGGTTTCATCACGGTCTGGCCCGCGGTCACCTGGCCATCGCCGGCGATAACCACCTTACCGCTCTTCCTAACCGCCAAGATGGTGGTACCATGCCATGCCGGCATCGATTCATTCCCGCTCATGGCGGGCATATGGGGAAGCCAGCGCTGCGCTGCAATCCGGCGCCGCCGGTTGACCTGCCAAACCCGCCCGTTCGAAGGCAACCGAAGGAACACCATGGCCAGCGAGCCTCCCATCGACTCCCCCGCCGAACCCCTGGCCGAGCCGCTCGTGGAGCCGCTCGATCCGCCCCGCGCGACGGCGCAGGGGATGATCGGGCGGATCCGGGGGATCCTGTTCGATCCTTGGGCCGAATGGGCGCGGATCGAGGCCGAGCCGGCGAGCGTGGCCGGGCTGATGCTCGGATGGGTGGCGCCGCTCGCGTTGATCGGGCCGCTCGCCGGGCTGGTCCGCGCGCTGGTGTTTGGATCGAGCCAGCTCGGGATCGTCTATCATCCGTCGATCGCGCAGGCGGTGAGCGACGCCGGCTTCGCCTATGCGATGTCGCTGGTCGCCGCGCTCGTGCTGGCGCTGATCATCGACGCCCTCGCGCCCTTCTTCGGCGGCACGCGCGACCGGGTGCAGGCGATGAAGATCGCGGCCTATGGCGGAACCGCCGCCTATCTCGTCGCCGTGTTCCAGGTCGTGCCCTGGCTCGGGTTGCTCGGTTGGCTGGGCGTCTACAGCCTGTTCCTGATCTACCTCGGGCTGCCCCGCCTCATGCACGCGCCCAAGGGCAAGGCCGACGTCTACACGCTGGTGACGGTCGTGCTGGCGATGCTGCTGTTCTGGATCGCGGCTTCGATCGCGGGAAGCATCTCCAACCGGCTTTTCCCGCGCGACCTGACCAACGCCAGCTTCGGTACCGGCGGGGCGGTGCCCGGCTCGGCGGCCTTCGACGCCAACAAGGTCAATGCCAACGCGAAGCAGGACCAGGTGATCGCCGAGCAGGCGGCGGCGCGCGACGCTGCGGGCAAGCAGGCAGCGGGCGCGACCCCGCCCGAGACGCTCGCGGCGATGCTGCCCGCATCGATCGGCGGCTGGACCCGAAGCGCGATCGCGAGCGAGAGCGGTGCGCTCAACGGCGTCGGCACCTCGCACGCCGAGGGGACCTATACCTCGGGCGACAAGGAATTCCGGCTGACGATCACCGACAATTCGACCGCCGATACGGTGGGCGGCGCGGTGCAGGTCCGGTCGAGCCGGCAGGACGAGAACGGCTATGAGAAGACCGGCCCTGTCGACAACCGCATGACCACCGAGCGTTGGGACAAGACCGGCAGCGGCGATTACGGCGTGCTGTTCGGCAATCGCTTCCGGGTGGAGGCGCAGGGGCAGGCGCCCGACATCGCGACGCTCAAACGCGCGGTTGCCGCGGTCGACACCGCCAGGCTCGAGAGCATGGCGAAGTAGCGGAGCCAAGCCGCGCGGCGTTCGTTACGGGCGCGAGAGGAATTGGCCTTGGCGAAACGCGTTGTGGTGGTGACCGGCGGCGAATCGGGGATCGGGGCGGCGTGCGCCGTCGCGTTCGGCGAAGCGGGCGACCGGGTGGCGATCTTCTATCACTCGGATGCCGGGGCGGCCGAAGCCGTGGCCGGGCGGGTGCGCGCAGCCGGCGGGGAGGCGGTCACGCAGCAGTGCGGCGTCGAGGACGAGGCTTCGGTCGAGGCGGCGTTCGCGGGCGTAGAGCAGGCGTTCGGGCCAGCCGAGGCGCTGGTCAATTCGGCGGGGCTCAACATGTCGGGCGTGCACGTGCGCGACATGGGTCTGGCGCAATGGCAGCGGCTGATCGCGACCGACCTGACCGGCGCGTTCCTCACCTCGCGGCGCTTCCTGCGCGGGCGGGGCGAGGCGACGGGAGGCACGATCGTCCACATCTCGTCGATCCACGCCGAAGTGGTGCGCGCGGGCGGCGCCGATTACGACGCCGCCAAGGGCGGGCTGACCAAATTGGTGCAGACGCTCGCGGTGGAAGAAGGCGCGCGCGGCATCCGCGTGAACGCGATCGAGCCGGGGATGATCCTGACGCCGATGAATCCCAAGGCGCTGGCCGACGCGGACTATCGCGCGAGCCTGGAGAAGAACATCCCGATGGGCCGCGCCGGGCGGCCCGAGGAAGTCGCGGGGCTGGCGCGCTGGCTCGCGTCGGACGAGGCCGCCTACGTCACCGGCGCGACGATCGTGATCGACGGCGGGCTCTCGCTACTGCTGGGGCAGGGCGCATGACCGCGCCGGACGAACGCGCCGCCAGCGCCGATCGCAGCGGCCCCGACGCCGATACGGCGCGCAACAAGCGCACCCGGCTCGATTTCACCGTCGAGGCGATCCAGAACGTGAAGCTCGACGGCCCGCCGGTGCTCGCCGACCGCGACCTGATGAGCCCGTTCGTGTGGCAGGAGCCGGACGGGCGCTTCGGGATCATGGTGCGCGCGGTCCCCAAACTCGGCCACGAGATGGTCGACACCGGAATCATCTGGGCTGGATGGAGCGAGGACGGGAAGAAGTTCAGGATGCTCGACAAGCCCGCGATCATGCCGGGCCCGGACGAGCCCGAACTAGGCGGCGTCGAGGACCCGACCGTGCTCAAGATGAAGGACGGCAGCTACGTCGTCTATTACACCGGGGTGAGCGCCGACCGGACCACCGGCGAGATGTTCTACGCGAGCGGGCCCTCGGTCGATGCGCTGGTCAAGCGGGGCGTGGCGCTCGAATCGACCAAGTCGGCGGGCAACACCAAGGAAGCTACCGTCCAGGAGACCGCCGACGGGCGCTGGCGGCTGTTCTACGAATATGCGGTCGAGGATTCGTCGCGGGTCGGGCTGGCGATCGGGCCGGGGGTCGCGGGGCCGTGGACCGAGCAGCCCACCCCGTTCAAGCCGCGCAAGGAAGCGTGGGACAATTGGCACCTCTCGACGGGTCCGATGCTGATGGACGATCCCGACCATCCGGTGATGTTCTACAACGGCGCCACGCACGACGCGCGCTGGCGGATCGGCTGGATCGCGTTCGACCGCGACTGCACCAAGGTGGTCGACCGCTGCATCGAGCCGTTGATCGTCCCGCCCCCGCAGAGAACCGCGCCGACACCGACATCGCCTTCGCGGCATCGGTGGTGGTGGAGAAGGACGGCGGGATCTGGCTCTACTATTCGCTCGAGGACCGCCGCCTGGCGCGGGCGTGCATCCGGCGGGTGTGAGTGGCGGGCATTCAAACCCCTCTGAGAAGAAGCCATTACCCCGCCTGCCGCGCCGCCTCCCGCTGCGGGTCCGCGCTCGCCAGTTCGCGCTCCGACTGGAAGAAGCCGTAGGGCGGCACCGTCTCGCCGGTGCGGTCGGCAATCGCGTCCCACTGCGCGATCACCTGCTGGCCGGCATCGCTGCCTCCGCCGATGTAGCAGCCATTCGTCAGGGTGACGTTGGCGGTCGCGAAATGGCCGGCGCCGGCGCAGAGGATCGCGCGAGTCGGCGCGTCGTCGGAGACGAGCGCGAGCAGGCCGGGGCTCACCAGCGCCGGGGCCGAGCCGCTTGAGGCTCTCGTCGCTGAGCACGCCGCTCGTCATCTGCGTCGCGGCGGTGGGGGCGAGGCAGTTGACTCGGATGTCGTACTTCTCGCCCTCGATCGCGAGCGTCTGCATCAGCCCGACCAGCGCCATCTTGGCGGCGCCGTAATTCGCCTGGCCGAAATTGCCGTAGAGGCCCGACGACGAGGTCGTCATGACGATCCGGCCGTAGTTCTGCTGGCGCATGATCTCCCACACCGCCTTGCAGCAGATCGCGGCGCCGATCAGATGGACGTCGACCACGAGGCGGAAGTCGTCGATGGTCATCTTGGCGAAGCTCTTGTCGCGCAAGATGCCGGCGTTGTTGACGAGGATGTCGACTCGTCCCCAGCGCCCCGATCGTCCGCGCGATCATCGCGGCGACGCCGGCGGTGTCGGTGACCGAGGCCGCGATCGGCAGCGCCTCGCCACCCGCGGCGCGGATCTCGGCGGCGACTCGATCGGCGGCGTCCTGCGCCAGATCGTTGACCACCACCTTCGCGCCCTGGCTCGCGAGATACAGCGCGTGCGCGCGGCCGAGACCCCCGCCCGAACCCGTCACGATGGCAACACGACCTTCAAGCAACATCTACCGGCTCCCCTCTCGATGAAGGGACGGGGAATAGCCGAGCAAATATTAACTCACAAGATAGCGAAATCGGGGAGGAATAAGGTGGATGGAAGGCAAGTGTCCCGACATCGTTGTTCCTCCCTCGCTCGCGGAGCGGGGAGGGAGGAATTAGCTGGACGTGGATCCGGCTTAGCTCACCCCCGCCCTCCACAGATCGCCAGGAATCCGGCCGCCATGAACGTGGCCATCCGCTCCTTGACCGTCGGCGAAATCCTCCGACGGCGCAGATGCCGCCCGAGAGCTTGTCGATGCGGCCGGTGCGCGCCAGCGTCAGCATCAGCGCGCCCGAGACGAAGTGATAGCCCCAGAAGATGTCCTTCTCGCTGCATTCGGGCAGCGCGCGGCTTGAGCAGGCCGATCAGGCGAAGCACGACGGGATCGAAGTGCGAGTCCATCAGCTCCGCGCCCCATTCGGGCGTGTTGGCGACCTGCGCGCCCAGCCGCGCATAGTTCTTCCAGCCCTCGCCGCCGTCGATATAGAGATCGAGATCGGTGTCGAGGAAAGCGCGCAGCGCGCCCTCGACGGTGGGCTTTCCCCGCGGTCGTCGCGTCATATTCGTCGAGCGCCTTCATCCGCCGCTCGCTGGTGACCGCGGCGCGGCGCGCGAAGACGGCGTCGAACAGCGCCTTCTTGTCGGTGAAATAATAATTGAGCAGCGTGTGGTGGACGCCGACGCGCTTGGCGACTTCCTTCAACGTGACGCCGTGGAGGCCGTGCTTGGAGAACAGTTCCTCGGCGGCGTCGAGGATCTGCTCCATCGTCTCGGCGCGTTGCTCGGCTTTCCTCGATCGCGGCTTGGGCTTCGCTGTTTCCGTCACCCCGCCGTCCTTCCAGCCTGTTCGGTCGAGCGTCAAGCCGTCTCGCTTCGGCGGCGACGCGGAGTCGCGCCGAATTTCCAGCCTCCACCGGGGTTTGCGCTAGCCCGGCGAGGGGCGGTGAGCAAGATATTCACACACGCGATAGTGTGCATTGACACCGCCGCGGCTTGGCTGCATGGTGCGGGCAACGATAAACCGACGGCGACGGAGAGGGTGCTGTGGAGAGCCAAGCAAGCGCAGCCGCGCCCGGCGCCGGCGCAGCGCAATCCGTGCCAGCGGCAGCGCGCCGGGCTCGTGCTGGCGGTGCTCACCTTTGTCTATGTCCTCAACTTCCTCGACCGCTCAGCTGCTCGGCATCCTGGCCAAGCCGATCCAGGACTCGCTGCACATCACCGACGGCCAGCTCGGGCTGATCGGCGGGTTCTATTTCGCGCTGCTTCTATTGCTTCATCGCGATCCCGGTCGGCTGGTTCGCCGACCGGACCAACCGGGTGACGGCGTGCTGTCGCTCGCCTGCGCGATCTGGAGCGCGGCGACGATCGCGTGCGGGCTGGCGGCGACCTATCCGCAGCTGGTCGCCGCGCGCATGACGGTGGGCTTCGGCGAGGCGGGCGGCGTGCCGCCCTCCTACGCGATCATCACCGACACCTTCCCGCCGGGCCGCCGCGGCATGGCGCTCGGCATCTACAATCTCGGGCCGCCGATCGGCGCGGCGCTCGGGCATCGCGTTCGGCGCCTCGATCGCCGCGGCCTTCGACTGGCGCGACGCCTTCATCGCGATCGGCGCGATCGGCGTGTTCGCGGCGGTCGCGGTGCGGCATGCTCGTGCGCGAGCCGCCGCGCGGCGCGCTTCGACGTCGCGGCATGACGCGGCGTCGACGAGCGCCGGCTTCTGGCCGACGCTCAGGATGTTCTTCTCGCAGCCGGCGCTGGTGCTCGCTGGCGCTCGGCAGCGGCGCGACCCAGTTCATCACCTACGGGCTCGGGCAATTTCACCACCCTGTTCCTGATGCGCGAGAAGGGCATGACGCTGCAGCGAGGTCGCGATCTGGTACGCGCTGGTCGTCGCTGATCGGCATGGGCGGCGGGCATGCTCGTCTCGGGACGGCGTGATCGACCGGTTCACGCGGCGCTCGCGCACCGCCTATGCGACTGTGCCCGGCGATGTCGCTGGCGCTCGCGATCCCGTTCTACCTCGGCTTCGTCTGGGCGCCGACCTGGCCGCTGGCGCTGGCTGTTCCTGGCGGCGCGATGTTCCTCAACTATTTCTACCTCTCCTCGTCGGTGGCGCTGGTGCAGGAGGAGGTGCGGCCCGACCAGCGCGTGCTGTCGGGCGCGCTGCTGCTGCTGGTGATGAACTTCATCGGCCTGGGGCTGGGGCCGACCTATGTCGGCGCGGCCAGCGACTATTTCGACGCGACCGGCATCATGCGCATTCGCTGCAGCTCGCGCTCTACTCGCTCACGCCCGTTCTACCTGGTCGCCATCGTGCTGTTCCTCTGGCTGGCGCGCGTGCTGCGCCGCGAGGCCGACACCGAAAGGCCGTCCGCATGATCTGCTCGCCGCCTGCTCGCCGCTCGCCGCGCTCCTGACTGCCGGTTCCGCGCCGCTCGGCGCAGCCAGCCGCGACCCGGTGGTCGATGCGCCCGCGGGCGCGGTGCGAGGGCACGGCCGACGGCGACATCCAGGTCTTCAAGGGCATTCCCTATGCCGCTGCCGCCGGTCGGACCGCTGCGCTGGCAGCCGCCGTGCCGCTGCCGCGCTGGACAGGGCGTGCGCGATGCGACCGCAGTTCGGGCCGGCCTGCGTCCAGCCGCGAGAGCAAGCGCTCGAACGTCTATTCGCCGGCGCGCCGCTGCCGATGAGCGAGGACTGCCTGACGCTCAACATCTGGGCGCCGGACGAACGCCAAGAATGCGCCGGTGTTCGTCTGGATCCACGGCGGCGCGCTGGTCGAGCGGATCGAGCCGCGAGCCGATCTACGACGGCGCGCGGCTGGCCGAGCGCGGCGTGATCGTCGTCTCGATCAACTACCGGCTCGGCGTGCTCGGCTGGCTGGCGCATCCCGGGCTCAGCGCCGAGTCGCCGACAGGCATCTCGGGCAACTACGGCCTGCTCGACCAGATCGCGGCGCTGCGCTGGGTCCAGCACAACATCGCCGCCTTCGGCGGCGATCCGGCCAACGTCACCATCGCCGGCGAATCCGCGGGCGGCGCTGAGCGTGATGTACCTGATGGCTCGCCGCCCGCGCGCGGGCTGTTCGCCAAGGCGATCGCCGAGAGCGCCTACATGATCTCGATGCCCGAGCTGAAGAAGCGCGTGCTACGGCACGCCGTCGGGCGAGGCGGTCGGCGACGATGCTCGCCGGCGGCGCTCGCACGCGACCGACCTCGCCGCGCTGCGCGCGATGGACGCGCAGAAGCTCACCAACGCGGCCGCCGCGGCTCGGCTTCGCGCCGTTCGGGGCTGGTCGACGGCGCATGTGCTGCCGCAGCAGATGGTCGACGCCTTCGACCAGGGCGAGCAGGCGCCCGTGCCGCTGCTGGCCGGCTTCAACAGCGGCGAGATCCGCTCGCTGACGGTGCTCGCGCCGCCAGGCGCCGGCGAGCGCCGCAGACTATGAGAACGACGATCCGCGACCGCTACGGCGACCTCGCCGACGCCTTCCTGCAAGCTCTATCCGGCCGCGCGATCACAAGGAGAGCATCCTCGCGACGACCCGCGACGCCTCTACGGCTGGACCGCCGAGCGGTGGTGCGCAAGCAGCGCGCTCGGCGCAGCCCGCCTTCCTCTACCTGTTCGACCACGGCTATCCGGCCGCGGACGAGCGCGGACTGCACGCCTTCCACGCCAGCGAGCTGCCGTTCGTGTTCGGCACGTTCGACCGCACTGCCGCCGCACTGGCCGAAGATCCCCGACACGCCGCGCGGAGCACGCGCTGTCCGACGCGATGCTCGACTACTGGACCAGCTTCGCGCGCACCGGCACGCCGCAGGCCGCGAGCGCGCCCGCCTGGCCGGCCTTCGGCGGCGAGCGCGCGCTACATGCACTTCACCGCGCGCCGCAGCCGGAGGCGGGCTGATGCCGGGCATGTTCGAGCTCAACGAAGCGGTGATGTGCCGCCGCCGCGCGGCGAACGCGATCGCCTGGCACTGGAACGTCGGCGTTGCCTCCGCAAAGCTCCCGGCCAAGGCGCCGGGGTGCGAGTAAGCTTGCCGGAATAGCCCTCTCCCGCTTTCACGGGAGAGGTGTGCCGGTGTGTCAGCCCTTGAGCGCCAGGAACCCAGCGGCCATGAACCTGGCCATGCGCTTCTTGACCGCCTGGAAATCGTCCGAGTGGCAGATGCCCCCCGACAGCCGGTCGATGCGGCCGGTGCGCGCCAGCGTGTTCATCAGCGCGCCGGTCACGAAGTGATAGCCCCAGAAGATGTCCTCGTCCGATAGTCCGGCAGCGCGCGCTTCAGGATGCCGACCAGCCTGCAGCACGACCGGATCGAAATGGACGTCCATCAGCACCGCGCCTTCGGGCGTGTTGCTGACCCGGGCGCAGAAGGCGCCGTAGTTCATCCAGGCCTCGCCGCCCTCGCTGTAGAGATCGAGGTCGGTGTCGAGGAAGGCGTGCAGCGCGCCCTCGACGGTCGGCTGATCGCCCGCCTCGGCCTCGTAGCGCTCGAGCGCGGCCATGCGCCGGCCGCTGGTCTCGCCCGGCCCGCCGCGCGAACACCGCTTCGAACAGGCGCCGCTTGTCCTCGAAATAATAGTGCACCAGCGTGGTGTGGACGCCGACGCGCTGCGCCACGTCGCGCAGCGTGACGCCGTGAAGGCCGTGCTTCGAGAACAGGTATTCGGCGGCGTCGAGGATCTGCTCGAGGCTCTCGGCGCGCTGCTCCGCCTTGGTGCGGCGGACGGCGCTCCGCACTCGATACTCTGCCGGCATCAGGTCCGACCCCTAGCCTCTGAACTCCCTAGTCGACCGACCCGTTCGCTCCTCGATCTTGCCCCTCGGCGTAATCGGCACGCAGCCGGTTCTTGTCAATCTTGCCGGTGGCGGCGAGCGGCATCGCCGCGACTCTGCGCGACCTGGTCGGGAATCCACCAGTCGGCGACCTTGCCGCGCAGCGCGCCGATCAGCGCCTGCGGCGTCGATCGCCTGGCCCGTGCCGCGGCTCGACGATCAGCATCGGGCGCTCGCCCCATTTGGCGTCGGGCCGGCCGATCACCGCGACCAGGCCGACCGCGGGATCGCGGCCGACGATCGCCTCGATCTCGGCGGGGTTGATCCACTCGCCGCCCGACTTGATCAGGTCCTTCGAGCGGCCGCAGATGGTGAGGTTGCCGTCCTCGTCGATGCGTGGCGAGGTCGCCGGTGTCGAAATAGCCCTCGGCGTCGAGCGCGTCGTCGCTCGGCCTTGAAGTAGCGGTCGACGACGCTCGGCGCCCTTGACCTTCAGATGGCCGACGACGCCGCGCTGCTCGGGCAGCGTCACGCCCTCGGCGTCGGTGAGCTTGAGGTCGAGGCCCATCGGCGGGCGGCCGGAGGCGCGCGTCGCGCGCGGCGGCGCGTCGGGCGGCGCGATGGTGCCGAGCGGCGACAGTTCGGTCATGCCCCAGCTGGTCTGCACCTGCGCGCCGAGCCGCTCCTCCATCCGCCGGATCAGCGCGTCGGGACAGCTCGAGCCGCCGATGAGCACGCGCTTGAGGTCCGGCAGCGTCGCCGCCGGTCGCGTCGAGGTGATCGACCACGCCGAGCCACACGGTCTGCACGCCCGACCGCGACGGTGACGCCTTCGTCGCGCATCAGCCTGGCGAGGCTTGCGCCGTCGGTGTGGCGGCCGGGCAGCACCAGCTTGGCGCCGACCGCCGGCGCGGCGAAGGGCAGGCCCCAGCCGTTGGCGTGGAACATCGGCACGGCGAGCAGCACGACGTCGCTCGCGGTCAGCGCGATCGCGTCGGCCTGCAGCGCGCGCAGCGTGTGCAGATAGTTGGAGCGGTGGGTGTAGAGCACGCCCTTGGGCGGGCCGGTGGTGCCGGAGGTGTAGCAGAGGCCCGCGGGCGCCTCCTCGTCGAAGTCGCCCCACGGCGTCGCGCGCGCCGTGCGCGTCGAGCAGGGCCTCGTAGGTCCAGACCTCGGGCCGGCTGATCGCCGAGCAGGCCGCGCGCGGCCGGCTCGCCGTCCATCACGATGACGTGCTCGAGCGCCGGGCAGAGCGGCGCCAGCTCCTGCCAGCAGCGGCAGCAGGTCGGCCGCGACCGCGAGGACGCGGTCCTCCGCCTCGTTGACCATCGCCGCGAGATGCGCGCGGTCAGGCGCGGATTGAGCGTGTGGCAGACCAGCCCCGCGCCCATCGCGGCATAATAGATCTCGAGATGGTGCTGGGTGTTCCAGGCCAGGGTGCCGACCCGGTCGCCGAGGTCGCAGCCCGAGCGAGACGCAGGGCGCCGGACAGCCGGTTGCTGCGGTCCCGCAGCGCCGCATAGCCGATGCCGCGCCGCGACTCGGCCCGCTCCGCCTCGACGACCTCGCGGTCGCCAGACCACTTGGCGGCTGATCGAGGAACTTGTCTACCGTCAGGGCATAGGATTGCATGGGCACTTCGGGCAAGCGGGACGGGAACGAAAGGCCGGCCGCCGCCCGGATGCGAGGCGCGGCGACCGGCCGATCCGGAGCATCAGAAGACCTTCAGCACCCTGATCGCCGTACTGGCGCGGCGGCCCGGCGAAATCGAGACCGCTGTTGAGCGCGCCGACATAATGCTGGTTGGTCAGGTTGGTGCCGTAGGCGGTCAGCGTCCAGGTGCCGTGCTGCCAGGCGAGCTGCGCGCCGAGGATGTTGCGCTCGGTCGAGCCGGTCGCCGCGCGCCGGATTCTCGAACAGCGTCGCCCATTGCGGATCGATGTGGCCGTAGTTCACGCGCGGGGTGAGCGTGTCGCCGTCGCCGAGCTTGAACTCGTACTGCACGCCGACGTTGAAGGTGAAGTTCGGCGCATAGGTCTGCTCGCGGCCGCCGAGATTGACGCAGGTGCCGCTCGCCGGGCCCGTCAGCGCAGCGCACGGCGGCCCCGCATAAGCCAGCCCCGCGGTCGCCCGGGATCGACCGCGTAGAATTGGCCGATTTCGCTGTGCAGCACGTTGATGCCGGCATCGAACGAGAAGCCGCCGAAATTGGCCTCGGCCTCGGCCTCGAGCCATAGATCTTGGTGCGTGTGCGGCACATTGAGCTCGATCCCGAAGGTCGGGTAGGTCGGGTAGCCGATGATGACCTGGAAGTTTTTGTAGTTGTTGTAGAAGCCGTCGATCGTCGTGCGGATGTGGCCACCGGCGAAATTGGCCTTCCAGCCGGCCTCGAACGACGTCACGATCTCGGGCACGAACGGTGCGGGCTGGCCGAGGCCGACCGGCACGTTGAGTCCGCCCGGCCGGAAGCCGGTGGCGACGAAGCCGTAGAGATACTTGTCCGGGCTGACCTTCCAGCCGAGCGACACCTTGTACGAGAAATTGTGCGACTTAACGGTCTGTTCGTCGCGAATGTAGGCGCCGTACTGCATCACGTCGACGTGGTTGGTCGACTGGCTTGCGGTGTAGCGCCCGCCCAGCTCGATCTTGAAGTTGTCGGTGATGTTGAAGCCGACCTGCCCGAACGCCGCGAGCGAGCGCTCGGGGTTGCGGCCCTGCAGCTTGTACTGGAAAGCCGGCAGGTTGAACGGGTAGGCGAGGTCGATCACGAAGTTGCTGTAGGGGTGCAGGAAGAAATAGCTGTTCCACAGCCCGAACGCGCCGAGCAGCCATGTGAACCGCTGGTTGTCGGGCGAGATGATGTTGAATTCCTGGCTGACACTGAGTCTCGGTCACGTTGTCGAAGAAGTAGCTGTTGGTCGTCCCGGTCGGCGAATTGGTGCCGTCGAGATCGGTGCCGTAGTCGATGTTGGCATTCTGGACGCCGGCTGATCGAGCGGAACTTGACGCCGCCGTCGGAGTCATACTCGATCCTCAGGATCGAGCGGACGAACTTGTCGCGCGCCTGCATCGGGGCGTTGGCCGTGATGTTGAACAGGTCGTGATAGTTGGGATTGGGCGTGGTCGACCCGGGGATGGTCTTGTAGAAATCGGTGGCCGGGCTCGCCGGATAGCCGCCGATATCCATGATAGTCGAGGTCGGTCTTCGAGCAGGATCGAGAAATTGTCGCTCGGCTTCCACAGCAAGCTGAAGCGGCCCGCGACCATCCTCATGTCGCCGTTGTGGCTCGTATAGGCCGCGCCGCCGGGGCCGGTGACGTTGATAGAAGCTGTCGCGCCGCTCGCCGTAGAGCGACGACGCGCATCGCGAACGTGTCGCCGAGCGGCATGTTGACCGCGCCCTGCACGCCGGCGTCGTTGTAGTTGCCGTATTGGCGTTGACGTAGCCGTGGACGCCGCCGCCGATGATCGGATCGTTGGTGTTGACGAACACCGCGCCGCCGGTCGCGTTCTGGCCGACGATCGTGCCCTGCGGCCCGCGCAGCACCTGGATGTTGGCGATGTCGTAATAGGGCTCTTCCTGGAAGTAGCCCGGGAAGGTGGGAACGCCGTCGCGATAGGTGATCACGCCGGTGGTCGGTCTGGGTGTTGTGCTCGGCCTTGCCGATGCCGCGGATGTTGAAATCGTTGCCCTGGCCGAAATTGTTGACGACGAGGCTCGGCGTGGCGAACTGCAGCGCATCGACGTTGACCACGCCCTTGTTCTCGAGATCCTTGCCGCTCAGCACCGAGGCCGAGGCCGAGGTCGTCATCAGGTTCTCGGCGCGGCGTTCGGCCGTCACGACGATGACGTTCTTGTCCGAATCCGAGTTGGCCGACTGATCAGTGCTGGAGCTGGTGGTCGACGTCTGCGGCGTGGTTTGTGCCGCGGCCTGGCCGCACCACCCGAATGCAAGCGCGGACGCGCTCAGCAATAGTGCACTCGCCTTCATAATCCCTCCCAATTGGCTTCCCGGCGCCCTTTGGCGCTCGATCCTCAAGCTGCATCAGATTGCTGCGGCTTTCAACACTAATTCTCACAACAGTGAATGAAATTCGAGACACTGTGGTTTTTGCAGCACGCCTGCAGCAAATCGTGTTATTTCAATAGATTAAGAGCAAGGCGGTAGCTTGCGAGCAATGCTCCTCATGTCCCGGAATTGAGCGCGATGTGTGAAGAACGGGCCGGAAGCCACGCGTTTTCGGCTCAGAACCGGTTGGCCCGGGCGATCGCGCCGAGGTGGTGCGCGCTGGGCTTGAGCGTGCGCTTGAAGGTCTTCCGGTCGACCGCGACCAGGCCGAAGTGGATGCCGTAGCCCGAGGTCCACTCGAAATTATCGAGCAGAGACCAGTAGAGATAGCCGTGGACGGGCATGCCGCCGTCGATGCACTCGCGCACCCCGGCGAGCGCCGAATCGATGAAGGCGATGCGGCGGCGGTCGTCGTCGGTGCCGATGCCGCTTTCGGTGACGTAGATCGGCTTGCCGATCTCGGAATGCGCCCAGCGGATCGTGGCGGGGAGCGCCTGCGGATAATATTCGTAGCCCGCAGCGGTCAGCGCGGCGCCCTTGGGCGGCGGCACCACGCCCTTCGAATCGACCCGGATCCGGGTGTAGGTCTGGACGCCGATGAAGTCCGAATGCGTCCGCCCGATCTGCACCCAGTCGCCGTACAGCCGCTTGCGATAGTCGTCGGCGAGCGAATCAGGGCCGACCGGCTGGACGTCCTGCGTGGTGAGGCTGAGCCCGACCGGCAGCGATGGGCGCGCCGCCTTGATCGCGGCATAGCCTCGGCGGTGTGCCTCCTGCATCAGCGGAGTCACCACCGCGGGATCGGCATAGGCGAGCCGCGAGAAGCGGGGCGATCCGGTCGCCTTCGCCGCGGCCGCGATCATCGGCGCGGCGCCGTCGCGCGCGTGCGGCCCGAGCCAGACCTGAAGCAGCTGCTGGATGTTCGCTTCGTTGAAGGTGGTCGCGAGGTGCATCAGCCCGCCGAGATGCTCGGCGACCTTGCCGCAATAGCGTGCGAACAGATCGGGCGAGTCCGCGACCTCGAAGCCGCCGCGGCCCGCGAACCAGATCGGCGTGGTGAAGTGGTTGAACGTCACCACCGGCCGCAGCCCGTGCGCGCGGCACGCCTCGAGCACTTGCGCATAATGATCGAGCTCGGCGTTCGAGAAGGCGCCCTCGCTCGGCTCGATCCGCGACCATTCCATGCCCATGCGATAGGCGTTGAACCCTAGCCGCGCCGCGATCGCGATATCCTCGGCATAGCGATGATAGCTGTCGCACGCGTCGCCCGAGCGCTCCTTGAACAGCGTGGGGGAGACGTTCTCGCTCACCCAGGAGTCGCTGTTGGTGTTGTTCCCCTCGCTTTGATAGGCGGAGATGGCGGTGCCCCAGAGGAAGTTGGCGGGGGCGGGCTTGGTGTGGGGGCGAGCGGTGGCGCGGACGGCCGGCGCCGCGAGGGTCCCGGCGCCGAGCGCGGCGCCCGCGACGAGGGCGCGGCGGGAGATGCTGGAAAGGGGATCGTCGGCCATGCTCACCTCACTCACATGGGAGTTAACATGGGAGCGAGGTATCTCAAAGTTCAGGCCGGCACCGCAAGGGAGGGCCCGGGTTGTCGGCTGGCGTCGCCTATTTGGTGTATCCGCCCTTGGCGTCGTCGAAAACTGTGCCGAAGCCGCCGCTTTTGTCGGGGCGATAGAGGCGCGCCACGATCCCGCCGAAAGATTCCTTGTATTCAGGATGGGCTATTCGAAAATCGTCGATGAGGCGGCGATTCACAGAGTTCGGCTTTGGCATTATCCGATCCATTCCAGGATGGATCGGAGAAGTATATCGTCAGATATAGCGCAGGCCCGATGCCGACTGCCTCGAATTTGTCGATGGAATATCGATGCCCATTCCATGAAACGGCGAGAGGTGGGGTCCCCGCGATATCGCCGGACGGCTTGAAGGTCGCGGAATCGCGCCGGACGTCCTGGGAGAGTCCCAACTGAAAATCCGGCCCGCGATCGACCAGCGCCGAAAGCGCGGCGTACAGAAGTCCGGCGTTCAATGCGTGGCCCCTGGATGCCTGGACGCGGGCCTCGCCGAGCATTTTCGCGGCGTCCCGGCCACCGGTCGTCTGCATTCCGACGTGGAACGCCTGAACTTTCCACCCGGCATCGCTCGGCACCATCCAGAGGGCAATCGCCCAGTCGTTGTTTCGTGACCTGGACGTGAGAAGGAAATGATATTGCTCGATCGCGGGCAATGCAGCGACCGCGACCCAGGTGCTCGTGTCGGAAAGCGTCCCGCAGACGACCGGTTGCGGGGACTCGCTCTTCAGTTCCGCCCGATACGCATGTTGAACCGAGACAGGGGTAAATGGCGCGGGGAACGCGATCACATCGATCAGTCTGGAGAACTGCTCGGCCGAAACCTTCTTCGACAGTGGATCGCTCAACTGACCGTAGGCGGGCCGCGCGTGGCGGTTGAGAATATCGTTCGCAAACTTGATCGCCGGCGCGCGCGCGCCGGCGAGGCTGCCGGCCGAAATTTCGCGATCGGTTTGACAACGGGCCGTGACAACACTTGCGGGCGACGAGTCCGCGTCGCAGCCACCGGCGATAAGGAGCAGGCCAGCCAGCAGGGGCGAAGCGAGGTTCGGGACGGTCATGGCACTTGCTACGACTGTCGACGCCGCCATGCCACCCCGCCGATCGCGCCGCGTCGCGGAGCGCTCGACCAAGCCGCTCTGACGATGCGGTATTCTGGTCGGGGCGACAGGATTCGAACCTGCGACCCCCACACCCCCAGTGTGATGCGCTACCAGGCTGCGCTACGCCCCGACCAAGGGTGGGGCCTCTATGCCCAAGCGGCGCCCGATGCAAGCAGTCGCGGCGGGCAGCCGCGACAAGAGTTGCGTGGCGCCCGGCCCCATGTTAGCGCGCCCGGCTTGAACGAGGGCGGGCGATCCGTGCCTCCGTCCAGCATCCGGGAACACCATGTTCGTCACCCCAGCCTATGCCCAGACCGCGGGCGCCGCAGCGCAAGGCGGCGGCAGCATGGCCGCCATCATCCAGATGGCGCCGCTGCTGCTGATCTTCGTCGCTTTCTATTTCCTGATGATCCGCCCCCAGCAGCGCCGAGTGAAGGAGCTGCAGAACTCCGTCGCGGCGGTGAAGAAGGGTGACGAGGTCGTCACCGGCGGCGGCCATATCGGCCGGGTGACCAAAGTCGACGAGCACGAGGTCGAGGTCGAGTTCGGCGCGAACCAGAAGCACCGCGTGGTCAAGGCGACGCTCGCCGAAGTGCGCCCCAAGGGCGGCGCCAAGCCAGCGAACGACTGATGCTCGATTTCTCACGCTGGAAGATTCGCGCCATCTGCGGCGGACTCCTGATCCTCATGCTGCTCTCGATCCCGAGCTTCGTGCCCGAGGACGTGCGCGCCACCTGGCCTTCGTGGGTCCCGAGCCGGGCGATCAACCTGGGCCTCGATCTCGCGGGCGGCAGCTATCTGCTGCTCGAGGCCGAGACCAGCGACGTCGCCAAGTCGCGGCTCGACCAGATGCGCGAGACGGTGGTCACCGAGGTCAAAAAGAGCCCCAAGATCGAGATCGGCGACATCTCGGTCACCGACGGCAAGCTGCGCTTCATGGTGGTCGATCCGTCGAAGGTCGACGAGGTCCGCAACCGGCTCAACCCCTATACCAGCGGCGCGGCGATGACCGGCCAGCGCGACTGGAACATCGAGGTCGTCAACAGCCAGGAATTCGTGCTGACGCCGACCGAGGCGGGCCTCGACCCTCGCGATCGACCGCGCGATGGGCGACGCGACCGAGGTGGTGCGCAAGCGCATCGACGAGATGGGCACGCGCGAGCCGACGATCATCCGCCAGGGCAATGATCGCATCGTCGTCCAGGTGCCGGGCCTCAAGGACCCCGCGAAGCTCAAGGAGCTGCTCGGCAAGACCGCGAAGCTCGAGTTCCGCTTGGTCGATGTCAACGCCGATCAGACCCAGGTGGCCAAGAACCTGCCACCCGACGGCGACATCATCCTGCCCGACGCCGAGAACTCACGGCCCGATCGCGGTCTCGAACATCGCGATGATCACCGGCGACCAGTTGATCAACGCGAGCCAGTCGTTCAGCCAGCAGGACGGGCGGCCCGAGGTCGTCATCCAGCTCGACGGCGCCGGGAGCAAGCGCTTCGCCAAGGTGACCACCGAGAATACCGGCAAGCCGTTCGCGATCATCGTCGACGGCGTCGTCATCTCGGCTCCGAACATCGAATCGCCGATCATCGGCGGGCAGGCGAGCATCCACGGCGGGTTTACCGTCGACAGCGCCAACCAGCTCGCGATCGCGCTACGCTCGGGCAAGCTGCCGGTGAAGCTCAAGGTGATCCAGGAAAGCACCGTGAGCCCCGAGCTCGGCAAGGATTCGATCACCGCCGGTATCACCGCCTCGATCATCGCCGCGGTGGCGGTGATCCTGTTCATGATCGTGACCTACGGGCGCTTCGGCATCTATGCGACCTTCGCGGTGATCATCAACGTGCTGGTGATCCTGGCCTTCATGGGGATCATGAACGGCACGCTGACGCTGCCGGGCATCGCCGGCTTCGTGCTGACGATCGGCACCGCGGTGGACGCCAACGTGCTGATCAACGAGCGCATCCGCGAGGAACGGCGGCGCGGGCGCAGCGTCACTCAGGCGATCGAGCTCGGCTACAAGGAAGCGAGCCGCACGATCTTCGAGGCGAACGTCACGCACGCGATCGCGGGCATGATCATGCTGCTGCTCGGCTCGGGCCCGATCCGCGGATTCGCGATCGTGCTGCTGATCGGCATCGCGACCTCGGTGTTCACCGCGGTGGTGTTCACCCGCATGCTCGTCTCCATCTGGGTCCGCCGTAACCGGCCGACCGAAATCCACATTTAGGCGGACGCGACCATGCGGCTCCTCAAGCTCATCCCCGACAACACCAACATCGGGTTCGTGCGCATCCGCCACATCGCGTTCGCGGTGACGCTGCTGCTGACGATCGGCGCGATGGCGCTGGTCGGCGTGCGCGGGCTCAACCTCGGCGTCGATTTCATCGGCGGCATCTCGATCGAGGAGAAGTTCGCGACCCCGCCGCCGCTCGACGAGGTGCGCGCGACGGTCGACCACCTCAACCTCGGCGAGGCCTCGCTCCAGCAGTTCGGCGATCCGCACGCGGTATCGATCCGGCTGCCGGTGCCGAAGTCCGCCGATCCCGAGGCGACCAACAGGCTGGTCGAGGCGGTCAAGACCGCGCTCGCGGCCAAGTTCCCGGGCGCGACCTTCTCCACCTACAACACCGTCTCGGGCAAGGTTTCGGGCGAGCTGATCCAGAACGGCCTGCTCGCGGTGTTCCTCGCGATCATCGGCATCGCGATCTTCTCGTGGCTGCGCTACGAATGGCAATTCGGCGTCTCGACCGCGGTCGCGATCCTCCACGACGTGCTGATGACGGTGGGCTTCTTCGCGCTCACCCAGTTCCCGTTCGACCTGACGATCGTCGCCGCGGTGCTCACCGTGATCGGCTATTCGATCAACGACAAGATGGTGATCGACGACCGAATCCGCGAGAACATGCGCAAATACCGCAAGATGGAGATGGGCCAGCTGATCGACCTTTCGGTCAACGAGACCCTCCCGCGCACCGTGATGACCTCGCTGACGGTGATCATCGCGCTCACCTCGCTGCTGCTGTTCGGCGGGCACGTGCTGCGTGGCTTCACCTCGGCGATGATCCTGGGCGTGATCGTCGGTACCTACTCGTCGATCTACGTCTCCTCGTCGCTGCTGATCTCGCTGGGGCTCAAGCCGGGCATGCGAGTCGGCAGGGAAGACCCGGCCGCCGCCGGTGCCGAGCGGGTGGGGCCGAGGACGACCGGGACTCGCTGATGCGGATGGAGCGCCGCGGCGCCGAGGGGCCGGTGATTTCCGGCTTCTCCGGCCGCGGCTTCCGCGTCGATGAGCATGTCTACGAAGGCCTGCTGATCACCCCCGAACGCGCCGAGGGATGGACGCCGCCGCCGATCGAGGCGCTGTCCGAAGCCGATCTCGCGCCCTTGCTCGCGCTCGATCCTCCGCCCGAATTCCTGCTGCTCGGCACCGGCGCGGCGCTGGTACGCCCGTCGCCCGCGTTGGCCGCGGCGTTGATCGCGCGGGGCGTGGGGATCGACGTGATGGACAGCCGCGCCGCCGCGCGCGCCTGGGGCGTGCTCCGCGCCGAGCTGCGCTGGATCGCCGCGGCGCTCTACCCGCTCGGCTGAAGCCGCTGCGCGCGGGCGCGCCGGGCGTTGAGGAGCGCGCGCCAGACCGGGATCGAGATGAGCGTGGTCGTGCCGATGCTCGGGACGAAATAGCCGACGACGAGCCCGGTCGAGGCGCCCAGCACGGTCGCCACGCCGCGCACCCGGATGCCGGCGATCGTCTCCGCCGACACGGTCTTGGCGACGACGGGCGGCGAAGTCGCGATGCGCTGGAGCCGGACATTGAGCAGCGCGGTGAGCAGCAGCCAGCCGCAATAGGTCATCACCGGCACGCGATCGTTCCAGTTGGCGCTGTTGAACGCGGTGAAGAACGGCATCGCAGCGATCGCGCACAGCATCGTGAGGTTGGGGAACATCAGGCTCGCGTGCCAATGCTGCGCACACGACAGCGCGCGATAGTGCGCCGCCCAGAACGCGCCGATCACGAAGAAGGAAATGAAGAACCCCAAGAAGTTGGGGATCAGCATCAGCAGCCCGTTGATGTAGGCCACATCGGGGGAATGGCGCGGCACATCGGGGATCTTGAGGTCGATCACCAGCAGCGTGATCGCGATCGCAAACACCGCGTCGGAGAAGAAGATCAGCCGCTCCAGCATGTGCGTGGGACCCGCACCCTGGTGTACCAGCTCGTCCTCGTGCTTCATGGCCCGCCCCCCCCGGCCCCCTTAGCAGAGGATCAGTGCGTCGTCTTGGGGGGCTTCGCTGGCTTGGGAGCGGTGCGCGCCTTGGGCGAGCGGCGCGCGGGCGGCTTGGCGGGCGCGCGGGCAGCGGGCTTGGACGCGGCCGCAGCCTTGACGGCGGCCGGGCGCTTGGCGGGCGCCTTGGCGCGCGAAGCCGGTGCTTTGGCGGGCGCGGGGCCGGCGGTGTTGCGCATGCCCTCGGCGGTCTTGCGCGCGGCGGCGGCGACCTTGGTGGCGCCCTCGGCGACATCGTCGGCCACCTTGGCGACCTTGTCCTTCGCCTTCTCCGCGGTCTCGCCGACCTTGCGGTTGTCGCGCAGGCTCGCCGCAAGCGCAACCAGTCCGGCGGCGAGCAGATCGGCGACCATCGGATGCTTGGCCAGATCGGTGAGCTGGTTGCGCAGCGATTTCGGGATCTTCACACCGGCGATGCTCTTGGGAAGCAGCGAGGACTTCTTGTCTTTCTTGTCGGCCATCGGCCTGGTTGCTCCTTTGATTGCCACGAACGCGGGTCAGTCATAGCACGGCTTGTTCGCCGCCCGAAATGACCGAACGGACAGGTGGCGTGGCCGTTCCGTGCGGGGTTCGAATCTGGGCCACAAGGCGCACGTAGAGCGCGTGGAGCCGAGCGCTGTTGGCCTTCCAGGTCAGGCCCTCCACGGTGGCGCGGACGCTGGCGGGCGCCGGTGGGTCCTGGAGGAGGTCGGCAATCGCCTCGGCGAAGCCTTCGGGCGTGCGCAGGGCGATGCGCCCGGCCTTGGGCGCGCCGCGAAGCAGCTGGCGCGCGCCGCCGACATCGGTGACCGCGATCGGGGTGCCGCTCGCCAGCGCCTCGACCCAGGCATTGGCGAGCCCCTCCGAAGACGAAGCGAGCGCCATCACGTCCGCCGCCGCGACGAGCGCGGGCACCTTGTCGTGCGGCACCGCGCCGAGCAGCCGGACTCGGCCGCCGAGCCGCAGCCGCTCGATCCGCGCCGCCAGCGCGGCGTGCTCGGGGCCTTGGCCCGCGATCCACAGCGTGACGCCGGGGAGCTGGATTGCGGCGTCGATCAGGATGTCATGTCCCTTGAGCGGGATCAGCGCACCTAGCGAGACGACCAGCGGCCCTTCCACGCCCAGCGCGGCCTTGGCGGCGGTGCGGTCGCGCAGCGCGAAGCGATCGAGATCGACGCCGGTGGTGACTGCTTCGATGCGATCGCCCGGCATGCCGAGCGCGATCATGTCGTCGCGCATCGCTTCGGAGACCGCGATCATGCTCTGCGCAGCACGGCCGGCGGCGAGGACCCGGCCGGCGACCGCAGACTTGCCCCAGCGATGGATGTCTGAACCGCGCGCGGTGATCGCGACCGGCACGCCTAGCTGCTGCCCGAGCTCGGCGGCGGCGGGGCCGTCGGGGAAGAAATATTCGGCGGCGATCAGGTCGAACGGAAAGTCGCGGCGGATCCGCTTGAGCAGCGGACCGAGCGCCCGGGCGAGCATCGGGCCGTGGAAGCGGCCGCCCGTGCCGGGCAGGTTGAGGAAGCGCGGGCGATGGACGGTGAGGCCGTGCCATTGCTCCAGCGCCGGCAGGGCGGTGAGGGGACGATAGCGCTCGAGCTGCGACACCGGCCAGGGCGGCACGCCGAGCGGCGCCACCACCTGCACCGCGACATCGTCCCGTGCGGCGAGCGACAGCGTCTGCCGCTCGACGAAGATGCCGAAATTGGGCCGCGACGCATCCGGGAACAGCGTCGAAAGAGTCAGCACGCGGAGCATGGCCTTGGTGTAGCGCGCGAAGGTTAACTCGACGCTCATTGCGCAGGCTCCCCGGCGGTCATAGACGAAGCCGTGACCGACGCGCAGGAGATCATCGCCCGGCTGGCCCTGGCGCCGCATCCCGAGGGCGGCTGGTATCGCGAAACGTGGCGCGCCGCGGCGGCGCCGGGGATGCGCGCGGGCGGCACCGCGATCCATTTCCTGCTCGAGGCGGGGCAGCGCTCGCACTGGCACCGAGTTGATGCCGACGAGCTGTGGTTGTGGCACGCGGGCGATCCGCTGCACCTGCTGGTCGAGCAGGAGACGGGCGCGGTAAGCGCGATCGCGCTTGGCGGGGATGTCGCGCGCGGCCATTCGCCCCAGTGCCTGGTGCCGGCGAATCGCTGGCAATCGACCGAGGCGCGCGCCGGATGGGCGCTGGTGAGCTGCGTGGTGGTGCCCGGGTTCGAGTTCGCGGGATTCGAGCTGGCGCCGCCGGGATGGTCGCCTCGGCCCCGCGAATAGCCCCGCCTTATCCCCGTTATCCACGTTATCAACAGGCTCGGAGCCTCATTTCGGGCTTTCCCGCCCGCTCGATCGGTGACAGTCTCATAACTGTAAGAAGGCGGTGGCGCCGAGGGAAACCGAGGCAAGACCAACAACTTACACGGACCGGTAGAGTGCAGGTGCCTTCGGGAAACCACAGTCTGGCGGGACGGGGATGCTCCGGTGATCGATGAGCGGAGGCGCCGTGAAAGCGGTGGCGGAAACTCTCGAAGCGGAAGGCTCCGAAAGGAGTTCGGACGTTGCCCGGGTGGAGCGATCTCGCGAGAGATCGGGAAACCCCGGCGGAAGGGCCGCGCAAGCGGTTCCGGAAGCCAATGGGCCGAAGCGGCCGCGCAAGCGGTTCGCGGAGGCGGGTTCGCGGGATCCAGTGTCCAGCAAGGCTTCGGCAATGCCCCCGGCAGTGTCGAAGCGGGCCGCCGTGATCGACGCGAGGCTTCTTCGGAAGCGGAGCTCGATCCCGGTGACCGACGCGAAGCTCGCATGCCCTTGCCGGCGCGAGTGGAGCATGCCGCCGAAACCAGGTAGCGCGCCTTTCGGGGCTCGCCGCCGAAGTCCGGTGACATGGGGGCTGGCAGCGATGCCGGCCCCCTTTTGCTGTGCGTGGCGGATGGACACGCGTGCAGCAGCTTTCGATTGCTTCAAAGAGCGACGGCGTTACCCGCAGCCCTCGTCAACCATCGCAAATCCTACATTGCAAGCCGCCGCTCAGGCCAGCGTGTGCGTCAGGCTGATCTCGGCGTTGAGCAGCCTCGAGACCGGGCAATTGGCCTTGGCGCCGGCGGCGAGCTCGGCGAATTGCTCGGGCGAGATGCCCGGGACGTGGGCGGTGAGCGTCAGATCCGAGTGCGTGATGGCGAAGCCGCCGTCCCGCTGCTCGAGCTTGACCGCCGCATTGGTCTCCAGGCTGCCCTTGGTGAAGCCGGCGCGGGCGAGCGCGAAGCTGAGCGCCATGGTGAAGCAGCCGGCATGCGCCGCGGCGATCAGTTCCTCGGGGTTGGTGCCCTTCTCGTCGCCGAAGCGGGTGTTCCAGCTGTAGGGCGTCGAATTCGAGCACGCCGGACTGGGTGGCGAGCGCCCCCTTTCCGTCCTTGCCGAATCCTTCGTAGCGTGCGGTCGCGGTGCGGGTCGTCATGGGCGGTCCTCCTGGGCTGCGCCGGAGAGGTGTGGCGCCCGCGGCGCTAGTTCAAGACTGGGCGACGAGCGGCATCGCCGGCTTGGGAGCCTCGCGCTCGGCGCGGGCGGTGTCGATGCGCTGCTGGCGCTCGGCCATCGCCAGCCAGGCAGCCTCGGCACGCAGGCAGCGGTCGCGGACATTGTCGAGCGTGGCGGCATCGGCGTCGGCGCGGGCCTGGGCGGCATGGTCGCGATAGGCGTGGTGCTGGGACATGGGCTGCCCTTTCCGGTTATGGGCGGGCGGCGGGCCGGAAGCACGCCGCCCGCGGGTACGCTTGGACTATTCGGCCGGCTGGAGATTGACCGCCGACATCTTGCCGCGGCGATCCTGCTCGAGCTCGTAGGAGACGCGCTGGTTCTGGTTGAGCGTGCCCATGCCGGCGCGCTCGACCGCGGTGATGTGGACGAAGGCATCGGTGCCGCCGTTGTCGGGCGAGATGAAGCCATAGCCCTTGTCGGCGTTGAAGAACTTGACGGTGCCGGTGGTGGCCATTGAACTACTTCCTTCTGTGATCGGGAGCCCGAACGCCGGGAGCCCTCGTGTGCTGCAAGGTGCAGGGAAAGAAGGAAGTAGGTGCCGCAAAGCGCCGAAACCCGTCGATATGCGAACTGGTAGCGAGGCGGCATATGCGCGCTAAGTGCAGGAAATGCAACTCCGACGCGCCCGCCCGCCGGCCCGCTCAGCCCGAGACGAGAGTGGGTGCGAACGTCGCCGGGCGCAGCGCCTCGCGCGCCGATTCGGGCACCGGTGCGGTGGGATCGGGCCGGAAGGCGTCGATCGCGCGGTCCTCCGGCGCCGGGCGGGTGTCGCGCATCAGGTCGGTGGGCACATGGCCCTCGGGCGCGGGCGCGCGCAGGCGGCGGATCCCCTCGAACAGCGCCGCCCCCACCGCGACCACCGCCGCGCCGATCGAGAAGAGGTTGAGCGCGCGGCTCGCCGTGCCGGACCGCGGCCTGGCGGCGGGGCGAGGCGCAGGCTTGGCGGCGCGCTTGGACGCGGTGGCGCGCGGCTTGGCGGCAGGCTTGGCGGCGGGCTTGGCGGCGCGCGGAGCGGCGGCGCGGGGCTTGCGAGGAGCGGTCTTGGCGGTGGCCATGGGGCGGTTCCCTCTTCGGTCGAGTGACTTGGCACCTCAACGGGCGGGAAGTTGGGCGGTTCCGGCGGTCTGTTCGCTACCGTTTGTGGATATATTGGGCGCTCTCGCCGCCCGGCAGGCGCGACACCATCTCGACCACCCAGCCGCCGCCCGCCGCCGATTTGTAGCACATGAACTGCGCGTCGTAGGTGCGCAGCTCGTCGTCGGCCTGGGGGTCGTCGTAGTGAGTCAGCACGGTGTACTTCGCGTGGATCGGCGCGGCGCTGACGGTGTGGCCCTTGCCGTTCCAGTCGTTGGCATAGACCGCCTCATAGGGTCGCTGCGCGCTCATCTGGAAGCTGAGGAAGGTGACGGTGATCGTCTGGTCGGCGCCGCCCGGGGGATAGTTGGCGCGGATGAGCTGCTGGCAGACCGCGGCCGAAGCGGTGGTGCCCGGCGGATTGGGGATCGCAGGCGCCGGACGGGCGGCGACGGGCCGCGCCGGGGCCGGAGCGGGCGCGGCCCCCCGGCGCGGCGCAGGGGCGGCGGGCGCGGCGCCGTGACCGGTGACGGTCACCCGCGACATCGCGCTGTCGTACCACGCGCCGACGTTGGGGAAGCCCGCGCCGAGCCGGTCGAGATGGACCTTCACCATCGTGCCGCCGTCGGCCATCTGCTGGCCGACCTCGATCACCGAGCCGGCATCGCCGGTGCTGCCGACCACGAACTCGATCGCCGACGCTGAAGCTCTGCGCCATCGCCGCGGCGGGGGCGAGCAGGGTGATGAAGGCGGTGGCGATGAGGATGGGTTTCATGCGCTGGTCTCCCCCGTTGCGGCGCCCCTTTTCCTGGATGAGCGGGCGCCGGTCGTTTCGGGAAGCGTATCATCTTCGGGCGAGCGCTCAACTCCCTGGACCGCCGCGGCTTCGTCCTCCTCGTCGGAGAGGTCGAAGCCGAAGAAGCGTTCGCGCTCCGCCGCCTCGGCCTCGCGCCGTTCCTCGATCGCGTCGCGTCGGAGGGCGTCGAGCACGTCCGCCTCGTCGTCGGCCAGCTCGCGCGAATAGTGGAGGTCGCCATAGTTGCCGCATTCGATGCCGTCGAAGCCTTCGGGTGGCGGGAAGCGGGTGCGCCAGTCCTCGCGGACGTCGTCCCACCAGACGGGGGGACTGGAATTGGTTTCGAGATCGTCCTCGAGGTTAGCGCCGAGGTTAGCGTCAACTTCGCCGCTCGGTTGACCATCTTGAACTCGTGCCATCGCGCGGATCCTCGGCCGGCGGCGCGAGGACGAGCAGGCCGGCGGCCTCGGCGCGAGTCCATTGCTCGGCGGTCCAGCCCGCGCGCTCGGCGGGATCGAGATCCAGGGTGTCGAGCGGCGCGGCGAGATCGGTGTGGGTGCGCAGCCAGTGATCGGCGCGGGCGAGCGCGCGGATCGGCGCGAGATCGTCGGCGCCGGCGGCATGCGCCCGCGCGCCGAGGAACAGCCCCGCGCGCGCCGGCCCCGCGCCTTGCCCGATCAGGTCGAGATAGGCGTCGAACTCCTGCGCGACGAGGCGCGCGGCGGCGTGCTCCGCCCCGGCGCGGGCGGCGTCGGCGAGCTTGTCCAACCGGGTGAGCATCGCCATCGCGAGGCGATTGTCGTGGCGGCGGCGGACGGTGACCTGGCCGTCGGCGGTCGTGACCGTCTCCTCCACGCCGTGGAGCGCGCGGTCCATCAATTCGTCGGCGAGCACGGTGCGGCCGAGCAGCGCCGCGGCATCCCAGGCGATCGCGAAGGCGCCGCCGCGCGCCGAATTGCGGAACGCATAGGCCGACTGCTTCGACAGGCCGGCGATGCGGCAGGCGTGGGTGACGCTGTGCCCGTCCGACAGCGCCTCGCAGAAGGTGCGCTGGCGATCGGGCGTCCAGCCGTCGTAACGCGTGCCGCCGCCGGGGCGGGGCTTATAGTCATGGAACTCGGCCCAATCGAAGGGGCGGCCGCATGGGGTGAGGATTTCGGGTTCTTGGGTGGGGGCGTTCATGTCAGCGGCCCTCCTGGGTGCGGGTGGTGGGGCGGCCGGGGGCGCGGAAGATGGCTTCGGTGCGGGCTCGGTTGGCGGCGATTTCGGGACGCGCGGGGCGGCGGGGGCGGCCGATGCGGCCGGCGTCGACGTGGGCCTGCCAGCGGCGGGCGGCTTCGATCGTGTCGGTGTCGTGGGGCGCGGTCAGGGCGCCGTCCGGAGTGGTGGGGAAGGTGTGTGGCATGGGTTCGTCCTCCTGATTCGGGTTGAGGACTTACCAGATATGCGGGGTCGGGGGTTGTAGGAAAGTGTTTTGTTGCTGGTTTGTTCTAGAGAAGGTGAAGGACTGCTTCATCTAGCCTCGTTTCCGGATCGAAGCGCGGTCGCCGTGAATCTCGAAGAAATCTGGGGATAAAAAAGTTTTGACCCTTGTGATTCCGGTTATCGACAACTCAAAGGAAGAATGAGCATCAGTCGCTGGCGACGTCAGTTCCGCAAATACCGCTCTCAACTGGGAGCTGCAGGCAACGATCGGGATCTATGTTTGGCTGCGTTTTTGAGTGCCAAGAGGCAGGAATTCCTGAGTTCGCCATACTATGCATCAAGCCCCAGAGCGCGAGCGCTGGGGCGTCGCTTGGCATCAGCTCATAGGTCGGCAATTCTTCGTGTGCTTTCAGCTGGAGGCCCGAAGCGAAAGGTAATAAAATCTCCAAGGTTATTGCTGTATAAGGTAAGACCAGACCCTCTTCGTGACAAGCTATCGCCAAAATTCATGACGCGCTGGAAGAATATTTCGGAGAGACTAAAAGATCGAAAACGCAGTCACATCATATTATCCGAACTATCGTTTTCAAGGAATCCAGAGGGAACATTAGCGCAGCTTCGTGATGTTGTAAGAGCTGCATCGACTAGTATGGATATTCAGATAGATTTTCTTGATAGTAGATGCGATGATGTAGCTCCTTATATCGTTCTATCTCATCTTATGCGCGCATTGCCTCCAGTGTTCAGCGGTGGCTCGATAGCTCTGGAAGTTGCGGCGGTAATTGAAGCTGTCGGATTAGATAAATACTTGGGAATTACAAAAATATTCACTTCAAGGCATAGAGATTACCCAATCCTTCCATTCAAAATGGCGCGGAGGGTACCTCCCGGTTATTTTGGTGATCAGGATCATCAATTGAGGCCGCAATACAAAGAATATATAGCTGACCGATTTTGTAATGCTCTCGAAAGCTGGCTCGCGACACATGACCAAGAACTCACGCCGGAGGCGGCAGGCTCGCTTATTAACTCTATCACCGAGGCGCTCGATAACGCCGAACGGCACGGGCGCCCAGAAGTCGATGGAGGAATGGGTGATTGGTCAATGGCCGGATTTAGCCGGCTTATTGAGGGAGATGATGGAGACACTCGACTAGAATGCTCGGTGTCTATTGTAAGCGCGGGGGCCACTATTGCGGAAAGCTTGGAAACTGCAGCACCGAATGTAAGAGACCGAATCGAACGGTATGTTCAAACGCATGCGCCAAAAGGTACCGAGCGACGCGCCTCGATGCGAACGGTGATGGCTCTTCAGGATGGTGTCACGCGGGTCAGCGAAGCAAGCGAGGCCAGTCGTGGCGGTGTGGGCCTAATGACATTGGTGAATCTTTTTGCGGAACTGGGGGATACGGACAACGACGCATTGCAGTCCGTGTTCACCATCCTATCTGGGTCATCGTGTCTCCGTGTCACCTCGCCTTATCGGCGCGGGGTGCGCGGAGAAAACTCAACCTTAAGGGAGTTGTGGTTCAACGATGAGAATTGTGCCACAAGGGCTCCAAGCGCGAGTTACGTTTTTGAGATCGAGGATGAGTTTGCGGGAACCATCTTGTCCGCGTGTTTCACGATCGATCCAGAGTTTTTGAACCGGAAGTTATCGGAATGAGTGTCGATGCCATGGATGTTATTCATCTCGATTCTTTGACACTTGGCGAAGTTCGAAACCTCGCGGGTCATGATCGAGGGCTGAAGGCTCGCGAGCATTTTGGCGTGGACCAACTTGATAGCACCGAAGAACCGGTTGAGGTGCAGTTGCCTGAAGATTTCCGAGCAGTAAGCCCGTCTTTTTTTCAGGGAATGTTTGCTGCCAGCGTTCACAAATTGGGCGGTGCTATGGCCTTTTTTGAGCACTATCGATTTAATGCCCCGGCGCATATTCGCTCTAGGTTGATCGAATATGCTGAACAACTCGCTGGTCGTTAACACTGCGAATTCCTCGCGGATCGCGCATACCTCAACCTCGCCTCCCGTACCTCAGGAGTACGGTGCGACGATCTCATCGCTTTCTATCGTCGTGGCGGCGGCTGCATTTGGCGTATCGCTTGTCTCTCTTTTGAGATCGCGCAAGTTGGAGCGAGGCGCGCGATTTGAAGCTGCTTACGGTGCGCCACTCAGGGCGGAGTTGCGCACGTTCCAATCCATCATTCTCAAATTCCGCGCCTTCGTTTTTCCCGCTGGAAAATCGGTTGCGGATTTGAAGATCGAGATTGAAACGCTGCGCATCGAACTCGAAGAAGCTAGCATCAAGCTTGCCGCACTTCTAAAAGAACTGGATATGGCAAATAGCGTCGCAAACAAAAATTGGTCGGCTACCTTTTCGAATTTTTCTGAACGAGCCGAGGAAGTGATGCAAGCGGTCGCGCATCCCAGTGTAGTAGCTGAAATGGATTTTCGAGCGAAAGTCGAGAAAGCTCAGCAACACTATCAGCAGTCAATCGATGACATTAGGGCAATGCTGGATCGGGAAAGAGCTAAAATCTAACCCTCACTCCGCCGCCACCCGCTCCCCGCGAACCTTCCCCCGCTCCAGCAACGGCTCCAGATACGCCCCGGTGAAGCTCCGCCGCTCCTTCGCCACCGTCCTCCGGCGTCCCCACCGCGACGATCT
Organism: uncultured Alphaproteobacteria bacterium; assembly: GCA_963799985.1. Classification (GTDB taxonomy): domain Bacteria; phylum Pseudomonadota; class Alphaproteobacteria; order Sphingomonadales; family Sphingomonadaceae; genus Sphingomonas. Next base: position 243,968 of record CAWCZC010000003.1, on the reverse strand, counting down.
CGCCGCCCTTCACGCCGCCCTCGGGGCCGAGGTCGATCACCCAGTCGGCGGTCTTGATGACGTCGAGGTTGTGCTCGATCACCACCACGGTGTTGCCCTGGTCGACCAGCGCGTGGAGGACTTCGAGCAGCTTGCGCACGTCCTCGAAGTGGAGGCCGGTGGTGGGCTCGTCGAGGATGTAGAGCGTCTTGCCGGTGGCGCGGCGGCTCAGCTCCTTCGCCAGCTTGACGCGCTGCGCCTCGCCGCCGCTGAGCGTCGTCGCCTGCTGGCCGACCTTGACGTAGCCGAGGCCGACCTCCGCCAGCATCGCCATCTTGTCGCGGATCGCGCGGGACCGCCTTGAAGAACTCGACCGCGTCCTCGACGGTCATGTCGAGCACGTCGGCGATCGAGCTGGCCCTTGAACTTCACCTCCAGCGTCTCGCGGTTGTAGCGCGCGCCGTGGCAGACGTCGCAGGTGACGTAGACGTCGGGCAGGAAGTGCATCTCGATCTTGAGCAGCGCCGTCGCCCTGGCACGCCTCGCAGCGGCCGCCCTTGACGTTGAAGCTGAAGCGGCCGGGCTTGTAGCCGCGCGCCTGGCTTTCGGGCAGGCCGGCGAACCAGTCGCGGATCTGGGTGAAGGCGCCGGTGTAGGTCGCGGGGTTGGAGCGCGGGGTGCGGCCGATCGGCGACTGGTCGATGTCGATCACCTTGTCGAGATGTTCGAGGCCGGTGATCGCTGTCGTGCTCGCCGGCGAGGATGCGCGCGCCGTTGAGCGCGCGCGCGGCGCGCGGCGTAGAGCGTGTCGATGGTGAGGCGTCGACTTGCCCGATGCCCGAGACGCCGGTGACGCAGGTGAAGGTGCCGAGCGGGATCGCGGCGGTGACGCCGCTGGAGGTTGTTGGCGGTGGCGCCGTGGACGGTGAGCTGCTTGCCGTTGCCCTTGCGGCGCTTGGCGCGGGAGCGGGACCTCGCGGCGGCCGGTGAGATAATCGGCGGTGATGCTGTCCGGGCAGGCGAGGACGCTCGTCGAGCGTGCCCTGGCAGACGATCTCGCCGCCGTGGACGCCGGCGCCGGGCCCCATGTCGATCGACATAGTCGGCGGTGCGGATCGCGTCCTCGTCATGCTCGACGACGAGCACGGTGTTGCCGAGGTCGCGCAGGCGCTTGAGCGTCTCGAGCAGGCGGTCGTTGTCGCGCTGGTGGAGGCCGATCGACTGGGCTCGTCGAGGACGTAGAGCACGCCCGACAGGCCGGAGCCGATCTGGCTGGCGAGGCGGATGCGCTGGCTCTCGCCGCCGCGACAGCGTGCCGCGGGTGCGATCGAGGTTGAGATAGTCGAGCCCGACATTGTTGAGGAAGCCGAGCCGCTCGATGATCTCCTTGAGGATGCGCTCGGCGATCTCGCTTCTGCTGGGCGTTGAGCTTGTCGGCGAGCGTCGGTGAACCAGGCGAGCGCGTCGGCCGACCGAGCGGCGGGTGGACGATCGAGATGTCCTCGCCGGCGATCTTGACCGCCAGCGCCTCGGGCTTGAGGCGGGCGCCGTGGCAGACCTCGCACGGGCGGCGAGCGACTGGTAGCTTGGCGAGCTCCTCGCGCATCCACGCGCTCTCGGTCTGGAGCATGCGGCGGTTGAGGTTGCCGATCACGCCCTCGAACGGCTTCTTGACCTCGTAGCTCTTGCGGCCGTCGACGAAGCGCAGGGTGACGGGCTTGCCGCCGGTGCCGTGGAGGATGACGTCGCGCGCCTCCTCGGGCAGGTCGTCCCACGGCGTGTCGAGGCTGAAGCCGTAGGCGCGGGCGAGGCTGGCCGAGCACCTGCATGTAATAGGGCGACGGGCGGGTTGGACTTGGCCCAGGGCACGACCGCGCCCTTCTTGATCGACAGCGCGTGGTTGGGGACGACGAGGTCCTCGTCGAACATCGAGCTTCTCGCCGAGGCCGTCGCAGGCCGGGCAGGCGCCCTGCGGGGCGTTGAAGCGAGAACAGCCGCGGCTCGATCTCGGCGATGGTGAAGCCGGAGACCGGGCAGGCGAATTTCTCGGAGAAGATGATGCGGCTTCGGGGGCGCGGTGCCGAGCTCTGCAGGACCCGTCAGCCGCTCGGCGCGGCCTTGGGCATGCGCGGCTGCTTGCGCTCGGTTCCTCGCCGCCGGGCCCGCCTCGCCGACGGGACCGCGGTCGATCGACCGGATCGACGATAGGCCAGCCCCTCGGCGAGCTTCAGCGCGGTCTCGAAGCTGTCGGCCAGCCGCGGCTCGATGCCTTCGCGCGACGACGATGCGGTCGACCACCACTTCGATGTCGTGCTTGTACTTCTTGTCGAGCGCCGGGGCGTCCTCGATCGCGTAGAACTCGCCGTCGATGCGGACGCGGGTGAAGCCCGCCTTCTGCCACTCGGCGAGCTCCTTGCGGTACTCGCCCTTGCGGCCGCGGACGACGGGGGCGAGCAGATAGTAGCCGCGTGCCCTCGGGCAGCGCCATCACCCGGTCGACCATCTGGCTGACCGTCTGCGCGGCGATCGGCAGGCCGGTGGCGGGCGAATAGGGGATGCCGACGCGCGCCCACAGCAGGCGCATGTAATCGTAGATCTCGGTGACGGTGGCGACGGTCGAGCGCGGGTTGCGGCTGGTGGTCTTCTGCTCGATCGAGATCGCCGGGCGACAGGCCGTCGATATGCTCGACGTCGGGCTTCTGCATCATCTCGAGGAACTGGCGCGCATAGGCGCGACAGGCTCTCGACGTAGCGCCGCTGGCCCTCGGCATAGATGGTGTCGAAGGCGAGGCTCGACTTGCCCGAGCCCGACAGGCCGGTGATGACCGTCAGGCTCTCGCGCGGGATGTCGACGTCGACGCCCTTGAGGTTGTGCTCGCGCGCGCCGCGGACGGAAATGTGAGTCAGCATGAGGCGAGGCCGTTCCAGTTATGTTCCGAGTATAGGGAGCGCGCGACGGAGGTCAACGCGAGAAGCGCGATGTGGGGGTGCGTGGGGCGGGGGGCAAGGCGGGTCGGGCGGTGGATTTTGTTGCGGAGGCGTGACGGGCGTCACGCGGGCCGGTGCGCGGAATCGGCCATCCCAGTCACAGACGGCCAGCGAATGACGGGGTTGCGGCGGAGGCAGACATGGCAAATGATTCGACAATTCACTTGAGGTTCGGCCGAAAGCTGCGCAGCCTCCTGATGCTCGCCGCTGCGGCACCGATGGCCGGAGGATGCACCGCGCTCAGCTTCGCGCCGCCCGAGGTGAACGCGAGCAAGGCGATGGTCGCCGGTCCGAAGGGCAGCTGCACGGCCGAGGCCGCGACCTCGCTCGACCTGCAGGCCGATCGCGGCATCGATTCCGCGACGCGCCTCACCGACAATTTCCTGCTTGCTTATCGCTGTGCGCAGCGCGAGGCCGCCGAAGGCCGGCGCTATTTCGAGGTGCCCTCGTTCCTCGCCCTTGCCGCCGCGGCGCTGGGCCCAACATGGGGAATCGCCGAGGAAGGGCGGATCGGCCTTGCCGCGGGCTCGGCCGGGCTCGGTCACCTCAACAGCTATTTCGCCCCGCGCGAAAAAGCGACGAAGCTCAATTCGGCGATCGGCGCGCTGCTGTGCATCAAGACCGAGGCGGTGGGCGTCAGCTTCTTCGACACCAGCCGGAAAGCCGATTCGACGACGGTCGAGACGCTTGCCGCGGCGATTGTCGATGAAGGCGCGACGCGCGGCGCGTTGCAGCGGCAACGCGACGAGCTCGCGGGAGCCGTGACCGAACTTAACGGGAAAATCCAGGCCTCGCAGGTCGATCCCGCGCGTCCTGAACTGGAAGCGCTGCGAGCCCGCTACGGTGCGACGTCGAGCGAGCTTCAGAAGGTCGACAACGACATCGGTCAGAGCGACGCGCGCATCGCGGGTCTGACCGCCGCGCTGCAGCGGCAGATGGATCGGACACCATCGCTGCGGCTCGAAACCACGCTTGCCAGCGGCAGCGTGATCACCGTCGACGTCCAGCGTCAGTATTTCGAGATGGTGTCGGCCGCGTTGTTCTCGGTCGAGTTCGATCCTCGCCGACGAACTCAACAACGCCGGCACCGCTTTCGACGCGGCGGGAATTTCGGCCGAGCTCGCCAAGATCGTGACCGATCAGAAGAAGATCAGCGACGATCTCGAGAAAGCGAAACAGGGTGCAGCGGATGCGGCGAGCGGCGTCAGGGCCTTCGCGGCCGGCGTCAGCCTTGCCGATCTCCGCGAGGAGGTCGTCCGGCTCGACCTGGCCCTGCTCCAACCCAAGCTTCAGGCATGCGTGGTGCGCGCGAAGCTCTGAAGTTCTGAAGTCCAAGGCGGAGGCATGAAATGAACCCGAGCAACGATTGCAAGCAACTGGTGATGGCTTGGGAAGGCCTCCCAGACGGAGATACGTCCACTGCCAACTTCGACCCCTATATGGATCCGATCGGCGTGTGGACGATCGGGTACGGGCGGGCGTTGCGGGGTGTCGATGGCAAGTATCTCCTGGGGCCGGCACGGCGGGCCGAAGCCTATGCGCAATATCCCGGCGGGATCACGCGTGCTCAGGCGGTGGCGATGCTCGATGCCGATCTCGCGGCCGACGCTCAACAGGTCACCCAGCTCGTCGGCGCGGTGACCGCGCAAAGCCAGTTCGACGCGCTGCTCTCGTTCGAATTCAACCTGGGCAAGCTCGGCGCCTCGTCGCTGCTTCGCTTCCACAGGCAAGGCATGGCCGCGGGGCCGGTCCTCGACGATGCCGGGCTGAGGACGTTGTGGACGCGCGCCAGGAACGGGCAGCTCAAGGCGCCCTCCACGATCGCCGAGGCCTTCGCCGCTTATTCGTTCGCGCAAAAGACCTTCATGGGAGGCCTGTTCTATCGCCGCCTCGCCGAGTGGCGTGTCTATGCGGGCGATACGGTGTCGTCCGCCAATGCCTATGGCGCACATGCCCGCACGCTGTTCGCGCACGGTTAGGGCGGATCGCGATCCCGCCGCGGCGAGGGGCGGCGGCGCGTCAGCCGCCCATCACGGATCCCATACCTCGACCTGGCACTTCGGCTGCATCACCCGCTGGGTGGTCATCAGGCCGAGCGTCGAGCCGGTCGGATAATAGGTCGTCGCGCCCCAGCGGAAATGCGGGCCGAGCAGGGTCGAGCTGTCGGCATTCGAATAGAAATGCACGTCGGCGACCTCCTTCATCTTCTTGCCGGCGATGTCGATGCTGCAGAGCACGCCCCAATCCTGATAGGTGGTGAGTCTCGACTTGGTGGTGAAGGCGGCGAGATAGGGTGTGCCGTTGGTCTGCATCAGCAAGCTCGTCTGCGCGGCATCGCGCTTGAGCTTGGCCTCGAACAATGGGTTGTATGCCGTATTCGTGAGGTCGCTGCCGGTCGACTGGTAGAAATAGAGCTTGTCGTTGTCGCAGACCACGACGAGGAACGTGCTGCCCAGATTGGCGATGCCGATCCCGCCGGCGCGCTTCGAATTGGAATTGGGGATGTAGTCGCCGTCGATGCATGTGATCGCGGTGCTCCCGGTCTTGAGCGGCGAGATATCCCAGAGCTGGATCTTCGATTGCTTGTAATCCTGCGTCTGGATCGGGATCAGCAGATAGTCGCCGATCACCTGGATGCCGCCGGGATGGTTGTAGCTGTTGTCGCCGGGGCTGCTGGGATTGCCGCTGACCGGAAGGTGCATCGAATCGATCATGGCGTTGCTCGCGGCGTTGAAGAAATAGAGCTTTCCCTCGGTTTCTCCGTGACGGTTCTGGCTGATCAGATAAGTGCTGCCATAGACGGCCATCCCCTGCGCACCCGGTTCCCGCAAAGGCACAGGCTTGCCGACCGGCCGCTAGGAATCGTTCCCGCGCATGGATATGGTTAACGGCTGAACTCCGGGGGGAGCGGGCAGTGGATCGGGAAGAAGTTCGACACCGGATCCTTGCGGGCCTCGCCGAGGGCCAGTGGGTGCACTTCGATCGCATCGTGCCCGAAGCCTCCGATGCCTCGGAAACGGACGTGGCGGAGGAAAACGCCGTCGGCAAGGCGGCACGGCCCGGCATCGACGCTGCCTTCATTTCCGCCTTGTGGAGAGGCGCGCAGCCCGACGCCAAGATCACCGAATCGGGCATCCGGCTGTGGGGACTCGACATCGCCGGCGAAATCGAGGTCCGCGGCGCGAAGGGGACGCGCGGCACGGGGGAGGGGCTGCCGCCGCTGCTGCTCTACGATTGCACGATCGGCGGCATCGACGCGAGCGGGGCGAGGATCAGCGACCTGTGGATCGCCGAGTGCGAGATCGGCAATGTCGACCTTGCCGACACCGAATCGGTGGGACCGGTCTATTTCGGCGACTGCGAGGTCGCCGCCCGGTTCGACATGACCAACGCGCGCATCCGCGGCGATGTGATGCTGATGGACTGCACGCTGAGCGGCCTGACGATGTCCGACCTGCGGACGACCGGCGATGCGGACATCCGCGGGTGCACGCTTGGAAAGGACGGCGAGCCGGTCGGGGCGACTGGAATGCGGATCGAGCGTCGGTTGCGCATCCTCGACAGCCGGTTCCGCTCGCCGGCGAACCTCGCGGGCCTTCACGCCGCTTCGTTCCGTTGCGAGCGGTCGTCGTTCGACGCAGCATCCAAGACCGTAGCGCTCGACCTCCAGAACGCGCAGCTCGACGGCGAGCTCCTGTTCGATGCCGTGCGCGCGCGCGGAACGATCGATGCGAGCTATGCCAATGTCGGCGGCCGGATCCGCGCGACGAGGCTGTTCGTCTCGCAGCGAGGCGTCCGCTCCGAGGCCGCGTTCAACCTCCAGTCCGCGACCGCCGCGAAGGATGTCGCGATCAGCAGCTCGCGAATCTGCAACCTCGTGCTCCTGGACGCACGGATCGAGCAAGGCCTGTGGATCTCGGGCTGCCGCTTCAGTCTGGAAAAAGGCGTGGGGCTCGGCGGCACGATCGTGGCGATGAACTGCCAGGCCGAGGAGGTGCGGGTCCAGCGGAGCGTGATCGAGGGCCTGGCCAGCTTCAGCTCGGCCCGTATTTCGGGGGATTTCGACTTTCGCGACGTCACGATCGGCTGCCGTTTTCGCCCGGCATCGCTTTCCTTGCCGCCGAGCGACAAGGTCGGGCTCAACTTCGGTTTCGCGTCCATCGGATTCATGACGGTGCTGCGCTGCTACGTCCACGGCCAGATCATGGGCCGCAATGCGTCGATCGGATCGCAACTGCTGCTCAAGACGTGCATGGCCCGAACCGATCCTGAGACCTGGAGCGTGCAGATCGAAGGCATCACCCTCCCTTCGATCGCGACGCTCGAACGCGTCGGCGCTTCGAGCGGAATGGCGCTCCCCGGGCTGAATTGCTCCGAGCTGCAGATCACGGGCTGCGTCGTCTCGGCCTGGATGGGCGCGCCGAAGGAGCCGCAGGCGATGTGGGCGAGCGATTGCCGGATCGGGCGGCGTATCCAGTTCAAGGCAGCCCGGGACGACACGTTCGACGGCCCGCGCCACCATTCCAGCCGCGTCGTCGGCCTGATCGACTTCTCCAATTCGAACGTCGGCGAAGCCGTGATCGTGCGTGATCTCGACGCGTCGCTGCCGGCGCCGGCCGACGCGCTCCATTGCATGACCGTGCTCGATTTCTCGCGATGCAAGATCGTCGGCGACCTGCGGCTGAACGCGCACGGCTACGGCGGGCTGAATACCGATGCCGAACGCGATTCCGCTGCGAGGCTTCACGGGTGCGTCTCCATCGACAAGGCCGAGATCGATGGCGATGTCGACATCAACGGCACCGTCATCCGCCGGCTCGGCACGGTTACCGCGCAACCCAAGACCGCGTTGGCGGAAGACCAGATCGGGACGCGCAAGCTCGGGGTCGCGCTTTCGCTGTTCCGCGCGCACGTGAAGGGCGACCTGATCATCGGCAAGCCGAAGCTCAGCGGTCTCGTCGACTTGCGCAACGCCTTCATCCACATGATCCAGGACGGCAGCGGCACGCGCTGGGAGAAGGTCGGGATCAAGCCCGGCGGAATGCTGCTCGACGGGCTGCGCTACGACGATCTCGATCTGATCAGCGATGCCGATACCGGCAACCGTCACCGCGCGGCGGAGGATCAGGCGGCGCGGCGACTGGCGTGGCTCCGCATGCAGTTTCCGGGCCGCAGGCCGGATCGCGCGCGGTTCGTTTCGCAGCCTTACGAGCAGCTCGCCCGCATGTTCGGGCAGGAGGGCGAGGATCGCGCGCGCCGCAAGATCCTGCTCGAGAAGCGCGACCTGCAGCGACGCTATGGCCGCATCTCGCAATTCGAGCGGAGCATCGGCTGGCTGCTCAAGGTGACCAGCGACTACGGCTATTCGCCGGCGCGCGCGTTTGGATGGCTGGCGCTGCACATCTGCTGCGGCGCGCTGCTCGCGTCGTGGCTGCACGCGCAAGGAATCCTCGATCTCGCCCAGACCGACGCCAAGCCGAGCATCGGGTTCAATCCGCTCGTCTATGCGATCGACGCGGCGATCCCGATCGTGAACCTCGATCAGGACGGGGTCTTCACCATCCTGACGGCGAAATTGCCGGCCTGGCCGCACGCGCAGGCGCTGGTGATGATCGGCAAGGCGATCTATCAATTGGTCGGGCTCGCGCTCGCGTCGATCACGATCCTGACGCTGACCGGCGTGTTGCGCGAAAAGGACTGAGGAGAGGGGAGCGATGAAGGGGGCGATGCTCGCCGCGATGGCGGCACTCACGCTGCAGCAAGCGCCGCCGAAGGGCACGCCGCTCCAGCCCACGGGCAAATGGGGCGTGGACTACGGGCTTACCGCCTGCACGCTTTCGCGCAGCGTCGGCTCGGGCGACAGCAATGTGCTGCTCGGATTCATGCCGCTTGCCGGGAGCGACGCGGTCAAGATCGTGATCATCGGCAGCGCGCACGCGAAGCTTACCGGATCGGGTGACATCACCGTGGTGCAGGGGCTGGGCGGCAAGCCGGCCAAGCGCCACTATTACAGCGGCGACGATCCGAAGACCAAGCGGCCGCTCGCCCTGGTCAAGGCCGGTCGCGAGGATCTGGCGGCGATGGTGAGCGCCGAGCGGCTGACGCTCAAGGGCAACGGCGAGAAGCTCGACCTGGCGCTCCCAGGGATCGGCGCGGCGGTGGAGGCGCTGGCGGCGTGCGAGATCGACCTGGCGAAGAGCTGGGGCTTCGATCTCGCGCTTGTCGCAAAGCCCCCCGAACCGATCGATATGGCGCATTGGTTCACCGACAAGGACTATCCGACGGGCGCGAAGCGCGACGACAAGGCCGGCGAGACCGATTTTCGAGCGACCGTGGGCACGGACGGCAAGGTCACCGCCTGCTTCGTCACGCTCCACAGCAGTTCGCCCGACCTCGACCAGAAAGCCTGTTCGATCGTGATTGCCCGCGCGCGCTTCCACCCCGCGCTCGACAAGGCCGGCAAGCCGATCGAATGGCTCTACTCCAATTCGGTGATGTGGCTGCTGCCGGGCTCGTTCTGAGCCGGGTCGCGGTCATCGCCGGTTAAGCCGCCGAGCGGGAAGCTGCACGCAACAGGAAACGCGGGAGGGGTGGCGATGTCGGGCAGAGGAATCCGGGCGAAGTTGATGGCGGGCGCGAGTGCGCTCGCCGCGGGATTGCTGGCGCTGGCGCCGGCGCATGCGGGCGCGCAATCGGCCTCGCTCCAGAGCGCGGCAGATGATTATGCGTGGATCGATCGCGCCGACGCGCTTTCCGAGGCGATCGGCGACGCCCCGCCCGACCTGACCTTCGCATTCGAAGGCGGTCAGCCGTTCGCCTGGATCGCCGACGACGGTTCGACGCTGATCGTCGAGCGGCGCGGCGACGGGCCCTACGGCTATTATTTCGATCCGCACAGCGACACGCCCTATCTGGTGCGCGAGCCCGAAGTGACCTTCGCCTTCGCCCGCGACCAGCTGGCGGTGATGTATGACGCGGACGGGCGCGTGCTGAGCGCCGACGAGCGTGCACCCTATCTCGACGACGCGATGCAGGGGCTCGAGCGCGGACGGGCGCTCAAGCGGGCGATGCTGGCGGGCGAACGCCGCGACGCGATGCCCGTCACCGACTGGATCGACCTCAGCCTGTTCCTGATCGACTGGAATCAGCAATGGGAGCTCGGGCGCCATCGTTATCCCGGCTGGATGCGGCACCACCGCCGCCCCGACGCGATCCGGTGGCACGGCCAGTTCGATCGCGACGGGCGGCGCTGGCTCGGCCAGCAGCAGCAGTTCCAGCGCTGGCAGGAACGCGGCTACCAGGGTCCCGCGCCGGGGCGCTGGACGACGCCGACGCCGGGCGAATGGGATGTCTGGCGACGCGACCGCGATCATCGTGGGCCGGGGCATCCGAGTGGACGGCCGCGCGGCGACGGCCCGCCGAGGCCCGGCCGGCCGGGGACGCCGGGAACACCTCCCGAAGGGCAACATCACGACGGGCCGCCGCGCTCGGGGACGACGGTTGTCGTCCCGGCGATCCCGCCGGCCCCGCCGCCGCGGCCCGTTGCATCACCGCCGCCACCGGCGCCTCCGCCGCAGTCGCCCATGCCGCCGCGCAAGCCGGGGATGCCCGATATGGAGCCGCCGGTCGAAAGCGACACCGGCGCGCCGGTGCCCGGGACGATGGCCCCCAACGCGACGCGCCGCCCGTGGAATCCCGGCGGCGGCAATCGTCCCCGCCCGGTGCCGCAGCCTGTCCGGGTGCCGGTGATCGGCGTTCCTCAGGCGCCGGTCGTCGTTGCACCTCCGCCTTCGCCACCGCCGTCGGTCAGCCGGCCGATGCTCGACCGTCCGTTCGTGCGCCCCGCGCCGAGCACGCCGCAACCGGCAGCGCCGCGCAGCTACACGCCGCCGCCCGCGTCGCGGCCCGCGCCGCCGCCGCCACCGCGCCCGGCGCCGCCGCCGTCACCGCCGCGGCCGTCGAAGCAGGAAAGCGGCGAGCCGCCGGTGGATAATTAGCCGCGTCAGGATTCGGGCGGGTCTCCCTTGCCGTGCAGCGCGCGCCAAAGGCCCCAGAGCGCAGCGGCGAGCGCGGCCAGGCCACCGACCACCGTGCCGAGCAGCTTGAGCCAGTCGGGCAGGCCCTCGAGCGCGTCCCAGATGCGGTAGCCGATCGGTACGCGTACCGCGACCGGCTCGTTGCGGACGGTGGTCTTGAGGACGTGGAACACGCCCTGATCGTCTTCGCCTTGGACCGCGGTCTTGAGCGTGAGGCTATAGGCCGAGGAGCGGACCGGCGTGACGTTCCATTCCCAAGTGGTGACGTTGCCGCCGTGCAGATCCTGCGACACGGGCGATTTCGGCTCGATCGTGAAGCCCTCGCCGTCGAGCTCGGCCAGCATGTGCTGTCCGACGATTGGGTCGTAGATCGTAACCGGGCTGCCCAGCCGTGAGACTATGTCTTCCGGGCGCTCCGGACTGGGTTCGGGAGTCGGGACGCTGCCGCCGCGCGACCAGCGTTCGTGATGACGGCTGTGGTGATGCGCGCGGTAGGCGGTGTGACGCTCGGGCGTGCGTGTCGGCGTCGGCGTGGGTGTCGGCCTGGCAGATCGGGAAATCGACACGTTGGCAGCGCGCGGCTCGAGCGCAATGCCGAGCTGGAGCTTGACCGTCTCGCCGCGCGTCATCGGTGGTATGCTGAACGCGGCGGAGCCCTTGCGCGCCGCCCTGGCCGTGCGGGTGAGGTCGTCGCAATTGCGCCTGCTGGTACGCATGCCGACCTCGTCGCACATCACGCCGTCCGGGCCGGTGTAGGGCGCGAGCGGCGGGTGCGCATCGGCGGCGGCCGATGCGGGCGCATCGGCGACGGGACGATGCAGCCCCAGGCTGGTTGCGAACACCGCCAGAATCGCCAATGCGACGAACAATATTCCCAGGTAACGAGCGCGCATCATCGCCTCCGCCGATACGTCGAATACGCGTCGCACTCAGGGTATCGTGTCTCGCAGGATTGCCCCGCTTCGAGGATATGCGCGGCCCACGCGCGAGTCGACGCGATACGAGGCCGGAATAGACCTATTCCAGACGGCGATTGCCTAGCGGGCCGCGGCCGGCGCCGCGCTCGGCGTGTCGGCGCCGATCGACCAGATCAGCTTGAGCGTGCCGTCGGCCTGGGGGTGGTAGGCGGCGATCCAGTTGCCGCGCTCGGTGGTGGGGGAATGCGTCTTGGGATCGGTGTAGGTGAAGGCGTAGGTCGCGCGGTAGACCGCGAGATCGCCCGAACGCGCGACGTCCACCGTCTCGTTGCTCGCTTCGAACTTGACCGCGGGATCGGCCATCTGGCGCTTCATTTCGGCGGCATCGGCTTCGGGGCCCACGCCGTTCGTCGTGCCGTGGAACATGCTGACGTAGCCAGGCGAATCGTGCGATGCGGCCTTGTCGGCATCGTGCGCATTGTATTCGGCGAGCAGCTTATGGACGTCGGCCTTGACCGCGTCCGCGATCTTGGCGGTGTCCGCGCCGGGCTTGTGGTGGCCGAGCAGGTGGCATCCAGCGAGCGGCAGGAGCGCGAGCGCGGCGGCGGCGCGGGCAATGGTCAACCGGAACATGATCGCTTTTCCCCCTCGACGATGCAGCAGGGACTGCGCCTCGCGCCTGGGCCGGTCAAGCGGGCTGACGTGGACGCCCGAAGGGCGTAGCATCGTGTCCGAACTTCGCGGGAGGACGTGATGGACGACGGGGTGGTTCTGGGCGACGCCCGCGTGCTGCATCCGGGCAAGCTGCGCTGGCTGCGCGCGGTCGGCTGGATGGTGCTGCTGTTCTTCGCGCTCGCGGCGCTGTTCGTCTTCACGGGCCGTGGCATGCTGTGGCTGGAACTGCATGCAGCGGGCATCCCGGTGGGCAAGACCAGCGCGGCGGCGCCGACGGCGTTCAAGCTGTGGGGAGTGATCGTCGCGGCGCTGGTGCTGCTCGGGGGTTATGCGCTCGCGGTCCGCTATGGCGAGAACCGGCGAGTCGCCGAGCTCGCGCTCAAGCCGCTGCTGCCCGATCTGATCGCGGGCGTGCTCGTCGGCGCGGTGCTGATGGCGGTGACGATCGGGGTGCTGTGGGCGGCGGGCCTGGCGACCGTCGTGACCGAGCCGGTGACCAAAATCCTCAATGCGTTGACCGATACGGTGCAATCGGCGGTGATGGAGGAGACGCTGATGCGGCTGGTGGTGTTCCGGCTGCTGTGGCGCGCGTTCGGGCCGTGGTGGGCGCTGGCGCTGTCGGCCGCCTTGTTCGGCGGGCTCCATCTGGCGAACCCCAACGCGAGCTGGTTTGCGGCGGTGTGCATCGCGTTCGAGGCGGGAATCCTGCTCGCGGCCTTCTACGTGCTCACCGGCCGCGCCTGGGCGTCGATCGGGGTGCATGCGGGCTGGAATTTCACCCAGGGCTGGGTGTTCGGCGCCGCGGTCTCGGGGACCTCGGGTTTCGCGGGCGGGCCGCTCGCGACCAAGGCGGTGGCGGGCGTCCCCGCATGGCTGAGCGGCGGCGGGTTCGGGCCGGAAGCGTCGCTCCCCGCGCTGCTGATCTGCACCGCGGCGGGCGTCGCGGTGCTGTGGCGGGCGCGGGGGAAGCTGGGGATGGGAGAAGCCGCCGCCGCTTAGTTCGGCGGCGGGTCGCCTGCGCTCAGCACTTGCGCGTCGACGGTGATCTTGCGGCCATCGGCGAAGCCCAACGTGAGCGGAACGCGGGTGCCAGCGTGGACCGCGGGGCCGACATCGAACAGCATCACATGGTAGCCGCCCGGCGCGAAGGTGACGGTGCCGCGGGCGGGAACGTCGACCTGCTTCAGGGGCTTCATCGACATCATATTGTCATTGCCCGCCATGCTCTGGTGAAGCTCGGTGCGGATCGCGAAGGGGGCCGAGACGCCCAGCAGCGAGACCGGCGCCTCGCCGCCCGAGATCGTGAAATAGGCTGCGCCGGGGTTCTCCTGCACCGCGGGCAGCCGCACCCAGGCATGGGTCACCTTGAGCTCGGCCGGGGCATGGTGGCAGGCCGCGACCAGCATCACCGCCGCGATTGCCCCGATTGCTCGCATTGCCTCACCTCTCCCGTTTCGGGAAATTCTCTAGATGCCCGGCAATCTTGCGGCAAGCCGCCGCCCACCTATATCGCACTCCGGAACGCCTGCGTTGCCGGACCAGGGGCGCAGGCTTGGTTTGAATTGAAGATGGGGGCCTACGAGGGACCATGGCAAAAGTTATCGGGATCGATCTGGGCACGACCAACAGCTGCGTCGCAGTGATGGAGGGCGGCAAGCCCAAGGTGATCGAGAATGCGGAAGGCGCGCGCACCACGCCGTCGATCGTCGCCTTCGCCAAGGATGGCGAGCGGCTGATCGGCCAGCCGGCCAAGCGCCAGGCGGTGACCAATCCGGACAACACCGTCTTCGCGGTCAAGCGCCTGATCGGCCGCCGCTTCGACGATCCGATCACCAAGAAGGACACCGAGCTGGTGCCCTACAAGATCGTCAAGGGCCCGAACGGCGACGCCTGGGTCAAGGCGGGCGGCGAGGATTATTCGCCGTCGCAGATTTCGCGCCTTCATCCTGCAGAAGATGAAGGAAACCGCCGAGAGCTATCTCGGCGAGACCGTCACCCAGGCGGTGATCACCGTTCCGGCCTATTTCAACGACGCGCAGCGCCAGGCGACCAAGGACGCCGGCAAGATCGCCGGCCTCGAAGTGCTGCGCATCATCAACGAGCCGACCGCGGCGGCGCTCGCCTATGGCCTCGAGAAGAACGACGGCAAGACGATCGCGGTCTATGACCTCGGCGGCGGCACGTTCGACATCTCGGTGCTCGAGATCGGCGACGGCGTGTTCGAGGTGAAGTCGACCAACGGCGACACCTTCCTCGGCGGCGAGGACTTCGACGCCAAGCTCGTCGAGTATCCTCGCCGACGACTTCAAGAAGGCCGAAGGCATCGACCTGACCAAGGACAAGCTCGCCCTCCAGCGGCTCAAGGAAGCCGCCGAGAAGGCCAAGATCGAGCTGTCGTCGCGCGCAGTCGACCGAGGTCAACCTGCCCTTCATCACCGCCGACGCCGAACGGGCCGAAGCACCTCGTGCAAGACAGATCACCCGCGCCGATCTGGAGCGGCTGGTCGAGGACCTGATCCAGCGCACGCTGGAGCCGTGCCGCAAGGCGCTGGCCGACGCCGGCGTCAAGGCGAGCGCGAATCGACGAGGTCGTCCTCGTCGGCGGCATGACTCGCATGCCCAAGGTGCGCGAGATCGTGAAGGAGTTCTTCGGCAAGGAGCCGCACACCGGCGTCAACCCCGACGAGGTCGTGGCGATGGGCGCGGCGATCCAGGCGGGCGTGCTGCAGGGCGACGTCAAGGACGTGCTGCTGCTCGACGTGACTCCGCTGTCGCCTCGGCATCGAGACGCTGGGCGGCGTGTTCACCCGCATGATCGACCGCAACACGACGATCCCGACCAAGAAGTCGCAGGTCTATTCGACCGCCGACGACAATCAGCAGGCGGTGACGATCCGCGTGTTCCAGGGCGAGCGCGAGATGGCGGCGGACAACAAGCTGCTCGGCCAGTTCGACCTGGTCGGCATCCCGCCGGCGCCGCGCGGCGTGCCGCAGATCGAGGTCACGTTCGACATCGACGCCAACGGCATCGTCAACGTCTCGGCGCAAGGACAAGGGCACCGGCAAGGAGCAGCAGATCCGCATCCAGGCCTCGGGCGGGCTCAGCGAGGCGGACATCGACCAGATGGTCCGCGACGCCGAGAAGTTCGCCGAGGAGGACAAGAAGCGCCGCGCCGCCGCCGAGGCGAAGAACAACGCCGAGAGCCTGATCCACACCACCGAGCGCCAGCTCGCGGAGAACGGCGACAAGGTCGACGACGGCGCTCAAGTCCGAGATCGAGGCGGCGATCGCCGACGCCAAGGCCGCGGTCGAGAGCGGCGATGCCGACGCGATGACAGCAGAAGGCGCAGGCGCTCGCCACAGGTCGCGATGAAGCTGGGCCAGGCGATCTACGAGAAGCAGCAGCAGTCGGAAGCTTCGCCGCAGGCGAGCTCGGCGGCGGGAAGCGAAGCCGGCGGCGAGGACGTCGTCGATGCCGAATTCTCGGAAGTCGACGACAACAAGGCGTAAGGTCTGTGACCGAGTTCTCGACTGCGCTCGAACCGAACGGAGGCTGGGCTGATCCCTCGCCGTTCGTTTCGAGCGCAGTCGAGAGACGGGGACGTACGGGGCGGGCATGACCGAAGTCGATTATTACGAACTGCTGGAATGCGAGCGCACCGCGGACGACGCGACGCTCAAGTCCGCGTATCGCCGCCTCGCGATGCTCTATCACCCTGACAAGAACGGCGGGTGCAAGGATCACGAAGCCAAGTTCAAGGCGATCAGCGAAGCCTATGACTGTCCTGAAGGACCCGCAGAAGCGCGCCGCCTACGATCGCTTCGGCCATGCCGCGTTCCAGAACGGCATGGGCGGCGGCGGGGGCGGCGGCCCGCAGGATTTCGGCGCGTTCAGCGACATCTTCGAAAGCGTGTTCGGCGAGTTCATGGGCGGGCGCGGCGGCCAGCGCCAGACGCGGCGCGGCGCAGACCTGCGCTACGACATGGAGATCACGCCTCGAGGACGCGTTCCACGGCAAGACAGACCGAGATCACCGTCGACGTCGCCGGCGTGTGCGACACGTGCGCGGGCACCGGCGCGAAGCCGGGCACCAAGCGCCAAGGCGCTGCCAGACCTGCGACGGCCAGGGCAAGGTGCGCGCCGCAGCAGGGCTTCTTCATGGTCGAGCGGACCTGCCCCACCTGCCATGGGCGCGGGCGAAGTGATCGCAGATCCCTGCTCGCGCTGCCGCGGCGAGGGCCGTATCGATAAGACCAAGACGCTGTCGATCATCGGTGCCGCCGGGCGTCGACGAGGGCACGCGCATCCGCCTGGCGGGCGAAGGCGAGGCGGGCGCGCGCGGGGCGCCGGCGGGCGACCTCTACATCTTCCTCCACGTGAGCAAGCACTCGATCTTCGAGCGCGAAGGCACGACCTCTTCGCGCGCGCGCCGATCAGCTTCACCACCGCGGCGCTGGGCGGCGAGATCGAGATACCGGGGCTCGACGGCCAGTCGACCACGATCCGGATCGCGCCTGGCACCCAGTCGGGCCGCGAGATGCGCCAGCGCGGTGCGGGCATGCCGGTGCTCCAGGGCCGCGGGCGCGGCGATCTGGTGGTGCGGATCGAGGTCGAGACGCCGACCAAGCTGACGCCCAGGCAGCGCGAGCTGCTCGAGGAATTCCGCGCGACCGAGACCGGCGAGGAATGCCCGCAGACGACCGGGTTCTTCTCGAAGATCAAGTCCGCCTTGGGATAGTTCGTACCGGCCGAGTGTGCTTATTCTCCCGACGGGCGCTTTCGCCCGCCTTGGGGGATTGCCATGCCGGGATCGCGATTCGACGCCCTGCCGGTGCAGCCGATGCGCCATCTCGTCGCGACCACGGGCTATTATCCTTCGCGCGATTCGGGTCGTGCGTGGTTGACGATGGGGATGGTCCATCCGTTCGCGGGCAATTTCGAGGCCTATGGCGCGCCGGACGCCGATGGGCGGGTGCTCCCGGCAACCGAACCCTATGGCGCGTTGTTCTCGCTGATGTTTGGGACGTATGGCGGGAATGGCCGCAGCACCTTCGCCTTGCCAGACCTGCGCGGGCGCGCCGCGGCCGGGGGGCCGCCGCACCGCTTCGATGATCCGCCCGACGACGGGCGCACGCCACGGCTGGCGATGACCTATGCGATCGCGGTCGACGCCACCTATCCGAACGGGCCTGATTTCCCGGCCCCGATGATCGGGATGGTCGCGCTGTTCGCGGGCAATTTTGTGCCGCATGGCTGGCTCGCCGCGGACGGAGACCTGATCGATGCCCGGCGCTACTCGTCGCTCACCTATCTGCTCGGGACTACCTATGGCGGCGACGGGCAGTTCACCGTGGGGCTGCCCAATCTCAACGGGCGCGTGGTGATCGGTGCCGGCGCGGGACCGGCGCATGCGGCGGGCGACACGGTTTCCGGAGCACACGGCGGCGAGGCAGTGGCGCTGAACTATCATATCTGCGTGCGCGGCGAGCTTCCTCCGCCGTCGGGCATGGGCGCGCTGGAGGGCGACCCGCCGTGGCTGGGCCACGTGATCGCGCTGGCCGGACCGCCATTGGCCGACGGACTCTGGATGCCGGCGGCGGGGCAGGCGATGCTGATCGCTGAACATCGCGACCTCTATTCGGTGCTCGGCAATGCCCATGGCGGCGACGGCACGACGACGTTCGCGTTGCCGGACCTTCGCGGGAAGGTGCTGGTCGGGCGTTGATCGAGTCCGCTTTGGGCCGATCCAGCGCGAGCGATTGCGCGACGCGACGGTTGGCCTAAGCTGTTGGTGGGGCATGGGCCCCGGAGGGAAGTGCGATGCTCACCTGGCTGATTGCGTTCCTGCGCAACGCGCTGTTTCTCGGCCACAAGCACAAGGGCCCCTCACGCGACCAGGAATAGCCGGCGCGGACGAAAGCCGGGACGCGACGGAACGGGCCGCGTCGCCCCTTGTTTAGACGCTGGCCCCACCGGGCGCGGAAGGGGCCATGACCGACTTCGAACACCTCACCAGCACCGGCGGCAGGTACGAGCTGCTGGTACAGAGCGTCACCGACTACGCGATCTACATGCTCGATCTCGAGGGGCGCGTGACGAGCTGGAACGCCGGCGCGCGGCGCTTCAAGGGCTATGAGGCCGAGGAAATCATCGGCGAGCATTTCTCGCGCTTCTACACGCCGGAGGAGCGCGCGAAGGAAATCCCAAGGATCGCGCTGGAGACCGCCGAGCGCGAGGGCCGGTTCGAAGCCGAGGGCTGGCGCGTGCGCAAGGACGGCAGCCGCTTCTGGGCGAACGTAGTGATCGACCCGATCCGCGATCCGGCGGGCAGGCTGGTTGGCTTTGCCAAGGTCACCCGCGACCTCACTGAGCGCCGGATGGCCGAAGAGGAGCTGCGCCAAAGCGAGCAGCGTTTCCGGATGCTCGTCCAGAGCGTGACCGACTATGCGATCTACATGCTCGACCCGGACGGGCGCGTGAGCAGCTGGAACGCCGGAGCCGAGCGCTTCAAGGGTTATGCCGCCGACGAGATCATGGGGGAGCACTTCTCCCGCTTCTACTCCGACGAGGATCGCGCCGCCGGGATCCCGCGGATCGCCCTCGAGACCGCCCGCAGCGAGGGGCGTTTCGAGGCGGAAGGCTGGCGGGTCCGCAAGGACGGCTCGCGCTTCTGGGCGAGCGTGGTCATCGATCCGATCCGCGCCGACACCGGCGAGCTGATCGGCTTCGCCAAGGTCACCCGCGACCTGACCGAGAAACGCGCGATCGAGGAGCAGCTCCGCCAGTCGCAGAAGATGGAGGCAGTCGGCCAGCTGACCGGGGGGCTCGCGCACGACTTCAACAATCTCCTGACCGGCATCAGCGGCAGTCTCGAGATGATGCAGATGCGGATGGCGCAAGGCCGCACCTCGGACTTCGACCGCTATTTCATGGCCGCGCAGGGCGCCGTCCGAGCGCGCGGCGGCGCTGACGCATCGCCTGCTCGCCTTCTCGCGGCGCCAGACGCTCGATCCCAAGCCGACCAACGTCAACCGTCTGCTCAGCGGCCTCGAGGACCTCGTTCGCCGCACCGTGGGGCCCGCGGTGCAGATCGAGGTGGTCGGGGCGAGCCGGGCTGTGGCCGACGCTGGTCGATCCCAACCAGCTCGAGAATGCGGTGCTCAACCTGTGCATCAACGCGCGCGACGCGATGCCCGAGGGCGGCAAGCTGACGATCGAGACCGCGAACAAATGGCTCGACGAGCGCGCGGCACGACAGCACGACCTGCCGGTCGGCCAATATGTCTCGATCTGCGTCACCGATACCGGAACGGGCATGACCCCGGAGGTGATCGCCAAGGCCTTCGAGCCCTTCTTCACGACCAAGCCACTCGGCGAGGGCACCGGGCTGGGCCTTTCGATGATCTACGGCTTCGCGCGCCAATCGGGCGGGCAGGTGCAGAATCTATTCGGAGCTGGGGCAGGGCACGACGATGTGCATCTATCTTCCGCGGCACGGCGAGGAGGTCCCGGCGGAGGAGGATGTCGTGCTTCCGCCCGCCACGGAACCCAGCGGGGACGGCCAGGTGGTGCTCGTCATCGACGACGAGCCCACGATCCGGATGCTGATCGGCGAAGTGCTGGCGGAATCGGGCTATGCGGTGATCGAAGCGGCCGACGGCCCCGCGGGTCTGCGGATCCTCGAATCGAATGCGAGGATCGACCTGCTCATCACCGACGTCGGCTTGCCGGGCGGGATGAACGGCAGGCAGGTGGCCGACGCCGCGCGCGAGACTCGGCCGGACCTCAAGGTGCTGTTCATCACCGGCTATGCCGAGAACGCCATCATCGGTCGCGGCCGCCTTGAGAACGGCATGTTCGTCCTGACCAAGCCGTTCCAGATGGAAGTGCTCGCCGGCCGGATCCGGGAGATCATCGACTAAGGGCTAGGGCGCCGGGCTGTCCGCGGTAAATGCCGAGCAGCAGGGCTTGGTCGAGGGCTGGAATTCCATCAGCTCGATGCGGGTGCCGTCGGGATCGTAGAGGTTGGCCT
Organism: uncultured Alphaproteobacteria bacterium; assembly: GCA_963799985.1. Taxonomy (GTDB): domain Bacteria; phylum Pseudomonadota; class Alphaproteobacteria; order Sphingomonadales; family Sphingomonadaceae; genus Sphingomonas. The sequence continues at coordinate 223,339 of CAWCZC010000003.1, read as the reverse complement.
GCCACTTGCCGTCGAGGCCCATCTGCGGGCCGTCGTGGCGCTTGCTGAGGCGGTTTTCGGCGATCAGCTTGGTGACCGCGGCCTCCATGTTGGGGACGCCGAGCGAGAGATGGTTGAGCACGCCCAGCTGGTTGGCGTCGACCTTGTCGAGCGGGACGTCCGATCCCGGGCCGACCATCATATATTCGAGCCAGTCGTGCCCGTCGGGGGTCTGCTGCGAAACCCAGTCGACCGAGCCGGCGTTGAACGCGCCCCACCAATAGGGGCGGAAGCCGAGCAGATCGCGGTAGAAATGGTCCTCCGCAGCGCGGCCGTGGACGAGGTAGCCGATGTGGATGATCCGTCCGCTGATCGCGTTCGGGGAAGGCGTGGCGTCGTCGGTCGCGGGCTGGACGAACTGGAGGGCGTTGCCTTCGGGGTCGACCGCGTCGAACCAGCGGCTGCCGTCGGGTGTGTGCCATACCGGCGAGAGACCAGTGGCGCCCTTCGCCGCGAGCCACGCGCGCAGTCCGATCGCGTCGACGGTGTTGTAGGCGGCGTGCGCCATCCGGCTGATGCCCTGGCCGGCGGGCAGCGGGAGCACCTCGACGAACTGCTGCGGGCTGAAATAATAGCGGGCGCCCTTGGAATCCTCGGGGTCCGCGCCCTTCCGAGCGCCGAGGATGGCGACGTAGAAATGCTCGCTCGCGGCCATATCGGCCGAATAGATCGCGAGGTGCGAGATGCCGGTGATCGCCGGTCGCGGCGCGAGCGGGGCGGGATGGCGCGCGGCGGCGGGCGCGCTTGCGCCCAGCGCGAGCAATGCGAACGTCAGGACGCCGCGCGCCCGGGACTCTCCGGCCATGATCCTCTCCCCGCTTCGCCGATGTGACGCTTTGGCTGATAGCGTTGTCAGGATAATCGCATCGGGGCGGGACTCAAGGGGGCTAGTAGCCCTCTCCCGCTTTCGCGGGAGAGGGGAATCATTCTAATGCCCCGTCTCGCTCCAGTGCGGGGGATCGGAGAGGAGCTTGATCACGCCGTAGGTCGCGCCGACGGCGTGGAGCTGGGTATTGGTCTCGCCGCTGCGGGGCGCGCCCAGATAGTGCGCCTGCCCGGCCTGGTCCTGGATCGTCAGCGTGTCGGTCCAGCCGATCGTCATGTCGATCGCGCGGCCCTGGATGTGGAGCGAGGTCAGCGCGGGCTCGTAGGCGATACCGAACAGATCAACCATCTCCTGCGCGCCCTGCTTCGAGGCGGCGAGGTCGCCGTGATCCCAGACGATGCCGCAGCCGGGAATGAGCGGGACCTGGGCGGGCGCCAGCGTGCCCTTCGCGACCACCCAGCTGTAGTGCATCAGCTTAGCGCGAGTCTCGTTGCGGCGGGTGGCGGAGATGGTAACGGTGGCGTCGCCGTCCGTGAGCGCCTGGATGAAGGCGGCGGCATGGTCGCCGAATGGCTTGGCGAGATCGCCGACCGCGTTGCTGTTGGGATATTTGGCCTGATTGGCGTGCCACCAGTCGGCGCCGCTGTAGGGTGGGGCGAGGCCGGTGCCCGCGGCGAGCGCGGTCCAGCTCTTGCCGCCGGGATCGATCCGGCCGTCGGGCGCGGGGAGGCCGACGATCGCATCCTGGTACGAGCGGATCACGGCGATCGTGGTCACGTCCATGCTGCCGGTGACCACGAGCAGCGGCTGGCCCTGCGCGATCTGCCAGGCGTTGAGCAGCTTCTGGACGGTGAGCACGTCGCTCGGCCGATTGGCGGCGCCCTTCCCCACCGAAGCGCTGATTCCCGGCATGGCGTTCCCCTCGTCGTTTCCGAGGGATAGCGCGCGAAATCCTACAATTGAAGCGGGTTGTTCACATGATGGAGAGGGTCCGCTAACCGAACACCCGCGCGAAGATCGTGTCGACGTGCGCGAAATGATAGCCGAGGTCGAAATTGGCCTCGATCTGGTCGGGCGAGAGCGCCGCCGTCACGTCGGGATCGGCCTGGAGCAGATCGAGCAGCGAGAGCCGGCCGTCCGATTCCCACACCTTCATCGCGTTGCGCTGGACCTGCCGATACGCATCCTCGCGGCTGACCCCCGCCTGGGTGAGCGCGAGCAGCACCCGCTGCGAGTGGATCAGCCCGCCCATCTTGTTGAGGTTCTTGAGCATCCGATCAGGATAGATCAGCAATTTGTCGATCACGCCGGTGAGGCGGGCGAGCGCGAAATCGAGGGTGATGGTGGCGTCGGGGCCGATGTAGCGCTCGACCGAGGAGTGCGAGATGTCGCGCTCATGCCACAGCGCGACGTTCTCGAGCGCGGGGGTGACGTAGCCGCGGATCATGCGTGCGAGGCCGGTGAGGTTCTCCGTGAGCACCGGGTTGCGCTTGTGCGGCATCGCCGAGCTGCCCTTCTGGCCGGGGGCGAAATATTCCTCGGCCTCGAGCACCTCGGTGCGCTGGAGGTGGCGGATCTCGGTGGCGAGGCGCTCGATCGACGAGGCGATCACCCCCAAAGTCGCGAAGAACATCGCGTGGCGGTCGCGCGGGATCACCTGGGTGGAGACGGGCTCCGGGGTGAGGCCGAGCTTCACTGCGACATATTCCTCCACTCGCGGATCGACGTTGGCGAAGGTACCGATCGCGCCCGAGATCGCGCAGGTGGCGATGTCGGCGCGGGCGGCGACAAGACGGGCCTTGTTGCGGGCGAACTCGGCATAGGCCTCGGCAAGCTTGAGGCCGAAGGTCGTCGGCTCGGCATGGATGCCGTGACTGCGGCCGATCGTGGGGGTGAGCTTGTGCTCGAACGCGCGGCGCTTGAGCACCGCGAGCAATGCGTCGAGATCGGCGAGGAGGATGTCCGAGGCGCGGGCGAGCTGGACCGCGAGCGCGGTGTCGAGCACGTCCGAGCTGGTCATGCCCTGGTGGAGGAAGCGCGCGGCGTCGCCGGTCCGCTCGGAGACGTGGGTGAGGAAGGCGATGACGTCGTGTTTGGTCTCGGCCTCGATCGCATCGATGCGGGCGATGTCGAAGGGCGGCGCGGCCTTATCGGCGGCCCAGATCGCCGCCGCGGCTTCCTTCGGCACGACGCCCAGCTCGGCGAGCGCGTCGGTGGCGTGCGCCTCGATCTCAAACCAGATGCGGAAGCGCGTCTCGGGCGACCAAATCGCGGTCATCTCGGGACGGGCGTAGCGGGGAACCATGACGGGCCTTTCGGGAATCGATCTCGCCGCCGCCCTAGCTCACGCGATGCCCCAGCGATACCTTCCGGTGATCGGCCAATCGAGCAGCGCATCCTCCTCGCGCGCGCCCGCGCCGATGTTGTGGATGATCAGCCAGCCGCGCGGGCCGCGCCGATCCGAGACGAAGCCGATGTGGGTGCCGTGCCCGCCGACCAGCGAGGTGAAGATGTCGCCCGGGTGCCAGCCGGCGACCCCATGATCATTTGGGCGCGGGACGGGGAGGGCGGCATGGTGGCGCGCGAGCCAAGTGCGCAGGTTCGGCACGCGGCGGTGGTCGATGTTGCTGTCGGGGCCGTGGAGGCCCCAATTGTGCGGATAGGCGGCGAAGGCGGCGCGCATGTCGGCGTTGACGAGCGGCTGGAGATCGATCGCGAAGGCGTCGCGATAGGCGCGGACGATCACGTCGGTGCAGGCGCCGCGGACCCGGGGGACGTCGCCACCGGGGAAGCCGATTCGCGTGTAGCCGCCGTCGTATTGCAGCGTGACCCCCACCTGCTTGCGCGCGGCGACGAGGAGCTGGGCGGCGGTGCGCGGTTGCGGACGCGCGGCGGCAGGCATCGCGAGGCCGGCGGCGGCGCCGAAGAGAAGCGATCGGCGATCGAGCATTGCGCTTCCCTCTTGCGGACGGCTCTCGAAGATAGCGCGCGCGGGGGCTGCGGGCGAGAGCGTACGGAACGACGGGCAGGGCGCAGGGGTTGAAGCGAGTGGATGGGGCCAAGCCGGCGCGGAGCCCAGGGGACCGCGCCTCGTATGGAGTAGATCCCATGATCAAGCCTGTTCTCGTCGCCGCCTCGCTGCTGATGGCCGCCCCCGCGCTCGCGCAGACCGCGCCGCCGCAGCCGCAACACCCGCCGCTCGCGCCGGTCGATCCGGTGCCGCAGACGACGCGGCCGCAACCGGTCGATCCGGTACCGCAGACGACCCGCCCGGCGCCGACTTCCCCGACGCCGCAGGCCACCCGCCCCGCGCCGGTCTCCCCCACGCCGCAGGCCACCACCCGGCCGCAACCGGTGGCGCCGACGCCCCAATAGGGCCGAATCACCGGCTCCTGCGGTGGACCGCCGCTGCCCCGGGCCGAGCCGTGCAGCCTGCAAGGGAATGCAGGAACACAGAGCGCAGGCGAGAGTTGGTCTCTCGAATCATCAATAATATCCGCTGGTTACTAAGGCCGGCGAAGAACCCGTTGGAGTATCCCATGATCAAATCGATTCTTCTCGCATCGACCCTGCTGGTCGCCGCCCCCGCATTTGCGCAGGACAAGCCGGCGACCCCAGCACAACCCGCCACCACACCCTCGCCGGCGGTCACGAGCCAGGTTCCGGTCGAGGACACCCAACCCGCCGAGCAACAGCAGCAGGCGACCGCCGCGGTACCCCCCGCCGCGACTCCCGCGCCGACCCAGACGACGGGCGCGCAGACCGCCGCCGTTCCCGCGCCCGCTCAGCCTGCCGCTCCGGCGCCCGCCCAGACCGCGGCGGCGCCGGCCCCGGCGGGTCAGGCGGTCGCGACCTCGCCGGATCAGGTCGCGCAGGCGGTCAGCGCGGGCTGGGCGACCTATGACAAGGACGGCAACGGCGCGCTCGACAAGACCGAGTTTGCCGCCTGGATGGTGGCGCTTCGCGCCGCCGCGCAGCCTGGCTTCGATCCGCAGTCGCCCGCCGCCGCGACGTGGCTCAACCAGGCTTTCGCCCAGGCCGACACCGACAAGAGCAGCACGGTCAACACGTCAGAGCTGACGACTTTCCTGACCCCCAAGGCCGGATAGTCGCCCCGGCCTTTCGCCCGCCGGTCGCCGGATGTTGCGGAGGCCGTTCGCCGTCAGGGGCATTTACCCTTGACGAGCAGCGGCACGGTCGAACGGATCCAGGCGATCATCTTGTCGCGTTCGGGCAGGATATCGCGCTGTGGCACAGGGATTCGGGCGATCTCCGTGCCGTTCTGCGAGAGGATGAGCGCGCGCTCGCCGCTCTGCTCGAACCCCTGGATCAGCGTCTCGAGCGCGGACTGCGACATCTCGCTGTCGTAGGGCGATTCGGAACCGGTCGGGCCGATATCGAGCGACGCGACCGCGATGCTGTAGCCCGAATCGGTGACGCGGAACGCGGGTGAGACCGCGTCGCCGCCCTTGAGCTGGAGCGTCACCGAGCTGGCGGGCTGAGGCGGCATGCCGGCGAAGCGGCCGGTGCTGAGCGCGAGGCGCACCGGCGTGGGCCGCGAGACGGGCATGGCCGCCGCGCTGACGGTGAATTCGTAGTTGATCGAAACGTAGGAGACGAGCTGGCCCTGCTCGCCGAATAGCGTGTCGCCGCTCGCGGGATAGACCGCGTTCGTCGTGGCGCCGCGATATTCGAACACCAGATCGGCCTTGTAGGTGCCGTCGCCGCGCTCGCGCAGATCGACGCCGTCGGTATAGCAATAAAGGTGGCCGTCGACGTCCTTGTCGGCGGCCTTTTGCGCCGCGGCGGGCGTGGCGAGCAGCACGCCCGCGGTCAGCACGATCATCCCCAATCGCATCCTCATCCCCCTGTGTCTGAACGCTGCGCAATCGTATCAAGCGCCGGGGCGTGCCGCAAACGTCGCTAGATCAGCCCCATCGCACGCAGGCTCGAATGGCCGTCGGCGCCGAGGATGACGTGGTCGTGGAGCGTGACGCCGAGCCGCTTGCCCGCCTCGGCGACGCGGCGGGTGAGATCGATATCGGCCCGGCTCGGGGAGGGATCGCCCGAAGGGTGGTTGTGGACGAGGATGATCGCCGCCGATCCGAGGTCGATCGCGCGGCGGATGATCTCGCGGACGTAGACCGCGGCTTCGTCGATCGAGCCTTCGCTCACCAGCTCGTCGCGGATCAGCATGTTGCGGCTGTTCATGTGGAGCACGCGGACGCGCTCGATGCTCTGGTGCGCCATGTCGGCGCGCAGATAGTCGAGCAAGGCCTGCCAGTTGGCGAGCACCGGCTTCTCGGCGACCTGCGCACGCAGCAGCCGGAGCGCGGCGGCGTGCGCGGCCTTCAACGCCGCGACCGAGGTCTCGCCCATCCCCGGCACCCGCGCCAGCGCCTCGGCATCGGCGGTGAGCAGGCCGGCGATCCCGCCGAACTCCTTGAGCAGCGCGCGCGCGAGCGGCTTGGTGTCGCGGCGGGGAATCGCGAGCGCGAGGAGATATTCGATCAGCTCGTGATCGAGCAGCGCATCGGGGCCGCCCTCGAACAGCCGCCGGCGCAGCCGCGCGCGGTGGCCGGAGTTGTCTGGGGGATCGGCGGACATGGCGCCGGGCGTAGCGCGGGGTGCCATCCCCATGCAACTTCCGGAAACCGAACGGAATCCGCGCGATTCGTCCGCAAGCGAGCGGAAGTTTCTAAGAACACGCTCTTTTCCGTGCGAGGCTGATCGGCTAGTCGTGCGCGATCGAGCAAAGGGGGCTGAGCCGTGGCAGACTATGAGGGCGGACCCGGGGACGACGTCCACACCGGCACCGCGGCCGGCGAGACACTCCACGGCCGCGGCGGCAACGATACGCTGGATGGCGCCTACGGCGACGACTTCATCTATGGCGACGACGGCAACGACGTGCTGATGGGCGGCAACGGCAACGATCTGCTCGACGGCGGCACCGGCAACGACAAGATGGCGGGCGGCGACGGCGACGACACCTATTATGTCGACACCCAGAACGACCTGGTTTTCGAGGCGTACTCCTTCGACGGCACGAGCGGATACGACACGGTGATCTCGACCGTGAGCTATTACCTCTATCCCAATATCGAGAAGCTCGTCCTCGCTCCCGGCGCGGGCGATCTGTACGGGGTCGGCAACGATGCCCAGAACTGGCTGATGGGCAACGAGGGCAACAACCTGCTCATCGGCGGCGTCAGCGATTTCGTCGACGGGCAGGCCGGCAACGACCGGCTGTTCAGCACCGACGGCTTCGCGAGCGGCGGCGAGGGCGACGACACGATCGTCGGGACCGGGTCGATACTGGCGCATGGCGACGGCGGCGCCGATACGATCTACGGCGGCAACGGCGGCGATACGCTGTTCGGCGACGGCGACCCCAACCTGCCCCAGCCCGAGGATTGCGGAAGCGATCTGCTTGTCGGCGGCGCTGGCAATGACATGCTCTATGGCGTCGGCCGCGGCGAGCAGGATTTCCTCTACGGCGGAACCGGCAACGACAATTATGTCGTCGACGGTGCCAATGACCTGACGTTCGAGCAGCCGGGCGAGGAAATCGACACGGTCTACGCCCAGACCGGCGCGGACAGCGGCGTCTATCTCTATGCCAGCATCGAGAATCTCTACCTTCAGGGTACGACCGGCTACGGCGTGGGCAACGAACTCGACAACCAGATCACCGGCAGCGATTCGGCAAACCTGCTGCTGGGCGGCGCGGGAAACGACCGGATCGAGGGGCGCGGCGGAAACGACGTCCTGTTCGGCCAGGACGGCGCCGACACCTTCGTTTTCGCGCGCGGCTCGGGTACCGGGCAAGCGGCGCTGCCGGACTCGGGCCAGGACGTGATCGGCGACTTCACGCCGGGCACCGACAAGATCGACATCACTGCCTATGGCCTGCACGATTTCGCGCGGATCCAGACGCTGATGACCGAATATCAGGGCAGCACCGCGATCGACCTGGGCAACGGGAACTTCATCGTGCTGAACGGCGTCACCGAAGCACAGCTGCATGCCGGGGACTTCGTGGGCACGGCACCCGCGGATTCGGTGCAAACGCCGGTCGCGACCGACGATCGGACGATCGCCGCGGATCGTCCATTCAACGGGGCGCACGCGCATCTCTGGACGGATGGGGGACTTCCCGACCATCTGTTTCTCTAGCGCCGCGATCGCCGGATTCGAGTTCGCATCGAGGTTCGCGCGGGTGTATGGCGTCCGCGCGGAAGCGGTGCATGCCACGGTGATTTGGGAATGTTGCGCGACGGTTGACTTGCAACCCACCCCTTCCTAAACGGCGCCTGCCTTGGCGGGGATCGTCCGCCGGCATGTCCCAGCCCTCTGCGGTACCGCGCTTTCAAAGGCGCCGCCGCACATGGAAGGTAAGGCATGACGGAAGATGAAGACCGCCAGGACCCGTCTCCCCAGGACGCGCGGCTGGCTTCGCTCGACGAGCGGCTCAACCGGGCGCGGGCGGGGGAAGCGGCCAGGAACAAGCTTCCGGACACCGCCCCAGGCAAGGGGCAGGCCCAGGGAATGCGGGTTCTGTCCGTCTTGTTCGGGTATCCCTTGGGGAGCGCGGCGATCGGCTGGGTGGCCGATCAGGTCGCGCATACGCATTGGATCGCGTTGGTGATGCTGTTCGTCGGGTTCGGCACCGCCATCTGGGAAGTGTACAAGATTTCGAAGCAACGCCCGGAATAGGGCGCAGGAACGGATAGATGAGCGCAGGCGCCGAGACCACGATCGACCCGATGCACCAGTTCTCGATTCACGCGCTCGCGGGGAATCTGGACGGCGGCCCGTTCGTCTTCACCAACAGCGCGCTGTGGATGCTGATCGTCCTCGGGCTGATCTGGGTGTTCATGCTCGGCGGGTTGAAGCGCCAGCTCGTGCCCGGCCGCTGGCAGATGGCGGTGGAGGGCATCAACGGCTTCATCGAGCATATGCTGCGCACCTGCGTGCATGGCTCGAACGGGCGCAAGTACGTGCCGTGGGTGTTCACGATCTTCATGTTCATCCTCGTCTCAAACCTGCTCGGGCTGATGCCGTTCGGGATCGTGCCGGGCGCGACGCCGTTCACCGTGACGAGCCAGTTCACGGTGACGGGCGTGATGGCGATTATCAGCTTCTCGATCGTGCTGGTCACCGGCTTCTGGCGCCACGGCTTCCATTTCTTCTCGCTGTTCGTGCCCAAGGGCACGCCGCTGATCCTCCAGCTGCTGATCGTGCCGATCGAGTTCGTCTCGTTCATGGTGCGCCCGTTCAGCCTCGCGCTGCGACTGTTCGTGGCGATGATCGCCGGGCACATCCTGGTCGACGTGTTCGCCAGCTTCGTGGTGCAGGGGATCAACGCCGGCGGCGTGATGGGACCCGCGATCAGCCTGATCTCGTTCGTGTTCATCGCCTTCGTGATGGCGCTCGAGCTGCTGGTTTGCGCGATCCAGGCCTACGTCTTCGCATTGCTGACGTCGCTCTACATCAACGACGCCGTCAACCTTCACTAGAACCAACCTGAAATTCCAAAGGAGCACCACAATGGACCTCGCATCTGCAAAAGTGATCGGCGCCGGCCTCGCGGCGATCGGCGTTGGCGCCGCCGCCATCGGCGTGGGCAACGTCTTCGGCTCGTTCCTCGAGAGCGCGATCCGCAACCCCGCGGCCGCCGACGGCCAGCAGGGCCGCCTGTTCATCGGCTTCGCGGCCGCCGAGCTGCTCGGCCTGATCGCGTTCGCCGTCGCGATGATCATCCTCTACGCCTTCAAGGGTTAAGCGCGAGCCGGCCGGGGCCAGCCCCCGGCCGCTCGGCAGGGAATCGCAATGCCGCAACTCAATCAGCTGGCCCAGGTCGCCTATTCGCAGTTCTTCTGGCTGCTGCTGGTGCTGGCCGTCATCTACTTCGGCATCGGCAAGATGATGCTGCCGAAGATCCAGTCGACCGTCGATGCCCGCGAAAGCCGCATCACCGGCGATCTCGAGGCGGCGCAGGCTGCGCGCGAGGCCGCCGACGCGACCGAAGCGGCGTATCGCGCGAAGATGGACGAGAGCCGGGCCGAAGCGGTGCGCATCGCCGCCGTGGCCAAGGCTGAGGCAGCGAAGGCGGCCGAGGTGCGAATGGCAAAGGCCAACGCCAAGTCCGCCGCGAAGATCGAGAAGGCCGAGGCGCAGATCCGCGCCGCTGCCGATGCGGCGCTGGCCGATGTGGAGAAGGTCGCCGCCGAAGCGGCGCAGGACATCGTTGCGCGGCTGGCGGGAACCAAGGTCTCCGCCGCTGATGCGGCGAGGGCAGTGAAGGCGGCGATGCATGGTTGAGCTTCAGGCATTGACCGCGGGCGCCGAGCACGTCGAGCCGACCGCGCTCGGACTGGCCGCGCCGGGCTGGATCGCGCTGGCGATGATCGCGGTGATCGGCATCCTGCTGTGGAAGCGCGTGCCCGCGATCATCGGCGCGGCGCTCGACAAGCAGATCGCCCAGATTCGCGAGCAGCTGGCGCAAGCCTCGCAGCTTCGCGCCGAGGCGGAAGCGCTCAAGGCCGAATATGAGGCCAAGGCCGCGCAGGCGAGCGCCGAGGGCGAGGCGATCCTCGCGCACGCGCGACACGAAGCCACGCTGATCGCCGAGCGCGCCGAGACCGACGCCGCCGCGGTGATCGAGCGCCGCACCCGGATGGCCGAGGACAAGATCGCCGCCGCCGAGCGCGCCGCGATCGCCGAAGTCCGCGCCAAGGCGGTGATCGCCGCGACCGGCGCAGCCGCCGCGATCATCGCCGAGACGCACAGCGCCGCCGCCGACAAGCCGATCGTCGACAAGACGATCGCGGGCCTGGCGCGCGTGAACTGAGCCTACCTAAACCCCCCTTCAGGGGAGGCTTATCAAAGGCAGGCAACCCATTGCCCCCGCAGCCGAAACGGCTATGGACGGGTCCATGACCAGTCCCCGCCGCGATCATGGGCTGATCGCGCTGATCATCGCGTTCTGCGTGCTCGCCGCAGCGGTGCTTGGCACGATCGTGCTGTTCGACGGCCAGCAGCGCGCGCAGGGCTGGGTGGTGCACACGCTGCAGGTGCAGGAGCGGTTGGGCTCGGTGCTGTCCGATCTCCAGAACGCCGAGACCGGGCAGCGCGGCTATATCATCACGCGCGAGCCCGCCTATCTGGAGCCCTATCATGACGGCACTCGCCGCTTCACCGGGGACATAGAAGCGCTGCGCATCGCCGTGCTGGACAACCCGCGCCAGATGGCGGCGTGGCGCGAGCTCGACAAATGGAGCCGGGCGCGGATCGACCGGCTCACCGCAGGGCTGACGCTCGCGCAGGCCAACCAGTTCGACCGCGCCGCCGAGGTGGTCCGCGTCGGCCTCGGCAAGCAATTGATGGACCGGTGCCGCGCGATCGTTGCGCACATGCAGGCGGAGGAGGATGGGCTGCTCGCCGAGCGGCTGACGAACGCCCGACGACTCTCGACGCTGCTGACCCTCTGGCTGCTCGTCAGCGCCTTCGCGGTGGCGGTGGTCGCCTTCTTCGTGACGCGGCGCGCGCGCGCAGACGCGAAAGCCGCCGCGGCGGCGCGCGACGATCTGGCGCTGGCCAACACGCAGTTGCTGACGGAGGCGGCCAACCGCGAGGCCGCCGAGGCGCAGATCCGTCAGATGCACAAGATGGAGTTGATCGGCCAGCTGACCGGCGGCATCGCGCACGATTTCAACAACATGCTCGCGATCGTCATCGGCTCGCTCGATCTCGCCAAGCGGCGCCTGGCAAAGGACAAGCGCCGCGCCGAGGAATGCATCGACAACGCGATGCAGGGCGCCGAGCGCGCTGCGCAGCTCACCTCGCGGCTGCTCGCCTTCTCGCGCCAGCAGCCGCTCGCCCCCGCCGCGCTCGACGTCAACAAGCTGGTCAGCGGGATGGCCGAGCTGCTCCGCCGGACGATCGGCGAGACGGTGCGGCTCGAGACGGTGCTGGCGGGCGGGCTATGGTCCGCGTTCGTCGACACCAACCAGCTCGAGAATGCGCTGGTCAATCTTTGCGTCAACGCGCGCGACGCGATGCCCGAAGGCGGCCGCCTCACGATTGAGACCACCAACACTCATCTCGACGAACGCTATGCGGCGGAACACGGCGAGGTGACCGCGGGGCAATATGTGATGGTCTCGGTCACCGACACCGGCTGCGGCATGCCCGCCGACGTGATCGAGAAGGCGTTCGATCCCTTCTACACCACCAAGAGCGTCGGCAGCGGCACGGGACTGGGGCTCAGCCAGGTCTATGGCTTCGTCAAGCAATCGGGCGGGCACGTGAAGATCTATTCCGAGATCGGCGTGGGGACGACCGTAAAACTCTATCTGCCGCGGCACTTCGGCGCGGCGGCAGCGACTGGCCTCTCCGGATTCGCGGCCGACCTGCCCCGCGCGCACGACGACGAGATCGTGCTGGTGGTGGAGGACGAGGAGCGCGTGCGGCACCTCTCGGTCGATTCGCTGCGCGAACTCGGCTATATCGTGGTGCACGCCGCCGACGCCCGGCGCGCGCTCGAAATCCTCGACGAGCAGCCCCGGATCGACCTGCTCTTCACCGACATCGTCATGCCTGACATGAACGGCCGCCGCCTGGCCGAAGCCGCGCGGGTGAAGCGGCCCGCGCTCAAGGTGCTCTACACCACCGGCTACACCCGCAACGCGATCGTCCACAACGGCGTGCTCGACCACGACGTCCACTTCCTCGCCAAGCCCTTCACGATCGCCCAGCTCGCGGTGAAGGTGCGGCAAGTGCTGGACGCGGACTAAGCCAGACGCGGTTGAAGGCAGCAAGACGGGGGAAAGCGATGAAGACACTATCCGGAACGGTGGCGATGATTGCGCTTGCCGCAGCGGCGCCGGCAGCCGCGCAGGTCATCCACCACGACGACACTCAGGCTTCGCTCGATATCCGCCTGCTCAACGCCGCCATGTTCTGCATGAAGTGGGTCAAGGGCGAACAGCCATGGACTCCCGACACACTCGGGATGGAGGATATGCACGGCGCCCCGACCGCGAGCCGGACGGGAGAGGCGGTCGACTTCGACCATCACCTCGACATCAACCTCATCGCGGTCGAGCCGCGTGGGGACGGGTGCAAGGTGCAGATGCACACCGACCAATGGGACAAGGACCACAGCTTGCGCGTCACCGCCAACTGGCTGGTCGGAGTGGGCAAATACACGGTCTTCTCAAGTGACACCACGAGCGAGCCCAATCGCCTGTTCCTCCGGAACACCGATGGGACCAACGTCACGCTGTTGCGCTATTCGAAGCGCCCGGAGCAAGGCCAGCCCGACGGCGGGGCCGACATCACCGTCTTCTTCATGAAGCCCTGACGCCGGGCGGCGGCCCTCACTGCTGGCCGAAATAGCCGTCGGCGAAGGGGTCGTCGATCTTGGTGCCGCCGGTGCGGGTGCAGGCGAACTTGAGCATCGCGTCGTCGATGCTGCCCTCGGTCGGCGCGTTCCACTTGTCGATCGTCTCGGAAGGCTCGGTGCCGAGCACGTCCTTCGTGGTGCTGTAGTACGTGTATTCGATCGTGCGGAAAACGTCGCCCGAGCAATCATATTCGATCTTCACTAGCGCCGCCGAGATCTTGGCGTCGCCCATCGGATGGGCATAAGTGGAGAGCGTCGTGACCATCGCCTTGCCGTCGGTCACGTGGATCGATTCGAGGTCCATGTAGGAATAGGTGTGGTCGTTGCCCCCGACCCGGTACCAGCTCTGGGCGCTGGCGGGGGCGGCGGCCAGCAGCGTGGCGAGCGCGAGCGGCGCGGCGGCGATGAAGTCCCAGCTTCATGACGAATCCCTCCCTGTTCGTGCATATTATGAACAGGGTGCGCGCGGGGTCAAATGCCGGCGCGACGCAGGGTGTCCCGGATTGCGCGGCCGGGATCAGCCGGGCTTGCGGAACTTGTAGACGAACTGGTCGGTCTTGCCGCGGATCGACGGGTCGAACACGATCGCGGTGTGCGGATCGTCCGGGTTGCGCAGCACTGGGCTCTCGCCCTCGAACTTGAAGCCGACGCTCTCGATCTCGGCGCGCGCGGCGGCGGGATCGATGCGGTGGAGTTTGTCGGGCACCGCGAAATCCGGATCGGCGTTGGCGACGTGATCGACCACCAGCAGCACCCCGCCCGGCTTGAGCGCCGCGAACAGTTCGCCCGCGATGAACTTGGCCGATCCCGGGGGCGCGAACTTGAGATGCAGGTCGTGGTAGTTCTGCACGGTGATGATCGCGTCGAGCGGCTCGGGGAACGTCAGCATGCCAAGGCTCTCGCGGCTCGGCGTGACGTTGGCGTAGCCCGCGACCGCGGTGTCCTGGTCGGTGGCGTAGGCGGCGCGATACTGGATGAACTCGGCGGGCTGATAGGCGTAGACATGGCCCGTGTCGCCGACCGTCTTGGCCAGGATGCGAGTCCAATAGCCGCCGCCCATGATGAAGTCGGCTACCTTATCGCCCGGCTTGACGCCCATCAGCGCGAGGATCTCGCCGGGATGGCGTGCGGCGTCGCGATCCTTGTCGGCTTGCGGCCGGCCCGAATCGGCGAGCGCGGCGGTCACCGGCGCGGGCACGGTCTGGGCCGCGAGCGGCGCGGCGAGCGCGAGCAGGGCGGCGGAGGCGAACAGCAGCTTCATGGCGAGTCTCTCCCGATGTTTGCTGCTGAGTATGGACCGGCGGCGCCAAGGTTCAAGGGGCGCGACAGCGATGCGGAGAGTCGCTAGACTGCCGGCATGCTCCCTCCGCGCGTGCTGCCTCCGCCCGAGCCCGTGCCGCCGGCGCGGGCTTCAGCCCCAGCTGGCCCTTCGCCATGCTGGTTCCGGGACTGGCGGTGGCCGGCGACGTCGTCAGCTATGGCCTGGGCGAATTCGGGCTGGGCTTCTGGCTGATGCTGTGCTGGCTGCTGGCGCTGGTGATCGCGATCTCCCAGCTCGGGAGACGGGGGATGTGGCTGCTGCTCACCGTCCCGTTCGGGCTCGCGCCGGGGGCGATCGTTGTGCTCCTGGAGGCCTTTTTCCCGCTTGGTTGGAACGGGTAGCGCGGGCACGGCGCCACGCCTAGATCAACCGCGATGTCCGATCCCAATTCCCCCGACCGCTTCAACGAGGAGAAGGCGACCTACGCCGTGCGCGGCGAGGGTGCGCCCGATCTCGAGGCGGGCGTGGCGGCGATCCGCAACGTGCTCAAGACCTTGCCGGCGCGGCCCGGAGTCTATCGGATGCAGGATGCGCGTGGCGACGTGCTCTACGTGGGGAAGGCGCGCTCGCTCCGGAACCGGGTGACCAACTATACCCAGGTGATGCGGCTTTCGAAGCGGCTCCAGCGGATGGTCGCGCAGACCCGGTCGATGACGATCGTCACGACCAACAACGAGGCCGAGGCGCTGCTGCTTGAGGCGCAGCTGATCAAGCGCTACCGGCCCGCGTACAACGTGCTGCTGCGCGACGACAAAAGCTTCCCCTTCATCCTGCTGCGCCGCGACCACGAATTCCCCCGCGTCCAGCTCCACCGCGGCGCGCGGCGGATCAAGGGCGACTATTTCGGGCCGTTCGCGGGGGCGGGGCAGGTCCGCAAGACGCTCAACGCGCTCCAGAAATTGTTCCTGCTGAGAAGCTGCACCGACGGCTTCTTCGCGACGCGCGACCGGCCGTGCCTGCTCTACCAGATCCGCCGCTGCTCGGCGCCGTGCGTCGGGCGGATCGACGCGGAGGGCTATGCCGAGCTGATGAGCGACGCGCGCGACTTCCTGATGGGCAAGTCGACTCAGGTCCAGGCCAAGCTCGGCGAGGCGATGCAGGCGGCGGCGGAGTCGCTCGATTTCGAGCAGGCGGCGGTACTTCGCGACCGATTGAAGGCGCTGACCTTCATCCAAGGCAGCCAGGCGATCAACGCCGAGGGGGTCGGCGACGCCGACATCTTTGCGATGGCGCACAAGTCCGGCGTGATGGGCATCCAGGCCTTTTTCATCCGCGGCGGGCAGAATTGGGGGCACCGCAGCTTCTTCCCCGCACACACCAACGAGGTGCCCGAGGACGAAGTGCTGTCGGCGTTCCTGATGCAATTCTACGAGGAAGTGCCGCCGCCCCGGAACGTGTTCGTCGATCGCGAACTCGCCGAGGCTGCGCTGCTCGCGGAGGCGATGTGCGAGCGGGCGGGGCACAAGGTGGCGCTTTCGATGCCGCAGCGGGGGACGCGCAAGCGGCTGATCGAGCAGGCGAAGCGCAATGCCGCCGAAGCGCTCGACCGGCGGCTGGCCGAGAGCACGACCCAGGCGCGCCTGCTGCGCGAGGTCGCCGACCTGTTCGAGCTGCCCGAGCCGCCCGATCGGATCGAGGTCTATGACAACAGCCACATCCAGGGGACCAACGCGCTGGGGGCGATGGTGGTCGCCGGGCCGGAGGGCTTCCGCAAGAACCAGTATCGCAAGTTCAACATCAAGCGCGCCGAGACCGTGCCCGGCGACGATTTCGCGATGATGCGCGAGGTGTTCAGCCGCCGCTTCGCGCGGGCACAGGAGGAGGACCCGGACCGCGCAGGGCGACACCTGGCCCGATCTCGTGCTGATCGACGGCGGGCGCGGACAATTGAACGCGGCGAAGGGCGTGCTCGAGGATCTGGGGATCGAGGACGTCTGCCTGGTCGGCGTCGCCAAGGGTCCCGATCATGGCCGCGAAGGACGTGAAGTCTTCCATCTCATGGACGGGCGCGAGCTGACGCTGCCGGTCAACTCGCCCTTGCTCTTCTTCCTCCAGCGCCTCCGCGACGAAGTCCACCGCTTCGCGATCGGCGCGCATCGAACCAAGCGCACCAAGGCAATCGGAGCTAGCCCACTCGATGACGTCCCCGGCATCGGCCCGGCGCGCAAGAAGGCGCTGCTGATGCATTTCGGAACCGCGCGCGCAGTGCGCGGGGCGAGTCTCGAGGATTTGCAGAAGGCGCCGGGCGTCTCGGCGGCGGTGGCGCAGGTGCTGTACGACTATTTCCACGCCGGCTGACCGAAACGACCGGATTCGGATCATCCGAGCGCGCAAACCGAGCATCATCGCTTGTGCGGCTTCGCCAAGGCGCTAAGCTCGGTCCGCAATCCCCGGGGGGTATGAAATGATCCGCAAGTCGTTGGCGCTACTCGCGCTTTTCTCGTTCGCCGGCGTTGCGCACGCAGGCGACAAGCCGCTTTATGCCCCCGCGCCCGGCTGGGTGAAGCCGGCGCCCCCGATCGACGCGACCAAATTGACCGATGCCGATCCGATCCTGCTGATGGCCGACCAGCAGCAGCGACTCCAGGGCGGGCAGGCCTGGGTTTATTTCGATACGGCGATGCGCGTCGCCTCGCCCGAAGTGCTCACCCAGATGGGCACGATCCCGGTGCCGTGGGACCCGAGCAAGGGCGACATCACGATCCACCGGGTGGAGATCATCCGCGGCGCCGAGCATATCGACATGCTCGCCAAGGGCGCGCGCTTCACCGTGCTCCGGCGCGAGCAGCAGCTTGAGCAGGCCTCGCTCAACGGCATGCTGACCGCCACGCTGACGATCGAGGGGCTCAGGGTCGGCGACGTGCTGCACCTCACCTTCTCGATGACCCGGGAGGACCCGGCGCTCCATGGCAACGTGCAGACGCTCGCGCCGCTGGTGCCCGAGCCGATGCGGCTCCAGTTCGGCCGGTTGCGGCTGCTCTGGCCGAAGACGATGGATCTGCATTGGCGCAGCTATGCAAAAGGCGTCGATCCGCAGCCGGTGGACTTGCCCGACGGCTATCGCGAGCTGAGCGTGGCGCTTCCCGTCGCCAAGCCCGCCGAGGTTCCCAACGATGCGCCGATGCGCTTTCACGCGCTGCCGTTGTTCGAAGCGACGACCTATGCCGACTGGACCGCGGTATCGAAGGACGTCGCGCCGCTGTTCAGCACCGAGGGCAAGATCGCGCCCGGAAGCCCGCTCGCCGCCGAGGTCGCCAAGATCGCCGCGGCCAGTAACGATCCGCGAACTCGCGCGGCGATGGCGCTCCGGCTGGTGCAGGACAAGGTCCGCTATCTCTTCCGCGGCATGGACGACGGCAATTACGTGCCGCAGGCGCCCGCGCTGACCTGGGACGTGCGCTACGGCGACTGCAAGGCCAAGTCGCTGCTGCTGCTTGCGATGCTGCGCGCGCTGGGGATCGAATCGGAAGCGGTGCTCGCCAATATCGGCATGGGCGACTGGGTGCCCCTCAGGCTGCCGATGCCCGGCGCATTCAACCACGTGCTGGTGCGCGCGACCATCGGCGGGCAGACCGTGTGGCTCGACGGGACCGGCGGCGGCACACGGCTGGCGGATCTGGGCGACGTGCCGCCGTTCGAGCATGGCCTGCCGCTGCGCCCGGGCGGCGCGACGCTGATCGACATGGTGCGCCACCCCGACGCGCGCCCCGACACCGATGCCGACGTGGAGCTCGACGCGACCGCCGGGCTCAGCCTCCCGATCCCGTTCAAGGCCCGGGTCGTGCTGCGCGGCGGCACCAGCGAGATGCTGCGCGTCGCTGCCGCTTCGGGCGGCAAGGATCAGACCGATTCGATGATCGATTCGACGCTCAGCGGCATCCTGGGATCGAACCAGACCATAGAGCGCGCGTCGAAATATGACGAGGAATCGGGAACCACGACCATCACCGCCTCGGGCTTCGTCGATACGCAATGGAACAAGGACAACGATCGCCTCAAGCTCCAGCTCGATTCGACCGTCGACAATCTGAGCTTCTCGCCCGATCGCGGTCGCGTCGCCTGGAAGGACATGCCGGTCGCCACTGGAAACCCCGAGGACAAGCACGTGCGCACGCGAATCCACTTGCCCGCGGGTGGAGCGGGCTTCGCGCTGGAGGGCGACCAGACGTTGCCACCCATGCTCGCGGGAGTCGGAGTCAAGCGTTCGGCATCGCTGGCGGACGGATGGATCACGGTCGACGACCAGGTCTCGACCGGACTCGGCGAAGTGGCGCCGGCGGATATCCCCGCCGCGCGCGCGCAAGTGGCGATGGCCAAGACCCGGCTGCTCAAGGCAGTGGCACCCGGAGACTATCCGCCCCGCTGGCGGCAAGTCGCGGGGGCGAAGCAGGCGCATGCGCTCGACCCGATCCTGGCGGTCTACGCCAAGCGCATCGCCGACAAACCCGACGAAGCCGATCCCTATGCCGCGCGTGCCGCCTTCCTCGAAAGCATCTACGATCGTCAGGGCGCGATCCGGGATTATGACAAGGCGATCGAGATTGCGCCGAGCGTGGACTTTTACCTGTCGCGCGCGCGCCTCTATTCGGCGATCAACGACGACACCCATGCGCTCGCCGACATCAATGCCGCGCTCGCGATCGATCCCAGCTCGTCGGCCGCGACCGGGCGGCTGGCAACGCTCGAGGCCGATCGGGGCAAGCGCGACGACGCGATCGCCCTGATC
The DNA here is from genome assembly GCA_963799985.1 of uncultured Alphaproteobacteria bacterium. Taxonomy (GTDB): domain Bacteria; phylum Pseudomonadota; class Alphaproteobacteria; order Sphingomonadales; family Sphingomonadaceae; genus Sphingomonas. The sequence goes on along the minus strand of CAWCZC010000003.1, from coordinate 204,015 downwards.
GCGCAGCACGCCGCCGAGGCCGGCAAGGACAAGCCAGACTATGTCGAGACCCAAGCCGAGCTGCTCGGTGACGGCGGCAAGCCGATGGACGCGCTGACCCTGCTCGACGCCACGATCGCCAGCAACCCGGGCAACCCCGATCTGCTCAACGAGCGCTGCTGGATGAAGGGCACGCACGGCCTCGCGCTCGATACCGCGCTCAAGGATTGCACCAAGTCGATCGAGCTGAGCCAATATCCCGGTGCAGCGCTCGATAGCCGGGCGATGGTCTATTTCCGGATGAACCGCTTCGACGACGCGCTCGCCGATCTCGATGCCGCGCTCGACCAGAACCCGGACCAGGCGGCCAGCCTCTACATGCGCGGGGTGATCCGCAAGCGCGCCGGCGACAAGGCCGCCGACGACGACATCGCCGCCGCGCGGATGATGGTGCCGCGGATCGACGAGCAATACGCGCGTTACGGGATCAAGCCCTGAGAGTCTGTTTGGAAACGCGCGGAAGAGCGCGTTTCGAGGCGGCACCGGCCCGCTCCCCCACCCGGCCACCCTTACTGTAGTAAACTATGGGTGGCCGGGTGGGGAGCGGGCCGGTGCCGCACGCGCCGGAGGCGCGCTTCCAAACGGACTCCGGGCTTGCCCGGGCGCCATTGGCAAATTCTTCACCCAGCCGCGCTAGTCCGGCGCGATGCCGACGCGCGTGTTCCTTACCGTCGACACCGAGTTGCTGTGGCGCCACCACAGCGCCGGGCTCGATGCCGAGACGATCGTCGCTCGCTCGCTCGAGCCGGCGGGCGTGGGCGTGGCGTGGCAGCTCGAGCTGCTCCGGCGGCACGGGCTCAAGGCCAGCTTCTTCGTCGATCCGATGCCCGCGCTCGTCTACGGCATGGAGTGGATGAAGCGGATCGTCGGCGCGGTGATCGACGCGGGGCAGGAAGTGCAGCTCCACCTCCATCCCAACTGGACCGCGGCCAAGCCAGGTGACGGCGGCACGGTCGACGCCGCGTTCGAGCTGATCGACTATGATTTCAAAGAGCAGGTCGCGCTGATCGCAGGGGCATCGGACATGCTCGTCGCGGCGGGCGCGCCCGAGCCGGTGGCGTTCCGTGCAGGCAGCTACGCCGCGAGCGACGATACGCTGGGCGCGCTGGCCGAGCTCGGCTTCCTCTACGACACCAGCCACAACGGCGCCGAGCATCCTTGGCCGAGCGCGATCGGGCTCGACCGGCGGCAGATCGCCCCGATCGAGCATCGCGGCATCACCGAAGTGCCGGTGTCGCTGATCGAGGACCGGCCCGGACACCTCCGCCACTTCCAGATCTGCGCGCTCTCGACCGCCGAGATGGCCGCGGCGCTCGATCACGCGCTGCACGAGAAGCATGCCGCGGTCACGGTGGTGGGGCACAGCTTCGAGCTTGCCAACCGCGCGGGCACGCGGCCAAATAACGTCCATGTCCGCCGGTTCGAGGCCTTGTGCGAGATGCTCGCCGAGCACAGCCCCGCCATGCTGACCACCCATTTCGCCGAGCAGCCCGAGCTGCGGCTTGGGCAGGCCGACGCGCCGCTCAAATCGAACGCGCTGCGCACCGGCCTGCGCCGCGCCGAACAGCTCTGGTCGAACTGGGTCGAGGAGCGCGCGGCGTGAGCGAGGCGGTGGCGACCACGCGGCCGATGCCGCTCAAGTTCGAGATCGGCGCGCGGACGCTGATGGCGATCCAACGCAGCCTGGCCCGCGTGCCGCTCAGCCTCGACGAAGCGCGCGAGGGGCGGCTGCCCGTCCTCCCGCCGCTGCCGCGCGAGGCGCACGGCTATTCGGTGACGTCGCTCCCCGAGGACCGCCAGGCGGCGATGGTGTTCGCCTCGGGCGGCATGCTGCCGTTCGTGCGGCAGCGTTACACCCGCTATTTCGCCGATCTCTCGGTCGGTTTCGACGACTGGTTCGCCGGGCTTTCGGCCAACACGCGCCAGCAATTGCGCCGCAAGGCCAAGAAGATCGCACAGGAGTCGGGCGGCGAACTCGACGTGCGGCACTTCCGCACCCCAGACGAGCTCGAGGCGTTCCACGACGTGGGTCGGCGGATCTCGCTTCGCACCTACCAGGAGCGGCTGCTCGGCTCGGGGCTGCCCGACACGCCCGAATTCCTGCAATCCATGCTGAGCCAGGCGGCGGCGGGCCAGGTGCGCGCGTGGCTGCTCTACGTCGCGGGCGAGCCGGCGGCGTACCTCTATTGCCCGGTGATCGGCGACACCGTGATCTACGCGCATGTCGGCCACGATCCCGCGTTCAACGACCTATCGCCAGGCGCGGTGCTTCAGGTCGAGGCGATGCGCGACCTGTGCGATGAGCGCCGCTACGCGCGGTTCGACTTCACCGAGGGCGAGGGTCAGCACAAGCGCCAGATGGCGAGCGGCGGCGTCGCCTGCGTCGACCTGCTGCTGCTTCGGCCGAGCCTCGCCAACCGGCTGACGACGATGGCACTGGGCGGATTCAACCGCTTCGTGGCACTGGGCAAGCGCGCGGTGCAGGGCGCGGGGCTGGAGAAATTGGCGAAGAAGGTTAGAAGAGGATCGTGAACGTACCACCCGACCCTAAGGCCGAGATGCTAGCCCGGTTGCGGGCGGCCGGATTTCAGGGGCTGGATGATAAGAAGGGGCAGATGGTGGAGTGCCTCCATTGCGGCAATAGCTTCCGGGCGTCGGAGGGCTATCATGGCTCCGGCGGCAGTTTGTGCGAGGTCTGCGGCAGCCGCGACTGAGCTTGCGCGATTGGCGATGGCGCGGCTCGCCGCTATCGCTGGGTCATGCACCTTCGCGCCGAAGCCATCGTCCTCGCCGTCCGCGCGCATGGGGAGCATGGCGCGGTCGTGCGAGCGCTTACCGAGAGCGACGGATTGCGGGCGGGCTACGTGCGCGGAGGGCGGTCGCGGCGGTTGAAGCCCACGCTCCAGCCGGCGAACCTGATCCTTGGCGAATGGCGGGCGCGGACCGACGAGCAGCTTGCCGGGCTCACCGTCGAGCTGATCCACAGCCGAGCGCCGCTCTACCGCGAGCCGCTTCCCGCCGCGGCGCTCGACTGGGCGACGGCGCTGACCGCGGCGGTGCTGCCCGAGGGGCAGGCCTATCCCCAGGTCCATGCCGCGCTCGATGGCGTGCTCGGCGCGATCGAAGCGGCGCCGGCCGCGCGCGGCTGGGCGGTGGCGCTGGTGCGCTACGAGCTGCTGGTGCTGGCCGAGCTCGGCTTCGGGCTCGACCTTTCGCGCTGCGCCGCGACCGGGCGCAACGACGATCTCGCCTTCGTCAGCCCCAAGAGCGGCGGCGCGGTGTGCCTGTCGGCGGCGGCGGGGTACGAAGCGCGGCTGTTCCCACTGCCGCGCTTCCTGATCGAGGGCGGTGCGGCGGAATGGCCCGACGTGCTCGACGGCCTGCGGATTACCGGCCATTTCCTCGAGCGCAACCTGCTGGTCGCCAAGGCCGCGGACGTGCTGCCGGCGCGGGCGCGACTGGTCGACCGGCTCAAGCGGGCGGTTGCCTAATCGGGGCGAGGGCGGCAAAGCGGCCCGACTTTTCTGCGCGTGGGAGCTCGAATGCCGCTGATTGCAGTGCTGGCCGGGGATGGGATCGGGCCCGAGGTAACCGCCGAGGCGTGGCGCGTGCTCGAGGCGCTCGACCTCGGGCTGACCTTCGAGGCGGCGCCGGTCGGCGGCGCGGCCTATCTCATCGCCGGGCGGCCGCTGCCTCCCGACACGCTCGACCTCGCTAAGAGCGCCGACGCGGTGCTGTTCGGCGCGATCGGCGATCCGCGGTTCGACGCGCTCGAGCGGCGGCTGCGGCCCGAGGCGGCGCTGCTCGGCCTGCGGCGCGAGCTGGGGCTGTTCGCCAACATCCGGCCGGCGACGCTCTATCCGGGCCTGGAGGATGCCTCCCCGCTCAAGCCCGAGGTGGTGGCGGGGCTCGACCTGGTGATCGTCCGCGAGCTGACCGGCGACGTCTATTTCGGCGAGAAGGGGCGGCGCACGACGCACGAGGGGCTGCGCCAGGGCTATGACTGGATGTCGTACGACGAGGCCGAGGTCGAGCGGATCGCGCGGGTCGGGTTCGAGATGGCGAAGCGGCGCAAGGGCAAGCTCTGCTCGGTCGACAAGGCCAACGTGCTCGAGACCTCGCAGGTGTGGCGCGATGTCGTCAACGAGCTGTCGCTCGACTATCCCGAGGTCGACCTCACCCACATGTATGTCGACAACGCCGCGATGCAGCTTGTCCGGGCGCCGATCCAGTTCGACGTGATCGTCACCGGCAATCTGTTCGGCGACATCCTCTCGGACCAGGCGAGCATGTGCGCCGGATCGATCGGGATGCTGCCTTCGGCGTCGCTGCGCGCATGGAGCGGAGACAACGGCATGTACGAGCCGATCCACGGCAGCGCGCCCGACATCGCCGGGCTGGGCAAGGCCAATCCGTGCGGCGCGATCCTCTCTGCGGCGATGCTGCTGCGCCATTCGCTCGAGCTGCGCGACGAGGCGGTGCGGATCGAAGCGGCGGTCGCCAAGGCGCTGAGCGCGGGCGCGCGCACCGCCGATCTGGGCGGCGGCCTCTCGACGACCGAGATGGGCGACGCGGTGATCCGAGCGCTCGCGTGACTCCGGAGCGGCTCGAACTCGCGGTCGTCGTCCCGACCTTCAATGAGCGCGGCAACGTCGCGCTGCTCGTCGCCAGCCTCGACAAGGCGCTGGCGGGGCGCAACTGGGAAGCGATCTTCGTCGACGACGACAGCCCCGACGGCACCGCCGACGCCGCGCGCGCGCTGGGGCGGAGCGATCCCAGGGTGCGGGTCATCCAGCGGATCGGGCGGCGCGGGCTCTCGACCGCGTGCATCGAAGGGATGTGCGCGACCGCGGCGCCGGTGGTGGCGGTGATCGATGGCGACATGCAGCATGACGAGGCCCTTCTGCCCAGAATGCTCGACGCGCTGGAGGCCGACGCGAAGCTCGACCTGGTGATCGGATCCCGCTTCTGCTCGGGCGGCGGCACCGGCGAATGGGACCGTGACCGAGTTGCCAAATCGGCGTTGGCGACGCGGCTGTCGCGCCGGGTGCTCAAGGCCGACGTGACCGATCCGATGAGCGGCTTCTTCATGATCCGCACCGAACTGGTGCGCGCCCTGGTGCCGTCGCTCTCCGGGATCGGCTTCAAGATCCTGCTCGACATCATGACGGCGCACCACCGCCCGTTCGTCTTCGTCGAGATGCCCTACACCTTCCGCACGCGGACCGTGGGCGAGAGCAAGCTCGATCACGTCGTCGCGCTCGAATATCTGATCGCGCTTTACGACCGGATGTTCGGGCGGATCGTGCCGGTGCGCTTCGCGATGTTCTCCGCGATCGGCGCGCTGGGGGCGGGGGTGCATTTCGCGGTGCTGTGGCCGCTGTTCCGCGGCGAGCATTTGCCCTTCCTCACCTCGACGATCGTCGCCACCGCGGTCGCGATGACGTTCAACTTCTTCCTCAACAACACGCTCACCTACCGCGAACAGCGGCTCAAGGGCTGGCGCGCATTGCTCGGCGGATGGGTGAGCTTCTGCCTGGTGTGCTCCGTCGGGGTGGTCGCGAACGTCGGCGTCGCCCAGTTCATCTTCGGCACCGATCACGGCGACTGGCGCTTCGCCGCGCTCGCCGGGATCGCGGTGGCCGCGGTCTGGAATTTCGCGCTGTCGTCGCGGTTTACCTGGGGGCGCTACAAGTAAGCCTTAACGCCAGCGGTCGCCCAGCCACATCCAGTGATTGAAGCTGTCCACGCCGCCGAGCGGCGCGGCGGCGATGATCGGGTAGAAATAGACGAACACCAGCAGCGACAGCGCCGCGAACCAATCTTCGTACCCGCGCCCGCGGCCACGGTCGAAATGATCGAACGCCACCGCGATGACGGGCGCGAGAAAAATCGACGACAGATAGTAATAATAATAGAATCCCAGTGACTTGGGGATGATCGCGTACATCGCGAGCGACGCGATCCACAGCAACGCCATCGCCAGCGGCCGGATCGCGCGGGTACGGAACCAGGCGAACAGGCACGCGCCGACCGCGAGCAGCCCGCCCCACATGATCGCGGGATTGCCGATCATCAGCACTCCGCGCTGGGCGCCCATGTCGTACGCGTAGAAATACCAGATCGGTCGCAGCAGCAGCGGCCAGCTCCACCAGTCCGACTGATAGGGGTGACCGTGGAGCACTTGCGTCTGCAGCGAATACATTTCGAGCTGATAGGGGATCAGGGTTGCCAGCGTCAGCGGATCGCGCGCGTAGAAGAAGGCCGGCAGGAAGGTGAGGAAATAGACGGGAATGCTCACCGCGCCGAGGATCAGCAGCGCGGGGAGCGTGCCAAGGCCGGGCCATAGGCGCTGCTCCTTCGCGGTCCAAGCCGCATTGAACGCCACGCCCCGCGATGCCGCGCCCGCCATCCGCCGGTCGCGGACGCGCAGCACGACGAAGGCGAGCGCGGCGAGCGCCTCATAGGGGATCGCCGCCCATTTGACCGCGACCGCCAGCCCGAGCAGCGTCGAGGCCAATATCCACCGCCCCAAAACCTGCTTCGGTGTTCCGCGCATCGCCCAGAGCATCGCCACCAGCGCCCACACCACGAACGCGCCCAGGAAAACGTCGAGCATCGCGATCCGCGCCTGGATGAAGACGAGCTGGTTGAGCACCACCAGGATCACTCCGATGATGGCCGGCCGCATTCGTCCCAGCAGCAGCCACAGAAACGCGAACACACCGAGCACCGTCGCGGTGCCGAACAGGCTGGGGATCACTCGCCAGCCGAACGGATTGTCGCCGAACAGCTTCATGCCGAGCGCGATCAGCTCCTTGCCGAGCAACGGATGCTCCTGGTTGCGCGGGGCGCCGAGATCGAGCAGCGCCTGCGCGGCGGGGACGTAGTGAGTCTCGTCGAACATGATCTGCCCTGGGCGATCGATGTGGATCGTGAACAGCAGTTGCGCGGCGATCCCGATCAGCAGCGCGACGAGGAACGGGCGGGTGCGCAGGGCCTGGAGCTGGGCGAGCATGGGATGGGGGATAGCGGAGCCGCCAACCTTCGTCATCCCCGCGAAATCCGGGATGATGATGGGAGTGGTTGACGCGGGCGTGTCCCCCCCGGCAAAGCGCATTCCATGAAACGCCGTACCGGACAGGATCGCAGCGTCACTCGCACCTGGAAGCCTGCCACCCAGGCGGTGCGAGGCGGGACGGCGCGTTCGGAGTGGGGCGAGACCAGCGAGGCGATGTTCCTCACCTCGGGCTATGCCTATGATTGCGCGGGCGACGCGGCGGCGCGCTTCGCGGGCGAGCAGGTCGGGATGACCTATTCGCGCCTGCAGAACCCGACGGTGCAGATGCTCGAGGAGCGGATCGCGCTGCTCGAGGGCGCCGAGGCCTGCCGGACGATGGCCACCGGCATGGCGGCGATGACCGCGGCGTTGCTCTGCCAGCTTGAGACCGGCGACCATGTCGTGGCCGGGCGCGCTGCGTTCGGGTCGTGCCGCTGGCTGACCGATACCCTGCTTCCCAAGTTCGGCATCGCGACGACGATCGTCGATGCGCGCGACCCGCAGCAGTTCCATGACGCGATCCGGCCGGATACCAAGGTCTTCTTCTTCGAGACTCCCGCCAATCCGACGATGGACGTCGTCGACCTTGAGGCGGTGTGCGGCATCGCGCGGGCGCGCGGGATCGTCTCGGTGGTCGACAATGCCTTCGCCACGCCGGTGCTGCAGCGCCCGCTCGAGTTCGGCGCCGACGTGGTCGCCTATTCGGCGACCAAGATGATGGACGGGCAGGGACGCGTGCTCGCCGGCGCGGTGTGCGGCAGCGAGGCGTTCATCAACGACACTCTGCTCGCCTTCACCCGCAACACCGGCCCGACGCTCAGCGCCGTTCAACGCCTGGGTAGTGCTCAAGGGGCTCGAGACGCTCGACCTGCGCATCCACCGCCAGAGCGAGAATGCGCTGAAGGTCGGCAAGTTCCTCGAGGGGCGGGTGCCGCGCATCCTCCATCCAGGACTCCCGAGCCATCCGCAGCACAACCTCGCGATGCGCCAGATGAGCGCGTGCGGCCCGATCTTCGCGTTCGAGGTCGAAGATCGCGACGCAGGCGCACGGGTTGCTCGACGCGCTCGAGCTTATCGATATCTCCAACAATATCGGCGATTCACGCTCGCTGATGACGCATCCTTCCTCGACCACGCACGCGGGCGTGAGCGAGGAAAAGCGGCTGGAGATGGGCGTGACCGAGGGAATGCTGCGCCTGAACGTGGGGCTGGAGGACGCCGACGATGTGATCGACGACCTCGATCATGCGCTGGGAGCGGTCGGGCTGTGATGAAGGCATTGTTCAGCGAGGAAGCCGAGACGCGCGGGATCACCGTGCGGGTCTCGGTCTGCGTACCTCCCCGAACAGTCCGAGCCGCAGCGCGGGCGCTGGTTCTGGGCGTATCACATCCGCATCGAGAACGAGGCGCCGATGACGGTCCAGTTGCTCACCCGCCACTGGATCATCACCGACGGGCGCGGCCACGCGCATTCGGTCGAGGGCGAAGGCGTGGTCGGCGAGCAGCCGCTGATCGCGCCGGGCGGCAGCTTCGACTATGTCTCGGGCTGCCCGCTGTCGACGCCCACCGGCAACATGCATGGCACCTACCACATGATCGGCGAGGACGGATCGGGGTTCGACGTGACGATCCCGAAGTTCGCGTTGATGGCGCCGGCGGTGGCGGAGTGAAACGCACCCATTTGCCGCTGAACGGCCTGCGCGTGCTCGATGCGGCGGCGCGGCACCTGTCGTTCACTCGCGCGGCGGACGAACTGGCGGTGACGCCCGCCGCGGTGGGGCAGCAGATCCGTGCGCTCGAAGATACGCTCGGCGCGGTGCTGTTCCGCCGCACCACCAAGGGGCTCGAGCTGACGCCTGAGGGCGAGGCCGGGCTGGCGGCGTTGCGGGCGGGGTTCCTCCAGTTCGAGGAAGCGGTGCGGGCGATGCAGGCGGGGCAATCGTCCAAGTCGCTGACGATCGCTGCGCCGCGCGACCTCACCGCCAAATGGCTGATGCCCCGCCTTGCCGAGATCGCCCGCGCCGACGGCGAGCTGCGCTTCATGCTGGTGCCCGAGGAAGGCATGGACTTCACCGAGGCCAACCTCGACCTCGCGATCCGCTGGGGCGAAGGCCCGGGCGAGCATGAGGGCGAGGCGCTCGAAAGCGACGGCATGGTGACGGTCGAGCGCCCGGGCGGCGGGATCGACACGCGGATCTCCTGGCCTGGCTGTATCGCCGACGAAGCCGTTTCGCTGGTGCGCGTCGCCGACGCCGGGCTCGCGCTCGATGCCGCGGCCGAGGGGCTGGGCCGCGCGACCGTGCCCGAGCTGCTCGCGCGCGGCGATCTCGCGGCGGGGCGCGTGGTCGCGGTGGGCGAGCCGCGCGCGTCGAAACTCGGCTACTGGCTGGTCGCGCCGCTGCCGCAGTGGCGCCAGAAGAAGGTCCGCGCGCTGGTCGACGCGCTCGCGGCGTGAGGGAAACGCCGGTCCTGGAGTCGACGCGGCTGCGGCTGCGCGAGCGGCGGCTCGACGATGCCGACGCGCTGCACGCCTCCTATGCCGACCCCGAATTCATGCTCTGGTGGTCGAGCCCGCCGCACACGTCGGTGCAGGAAACGCGTGACAGCTTCGCGCGCTCGGGTGGCGACTGGCGCTGCTGGACGGTGACGCTGAAGGGTGACGATACCGCGATCGGCTTCGTCGCGGCGGGCGAGAAGCGGCAGGGCAACGTCACCGAGATCGGCTATATGCTCGCGCGCGCCTATTGGGGCACGGGGATCGCCAAGGAAGCGGTGAGCCGAGTGATCGACCAGATCTTCGCCGAGGGCCAGCGGCGCGTGTTCGCCGATACCGATCCCGAGAATGTCCACTCGCGCGGATTGCTCGAACGGCTGGGATTCAAGCTGGAAGGCATCTTGCGCGGTGAATGGGAGACCCACATCGGGGTGAGGGACACCGCGCTCTACGGGCTGCTCAAGGACGAGTGGCGGGGCTGAGGGCGGTCTTTACCGCGCCGACTCGTGCGATTACGCTTGTAGTCATAACGGGAGGACGGTGATGCTCAAGCGATTGACGATGGCGGTGCTGGCGTGCGCGGTATGGAGCGGCGCGGCCGGGGCGCAGGGGCTGGCGGTCAGGCTCGATGTCGAGCAGGCGCGCGCGGTGCTGGCTGCGGTGCGCAATCCCGCGCTCACCCATGACCAGGCGATTGCGATCGCGCGGCTGGCGGGCAACCAGGGCCTGATCCGCAAGGTCATCAGCTACCATCGACCCGCCGACGAGGAGCGGCTGGCGGAAGCCCTGCTCGCCGCGGCGCAGCACCGCGCGAGCGACGTCGACGTCGACTATCACTTCGCCGATGTGCGCGACGCGGCGGACAAGATCGGGCCGGTGCTCGATGCGCTCGCCGATCCGGCGAACCACGCGCTCGATGCGGTAAAAGCGCGGATCGCCTTGTTCACCCCGCCCAGGGTGCGCGGCGAGGCGGCGGGCTATCTGATCGTCGGCGGCAATTCGGGTGGCTTCGCGTTCGGCGAGCCGGTGTTCTATCTCAACCTCGCTCGCTTCCCCTCGGCGCTGCTCGCGCGGACGATCCTGTCGCACGAGCTCTACCATGCGGTGCAGGGGCTCGCGCAGGGGCTCAATCCAGCGAGCGCGGCGTCCAAGGCCTGCCTCGCCGCGGTCCCGGAAGCGGCGACGCTGACTCAGCTCTACGATTCGCTGCGCGAGGAAGGCACCGCCAGCTACGTTGGCGACGTGCTCGCGCTCCCCGCCGACGATCCCGAGGTGAAGACCGACCGCGACCATGCCCAGCGCGGGATCAACCTGATCAGCCGCAGCGTGACGCTGCTCGGGCTTTCGACCCATGCACTGGTGAGCAAGTCGGCCGTCTCGTACGACGACATCTATGCGCTCGGCTTCTACGGCGACGAGATCCTCTATTCGCTTGGCTATGTGATGACTCGGGCGATCGCGAAGGAGCAGGGCGATCCGGCGGTCGCGGACCTGATCGACAAGCCCGGCGCGGCGCTGGTGATCCGCTATGCCGCGCTCGCCGGATATGGGAAAAGCAAGGACGTGCCCGCGCTCGATCCCGAGACGATCGACTGGGCGAAGCGGCTCGCCGCTTGCGGTTGAGCCCAGGCGAAGGGAGGAGGACGATGGCGGTACCCGATCTGAACGATCCCGCGCAGCGCGCGGCCTATCGCCGGGAGCTATTGCGCGTCGCGCGACCGGTGCGCTGGGCGGGGGTGGGGCTGGCGGTGCTGGGCGCCGCGCTGCTGGTCATCAGCCGGCGCTGGACGCCGCTACCCGGCTGGCTGCCGTGGAGCGTGGTCGGCTGCGCGTTCGTGCTGATGGCGATCGGGATCACGCTCCGCACCCGCCGTCATTTGCGCCGGATGCGGGGCGAGGGGTGAGGGTTAGGGCTTCGGCGCCGCCAGGTCGGCGGCGCGACCGATCAGGCTGGCGAAGCGCAGCAGGTCCACCGCGGCGGCGGGGTTGTTCCAGCTGCCGGTGAGGACGTACCAGGCACCGTCCTTGCCCTGGAGCAGCAGCGTCATGTTGAGCACGCCGGGCTCCGATCCGCCCTTGTAGCCGACATAGCGCCACGCTGCCGCACCGCCGATGCCCGGGTTGATCGCGAGAATCGCGCGCGCCTCCGCACCCGCGCCGCTTTCGGTGTTGCTGCGGATCCAGTCCATCACATGGACGAGGTCGAGCGGGCTCTCGAACCATTCGAGGCGGTCGATCAGCACTGGCTTGCCGTCGACGAACAGCGCCGGATCGATCGCGCTCAGCGGCTCGGCCGCGATCGGCCCGTCGAGCATGGCTCGGCGCCCGGCCTCGTCCGCGGCGAGGTAGCGCGCGGCGAGCGTGCCGTGATCGGTGCCCTTCAGCTTGAACATCTCGAGCGTCGACATGAAGGGGCGCAGCGCCGCAGGGTTTGCGATGCCGAGCAACGGCAGGATCGACTCGACCGTCTCGCGGCCGAGCGTCTTGAGCAATATGTCAGTGGCGCTGTTGTCGCTGATTGAGATCATCTTCGCCGCGAGATCGCGGAGCGAAACCTGGGTGCCTTTGGGCGACTGGGTATAGGTGCCGCCGGGCAGCGGGCTGCCGTCGAGCGTGACCAAGTCAGTCCATTTGCGCGTCCCGGCGTTGGTCTCGCGGATCAGCTCGGCGAGGATCGCGAGCTTGAATGCGGAGCCGATCCCGAAGGGCTGAGCGGAATTCTGGTCGACCAGCAGCCGTGGCGCGCCCTCGCCGAGCCGGGCCAAGACGAAACCGGTCCTGCCGGGCAGCGCGCCGATCGTCGCGCCGACCGCCTCCAGCGTCGCCGCGCGCGCGTTGAAGCCGGTGACCAGCAGGCCCGTCACCTGGTGCGGCTCGGCCGGGTCGACCACGATGCGGGCGGAAGCGGTGCCGTTCTCGAACCCGATCGAGATCGTCGCCGAATCGGGCGAACTGGGGGTCACCTGCTCGATTCCGGTCACTTTTCCGCCTGCGGCCGACAGCTGGGCGGTGACCTGGACGAACTTCTCCTTCGGCACCTGGGCGCGGAACGCCGGGGAGAAATAGGCATCGTAGTCGCCGCCGCCGTTCAGGATCGCGGGAAGCTCGGCGAGGCGCGCCTTGAGGGCATCGGCGGCGGTGGGGGCCATTTGCGCGGCGGGCTGAGGTATTGGAGGAGTCTGCGCGAGCGTTGGTGACACCGAAAATGCCATCGCGACGATGCACATGCCTAGTCGAATCATCGCATTTCTCCCGCCTCGAATCGCGGGCGAGGATACTAGTATAAATTGTGATATCAATATTTCTTCGCGCGCCTCACGCGTCGATCACTTCCTCGTCGAGCCGCGCAGCATTCTCCTGGATGAATGCGAAGCGGTGCGCGGGGTTGTTGCCCATCAGCCGGTCGACGAGATCGGTGACGAGCGCTCGCTCCTCATATTCCTTGGGCAGCGTGATCCGCAGCATTTGCCGCGTCGCCGGGTCCATCGTGGTTTCCTTGAGCTGGTTGGGGTTCATTTCGCCTAGGCCTTTGAAGCGGCTGACTTCGACCTTCTTGCCCTTGAGCTCGCCATTCTCGATCTCGGCGCGGTGGGCGTCGTCGCGGGCGTAGAGGGATTTGGCGCCGACGGTGAGGCGATAGAGCGGGGGCTGGGCGAGGTAGAGGTGCCCCTGGCGGACGATTTCGGGCATTTCCTGGAAGAAGAAGGTCATCAGCAGCGTCGCGATGTGGGCGCCGTCGACGTCGGCGTCGGTCATGATGATGATGCGTTCGTAGCGCAGGTTGGCGGGGTCGCAGTCCTTGCGGGTGCCGCAGCCCATCGCGAGGATCAGGTCGGCGATCTCCGAGTTGGCGGCGATCTTGGCGGAGGTCGCGCTCGCGACGTTCAATATCTTGCCGCGGATCGGGAGGATCGCCTGAGTCTTGCGTTCGCGCGCCTGCTTCGCGCTCCCCCCAGCGCTGTCCCCCTCGACGATGAACAGCTCGGTGCCCTTGGGATCGTCCGACGAGCAATCGGTGAGCTTGCCCGGCAGCCGCAGCTTGCGCGCGCTCGTGGCGGTCTTGCGCTTGACCTCGCGCTCGGCCTTGCGCCGCAAGCGGTCGTCCATCCGCTCGAGCACATAGCCGAGCAGCGCCTTGCCACGATCCATATGGTCCGACAAAAAGTGATCGAAGTGATCGCGCACCGCGCGCTCCACCAGCGCCGCCGCCTCGGGCGAGGTCAGCCGGTCCTTGGTCTGCGACTGGAACTGCGGATCGCGGATGAACACGCTCAGCATGAGCTCCGAGCCCGTCATCACGTCGTCGGCGGTCAAGTCCTTGGCCTTCTTGTTGCCGACCAGCTCGCCGAACGCACGGATGCCGCGCGTGAGTGCGCTTCGCAGCCCGGCCTCGTGAGTCCCCCCGTCGGGCGTCGGGATGGTGTTGCAATACCAGGAGTAGCTCCCGTCCGACCACAAGGGCCACGCCACCGCCCATTCGACCCGGCCCATCGCCTCGCCCGGGAAATCCTGGCTCCCCGAGAAGAAATCCGAGGTCGCGCATTCGCGCCCGCCCAATTGCTCGCGCAAGTGATCGGCGAGCCCGCCGGGGAACTGGAACACCGCCTCCGCCGGCGTATCGTCGGAGATCAGCTCGGGGTCGCACTTCCAGCGGATCTCGACGCCTGCGAACAGATAGGCCTTCGAGCGCGCCAGTTTGTAGAGCCGCGCGGGCTTGAAGTGCATCTCGGGCCCGAAGATCTCGGGATCGGGGGTGAAAGCGACCGAGGTGCCGCGCCGGTTGGGGGTGCCGCCGAGATGCTCGAGGGGCCCAAGCGTCAGCCCCTGGCTGAAGCGCTGGCGCCAGAGCTGGCGATCGCGCGCGACCTCGACCACGGTATCGACCGACAGCGCGTTGACCACGCTCACCCCGACGCCGTGCAGGCCCCCCGACGTGGCATAGGCCTTGCCGTCGAACTTGCCGCCCGAGTGGAGCGTCGAGAGGATCACCTCGAGCGCGGACTTGTCGGGGAACTTCGGGTGCGGATCGACCGGCATGCCGCGGCCGTTGTCGACGATGGTGAGCCGGTTGCCGGCCTCGAGCGTGACCTCGATCCGGCTGGCATGCCCCGCGACCGCCTCGTCCATCGAATTGTCGAGCACTTCGGCGGCGAGATGATGCATCGCGCGCTCGTCCGTGCCGCCGACATACATGCCCGGGCGGCGGCGGACGGGCTCGAGGCCCTCCAGCACTTCGATCGAGGAGGCATCGTAGGTGCCGGGGACGGCGGTGGGAGAGGAAGCGAACAGGTCTTCGTTGGGCATAGGGGGGGGGTATAGGGGGCGGGGGGGAGGAGGGGCAAGGCGGGGGGTGGGGAAGTTTGGTGTGGGGACATGCACCCTTTCGTTTCTCAACTTCGAGGTGTGGTTCGACGAACGCTAATTTCCCCGGTGGCATTGAAGACCAGCCGGGTCTGCTTGTTGCCGTGAATTTGTGGCTCAGAGGCCAGTTTTATGCGCAGGCGTTGCATCGGACCGTTGTCCTCGCACAACAACGGATCAAGCCCCAGAACATCGACTAGCAGACGCCGATCTAACTCAGCTCTCGCTGGGTCTTCGTCAATCTGGTCGAAAGGAAGAAAGCGGAGGCCTGCCATTGCTCCGATAGCGTCTCGAGCTGCCTGATGTTGCTCTGATGACAACGCCCTGACATCAATTGTAGACATGGAAGGAATGCCAGTAACAGTTGTGGTTCCTCGGCCGGCTTGAGTTTTATTCGCCATCCACCAGTGGCAGAGGAGACCCAGTGTCGAATTGCTCCATAGGGCGTAAGCGAATTCATGATCGCGATTTTCGAGAACTACAGACGGCCACGCCCGCCCGCCCATAGACGGTTGCTCGGTCAAGGCTACGATTAGTGACTGAGAGTTGAAGCGAAGATCGCAACCGTAGTGTGCCCGAGTTGCCGTTCTCCACCGCGCTTCGGCACGTTCGATGACTGCAGGCGGCACACGCCCCCTCACTTGTCTGATTTCCAAGTGCGAATCGGGCTCTACAATAAGGTGCCGCTCCTTTGTGTTATCGTGAGCCCAAAGCGAAGGATATGCAGAGCCATTTGGGCATCCTGCCAATTTACTAAACGGGCCTTGAGGAATCCCATCGCCCTTTACTTGGGCGCCAGTAATATCGAGGTGGTGCGGGCCAATTCGCTCGATAACCTCGCTGGTCGTCACAACCGGAATCTCGGCCACGGCGGACTTGGGCATCCCTTCAATCCAAAGACGGCCTTGGGTCACCTGATACGCGGTCTGGCCCAGGGCGACGTCGGAAATACCAGCCATTTGCCATGCGCCCAATTCCGGGAGCGGGCAGTCGATGGCTTGACCAACTAATGTGTCCCCAAGCAAGATTCGAGTTCCGCCGAACGGTCCCCCTTCGAGAGTGCTTAGATCACCCTCGTTTATTAGCCTTGTGACAGCTTGCGCCACCAACTCGCCTTCTAAGGTGTCGCGGGGTTGCCGTATCAAAATGACAAACACGGCCCGAGATTCAGAGGCGCTTGAGTGCATTTTCGTGCCTACGAAAATGCACTCAGCAATTGCCGTGTCGGCCGAGAACGCTCGCGTGTGTGAGCCAGATTCAGCGATCGTAGCGACGAGAATGGATGAATATTGCCTGCGCCAAAGCGATCTGACCCCTTCCCAGGACGCACCGCTTAAAGCCGACATTGGTAACACCAATGCTACCTTACCGCCCGGCGAGACCTTTGAGTTTGCGAGATCGACGAAATATGAGGCTAACCCTGCGTGGCCGTGCCCGGCCCCACCTCGCGAGACGATCTGAAGGTGCGCTGCCAAGAGATTTTGATCTTCCTCGGTCGCACCGAACGCTGCGAACGCGGGGTTGTGCGTGTCAGTCCTATCTCCCTCGTGCGCCCCATGCCGCGTGAAAGGTGGGTTCATTATGACAAGGTCAAATTCACCGTGCCCAATCCGGTGAATTAGGTCGCGAACCTCGCCGGCGCCAAGGCCCCCTGCGGTTCTAGCTGCGGCCTGAATAACCTCAAACGAAGTCTGTTCTTGCAGCAGGTCCAAAGAACCGATGCATACACCCCAATCATAGCGTCCATAAGGCATAGTGAGGAGGCACTCGCCGGCAAAGGGAGTGTCAGGATGCGAGCCAGCTAGCATCGCGGCGGTAAGATGAACCGCGACGGTCAGAACATCCAATCCGACTAGCCCACGCTCCATCAGTTGCGGATGCAGCGCCTTCGGATCGCCGCCAGCCATCTCGTGCAACAGGCTGATGCGCTGATATGCGGTCGATAAGAGAGTTCCGGTTCCGCAGGCAAAGTCCCCGATCCGTAAGCTCCCGAGGGCCTCACCATCGGCCCAGCCATCTCCCGACAAGGGGGTGTCGATGGGGATCGCGAGCGCAGCCAAAAATGCCGCCCCCGCCGGGCCAGTGTAGTATGTGGCTAGAAACTTTCTGTCGGCGATGAGTTGTTGAAACACTACGCCCGTCAGATCATGCGACTTAGTTACGCCGCCAGTGATGAGGGCTTCTGCAGTCTGCCATAAGATTTCGAGGACAGAATTTGCCGTTCGCGGCGGCAGGACACGGACTATCTCGCTAGCGGTGTGAAAAATGGGCCAGTAGTTCACCTGAAGAATGTTGTGCCATTCATCGAGCAAGGCTGTGGGCTGAAATGTGGCATTAGCTCGGAACTCGCCGGGAGACCGAACGCTGCGACTCAATCCTCCCTGTGGATCCGGCACACTCATCTCAGCCTCTGCAAGCGCGGCGTGAAAGACGAAAGCGTCGACTATCACCGTCATAGCCATACGGCGGGTTTGCCCGGCGTCGTCGTCGCTCTGCCCTAGCAGAGCTGCGATCGTTTCGCCGAGGCTCGATCCGTGCGAATGTGCGGCGGAAAAACTGCCTTCCGCGCGAATTACACCGTTTTCAAGGGCATCCGCGAGCGCCTCAACACGCCAAGCTGGCACTGAGGAACGATGCAAGAGCACCGCAAGCTCCTGCACGCCACCTGTGAGCCAACCGTTGGCCGGAAACCGCTGCGTGGCTTGATCTACGTCTAACGTATAGAGCGCGTATTCGAAGGTGACGGTGGACAGTTCGGAACGAAGCGCCGCGCCGTGATATTGCCGGAGCACATCTGGATAAACGAGCGCAACAGCCGCATTTATGATCTCAGCGCTAGCAGTAAGATGATTGCCAAGCCGCGCCTGCGCCTCAATTTCGGCTTGGCGATGATTGTTGACCTCTGCCTCGACAACGATCGGCCAGCCGTCGGCCTTCTCGATCAATATGTCGGGCCTGCCGCCCTCGTCAAAAATACGGCCGACATGCTCCGATCGGACGGTCCAATATCGCCCTAAGCCTTGTAGCAACTCGCCAAGCGCGGTGTTTATTGTTTGCTCGTGAGTTCGTGTCGCCATGAGAAACCAACTGCTCTTTCCGCGCGTCAACCGTTAGACTGCAGTTGTGCAGCGGCGAAGCACTCCTCTCGTCGGGCTTTTGCTTTAGTCCCGGTGGGGACTTTAAATAGCTCTCAGCCCATAGCAAGCCCGCTCGCGCGGTCATTGGGCGGCGAACCTAAAGCTAGCGCTTTTGTTGGACAACCAAAAAGGTACATCCTCTTGCAATGTTGGAACTCATCCGGTTCACTCCCGCCCTAACGATGCGGGGGCACCACATTGACCACCAAAACCACACCTCAACCCGGCAACCGCCGCCCCATCCAGCTCCGTGCCGAGCGGAAGGACGGGTTCACCGCCGAGAAGCGGCAGGTCTTCCTCGATCATCTCGCCGGGTGCTGCAACGTGACGCGCGCGGCGGCGGTGGTGGGGTTTACGCCGGTCACGATCAACTATCACCGGCGGCGCGATCCAGCGTTCGCCGAGGCGTGCGCCGAGGCGCTGGAGGCGGGCTATGTCGCGCTGGAGGCGTCGCTGCTCGAACGGGCGGCGCGGGGCGGGGGCTATGAGCCCGGGGCGGGCGCCGGGGATGCGCCGGGGCCGGAGACGCTGGATGTGGGGCTCGCGCAGTTCCTGATCGGGCTGCGCGCGCGCGAGGCGGGGCGGCGGACCGGCCACACCAGCGGGCCCCGTCCGCGGCGCGCGACCGAGAAGGAGCTGGACGAGTTGATCCTCGCCAAGCTGGCGCTGCTCGACCAGCGGATGCGCGCGGAGAAGGCGGGCAGGCGGAGCAAGGGCAAGTGACTCGCGACGAGCGGTCGCTGCTGCGCACCGTGCGGCGGCTGGCGCAGCGGCCGGTGGTGCAGCAGCGATCGGTGCTGCGGCGGATGCCGGTGCCGCAGAAGCGCACGCTCGACGAGTTCTGGCCGGCCTGGGCGCACGGCGGGCAGGCGCCGCCGCCGGGGGACTGGCCGGTGTGGCTGATGGTCACCGGGCGCGGCTTCGGCAAGACTCGCGCCGGGGCGGAGTGGGTGAGCGCGCTGGCTCGGGCTGACGGCTCGCTGCGGATCGCGCTGGTGGGGGCGACGATCGAGGATGCCGTGAAGGTGATGGTGACCGGGCGGAGCGGGGTGGCGCGGGTGGCGCGGACCGGCGAGGCGGTGCGCTTCCGCAAGAGCGAGGGGGTGGTGCGCTTCGCCTCGGGGGCGGAGGCGTGGCTCTATTCGGGGGCGAACCCGGAGAAATTGCGCGGGCCCGAGCATCATCTCGCCTGGTGCGACGAGATCGCCAAGTGGCGGCATCCCGAGGCGACGTGGGACAATCTGCAGCTGGGGCTGCGGCTGGGGGCGGCGCCGCGGACTTTGGTGACGACGACGCCGCGCGCGGTGCCCCTGCTGTGGCGGCTGGTCGAGAGTTCGGCGGTGACTCGGGGGCGGACGCGCGACAATCCCCATCTGCCGGAGGCGTGGGTGGCGCGGATGGAGGCCGAGTATCGCGGCACCCGCAAGGGGCGCGAGGAGCTCGACGGCGAGCTGCTGCGCGAGGCCGAGGGGGCGCTGTGGTCGCGTGAGTTGATCGAGGCGTGCCGGGTGGCGGGGTTTGCGGGGGCGGAGGACGCGGCCGGGCAGCGGCGCTTCCGGCGGATCGCGATCGGGGTGGATCCGCCGGCGTCGGCCAGCGGGGATGCGTGCGGGATCGTGGCGTGCGGGGTGACGGCGGACGGGGTGGCCCACGTGATCGGCGACCACAGCGTGCGCGGGCTCTCGCCCGAGGGCTGGGCGGGGAAGGTGGCCGAGGCGGCGGCGGCGTGGGGCGCGGACGTGGTGGTGGTCGAGGCCAACCAGGGCGGCGACATGGCGACGAGCGTGCTCAAGGCGCGCGACCGGGCGCTGCCGGTGCGGCCGGTGTTCGCCCGGTTCGGCAAGGGGGAGCGGGCCGAACCGGTGGCGCTGCTGTTCGAGACGGGGGAGGCGAAGTTCGCGGGGAGCTTTCCCGAGCTCGAGGACGAGCTGTGCGCGATGGTGCGGGGCGGGGGATATGCGGGAGCCGGGCGCTCGCCGGATAGGGCGGACGCGATGGTCTGGGCGATGTCGCACCTGATGCTCGGCGGGGCCGGGGAGCCCCGCCTGAGGCTGCCTTAGCGGACGCCCCTTAGCGGACTCTGGGACCGCCGAAGGGGAGCGGCGGGGGCGGGCGGCGGTCGCGGCGGGGGAGCTGGGCCTGATAGGCGTGGCCGCAATGCGCGACGCAGTAGGGGAAGCCGGGATTCACCTTGTCGCCGCAGAAGTGGAAATCGGGCTCGCCGGGGTGGCCGAGCGGCCATTTGCAGATGCGGTCGTTCAAGTCGAGCAGGCTGGTCTTGCCCGCGATCGCGTCGCTCGGCTTGGCGGGGACGAGGCGGCGCGGCGGGGCGGGCTGGATCGGCGCGGACTGCTCGCCGGGGTTCTGGCGGAGGAAGCCGCCGGGGCCGACCGAGCGCATGGTGGGGCCGGGGACGACGTCGGGCTTGGGCTCGGCGGGCGCGCGCGGGGCGGTGGGCTCGGCCTCGGCCTTGGGTGCGGGCGCGGCGGCGGCGGGCGCTGCGGGCGCGGCGGCGCGCGGCGCGGGCTCGGCCTTGGGCTCGTTGGGGCGGACCGGCGAGGGACGCGCGGGCAGGCCCAGTCGGTGCGCCTTGCCGATCACGGCGTTGCGGCTCACCCCGCCCAGCTCCTCGGCGATCTGGGTGGCAGTCAGGCCCTGGTCCCACATCTTCTTCAGCGTCTCGATACGCTCGTCGGTCCAGCTCATATCAGTCCTTCGTCTTGCAGGCGGCGCGGGCAGCGGTTACGCGAAGCCGCGATGCCCAGCCACCCCGAAATCGGCGAACCCTCGATCCCTCCGTTCGGCGTGCCGGTGATCCGGAACGTCAACTGGGGCGGGCTCGGGACCCTCTATATCAAGGAGGTGCGCCGTTTCTTCAAGGTCCAGCTGCAGACGGTGTGGGCGCCGGCGATCACCAACCTGCTCTATCTCGCGGTTTTCACGGTCGCGGTGGGCGCGCGCAGCCCGGTGCATGTCGGCGGAACGCAGGTGGCGTTCGCCGATTTCGTCGCGCCCGGGCTGATCGTGATGGGGATGCTGACCAACGCCTTCGCCAATTCGAGCTTCTCGCTGCTGGTGGGCAAGATCCAGGGGACGATCGTCGACTATCTGATGCCGCCGCTCTCGACCGCCGAGCTGCTCGCCGGGATTACCGCGGGCGCGGTGACTCGCGCGTTCTGCGTGGGCGGGGCGGTGTGGCTGGCGATGATGCTGTGGCCGGGGGTGCACGTGTGGCCGCACAATATCCTGATCGTGCTGTGGTTCGGGCTGCTGGGATCGCTGTTCCTGGCGTTCCTCGGCGTGCTGACCTCGATCTGGGCGGAGAAGTTCGATCACGCCGCGGCGGTGACCAATTTCGTGGTGGGGCCGCTGACCTTGCTCTCAGGGACCTTCTATTCGGTCGAAAGACTGGCGCCGGCATTCCAGGCGGTGAGCCATGCCAATCCGTTCTTCTACATCATCTCGGGGTTTCGCTACGGGTTCCTTGGGGTGACGGATTCGCCGATCTGGGTGGGGAGCATCGGGATCCTGGCGCTCGACGCGGTGATGGGGGTCGGGTGCTACTGGCTGCTGAGGACGGGGTGGAAGCTCAAGAGCTAGCGGGCGCTGCCAACCACCGCCATCCCGGAAGCCGAAGCTGTCCGGGATCCATCGTGCCTTCAGCGCTGGTGGAGCGGTGGATCCCGGACAGCAAGGCTTTCCAGCCGAAAACGAAGACGTTTTCGGGGAAAGCCTAACTTCCGGGATGACGAAGAAGAGAGTCGAGTGCAATGATGTCCATAATGGCCCCTTGTTCCGTCTAAGTAATTGTCACGCCCCCGCTCCAAGTCTAGCCTCGCCGCAACAGTCGAGGGGGATAGGCCATGCGGCGATTCGCGAAATTGATGGTGGTGCTGAGCCTTGCGGCGGGGGGCTGCATGCAGTCGCGGCCGACCTCGAACCTGGCGTGCGCCTATCGGGCGATCCCGATGGCGGTCAACGACGGCCAGGTGCCGCCGCCGGTCGCGCAGACGCCGATCACCACCAACGACATCTTCGGCACCGAGCTCGAGAAGGTGATCGAGAAGCGCGCCACGCCCGCGCCGGCGCCCGCCGCGCAGACCGCCGGCAAGGTGGCCGTGGGCGCGCCCTCGGCTCCGCCCAACTTCCTCGTGCTGAGCGGCGGCAGCCAGCACGGCGCGTTCGGCGCGGGCTTCTTCCGCGGGCTCAAGTCGGTTCCGACCTTCGACATGGTGACCGGGGTGAGCACCGGATCGCTCCAGAGCAGCCTCTTGTTCCTCGCCAACCAGCCGGTGCCCAAGGACCGCACCTACGGCTGGGTCGACGGGCCGCTCGCTTCGGAGATCAAGCCGGGTACCTCGAACGTCGGCGATCTCGCGCTCGCCTTCTCGATCGACAAGGAAGGCGACATCGCCACCCCGACCGGCGGTGGCATCCTCGGCGGGCTGAGCCAGGGCGCGCTCGCCACCTTCGGGCCGCTCGAGGCGCGACTGAAGGCGATCATCTCGCCCGACACGCTGCGCGCGATCCGGGCCGAGCGCGACAAGGGGCGCGCGCTGTTCGTCGGCGTGGTCAACCTCGACGATGGCAAGGCCTATGCGATCGACCTGACCGAACTCGCATCGCGAGTCGATCTGCCGGCCTGGGCGGGCAAGACCAGCGACCTGCAGGATTGCTACGTCAAGGCGCTGGTCGCGTCCTCTTCGGTGACGCCCTCGGCCTATCCGGTGTCGCTGACGATCCAGGACGGCAATTCGACCCGCACCAACATGTACATGGACGGCGGCGCGCGCTTCGGCGTGTTCCTCGACCAGATCCTCCGGTCGCTCGGCCAGAGCGTCCACAAGGATTCGAAGGTCACGCTGATCGTCAACGGCGTGCTCTACGCGACGCCGTGGACCAGCGGCGGCAAGCCGGTCGACAAATGGTCGTCGCTAACCGTCACCGCACGCGCGGTGCAGCTGCTCGAGACTCAGGTCTACAATTTCTCGGTGGCGAGCGCCGAGAATTTCGGGACCAGCCACGGCGGGCTCGACATGGCGTTCATCAGCACCGAGGGGCTTGCCCCCGGCGCGGTCCAGCCCGACCAGTTCGTCTTCCGCGGCAAGACCTGCGCCGAGTGGACGACGGTGGACAACGAGAAGAAGCCGCTCGAATTCCACCCGAACTATATGGCGTGCCTCTCGGAATACGGCCGCTCGCGGGGGGCGGCGGGGGCGTGGAACCGGCAGGTGGCGAAGCCGGCGGGGGCGCTTTAGGGGCGAGCAGGCCCTTCTTATCCCTCTCCCGCTTTCGCGGGAGAGGCTAGGTGAGGGTCTTCTTCTTCTGCCTTGCCCGGACCAAAGAAGAAGACCCTCACCGCTGCGACTAAGCTCGCTGCGCTCGCTAAGTCTCGCTGCCTCTCCCGCGAAAGCGGGAGAGGATGGTTTGCATGGCGATCCGCCCCTACTTCCCCGGTTCGCACTTCGGGTAGGAGACGTCGAACACCCCCGTCGGCTCGCATTCGCCGCGCAGCAGGCGGACGATTCGGTTTACGCGGCGGGCGTTTTCCATGGGGTGGGTGCGCGGGTCGAGGTCGTTCGGGCCCATCAGCATCGCGACGAGGCTCAGGAACTCGCGGTCGCTGAGCTGGCTCAGCTCGCGCCCGTAATAGACTCGCGCCGCGGCGGGGAAGCCGATCACCTCATAGCCGCCCGAGCGGCCGAAGCTCGCGTAGTTGAGGAAGATCTCGAGCTGCTCGTCCTTGGTGGTCGCGGGATCGAGCGCATAGCGCGCGATCAGCGACTGCTCGATCTTCTCGAAGCCGGGCTTGAACCCGCCCGGGAAATAGAGCCGCTTGACCAGCGACTGGGGGATCGTCGTCCAGCCCGCGCCGGGGGTGGTGAAATCGACGCCGTGGTGGCGGTAGAAGCCGGGGTCCTCGACCCGAAGCAGCATGTTGCGCCGGTTGATGCCGAGATCGGCGAGCGTGATCTCGCGCTTGGCGACGGTATTGAGCACCGCGGGCGTGCGATCGCGGGCGCGCATCACCTGCACCGCCTCGTAGCTCGCGAAGACGATCAGCACCGCGAGCGGCAGCGCGAGCAGGCGGAACAGGCACGATCGAAACACTGGCGAGTCCCCGGGGGCTGCGGTGGGGTGTTCATAGCTCAGGCCGGGGTGGGGCTGAACCGGAGAGTGAGTCTCGGGGCGAGACGGGGGGTGCCGCTGACTCCCCTCCCCTCCAGTGAGGGGAGAAATTTATTCCAGCGCTTCCGCCAGCGTCCGCAGAACCTCCGGCGCCTCCCCCTCGATCACGTCGCCGTGGCTGACGAGGATTCGGCAAAGCCCTGGATCGGCCGCCCACGCGCGGAACTGCACCGCGAGCGCGTCGGGATCGTCGAGGATCATGCGCTTGACCATGTGCGGCACTTGCGGGTGCGAGACGCCGAAGCCCATCAGCCGGCCCATGATCTGCGCCCCGAGCCCGTGCGGGTGGGCGACGTTGCCGATCACATCGTTGGTGACCAGCGTCAGCCGGTCGTCGCGGCGGACCTCGAGCGCGGCCTCGTGCCCGCCGGTGCCGGGGACGATGACCAGCCGGACTTGCGCGTCGTCGAGCACGTCGCCGGTCGCATCGACCGGGACCGCTTCCTCGACCTTGTCGCGCGCGCCGGGCGGGGCGATCACCTGGATGTCCGGATAGCGCTCCTTCCAGATCTTCGCGTCGAGGCGGTGCATGTCGCCGGGGACGATCAGGAAGGCGGGGCGGCCGAGCGCCTCGATCCGCGCCATCTCCGCCTCGCCCAGCGCGATCGCGCTGTAGATCGCGACGCGGTCGCCGCTCAAGCCCACCGCGGTCATCCGGCGGGGGAAATTGCCGAGCGGCATCGGGATCTCGCCGGTGACGCTCAGCAGGCGATCGTCCACGTCGACGAGTTGGTCGTGCGGCAGGACTTTCCATCGTTCGAGGATCGCGGGCATCGGGCACCTCCGAGGGGTCAACCTCCGGGGCGGGGGAAACGATCCGCGCTCTTTCTCCTCTCCCCTCTGCGAGGGGTGAGGGAAGGTGAGGGAACGATCGTGGATCTTATGCCGATCCACCATCCGCACGGTGTTGACGCTCCCCGCCTCCCCCAAGTAAATGCCCGCTCCGGGCGGCCCGGCGTGGGCCGCCTTTTGCGTTTCAGGAGACCCGTCGTGCCCATCACACCGCTCATGCCCGTCTATCCGCGGAGCGGTGTGCGGCCGGTGCGAGGCGACGGCTGCTATCTCTACGGCGAGCGCGGCGAGAAATATCTCGATTTCGCGGCGGGCATCGCGGTCAACGCGCTCGGGCACGGGCACCCGCATCTCACCGCGAAGTTGCAAGAACAGGTGGCGACGCTGATGCACGTCTCGAACCTCTACGGATCACCGCAGGGCGAGGCGCTGGCGCAGCGGATCGTCGACAATTCGTTCGCCGACACGGTGTTCTTCACCAATTCGGGCGTCGAGGCGGTCGAGTGCGCGATCAAGACCGCGCGGCGCTATCACTACGCCAACGGCAACCCCCAGCGGCACAAGCTGATCACCTTCAAGAACGCCTTCCACGGGCGGACGATGGCGGCGATCTCGGCGACCGATCAGCCCAAGATGCGCGACGGCTTCGAGCCGCTGCTGCCGGGCTTCGACTATGTGAAGTTCAACGACCTCGACGGCGCGCTGGCGAAGATCGACGACGAGACCGCGGGCTTCCTCGTCGAGACGGTGCAGGGCGAGGGCGGGATCAGCGCCGGTACCCCCGAATTCATCCGCGGCTTGCGCAAGGCGGCGGACGAGCACGGGCTGATGCTCGTGCTCGACGAGATCCAGTGCGGATACGGCCGGACGGGGACGATGTGGGCCTATGAGCAGTACGGCATCGAGCCCGACATCCTCTCCTCGGCCAAGGCGATCGGCGGCGGCTTTCCGCTCGGCGCTTGCCTGGCGACCGAGGAGGCGGCCAAGGGCATGGTGATCGGCACCCACGGATCGACCTATGGCGGCAACCCGCTGGCGATGGCGGCGGGGATGGCGGTGCTCGACGTGATGCTCGAGCCTGGCTTCTTCGAGCATGTGAAGGCGATGGGCGACCGGCTGCGCCAGAGTCTCGAGCAGATGATCCCCAACCACGATCACCTGTTCGAGGAGGTGCGCGGCAAGGGGCTGATGCTCGGGATCAAGCTCAAGGAGCCGGCGGTCAGCCGCGATTTCGTGGCGCATCTGCGCGACAACCACGGGCTGCTGACGGTGGCGGCGGGCGAGAACGTCGTCCGCATCCTGCCGCCGCTGGTGATTGAGGAACACCATATCGCCGAGTGCATCGAGCGGCTGAGCGAGGGCGCGCGGGTGTTCGCGCCTGCAAGTGGTGGTTAGGGGCTGTGACAATCTCCCTCTCCCCTTGTGGGAGAGGGAAGGGGCCCGCGCCGAAGGCGTGGGAAGGGTGAGGGGGACATCGAGTCTCGCTCCCCCTCACCCTTCCGCCGATTTCATCGGCTCCCTCCCTCTCCCACAAGGGGAGAGGGAATAGTGCGCCATTTCCTCGACCTGTCCGACGCGGGCGCCGAGGGCATCGCGGCGATGCTGGCGGACGCGATCGACCGCAAGGCGGCGCGCAAGGGCTTCCCCAAGGGCAAGGCGGACGCCGACGCGCCGCTCGCGGGGCACACGCTGGCGATGATGTTCGAGAAGAACTCGACCCGCACCCGAGTCTCGTTCGACATGGCGATCCGGCAATTGGGCGGCAGCTCGGTGATCCTCGATGCGGGGACGAGCCAGCTCGGCCGCGGCGAGACGGTGGCGGATACCGCGCGGGTGCTCTCGGGCTATTGCGACGCGATCATGGTGCGCACCGACGATCACGCCAAGTTGCTCGAAATGGCCGAACATGCCAGCGTGCCCGTGATCAACGGGCTGACCGATGCCTCGCACCCCTGCCAGATCATGGCGGACCTGCTGACGATCCTCGAAAGCGGGCTTGCGCTACCCGGACTCAAGGTCGCGTGGCTGGGCGACGGCAACAACGTCCTCGCCTCGATCATCGAGGCGGGGGCGCTGATGGGGTTCGAGGTGGTCGCCGCTTGTCCGCAGGGGTTCCAGCCGAGCGATGCGGACGTCGCGAAGGGCAAGGGCCGGGCGCGAGTCACCGGCGATCCGCGCGAGGCGGTGGAGGGCGCCGACGTGGTCGTCACCGATACCTGGATCTCGATGGGGCAAGCGCACGCCGACACCAAGCTGAAGGCGATGATGCCCTTCCAGGTCACCGAGGCGCTGATGGCGGGCGCCAAGCCCGACGCCAGGTTCCTCCACTGCCTGCCCGCGCACCGTGGCGAGGAAGTGGTGGACGCAGTGATCGACGGTCCGCAGTCGCTGATCTGGCCGGAGGCGGAGAACCGGCTGCACGCGCAGAAATCGGTGCTGCGATGGTGCTTCGGGCAGATTTGAGGGGGGCACGATGCCGGTGACCCGGGGTGTGGCGATCGCGATCCTGGGGCTGACCGTGCTGGCGGCGGTCCTGTGGATGACGGTTGAAACCAGCATCCAGGAGGATCCACGGGCGGTGCTGCTGTTCGGCCTGGTCGGCGCCGGCAATGCCGCGGGCGTCTGGTGGCTTGCCCGCGCGCGGGTTTCCCGCCGCGACCGGGCCGCGCTCTGGCTGATCCTGGCGGGGGCGGGGTTTGCGGCGGCGGTCGTCGGCCTGCCCCAATGGATGGACCTGCTCAGCCCGCACGAGGAGGGATTCTTCAGCGGCCTTGGGGAGCTGCTGTTCGCCGGAGCCATCGGGCAATTGCTCATCGCGGGCGTTGTGGCCGCCTCGTTGCCGGGCTGGGGTTTGTGGGTCGTGCCGCGGCTGCGGGCGCGGCGAGTTGTTTCGGATCGTCCGCCTCCTATCTAATCGCTCAATCCCACACCCTGTCCACTGTCGAAGGGCCGTCCTTCTTCCGACCGCTGAGAAGGAAGGACGTGGCTTCGACAAGCTCAGCCCGAACGGACTTTATGGCGACCCGCGATACTCCCCCCACCGACCTCGATCGCGCGATCGGCTTCACCATTCCGAACCGGCATGCCCGCGGGCGAGTCGCGCGGCTGGGGCCGGTGCTCGACACGATCCTGCACGCGCACGCCTATCCGCCGGCGATCGAGGCGATCCTGGCCGAGGCGCTGACGCTCACCGCGCTGCTCGGCTCGACGCTCAAAGATGCCGGCGGCCAGCTCACGCTCCAGGCGCAGACCCGGAACGGCGTGATCTCGCTGCTGGTGTGCGACTACAAGGGCGGGGAACTGCGCGGCTACGTCCAGTACGACGCCGAGCGGCTGGGGGAGGCGGGGGCGAACCCCTCGCTGTTCGCGCTGTTCGGCACCGGCTACCTCGCGGTGACCTTCGACCAGGCGGCGACGAAGGAGCGCTACCAGGGCATCGTCCCGCTCGACGGCGAATCGCTGGCGGCGGCGGCGGAGAGCTATTTCCTCCAGTCCGAGCAGATCCCCAGCCTGATCCGGCTGGGGATGCGGCGCGGCGCCGATGGCAGGCTGGTGGCGGGCGGGCTGTTCCTCCAGCACCTGCCCGAGGGCGAGGAAGGGCGCGAGCGGCTCCACACGCGGCTCGATCATCCCGAATGGGAGGACGTCGCGATGCTGGGTGGCACGATGGGCGCGGACGAACTCGCCGATCCCGCGCTCCCGCTCGAGACGCTCGTCTGGCGGCTGTTCAACGAGGAGCCGGAGGTGCGCGTGCTCGCCGACGTCGCGCTGACTCGCGGCTGCCGCTGCGACGCCGACTATATCGCCCAGGTGATCGCCAAATTCCCGCCCGAGGAGCGCGCGGCGATGGCGGACGAGGAGGGCATGATCACCGTCGATTGCGCCTTTTGCGCGCGCAACTTCCCGGTGCCGCTCGCGCAGTTCGTTACACCACCGTTGTAATTCCGGCGGGTCCCGCCATATCGGACGCGTTGCGCCAGGCATTCGATTCGGCCGTGGGGGGCTGATTTGCCGAGGGCGCGGGGAGTGTTCGGGTGATGGTGCTTCGGCGTTTCGCGCGCGCGGCCGTGGCCGCCACGCTGCTCCTGACATGCGACGGCGCGATCGCGCAGCACGACGGTGCGGCGCTCAAGGCGTTGCGCGGGATCGAGCACGGCCAATGGCAATTGCGCGAATTTGACGGCAGCGGCACCCGCAAGCTCTGCCTCACCAATCCCGCGACCCTGCTCCAGCTCAAGCACGGCAACGCGCAGTGCGAGCACTTCGTCGTCGAGAACACCCTGCGCGTGGCGACGATCCACTACACCTGCCCAGGGCACGGCTATGGCCGCACCACCGTCTCGGTCGAAACCGCGCGGCTGATCCACGTCGAGACTCAGGGCGTGCTCGACGGCGCCCCCTTCGCCAGCGATCTCGAGGGGCGCAAGACGGGGGATTGCCCGTAGGGGGTGAATCCAAACGGCCGAAATATGACCCTTGACCCAAGCGGTCGGGGAGCATTCAATTGCCCGAGGCGAAAGCTTTGGAGTCCACCCTCGCCACCGTCATCCCGGAAGCCGCAGGCTGTCCGGGATCCACCGTGAGGCACAGCCGGGGTGGAGAGGTGGATTCCGGACAGCAAGGCTTGCCCGCCGAAAACGAAGACGTTTTCGGGGAAAGCCTAACTTCCGGGATGACGAAGAAGGACATCGAACTCGGACCCGACCCGACGGACGCGGCTTCACGAGGTTTGTGATGACTCAATCATCCGATGACGACGTACCTCTGCCGGAACGGGATGCGGCCTTCACCGCTATGGTGAAGATCAAGCTGGCCGTGGCCCTGGACGAGAGCCTCTTGTCCGTCGCCTGCCTCCCGGTGGACCCCGGCACAAGGCCGGGTGACGGAGAAGAGAAGCGGCCGGGCCGTCCCCAATTGTGGCAAAATCTTGTTCAGGATTTATTTACCACTGAGCGCCTAGGGTTTGCGGGCTCCTCCTTGGAGCCATTCCTCTCTGGCAGGTTTTCCTGAACCTAAAGGCCACCTCCGGGTGGCCCTTTTTTTGTCGGGGGCCGTCCGCAACGGGCTGGACGCGCGATCAAAAAGCGCTAGCCGTCGCGCGATGCCCTGCTCCACCGCCAGCGCCGCCGTCGTCCTGATCTCGGGCGGACTCGATTCGATGGTGGCCGCCGCGCGCGCCCGCGAATCGGGGCACCGGCTGCTCGCGCTGTCGATCGACTACAACCAGCGCCACCAGATCGAGCTCGCCGCCGCGCGCCGCATCGCCGCCGCGCTGGGGGCCGAACGCCATGTCGTGCTCCCGCTGGACCTGCGCGCGTTCGGCGGATCGGCGCTGACCGACGAGATCGCGGTGCCGAAGGGCGGGGTGGGCGATGACATCCCGGTCACCTACGTGCCCGCGCGCAACACGATCTTCCTCAGCCTCGCGCTCGGCTGGGCCGAGGCGGCGGGCGCGCGCGACCTCTACATCGGGGTCAACGCGCTCGATTATTCGGGCTATCCCGATTGCCGCCCCGAGTTCATCGCCGAGTTCGAGAAGCTCGCCGAGCTCGCGACCAAGGCGGGGGTGGAGGGCGAGCCCTTCCGGATCCACGCGCCGCTCCAGCACATGACCAAGGCCGAGATCGTCCGCGAGGCGGCGCGGCTGGGGCTCGACGCGGGGCTGAGCTGGTCGTGCTACGATCCGGCGCCGAGCGGGCTGCACTGCGGGCTGTGCGACAGTTGCCGCATTCGCGCGCGCGGGTTCGAGGAAGCCGGGCTGCCGGATCCGACGCAATACGCCGCGGTTCCATGAGCTACGCGGTCAAGGAGATGTTCCTCACGCTCCAGGGCGAGGGCGTGAACGCGGGCGCGCGCGCGGTGTTCGTGCGGTTCGCGGGGTGCAACCTCTGGTCGGGGCGCGAGGCGGACCGGGCGGGGGCGGTGTGCCGCTTCTGCGACACCGATTTCGTCGGCACCGACGGCGCGGGGGGCGGGCGCTTCGCCGACGCCGACGCGCTCGCCGATTCCGCGGCGACGCATTGGGGCGAGGGCCGCGAGGCGCGTTTCGCGGTGCTGACCGGGGGCGAGCCGATGCTCCAGGTCGACGACGCGCTGGTCGATGCGCTCCACGCGCGCGGCTTTCGGATCGCGATCGAGACCAACGGCACGCTGCCGGTGCATCCCGGCGTGGACTGGGTGTGCGTCAGCCCCAAGGCGGGAAGCGTCGTGGTCCAGCGATCGGGCGACGAGCTGAAGCTGGTCTGGCCGCAGCCGGGAACCGACTTGGCCGAGATCGAGGGCTGGGACTTCGCCCACTTCCTCGTCCAGCCGATGGACAGCGCCGCGGGCGAGGCCAATCGCGCCGCGGCGGTGGCGCTGGCGCTGGCGCGGCCGAAATGGCGGCTGACGCTCCAGGCGCACAAGCTGCTGGGGCTGCGTTAGGGCCGGTTCTTCGTCATCCCGGAAGTTAGGCTTTCCCCGAAAACGTCTTCGTTTTCGGCTGGAAAGCCTTGCTGTCCGGGATCCACCGCGCCACTAGAGCTGTGCCTCACGGTGGATCCCGGACAGGAGAATTTTCTATTCAAATCATAGATTTGAAGAAATCGGCTTCCGGGATGCCGGGATTGAGGACGGGCTTTCGCGGGCCTTACGGATCAACCGGGAACGGTCCGCACACCTTGATCAGCCAGCGGTGCTTCTTGTCCCAGCAATCGTCGCGGAAATAGATCGGCAATTCCACGCTCTGGATTTGCCGGTTGTAGCCGATCGGAAACGCCTGCTCGCCCCAGGGCGCAAGGCTGTTTCGCAGCTCGCGCATCCGGTCATAGGCGACTTCCGCGAGCGATCCCGGCTTGGCGAACACCGCCCGGTGGCCGATCGAGCCCGCGGTCTGGCAGAAGGTGAGCTGCGCCGACACGGTCGAGAAGCCCGAATAGACGCGGGTACCGTAGCGATCGAGCTCGTCGTCGCCGGCCTTCTTGGTCTTGGCCTGGCGGACGAAATATTTGTCGAGCGTGTCATAGGCCTTCTTGAGCTCGAGACGGTGATCGCGGAGGATCGCATTGTAATTGTCGAGCGTCATCAGCGTCGGCTCGAACTGGCATTGCAGCGCGGCGACGTTGAGCGCGGCGCGCAGGTTCCACACCAGCGCCGCGCGCAGCTCCTCGGGCGTGGCGCCCGGAAGCGCGGGGCCGGTCATCCCCGGCTCCTCGCCGGTGACTCGCGGGCCGGCAAGGTTGGCCGCCTTCAGGAAGAATTGCGCCGATGCGGGCGCCGCCGAAAACAGGCCGGCGGACCCCGCCAGCACCACCAGGATACGCGCAAACAACATTCTGCCCTCTCGCACTGACTTCCCCGGCGCTACGGTTAGGGAGTTTTGCCGCGCCCCCCAACCCTTTTCTTGGGGTGCGCACCCAGGCGCTCGATTTGATTCGGGGCAACGCTGGCACAGGACCGACCGAGGGGCGCAACGAAAAGGGCCGCCCGGTTGCCCGGGCGGCCCTTCGTTCAACAACGCAGGAACGCGAAATTACATCGCGTTGCTGGTGGTGTTGCTGGTCGTGGTGTTGGTCGTCGTGGTCGTGACGTTGGCGGCGGTGCCGTTGGTGGCGTCCACCGTGCCGGTCATGTTCTCATCGACGGTCACGTTCTCGGTGGTCACTTCCTCGGTGTTGTTCACCGTGGCAGCGGTCTCGGTCTTGCAGGCAGTGACGGTGAGGCCGGCGGCGGCGATCATCGAAACCGCGAGGACCTTGGAAAGAATTGCACGCATTGATAGCTCCCTAGATAGTGGATTGAGCGGACGGAAAAGCCGTTAATACCCAAACCGCGATGGACATTAGACGGTTCGCGGTGCGCCCTCAAGACTCGATTTCAGGCAGACGCAGCCAGACCGTCCAAAAATGGCAAAAATGTGGCCGACAGCACGGTATCGAAACGATCGTTCGAGACCGAAATGCCCAATTCCTGGGCGCTGGTGACGGGAAACTGCGGAATT
The DNA here is from genome assembly GCA_963799985.1 of uncultured Alphaproteobacteria bacterium. Classification (GTDB taxonomy): domain Bacteria; phylum Pseudomonadota; class Alphaproteobacteria; order Sphingomonadales; family Sphingomonadaceae; genus Sphingomonas. The sequence goes on along the minus strand of CAWCZC010000003.1, from coordinate 170,965 downwards.
CCGCAGGGGACGATGCCCGAAAAATGCGACAGATCGGGTGAAAGATTCACGGCAAAACCGTGAAGCGTGACCCATTGGCGGATGCGGACGCCAATCGCGCCGATCTTGGCCTCGGTGCCGCCGTCGCGAGTCCAGATGCCGATCCTGCCCTCCGCGCGGAAGGCATGGATGCCGATTTCGCCCAAGGCCGCGATCACCCAGCCTTCGAGCGCATGGACGTAATTCCGCACGTCGCGCCGCCGGTTGCGGAGATCGAGCACGGCATAGCCGATCCGCTGGCCAGGACCGTGGTAGGTGTAGCGGCCGCCACGCCCTGTCGAATGGACGGGGAAGCGCGGATCGAGCAGCTCGGCCGGATCGGCGCTGGTGCCCGCGGTGTAGACCGCAGGGTGTTCGAGCAGCCAGATCAGCTCGCGCGCATCGCCGGCGATCACGGCGGCGGCGCGCGCCTCCATCGCCGCCAGCGCTTGCGGATAAGCGATCGGCGCGGGCTCGATCCGCCATTCCACGTCTTCGGAAGCACTTGTCACGAAACGGCGATTGCCCGGGGAGCCCGCGATGCGCAAGCATTGGCAAGCACCGGGCGGCCCGCTAACACGGACGGGCAGGCGAGCGGGAGGAAGCGCGGGTGATGGTGAAGATGGGTACCGTCTGGGACCGTGCCGCCGAATTCATAACCGACAATCTGGGTACGATTCTGCCGATCGCCCTGTTCGCATTCTTCCTGCCTTTCTCGATCGACGGAAATTTCGCGCGGGTGAGCGAGAACGGAGCGAGCGGGCTCAAGCTCGCGCTGAGCCTGATCATGGTGGCGTTCGCGGTGCTGGCGATGTGGGGCCGGCTGACGGTGATCGCGATGTCGCTCGAGAGCGGCGACGGACGCAATCCGGGCGCGCTCGCGGGCAAACGACTGCTGCCCGCGCTGATCGTATGGGTCGCCGTGCTCGCCGCCGTGCTGCTGACGGTGGCGCCGGTGTCGCTGCTGCTGGGCGCGAACGGATACGACCCGCAGGACGTGCTCGACGGACGGACTCGGCTCTCCGGCGCGCTCGAGGGCGCGATCATCGTCTATCTGCTGCTGCTCGCCGCGGGCTGGCTGTGGGTGACCGCCCGGCTGATCCTGACCGAGCCGGCGATCGTGCACGAGAAACGGATGTTCGGGGCGCTGGCGCGCTCGTTCCAGCTTACCCGGGGGCACGCGCTGCCGATCGTCGGCGTGCTGCTGCTCTATGGCTTCGTGACTTTGGTCGCGATCTGGGCGACGCAGACGGTGTTCGGATCGATCTTCGTGCTGATCGCGGGTCCGATGAGCGGAGTCAGCCTGTCGGGCGTGCTCACCTCGGTGATGGTGGCGGCGGTGCAGACCGGTTTCCTGCTCGTCGTCCCGGCTTTCACCTCCAAGCTGTATCAGGCGCTCGCACCCGCCGCCCGGACATGAAGCTCGATTTCTCGGGCGCGTTCGCCGAGGCGCTCGCGCTGTTCCGGCGCGACCGCGACGTGCACCTGTGGGTCGCGGCGTTCTTCTTCTTCCTGCCGGCGTTCGCGGGGCGGCTGTTCCTTCCCGAGCCGCAGGTCGCCGATCTCGATCCCGACGCGACGATGACCGCGCTGCTCCAGTGGTTCGCGGACAATGCCCATTGGATCGCCGCGCAAGTCCTCGTGCAGCTGCTCGGCGTCGGCACGCTGCTGGTGCTGCTGCTCGATTCCGCGCGCCCGACGATCGCTCAGGCGCTGATGCGCGCACTGCGCCTCCTGCCGTGGCTGCTGCTGGCCCAGCTGCTCAGCCTCGCGCTGGTGATGCTGGGAACGGCGCTGTTCGTCCTGCCCGGCTTCTACGCGATCGGGCGGACCTTCCTCACCATGGCGATCCTGGTCGCGGAGCCCGAACGGGGGCCGTTCGGCGCGTTTGGGGCGAGCATCGCGCGGACGCACCAGCTCGGCTGGCTGCTCGCGCTGATGGCGGTGGTGGTCTATATCGCGAGCTCGGTGCCTGCCTCGGTCGGCGCGCCCGCCTCGCTCCCGCTTGCCAAGGTCCTGCTGGACGCGATCGGCGCGGCGTCCGTCGCCGCGGGTGGCCTGGCGCAGGTGTTGCTGCAGATCGCCGTCTACCGTCAGCTCGCGGCGCCCAGACAGGGGATGTGAGGCGCCGCCTCGCGCGGGAACACACCGACCAGCCGCGGATCGGCGAAGGTCTCGATCGTGCGCTGGTAGGGAACGAAGCCGTGACGGCGGTAGAAGCCCAAGGCGGCCGAATGATCGAGCGTGCAGGTGTGCACCCACACTCGAGTCACGCCCTTGCGCCACGCCAGCGATAGCGCATGGCCCATCAGCCAGCCGCCGTTGCCCTTGCCGGTCAGCTCGGGGACCAGCCCGAAATAGGCGAGCTCGCACTGGCCTGCGACACGGAAATCGAGCTCGAGCATGCCCAGCTCGATGCCCGCTCGATCGGTGACGGCGTAGACCTCGACCGCCGGATCATCGAGGATCGCGCGCAGCCGCGCCTCATCCATCACCAGCCGCGAGAACCACAGCCACGGCTCGCCGACGCGGCGGAACAGGGTGCGGTAGCGCTCGGTCGCGGGCGCGGGCCAGCGGACGAGGTTGAGGTCCGACGCGGGGAGCGCGCGCAGCCGGGGCGCGGCCGTCATCTCGAGCGCGGTGACGATGGTGGCGAGCTGATCGCCGGGGACCGGAGTCAATCCCGATCCTAAGTTCCCCTCCCGCAAGCGGGAGGGGAGCTTTGCACCGCCTGCCTCACTCTCAGTCCCATGTCGCCTCGGGGGGCAGGCTCATCAGGATCGCGTCGACGTTGCCGCCGGTCTTGAGCCCGAACAGCGTGCCGCGGTCGTAGATCAGGTTGAACTCGGCATAGCGGCCACGCCAGGCGAGCTGGCGGGCCTTGTCGGCGGGGGTGAAGGGCGTGGCCATCCGCCGCCGGACGAGTCGCGGGAACACGTCGAGGAAGGCGCGGCCGACGTCCCGGGTGAAGGCGAAATTGGCGTCCCAGCCCTTGTCGTTTTCGGCACCCTCGAGGTGATCGTAGAAGATCCCGCCGACGCCGCGATGGACGTGGCGGTGGGGGATGTAGAAATAGTCGTCGGCCCAGGCCTTGAAGCGCGGGTAATGCGCCGGATCGTGCGCGTCGCACGCCGCCTTCAGCCGCGCGTGGAACTCGGCGGTGTCCTCCTCATAGGGGATCGGCGGGTTGAGATCGGCGCCGCCGCCGAACCAGCGCTTGGTTGTCACCAGGAAGCGGGTGTTCATGTGGACCGCGGGGGCGTGCGGGTTGGCCATGTGCGCGACCAGACTGATGCCGGTGGCGAAGAAGCTCGGGTCCTCGCCCGCGCCGTGGATCGTCCTGGCGAAATCGCCGTCGAAGGTGCCGCCGACGGTCGAGACGTTGACGCCGACCTTCTCGAACACCTTGCCCTTCATCACGCCCCGGACTCCGCCGCCGCCGGGCGCGCCGCCGGAATCCTTGCGGTCCCAGGGCGTGAATTCGAACCGCGCCGCCGAATCGGCTTCGTCCTCGATCGCCTCGAATTCGGCGCAGATCGAATCGCGCAGGGATTCGAACCAGGCGCGGGCGGCGGCTTGCTGCGAGTCGAGTTCCATGCCCCGCCCCTTGCCGCCGGATTCGGGGGAAGTCGACTGTGGGAATTGCTGAGGGCGTGTCGATAGTTCAGCCATTCCCCTCCCTGATCAGGGAGGGGCTAGGGGTGGGTTTAGCGTCGGACGAGGCTCGATGCCTCGTCCGACGCTGTGTTGCGGCCCGCGGGAGAGTCTTTGGGCGCGCAGACGCGCGCACCCACCCCCGGCCCCTCCCTGCAAGCAGGGAGGGGAGCGTAATGGCTAGCCCTAGTCGTCGAGGTGGCAGCCGTCCCGGGCGAGCTGCTCCCTGATCCAGCCTTCGACATCGTAGCCGAAGATCTTGAGGCCCTTGATGTTGGCGTTCTCGATCGTGAGGCCGGAGAGGTTGACGTTGGTGAGGCGCGCGCCCGCGAGGTTGACGTCGTCGAACACCGCGTTCGCGAGGTTGCAGTTGCTGAACTCGACTCCGTCCATCCGTTGGTTCGAAAATCGCATCATTGCCTCCCCGCCTGCGGCCAGCCCCCGGTCTGGCGCAACGCCTCGGCTAGCCCGATTCCGGTGCTGACCGCAACGTTGAGCGAGCGGAAGCCCGCGCGAAGCGGAATCCGCACCGCGAGATCGGCGCGGGCGTGGACGAAATCGTGGGCGCCGCGGCCTTCGGCGCCGAACAACAAGGTGTCGGCGGCCTCGAAGCGCGCTTCGGGCAGCGGGACCGCCGCGCGCGTGGTGAACAGCACCAGCCGGCCGGGGAGCGCCGCGACGAAGGCATCCCAATCCGCGTGACGGGCGACCTCGGCCTGCGCCGCATAATCCATGCCGGCGCGCGCCAGTGCCCGGTCACTCCACGGAAAGCCCATCGGCTCGATCAGGTCGACCGGGACGCCCAGGCACGCCCCCAGCCGCAGGATCGTGCCCACGTTTCCGGCGATGTCGGGCTCGAACAAAGCGAGGCGCATGGGAGGGGACTAGCCGCGCCTCCTTCCCGCGTCACCCCGGACTTGGTCCGGGGTCCACCGGGCAACCAGGCAAAAAGCAAGAGGCGCTCGTTCAGCGCCCGCGGCGCGGTGGATGCCGGAACAAGTCCGGCATGACAGAGGGTTTGTGCGCGCAATGCGGCCCTCTTCACGCCAGCGTCAAAATGCCTGTTGGCAAAGCCGCATTGCCGCGTCTATCAGGCCGGCCAGCCACCGGGGGCACCAGGCGGCTTCGGGCGCCTGCGCGCCCGCGTTCCGTTCCGCGCGACCGTGCGGGAATTCGAAGTGCAAGGGCTGAAGCATGGCAACTGAAGGCGATCCGTCTGGTCCCGAGAATCCCCGCCGCCGCGACTATCTTCAATATGCGGCCGTGGCCTTCGCGGGCGTGGGCGGCGCGGTCACCGTGCTGCCGCTGATCAACTCGATGAGCCCCTCGGCCGACGTGCTCGCGCAATCGACCACCGACATCGACCTTTCGGCGATCGAGCCGGGACATGGCGATCAAGGCCTCGTTCCGCAAGCAGCCGCTGTTCGTGCGCAACCTGACCCCCGACGAGATCAAGCAGGCCGACGCCGTGCCGGTCTCGACCCTGCGCGACCCCGAGACGCTCGCGCAGCGCACCAAGGAAGGCCACAAGAACTGGCTGATCACGCTCGGCGTCTGCACCCACCTCGGCTGCGTGCCGCTGGGCGCGGGCGAAGGCGAGAACCGCGGCGACTTCGGCGGCTATTTCTGCCCGTGCCACGGCTCGATGTATGACACGGCGGCGCGCATCCGCAAAGGCCCGGCGCCGAAGAACCTGTTCGTACCCGATTACACATTCACTTCCGGCACGACCGTGACAGTGGGGAAAGGATAAAGCGCGATGAGCTTCCCCTGGGCGAAACACTACGAGCCGAAGAGCCCGCTGATGAAGTGGGTGGACGCCAAGCTGCCGCTGCCGCGCTTCGTCTACAACGCGGTCGGCGCGGGCTATCCGGTGCCGCGCAACCTCAATTACTTCTGGAATTTCGGCGTGCTCGCGGGCGCGGCGCTGGCGATCCAGATCGTCACCGGCATCGTGCTGGCGATGCACTTCCATTCGGATGCCGCCGACGCGTTCAATTCGGTCAACGGACTGATCATGCGCGACGTCAACGCCGGCTGGTTCCTGCGCTATGCGCACGCGAACGGCGCGTCGCTGTTCCTCGCGGTGGTCTATATCCACATGTTCCGCGGGCTCTATTACGGATCGTACAAGGCGCCGCGCGAGATGGTGTGGCTGCTCGGCGTGGTGATCTTCCTGCTGATGATGGCGACCGCGTTCATGGGCTATGTGCTCTCCTGGGGCCAGATGAGCTTCTGGGGCGCGCAGGTGATCACCGGCTTCTTCTCGGCGATCCCGGTGGTCGGCGAGTGCGATCCGCGTCTGGCTGCTCGGCGGGTTCGCGCCCGACGACGCGACGCTCAACCGCTTCTTCTCGCTTCACTATCTGCTGCCGTTCGTGATCGCCGGCGTGATCATCCTCCACATCTGGGCGCTGCACATCCCGGGCTCGTCGAACCCGACCGGGGTCGAGGTGAAGAGCGAGCAGGACACCGTGCCGTTCCATCCCTATTACACCGCCAAGGACGGGCTCGGCGTCGCGCGTGTTCCTGCTGATCTTCGCGGTGCTGGTCTTCTTCCTGCCCAACGCGCTCGGCGATCCGGACAACTACATCCCGGCCAACCCGCTGACGACGCCGGCGCAGATCATGCCCGAATGGTATTTCTGGCCGTTCTACGCGATCCTGCGCTCGTTCACCTCGAACTTCATCCTCGACGCGAAGCTGTGGGGCGTGCTGGCGATGTTCAGCTCGATCCTGCGTGCTGTTCTTCCTGCCCTGGCTCGACAAGTCGCCGGTGCGCTCGTCCAATTACCGGCCGATGTACCGTATCTTCTTCTGGATCCTGGTCGTCGACGTGCTGGTGCTCGGCTATGTCGGCGGGAGCCCGGTGTCGCCGGTGTATGGCGATCGTCGGCCAGCTCTCCGCGGCCTATTATTTCGCGCATTTCCTGATCATCCTGCCGATCGTGTCCCGGCTGGAGCGGCCGCGTCCGCTCCCCAACTCGATCACCGAGGCCGTGCTCGCGGGCAAGAGCGGCTCGCGGATGACCGAAACCGCGCTCAGCGCCTAAAGGACCAGCAACGATGCCGATTTCGCTGATCATGCGGTTGTCAAAGTTCCTCATCGGGCTGGCGTTCGTCGGCGTGCTGATGTGGGCGCTGCTGTGGACTGTCGTCGGGGTGATTAACGACCCCCCCAAGTCGAGCGCCGAGAAGGACTATCACCTCGAGCCGAAGGAGCTGTCGCTCGCGTCGGACGGGCCGCTCGGGCGCTACAGCAACAATCTGGCGCAGCTCCAGCGCGGCCTGCACGTCTATCAGGAAGTCTGCTCGAACTGCCACAACCTCAGCATGGTCTCGTTCCGCGACCTGAAGGCGCTGGGCTACAACGACGCGCAGGTGAAGAACCTCGCCAAATCGTGGGCCAACAAGCAGCCGACCTTCGATCCCAAGTCGGGCGACCGCGCGACCCGCGACAACATCCCATCGGACCACTTCCCACCGGTCTATTATCCGGGCACCGGATCGCCGCCGGACCTGTCGCTGATCACCAAGGCGCGCCACGGCGGCGCGGCCTACGTCTATTCGCTGCTGACCGGTTACCGGCCGCAGCCGAAGGACCTGATCGACAAATATCCGGCGTCCAAGACCCCGGCGACCGCCTTCTACAACCCCTATTTCGCGAACCTCAACGTCGCGATGCCGCCGCCGCTGACCAGCGAGGGCCAGGTCGAATATACCGACGGCACCCGCGCGACGGTGGACCAGATGGCGCAGGACGTCGCCGCCTTCCTCGTCTGGACCGCCGAGCCGACGCTTGAGGCGCGACACCAGGCGGGCCTCGCGGTGGTGCTGTTCCTGCTGCTGACGAGCCTGCTGGCGTGGGGCGCGTACAAGACGGTGTGGCGGGGCGTGAAGCACTGACATGGATCTCGCCGTCGTCTCGGACAACGACGATATCCGGCGGCGAATCCGCACCATCCCGGACTTTCCCAAGCCCGGGATCATGTTCCGCGACATCACCACCTTGCTGCTCGATGCCGAAGGGCTGCGGATCACGATCGAGCGGCTGGCGGCGGCGGTCGAGGGGCCGGTCGACCTGATCGCCGGGATCGAGGCGCGCGGCTTCCTGTTCGGCGCGGCGCTGGCGATGCAGCTCGGCACCGGCGTGCTGCTGATCCGCAAGGACGGCAAGCTGCCCGGCGCGACGATCGCCGAGGACTATGCGCTCGAATACGGCACCGACCGGATCGCGATCCACGCCGACGCCTGCGCGCCCGGCGCCCGCGTGCTGCTGGTCGACGACCTGATCGCGACCGGCGGCACCGCGCGCGCGGCGGTGCGGCTGCTCCGCAAGGCGGGCGCGACCGTCACTCAGGCGGCATTCGTGGTCGACCTGCCCGAACTGGGCGGTGCCGATGCGCTGCGCGGCGACGGGATCGCGGTCAACGCGCTGGTGGCGTTCGAAGGGCACTGAAGCTTCCCGTTCGCGGGAACTCCGCACGCACTTGACGGTTCGACTCTCCACGGGTGGGGCGCGTCAGTGCTTGCCTGCCTGCCGCGCCTCTCCATCTGCCAAGGAGAGAAGCAATGCGTACGCTCATCAAGGCCGCGCTCGCGGCGGGATTGGTCGCCGGCGGCGGCCTGCTGCTGACGTCGTGCGGCGAAGGCGGCACCGGCGTGTCGGTCGCCTACAACGCCAGTTGGGGCGATCCCTATTGGGGCTGGTACGGCGACTATTACTACCCCGGTGTCGGCGTCTACGTGTACGACCGCCAGCGCCACCGCCACGCCTGGAACGACGACCAGCGCGTCTATTGGAGCGGCCGCACGACCAACTGGCACGGCGACCGTACCCGCATGCGCGGCAACTGGCACGATTTCCACCGGCGGTGAGGGTTAGGGGTCCGGACCCAACCACCGTCATCCCGGAAGCCGAAGGCTGTCCGGGATCCACCATGAAGCACAGCCTGGGTGGAGAGGATGACGCGGAAGGAGTGTCGGACCCCCTACGCCGGCCGCCGCCTTACGAGCACTAGCGCGACGAAGCGGAGCACCGGTTCGCCGTTCTGGTTGAAAGTGGTCGTCTGGCTGCGCAGGCTGCCCAGCTCGGGGCGGCTCCGGGATTCGCGCTTGTCGAGCACCTCGGTCTCGCAGCGCAGCGTATCGCCGGGATAGACGGGCTTGAGCCATCTCAGCTCGTCGATCCCGGCGGCGCCGAGGCTCGCCTGGGGATTGTCCTGCATGCTGGCGACCAGCATCGACATGGTCATCGCGCAGGTGTGCCACCCGCTCGCCGCCATCCGCCCGAAATGGGTCTTGGCCGCCGCCACGTCGGAGAGGTGGAACGGCTGGGGATCGTACTTGCCCGCGAAGGCGAGAACCTCCTCGCGCGTGACCTCGTAGCTCCCGAAACTCGCCCGGTCGCCTACCTGGATATCCTCGAAAAAGCGCACGATTCAGTTTCGGATGAAAACGGGTTTTTGGCAAGGCCTCAGTGGACCAGCGCCCCCCGGAACGGCGCGTCGTCGCCGTCGAGGTCCTTGCCCGCCGGAAGCCCGAGCAAGTCGCGGACGAGCGGGGCCACGTCGACGTTCTCGAAGCTGGGGAGCTTGCCCGCCGCCCGGATGCCGGGCCCGTTGGCGATGAACAGGGCGAGCATCTCGGGGGCCATGTTGTCATAGCCGTGGTTGCCCAGGTCGCCGTCCTTGGCCGGTGCGGTCCGCGCGAGGAGCCAGCCGACCTCGGCGAGGCAGAAATAGGGCGGGATGCGCGGGTTGGTCCCATAGTGGAAGCGCGCCGGGATCTCGCTCTTGCGCCAGCACTGGAAATGGTCGTGCGGGCCGAGCAGCGCCTTGTCGAGCGCCGCCTCGCGGCCGGGGAGCGGATAGAGGCCGGCGAAGGTGCTCGCCTCGAACAGGCGATAATCGGCCGGGTCGGCGATCGTGTCGAGCCCGATCGTCCGCGCGCGGCTGACCACGGCCATGCCGTGATCGGCGACGATCACCAGGTTCGCCGGCTGGCCCAGCGCGCGCAGCTCGGCGACGAGAGCGCCGATCGTGCGGTCGATCTCGCCCACTGCCTTGGTCGTCTCGGGCGCGTCGGGGCCGTAGGTGTGGCCGGCGGTATCGATCGTGTCGAAATAGAGCGTGATGAACTTCGGGCGGATCGCCGCGGGGCGCCGCAGCCAGTCGATCACGCCTTCGACGCGCTGGCGATTGTCGACCGCCATGTCGAACGGCCACCAGTCGTCCGGGCGCGTGCCGCCGGCAAGGTCGTGCGGCCATTCCTTGGCCATCGCGCCACCCCAGGCGACGTTCGAGCCGGGCCAGAACAGGGTCGCGCTGCGGATCCCGGCCTTTTCGGCGGTCACCCACAAGGGCTCGGCCGCGTTCCACCAGAACGGGTCCTTGGCGTCGTCCATCGTGAACTTCTCGGTGGGGCGCGCCACATCCTCCATGTTGTTCGAGACGATCCCGCTGCGGTCGGGGCGCATGCCGGTGACGAGCGTCCAGTGGTTGGGGAAGGTCTTGGACGGGAAGCTCGGGTGCATCGCCGCCGAGATCCCCCCCGCCGCCAGTGCGTTGAGGTTGGGGGTGACGCCGCGATCGAGATAGTCGGCGCGGAAGCCGTCGATCGAGATCAGGATCGTCACCGGCGCGCGCGCCTCGGCCAGGGCCGCCCGGGCCTCGGTGGGGGCGGCGACGCAGGGTTGCAGGAGCGCGGCGAGGGCCGCGAGGGCGAGCTTGAACGGGGTGCGCATCGGCACCAGAATGGCACCCTTTCATTGCCGGATAAAGTCCGGGTGGCGAGACGCTCAGGCGGCGTTGATCGCCAGCTGCGCGGCGAACGCGCGCCGGTAGGCGGGGCGCGCCTCGCCGCGGGCGACATAGGCGGCGAGGGTGGGGAATTCGTCGAGGATGCCCGAGGCTCGAGTCCGCAGCAGCACCGAGACCATCATCAGGTCACCCGCGCTGAACGCGCCGTCGAGCCACTCGGCGTCGCCCAGCCGCGCGGCGAGCTGCCTGAACCGGACGCGGATGCGGTCCGCGATCAGCGGCAGGCGCTCCTGCGTCCACGGCTTGTCGCCCTCCGCGAACCTGGCGGTCGAGATCTCGAGAATCGGCAGCTCGACCGTGCTGAGCGCGGCGAACATCCAGGTGATCGCGCGGGCGCGGGCATTCGCATCGTCGGGCAGCAGGCCGGGATAGCGCTCGGCGATGTGGAAGACGATCGACCCGGTCTCGAACAGGACGAGCCCGCCTTCCTCATAGGTCGGGATCTGACCGAAGGGGTGGAGCGCCAGATGCGCGGGCTGCTTCATCGCCTCGAACGAGACGAGCCGGACCGCGTAGGGCTGGCCCACCTCCTCGAGCGCCCAGCGCACCCGCGTGTCGCGCGCCAGTCCCTTGCCGCCGTCGGGCGAGCGTTCGAACGCGGTGATCGTGATGGTCATCGTAAGGCTCCTTAGCTTCCGATCGCCAGCCTGACGAACCCGGTGACGCTGACCGGCGCTCGCCCATAGGCCGAGTCGAGCGCCGCGGGCTTGGCATAGGCTGCCGCCGAACCGCCCAGCGCGAGTTCGGCGATGCCGAGCGGGATTTGGTAGGCATAGCCGCCCTCGAACCGAGTGACCCGGAAGGTGCGGCCGTGGCGCGGATCGGCGGGGGCGGGGAAGAGCTCGTCGTTGGCGACGTTCTCGATCCGGCCGAACAGGCTGTGGTGGCGGGTGAGGTCCCAGTTCGCCTCGCCGATCCAGGCGGTGAGCGTCCGGCCCGGCACGCGGTCCTTGGCGGCGAACCCGGCCATCGCCGAGAAGCCACCGCGCGAATAATGGACCGTCGCGGTGGTGCGATGCTCGTCCGCGCCGGGCTCGAGCGCTTCGGGCGAATGGAGCTGGCCGTAGCTCAGCTGCGCGGCCCAGTTGGGGGTGGGAGACCAGCTCGCGCGCAGGCTCCAGCTGTCGAGCTTCGGCGTCTCGATGTCCCAGCGGTTCTCGTCGGGCTCGCGGCCACGGAAGGCCGAGCCTTCGAGCTGGAGCGTGTTGGTGGCCAGCCCCGCGGTCACCACCCCGAAGGTCACGTGGGTGCTGTCGAACCAGTGGTGCGCGATCGGCGAATCGGGGAAGTAGCGCGCCGAACGGCGGTGGACGAACGCCGAGGGGCCGAGCGCGGGCTCGGCGACCGGACCGCCATAGGCGAAGGCAGTGACTCCGCCGCCGACCGGCACGTCGATCCGCGCGGAGAGCTCCATGAACAGGTCGTGCGGGTGCTGGCGGTCGATCAGCGGCGCGCCGTTCGCGGTCTCGCCGCTGGCGAAGAGGTTGGGGTAGCCGCGCTTGCCGTTGAGTGGATCGAGGCTGACCATCAACTTGAGCTGCAGCCGCGTGCCGCCCGCGAAGTCGCGCTCGGCCTCGAGCATCGCCATCGATCCCGAATAGGCCATCTCGTGCCCGCGGGGACCGCCCTGGCTGGTGTAGGCGCCGAGCGCGTAGCCGTGCGCCATCATCATCCAGCCGCCCGGCGACCAGTGGAGGCCACTCATCGCACCGTCGGCGGCGGGGAGGCGCGCGGTGCCGGAGCCGGGGGAGGCGTTGCCTGCGGGGATCATGTCCATGCCGCCGGCGCTGGGCGTGGCCATCGGCATCGGCATCGTCATCGGAGGTGGTGACGGCGCCGGTGCCGGCGCGGTTTGCCCCGGCGCGGGCATCGTCATGCCGGGCATGGACTGCGCCGCCGCCGTGGCGGGCAGCAGCACCGCCACGGCGGCAAGGATCAGACGCGGCGGCATCGACACCTACCTAGTGCCGCGCGCGCGCAGTCTCAATGACGGCATGGTCGGATGAGCGAGGCCACGATACAAGGCCCGGAAAGGGAGAGGGCCGGGATGCGCACCTTGCTGTGGTTGGGGCTGGCCGTGATGCTCGGCGCATGCGCGGAGCGGCCAGCGACCTCGGCCGCGCCCGCGCGATCCCCCGCCGCGATCGGGGCGCTCGCGGCCAAGGCCTATCTCGATACCCCTGATCTGATGCGCTACGACGTGGGCGCGGTGCATGCGGTGCATTATGCCGACGCCGCCTCGGCCTATGGCGCGCTCCGCTTCGCCGAGGCGACTCACGACGCGGCGCTGATCGAGCGAGTCCACCGGCGCGAGGCGATCGCCGCGACGATCCCCGATACCGCCAATCACGTCGACGTCAGCGTCTATGGCGTCTGGCCGCTCGAGCTGGCGCGGCTGGGCGGCGATCCGGCGGCGCGCGCGCGCGGGCTGGCGCTGGCCGACGGGCAATGGCGCGACCTCGGGCCCGACGGTCTCACCACCCAGGCGCGCTACTGGATCGACGATCTGTGGATGATCGGCGCGCTCCAGATCGAGGCTTGGCGGGTGACGCACGACCGCAAGTATCTCGATCGCGCGGCACGCACCGCCCGGCTCTACCTGGCGCGGCTGCAGGAGCCGAACGGGCTGTTCCACCACGGCGCCGACGGCCCCTTCTTCTGGGCGCGCGGCAACGGCTGGGTGGCGGCGGCGCTGGCGGAGATATTGTCTGAGCTGCCCAGGGACCATCCGGATTACCCGCCGATCGTCGCCGGATACCGCCGGATGATGGCTGCTCTGCTGCGCTACCAGACGCCCTCGGGGCTGTGGCGCCAGCTGATCGACCGGAGCGATGCCTGGGAGGAAAGCTCGGGCAGCGCGATGTTCGGCTTCGCGATCGCGAGCGGCGTCAAGCACGGCATCCTGCGCGATCCGGCCTATGCGCGCGCCTATCGGCGGGCGTGGGCCGGGGTCGCGTCGCGAGTCGATGCCGAGGGGCGGCTTTCGGGGGTGTGCGTCGGCACCGGCCAATCGAAGGACGCCGCCTATTACCTCGCCCGGCCGACCGTCACCGGCGATTTCCACGGCCAGGCGGCGCTGCTGTGGTTCGCCGCGGCGATGGCGCGATGAGCGGGATCCGGCGCGCGGCGCTGCTTGCGCTCGGCCTGGTCTGGGCTGGGCAGGCGTTGGCGCAGTCGGCGACGGCGTGGTTTCCGCGTGAGGAGATGGAGTCCCACCGAGTCGCCGGGGAGGAGCGGGTGCGCATGGCCGGCGTCGCCGATTTCGATATCGTCTATGTCGAGGTGAGCGTGGACTCCGCCGGAAACGTCGTCGCGGCGCGGCCGGGCGGCGACTATGATCGTCAGCCTTCGCTCCTGCCCGCTCCCGCGGTGCTCGAACACGCGCTGGCGATCGCGCGGCAATGGCGGTTCCGGCCGCTCGAGCGCGACGGACATCCGGTCGCGGCGCGCGGCGAGGTTTCGATCGTCTTCCTGACGGCCGAACGCTTGCCGATACGACACCTGCCGTTTCCCGAGGTGCGGCGCGACAACGTCTCGATCACGCTCGAGCGCAGCGGCTGCTTCGGCTCCTGCCCGTCCTATTCGGTGACCGTGCGCGGGGACGGGCACGTGTCGTTCGCGGAAACGGGCTATGTGCTCGTCCCCGGCGCGCACGAGTACGCGATCCCGCCCGAAGCGGTCGACGCGCTCGTCGCGCGCTTCCGCGCCGCGGACTTCTGGTCGCTCGACGATGCCTATACCGCGGACATCACCGACAGCGCCGTCCACACGCTCACCTTCCGGGCGGGCGGGCAGGTCAAGATGGTGTCCGACTATGTCGGCGTCCAGGCGGGGATGCCCGATGTCGTGAGCGCGCTCGAAGGCGCGGTCGACGAGACCGCCGACACCGCGCGCTGGATCGAGGGCAATGCCCACACCGTCGACGCGCTGGCGGCGGAGCATTTCGATTTCGGTTCGCGCGCGGCGGGAGCGATGCTGGTCAAGGCGATCGGACACGCGCCGGACGCCGTCGTGCTCGCAATGCTCGATCGCGGCTTCAGGCTCGATACGGTCGCGCCGTGGTGCCGCAAGTGCGCAGGCGCGCGCACCTATCGCCAGCTTGCGCTGAAGGCGGCGATCGAGCGCGGCAGGCCCGCGATCTTCGACCGGATCGAGACCGAGCGCGCCCTTGCCGGAATGGGCGCGGGCGAGCTCGACAGGTTGCTGATGAAGGCGGCGCGGACTCGAAGCCTTCATCTCGTCCAGCGGCTGCTCGCGCACGGGGCGAACGCGCGGGCGACGGACCTGAAGTTGGGGAGCTCGCTGATCCAGGCGGTGGAGAACGACGGCTCGTTGGCGCCCGATGCCGACCAGTCGGGCGTGGTCCGGTTGCTGCTTGCCCGGCACGTTCCGCTCGAGGCGCGCGACGAGATCGACTGGACCGCGCTGCAGACCGCCGCCGAGCGCACGCCCGAGATCGTGCGATTGCTGGTCGATGCCGGCGCGAAGGTCGATGCGCACGCGAGCGGCGATCAGACGGCGCTGTTCGTCGCTTCGGACGAGGATGTCGCGCTGATCCTGCTCGCGGCGGGCGCGGACCGCACGCTCAGGGATTCGAGCGGCCGCACGCTTGCCGAGATCGCTCGCCGCCGCGAATGGACTCGAGTCGAGGCGCTGCTCGCCGCCGGGAAGTGAGCGCGGTCAGACGTTGAAGCGGAACAGCATCACGTCGCCGTCGTGGACGACATATTCCTTGCCCTCGGAGCGCAGCTTGCCCGCGTCGCGCGCGCCGGCCTCGCCGTGGCAGGCGACGTAATCGTCATAGGCGATCGTCTCGGCGCGGATGAAGCCGCGCTCGAAATCGGTGTGGATCTCGCCCGCGGCCTGCGGAGCCTTGGCGCCGACCGGGACCGTCCAGGCGCGCGCTTCCTTGGGGCCGCAGGTGAAGAAGGTGATGAGGTGGAGGAGCTTGTACCCGGCGGTGATCACGCGGGCGAGGCCGGTCTCGTGGAGGCCCAGCTCGGCGAGGAAGTCGCCGCGCTCCTCGGGCGCCATCGTCGCGATCTCGGCTTCGATCGCGGCGGAGACGATCACCGCCTCGGCCCCCTCGGCCTTCGCCTTCTCGAACACCCGCGCCGAAAGCGCGTTGCCGGTGGCGGCGTCGCCCTCGTCGACGTTGCAGACGTAGAGCACGGGCTTGGCGGTGAGCAGCTGCGCCTGGTCGAGCACGCGCTTCTCCTCGACGTCCTTCGGCTGGGTGAGCCGGGCGGGCTTGCCCTCGCGGAGCAGATCGAGCGCCTGCCCGAGCACCGAGGCGGCGATCTTCGCTTCCTTGTCGCCCTGCGCGGCCTTCTTGGCGAAATTGGGGACGCGTTTCTCGAGGCTCTCGAGGTCGGCGAGCATCAGCTCGGTCTCGACCGTCTCGGCATCGGCGACCGGATCGACCTTGCCTTCGACGTGAGTCACGTCGCCCTCGACGAAGCAGCGCAGCACGTGGACGATCGCATCGACCTCGCGGATGTTGCCGAGGAACTGGTTGCCGAGCCCCTCGCCGTTGGAGGCGCCGCGCACCAGCCCGGCGATGTCGACGAAGCCGAGCTGAGTCTCGATCTTCTTCGCCGAACCCGCGATCTGCTGGAGCATGTCGAGCCGCGGATCAGGCACCGCGACGTTGCCGACGTTGGGCTCGATCGTGCAGAACGGATAGTTGGCGGCCTGCGCCGCCGCGGTTTCGGTCAGCGCATTGAAGAGCGTCGATTTGCCCACGTTGGGAAGGCCGACGATGCCGCAGCGGAAACCCATTTGTCTGTGCCTGCTGATGGATGAAGCGGGCAGGCCCTAGAGCCTAAGCCGACGCAATGCCAGTGCTCAGGCGTGACGCATCCGCCGCGACGAGCGGCCCGCCGATCCGCTGAGGATCAGTCCGCCCGAGGCGACGAGGAACGCGACGAGGCAGCCGAGGGTGATGCGAGCGAGCGCTTGATCGATGTGGAGCGCGGCGTGGAGCGCCGCCACGTCGAGCGCGAGCGGCTGCGCCACCATGCCGATCAGCGGCAGCGTGGCGACCCCGACCAGCCAGGCGGGGGCAGTGACCAGCGCGGTCGCGATCGCCGAGGCTCCGAGCAGCGCCCGCCATCCGACGGCAGCCGGGCCGGTCTCGCCGTCCTCGGGGCAGGCGCTGAGCGCGATGCACAGCACGACGAAGAACAGGAAGGGCGTCACCGCGGGGAGCGCGCCGATCTCGTGGAGGAAATCGGGCGAGCGGAAATCGGGCACCGCGAGCAGCAGCGGCGCCGATCCCGCGAGCATCAGCAGCCCGAACGGAAACGCCCAGGCGAACACCCCCACCGCGAACGCGCGCGAGGCGAGCGAGGTCACCAGCAGCAGCGCGAGGACCGCGAGCAGCAGCGTGCGGCCGTATTGGGCGAACCCCAGCGACGCCGCTTCGCATGCGTCGCCCATCCCGCCGCAGCCGGGCGCGTGGCCGATGCCGAGGGCGATATAGGGGGCGAGGGCGATCAGCCCGGCCAGCAGCGCGAGCAGCACGATCCAGCGGCGCGTGAAGCTCGCCGCGCTCATGACCAGAACCTCTTCGAATCGCAGCACATCGCGATTTCCCCGCCGGACCACGAGCCTATAATTGGCGCGTTGCCAAGGCGTTAACGCGGCGAGCCGCCACGCCCGCGTTGACTTGCCGCGCGCGGGCGTCAACACTCGGGGCCAGCGAATAGGGGAGGGGATCGGATGCGAACTGGAAGGGGAAGCCGGGTGGCGATGGCTGGGCTGTGCCTGGTGCTGGCGGCGGGCGTGGCGGGCTGCTCCGATCCGGGCGCCGAGGCCAACGCGGCCGCCGCGGAAAACGCGCAGCACGAAGCCGCGCTCAAGACCGACAAGCTCGAGCAAAAGGCCCAATACGATGCCGGCTGCGCGAGCGCGATCCGCTGGCAGGCGGCGACGCTCGCGACCACCAACATCGGCAAGGTGAGCCTCTACACCGATTATTACCGCGCCGATCTGGAGAAGGCCCTTGGCAGCGATTCGCTGCCGGCCGCTCCGCCGCTGCCCGCGCTCTCCAAGGCGACGATCGATCCCTATCTCGAAGCTGCCTATGCCCAGGGCGTGAAGACCAAGTTCGACGGCCGCGCGCCCGGGATGATCGCGGCCTGCATCCAGGCGGTCGCGGAAATGGGCCAGGGCCCGCTGGCGGGGCCCGACAAGATCCAGCGGATGGTGCACATGCAGGCGCTCACGGTGCGGCTGAAGAACGCCGGAGCGTGAGCCCTGCGGCCACGTCCCTGAACAGCACGCAGCAAGCGCTTGTCTTCGAGCCGGTTTGAAGCCATGCGGAGCCAGAGGGAACCGGCCCCCGGATCCCGATTCGACGCGGTTCGTTCATCCACGGTACAGGGTGCAGGGCCTTTTCGAGTGCCAGGAATTCCCGAGGAGTAGGGTTATGATTCGCCGCCCGATTTTGCTGACTGCTGCCGCATTGTCGATCGCCCTTGCCGGATGCAGCGGCAAGAAGTCGGATGCCACCGCGACCCCGACCCCGACCCCCACCCCGACTCCGACGGCGTCGGCAAGCTATGCGGCGTTCCCGCTGACCGCCGCGACCGAATTCTTCGCGAACAGCGCGGCGACCAGCTACACCGGCGATCTCACCCCGGGCCCGGTCGTGCTCGGCGCCGCCGGCACCGACGTCCAGTCGAGCCGAGTCAAGCTCGCGCTCAGCACCGACGTGACGAGCGCGGCCAGCGTGTTCGTCCTCGACGAGAACACCGAGGAATTGCGCTACACGCCGACCGCCGCCGGTATCCTGCTCGTCTCCCCCGCCCCGACGGTCACCGAATACGTGTTCGGCGACAGCACGACCGTGGCGGGCAAGACGACGCGGGTGGAATTCCTCAACAACACCATCACCGGCCAGGTGACCGCCGACGCGGGCCTCGCGCTCACCAGCGTGAGCTACGACACCTGGCTTCGCGACGACACCACCGTGACGCCGCACGTGCACCGCATCACCTCCGCGGTGTGGGGCTACAACACCGTCATCAGCGACATGCCGGCGACCGGCACCGTGACCTATTCGACTCGAATCGCCGGGCGCGCGGTCCAGGTCGCGGCGGGCGGCACAGGCGTGCTGGTGCGCGTCGGCGGCACCGCCACCATCACCGTCAATTTCGCGACCGGCCTCGTCACCTATTCGCTGGCCGCCACCACGATCACTGGCGGAGTCGAGACGCCGTACGGCACCTTCACCGGCACCGGCGCGATCGGCGTGGGCAATAACCAGTTCACCGGCAGCTTCGATGCTTCGAGCCCGATCCCCGGCACCGTCACCGGCGGCTTCTTCGGGTCGCAGGGCAAGGAGATCGGCATCACCTTCGCGGCGCTCGGCACGGTCGGCGGTCTCGATACCCGCGTCGTCGGCGTGGTCGTCGGCAAGAAGAACTAGGGCCGAGAACGCTCCCCTTCTTCGTCATCCCGGAAGCTAGGCTTTCCCCGAAAACGTCTTCGTTCTCGGCTGGAAAGCCTTGCTGTCCGGGGATCCACCTCTCCACCAGCCCCGGAGGCATGGTGGATCCCGGACAGCCTTCGGCTTCCGGGATGACGGCTGAGGACTAGCGTCTACGACGTCGCGCTGAGGCGGGGCGCGCGCTTCCTGCTTTCGAGCGCTTCGGTCTGTTCGCGCAGCACCTCGATCGTCCGGCGCAGGTGGCGCTCGATCAGCGCGCGCTCGGCGGGGGAATAGCCGCCGATCACCGTCTCCATCGCGGTACGCAGCCCGTCGAACGCCGGGCCGATCCGGCGCGCCAGCTCGGCCTGGCGGAGCGGGTGGATCAGCCAGCTGCGGCGGTCGGCGGGATTGGGCTCGCGCCGGGCATAGCCCGCGCGCTCGAGCCGATCGACGATCCCGGTGATCGCGCCGCTCGACAGCCCGGTCGCCGCCTGGAGCTGGCCCGGAGTCGCGACGCCGAGTTCCCACAGCATCGACAGGCATTTGCGCTCGGCCGCACTCACGCCGAGCTGGCGCGACATCGCTTCGTGAAACAGGATCACGGCGGTGCTCAGCTCGCGATGGAGCATGTCCACCTGCGCGATCGAGGGGGCGCCAGGGTCGTCGGGCGATTCATCGCTTGCAGTTATCTCACGCATGAGATACTTAGTCCATGAAACTCTTTCATCATGAGGAATCTACGATGGGCGACGGGCAAAGGGCAATCGAAAAGCGCGGGTTCTGGTCTCGAATCGCGCCTGCGCTGACGTTGATGTTCATGGCGCCGATGTTCGCCGAAGTGCTGCCGGGGGCGACTCGCTTCAGCGCGATCTTCGTGTTTCCGATCGAAATGCTGGTGTGGGGCGGCGCGGCGGTGATGATCCGCGACCTGGTGCGCAGGGGCGGACTTGGTTGGGCGAACATGCTGTGCCTCGCGCTGTGCCTCGCCATCGCAGAGGAATGGCTGATCCAGCAGACCTCGCTCGCGCCGCTCGTCATCCAGATCAAGCACGAGACCTGGGCGCGCCCCTGGGGGATCAACTATGTCTATTTCCTGTGGGCAGCGGTCTATGAGGTGGTGCTCGTCGTCTTTCTGCCGGTGACGCTGGTCGAGCTCCTGTTCCCGACGCGACGCGCAGCGCCCTGGCTCAGCAAGGCCGGCTGGGCGGCGCTGGTGCCCCTGTTCGGCGTAGGATCGTTCCTCGCCTGGTTCAGCTGGACGCAGATCGCCCGGATCAAGGTGTTCCACCTCGCTGCCTACAGTCCGCCGCTCGCCTATGTGCTGATCGCGCTTGGGACGATCGCGTTGCTGATGCTGATCGCCCTCGGGCCGACGCGGCGCGCGCTGGCCGGACTCGCATGGCCGATCGCGCCGATCCACCCGCTGGTGCCGGCGCTGGGCGGCGCGGCATGGGCGGTGCTGTGGTTCGGTCTCACCGTGCTGGCGTTCGGGATCATGCCCAGCCTTCCGCCGAGCACGGCGATGGCCGGCGGCCTCGCGGTCGCGGCGCTGGTGCTGATCTTCGGCCAGGGCTTTGCGACGCATCCGGCGTGGAGCGATCGTCACCGCGCCTGGCTGGTCGCGGGGACAATGATCGCGACGATGGCGATCTTCTTCCTCGGGTTCACCGACAAGCTCAACATGGATTTCTGGTTCAAGGCGGGCACCAATGCGATCGCGGCGGTGCTGCTGCTGTGGCTGGTCGTCCGGGTCAGCCGGCGAGCCTGAGCGCCACCTCGCTCATGAAGCGCGCGTCGTCGCCGGCGGCGAGCCACGGCGCTTCGGCGGCGATCCCGCCGAGCAGGTCGGTCAGATCCTCGATCTCGGCCTTGGCATAGTTGCCGAGGACGTAGCCGGTCACCCGGTCCTTGTGGCCGGGATGGCCGATGCCGATCCGGACGCGGCGGAAATCGGGGCCGATGTGCTGGTCGGCCGAGCGCAGCCCATTGTGCCCCGCGTTGCCCCCACCGGTCTTCACCTTGACCTTGAAGGGCAGCAGATCGAGCTCGTCGTGGAAGACGGTGACGTCGCTAGGCTCGAGCTTGTAGAAATCCATCGCCGAGCGGATCGATCGGCCGCTGTCGTTCATGAAGGTGGCAGGCTTGAGCAGGACGACCTTCTCGGCGCCGATCCGCCCTTCCTGGGTCCAGCCCTGGAACTGCTTCTTGGGCGCCGAGAATCCGTGCACCTCGGCGATGGCGTCGACCGCCATGAAGCCCACGTTGTGCCGGTGCATCGCATATTGCGGGCCCGGATTGCCGAGGCCGACCCAGAGCTGCATGTCCGTCGCCCGCGAATTGGGGGGCTTGTCAGCCGCCAGTGTTCATCGCCACGCGCATCCGCGCCTGGCATTCCGAATCGAGCAGGTCCTTGCTGTTGTTGTTGACGTAGACCGCCAGCGCCGCGATCGCCTCGGTGCGCTTGGCGTTGAACGTCGCGCCGTTCTGGAAGCGCTCGGCGGCTACGCCGCGAAAGAACATCGCGCGCGGCAACAGCGTGTTGAACTTGTCCATATCGCCCGCGTTGCGCGCGTTCCCCGCCTCGTTGGCGTTGTAGGCGTAGCATAGGACGTCGCGATCGGCGTCGTCCTCGGCGAGCAGGGCAGGGGTGGAATGGAGCGGCGCGGCCGCCAACAGGAGAAACCCCAGTACGATCATTCCACCCCCCTTTGTCCTGGCTACTCGGCTTCGCCTTCTTCCGTTGCCTCGTTCTGGGCATCGCCCTCGCTCGACTTGAGCGCGGACGGCGCCACCACCGTGGCGATGGTGAAGTCGCGATCGGTGATCGCCGATACCGCGCCCTCGGGCAAGGTCACCGCCGAGATGTGGAGCGAATCGCCCACGTCGAGCCCGGCGAGCGAGATGCGGACCTCGTCCGGGATGTTCGCCGCGTCGACCACCAGCTCGAGCTCGTGGCGCACCACGTTGAGCACGCCGCCGCGCTTGATGCCCGGCGACTTCTCCTCGTCGGTGAAGACGATCGGCACTTCGACGTGGACCGAGGCGTGCTCGGAGATGCGCAGGAAATCGACGTGGATCGGGCGATCGCTGACGACGTCGAACGCAACGTCCTTGGGCAGCGTGCGCGTCTGCGTGCCGCCGACGTCGATCATCACCACGGTATTCATGAAGTGGCCGGTCCCGAGCAGCTTGGCCAACGCCCGCTCCTCGACATGGATGCCGACGGGATCTTCCTTGTTGCCGTAGATCACGGCGGGGACGCGGCCTTCACGACGAAGCGCCCGGGAGGCTCCCTTGCCAGCCCGGTCGCGCGTCTCGGCCGACAGCGTAAGCATGTCGCTCATGTGTCGTTCCAATGCGCTAAGTGTTTCACCTTCCCGGCCAGGCCTCCAGGGATGACCCTGGCGCGGAAGCGCGCGCCTATAAGGGAGATGCGCGGGGAGGGCAAGCGGGGCGACCGCCGGCCCCCGGCAGGCCTTCTCCACCGGCCTCAGGGTCCGTATTCAATACCGTCATCCCGGAAGCCGAAGGCTGTCCGGGATCCACCGTGCCTTCAGCGCTGGTGGAGAGGTGGATCCCGGACAGCAAGGCTTTCCAGCCGAAAACGAAGACGTTTTCGGGGAAAGCCTAACTTCCGGGATGACGAAGAAGCGTAATTGGGCCCGCCTCTAGCCTTCGGTCTTTCGCGATGCTTGCAATTCCACGCGCAAGTCGGCCACCTCGCGCAGCAGCGCGGTGAGCAGCGTCACGATCGCCGCGGCGCCCTGGACATTGCCCTTGGCGAGGCTGTCCGAGTTCGACCGCCTTCGAGAGCTGGCTCGCCGCCGCCTCGATCGCCTCTTCCGTGCGCGTGCCCATCTGCCGTCTCCATGCTGCCGCTTGGTAAACGCCGCGGCGGGCGAGAGGTTCAGCGGCTGGCCACTCGCGCCACCGTCAGCCCCCGCCGTTCAAGCTCGGCCTGCACGCTCTGCGGCCCCGCGAGGTGCCCCGCGCCGACCGCGACGAACACCGTGCCCGGCGCCTGCATCCGTTTCGCGATCCAGTCGGCCCAGTTGCGGTTGCGCTGGACGAGGAGGGCCTGCGCCACCTCGGGCGAGCGCTTGAGGTCGTCGTTGACGAGGTGGGCGAGCGCGTTCGCGTCGCCCTTGCTCCAGGCGGCGACGGTGGCTTCCATCGTCGATTGCGCCTTGGGCAGATCGTCGATCGCTTCGTCGAGCAGCGCTTGCTGGGCGGCGGGGGAGAGGTGGTCGAAATAGCCGAACTGGAGCCGCGCGGTCTCGAGCCCGCCGACGGTCTTGTGCTCGGCCGCGGCGGTGCGGGTGAGCACGGCTTCGGCGCCGCTCTCCGAATCGTAGCCGAGCCGCTGGAGCGGGAGGACCGAGAGCGTCACCGCGGCGAGCCAGGGTTCGTCCTGGTCGAGCGAGTCCAAAGGCTGGCCGAGCGATCCGAGCGCGGCATGGACCCGGGCGAGCGTCGCGGGTGCGACCTGCGCGGCGAGGGGGCGCCCGGGCGTGGTGCCGAGCTCGGTGATCAGCCCGCGCATCTCGTCGTCCGGAGGCATGACGAGCTCGAGCATCAGCTGGCCACTGCCGTCGAACGCCTTGCGCACCGGGCCCTCGAACCAGTGCAGATCGGGCTTGAGCGTGTGGACGGTGCCGAACAGGTAGATCGTCGTGTCGGCGTCGCGCACCACCCATAGCGCCGGATGCGCGGGCGCGGGCGTCGGCGGCGCGGGCTTGCAGCCGGCGAGGGCGAGCAGGGCGAGGAAGGGGAGGCGTTTCTTCATATCGTCAGGCCGGGCTTGGTCCGGCATCCACCGTGAGTGCAAGCGACGAATTCGCCAATGAGGGACAGCGCTTGAACCCCGGTGGACCCCGGACCCCGTCCGGGGTGACGGGGAAGGACATTACTGCACCCGCTCGACCTTGACGCCGCGCTTCTGGAGCAGATCGATCACCGAGCCCCGCCCGACGAAATGCCCGGCGCCCGCCGCGAACAGGATCGTCCCCGGGCCCTTGCGCAACCGCGCGGTCAGATAGTCGACCCAGGCGGCGTTGCGCTCGGCGAGCATGGGATCGGACAGCGCGCCCGAGGGATCGAGATCGGTCTTGCCGATGTAGAGCGGCGAATCGTCGCCGACCTGGCCTTGCGCCCAGGCCTGGGCGGGCGCGTCGAGTTCCTCATGGGTGCGGTCGGGCGCGGCGAGCGTGGATTCGAGCATCATCCGCTGCGCCATTTCGGGCACCGCATTGATGTTGGCGATCACCATATGGCTGTTCTCGATCGCCTCGACCGGGCGGCCGGTGGCGCGGAAATGCTGCTCGAGCCAGTCGTCGGCGCCCTGGCCCGGCAAGTCGCCCACCATCAGATCGCGCACGAAGCCGATTCCCATCGCCGCCAGCCAGGTCGGCTCGCCGTCCATCTCCTTGATCGCCTCGGGCGGGAGGATCGCCTGGAGCTCGGCGAGCTTGGCGCGATAGCGGTGCGACACGCGATCGAGCAGGGGCGGCATCGTGCTCACCTGCTCCTTGCTCATCCCGTCGAGGAACGAGACCTTGTCGCCCTCGTCCTCGATCGATTCGAGCAGGAGCGAATCGGCGCGGACGACGACCCCTTCGAGCACCGGATTGCGCCAGCGGAAGCCCGGCGGCAGGCTGTGGACGGTGCCGAACAGGTAGATCGTCGTGTCGCCGTCGCCGATCTTCCAGATCGCGGGGTGCGGCTGATAGGGCTGGATGCCCGCGACCCGCGCCATCTCGGCGCGGACTCGCTGCTCCTGGAAAATCTCCGCGTCGGGCCGCACCAGCCGGCCGGCGAGCGTCAGCCGATCGTCGGAGGGATAGGCGAAATAGGGAATCTTCGGCACTTCGCCGCCGGCATCGCGCGCGACGAGGCTCCCCTGGAGGGTGATGCCCGCGGCGAGCGCGAGCGCCACTGCCCGCAGCATCCGCCACGCCGCGCCCCCGCGCGATTTCCCCCGGCCCGCGATTCGCCCCATCCGCGGAGGAGACATTAACCATTTCGGGCTGTCAACGGCCCGGCATTGACCCCCTTGGGCGGCTGCGCCAAAGCGAGCCCGCCTATGACCGAGCCGCTCTCTTTCCAGCGCATGATCCTCACGCTCCACGACTATTGGAGCGCGCGCGGCTGCCTGATCCTCCAGCCCTATGACATGCGGATGGGCGCGGGCACCTTCCACACCGCGACCACGCTGCGCGCGCTGGGCCCCGATCCGTGGAACGCCGCCTTCGTCCAGCCCTGCCGCCGCCCGACCGACGGCCGCTACGGCGAGAACCCCAACCGGCTTCAGCATTACTACCAGTATCAGGTGATCCTGAAGCCCAGCCCGCCCGACCTGCAGGAGCTGTATCTGGGCAGCCTCGCGGCGATCGGGATCGACTTCAACCAGCACGACATCCGCTTCGTCGAGGACGATTGGGAAAGTCCGACGCTCGGCGCCTGGGGGCTGGGCTGGGAAGTGTGGTGCGACGGGATGGAGGTGACCCAGTTCACCTATTTCCAGCAGATGGGCGGGTTCGATTGCAAGCCGGTGGCGGGCGAGCTGACCTACGGGCTCGAGCGGCTGGCGATGTACATCCAGAACAAGGACAGCGTGTACGACCTCGCCTTCAACGACGCGGCCGGCAACACCCCGCAGATGACCTACGGCGACGTCTTCCTCGAGAACGAGCGCGAGATGTCGACGTGGAACTTCGAGGTGGCGGACACCGACGCGCTGTTCGACCTGTTCCGCAAGGCCGCCGCCGAGTGCGAGAACTGCCTCGCGCCACGGCCTGCCGATCCCGGCCTATGAGCAGGCGATCGAGGCGAGCCACATCTTCAACCTGCTCCAGGCGCGCGGCGTGATCTCGGTGGCGGAGCGCCAGGCCTATATCGGGCGGGTGCGCGATCTGGCGAAGGGCAGCTGCGCGGCGTGGATGGAGAAGCACGGGTGGGCGGCGTGAGCTCCCTCTCCCTCTGGGAGAGGGAAGGGGCCCATTGCGTGAGCAATGGGAAGGGTGAGGGTGACCATCGCCTGATCACCCTCACCCTCCCGGCGCTTCGCGCCTCCTTCCCTCTCCCAATGGGAGAGGGACTGTGACCGACTTCCTCCTCGAACTGCGCTCGGAGGAAATCCCCGCGCGGATGCAGGAACGCGCGCGGGAGGATCTCGCTCGGCTGTTCGGCGAGCGGCTCACGTCGCTCAACCTCGAGCATGAAGCGCATCGAGAGCTACGCCACGCCGCGCCGGCTCGCGCTGATCGTCCGCGGCGTGGCTGAGGCGACGACCGCCAGCACCGAGGAGCGCAAGGGCCCCCGCGCCGACGCGCCCGCGCAGGCGATCGAGGGCTTCCTGCGCTCGACCGGGCTCACCCGCGAGCAGCTCGTGGTCCGCGACGACGGCAAGGGCGGGCAGGTGCTGTTCGCGGTGATCGCGCGGCCGGGGCTGCCGGCACCGCTCGATCCTCGCCAACGCCTGCGCGCACGTGATCCACGGCTTCCCGTGGCCCAAGTCGATGCGCTGGGGCGAAGCATCGGCCTCGACCGAGAGCCTGCGCTGGGTGCGCCCGCTGCAGGGGATCGTCGCGATGTTCGGCGAGAAATTGGTGGCGTTCGAGGTGGCGGGAATCGCGAGCGGCGTGACCACCGTCGGCCACCGCTTCCTCCATTCGGGCGCGATCCGGCTGGAGCGGCGCGGCGAGCTACGTCGAGCAGCTCCGCGACGCGCACGTGATCGTCGACGGTGGCGAGCGGCGCGCGATCATCGCGGTGGGGGCCAAGCTGGCGGCGCAGAAGGCGGGGCTGACGCTGATCGAGGACGAGGGGCTGCTGTTCGAGAATGCCGGGACTGACCGAATGGCCGGTGCCGCTGCTGGGGCGCTTCGACCCGGCGTTTCTGGATGTGCCGCCCGAGGTGATCCAGCTCACCGCGCGCGTGAACCAGAAGTATTTCGTGTGCCGCGACCACCGCGGCATGCTGGCGAACGCGTTCGTCTGCGTGGCGAACGTCGACGCGGCGGATGGCGGCGCGCGGATCGTCGAGGGGAACCAGAAGGTGCTGGCGGCGCGGCTGAGCGACGCGCGGTTCTTCTACGAAACCGATCTGAAGGTGCCGCTGGAGGCGCAGGCTGAGAAGCTTGCGAAGATCGTCTTCCACGAGAAATTGGGGACGGTGGCGGACAAGGTCGAGCGCGTGGCGAAGCTGGCGCGATGGCTGGTGGAAGAGGGGATCATACAAGCCCCTCCCCTTCAGGGGAGGGGTTGGGGTGGGGGCTGTCCGCAACAGCCACCGGTCTCGGTGAGACTGACACCCCCCACCCCAACCCCTCCCCTGAAGGGGAGGGGCTCAAGCTGGCCACCCTCGCCGAACGCGCGGCTCGCCTCGCCAAGGCCGATCTCGTCACCGGGATGGTCGGCGAGTTCCCGGAGCTGCAGGGCGTGATGGGCGGCTATTACGCGCTCGCGCAAGGCGAGGACCCGGCCGTCGCCGCGGCGATCCGCGATCACTACAAGCCGGTGGGGCAGGGGGATGATGTCCCCACCGCGCCGGTGACGGTGGCGGTGTCGCTGGCGGACAAGCTGGATACGATCGTTTCGTTCTTCGCGATCGACGAGAAACCAACTGGGTCGAAAGATCCCTTTGCGCTTCGCCGGGCTGCGCTTGGAATTATCGCTCTGGTAAAGAGCCAGAATTGCCGAATGAGCATTGTTCTGGCTGCTTTTCGGGCGATCCTGCCTCGGCTTATTGAGGAACAGCGAGAGGCAGATCGAGCTCCGCTTCAGAGTGCGCTTTCGGGTATCACGGAGCTGATCACCAAGAATACGGCAGAGCACTTCTTGCGGGGCATCGTTGAGGCGGTGAAGGAAATGCCGGATCCGTTCAAACCGGATATGAGAATAGCTGAGCCTGCAATTCGCGTTTCAGCGGAAGTAAGAGACTTCTTATTGGATCGGCTTGAAGTCTCGGAGCGCGAAGAGGGTGTTCGTGTTGATATTATCAGAGCTGCGCAGATCATTCGACGGCGACAGGGGTAGGGAGGACGATCTCGTCCGGCTGCTCGCGCGGGTGAAGGCGTTGCAGGCGTTTGTCGGGACCGAGGATGGGGCGAATTTGCTCATCGGGTATCGGCGGGCGGCGAATATTTTGAAGAAGGAGGGGTATGAAACTCCCTCTCCCCTTGTGGGAGAGGGAAGGGGCCCATCGCGGAGCGATGGGAAGGGTGAGGGGGACGCGCAGTCTGCCCTCACTCCCCCTCACCCTTCCGGCGCTTCGCGCCTCCCTCCCTCTCCCACAGGGGGAGAGGGATACAGGCACGAACCCGCGGAGGATGCCCTCCTCAATTCGCTCGCGATGGCGGAGCCGATGGCGGCGGCGTCGGTCGAGGCCGAGGATTTCGAGGGGGCGATGGCGGCGCTGGCGGTGTTGCGGGGGCCGATCGATGCGTTCTTCGATACCGTCACCGTCAACGATCCCGATCCGGACAAGCGCGCCGCGCGGCTCGCGCTGCTCGCGCGGATGCGGGATGCGGTGCACCAGGTCGCGGATTTCTCGAAGATCGAGGGGTGAAGGTTCTGACAACGCGGTCAGGCTTTCCTATCCCTTCGCACCTGCGGTAGAGCGGCCTTCCTCCCCGGGCGCTTTCGGCCAGAAGGAACGTGCATTGACGCAATTTGTCTACCGCTTCGGCGGCGGTGTTTCGGATGGCGGGGCCGGCGACAAGAATCTGCTCGGGGGCAAGGGCGCCAATCTGGACGGCATGGCCTCGATAGGCCTGCCGGTGCCGCCGGGCTTCACCATCTCGACGCCGGTGTGCGCGCTCTATTACGACGATAGTGAGAGCTTTCCCGACAGCCTGAAGGCCGAGGTGGCGCAGGGCATCGCGCATATCGAGGGGATCACGGGCAAGACATTCGGCGACGCGGCCGATCCTTTGCTCGTCTCGGTGCGCTCGGGCGCTCGGGTGTCGATGCCGGGGATGATGGACACCGTGCTCAACCTCGGGCTCAACGACGAAACCGTCGCCGGGCTCGCCGAGATCAGCGGCGACGCGCGCTTCGCTTGGGACAGCTATCGCCGCTTCATCCAGATGTATTCGGACGTGGTGCTCGGGCTCGATCACGGGCGCTTCGAGGAAGCGCTGGAAATCGCCAAGGAGGATCGCGGGCATAGCCTCGATACCGATCTGAGCGCGGCTGACTGGCAGGCGCTGGTGGACGAATACAAGGCGATCGTGGTCGAGCTGTGGGGCAAGCCGTTCCCGCAGGACGTGCACGACCAATTGTGGGGCGCGATCGGGGCGGTGTTCGGATCGTGGCAGTCCGAACGCGCCAAGGTCTATCGCCGCTTGAACGATATCCCGGGCGATTGGGGCACCGCGGTCAACGTCCAGGCGATGGTGTTCGGCAACATGGGCGATACCTCGGCGACGGGCGTCGCCTTCACCCGCGATCCTTCGACCGGCGAGGCGGCCTATTACGGCGAGTTCCTGATCAACGCGCAAGGGGAAGACGTGGTCGCGGGCATCCGCACCCCGCAATATCTCACGCGCGCAGCCCGGGAGCGTGCGGGCGCCAAGCCCGCCTCGATGGAAGAGGCGATGCCCGAGGTCTACGCCGAACTCGCGCGCGTGTTCGACCTGCTCGAGCGGCACTACCGCGACATGCAGGACATCGAGTTCACGGTGGAGCGCGGGCATTTGTGGATGCTCCAGACGCGCAGCGGCAAGCGCACCGCCAAGGCCGCGCTCAAGATCGCGGTCGACATGGCGAGCGAGGGGCTGATCACCCGCGAGCAGGCGATCCTGCGGGTCGACCCTTCGGCGCTCGATCAGTTGCTCCATCCGACGCTCGATCCGGCGGCGCCGCGGGATGTGCTGACCAAGGGGCTGCCAGCGTCGCCGGGCGCGGCATCGGGCAAGGTCGTGTTCGACGCCGACACCGCCGAGAAGCAGGCCGCGGCGGGGGATTGCGGTGATCCTGGTGCGCGTCGAGACTTCGCCCGAAGACATCCACGGCATGCACGCCGCGCAGGGCATCCTCACCGCGCGCGGCGGGATGACCAGCCACGCGGCAGTGGTCGCGCGGGGGATGGGGCGGCCGTGCGTCTCGGGCGCGGGGACGCTCGCGATCAACGCGCGCGAGAAGCTGTTCCGCGTCGGCCAGCGCGAGGTGCGCGAGGGCGACGTCATCACGATCGACGGCGCGACCGGCGAAGTGATGTTCGGCGCGGTGCCGACTGTCCAGCCCGAACTGTCGGGCGATTTCGGCACGCTGATGGAATGGGCCGACGCCGTCCGCCGACTCAAGGTGCGCGCCAACGCCGAGACCCCGCTCGATTGCCGCACCGCGCGCGAGTTCGGCGCGGAAGGCATCGGCCTGTGCCGCACCGAGCACATGTTCTTCGAGGGCGACCGGATCACCCCGGTGCGCCAGATGATCCTCGCCGAGGACGAGAAGGGCCGGCGTGCCGCGCTCGCCAAGCTTCTTCCCGAGCAGCGTGCCGACTTCGCGCAGATCTTCGAGGTGATGGTCGGGCTGCCGTGCACGATCCGCTTGCTCGATCCGCCGCTCCACGAGTTCCTGCCCCATACCGAGGAGGAATTCCCGGCGGTTGCGGCCTCGGTCGGCATCGACGTGGAGACGCTCAAGCGCCGAGTCGCCGAGCTGCACGAGTTCAACCCGATGCTCGGCCACCGCGGCTGCCGGCTGGGCGTGACCTATCCCGAGATCTACGAGATCCAGGCGCGCGCGATCTTCGAGGCGGCGTGCGACGTGGCGGCGAAGTCCGGCGCGGCGCCGATCCCCGAGGTGATGATCCCGCTCGTCGCGACCAAGCGCGAGCTCGAGCTGATGAAGGCGGTGGTCGACAAGGCCGCGGAGGCGGTGTTCGCGGAGAAGGGGCGCCGGGTCGAGTATCTGGTCGGCACCATGATCGAGCTGCCGCGCGCGGCGCTGCGGGCGGGGGAGATCGCCGAGGTTGCGGCATTCTTCAGCTTCGGAACCAACGACTTGACCCAGACCACGCTGGGGGTAAGCCGCGACGATGCGGGACGGTTCCTCACCACCTATGTCGAGAAGGGCATCTACGCGCGCGATCCGTTCGTGAGCATCGACGTGGAGGGTGTGGGCGAGCTGATCGCGATCGCCGCCGAGCGCGGGCGGGCCGCGCGGCCCGAGATCAAGCTCGGTATCTGCGGCGAGCATGGCGGTGATCCCGCCTCGATCGACTTCTGCGAATCGATCGGGCTCGATTATGTCTCGGCTTCGCCCTATCGCGTGCCGATCGCCCGACTGGCGGCGGCGCAGGCGGCGTTGAAGGAGCGCAGATGAAGCGGATCTTGGGCGCGCTGGCGTTGGTGACGGTCCCCGGCATCGCCGCGGGGCAGCCCGCGGCCCCCGCGGCCGCCTGGCACACGCTCGGATTCCAGGGGGCCGCGTTTGCGGACGGGAGCGCCAGCGTTTTCTACATCGACGCCGCGTCGGTCAGTACGGCGTCCGGCACGACCATGTTCACGCTGGGCGAAGTCCCCGAGAAGCCGCAGAACGCAGGCGGCCTGATCTTCACCTCGGCGCATTATCAATATCGGGTCGATTGCGGCGCGGGGACGATCGGGCGCACTCGGGGCATCCTGTTCGTGCAGGACAAGCCGGTCGTGGAGGCGGGCGAGCCGGGGGCGATGAGCCCGATCCCGGGCAATTCGATCGGCGCGTTCGCAGCGGCGATCGCGTGCAAGCGCGATTTCAGCGCGGTGCCGGCGATGCGCGGCACCGCGATCGAAGCGGATGCGGCGGCGTGGCTGGCGCAGCGCGCGAAGCTGCTGGCGAGCACGCACAGCGGGGCGTGGGTGAAGGTGGCAACCGCGGGATCGGCAGCGGACCGCGACATGTTCCTGGTCGATCGGAACTCGCTCGCGCAAGCCGCGGGCGGGCGGGTCGAGTTCAATATCGCCTGGCTGTTCGAGCGCCCCGCGAACGGCGTGAAAGGCTCCGAAATGCGGGTTCGCCTCGATTGCGGTTCCTCGACCTTCGGGTTCGTCGTCGGGAGGGACCGTCGTGCGGATGGTTCGCTGGCGCCTGTGAGCATGAGCGACCCGCGGCCGACGACCGCGACCCCGGGTTCGGGTTTCGACCAAGTGGTGCAGACCGTCTGTTCGGGCGACTGGCGGGGCGCGATGCCGATCGGGCGCGAACTCGACGCCTTCGCCCCTTCGGCGTTCGAGCCTTGACGCGCCCGCTGATGGTCGCGCTCGGCACGGGGCTCGCGGTGGCGACACCGGCGGGAGCGCAGGCCGGCCAGCAAGCGCTGGTCGACGAGCTCAACGCGCGCCTGCTCGCGGGCCCGACCGCGACCGCGGTGCTCGCGGCGTGGTGCGGCGAGCACGGCATGGCGGATCCGGCGCGGATCCACGCCGAACTGGTGCCCGGCGCGGCGGCGGAGGCTTCGGCCGAGACGCGCGCGCGGCTGGGCGTGGCCGCGGACGAGCCGCTCGGATACCGGCGGGTACGATTGATGTGCGGAAGCCATGTGATGTCCGAGGCGGAGAACTGGTTCGTGCCGGCGCGGCTCACGCCCGAGATGCGGCGCGAGCTCGCCGAGACCGACACGCCGTTCGGCGCGGTGATCGCGCCGTTGGGGCCGAAGCGCACCAATCTGGAGGCGACGCCCTTATGGCAGGCGGGGCCGATGCCGCATGCGTTGCTGCGACACCGCGCCTTGGTCTCGAGCGCGGACGGGCAGCCGCTCGCCGAGGTGGTCGAGACCTATGTGAGCGGCGTGCTCGAGTTCGCGCGCCAGCCTTGACTCGGCGCCCGGGCTGAGGCCCATTCGGCCGCCGGGGGGAAGCGGCCATGCGGGGAACCATAGCGAGCGCGGGACTGATCGCCGCCCTGATGCTGGCGGCATGCAGCGGCGCGTCGAGCGAGCCGAGCGAGGACAATCTCAAGGAAGCGCTGACTCGGCGCGGAGGCATGCCCGAGATGGCCGCCAAGCTGGTCAAGGGGCATTGCATCCCCGGCGACGACGGGCGCTACGTCTGCGACTACGGCCTGCCCGATTGCCCACCTTACAAGCCGCAATGCACCCGCACCCGCCTCCACCGCGCGCGCTTCGCCGAGGTGGCGGGCGGTTGGCAGTATGTGGGCGAGGTGAAGTAGCAATAAGCCCCTCCCCTTCAGGGGAGAGGCTTAAGAGCCTCACCCGAACTTCTTGCTGTGCTCGTCCTCGTTGCCGGCGCGGAGGAGGGCGGCCTGCTCGCGCCATTGCTCGGCGGCGATGGTGCCCTTCTCCATCTCGAGCCGCTGCTCGAGCGCCGCTTCGTCGTCGGCGGTCATCTTTTCGAGCTCGCGATAGGTCTTGATGCCGAGCTCGTTGAGGCGCTTCTCGCGCGCGTCGTCGATGCCCTTGATCCGCGAGAGATTGTCGCGGCCCCAGCCGAACCAGCCGCGCCATCCGCCGCCCGATTCGGTCTCGGCGGCGGGAGCGGGCTCGGGCGCGGCGGCGGCGTCGCGCTGGAGCCGGGCGACCTCGGCCTCGAGATCGCGGACTCGGCGCTGCGATTCCCTCAGGTCGGTTTCGGCCTGGTGGCGATAGCTCGAATGCTCGAGCTCCTCGTCCTGGAAACGCTCGCGCCAGCGGCTTCCCCCAGGCGCGAAGCCCAGCCCCAGCAGCAAGCCGGCGACCAGCGTCAGCGCGAGCGCGGCGAACTGCGTCGCCGTCTCGAACGGCAAATCGTGCATGTGTCGACCTCCCCTTTATTCTTGGCGGGGAATTTACTCCGAGCGGGGCGCATGCGCCACCGTCAG
Organism: uncultured Alphaproteobacteria bacterium; assembly: GCA_963799985.1. Taxonomy (GTDB): domain Bacteria; phylum Pseudomonadota; class Alphaproteobacteria; order Sphingomonadales; family Sphingomonadaceae; genus Sphingomonas. The sequence continues at coordinate 137,233 of CAWCZC010000003.1, read as the reverse complement.
AATCGGGGGGGGGCTCAGCGGTTGACGAAGGAGTCGTTGATCGAGCAGGCGGCGGGGCCGAGAATGACGATGAACAGCACCGGCAGGATGAACAGGATCAGCGGGATCGTCATGATCGCGGGCAGGCGCGCGGCCTTTTCCTCGGCGCGCATCATGCGCTCGTTGCGGAACTCGGCGGAGAGCACGCGCAGCGCCGACGCCAGCGGCGTGCCGTATTTCTCCGTCTGAATCATCGTCGTGACGACGCCCTGGACCGCGTCCAGATCGATCCGCATCGACAGGTTCTCGAACGCCTGGCGGCGCTCGGTGAGGAAGCCGAGCTCGATCGCGGTGAGCGAGAATTCGTCGCCGAGTTCGGGATATGCCTTGCCCAACTCACGGGCAACGCGGCCGAAAGCGGCATCGACGGTCAGTCCCGCTTCGGCACAGATGACGAGCAGGTCGAGCGCGTCCGGGAGCCCCTTGCGAATCGCGTGGCTGCGCTTGGTGATCTTGTTCTTGAGGTAGATGTCCGGCGCCTTGTAGGCGAGGATGAAGCTGCCCGCGACGAGGCCATAGGCCTTGATCGGCGACCAGGTCGCGAACATCTCGGTCCCGTAGACGAGGAACAGCATCGTGCCGCCGAACACGATCGGCAGCACCAGCCGGCCGAAGATCACGCCGACGGCCCATTCCTTGCGGCGGATGCCGGCCTGGAGGAGCTTGGTCTGAGCGACCTTGAGCTGGCTGTCCTGCAGGATCTTCAGCGACTGCAGGAAGTTGCGCACCCGGTCGGAAGCGTCGCTGCGCTGGACCAGCTTGGCGCGGCGCTTCGAGGTGGAGGCGGTGATGCCGGCCTTCAATTGCTCGCGGCGTTCGTTGAGCGCCTTGACTCGCTTTGCCATCGGGTCGCGCGAGGTGGTCGCGGTGTAGATCGCGAACATCACCAGGAATGCCGCGGTCGCCGCCAGGAAGGTGGCGACCATGAGCACGTCGACGCCGAGCAGCGTGGGTCCATGAGAGGCGGTGGCGGGAGTCATGTCAGATCTCGAAGTCCACCATCTTGGCCATGATGAAGGCGCCGATCCCCATCCAGATCAGCCCGCCGCCACCGGCGACCATCAGCCGCTGATCCTGGAAGAACTTGAGCATGTAGTGGTTGTTGATGAACCAGATCATCCCGAACACGATGAACGGCAGCGCGCCGACGATCAGCGCCGAGGCCTTGGATTCGGACGACATCGCCTTGATCTTGAGCTTCATCTGGCTGCGTTTGCGGAGCACGTCGGCCAGGTTGGCGAGCGTCTCGGCGAGGTTGCCGCCGGTCTCGCGCTGGATCGCGATGGTGATCACGAAGAACTGGAACTCGGGGGTGCCGAGGCGGTCCGAAGTCTCCTGCAGCGCGGCGTCGAGCGTGCGGCCGATCTTCATCTTGTCCGAGACCGAGCGGAACTCGTCGCCGACGGGTCCGTCGACCTCGGAACCGACCACCGAGATCGTCTCGGTGATCGGCAAGCCCGAACGCAGGCCGCGCACGAGCAGCTCGATCGCGTCGGGAAATTTGGCGGTGAACTTGGCGATGCGGCGCTTGATGAAGAAGCCGACCACCTTGTGCGGCAGCCCGGCGCCGACGAACAGGCCGAGGAAGAAGGCGAGCCAGATCGGCGCACCCTGCATCATCAGCAGTCCGGCAGTCACCACGAACAGGCCCAGCGTCGCCAGGCCGTAGCGGCCGACGGTCCACGGCTTGCCCGTCATCGCCAGGCGTTTCTTGAGCAGGGCGGGGTTGGGGAGGATGCGCCCCGCCATCAGATCCATCCGCGTGCTGCGGGTGGCCGAGATGCGGCGGAGCTGCGCTTCCATCGCGTTCGCGCCGACCGAGCTCACGGTGTGACGATCGCGCAGGCCGGTGAGTCGGCGCGCGCCGGCGCGCTGCGCGTTGGGTCCCGCGAAGGCGAAGACCATCATCGCGAGAACCACGAAGGCGCCGCCGCCGAGCATCAGATACGGCAACAAGGTCACGCCGCGATCGCCTTCCTTTCTTCGCCCCTCCCCTGGAGGGGAGGGCTTAAGAATTACTTCTTCTTGCCGCCCAGCGCGCCGAGCTTGCTCAGCAGCGAGCCGCCGCCGTTCTTGCCGCCGACCTTGCCGCCCTTGGTCTTGACGGCCACGTCGTCGCGCTCGCCCGAATCGGTGATCGTGGTGATCCGCGTCGAGAGATCGGTGAGCGCGCCGAGCGATTTGGTGCTCTTGCCGGCCTCGGCGAAGGGCTTGCCGAGCTTGGCCGCCTGCGCGGCGACCTTCTGCTCGAAGGGCACGAGGAAATCGATCTTGCGCTCGATCGAGCCTTCGAAATCCTTGCGGCTGATCTCGAGCATCGCGGTGGGCTGGACCCGGTTGGCGAGGACGATGACCTGAGTCTGCGGCGCGTTCGACTTGAACCAGGAGAGGATGCGGATCGCGTCGCGCGCGGCGGCGAGCGTGAGCTCGGTTACCAGCACGGCGATCTGGACGTCGGTGATCAGGTGCGGGTGCAGCACCAGCATCTGCCGCGGAAGATCGACGATGGTGCATTCGAACGCCGCGCGGATCTCCTCCTGCAGCTGGTAGAAGGCGGCGCCGTCGTTGAGCACGGGCGAGTTGATCGGCGCCTCGGCGGAAAGCACCGCGAGCCGATCGGAGGCCTTGACCATCGCGCGTTCGATGAACAGTCCGTCGATGCGGCTGGGATTCTCGATCGCGTCGGTCAGGCCGCGGCCCGGCTCGAGGTCGAGCGCGAGCGCGCCGGTGCCGAAATGGACGTCGAGATCGAGCAAGGCGGTGGTACGCTGGCTCTTCTCGCTGATCAGCCAGGCAAGCGAGGTCGCCATGGTCGATGCGCCGACGCCGCCGCGTGCGCCGATCACCGCGACCGCGCAATGCGGACGATCGGTGCCGGGGTCGGCCAGCTTGGGCGCGTTGAGCGCGGCCTGCGCGTGGGCGAAGGCCTCGCGCAGCAAGTCCGGATTGAGGGGCTTGAGCAGATAGTCCTGGATCCCGCTCGCGACGAGATCGCGATAGAGGCGGACGTCGTTGACCTGGCCCGAGGCGATCACGACCGTGCCAGGCTCGCAGACCTCGGCGAGCGCGTTGATGTCGTTGAGCGGATCGCCCAATTCGGAGAGGTCGACGAACAGCACGTTCGGGCTGGCCGAGACCGACAGCGTCTGGACGGCGTTGCGAAGCCCGCCCTTGTTGACCTTTTCGGGCGACCAGCCGAGCTCGACCGCGATCGGGCGCAGCGCCTCGGCCGTCGCCTCGTCGCAGACGAAGGCGGACGAACGGCTCGCGATGGCCGGTGCGTCCGGGATTGAAGGGCGCGTTCACTTGACCCCGCCTCCCGTGCTCTCGGACTTGATGGCGGTGCCGCCAGCGCCGGTCGGCGTCGCGTCGCGCAGCGCCTTGATCGCCTTGCCCGCGGCGCTCGGATCGGAGGTCGGCGCGCCGGGCTGGCCGCGGACGAGATCCGCCGGGTTGGCGACCATCGCGGCGAGGTTCCGGTTGCTGGCGCAGCCGAAGTTCGAGCTGGTGCTCGCCGAATAGTCCGGCTGGTACTGGCGCGAATAGTCGGGGCAGTTGGGAACCGAGGCGGTGGTGCGAGTCACCACGATCCGCACCGTTCCCGGCGCGAGCTGACCCTGGGTGACCGGCGCGCGATCGGCGAGGAGGATGCCGTAATGGCCGGCCTCGGCCGCGACCTGCTCGCGTCCGGTGCTGCCGTCGCCGCCGTCGTCGATCGCGACCTGATCGCCGTAGCCCAGCCGCATCGCCTGCAGCCAGCCCGACAGCCGCTGCGATTCGCCGGGTGCCAGGCCGTAGCCCGAGGTCTGGAGATCGAGCGCGTAATCGGTGCGCGAGACCACCGGCTGGTACACCGAGTCGACGCCGCCGTTATAGGTCCCGCAGCCGCCGAGCAGCAGCGCGGGCGCAAGCAGCAGGGGCAAGGCGATACGCTGGAACATCTTGGTCTCCTCGGGGATCACAGGCCGAAACCTGGGGCGGCGGTGGCGATGGTCTTCTTCTTGGCCGGCGCGGGCGGCGGGGCCTGCACGGCCTGCTGCTGCGGCGCCTGTTGCGGCTGGGGCGAGGGCGCCTGGGCGGCCTGCTGTTGCGAGACCTGCGGTCCGGCGGGCGGCTGCGTGATCGCGCCGATCGTCGGCTGAGCGCCGGCGGGGGCTTCCATCCTCGGCTTGGGCCGGTCTTCGCCCGACTTGCCGCCGCTCAGCTGGCCGAGAAGACTCGGTCGAAGTCGTTGGGCGCGTGGTAGCCGTCGGTCGGCAGCGCGATCTGGTTCGCGTTGACCGGCTTCACCAGATAGGGCGTGACGACGATGACCAGTTCGGTCTCGTTGCGCTGGAAGGCGTTCGAGCGGAACATCGCGCCGAGGATCGGCACGTCGCCGAGGCCCGGGGTCTTGTCGATCGAATTGTCGTGGCTGTTCGAGAGCAAGCCCGCGATCACGAAGCTCTCGCCCGAGCCGAGCTCGACCGAAGTTTCCGCCCGGCGCGTGGTGAGCGCGGGGATCGTTGTCCCGTTGAGCTGGACCGCGCCGGCCGCCGAAAGCGACGAGACCTCGGGGCGGACTCGCATCGAGATGCGGCCGTCGGAGAGCACGGTCGGCGTGAAGGCGAGGCTGACGCCATATTGCTTATACTCGACCGAGACCGCGCCGAGCCCCTGGCTGATCGGGATCGGGATTTCGCCGCCCGCGAGCATCGAGGCGGTTTCGCCGGAGAGCGCGGTGAGGTTGGGCTGCGACAGCGTGGTCACCTGGCCGATGCGCTCGCCGAGATCGAGCGCAGCGAGCGCGTCGACACCGAACAATTTGCCCATCAGCGCGAGCGTTCCGTTCTGGGTGCCCTTGGTCCAGTTGAACGCGGTGCCGGTGCCCGGCAGCACGAAGTCGCCGAGCTTGGGATCGAACGGCAGGCTGATCGTCCCGGCGGGGAAGCCGAATTTCGACGAAGCGTCGAGCATCGGAAGTGTGGAGGTGTCGACCGCACCGATCGTGCCGGGCACGCGCTGGCCCGAGGAGACGCCGAACTGGAAGCCGCTGGTGGTGTCGCGGGTCAGCAGGTTCGCGCCGATGTTCTTGACGAAGTTGCGACTGACCTCGGCGAAGCGCACCTGCAGATTGACCTGCAGCGGCGTCGCGGTCTGGAGCCGAGTGATGATCTGGACGTCCTTGCCGACGAAGGCCTGGACGAGACGCTCGGCCTCGGCGACGTCGGACGGGCTCCCCACCGTTCCGGTGAGCAGCACCAATCCGTTCATCGGGGTAGCGACGATCTTGGCGTCGGGCATCGCGAGATGGAGCATCGCATCGATCGAATCGATATTGTTGCCGATGCGAACGGTGGCCGCGAAAACGGTGTGGCCGGCCTTGTTGTTGGCGTAGACGGTGGTCTCGCCAGCGGCCTTGCCGAAGATATAGATCTGGGTCGGCGAGCGGACCGAGACGTCGGCGATCTGATCGTTGGCGATGAACACGCCCGAGATCGGCGTGTCGAGCGTCACCAGCCGGCCGCGGCCGGTCGCGATCTGGACGGTCGTGGTGGGCGCGGGCGCGACGGACTGCGCCAGCGCGGGCGCAGCGGGGACGCACGGCGCCCCCAGCATCGCCAGGATCGCAAACGTGCTCGCGATCGAGTTGCCAACCTTGGCCATTTTAATTCTTCCCCCCGACCGGAACCACGGTCACGCTGTTGCCGCGCATGATCGTCACCATCGGCCCGACTGGAACCGCGGCGGGTGCGCCCGGATAATTCTGAGGGCCCGGCGCGCCGCCAGGCTGTGCGTTCTTGTCGACGGGCTTGCCCGGCACCGTGCGGCGCTGGAAGCGCGACACGTCGGCGCCGGTGACCAGGGTGCTGCCCTCGTCGTCCGGGGTCGCCGCGACCTGAGCGAGCATCGCCTTCTCGCCCTTGGCGTCGCCATTGGCGGGGACGTTGACCTTGCCATCAGCGATCGCCTGCTCGAACTCGCCCTGGTTGTCGGAGATCGAGCGCAGCGACAGCGAGAGGCTGCCGAGCGTCTGCGATACCGCGATCTTCTCAGCGATCTTGGGCGTCGCCTCGACGGTTACGGTCGAATAGGTGCTAACGATGGTGTTGCCCTTGTCGTCGCTCTGCTTGTCGGCGCGCTGATCGGTGGCGAGCACGCGCAGGTTGCGCAGCACCGTCTCGGAAGCCTTGAGCGGCGGGCCGTCGCCGCCGCCTTCGACGCTCTCGGTGAGGATCAGGTCGACATGGTCGCCCGGGAACACGAAGCCCGCGACCGCGCTCTTCGAATCGACCGGCACGGTCACGGCGCGCATGCCCGGCCCGAGCGCTGCGGCGAGGAAGCCGCGGTCGCCGGGCTTGACGAGCGCGCCCTGGCTGATCGGCTGGCCGGCGGGAATCGCGAAGCGCACCACCGTGCCGAGCATCGAATGCTCGTCGGTCTGGCCGCGCTGGAAATAGGCGCCCTCGATCAGATCCTTGGGCCAGGGAATGAACTTGATCGAATCGGGCCCGAGGATCGTGCCCGGCGGCAGCGCGCGCGTGGCGACGAGGATGTCGGTGGTGTTCTGCGCGGCCTGGACCGCGGCGGGAGCCGCTCCGGCGGTGGGCGCGGGCGCGCCGACCATCAGGCTGCGGGCCATGAATGCGGTGATCGCCGCGACGACCAGCGCGCCGACGAGAAGAATGAGCTTCCGTGCATCCATGACTCTATCCAAGCCTTCTCAAGAACCGGCCGGTTGACCCGACGTTAAGCATTCACATGAAGTGGTTAATAAGTGGTTCGCGCATCACCAGCAGACCGGCGATCGCGATGGCCACGCCATAAGGAATCTCGGGGGTCGCCGTCTGGCGCCGCGCCCATTTGTCGATCAGCATCACCACGGTGAGCGCGCCGCCGAGCAGCGCCATCAACACCAGCATCCAGATCAGCGGCTGCACGGGTAGCCACAGCGACAGCGCGGCGATCAGCTTGACGTCGCCGCCGCCCATCTGCCCCAGCGCGAAGGCGCCGGCGAAAAAAGCGAGGATCAGCAGCCCGATGCCAAGCTGGATCGCCATGTCCGGCCACACCGGCAGTCCGTTCGCGATCCACCACAAGGGCGCCAGACCGGCAACCAAGGCATTCTTCCAGTTGGCGATTTCGCGCGTGCGCGCGTCCTCGATCCCGGCCGAAACCAGGAGCAGCGCAAGCGCTATCAACAGAAAGGTGGCACACAGCTCCCCCATCAATGCAAATGCCTAGACGGAACGGCTTATCAAAACGTAACCAAGGCGAATGACTGCACACACCTTCGATCGGCGGGCGATTCCCGCCGGTGCCCGCGTGAACCAGTGGTTCGCTCCCGACGGCTGGCCGATGCGCGCCTTCGCCTGGCCCGCCGAGAGCTCCACCCCGCGCGGAAGCATTCTGTTCCAGGGCGGGCGGGGCGACGTGTTCGAGAAGTATCTCGAGACGTTCGATCACTGGCACGCGCAGGGCTGGACGATCACCTCGTTCGACTGGCGCGGGCAGGGCGGATCGGGGCGGCTGACCCAGGCGGCCAACTGCGGCCATATCGAGGACTTCGATCAGTTCACCGGCGACTTGCGCGCTTTCTACGCCGATTGGGCCGCGGCGACGCCCGGGCCGCACGTGGTGATGGGCCATTCGATGGGCGGCCATATCGTGCTGCGCGCGCTGGTCGAGGGCGCGATCCGGCCCGACGCCGCGGTGCTCGTCGCGCCGATGCTGGGGTTCAAGAGCCCGTTCGGTCCGTTCGGCGAGCGCGCGGCGCGGATCCTGGGCGGAGTTCGGCGATTCGTCGCGCCCGGCGTGGAAGGGGAACGAGAAGCCTTACACCACCGAGACTCGCTCCTCGCTGCTCACCCACGACAAGGACCGCTACGCCGACGAGATCTGGTGGCAGACCGCGAACCCCGGCAACGTCACCGGCCCGCCGAGCTGGCGTTGGGTGATCGAGGCGTTCAAGTCGACTCGGCTGCTGCGCACCAACCCGCGGCTCAAGGCGATGGACGTGCCGCTGCTGATGCTCGTCGCCGAGGCCGACGGGCTGGTCGATCCGCGCGCGGCGCTGGCGATCGGCTCGAAATTGCGCGAGGGGAGGGTGGTGCGCTTCGGCAAGGAAAGCGCGCACGAGATCCTCCGCGAGGCCGATCCGGTGCGCAACCGAGCGATCGGCGAGATCGACCTGTTCCTGCAGGCGAGGGCCAAGCCGCGTTGAAACGGTACGACGTCGCGATTGTGGGGGCGGGGATCGCGGGGGCGAGCCTCGCCGCCGAGCTGGCGCCGCACGCCAGCGTCCTGATCCTCGAAGGCGAGGACCAGCCGGGCTACCATTCGACCGGACGATCGGCGGCCTTCTGGTCCGAGACCTATGGGGGGCCCTTCATCCAGCCACTCACCACCGCCTCGGGACCGTTGCTGGGGGACTTCCTCGCGCCGCTCGGCTCGCTCCACATCGCCCGGCGGAGCGAGCAGGCCGAGGTCGATGCCTATCTCGCCGAGTTCGAGGGCAGCGGCGTGGTGCTCGAACCGGTCGATCCGCGCCCGCGGATTCCGGGACTGCGCGAGGAATGGACGCTCTGCGTCTACGAGCCTAGCTGCGCCTATATCGACGTCGGCGGGCTGCACGGCGCGATGCTCAAGACGGCGCGTCAGGCCGGGGCCGAGCTGCGGCTCTCCGCGGGGCTGGAGTTGGCGCGGCGCGAGGGCGGCGCGTGGCGGCTGGAGACGCGCGACGGCAATTTCGAAGCGGACGTGCTGGTGAATGCCGCCGGCGCCTGGGCCGATCCGGTCGCGCGGATGGCGGGGGCGCGGCCGATCGGCATCCAGCCCTATCGGCGGACGATGGTGCAACTCGCCACCGATCCCGCACCGCCCGAGCATCTTCCGCACGTCGGCCACATCGGCGGCAGCTTCTACTTCAAGCCCGAGGCGGGCGGACGGCTTTGGCTGAGCCCGCACGACGAAATTCCGACCGATCCTTGCGACGCGCAGCCCGAGGATCTCGACGTCGCGATCGCGATCGACCGGTTCGAGCATGCCGTCGACTGGCGGATCGAGCGGCTCGAGCACAAATGGGCGGGGCTCAGGAGCTTCGCGCCCGACCGGCTGCCGGTCTACGGCTTCGATCCCCGGGTCGAGGGCCTGTTCTGGTGCGCGGGGCAGGGCGGCTTCGGCATCCAGACCGCGCCTGCCGCGGCCAAGGTGGCGGCGGCGGTGCTGCTCGGCCGCGCGCCCGATGCGGCGGCGGCGGGGATCGACGCGGGGCGCTACTCGCCGGCGCGCTTCTGAGGGGCCTCCAGCGTGATGCGAATCTTCGTTGAGCAGGGCCCCATGATCGGCCGTTTGTCGATCCGATCGAGTTCGCGCACGGTCGCGTCGAGCCAAGCCCGGAACTGCGGCAGGGTTTTCGGCGCGCCCGGCTCTCCTGCCCAGGTCGCCCCGAACCAGTAGTCGAAATAGGCGGGGTGACAGAAGGTAGCTGCGATATTGTTGGAATCGACCGTCGCCATGTCCGCCTGGTCGATCCGATAGAACAGCGCCATCCCGAGTGAGTCACCCGCGAGGCTCTGCTTGCCCCAGCTCCCGGCATAGCGCCAATTGACGCGCTCTTCGGATACGACCTCGGTGCCCGGATGGTGGACGATTCCCGCCACCATCGAGGGCACCGCGCCAGCCACTCTCGCCTCGACATGGGTGAGCCGCGATCCGGCCGCGATCGAATAGGTGGCGACGAGGTCGGCCGGGCCGCCCGCGCCGGCGAAGCCGTGGTCTTCGACGCGTACCGACGCAACGCCAGGCAAGTTCGCGATGCTGGCGGCGATTTTCGCCGATGGTCCGAGCTGAGTGACCTTGCCGTCGCGCAGCACGCCGACGCCGCCTGCGCCGAGCGACGGCCCGACCTGGAGGATGTCCATCCCCCAATCGGCCATGTCGTGATAATCGTCCTTGCCCTGGCCGATCCGGCCGAGCACCGGACCGGGCAGCTTCTTGCCGTATATGTCGGGGACGTTGCGCTCGTCGAGGTAGAGCCGGTAGGCGATCTTGTCGCTCTCCCAGCCCGGTCCCTCGAACGCGATCAGCGTGTCCTTCGAGATGTGATCGGCGGGCACGTCGAAATGGTCGACCGGCATGAAGGTGCCGCCGCTCAGCACCCCGTCCGCGCCGCGGGTGCCGCCTTGCCGCACCGTCAGCGTCGCCAGCGCATAGGGCTTGGGCGAATCCTGCTGCGGCGCCGCGGCGAGCAGCAGCGGCACTCCGAGCCAGAGCAATCGCTTCATCGCCTTCTCTCCTTCGCCAGATCGTAGACCGCCGCGCCGGCCAGCAGATAGGCACCCACGCCGTAGAATTGCGTGTCGCTCGCGGCGACCTTGTCGGGCCGGTCGCTGACTTGCTGGACCCAGCCGAGCCGCCCGTCGGGCTGGATCGCGCGCTGGAGCGCCGCCCAGCCGCGGGTGACGGCGGGGAGGTATTGCGCGCGCGGCAGGATGCGCGCCTCGATTCCCCAGGCCAGCGCGTGGACGAAGAAGCCGGTGCCGCTGGTCTCGTCGGGCGCCGTGGCGGGATCGCCGAGCAGCGACGGCGGCCAATCGCCGTTGGCGCGCTGGAGCGTGACGATGCGCGCCGCCATATGGGTGAAGAGATAGAGATAGAAGGTTCGGCGCTTATAGTCCGGCGGCACCAGCGGAATCAGCCGCGCGAGTCCCGACATCACCCAGCCGTTGCCCCGGCTCCAGAACAGCTTCTCGCCGTGTTCGCCGCGGCGATCGATGAAACGGCTGTCGCGATAGAAGAGGTTCTCCTCGCGATCGAACAGGGTGAGCGCGCTCAGCGAATATTCGGAGTCGACGTAATCGGCGTAGCGCGGATCGCCGGTCGCGTCGGTCAGGCTCCACAAGGTCGGCGGCGCCATGAACAAGGCGTCGCACCAGCACCAGCGATCGGTGCAGTCGGGCTTGCCCGATCCGCTCTCGGGGAAATCGAGCGAGCCATTGTGCGGGTCCTCGACAAGCGAGTCGAGCTTGGCGCGCACCGGCGCAAGCGACTCGGGGCCCGCGCCGTGGCGCCAGGCCCACAGCCACACCGCGCCGATCGCCTGGTCGTCGGCATGGTAAGGCCGGTCGCCCAATCGCCAACCGACCTCGCGCCCCTTTCCCAGGATGGCGTCGCGATATCTGGGGTTCGCGCTGCGATCGGCGAGCGCGGTCATGCCGATCCAGAACGCGGCCTGCTGCCAGTCGCGCGGGTTCTGCGCGCCGGGGAGCTGGAGGTCGGTCATGCGTGCGAGCTGCCAGTCGGCCATGCGCTCCATCGCCGCGAGCGTGGTGACGGAGGCGGGAGGCGGTGCTGCGCGGGCGGGCGCCGCGAGCAGCAACGCGATCAGCACGGCGGCGATCTTCCCGAACATGGTGTCCTTTCCCTCCTCGCTTTACGCCGACGTTACCCCTCCCGGGAGGCGAGGTTGACTAAATTGACGCTTGCATTGGAGTTGCGCCGGCCACGATCGCTTTCCCTTTCGGGGTAAGTGTCACGCGCCGACGCGCGCCTGCTTGCCGAGCATCGCAGGCCAAATCCTACATGGGAAGGGGCGGTGGCGTCGGCCTTCAGCTGGCGGGCGTAGGGCCGCAGAGCGCGACGACGGTGCGGTCGGTCAGCCGCGCGCAGTCCACGCCCGCGAAGGCGAAGCTCTCGTCGAGCGCGGCGCGGATGTCGGGCCCGAGCGCTTGCTGCAGCCGCCGCCGTGCGCGCAGGAAGCGGGTCTTGATTGTCGCGGGCTGGATGCCGGTCGCCGCGGCGGTTTCCTCGACGCTCAACTGCTCGATCGCGCGGAGCACGAAGATGAGGCGGAACTCCTCGGGCAGCGCCGCGACCGCGGCTTCGATCGATCTGGCAAGTTCACGCACGAGTACCTCCTGATCGGGCGCGGCGAAGGCGCCCCGGCCGCCGGCCATCTGGTCGCGAAATTCAGCGAGGATCGCGACGTCGGCCTTGTCGAGCGCGCGCTTGCGGCGCCCCGCGGCGCGGCGGCGGGCGAGCGCCTCGTTGATCGCAATCCGGGTGAGCCAGGTCGAGAGGCTCGATTGTCCGGTGAACGGGGCGGCGCCGGTGAACGCCTTGAGATAGGCCTCCTGCACCGCTTCCTCGGCATCCTGGCGGTCGCGCAGGATGCTCCAGGCAGCGCGGTAGAGCCGCTGGTTGTTGCGCGCGGTGATCAGCCGGATCGCGCGCGGATCGCGTGCCGTGGCGCGCGCGGCGAGTTCGACGTCGAGCAGCGTCTCGATCGCGCGTTCGGCGAGCTGGACCATCGCGCGATCCTAGCCTTTCGCCGGCTGGCGGCCAACGCCGTGGCGATAGACCAAAGACGCGCCCATGTGCCCGCCGACTGCGAGCAGCACGAAGCCGAGTGCGCCGAGCGTGACCGGCAGCATCGCCGGCTCTGCGAGCGGCGCCTTGCCGTGCGTGCGAGTGAGCAATGCCGCGAGATAGGCGCACCAGGCCGATCCCATCAGCAGCATATGCCGAGTCGCGGCGGGTGCAGCTTCGTTCTCCACCCTGAGGAAATCGAGGAACCCCGCGGTCGCGGTGGCGAAGCCGGTGGCGGTGCCGAGGATCAGCAGCAGCCACGCCAGCGCCCAAGCCCCGCTCACCCCGGACAGCGCGAGCGCGTCGCACGCGTTCGCCGCCGTCCAGAAGGCGATTGGAAAGTGCACCAGCATCGGGTGCAGCGGGTTTCCGAGGATTCGCACGCTCAGATCGCGTCGAGCGCGGCGGCCGCCAATACGCCGAAGCCGCTGACCGCCAGCAGGGCGTGGAGCGCGACGACGCCCTTGGGCGGGATCAGCTTGCGCAAGTGGAACGAGGCAAGGAAGAAGCCGCCGAGCGCCGCCACCAGCAGCAGGCCGAACGCGATGCGGATCGGGTTGCCTGCGCCGTGCACCAGCGCGATCAGCAGCAGGATGAGTCCCGTGGCGCCGAGCGCCGCGTGGAGCAGCGACAAGGCCCAGGGCGCGAAACGGTCGCGCAGGACCGAGCTGGCGAGCACTAGCCCGCCGAGCGCGCCGATGCCGAATGCGATCAAGGCGTAGGTCGTCAACATATTGGGATCTCCCGAAGCGGCGCCACGCTGCGGCGATGCGCGTGGTTCTGCCCCATTGGATGCCGGTTTGGCGGAGAGGTTCCCGTGTCGCCCCTAGCGCGTCAGCGCGGCGTCGCTGGCGAGCTTGTCGGCGCGTTCGTTGTCGGGGTGGCCGGCGTGCCCCTTGACCCAGACCCAGTCGATGCGGTGGGGTTTCGCCGCCTCGAGCAATTCGATGCCACAGGTCGCATTCTTGACCGGCTTCCTGTCGGCGGTCTTCCAGCCGTTGCGCTGCCAGCCGTGAATCCACTTGGTGAGGCCGTCCATCACGTAGCGGCTGTCGGTCGAGAGCGTCACTCGGCACGGGCGCTTGAGCGCCCTGAGCCCCTGGATCGCCGCCATCAGCTCCATTCGGTTGTTGGTCGTAATGCGCCTCGCCGCCGGAAAGCTCCTTCTCGGTGGCGCCCGAGCGGATCACCACGCCCCAGCCGCCACGGCCCGGGATTGCCCTTGCACGCGCCGTCGGTGGCGATCTCGACATGGGAGAACTCGGTCATGCGAACAGGCCGGGGTTCGCGTCATAGAATTGGTAGCGCCGCCAGATAGGCGAGCGGGTCCTTGCGCGTCACCAGCGCGCCCGGCAGGCGTGTTGAGCCAGTCCCACGCACGCGACAGCAGGAAGCGAATGCACGCGCCACGGGCGAGCACGGGCAGCGCCGCGCGCTCCGCCGGTTCGAGGCCGAAGCTGCCGCGAATAACCCTCGACCAGCGCTTGTCCGACCGGGGCATCATAATCGCTCGCCATTCGCATCGAACGCCCAGGCGGCGTGCATGATCGCCAGGTCGAAGGCTCGGATATCGGTGCAGGCGAAATAGAAGTCGATCAGGCCGGTCACCTGATCGCCGCGCATCAGCACGTTGTCGGGGAAGAGATCGGCATGGATCGCGGCGGCGGAGAGACCGGCGGGCCAGTCCGCGAGCGTCGCATCGAGCGCCGCGCCGACCTGATCGTGCAGGCCCGGCGCGATCGTGTCGAGGTCGCGCCCGCAGCGCTCGAACAGCGGGCGCCAGCTCGCCGTCCCCATCGAATTGAGCTCGCGTCCGCCGCGAAATCGGCAAGCGCGGCGTGCATCCGCCCCATCGCTGCGCCGGTCGCCAGCGCCTGGGCGCGGGTCGGGTGCGAGAGCGACACGCCGGGGAGGAACTCGATCAGGCAGGCGGGGCGGCCTTCGAGCTCGTGGATCGCGCGGCCCTCGCGATCGGGCAGCGCGCGCGGGACGGGCAGGCCGCGATCGGCGAGATGGTCGAGCAGCGCGAGAAAATAGGGCAAGTCGTCCGCCGCGACTCGCTTCTCGTAGAGCGTCAGGAAGAAGCGCCCCTGGGTGGTGTCGACCATGTAGTTGCTGTTCTCGACGCCCTCGGCGATGCCCTTGAACGAGGTCGGCTCGCCATGATCGAAGCGCGTCAGGAAGTCGGCAAGCGCTTCCGCCGAGACTTGCGTGTAGACCGCCATCAGGCGGCTTCGAGCCCGCGCGGCAGCTTGAACGCGATATTCTCCTCGACCGTCTCGACTTCGCGTTCGGTTACCTCGAAGCGCGCGCCGATGTGATCGACCAGCTCGCGGACGAGCAGCTCGGGGGCCGAGGCGCCGGCGGTGACGCCGAGGGTGCGCACGCCCGCCAGCCAGGCGAAATCGACGTCGGCGGCGCGTTGGACGAGCTGTGCGGGGGTGCCGTTGCGCTCCGCGACCTCGACGAGGCGGAGCGAGTTCGAACTGTTGGGCGCGCCGATCACCAGGACGAGGTCGCATTGCCGCGCGATCGCCTTGACCGCGGCCTGGCGGTTCGAGGTGGCGTAACAAATGTCGTCGGCGCCGGGGGCGAGGATCGCGGGGAAACGGTCCTTGAGCACCGCAAGCACCGCCGCGGTATCGTCGACCGAGAGCGTGGTCTGGGTGAGGAAGGCGAGGTTCTCCGCATCGGGCGGCGTGACCGCGCTCGCGTCCGCCACCGTCTCGACCAGGGTCATCGAGCCTTCGGGCACCTGGCCGAAGGTGCCGATCACCTCGGGATGGCCGGCATGGCCGATGAACAGGATGTGCCGCCCCGCCGCGACCAGCCGCTCGGCCTGACGGTGGACCTTGGAGACGAGCGGGCAGGTGGCGTCGAGATACGAAAGGCCGCGCTCGGCCGCCTTGTTGCGGCACCGCCTTGGGGACGCCGTGCGCGGAGAAGACCACCGGCGCGGCATCGGGCACCTGGTCGAGCTCCTCGACGAACACCGCGCCCTTGGCCTTGAGGCTGTCGACCACGAACTTGTTGTGGACGATCTCGTGCCGGACGTAGACGGGCGCGCCATATTTCTCGATCGCCAGCTCGACGATCCGGATCGCGCGATCGACGCCCGCGCAGAAGCCGCGCGGCGCGGCGATCAGCAGATCGAGGGGCGGCTTGGAGTGTGCGCTCATGTCCCGCGAGCCTCTACGCGATTGCTTGCGCGGGGCAAAGGCGGTTCCTATGGTGGCGCCGTTTTCCGCGGCCGCCCCGTCTTTCGCGGGCCGTTGCTTTGTCGAAAGGTGTACCCCCTTGCCGCTTGCCAAGCTTCCCCGCGCCAGGTTCGCCGTGCCCGTCTTGATCCTCCTCGCAGCGGCGGGTTGCTCCCGCACCGGCGAGATCGAGGGCTACGGCATCACCTCGATCCGCTCGCCCTGTCCGCATGTCGAGGTTCCGGCCGGCACCGGCGACGTGACGCTGTTCGATCCGCCCGCGAGCCTTGACGCCAAGGCGATCGACGTGACCGCGGTGCTCACCAACGTCCAGTCGACCTGCGACGATTCGGGCGAGCAGGTGGCGACCAGCATCACCTTCGACGTCCAGGCCAGCCGGATGAAGGCCGAAGGCGCGCGCGACGTGACCTTGCCCTATTTCGTCACGCTGGTGCGCGGCGGATCGGCGGTGGTCTCGAAGAGCGTGGGCCATGTCACCGTCCACTTCGAGCCCGGCCAGCTGCGTACGACCGCCACCGCCACCGCGAACACTCAGGTGGCGCGCGCCGCCGCGACGTTGTCGAAGGAAGTGCGCGACCGGCTGAACAAGAAGCGCAAGGCCGGGAATGAGGACGCCGCGGTCGATCCGCTGTCCGATCCCGGGGTCCGCTCGGCGGTGCTTTCGGCGACGTTCGAGGCGATGGTCGGCTTCCAGCTGACTCAGGACCAGCTCAAGTACAACGTCACGCGCTAGGCCGTTATTCCCCTCCCGCAAGCGGGAGGGGAGAGTCTGCGATTGACTCCGCAAACCTCCGCCGCCAAGGCTCGGCGGGTCGATGGCGGGCAACTTCCATGGGCGCGCGCGGGAGAGTGTGGGGCTTTCCCTCCAATCGTAGCCGGCTTGCCGGCGGTTCGATTGGAGCACAGGGAATCTCCACCGCCGAAGGAGCAACCGCCCCGGAATCTCTCAGGCACCAGGGACCGCGCGGGCACGACACTCTGGAAAGCGCTCCCGCGAGGGAGCCACCGAAGGGGTAAGCCCCGGCGCGCCGGGCGAAAGCTCTCAGGTTCCCGTGACAGAGGGGGCGATGGACTGAAGCGCGCACCCGCGCGTTGACGGCCGTCGAATCCTCTTGTTTCCGGAGCGCCGCGATGAGCCAGGATGTCCAGAGCCAGCCCCTCAGCGGCGACCCCGACGGTGGTGAGGACTCGCCGAACTCCAGACGCTCCCGCTCGACCAGTGGCACCGCGACCGCGGCGGCCGGATGGTGCCGTTCGCGGGCTATGAGATGCCGGTCCAGTACGAAGGCATCATGGCCGAGCATCTGTGGGTGCGCGAGCATGCCGGCTTGTTCGACGTCAGCCACATGGGCCAGCTGGTGCTCGATGGCCCCGATCTGGACGCGGCGCTCGAAGCGCTGATTCCGGCGGATATCAGAGGCCTTAAAGAGAATGCGCAATGTTACTCGCTGCTGCTGGCGGAGAATGGCGGCATCCTCGACGACCTGATGGTCACGCGCTGGGCGCAAGGGCTTTACATGGTCGTGAACGGCGCCGTGAAGTACGATGACATCGCGCATCTGCGCGAAGGCCTGGCCGACGAGATCACCATCAATCATCTCGACGAGCATGCGTTGCTGGCGCTGCAGGGGCCGAAGGCGGCCGAGGCACTGGAACGGTTAGTGCCGGGCGTCTCCGATCTGGTTTTCATGACCGGGGCAGGCTTCGACTGGATTTCGGACGCGGGCGAACATATCCCGCTGTGGATCAGCCGCTCGGGCTACACCGGCGAGGACGGCTTCGAAATCTCGTTGCCGGCAAGGGGGGTGTCGGCACTTGCGGACGCGCTGACGGCGCAGCCGGAGGTCAAGCCGATCGGGCTTGGCGCCCGCGATTCGCTGCGGCTGGAGGCGGATCTGCCGCTCTACGGCCACGATCTCGATACCGAGACGACGCCGGTCGCCGCCGCCCTGGGCTTTGCGATCAAGAAGCGGCGGCGCGAGGAAGGCGGCTTCCCGGGGCACGAGCGGATCATGATCGAGCGCGAGCAGGGCGCGATCCAGAAGCGCGTGGGGCTGATCGTCGAGGGCCGTCAGCCGGTGCGCGAGGGCGCCGCGGTGCTCGACGGCGACGGAAGCGAGGTCGGCCGAGTCACCTCGGGCGGGTTCGCGCCGACGGTGCAGAAGCCGATCGCGATGGCCTATGTCCCCACCGCTTTGGCCGTGCCGGGCACCCGGATCACGCTCGTGCAGCGCGGCAAGATTCATCACGCGGAGGTCGTCGCGATGCCCTTCGTTCCCCACCGCTACGTCAGAAAGGGCTGACCATGAGCCGTTACTTTACCGAAGACCATGAATGGATCGACGTCGACGGCGAGACCGCGACCGTGGGCATCACCGACTATGCCCAGAGCCAATTGGGCGACATCGTGTTCGTCGAGGTGCCCGACGAGGGCAAGGAGTTCGCCAAGGGCGACGATGCCGCGGTGGTCGAATCGGTCAAGGCAGCGTCGGACGTTTACGCGCCGGTCTCGGGCACGGTGATCGAAGGCAATGCCGCGCTCGCCGACAACCCCGCGCTGGTCAACGAGGATCCCGAGGAGGACGGCTGGTTCTTCAAGCTGACGCTGAGCGATCCGGACGAGCTCGAGAGCCTGATGGATGAGGCCAAATACCAGGACTATGTGAGCAAGCTGTGAGTGCCATCCCGGCCTTGACCGCAGTGCTGCTTGCCGGATGCAGCTCCGCGGCACCGATGGTCAAGGTCGAGCAAATGCTGGAGCACTGCGATGCCTACAAGGGCAAGGCGGTCCAGGCAGCTGGTTTTCTCGGTCAGTGCGCCGCATCGACCTGCTTTCTGGCGGCCAGCAAGGGGCGCTGGCGGGGATATGCCAATGCGTGGAACGAGCTTCATCGGGCCGGAGCGGACCAGACCGCGCTCAACAATATCCTGGAACGTATCCACAAGAGTATGCCGATCAGCTTGGGCGGCAGCGAAGCATTCGACCTCAAGGCTAAGCCGCTGCAGTACAGCTATGTTGTCGTCACCGGTCGTGTGGCCAGCGACAGTTGCACCGGTGAGGGCGGTGCGGACGCTCCTCTGGGATAAATCCCACCGACATCCGCGCCTGGACGATGTCCGAAGGCGCGCCCGCCAAAACCAGTTGAGAAGGCCCGCATGCGCTATCTGCCCCTGACCCCCACCGACCGCCAGGCGATGCTCGCCACAATCGGCGCCGCCTCGATCGACGATCTGTTCGTCGATGTGCCCGCCGCCGCCGTGCTCGACGGGCCGGTGCACGGCCTGCCGCTCCACGCCTCGGAGCTGGCGGTCGAACGGCACATGACCGCGCTGGCGAAGAAGAACCTCGCCGCGGGCGATGCGCCGTTCTTCATCGGCTGCGGGGCGTATCGGCACCATGTGCCCGCCTCGGTCGATCATCTGATCCAGCGCGGCGAGTTCCTGACCGCCTATACGCCCTATCAGCCCGAGATCGCGCAGGGCACGCTGCAGATGATGTTCGAGTTCCAGTCGCAGGTGGCGCGGCTGCTCGGCTGCGACGTGGCGAACGCGTCGATGTACGACGGATCGACCGCGTGCTGGGAAGCGATCGTGATGGCGCGGCGGGTCACCCGGCGCGGCAAGGCGATCCTCTCGGGCGGGGTGCATCCGCACTACGTCTCGGTCGCGCGGACGATGGCGAAGTTCACCGGCGACGTGCTCGATACGCGGCTGCCCACGCTGTCTCCCGAGCCCGACACCGCCGAGCTGATCGGCCTGATCGACGACGAGACCTCGTGCGTGGTGGTGCAATATCCCGACATCCTTGGCCGGATCGGCGATCTCTCCGAGCTGGCGGCGGCGTGCCAAGCGAAGAAGGCGCTGTTGGTCGCGGTGGTGACCGAGCCGGTGGCACTCGGCGCGATCAAGTCGCCGGGTGAGATGGGCGCGGACATCGTCGTCGGCGAGGGCCAGTCGATCGGCGTCGGGTTGCAGTTCGGCGGGCCGTATGTCGGGCTGTTCGCCTGCTCGGAGAAGCTCGTGCGGCAAATGCCGGGGCGGCTGTGCGGCGAGACTCAGGACGCAGAGGGCAAGCGCGGCTATGTGCTGACGCTGTCGACTCGCGAGCAGCATATCCGCCGCGAGAAGGCGACCTCGAACATCTGCACCAGCTCGGTCTTGTGCGCGCTTGCCTGGTCGATCCACATGACCTTGCTCGGCGAGAAGGGGCTGCGGCAGCTGGCCGCGGTGAACCATGCCGGGGCGAGCGCGGCCGCGGAGCGACTGGCTCGGGTGCCGGGGGTGGCGCTGGTGACGCCGGTCTTCTTCAACGAATTTACGCTGAAGCTCCCGAAGGAGGCGCGGCCGGTGGTGCGCACGCTTGCCGAGCGCGGGGTGCTCGCGGGCGTGTCGCTGGGGCGGCTCTATCCCGGGGCGGAGGATCTCGCCAACGGGCTGGTCGTCGCGGTGACCGAAACCACCACCGCGGAGGACGTCGAGACGCTTGCGTCCGCGCTCCAGGAGGCGCTGGCATGACCATCAACCAGTCCGGCTGGCGCCCCACGACGCCCGAAGCGGGCCATTCCCACGGCCACACCTTCACCGGCAACCGCGCGCTGATGCTCGAGGAGCCGCTGATCTTCGAGATCGGATCGAGCGAGACCACGGGGGTGGATTTCAGCGAGATGCCCGCGGGCGCGTCGCGGCTGGGCGCGTTGGTGCGCAACGCCCCGATCGGCCTGCCTGGCCTCTCCGAGCCCGAGACCGTCCGCCACTACACCCGCCTCAGCCGCCAGAACTACGCGATCGATCTCGGGCTGTTCCCGCTCGGCTCGTGCACGATGAAGCACAACCCGCGATTGAACGAGCGGATGGCGCGGCTGCCGGGGTTCGCGGACCTGCATCCGCTGGCGCCGGTCGACACCTGCCAGGGTGCGCTCGAGGTGATCGACCAGCTCGCGCACTGGCTGGTGACGCTGACGGGAATGCATTCGGTGGCGATGAGCCCCAAGGCGGGCGCGCACGGCGAGCTGTGCGGCGTGCTCGCGATCCGCGCGGCGCTGGAAGCGAAGGGCGAGGGGCACCGCAAGGTGCTGCTCGTGCCCGAGAGCGCGCATGGCACCAACCCGGCCACCGCCGCCTTCGCCGGCTATGCGGTCGAGGACATCCCCGCCACCGCCGAGGGCCGCGTCGATCTCGATGCGCTGACCGCGCGGCTGGGACCCGACGTCGCGGGGGTGATGATCACCAACCCCAACACCTGCGGCCTGTTCGAGCGCGACATGCGCGCGATCTCGGATGCGGTGCATGCGGCGGGCGGGTTCGTCTATTGCGACGGGGCCAACTTCAATGCGATCGTGGGCCGCGTCCGCCCGGGAGACCTCGGCATCGACGCAATGCACATCAACCTGCACAAGACCTTCTCGACCCCGCACGGCGGCGGCGGGCCGGGGTCGGGGCCGGTGGTGTTCTCGGAAGCCCTGTCGCCGTTCGCGCCGCTGCCGTTCGTCGAGAAGACCGCCGACGGCTTCCGGCTCGTCGAGGAAGAGACAGCCGAGGAGCATCACGGCCAGAGCTTTGGCCGGATGGTCGCGTTTAACGGCCAGATGGGCATGTTCACCCGCGCGCTGACCTACATCCTCAGCCACGGCGCCGACGGGCTTCGCCAGGTCGCCGAGGATGCGGTGCTGAACGCGAACTATATCCTTCGATCGATGGCAGACGTGCTCGACGCGCCGTTCGCGGCATCGGGGCCATGTATGCACGAGGCGATCTTCTCGGACTCGGGGCTCCCCGAGGGCTTCTCGACGATCGACATCGCCAAGGGGCTGATCGACGAGGGTTATCATCCGATGACGATGTATTTCCCGCTCGTCGTCCACGGCGCGATGCTGGTCGAGCCGACCGAGACCGAGAGCAAGGCCGCGCTCGATCAGTTCATCGGCGCGTTCCGTTCGGTGGCGGCGCGCGCGAAGAACGGCGACCCGACGGTCAAAACCGCGCCGCATTTCGCGCCCAGACGCCGCCTCGACGAAACGCTGGCGGCGCGCAAGCCGGTTTTGGCGTATAGGGACCCGATGGCCGAAGCGGCCGAGTGAGGAATTGATTCGAATGGCGGCGTACAAGAACCCCACTTTCCAGGAACGCGCGGCGCTTTCGGCCGAGGCGAAGAAGAAGGCGCTCGAGAAGCTCAAGTCGAAGCCGCCGGTCGATCCGGCGGTGCTCGCCGAGCGCGCGGCGGCGCGATTGGCGCGCGAGGCCGCCGAGGTCGAGGCGCGCGCTGCCAAGAAGGCCGCTGCCGAGCGCGAGAAGGCCGAGAAGGCCGCCGAGGCCGAGCGCCTGCGCGCCGAAGCCGAGGCGGCCAAGCTCGCCAAGCAGATCCGCCTGCCCACCGAAGCCGAGCGCAAGGCCGCGCGAGATGCGCGCTACGCGGCCCGCAAGGCGCGGAAGTAGGCCGAACTCGAATCCGATACTAGCCCCTCCCCTTCAGGGGAGGGGCCAAAGAAGACCGAATCCGCCTCCTGCTACTTCTTCTGCCGCGCCTTGAGCGTGTCGGGATCGGGGATGGCCAGCGAGAGCTTCGCGATCACGTCATTGGCGTCGAGGAACAGATCGTCGGGCAGGCCGGGATCGCCGCGGTTGCCGCTGCGGAACAGGCCGCCGATGACGCTTTCGCTGAGGATCGGCGCGAACACGAAGCCCGCCTGGCCACGCGATTTCGCCAGCAGCGCGGCGTGGAGGACATAGGCGTCCATCGCGACCGATGGGCTCAGCCCGTAGTAGAAGAGCGTCTCCAGCTTCGAGTTATTGTCCTTGTCGGGCTTGCCCGGCTTGAGGAGGATCTTCGACTTGGCGGTGTTCCACACCTGCTTGCTCATCGATTCCCACGCGCTGGCGGTCATCGGATAGGGCATCAGCCGGAACAGCGTGGCGTTGTCCTTGTCCTTGGCGGTCATCTCCGCCGTCTCGCTGTCGACGTGGTCCTTCCACAGCTGGCTGCCGTCGTGCGCGAGGCCGCCGATCAGCTCGTCGGGGGCAGCGCCTTCGCGCAGACGCCGCGAGACCTCGATCACCGTGCCGAGCGACGTGCTGACCCATTGCGAGCGCGCCGAAAACAGCCGCCGCGCGGTCTTCGCGTCGGTCGCCGACATGTCGATGATGCCGTAGAGATCGAACAGTTCGATCACCTCGGATTCGTTCGGATCGGGCTTGCCGTCGGCCTTGCGCTTCGCGGCGTTGGCGCGCGCTTCGGCGATTCGTTCGGCGGCGCGCTCCTTGTTGCCGGCCAGGGCATAGGTGATCGCGGCCTGCGCCATCCCGGCCGAGCTGTTGATGTCGGGCGTGTTGACGCGGTCGAAATCGACGAACGCGTCGCGCACCCGCGCCGCATCGGCGAAGCGCGCGAGCAGCTCGAGCTCGGCCGCGCGCTGATAGCTGTAACTGGGGTAGAGGCGGGCGCGCCAATCGAGATTGGTCAACTCGGTGTCCGCCGGTTGGCGCAGCATCGCGCCATAATCGACCGTGAGCAGTTGGGGTGCGAGCGAATATTGGATCAGCGGATTGGTGCGCAACGCCGCCTCGCTCGCCTCGGCCAATTTGCCCATTCGAAACAGCGCGGCCGCTTCGATCTGGTCGAACCCGCGCCCGCGGCTGCGCGCGAAGTACGGATCGGCCATCAGGCCCGCGGCGGTCGCCTCGCTGCGGCCGAGCGCGGCGTCGGCGATCGCGGCTTCATAGTTCTTGGCCTCGATCTGGTGGATCGCGCGCGCCATGATCAGGCCAATCCGGCGCGGCGCGTTGGTCTCCTTCTTGTCGCCGTCGATCAGCCGCGTGCACACCGCGACGCCTTCGGCGCCGAACTTGCGCTTCGAAGGATCGGCCTGCTCGGGCGGCGGCGCGAACAGCGCGAGCAAGGTGAACGCGCCGAGCAACCGCGCCGCGGTCTCGCCCGCGGTGACGTTGTCCGGCATGCCGTCGCACTGGACGTGGAGCTGAACCGGCTTCTCCGCCGGCGCCGCCGCCTGCGCCCAGGCCGCCTGGACGGGCGCAACCAAGGCGAGCCCCGCGGCGATGCCCGCGGTCATTCGTTTCGAATATGTCACGGAAAATCCCCCTCTTTCCCGGGCGAAACCTAAGGTCGCAGGTCGCAAGCTGTCAATCGGGTCGTGCGACTAAATCCAGCGGCGGACGCTCGCCTTATAGTCGCGGTACTGGTCGCCGAACCGAGCTTCGAGGTAGCGTTCCTCGCGCAGGATCACTTCCTGCTGGATGAAATAGACCAGAGGCGGGAGGAGGAGCAGCGCCACCGGACTATCCAGGAAAATCGCGGCCCCGGCGTAGATCAGCGTCATGCCGAGGTACATCGGGTTGCGCGTCCAGCGGTAGACGCGCTGGGTGACGAGCGCGCTCGACGCCGTCCAGGGTTTGACCTCCGTCCCCACGGCTCGGAACAGATTGACGGCGGTCAGCATGATCGCGAACCCCGCCAGCAGGAGCAGCACGCCCAGCTCGCGCTCGAAATGCCCGCTGAGCGGCAGGCCGGGATGCCCGAAGGTGCGCTCGGCGAGCAGTCCCGCGATCAGCACGCCGGCGAAGACCAGCGGCGGCGCGACGCGGACGCCGGCATTGTCGTGATTCGCGGTCATCTGCTTTTCCCGATCATCCGCGCGAACATGACCGCCAGCGGGCGTTGCCGCAACCGCCAAGCCGCGAATTTGGGCTGGCGCGACGATCCGGGTTGCTGATAATCCGCGAGCCGAAACGCCTTTGGGGGAAGCCAATGCAGGTTCACGACGCGCATCCGAATGCCTGGATTCAGTACGCGGTCACCGCTGCGATCATCGGCCTGGTGCTGTTCTTCCGCATTCGCCGGATGAGCCAACTCCGGCCGCTCAAGATCAGCCAGTTGTGGATCGTCCCCGCGATCTATCTGGTGCTGGTGGCGCTGATGTTCGCGCGTGGGCTGCCGAGTTCGACGGGATGGGCGATCTGCATCGGCGCGCTCGCGGTCGGGAGCGTGCTCGGCTGGCAGCGCGGGCGTACGATCCACATCGCGATCGATCCCGAGACTCAGACGCTCAACCAGAAGGCGTCGATGGCGGGCATCCTCTTCATCGTCGCGCTGGTCGCGATCAAGTTCGGAGCTCAGGCGGAAGGGCAGGCGCTCCACTTCGACCTCGCGTTGCTCACTCAGGCGCTGGGAATGCTCGGGCTCGGTCTCTTCACGCTGACTCGAGTCGAAATGTATCTGCGCGCGAAGCGGATGCTCGAGGAAGCGCGCTCGGCGTGAGGCGTCACGCACCGGCGACCGAGCGCAACCGCGACACGATCGCCGCGGTGCTGGTGGAGGAATTGCCCGCGCAGGGCCTCGTGCTCGAGGTGGCTAGCGGGACCGGCGAGCATTGCGCCGCGTTCGCCGAACGTTTTCCGGCGCTGACCTGGCAGCCGAGCGACCCCGACGGCGAGTCGCGCGCCTCGATTGCCGACTGGTGCGCGGAATTGCCGAACGTGCTGCCGCCGCTCGCGCTCGACGCTGCCGCGAGCGATTGGCCCATCGCGCGGACGGACGCGATCCTGTGCGTCAACATGGTCCACATCAGCCCCTGGGCGGCGACGCTCGGGCTGATGGCGGGGGCAGCACGGCTGCTGGCGCCGGGCGCGCCGCTGATCCTCTACGGGCCGTACCGCCAGCACGGCGTGCCGACCGCGCCCTCGAACGAAGTGTTCGAACTGTGGCTCAAGGGGCGCAGCCTCGACTACGGCCTGCGATTCGTCGAGGACGTCGCCGATGCGGCGGCGGAGTTCGCGCTTGCGCGGATCGAGCCGATGCCGGCGAACAACCTCACACTGGTGTTTCGTCGAAGCTGACGACGGTTCGCCGCATGCGCTGCTCGCGCCAGACGATGTAGAGCCCGCTCGCGACGATGACCGGTGCGCCGATCCAGGTCGAGCCGATCGGCCAGACCCCGAAGAACAGCGAGCCATAGAAGGTTGCCCAAATGAGGCTCGAATAGTCCATCGGCACCACCGCCGAGACCGGGCCGAAGCGCAGCGCCGCGGTGAGCGCGAGCTGGCCGATCCCACCCGTCACGCCGATCGCGATCAGCATCGCCCAGGTCTGCCAATCGTGCGCGTGCATATCGAACAGCCAGACGAGCAGCAGCGGCGGGACCGACAGCGCCGAGAACCAGAACACCGTCGTCCCCGCGGGCTCGGTTCGCCCGAGCTGGCGCAGCAGGATCGCGACGATCGCCATCAGCAGCCCGGAGGTCAGTCCCACCAAGGTGCCGATCAGCGGGAAATGGGTGCCGCTCGGGTGCGCGACGATCAGGACGCCCATGAAGCCGATGACCACTGCCGCCCAGCGGTGCCAGCCGGTCGGTTCGCCGAGCAGCAGCGAGCCGAGGATCGTCGCGAAGATCGGCACGGTGAACTGGAGCGTGGTCCCTTCGGCGAGCGGCATCAGCAGGAAGGTGCCGAAGTTGAACGCCATCGAGACCAGGCCCACCGCGGTGCGCGTGGCGTGCGCGCTGATCTTGTCGGTCCGGATCGTGCCGAACTCCGGGTCCGATCGCCAGCCACGCCACCACCACCGGCACCGCGACGAGCTGGCGGAAGAACATGATCTCGACGAGCCCCGCGCCGCGCGCCTGCGCCAGCTTGATGATCGCCGCCAGCGTCGCGAGGCACAAAGCCGAGAGCAGACGCAGGCCCATGCCCTTCAGGATGCGTTCGTTCCCCACGCCACTCCCCTTGCGGCAGCGCGGGAGCCGGGACAAGTGCGGGGTGACGAAGCCCGCGGATGACGCTATCCGCCCACCCCATGATCAAGCGCGCGCTCTCCGTCACCCGCGAAGCCAATTTCGCCGAATGGTATCAGACCGTCATCGCCGAGGCCGACATGGCCGAGGAATTGGGGGTGCGCGGCTGCATGGTGATCCGGCCGTGGGGATACGGCATCTGGGAACGCATCCAGCGCCTGCTCGACGACCGCATCCGCGCGACCGGCCACGAGAATTGCTATTTCCCGTTGTTCATCCCGCTCTCCTATTTCGAGAAGGAGGCCGAGCACGTCGAGGGCTTCGCCAAGGAGATGGCGGTGGTGACTCACCACCGGCTGATTTCCGACGGCAAGGGCGGGCTCAAGCCCGATCCCGAGGCGAAGCTCGAGGAGCCGCTGGTGGTGCGGCCGACCTCGGAGACGGTGATCGGCGGCGCCTTCGCGCGCTGGATCCAGTCGTGGCGCGACTTGCCGGTGCTGATCAACCAATGGGCCAACGTCGTCCGCTGGGAAATGCGCACGCGGATGTTCCTGCGCACCACCGAATTCCTGTGGCAGGAAGGTCATACCGCGCACGCGAGCGAGGTCGAGGCGCGCGAGCACACGCTGCGCATGCTCGAAGTCTATCGCAGCTTCGCCGAGGAATGCGTGGCGATTCCGGTGGTCGCGGGCGAGAAGCCCGAGCACGAGCGTTTCCCCGGTGCGGTCGCGACCTATTCGATCGAGGCGATGATGCAGGACGGCAAGGCGCTCCAGGCGGGCACCAGCCACTTCCTCGGCACCAATTTCGCCAAGGCGCAGGACATCAAGTTCCAGAACGCGTCGGGCGAGCTAGAGCTGGCCAACACCACGAGCTGGGGCGTCTCGACCCGCATGATCGGGGGGCTGATCATGGTCCATGGCGACGACGACGGCCTGCGCGTGCCGCCGCGCGTGGCGCCGTGGCAGGTTGTGATCGTGCCGATGCTCCGCGACCAGCCCGAGGATGCGGCGATCGTCGACTATTGCAAGACGCTCCAGGCCGAACTGGCCGGGCTCAGCGCCTTCGGCGAGCCGGTACGCGCGCTGCTCGACCTGCGTGCGCCCAAGGCTGCGGCGAAGCGCTGGGGCTGGGTCAAGAAGGGCGCGCCGGTCGTGATCGAGGTCGGCGGGCGCGACGTCGAGAACGGCATGGTCAGCTGGTTCCGCCGCGACGAGCTGTATCGCGAGGACAGCAAGATCAATTCGGTGCTTTCGAAGCGCGAGACCTTCGCCGGCGGAGTCACGGCCGTTCTCGAGCAGATCCAGCAGGCGCTCCACGCCCAGGCGCGCGAGCGGATGGACGCCGGCATCCGCCGCGACGTGACCGAGTTCGCCGAGCTGGTCGCGGCGTTCGACGAGGCCAATCGGTATCCGGGCTGGGTCGAGGTCAATTGGGCTAGGCCGAGCGGCGCCGAGCTGGACAAGGTCATCGAACGGCTCAAGGCGCTCAAACTCACCGTTCGCAACGTGCCCGAGGACTCGGCGCCGGCGGAAGGGCCGTGCATCTTCACCGGCGAGCCCGCGGTCGAGCGGATCCTGGTCGCGCGGGCCTATTGATGGACCGGCGCGGCGTCCTGGCCCTGGCCGGAGGCGCGGCGCTGCCGCTTCGCGCGTGGGCCGCGCCGCGCCGCTGGGACGCGATCGTCGATGCCAGCGGGGCGCCCGGCACCGTCGCCACCCTCGGCGCGGCACTGGCGCTGGCGCGGCAGGCGAACTGTGCGCCGTTTCGCATCCTGATGCGCGAGGGGGTGTTCGTCGAGCAGCCCGTGATCGATGCGCCCAGCGTGACGATCGAGGGCAGCGGGCCGGGCACGATCCTGAGCTTCGGCGCCTCGCACGGGCAGCTGCGCGCCGACGGCACCGAATACGGCACGCGCGGCTCCTCGACGCTGGCGGTGACCGCGCCCGACGTCACGCTGCGCAACCTCACGATCCGCAACAGCTTCGACTATCTCGGCGCCCGCCGCGCCAAGGACGGAGCGGGATCCCAAGCGGTGGCGCTCCGGATCGATCGCGCGGCGGAGCGCACCCGGGTCGAGCGGTGCGTGCTCGAAGGCTATCAGGACACCTTCTACGTCCAGGCGCTGGCGCGCATCTCCGATTGCCGGATTCTGGGCGGGACCGATTTCATCTTCGGTGGCGGCGCGGCGTGGTTCGAGCGCTGCACGATCGTCACGCGCCACGTGGAGAGCTCGGACAACCATGGCTATGTCACCGCGCCGAGCACGCGCGCCGACCAGCGCTTCGGGCTGGTGTTCGCCGATTGCAGGATCGCGCGCGAGGGTGGTGTGCCCGACGCGTCGGCCTACCTCGGGCGCCCGTGGCGCGCGGGCGGCGACATGGGGATCCTCGGTGAAGCGGTGTTTCTGCGCTGCTGGATGGACTCGCACATCAAGCGCGAGGGCTGGACCTGGATGGGCTACCGTGGCGCGAACGGCGAGCCGCTGCGGCTGACCCCGCAGGAAGCGCGGCTCTACGAATACGCGAGCCGCGGGCCTGGGGCGGGGGCAGCCGGGGAGACCCGCAAGCTGCTGATGCCTGCGCAGGCGGCGGACTATACGGCGGCCAGGGTGCTCGGCGGCTGGCGCTAGCAGATCACCAGGGTGAGCGCGCGAACCAGGCTGCGTTCGATCGGCGTTTCGAAACGGCAGCCGAGCTGCTCGCCGTCGTTCCAGATCACGATGATGGGGATCGCTTCCTCGCGGATGCGTAGCCAAAGCCGCGCACCCTCGGCGTGGCGCGAGCGGCAGGCGAGGCGGCAGCCGTAGACCGAGAGATCGTGAAGCATTGCCTCGACCGAGCGCCCGCCGCGCTGGTGAACGATCGCCGATGCCAGCCACACGCGATGCCGGGGCGCCGCGCGCTGCTCGACGAGCGCCGGGGTTACCGTTCGGTACTGCGAAACTCTGGTTGCCATGCCGCTCCCCGGATCAGGAGCGTGGACCGCCGTCTTTAAGGACCGCTTGAGAGCTATCCTTAAGATACGGAAAAATCGGAGCTAATCGGCGTGGCTTGCTCCGCCGCGTCGAGTTGGGCCAGCTCGCGGCCGATCCACGCGGCGACATAGTAATAGTCTATCCAGATGAGCACGCTGACCACGACGATCACCCCAAGCATCAGCCGAGGGCTCCAGAAGGCGAGCAGCGTCGCGCCCGCGGCGGCCACCAGCGTGCAGCCGAGGCCCGAGAGCGCGAGCGTCGCGACGATGCGACGGTCGATGCCCGGCCGCACCAGCGCGTTGCCGTTGATCGCCATGTCGAGCGCCAGCATCCCGCTGAGTGTCCCGATCGTCACCGAATAAGCGACATAGCCCCACGGCGAATCCGGGTAGCTGCCCATCACCGCCGACGCGAACGGGATCACCGCCGCCGCCATCAGCGAGATAAAGCTGAAAATCATGTGGCTGAAGTTGCTGCGAGTCATCAGGCTGTGGCCGAGATAGCTGAACGCCCATCCGCAGGCTGCCGCGCAGAAGGAGATCGCGAACGCCCCGAACTTGGGCGCGGTCGCGATCAGCGCGGGGAGGATCTGGCCAGGCGCGAGGTTTTCGGGGATCTTCAGCTCGAGCACGAGCAACGTCATCACGATCGCGTAGACGCCGTCGGTGAGGAAATGCAGCCGCTCGATCCCGAAGCCGCGCCCGTGATCGAGGCGAATTGCCGTCCTGAACATCGCTTCGCCCGTGCCGTTGCGCGGGCGTAACGCTAATGCGGGGTCGCGCCGTGTCCACGGCATCCCGGTTGCGAGAGGCCGCAGGTGGTCAGGCCTCCGGCCGGTTCTCCGGAGCGCCGACTGGACTGTCGGAGCTGTTGCGGTCAACCAGATCGAGCCAAGTTGCGCCCTCGACCGCGTATCTCGCGGCCACCAGCTTCACGATTCTCGGGTTGAGTCCACTCATGTCGACGGGATTGCCTTCGGCAACCTCGAACAGAAAATCGAGAAACACGTTCGCAGCATTGCGGGCCACGTCCCGCCGCACGGAAAGGCCCTGCAAAAGACGGCTTCCAGTCTTCGAGTTCGTCTTAAGTAGCTGATAAGCTTCAGAAAGATTCTTCGCGCACTCCGAGACATCGCGCGCGACTTCGCTCCGGAAATTCCAGCTGCTGTGCCGTCCGTCGGTCATCCCCCGGCTTTCTGCGCCACTGACACTCCAATATATATGTATATTCTAGAAGATAGTTTCCGATAAATTAGCCTACCGTCTTACGTCACGAAAAGACAGATTCATAGGGTGTCAATGCGTAGGAGCAGCGCGAGCTCGGGAAGATGGGCAACTAACGGTAATAGAGGACAATTTCCCGGGACTCATCGGCATGTCTTCCGAGATGACCATCCTTTGGAAACCAGGGAAATATTCGGTGTCGGTCTCGCAAATCGTATTCCGCGTGCCGATTCGGAAGAGGCCCTGCCAGAAGAAGGTTCAAGGCACCCGAACCCCTCCGACTATTGCGCGCGACACCGGAAGGATAACGAGAGCTCGCGACTGATTCCATCGATTTCAGCATTTGGGGATTTAATAAAGTATCATCCATAAGACATTGATTACAATAGCATTGTCACTAATACGCGATTGTTGTGATGGTCAATATCCTGTACGAGGGCTTCACCTTGTCCGGAGTGAGTCCATGAAGCCTTGGCATATCGCAAATCCAGTTTCGCAAGTCGCGATACGCAACGCAATCGGCGCGGCGGTCCTCGCTTCGGGTGTCGGCGGCGACGCGGTATGCCGTTCGCAAGCCGACCCGCCCGATCCGAAGGTTGGCTGATTATGACTGGTGGGAGCGCCAAGAGTCAGCTGTTGCTGATCTGGGAGGCGACGACATTCCCTGCCTTGCTTCTCGTCATCCTTGGCATCTCCTGCATCGTGGAGGTCGCGACCGCTTGGATCGAAAAGATCCCGATGCTGAAGTCGGTCTATGCCGAGCTAGGGTTTATCGATGCGGTGATTCGATATGCCGACCTCTTTGCGTTGGTGTCTTTGGTCGTGCTTGGTACCTTCATCCTGGTCCTCGAAGCGATTGCCAAGGCAGAGACGAAATACCATTCGATCATGACGACGATTCGCACCAAGCGCCACGAGCGGCACCTGCAGAGGCTCGAACGTCGGCACGAACGCGCCAAGCAAAAACTTGGGCACAGGCACGAATTGGAGCGTCTCGAGAGGGAGCATGTGACGCGGGGGCGGATCAATCAGGCCCTGGCGCCACAGCCCAAATTTCCGATGCGGACCGGACCTGATTCAACGCATATCGTAAGCATCAGCAAGAAGATTTCAGCGTCCTGATTGATCAGGGCTGACAATCGCTTCGACTCGCGCAGCGTGTACACCACGCAACCCCAGCTTGCTTCGCCGCCACAGCACGTCCTCGGCGGTCCGCGCCCATTCGTGGTCACGCATCCACCGGATTTCGATCGCGGTGAGGCCGCCGCCGAAGTCCTCTCCAATGTCGGTCACCCCGAGCAACATCGCGTGGAGTTTCTCGCCATAGGCATGCGCCATCCGCCGCGAGCGCGAATCGCCGAGGAACGGCCAGCGGGCGCGGACCTCGGCGAGGAAACGGTCGAACGCGGGGATCGCGCCGCCGGGGAAGGCCCGGGCGCGAGTCATCGGTTGCGGGTCCACGCCGAGCGCGGGACCGATCTTCGCGATCGCTTCCTCGGCGAGCGCTCGGGCGGTGGTGATTTTGCCGCCGAATACCGAGAGCAGGGGCGCGCCCTCGCGATCGAGTTCGAGAACGTAGTCGCGCGTCACCGTCTGCGCCTGCTTCGATCCGTCGTCGTGCAAGGGGCGGACGCCGGACCATTTCCACACTAGGTCGGCGGGGGCGATCTGCCGGGTGAAATAGCGGTTCACCGCCGCGCAGAGATAGGCGACCTCCGCGTCCGAGCACACCGCATCCTCCGGCCGCTCGACTGCGATGTCGGTCGTGCCGATCTCGGTGAACTCGCCTTCATAGGGAATGGCGAAGACGATCCGGCGGTCGGGCTGCTGGAGGATATAGGCGTGGTCGCCCTCGAACAGGCGGGGCACGACGATATGACTGCCCTTGACCAGTCGGACGCCGGAGCGCGGCTCGGCGTCGATCCGGCCGAACAGCTCGCGCACCCAGGGTCCCGCGGCGTTGACCAGGCCGCGCGCCTCGACGGTGCGGCCGTCGGACAATTCGGCGATCCACGCGCCGCCTTGACGTTTTGCCGATACTAGCGCCGTTCGCGTCGCGATTTCGGCACCGTTGGTGGCGGCGTCCTGCGCGTTGGCGAGGGTGAGGCGGGCGTCGTCGACCCAGGCGTCCGAATAGACGAAGCCCTTGTGCGCGCCGGCGAGCGGATCGGTGAAGGCGGTGTCCGATGCGTGCAGCCCGCGCGAGCGGGGGAGCGACGATCGGCCCGCGAGCAGATCGTAGAGGTACAGCCCGATCCGCACCATCCACCACGGCCGCACCGAATGCGCGTGGGGTAGCACGAAAGTCATCGGCCGGATCAGGTGGGGCGCCGCCGCCAGCAGCAGCTCGCGCTCGTGCAGCGCCTCGCGCACTAGTCGGAACTCGTAGGTCTCAAGATAGCGCAGTCCGCCGTGGATCAGCTTGGTCGAGGCCGAAGAGGTGTGGCCGGCAAGATCATCCTTCTCGACGAGCAGCACCTTCAAGCCGTTGAGGCTCGCCTCGCGCGCGATCGCGCAGCCGTTGATCCCGCCGCCGGCGATGAGGAGGTCGTATCCCACCGCCTCACCCTAGCGGCCCGCGCCGCCGCCGCCTACTCGGCGCTCGTGGGGTCGATCGTGGCGCGAACCTGCGAGATGCTGTTGGCGGGGAAGCCGGCGGTCTCGGCATGCTGACGGATCAGGTCCTCGGTCGGCGCGCGATAGATGCAGTAGATCTTGTCGTCGGTCACGTAGCTGTGGACCCACTGGATCTCGGGACCAAGCTGGCGCAGCACGCTGCACGATCCCTGCGATGCGCCCTTGAGCTCGTCCGGCGACAGCTTGCCCGCGCCGGGCATTTCACGTTCGATCACGAATTGCGGCATGGAATTCCTCCCGTTGCGAGGAATTTCGCCTGTGCGCCGGCGCCCGATCGGAGTTCCAGCTAGGATGCGGCGGGCATGTCGAAGAAATCGACCAGGCCGGTCGAGAGATCATAGACCGCGCCCACCACCTTCAGCTCGCCGGCACGCTGCGGCGGATAGAGGATCGGCTGATCGGGTGAACGCAGCCCGGCGGTCACCCGGCGGACGTTTTCGCGGATCGAATTCTCGACCAGGTCGCCCGGCTCCTCCCGCTCCGCGAGAACCGCGGGAAGCAGCGGCAGCAGCATCGCCTCGAGCGTTGGCGGGAACCGCTTGTTGCTCTGGACAATGTTCGCGGCTTCCTTGACCGCGCCGCACTTGGTGTGGCCGAGCACGACGATGAGCGGGACGTGCAGCTCGGCGACCGAATATTCGATGCTGCCGAGCGCCTGCGGGTTGGCGACCGTGGTGCCGGCGTTTCGCACGACGAACAGCTCGCCGATCCCGACCTGGAATATCTGCTCGGGCCCGGCGCGGCTGTCCGAGCAGCAGACGATTGTCGCGAACGGGGTCTGCTTGTTGTCGGCCTGGCATTTGAGGGTGCGCTTGTCGATGGGGTAGGGCACCAGCCTGCCGCCGTCGAAGCTGCCGTTGCCTTCCCTGAGCTTCACCAGCGCCGTGGCGGGCGAATAGACCGGCCGTATGGGGCAAACGGCTTGGGCCCAGGCGGGGAGTGGCAGCAGGCTCGTCCCGGCGACCAGCGCGGAACCCCGGATCAGCGATCGTCTCGAAATCTGCATGAAGTCCTCCCCTGAACCGTTACGCAGGATAAACGAAATCGCCGCCCGCGGCCACGTGGTAGAGTTGGTTTCGGACCTGATAGTCCCTATCTTGGGGCTCAATGACTAAACCAAAGCAAAAACACGGGCTGCCGACGCGGCAGCAAATCCTGGATTTCATCGCAAACTCAGACACTCCCGCCGGCAAGCGCGAGATCGCGCGCGGCTTCGGCCTGCACGGCAACGACAAGATCGCATTGAAGGCGCTGCTCAAGGACATGGCCGATGAAGGGCTGATCGATTCAGCCCCCGGCCGCGCCTTCCACAAGATGGGCGGGCTGCCCAAGGTGACGGTGCTCCGCATCGTCGATGCCGACGGCGACACCGTCTGGGCGGTTCCCGAGCGCTGGGAAGCCGAAGGCATTCCGGTGCCGCGCCTGCGCGTTCGCGAGCAGCGCGGCAAGCGCCCCGCGCTCGGTATCGGCGATCGCATCCTCGCGCGCACCGAGGAAGCGGGCAAGGGCTGGATCGCCCACCCGATGAAGAAGCTCGCGCGCGGCGAGGAGACGATGCTCGGCGTGCTCCACGAGGAGGGCGGGCGGCTGTGGCTGCGGGGCGTCGAGAAGAAGGAACGGCGCGACTTTCCCGTCTCCGACAAGGGCGATGCCGAACCCGGCGACCTCGTCCTCGCCGAGAAGACCGGCCGCCCGCCGCGGATCACCGCGCGCGT
This sequence comes from uncultured Alphaproteobacteria bacterium, assembly GCA_963799985.1. Lineage (GTDB taxonomy): Bacteria > Pseudomonadota > Alphaproteobacteria > Sphingomonadales > Sphingomonadaceae > Sphingomonas. The sequence continues at coordinate 102,334 of CAWCZC010000003.1, read as the reverse complement.
GGTCGAGCGGCTCGGCGATCCGTTCCAGCCGCGCAGCTTCTCCCTGATCGCGATCCACAAGCACGGCATCCCCAACGTCTTTTCCGACGCCCTGATCGACGAGGCAGAGCGGGTGGCCAAGCTCGACCTCGGCAAGCGAGAGGACCTGCGCCACCTGCCGATCATCGCGATCGATCCCGCCGATGCGCGCGACCATGACGACGCCGTCTGGGCCGCGCCCGACGACGATCCCAAGAACGCCGGCGGCTGGAAGGCGATCGTCGCGATCGCCGACGTCAGCTTCTACGTCCGCCCCGGATCGGAGCTGGACCGCGAAGCGAGGAAGCGCGGCAATTCGGTCTATTTCCCCGATCGCGTCGTGCCGATGCTGCCCGAGATACTCTCGGCCGACGTCTGTTCGCTCAAGGAGGGCGTCGATCGGGCGGCACTCGCCTGCCACCTGCAGGTGGGCAAGAACGGCGAACTCAAGTCGTGGCGCTTCACGCGCGCCGTTGTCCGCCTTGCCGCCAACATCGCGTACGAGGACGCGCAAGCGGCGATCGACGGCAAACTCGAACACTCCCTCACCGAGACGGCGCTCAGGCCGCTCTGGGATTGCTGGCACGCGCTCTACAAGGCGCGCGAGAAGCGCGGGCCGCTCGACCTCGATCTGCCCGAGCGGCGGATCGTGCTCGACGAGATGGGGCGAATCCTCTCGGTCGCGCCGCGCGAGCGGCTCGATGCGCACAAATTGATCGAGGATTACATGATCGCGGCCAACGTCGCCGCGGCGAAGGCGCTCGAGGCGAAGAAGGCGCCGGTGATGTACCGCGTCCACGAGCCGCCGGCGCGCGAGAAATTGGTCGCGCTCAAGGACTATCTCAAGACCTTCGGGGTCGAGTTCGCACTCGGCCAGGTGATCCGACCGGCGACCTTCAACCATGTGCTCGATCGCGTCGGCGAGGCGGACCATCGTGAGCAGGTGATGCAGCAAGTCCTGCGCACCCAGACCCAGGCCTATTACGGCCCGGCCAACCACGGCCATTTCGGGCTCGCGCTCGGCAGCTATGCGCACTTCACCTCGCCGATCCGGCGCTACGCCGATCTCGTCGTGCACCGTTCGTTGGTTCAGGCCTATGCGCTCGGGCCGGGCGGGCTCACGCCCGACGAGGCCGGATCGATGGAGAAGATCGGCGAATTGATCAGCCAGCTCGAGCGCCGCGCGATGGAGGCCGAGCGCGAGACCGTCGATCGCTACGTTGCCGCCTATCTCTCGACCTATGTCGGGCAAGTGATGGACGCTCGGATCACCGGGGTGACGAACTTCGGCTTCTTCGCGACGATCGAGGGAATTGGCGGCGACGGCGTGGTGTTCGCGCGCGAGCTGGGCACCGAATATTACCGTTTCGACGAGGCTAGCCAGCGGCTGATCGGCGAGGATAGCGGCAACGCCTTCGCGCTCGGCCAGCGGCTGCCCCTGCGGCTCGCCGAGGCGAACCCCGTCTCGGGGTCGCTACGCTTCGAACTGCCCGACGGAAAGGGGTCCGCGGGCGGGCGTGAGCCGCGCGGCAAGGGGCCACCGCGCGACATCAAGCGCCGCGGGCGGCCCGCCAACATCCGCCATCAGGGGCGCAAGCGCTAAGCCCGATTGTGGACGCCGGACCTTCGTGTCATTCTCGATCCCGGGCTTGAACGGAGGGCGAGATGGCGTCGGCAGCAGCAGTGGTGGCGAGAGCGAGGCGGCTCGTCCTCGGCTATTTCTTCGCGCACAATGCGGTGACTCCCGAGAATGCGCAGCCGTTCGAATCCGACCGGCGCCTTCAGCGGCGCCAGTTCGAGCGGTTGCGTGCACGCGGCGTGATCCGCGAGGCCAAGCCCGGCACCTATTATGTCGACGTGCCCGTCTGGCATGCGTGGCAGAAGAGCCTCCATCTGCGCATCCTCGTGGTGCTCATAACCGTACTGGTGACGATGTTCACCGCGATCGCGGTGACGACCCTGCGGCATGGCTAAGAGGAGCCGGCCCGCGTCGCCCGATGGACCGATGCAGCGCCGGATCGTCGTTTATTTAAGCGCGCTGCACGCGATTTCGCCTCAGGATGCCGTACCGTACCAGCCCGCCGACGACGAGCGAGCCGAATTCGCACGGATGCGCGCGGTCGGCATCATCCGCGAGGTGGCCGCCGGCTATCACTGGGTCGACTTGCCCGCCTTGCGCGCCGAAAAGCTGGCCCGTGAGCAAAGGCTTGCGGCGATCGCCGGCTTCTCCGCAGTGGCGATCGCGGGCGCGTTGATCCTCGTCTATTGGATCCTCTAGGACAGGCTGAAGCTCAGCCCCGCGTGCGCCTCGAGCCGCTTGATCAGCGGCTCGGCCATGATCGCGCCGGGGGTCCAGACGCCGCCTTCGCCCTTCACGTCGCGCACCAGGCAGATCGCGCTTTCGGCGATCATCTTCGAGGTCGAGCCATAGCCGGGATCGCGGTCGCCCTTCACGGTTGCGGTCAGGCGCTGGCCGTCGGGCATCTCCGCGACGAAGACCAGGTCGTAGAAGCCGGTGTCGCGCTCCTCCTTCGACGGGCCCTCGCCCGGGGCGGGGCCCTTTTCGGCATTCATCGGGTTCATCCTGGCGATCGCCTCGGCGGCGGCCTTGCCGATCTCGCCCAGACCCGGAGCGACCATCATCTCGTCGTAGCGGAAATCGGCGCCGTAGGGATGGCCCGCCAGGAAATTGGTGCGGTGGACGTTCTTGGTGTTGATCACCGCCATCATGAACGGTGCGACCCAGGCGCCGACCGCCTCGTCATATTCGGGGAGCACGCCCTTGGGCTGCGGCGGCCCTTCGAAGCCTGGGGTCAGCGCGAAGGGATCGAGCAGGACCTTGAACACTGACGGATCCTTCATCGCCGCGGCGGCGGTGGCCTTGCCGCTGGCGAAGGTGCCGCCCGAGAAGGTGCCCTTCATCGCCCTGATTCGGCCCTTCACCCGCGGCGCGGGCTTGCCGAACTTCGCGATCGCAGCCTGCTCGACGCTCCACACGCCGAGATCGAACGGGATCGAATCGAACCCGCACGAGAAGACGATCCGCGCGCCGCTTGTCCGGGCGTCGGCGTCGTATTTGGCGATCATGTCGTGCATCCAGTTGGGCTCGCCGCATAGATCGACATAGGCGGTCCCCGCGGTCACGCACGCGGCCAGCAGCGGCTCGCCGTAGAGCTGATAGGGCCCGACGGTGGTGATGACGCATTTCGCGCGCGCGGCGATCGCCAGCAGCGCCTCCGGATCGTCGGCGTTGGCCGTGAGCAGCGGCGTGTCGGCCGGCGCGCCGATCGAATTGCGGACTTCGTGGAGTTTGGTGAGCGAGCGCCCGGCCATCGCCCAGCTCACGCTGCCGTCGGCATAATTGTTCGTCAGATATTCGGCGACGAGGCGTCCGGTGAAGCCGGTCGCGCCGTAGACGATGATGTCGAAGTCGCGGTTCGCCATATCAGTTCTTCCTCTCGCTCGGTGCTTCGCGCGCGGTTGCCGTTTGCCGGACGAGGTCACCCGCGTCGCTTGACCGAGTTGACTCTTGCCTTTGGCGAAGCAGGACTCGATTGCCACGAGGCCGCAGATCGATACCCGACTTTCTAAACTTCACGAGCTTCATCGCATGTCCGATTGGAGTTCGCCATACCGCATCGGGCGAAATGGACGGCGGGAAGGCGTGAGTGGCAGCGCTGGCCATCGCGCGGAGTGAAGCAGGCCAAGTCCTACATTGGAAGGCCCGTGATTGCGCAAGTTCCGCGAGGATGCGAGGGAACGGCGATCGGGCGAAAGGGGGAAGGTCGATGGTGTTCTCTGCATTGCTGATGGCAGCCTTGGCGGGCGCACCCGCGATCGATTGCGGGACGGCGTCGGACGTCCAGCGGGCCGCCTGTTTGCTGGACGAGCTGGAATTGGCCGACAAGCGGATCAACACCAGCTACGCCGCGTTGCGCTCGACGCTCGGCGAGACCGGGCGCGTGGAGCTGCGCGATTCGCAGCGCGGCTGGATCAAGCACCGCGACCTGGTGTGCCGGCTGCAGGCCGCGCCCGCGAGCCGGGCGGTATGGCTCGCCGAACTCGCCCAGGACTATGCCAAGACCGTGTGCGTCGTGCGCTTCACCGACGAGCGGGCGAGCGAGCTGGAAGGCCGGCTCGCGGCGCCCGCGGTCGCCAGGCCCGCAATCGCCGCGCCCCGGCGCGTTGCGCCCGAGATCGCTCCACCCGAAATCGCCGACGGCTCGGCCAACGTCTACGAGCTCGCGACGCGCACGCCGCACAGCGCCGGCAAATGGTATTTCGAATTCGCGGTGAAGGTCGGCGATCTCGCGCAGGAAAACGAACGCACCCTGTTCATCGGCGTCAGGACCAGCTCGCTGAGCACGGGCACGCTGGTGACGATCCACCGGCAGGACGCCGCGCGCGAGCCGGTCAATATCGGCGTCGCCGTCGATCTCGATGCGGGCAAGCTCTACATTCGCCGCAACGGAGCATGGCACGAGGGCGCGCCGGGCGAATCCGGCGGCCAGGATCTGAAGCTGGGGCGACCCTACAACGGGTGGGTTTCGTCGAGTGTCGCCCTGGGTCCCGCGTTGAAGGAGCACAGCATCGAGCCGAATTTCGGCCAGCAGCCGTTCGTCTACGCGTTGCCGGACGGCTATCGGCCGATCGACCTCGAGCCGCCGATGGCGATCCCGGAGGGCTGACGGCCGCTTCGCCAACTTCGAGCGGCATGCCCCGCTGGGCGTGCGGTGCTAAGACCGGTACTTAACTACCGTCATCCCGGAAGCCGGTTTTCTTCAAATCTATGATTTGAATAGAAAAGCGAGCTGTCCGGGATCCACCGTGAGGCAGGGGTCTGCGGCCCGGTGGATCCCGGACTGCAAGTCTTTCCAGCGGAAAACCTGCGGTTTTCCGGGAAAGCCTAGCATCCGGGATGACGACAAAGCCTTATTGAGTCCGGACCTAGGTCACCAGACGAGGATGCGGTCCACCGGCTTCAGGTAAAGCTTGTCGCCGGGTCGGACGCCGAACGCGCTCGCCCAGGCATCGTGGTTGCGCACGAGGTCGCTGCGGCATTGCGGCGGGGCGTGCGTGTCGGTTTCGATCTGGCGGCGGAGCGCGGCTTCGGTCTGCAGCCGCCGCCAGCGCTGCGCGAAGGCGATGAAGAAGCGCTGATCGCCGGTCATGCCGTTCTTCACCGCGTCGGCCCGGTCGTGAAGCGAGCGCAGGTACGCGTCATGGGCAACCGCAAGCCCGGCGAGATCGGCGGCGCTCTCGCCGAGGATCTGCTTGCCGTGCGCGCAGCTGTCGAGCTGGGAAGCGAGCGGGTCCGAGGCGGCGCGGTAGCGCGTCAGATCGGCGGTGGTCCACCAGCGAACCAGCCGTCCGCGCGCGTCATACTGGTTGCCGAGCTCGTCGAAGCTGTGGCTGATCTCGTGCGCGATTCCCGCGCCGGCCGAGCCGTAGTTGGCGGCGGCGTCGCCGGTGGGATCGAAGTAGGGCGGCTGGAACAGGCCCGCGGAGAACTCCATCGTGTTGGGACTGATGTCGAGGATCGCGCCGACCGTCTGCGGGTGGAGCTGCGCCGGCCATTCGTCGGGGTCGACCGGACGGCTCAGCCGGGCGGTCGCGCGGGCGTAGGCGAAGGCCTCGGCGCGCCGGAGGTTGCCGAAGGCGTCGCCGCGCACCACCGCGAGCGGCGCATAGTCGATCCAGCGCTCGGGATAGCCGAGCCCGATGCGGAGCGCCGCGAGCTTGGCCAGCGCCTTCGCCCGCGTCTCGGGGGCCATCCAGCGCGAGCTGGCGAGACGCTGGGCAAAGGCGGCGCGCAGGTTGGCCACCATCTGGGCCGTGGCGGCCTTGGCGCGCGGGGGGAAGTAGCGTTGGACGTAGAGGTGTCCGACCGCGTCGCCGAACGCGGCTTCGGTCGCGGCGATCGCGGGCGGTGCGGGGTCGCCGCTCACCGCGCGAGGCAGGACGGCGGCGTAGTGCTCGATCAGATGGAAGGCGAGATAGTCGCGCCACGCTTCGAGCGGCTGGGTCGCCGCGAGCTTGGAACTCCCGATCACCGCGCCGGGCTGCCAGACGACGAAGCTGCGCGCACGGTCGAGCCCGGATGCGGCGAAATAGGTGTCCCAATCCAGCCCGGGCGCCTTTTGCGCGAAATCGACGCGGTGCCAGCTATTGTCGGTCTTGTAGACATCGTCGGTGTCCGCGCGCGAGGCGTGGGTGCGCGCGATGGCGGTCTCGAGATCGAGCACCCGCGCGGCACGTGTCTCGGGCTGGTCGAAGCCAGCGAGGGTCAGGACCTTGGCGACGTGTGCTCGATAGGTCTCGCGGCGTGCCGGATCGAGATAGTCGTCCTTGTCCAGCCCCAGGCCGCCCTGGACGAGATGCGCGGCATAATGATCGGGGTCGTGAAAGCCCTGGTGGACCCACACGCCGAACAGGCTTTCGGTGCCCGTGTTGGTGCCGTCGTCGAGGCGGACCGTGCGGCCGAGATACGTCGCCAGCGCGTGGCGACCGGTGATCGCGGCGATGGCGGCGAGATCGTGCGACAGCGGCGCGAAGCCCTTGGCCTCGATGCCCGCCCGATCGAGCCAGCTCGCGTAGTAATCGGCGATCTTGCGGGCGTTGGGACCCGTGGGATGCTCGATCAACTCGTGGACCCGCCGCGCATTCTCGACGCGCAGCATCGCGCTGGTATCGAGGCTGGCCACGCCTTCGGGCAGCCGCGTCGCCTTGAGCCAGTCGCCGTTGGCATAGCCGTAGAAATCGTCGCCCGGGCGGATCGAGGCGTCGACGCCGGCACCGGGCTTGTCCGGCAGCCCAGCGACCGCGAGGCCCGCGGTCATCGCCGCGCAGAGCGTGATCAGCGCGCCGCCCAGGCGCTTTGCGCGAACCTCAAACATGACGGGCCTCCTCGAAGGTGGGGAACTGGAGCGCGTCGATCAGCCAGCTGGTGTCGACGATCCATGCGAACTCGCCCTGGAGGTCGCTGAGCGCGGCCTGGTGGACGTCCTCGGCGCCGCGGATCGTGCCGTCGAGATTGGCACGGTCGAAGGTCGCGGTGGCATCGGCGGCGACGAAGGTCGCGAAGCCGAGGTTCCCAGCCATCCGCGCGGTGGTCGAGATGCAATGGTTGGTGGTGAGACCGGCGATCGCCAGCGTCGCCACGCCCATCGCGCGCAGATCGGCTTCGAGCCGCGTGCCGATGAAGGCGCTGTTGACCGACTTGCGATAGACGCGTTCGCGCAGCAGCGGCCGCGCCTCCGGCTTGGCCGCATTGCCCGGCGTGCCCGGGCGAAGGTGACCGGAAGGACCCGGCGAATCGTGGTGGACATGGATCACCGGCGCGCCGACCCGTCGCCACGCCGCGATCAGCGTCGCGATATTACCCTCGGCGCCGGGATTGTTGCGCGGACCCCAGGCCGGGTCGTCGAACCCCATCTGCACGTCGATCACCAGAAGGGCGGTGTTGTTTGGAAGCATGGCGCCGAAGGTGACCCCTTTCCCCGCGGAGCCAAAACGGCGATGAGGGCATCGGAAATACCGATGGGGTGGGCATGAGCGGGGATCTGGAAGTCCGACATTGCCGAGTGCTCGTCGCGGTGCACGATCGCGGCGGGGTCGGCGCGGCGGCGCGGGCGCTCGGCGTGGCGCAATCGACCGTGTCCGAGACGCTTTTGTCGCTCGAACGACTGCTCGGCGCGCCCGTCACGCTTCGGCGCGCGGGGCGCGAGGCAGCGCTGACCGCAGCGGCGGAGGCGCTGCTCCCGCATGCACGAGCGCTGATCGCGGCGTCGGAGGCCGCGCTTGCCGCCGGAACTCGTCAGGGCCAGGCGGTGATCCGGCTGGGCACGGTCGAGTTCGATCAGTTCGTTCCTGCTGCCCGGGCCGCTCGGCGACTTCCGGCGGCGATGGCCCCAGGCCGAGCTGCGAATCACGATCGGGCTGTGCGAGGAACTGAGGAAGCGCGTCGGGCGGACCGAGCTCGACGCCGCGCTCACCATCGAGGGTGCCGGCCGGGAAGGCGTCGAAGGCTGGCCCGCGAGCCTTCGGCTGATCGTCGCGCCGGATCATCCGCTGGCGGGGCGCATGACGCAGCGCCGCGATCTCGAGGCGCGGACGCTGCTGCTCGCCGATTCCGAAGGCGCCTTCTACGAGCTGGTCAAACCCTGGATCGGCGCCGCGGCAAACCCGCCGAAGCTCGAATTGGCGGGGAGCGTCGACGGCGTGAAGCGCGGCGTGGCGAAGGGCGAGGCGATCGGCGTGCTGCCCGACTATGCGGTGGCCGAGGAGTTGTCGTCAGGATCGCTCGTCGCGCTCGAAGTCGCGGAGCCGCTGCCACCGGTCTCGTTGCGCTTGACCACGCTGACGCCGCCGCCCCCGGGATCGCCGCTCGAAAGCCTCGCGGAAACCATCCGTGCGGCGCTGGGGGCTACGCCGCCTCGCTGAACTGCAGCGCGCGCGAGCCGCGCGTAGAGGCCGCCGTCGGCGATCAGGCTCGGCGTGGGTGCCTTGCTCGACGATGCGGCCCTCGTCCATCACGATGATCCGGTCGGCGGCGCGGACGGTGGCGAGGCGGTGGGCGATGACGATCGTCGTGCGGTCCTCCATCAGCCGCTCGAGCGCGTCCTGGACCAGCCGCTCGCTTTCGGCGTCGAGCGCGGAGGTCGCTTCGTCGAGCAGCAGCAGCGGCGCGTCGCGCAGCAGCGCGCGGGCGATCGCGATCCGCTGGCGCTGGCCGCCCGGACAGCCGCGCGCCGCCCTCGCCGAGATAGGTGTCGAGGCCCTCGCGGCAGCTCGCGCAGGAATTCGGCGGCGTTGGCGGCCTCGGCGGCGGCCCACAATCGCCTCGTCGCGCGGCCTCCCATCGGCCGTAGCGCAGATTGTCGCGCGCCGAGGCGGCGAAGATCACCGTCTCCTGCGGCACGATCGCGATGCGCGCGCGGAACTCCGCCGGATCGGCCTCGCGGCAGCGCGACGCCGTCGAGCGGGACCGCGCCCGCATCGGGATCGTAGAAGCGCTGGACGAGCTGGAACAGGTCGACTTGCCGGCGCCCGACGGCCCGACCACCGCCACCGTCTCGCCCGGCGCGACGTCGAGCGAGAAATCGTGCGAGCGCGGAGACGTCGGGCCGGGTCGGATAGCGGAAGGTGACATGGTCGAAGGCGACCGCGCCGCGCGCCGGCTGCGGGCAGCGGACGGGGTTCGTCCGGCGCGGCGATGTCCGGGCTGCTGGCGCAGCAGCTCGGCGAGCCGCCCGGCGGCGCCGGCGCCGCGCAGCAGGTCGCCATAGACTTCGGTCAGCGCGCCGAACGCGCCCGCGACGAGCCGCCGGTGACGACACGAAGGCGGCGATCGTGCCGCCGGAGATGCGTCCCGCTGCGACACGTCGATCGCCGCCTCGCCACATGCACCAGGGTGATCGCGCCGAACAGCAGCCAGATCACCATCGCGGTCATCATCGCGCGCAGCGTGATGCGGCGCTTGGCCGGCGGCGAAGGTGCGCTCACACCGCGTCCGGAAACGGCCGCCCTCGCGCTGCTCCTGGCCGAACGCCTGGACGATCTTCATCGCGCCGAGCGTCTCGCGACGCATGCGCGCCGATCTCGGCGATCCGGTCCTGGCTGCGGCGCGAGATGTTGCGCACGCGCCGGCCGAGCCATGACGATCGGCAGCACCGACGATCGGGATGCCGATCGAGCAGCATAGGCAGCGAGCTTCGGCGCGAGCACGAACAGAAAGATGATGCCGCCGATGCCGGTGCAGCATGTTGCGCAGCGCGACCGAGACGGTGCGTGCCGACCACCTGCTCGATCGATCGCGGTGTCCGACGTGAGCCGCGAGGCGATCTCCGACGGCCGGTTCTCCTCGAAGAAGCTGGGCGCGCAGCCGCAGCAGGTTGCGCTGCACCGCGATGCGGATGTCGGCGACAGTGCGCTCGCCGAGCCACGAGACGAAATAGAAGCGGATCGCGGTGGCCACGCCAGCACCAGCACGACCAGCAGCAGAATCTCGAAATAGAGGCCGATCCGGCTGGCGTCGGCTGGCTCCGCGAAGCCCTTGTCGATGATCAGCCTGAACACCATCGGGATCGACAATGTCGCGAGCGAAGCGATGATCAGCGAGGCCGTGGCGATCAGGAGATGGACCGGATAGCGCCGGGTGAAGCCCCAGACGATTCTCAGCTCGCTGAGCCGCCGCTTGGGGGCGGCGGCGGGGCAGGCGGCAGGGGGTGCGGATTCCGTGTCGGCCATGGCGCGAGCGGCCTAGCGCGATCGGGAGCCTGGGGACACCTACGGCGTCGACCGGTTGCGTAGCGCTACGGACGTTGCACCGCACAATGCCCGCGCTATCAGCTGGCCGGCCGCCGCCGTTCGTTGATGGGGCGCGGTTGGGTTAGTCATGCCCTCCGGGCATGGCCAGAGTGGCGCGGGAACGCTGTTCGCCCGCACGCTCGGGGAAGGATCTGATGCTTTACGACGCCTATGAGATGCAGCGGTCGCTGCTCGCGGGCGCCAGCGCGCTGGCCAATTTCGGGGCGCGGGCTGCTCAACAATCCGGCCAATCCCTTCGCCTATTTCGGCGGCGGCCCGGTCGTCGCCTCGGCGCTCGAGGTCTTCGCCCATGCCGCGGCGCCGCGCGGCAAGCCCGAATTCGGGCTCGACCATACCATCATCGACGGCAAGGAGGTCGCGGTCCGCGAGGAGATCGTGCTGCGCAAGCCGTTCGGCCAGCTCAAGCATTTCGTCCGCGAGGGCGTGACCGGCGAGCCGCGAGCTCCCAAGCTGCTGATCGTCGCGCCGATGTCGGGCCATTACGCGACGCTGCTGCGCGGCACGGTCGAGCGGATGCTGCCGGCGCACGACGTCTACATCACCGACTGGCGCGACGCCAAGCTGGTGCCGCTCGACGACGGGCGCTTCGATCTCGACGATTATATCGACTATCTGGTCGCGTTCCTCGAGCATGTCGGGCCCGGGGCGCACATGCTCGCGGTGTGCCAGCCGTCGGTGCCGGCCTATGCCGCGGCCGCGCTGATGAGCGCCGACAAGCATCCGTGCCTGCCGCAGACGCTGACGATGATGGGCGGTCCGATCGACACCCGCGAGGCGCCGACCGCGGTCAACACGCTCGCGACCGAGCGGCCGCTATGCCTGGTTCGAGCAGAACGTCATCGCCACCGTGCCGATGATCTATCCGGGCGCGGGGCGGCAGGTCTATCCGGGCTTCCTCCAGCTCGCCGGCTTCATGGCGATGAACCTCGGCAGCCACCTCGACAGCCATTGGGAGATGTTCAAGCACCTCGTCCAGGGCGACGGCGAGAGCGCCGATGCGACCAAGGACTTCTACGACGAATATCGCTCGGTCTGCGACATGACCGCCGAATTCTACCTCCAGACGATCGACGTCGTGTTCCAGCGCCACGCGCTGCCCAAGGGCGAGATGACTCACCGCGGCCGGCTGGTCGATCCGGCGGCGATCACGCGACATCGCGCTGCTCGCGATCGAGGGCGAGCGCGACGATATTTCGGGGCTCGGCCAGACCAGGGCGGCGCTCGACCTGGCGACCGGCCTGCCCGCGGAGATGAAGCAGTATTACATCGCCGAGACGGTCGGCCATTACGGCATCTTCAACGGCAGCGAAGTGGCGCACGCGCATCGCGCCCGTCGTCGAGCGCTGGATCGCCGCGCACGGCGGCTGATCCTGGGGTAGAGAATGACCCGCTCGTTTCGAGCGAAGTCGAGAAACCGAGGCGAAGTGCTTCGCGGCCGTTTCTCGACTACGCTCGAAACGAACGGCAGCGTGGGGCACCTCGGGACCCCGAAAATGGCTCCGGAAGCCGGAGCCCCTCCCGCTAGGGGAGGGGCTGGGCAATCACTTCATGTGCTTGCTGAGGTGCTTGTTCATCTCGAACATCGTGCACTTGTCGGCACCGAAGATCGGCTTGAGCTTGGCGTCGGCCAGAATCTCGCGCTTGTTGGCGGGGTTCTGGAGGTTGTTCGCCTTGATGTACTTCCAGATCTTGCTGACCACTTCGCTGCGCGGCAGCGCGGCCGACCCGACGATCGCCGCCAGCTCGGGGGAGGGAGTGACCGGTTTCGCGATTCCACCGCGTGCTCCGCCCTTGGTTTCCGCCATGTTTTCGTCTCCTGTTGCGCCCGTTCTCGGGCCTGTTGTTCGTAAAGCGCAACGGCTTCCTGCGGCGCCCGTGGGCCGTTGTCGCTCACCCCCGTGTAATGCGGTTGCCACGCAAAGGAAATCAAGTCTCGCTGTGATGGTTGCGCCTACGCAACGCTTCGCCGCCCGAAGCAGGCGTTTCACCTCAGATCAGGACCGTGCTACCGGTGTGGCGGCACGAGAGGGAGGATCGAGATGCGGCGGGTGGCACTGGGCGGATTGCTGTTGCTGACAGGGTGCGGCGGGGGTTCGACCACCGGCACCAACTATTCCGAGCCGCCTCCGATGGCGACGATCGTCGCCACGCCGACGCCGATGCCGAGCCCAACCCCCACCGGCAGCGAGACGCCCGAGGCGCCGCCGCCGGCCGAGGTCAACGCCGCGGCGACGGCTCCGGAACGCCATTTCGACATCAAGCCGGTCGGCAACAGCGACTAGCGCGCTGTAGACAAATTAACCGCCGCGCGCTTATGGAACGCGCGTGACGACGCCGCTTGCTCTCGGACTGCGACTTACCCGCCCTTAGGGGTGGTGGCGCTGCGCGTGTCTCCCCTAAGGGGTATTCGAGCCTGACCCAGTCCTGGCCGGCACCGACCGGCCAAGCCGAGAGACTCACATGCATCGCGATCCGAGCACCAAATACCGCCCGTTCCCCCAGATCGACCTGCCCGACCGGCAATGGCCGAGCCGAACGATCACCGCCCCGCCGCGCTGGCTCTCCACCGACATGCGCGACGGCAACCAGGCGCTCATCGATCCGATGGACGGCGAGAAGAAGACTCGATTCTTCGAATTGCTGTGCAAGGTGGGGGTCAAGGAGATCGAGGTCGGCTTCCCGAGCGCCGGGGCGACCGAATTCGATTTCATCTCCGGCCTGGTCCGATCGGGGCGCATCCCCGACGACGTGATCGTCCAGGTGCTCACCCAGTCGCGCCAGGACTTGATCGAGACCAGCTTCGAGAGCCTGCGCGGCGCGCCCAGGGCGATCGTCCACCTCTACAACGCGGTCTCGCCGGCGTGGCGGCAAGTGGTGTTTCGGATGAGCCGCGACGAGGTGCGCGAGATCGCGGTGCAGGGCGCCAAGGTGCTGCGCGACTGCGCCGCCGCGCAGCCCGATACCGACTGGCATTTCGAATACAGCCCCGAGACCTTCTCCACCGCCGAGCTCGATTTCTCGGTCGAGGTCTGCGAGGCGGTGATGGAAGTGCTGCGGCCCACGCCCGAGCGCCCGCTGATCCTCAACCTGCCCGCCACGGTCGAGTGCGCGACGCCCAACGTCTATGCCGACCAGATCGAATGGTTCGGCCGCAACGTGCCGAATCGCGATTCGGTGGTGATCAGCCTCCACACCCACAACGACCGGGGCACCGGCGTGGCCGCGACCGAGCTGGGGCTGCTGGCGGGCGCGGACCGGGTCGAGGGCTGCCTGTTCGGCAACGGCGAGCGCACCGGCAACGTCGATCTCGTCACGGTCGCGCTCAACATGTACACCCAGGGCGTCGATCCGGGCCTCGATTTCTCGGACATCGACGCGGTCATCAAGACCGTCGAATATTGCAACCAGCTCCCCGTCCACCCGCGCCATCCCTATGCCGGCGAGCTGGTGTTCACCGCTTTCTCGGGCAGCCATCAGGATGCCATCAAGAAGGGCTTCGCCGCGCAGGCCGAGCGCAACGACGACCTGTGGAACGTCCCCTATCTGCCGATCGATCCGGCCGACCTCGGGCGCACCTACGAGGCGGTGATCCGAGTCAATTCGCAGTCGGGCAAGGGCGGAGTCGCCTGGGTGCTCGAGCAGGACCGGGGGCTCAAGCTGCCCAAGCGGATGCAGGCCGACTTCAGCCGCCACGTCCAGCAACTCGCCGACGAGACCAGCCGCGAGCTGAACGCGGCGGACATCGGCGCGCTGTTCGAGCGAGTCTATCTGCCTGGCGATTCGGATCGGATCGCGCTGGTCGATTATGAAGAGACCGGCGCGGCCGGCCAGCGGACCTTCGTCGGCCGGATCGCGATCGACGGCGAGGTCCGCTCGATCTCGGGACGCGGCAACGGCCTGATCTCGAGCGTGCTCGACGCGCTCCGCGAAGGCTGCGGGATCGAGCTCGACGTCGCCGACTACAATGAGCACGCGATCAGCGGCGGATCGGACGCGCAGGCCGCGGCCTATCTCGAATGCCGCACCGGAGAGGGGCGGATCGTGTTCGGCGCGGGCATCGATGCCGACATCGCCACGGCATCGGTGCGGGCGGTGCTCAGCGCGGCCAATGCGGCGGGGCGGGGGTAAACCGCAGGTCGGGCCGAACTGGACCGGATGGGCCATTGCGGGTTCGTAACGGCCAAATATAGTCGCGTCGTCTCATGGGTACGCGGGTGTTCGCGACTGCCTCCACCACGCTTGCCGTGGCGAGGGCGGGCCGGCTCCGTGCGCCCTCGAAACCACGATCGCGCTCGAGAGGGGCCTCTCCATGCAAAAGTCCGACCCGGTAACGCGTCTCACCCCCGACGAGCAGACGCTCGTCGCCAAGCTGAACGCCACCAGCAACCGGGAGGAAATCCTGAAACTGCTGAAGGCGAACCTCCAGACCGCGATCGAGATCGAGCTCGCGACGATCCCGATCTACCTGTTCACTTATTATTCGATCAACCGGAACGCCAACAGCGGCGAGGCGATCGACCGGGTCCAGGCCTTCGCCAACAAGGCAGGCGGGGTGATCATGAGCGTGGCGGTGGAGGAAATGCTCCACATGTCGCTCTCGTCCAACGTGCTGTTCGCGATGGGGGTGGCGCCGCAGCTCTACCTGAAGGCGCCGGGCAAATATCCGACCGGGCTGCCCTACCATAATCCGCAGGGCCCGGTGGGTCCGAACGGCGAGACTGCGGTGCTGATCCCGCTCGCCAAGCTCAGCTTCGAGCAGCTGTGGCACTTCCTCCAGATCGAATATCCCGAGCAGTGGGACGCGATGCCCGAGGACCGGAACTGGAACACGATCGGCCAGTTCTATTCGTTCATCCGCTGCCTGATCCACACCAAGTTCCTGACCGACGCGGACTTCCAGCAGGGCGCCCGCGCGCAGGCGATCCAGCCGTACAATTACTCGCCGAACAACGTCGACACCGTCTATCCGACCGGCAAGTTCGATCCGTGGAAGCCCGCCCCGCCGGGCCCGGCCCCGGCCTGGACTCACGGCGACGGCTATCCGAGCGCGGCGGAAGTCGCGGTCTATCCCGACGATGCCGAGAGCCACGCGGGCGATTCGGAGCTGCTGTACGTCTCGTCGATCGAGGATGCGGCCTGCGCGATCGACACGATCTGCGACCAGGGCGAGGGCTATCCGGTGCCCTATCTGGGGCCGGGCGACGACGACGATCCGTCGAAGGACGAGGAGTCGCACTATGTGAAGTTCGTCACGCTGCAGGCGCAGTATGCGGACTATGCGACCACCAAGGAATCGCTTCCCACCGAACCGCCGCCGCCCTTGCTCCAGCTCCCCACCGTCACCCAGGGCGAGCTGGCGGCGGCCAAGCTCGTGTACGACTTCCCGGACAATCCCACGACCGCCGGCTATCCGGCCGAATATCGCGCGATCGCGAACTTCTGCAGCGCCTGCTTCCAGTACATGCTGATCATGACCGAGACGATCTACCGGGTGCCGCCGCAATCGCAGAAGCGCTTCTTCAACGAAGGGCTGCACCGTTCGATGATCTGGGTGCTCGACAAATATATCCGCACGATCCGCCAGATCCCGCTCCCTGGAGGCAAGGTGATGGGTCCGGTGTTCGAGAACGTGAAGCTCGGCCCGGACAAGAACCCGCAGAAGCATTCGTTCGAGGCGCTCACCAAGCTCGGCACCGAGGCGATCGCCGAGGCCAACGCCGCGATCAAGAAGATCAACGATCCCAACGCCGATCTGACCAGCGTGATGAACAACGTCATCTATTACGTCAGCCTCGCCACGCCGCAGAAGGGCGGGCCTACCTCGGGGCATCTGCCCGACGTCGGCCAATACTGGCCCTGACGCCGCTCAGCCCCATTCCCGCGAAGAGGAAACCAACATGCCTCATCCAGACAAGCCGGCGCTGGCCCCCGGGGTCCCCGTTCCCAGGCCCTATCCCTATGCCGACTCCCCGCCCTTCCCGACCAAGATCGGCCCGAGCCCCGACGGCATGCCGCTCCACGCCTGCATGGGGCTCAACAGCTGCGCGGGATCGGACCGGTTCGGCACCGCTGGCCAGCCGGGCGGCGCGCCCAATGCCTGCGCGGGCCAGGGCTATTGCTCGACCGCGGCCGATCACACCTGCCACGTCCAGAACCAGTGCCGCAACCAGGGCGGCTGCGGGCTCTACGGCACTGGCGAGGAGATGAACCGGCCCGGCTTCAACGATTGCAGCTCGCTCGGATCGTGCGCGACGCCGATCAACGCCGAGCGCTTCAGCACCAACGGCCCCAACCAGGGCAAGAGCGTGTGGGCGCGCGCGCGCAAGGTTTTCGAAGAGCAGGTCTGGCCCGCGCTCCAGCAGGAACTGCTCGCCAAGCAGGCGGCGGGCACGATTCCCGCGGACCAGCCGCTGCCTGGGACGCTTGGCCATCCGCCGGCGGGCTTCGGCACAACCGGCCCGACCTATCTGTGGATCAGCGACGACAACATCTCGCGCAGCAACATGACCGCGTGCGGATCGAGCGGGATGAGCGGCGCGGGGGGATGCAGCTAGGGGAATGATCGCCAACCTGCCGAAGCTCGGGCTGGGGCTGGGGCTTCGCAACCAGCATTTCGAGGAGATCCTCTCCGAACGCCCGCCGGTCGGCTGGTTCGAGGCGATCTCGGAGAATTTCATGGATTCTGGCGGGCGGCCGCGCGCGGTGATCCGAGCGATCGCTGAGCAGTATCCGGTCGTGCTCCACGGCGTGTCGCTGTCGATCGGCAGCAGCGATCCGCTCAATCTCGACTATCTCGCGCGGCTCAAGGTGCTCGCGGACGAGGTGCGGCCGGCGTGGATCAGCGATCATCTGTGCTGGACCGGGGTGATGGGTCTCAACTCGCACGACCTGCTGCCGATGCCGCTGACCGACGCGAGCCTGGCGCATGTCGCGGCGCGGGTGCGGCAAGTGCAGGACTTCCTCGAGCGCCCGCTGATTCTCGAGAATCCGAGCAGCTACGTCCGCTTCGCGCAGTCGACAGATGGAGGAACCCGAATTCCTCGCGCGGCTCGCCGCCGCGACCGGGTGCGGGCTGCTGCTCGACGTCAACAATGTCTTCGTGAGCTGTTTCAACGCCGGGACCGATCCGGTCGCCTATCTCGATGCCTTTCCCTGCGATCACGTGGTGCAGATGCACCTCGCCGGGCATCAGCGTCACGGCACCCACATCATCGACACCCACGACCGGCCGGTATGCCCCGAAGTGTGGGAGCTCTTCCGCCTCGCCTGGGCGCGGACCGGGGGTGCCTCGACCCTGCTCGAATGGGATGGCGACATCCCCTCGCTCGGCGAATGCCATGCCGAGCTGCTCAAGGCCGAGGCCTATATGCAGGGCAGCTTCGATGCCGCGCGCGTGTCGGCGCCGGGAACGGGGGGCAGGGAGCGCGTCTCCAACCCGGTCGGCTTCCTGGTGCCGCGGGTGATGGACAGCGTGGCGTTCGAACCGGCGTGAGCGCGGACACCCTCGAAGCGGTGCAGCGCTGGATGCACGAGGCGCTCGTCTTCCCGCGCCGAGCGGACGGCGAGACCGTGGACCGGCTGTTCGCGGATAGCGGGCGGCTGAGCGGCGCGGGCGGGCTCGCGGTCTATCAGCGCGGATATTTCCTGCGGATCGCGAGCTGCATGCGCGAGCAGTTCCCTGCTTTATGCCATGCGCTCGGCCAGCCGTTGTTCGACGATTTCGTCGCCGATTACATCCGCGACCAGCCGCCCGATAGCCACACGCTCTACGATCTCGGCCGCCGCTTTCCCGGTTACCTCGAAGAAACTCGCCCGGATCGCGACGCGCCCGAGGCCTGGGTCGATTTCATGATCGATCTGGCGCGGTTCGAGCGGCTCGTGTTCACGATGTTCGATGCGCCGGGGCATGAGGGCAAGCCCTTCGCCGATCCCGCCACGCCTGACGAACGCCTCCGCCTTCAGCCCGCCTTCGCGCTGGACGCATACCGCTTCGCGGTGCCGGCTTATTATCACGCGGTCCGGCGCGGCGAGCTGGCGGAGCTGCCGCCCGCGCAGTCCTGTTTCGCCGCGCTGGTGCGCACCGATTATCTGACCCGGACGATCGCGATCGAGGCAGCGGAATACCGCTTCCTGCAGGCGATGGCGGAGGGCAGCGTCGAGGACGGGATCGCGGCCGCTGCCGCGTACCTCGGCGTCTGTCCCGAAGAAGTCCGCCGATCGTGGCATTCGGAGACGGGCAGCCGCCGCCGCTGGATCGAGCTGGGGTTCTTCATCGCGGGCTGAGTTTCTGGCCCCTCCGGCGATTTTCTGGCAGCCTTTGCCGATGGCGAGGACCGTCCTTCTCTACGCGATCGCGCTGGCGCTGGCGGCGGCCGCGCTGGAATGGCTGCAATATCGCTACCTGGTTCACGCCTTTTCGACCGAAATCTATATCGGCTTGCTGGCGTTTGGGTTCATCAACCTTGGGCTCTGGGCGGGCACGCGCCTGACGCCGCGACCCTCCGGCGGCGCCTTCCAGCGCAACGACGCCGCGATCCGCTCGCTCGGCCTCACCGCGCGCGAATGCGAGATCCTGGCCGCGCTGGCATCGGGCAAGACCAACAAGGAACTCGCGCGCAGCCTCGGCATCTCACCCAACACGGTGAAGACCCATGTCGCCCGGCTCTACGAAAAGCTCGAGGTCCAGCGCCGAGTCCAGGCGATCGAAAAGGCGCGCTGGCTCGCGCTGATCGAGTAATCCATGCGGGCGATTTGGCGAAAATCACCCGTTCGGGCGATGGCGCGGCGCCCCGGCGGATGCCTATTCCGGGCGGGAAACAACGCGGGGAGGAACCCATCATGAACCCAAGCCTCAGATATTCGCTCACCTATGGCCTGCTGTCCGGCGCGGTGATCGCGGCGGTGATCACCGTGGGTCTCATCATCGGTGGGCACGGCGGCGGCATCTTCGGGACCTTGTGGTTCGGCTATCTGGTCATGCTGGTCGCGCTGACCTTCATCTTCGTGGGCGTGAAGCGCTATCGCGACATCGAGCGCGGCGGAGTGATCCGCTTCTTTCCCGCGTTCGGGCTGGGGCTGGCGATCGCGGTGTGCGCAGGCGTGGCCTATGTCGCGGTGTGGGAGACCTATCTCGCGATCACGAACTACGCCTTCATGGACAGCTATATCGCGGGCGCGATCCGCAAGCTGCACGAGGGCGGCGTCATCGGCGCGGAACTGGCGAAGCAGACCGCGGACCTCGAGGCGATGCGGACGAGCTACGCCAACCCGCTGATCCGCCTGCCGATGACCTTCCTGGAGATATTCCCGGTCGGGCTGGTGGTGGCGCTCGTCTCCGCGATCCCGCTGTCGTTCCCCAAATTCATGCCCGCCCGGGCCTAGGCCCCACGAGAGGAGACGGACAATGCCAGTCAATGGAATAGGCGGGCTGTTCTTCCGCGCCGCCGACCCCGAGGGCCTCTCGGCCTGGTATCGCGAGCATCTCGGCGTCGGCGCCGGCTGCGTGGCGGAAGGGACCGGCGAGCCCGATGAATGGGCGTGGAAGACTCAGGCAGGGCCGGTGGTGTTCGCCCCGTTCAAGGGAGACACCGATTACTGGAAGGCCGGCCACGCCTTCATGATCAACCTGCGCGTGACCGAGATCGATGCCCTGCTCGCCGGCCTCGCCGCCGCGGGCATCGAGGTAACGACCAAGCCCGAATGGAACGACCCCCAGATCGGCCGCTTCGCCCGCCTGCATGACCCGGAGGGCAATCCGATCGAGCTGTGGCAGCCGCCGGAGGAATAGGCCGGGCCGCGGCGGGGCGGGTCAATCCTTCTTGACGAGATTGCCCGCTACCGCTGCGAGCAGCAGAACTCCCGGCCCAGCCGACGAGAATCTCGAACCACAGAATCCAGCGCAGGATGCGCCCGCCCCGGATCGTCTCGGCCGCTTCGGTGGCGACGATGGGCGACCAATCACGTTCCTGGTGAAGGTCGATCACGGGCAGGATGACGTCGAGCGAGTAGAAGAAGGGTTGAAACGTCGAATATTCGGGTGGCATCGGGCAGTCCTTCGAGGTCCAGGGCACCTCATGCTTGCCGACCTCCGCGCCGCAATTGGCGAGCGCCGGCTGTGACTGGACGATCGGATTGGCGGGACCGAACAATCCGGCCTCGCGCCCGTCATAGTAAAACAGCGCGGACAGGCAGCAGACCGCTGCCATCCAACCCACGGTCCACCACGGCCGGTAGCCATAGCCCGCGAAAATGCCGTAGGCCTTGTGGACCCACCAGCCCGGTTGCCGCCACCGGTGCGGCCGCGACCTGCGCCAGACGCGCTGTTTCTCGATCGCGACGCGGGACGCTTCGTGGGGATGGCCCATCTCGCGGAGCACCGTGATGAGCTGCTCCCAGGGCTGGGGCCTGAAATCCTCGGCCAAATGCGCGGGAACCTGCCGCTTCAGCCAGGCGATGCGCTGGGTGGCGCCGGTGGGACTGGCGGCGATGCGGCCGTAGCGGAATCCGTCGAGCAGCAGCTTGCCAGCGGGCCAGCAATCGGCATCGTCGATAAGCGCACCGGCATGGGCACCGGTCAGGTCGAGCCAGCTGGCGAATTCGCTTTCTCGCAGGAGCAAACCCCCGGCTACATTGAGAGCCTGTCCGGCCATGGCACGGCCCTTGCCATCGGCGCCATCGTTCCGAAAGCTGCCGCCACTGCAACTAAGATCGCCGCCGATCTGCGCGCCGAGCAGCCGGACCTCGCCGACTGCGCTGAATCCAGAGCTCAGGAAAACGCTGCCCTTGATGATCGCTTGCTCGACCAAAAGGGCACCTTCTTCACCAACGCCTTGGAAGCTGCCGCCAATGCAAACGAAGAAGCCGTCAATCTTCGCGCCGGACAGCCGGACGAGGCGATCTGCGATAAATCCGTGGTCAAGAAAAACGGTTCCCTCCACCTCAATGCGATCGGCCGAAAGCGAGGCGAGATGTGAACCGCGCAGCATCAGGCCGGGAAAGCGCGCGTCTCGCGCATTCATGTCATCCAGCCGGCACTTGACCAAGTCAGAGTGGGCCGCCAGCGTGGACCATGTCCAACTCGAGATCGCCTTCGATCCAGGCGCCGTGGATCTGCACGCCTGCTTCATGGACCGGATGCTTGTCGTCGCCAGCCAGGAGCAGGAAGCGGATCAGCTCCGCGCGGATTCGAATTCGCCTCGGTGGATTCGTCCGGCACTTCACCGCCGAGCCAGCACCATTCCCCGCGCGCGCATGCTACGATCAGCTTCTCCTCCGCCTCGCCTAGATTGGGGAAGTCGCCGAGCCAGCGGCCCTGGGGGAGGTTGGTGGGGCGCGTGGGACGCGAACGAGCCCCGGCGCGCTCGCGGGGGCGCACTGCCGTGCCGGTATTCGCGACTTTCCCCCTCGCCATGTCGGCGAGCATAGCGACAACTGCGAAAAGCCGCATCCCGCAAAGTTGCGGGGAAAATTCGGTCTAGGTTTTACTTCGCGATATCTCGCACCCCACCCGCGCATCCGGATACACGTCGAGCTTCATCGAGCGCACCCGCACGCCCGTTACGCGCGCATCCTTCATCGCCAGCGCTGCGACTTCCTCGCACAGCGTCTCCTGCAGCTCGAAATGGTGCGACACCGCCAGCGCGCGGATGCCTTCGCGGAGGAAGTCGTAGTCGACCACGGCGTCGATCCGGTCCTCGGGCACCGTCGGATAGGCGCACTCCATCGCCACGCTCAGCACCACGCGCTGCGGCGCGGCGCGTTCGTGGGCGTGGATGCCGAGGCCCATCACGACCTCGATGCCCTCCAGATAGATCGTATAGTCAGTCATGCGGGCGCTCGCGGCCCTCGAACATCACATCGCCGTCGCGCGGCAGGAAGCGCAGGCCGCAATCGACGAACACGTTCTGCCCGGTGATGCTACGGCAGGTGAGCAGATGCTCGACCGTGGCCGCGACATCGTCGAGCGCGACGGGGCGCTGGAGCAGGTTCGCGCGCGAATGCTCGGCGAATTGCTCGGCGCTCTGGTCGAGGCTGGGGAGGGTGAGCCCGGGAGAGACCGCGTTGACGCGCACGCGGGGCGCCAGCGCGCGCGCCATCAGCTCGGTCGCGGCGGCGAGCGCGGACTTGCTCAGCGTGTAGGTGAAGAAATCGGGGTTGAGGTTGGCGACCTTCTGGTCGAGCAGGTTGACGACGGCGCCTTCGTCGAGATCGTCCTGCGCCGCCATCGCCGAGGCCAGCGCCACCGGCGCGCCGAGGTTGACCCGCATATGCGCGTCGAGCAGCCCGAACCCGTCGAGCGGGAGCGCGTCGAAGGCGAATTGCGAGGCGTTGTTGACCAGCCCGGTCACCGGTCCCTCCAGCCCGTCGCGCGCGGCGGCGACCAGCGCGAGCGCGGTCGCGGGATCGGTGAGGTCACCCGATACGACGCAGGCAGTCCCGCCCGACGCCGCGATCGTGGCGCACAGCGCCTCCGCCTCGTCGAGCGCGTGGTGGTGGTGAATCGCCACCGCGTGGCCGCGCAGCGCGAGCCGGCGCGCGATCGCCGCACCGATCCGCCGCGCCCCGCCGGTCACCAGGACTCGCATCACAGCCCCATCAGCGCGAGCACTTCCTTGCGGCTGCGCTCGTCGTCGCGGAACACGCCCATCATCCGGCTGGTGGTCATGCCGACCCCGGGGGTGCGCACCCCGCGCGCGGTCATGCACGCGTGCGTCGCGCGGATCACCACCGCGACCCCGAGCGGCTGGAGGTGGTTCCAGATGCAGTCCGCCACCTCGGCGGTCAGCCGTTCCTGCACCTGCAGCCGCCGCGCATAGGCGTTGAGCACGCGCGCGAGCTTCGAAATGCCCACGACATGGTCGCGCGGAAGGTAAGCGATGCAGGCGGTGCCGATGATCGGCGCCATGTGATGCTCGCAGTGCGACTGGAACGGGATTTCCTTCAAGAGCACGATCTCGTCATAGCCGCCGACTTCCTCGAACACGCGGGCGAGGTGGTGCGCCGGATCCTCGCCATAACCCTGGCAATATTCCTTCCACGCGCGCGCCACGCGCTGCGGGGTATCGAGCAACCCCTCGCGGCCGGGGTCGTCGCCCGACCAGCGGATCAGCGTGCGGATCGCCTCGGCGACTTCCTCGGGAACGGGAACCTTGGCGGGAGGGGCGACGATGTCGCCGTCCTCGGGCCCGTCGTGGATATCGTGCATTTTCGGCATCTCTCCAGTCGTCTCGTCCAATTGACGCTACGGCAGGCTAGATTTCTGCCGAATCGCCGGTGTTGCACATCTGTATCGCACCGGGAAAAACCGCTGAATTCCGTGCGATTGCGCGCCTCATTGTCGTTGACGCGCGGAAAATTGCAGCGTTAGTTGGGCCGGCAAGAAAAGCAACGCGTGACCGGCGGAGAACGGCGCGCCGCTTGGAGGGGTGCCATATCCATGAAGAAGATCGATCTGCTCGCAGCGACCGCGTTGTCGCTGTTCGTCGCCGTGCCCGCCTTCGCGCAGGATACGACCGCGGCTCCGCCCAAGGATCAGGCCCAGGCCGAGGAATCCGATTCCGCCAATGCGATCGTCGTCACCGCCACGCGCCGCAACGAGACCGTGCAGGACGTGCCGATCGCGGTGACCGCGGTTCCGGCCGAGGTGCTGCAGAACGCCGGCGTGCATGACATCCGCGACCTCGAGCAGCTCGCGCCCAGCCTTCAGACCACCACCGGCCAGTCGGCCGCGACCGGATCGTCGCTGTCGATCCGCGGCGTCGGCACCGCGGGCGACAACCCGGGCTTCGAGCCGGCGGTCGGCGTGTTCATCGACGGCGTGTTCCGCCCGCGTTCGGGCGTGGCGCTCGCCGAGCTTCCCGAGCTCGAGCGCGTCGAAGTGCTGCGCGGCCCGCAGGGCACGCTGTTCGGCCGCAACACGTCGGCGGGTGCGCTCTCCATTTTCACCGCGCTTCCGCAGTTCGACGGCATCCACGGCTATGTCGAAGGCGGCTACGGCAACTACAACGCCTGGTCGGTGAAGGGCGCGGTCAGCGCGCCGGTCTCGGAGCAGCTCGCGGTGCGCCTCGACGCCGGCTACCGCAAGCGCGACGGCTACATCAACGACGCCAATTCGAACCGCAAGATCAACAATATCGACCGGTACAACTTCCACGCCCAGGCCCTGCTCGATACCGGCAAGGTCACCTTCCGACTGATCGGCGACTATTCGCACACCAACGAAGCCTGCTGCGGCGCGGTGAGCATCGCACGCGGCCCGCTGGCGGGCGCGATCCAGTCGATCGCCGCGGCGCAGAACCTGGTCGGCATCTACACCGGCCCGCCGTCGGACCGCACGATGGCGGTGTCGCCGAACCGCAGCTATCTCGAAACCGTCAACGACGCCGGCGTTTCGGGCGAGCTCAACTGGGATCTGGGCGGCGGCACGAACCTCACCTCGATCACCGCCTATCGCAAGTGGAACGCCAACCGCGACCAGGACATCGATTTCTCCGGAATCGATCGTGCCTATCGCAGCGGCTATCACACCAACCTCGACGACTTCACCCAGGAAATCCGCCTGCAGGGCAGGGCGGGCGTGCTCGACTGGCTGGTCGGCGGCTTCTACCTCAACGAGGATCTGCGGCTGAAGGATACGGTGAAGATCGGCAACGACGGCAACCGCTACGTCGACACCGTCTTCGCCGGTGCGCTGGGTGCGCCGCCCCCGGCGGGCTTCGGTACGCCGCTCCAGTTCTACGGCTCGCTGGGGCCCAGCGTCCCGCTGTTCGGCGCGGCGCTGCTCAACCCGGCGGTTCCGAACTCGCTGCCGGCGCTCCAGGCGGCCTATGGTGCCTCGCTCGGACCGCTGGTCGGCTGCTTCCGCGCGAACGTCGGCACGGCGCCGTCCTCGCTCTGCGTGATCCCGGGTCTTTCGGGCGCGCCGGTTCCCGGGCTCGCCGCGCTGGTGACGAACCCGTTGCCAGGTGCGGTTGCCGGCCAGGGCAACAACCCCGACCTGTTCAACGTCAAGACCAACGCCTTCGCGCTGTTCACGCACAACATCATCCACGTCACCGACACGTTGTCGCTGACGCTGGGTGCGCGCTGGAACTATGAGAAGAAGGAACTGGCCGCGACGATCAACAACAACCTCGGCAGCTGTGCGTTCTTCGATGCGGTGCGCGCCGGAAATGCCGCGGCGTCGACCTATGCCTTCTATCTGAAGCAGGCCGGCATCTTCAACAACCTGTTCCTGCTGAGCTGCAACCCGGCGGTGAACAGCGAGTTCAACGGCAGCTACACGCACAGCAAGGACGAAAGCAAGATCACCGGCACCGCCAAGCTGGCGTTCAAATTCTCGAACCAGGTGCTCGGCTATCTGAGCTACGACCGCGGCTACAAGTCGGGCGGCTACAACCTCGATCAGGCCACCTTCGATTCGGTGCTGCTCGGCGGCAACGGCGCGCAGGGCTCCGACCTGGCGTTCGGATCGGAGACGGTGAACTCGTTCGAGACCGGCCTGAAGGCTGGCATCAGCCGCGCGCTGACGGTCAACGTCGCGGTGTTCTACGCCAAATACCACAACCTCCAGAACCTGGTGTTCAGCGGCAACAACTTCGTCGTCCAGAACATCAAGGATTTCGACGTCGAAGGGTGTCGAGCTCGAGTCGGTCATCCGACCGAGCTCCGATCTCACGCTGCGGCTCGCCTACACCTATCTCGACGCGCGCTACGACGCCTCGAACAACTTCACCGGCACGCCGCTGGCGGGGCTGGCGGGGCGGCAGATCCAGAACCAGCCGCGCAACGTCGTCACCGGGGTGTTCACCTGGGAACCGCGCATCGGCGGCAACCTCAAGGGGCTGCTCAACGTCGATATGCGCTACAACGACGCGGTGGAGATCGCCGGGGTGAGCACGGTCAACCCGAACCGCGGCATCGTCCGCAACGGCGCCTATGCGCTGGTCGATGCGAGCATCGGCCTGCAGACCGCTGACGGCAAGATCCGCGGCGAGTTCTATGTCCAGAACCTCACCAACCAATATTACAACATCACCGGCTTCGCGGTGCCCGAGCAGACCGGCAACTATGCCGGCTACCCGGGCTACCCGCGCTTCTACGGCGCGCGCCTCCGCTTCGGCTTCTAAGTCGCCGGACACGCTATCGGGACGGGCGCCTTCGGGCGCCCGTTTTGATTCAGTCGCCGAACAGCCGGTCGAGCGGGCTCTTGGGGAGGAACCAGAAGAACGCCACCAGCCCCGCGCAGGCGAGGCCGAGCACCGGCGTGACGAAGCTGAGCGGGATGCCCGCGGCATAGACGAGCGTCGCCGCGAAGCCCTTGCGCATCGTCCGCTTGTGATAGCCGCGCGCTTCGGCGTCCTGCTTGCCCGTCGCGCGGATCACGGTCTGCAGCCAGGTGTAGGCGAAGGCGGGAAGCATCATCGTGCCCATGTAGAGCAGGGTCGCGTCGCGGCTGAACGCCTGCTTGCCGAGATAGGCGGTGGCGAAGGGCACCAGTGACAGCGCGAACAGCAACGCGATGTTGGCCCAAAGCAGGCTGTTGGTCACGCGCTCGGCGTAGTGGAACATCCGATGGTGGTTGACCCAGTAGATCGCGATGTACGCATAGCTCAGCAGATAGGCGAGGAAGACCGGCCATAGCGGCCAGAGGTGCTGCAATCCGGGTGCCTCCGGCGCGTGCATCTCGAGCACCATGATCGTGATAACGATCGCGATCACCCCGTCGGAAAAGGCCTCGACCCGCTTCGCACCCTCGCGGCCTTCGGCTCCGTCACCCATCGCTTCACCCCTTTTGCCCATTGCCATTTTGGCGCGGCGACGGCGGCGCTGTCAAAAAATGCGAGCCGGGAATCTCCTGTAAATCCGATGCGACTAGGATGGCATGACAATCGGGAGGGTTCCTCATGCGACTGCTTCGCCACCTGCTTCCCACCGCTCGCCGCTCGGGCCAGTCCAAGCCGCGATATGCGCTGTCACCCGCGACCTACGCGCCGCTCGAGCTCGACTATGACCCGTTGGTCGCGCAGCTGGCGAACCAGTGCCGCTGAGCTGAGGACGCTTCTGGACCGGGGCTGAACTCCCTCAGTTCTTGTCCTTGTCGACCAGCTTGTTCGCGCCGATCCATGGCATCATCGCGCGCAATTCGGCGCCGACCTGCTCGATCGGGTGCATC
Organism: uncultured Alphaproteobacteria bacterium; assembly: GCA_963799985.1. GTDB lineage: Bacteria > Pseudomonadota > Alphaproteobacteria > Sphingomonadales > Sphingomonadaceae > Sphingomonas. Next base: position 74,814 of record CAWCZC010000003.1, on the reverse strand, counting down.
GCCTGGAGCTTGCGCGCGGCCTTCATCTGCGGGTTGCCGGCCTTGTTGTCGGTGATGAAGCGCTGGACGAATTTGCCGCGCTGGATGTCGTCGAGCACGCGCTTCATCTCGGCCTTGGTCTCGTCGGTAATGATCCGCGGGCCGGTCTCGTAGTCGCCGAACTCGGCGGTGTTCGAGATCGAATAACGCATGTTGGCGATGCCGCCCTCGTACATCAGGTCGACGATCAGCTTCACTTCGTGGAGGCATTCGAAATAGGCCATCTCGGGGGCATAGCCCGCCTCGGTAAGAGTCTCGAACCCCGCCATGATCAGGTTGGTGAGCCCACCGCACAGCACGACTTGCTCGCCGAACAGATCGGTCTCGCATTCCTCGCGGAAATTGGTCTCGATGATGCCGGAGCGGCCCCCACCGACGCCGCTGGCATATGCGAGCGCGATGTCGTGGGCATTGCCCGAGGCGTCCTGGTGGATCGCGACGAGGCAAGGGACTCCGCCGCCGCGAACATATTCGGAGCGGACCGTGTGGCCGGGACCCTTGGGGGCGATCATGATCACGTCCAAGTCGGCGCGCGGCTCGATCAGCCCGAAGTGGACGTTGAGGCCGTGCGCGAAGGCGAGGGTGGCGCCCTGCTTGAGATTGTCGCGCAGCTCGGTGGCGTAGATCTCGGCCTGGTGCTCGTCGGGGGCGACCATCATCAATATGTCGGCCCAGCCGGCGGCCTCGCTCGCGGTCATCACCTCGAACCCGGCGTTCTTCGCCTTGGCGCGAGTCGGCGAATCCTCGCGGAGCGCGATCGCGACCTGCTTCACCCCCGAATCGCGGAGGTTCTGCGCATGGGCGTGGCCCTGGCTGCCATAGCCGATGATGGCGATCTTCTTGGCCGTGATCAGGTTCAGATCGGCGTCGCGATCGTAGTAGACACGCATTCTAACCAGTCCCCTTCAGTCGTCATGCCGGACTTGATCCGGCATCCATGTGCGGTCGGTTGAACCAAAACCCACGATGCGCCTGCCGCAAACGGACGCACATGGACCCCGGATCAAGTCCGGGATGACGGTTGTTTGTTTCTCGGCTTAGGCCGCTTCCCGTCCCCGCGAAATGGCGACGACGCCGGTGCGCGCCACCTCGACCAGCCCCAGCTCGCGCATCAGCTCGACGAACTTGTCGATCTTGTCGGTGCCGCCGGTGACTTCGAACACGAAGCTCGACGTCGTCGCATCGAGCACGTGCGCGCGATAGACCTCCGCGAGCCGCAGCGCCTCGATCCGGTGATCGCCGGTGCCCGCCACCTTCACCAGCGCGAGCTCGCGCTCGACGTGGGGGCCGAGCAGGGTGAGGTCGGTCACCTTGTGGACCGGCACCAGCCGCTCGAGCTGAGCGATGATCTGCTCCATCACCGGCGCGCTCGCCGCGGTGACGATGGTGATCCGGCTGATCCGGTTGTCGTCGGTGATCTCGCTCACCGTGAGGCTCGCGATATTGTAGCCGCGCGCGGTGAACAGGCCGGCGATCCGGGCGAGGATGCCCGGCTCGTTGTCCACGATCACCGCGAGCGTGTGCCGCTCGGCTTTCTCTTCCTTGATGTGCATGGGATCAGACCAAGGCCTTTGCTTCGTCGTCCATCTCGCCCGAGACCACGGCGGACTGGAGGAGCATTTCGGTGTGCGATGCGCCGCTCGGGATCATCGGGAAGCAATTCGCGAGCTTGGCGACACGGCAATCGACGATCACCGGGCCGTCATACGCCAGCATCTCGGCGATGCCGCTCTCCAGGTCGCCGCGCTTGTCGATCCGCAGGCCCTTCCAGCCATAGGCTTCGGCGAGCTTCACAAAGTCCGGCAGCGCGTCCGAATAGCTTTCCGAATAGCGGCTCGAATAAGTCAGCTCCTGCCACTGGCGGACCATGCCCATATATTCGTTGTTGAGGATGAAGATCTTGACCGGCAGCCGATATTGCGTCGCCGTCCCCAGCTCCTGGATGTTCATCTGGATGCTGGCTTCGCCGGCGATGTCGATCACCAGCGCATCGGGGTGCCCGAGCTGCGCGCCGATCGCGGCGGGCAGACCATATCCCATCGTGCCGAGCCCGCCCGAGGTCAGCCATTGGTTGGGCTCTTCGAAATGGAAGTGCTGCGCCGCCCACATCTGGTGTTGGCCGACCTCGGTGGTGATGATCGGCGACAAATGATGCGTCGCTTCCCACAGCGCCTGGATCGCGCGTTGGGGCATGATCGCATCCTTGCGGTCGTCGAAATCGAGGCAGCGCGCGCTGCGCCAGCCCGCGATCCGGCTCCACCATTCGGTGAGATCGGGCTTGGGGTGTTTCCGTGCCTTCCACGCCGCGATCATGTCCGCCAGCGCCGAGCCGACGTCGGCGATGATCGGCAGGTCGACGCGGACGTTCTTGTTCACGCTCGACCGGTCGATATCGATGTGGACCTTGCGGCTGTTGGGGCTGAACGCGTCGAGCCGGCCGGTCACGCGATCGTCGAAGCGCGCGCCGAGCGCGAAGATCACGTCGGCCTTGTTCATCGCCCAATTGGCTTCGTAGGTGCCGTGCATCCCCAGCATGCCGAGCCATTGGTCGGACGAGGCCGGGAAGGCGCCGAGGCCCATCAGCGTCGAGGTGACCGGCGCGCCGGTGAGCGCGGCCAGCTCGCGCAGCAGCCGCGAGGCCTCGGGCCCCGAATTGATGATGCCGCCGCCGGTGTAGAAGATCGGGCGCTCGGCCGCGGCGAGCATGTCGACCGCTTCCTCGATCTTCGCCGCATCGGCCTTGGTTTGCGGGCGATAGGTCTTGTGCTCGCCCGGACCGGCTTTGCGCGGGCCCGCGGTGGCGACCTGGACGTCCTTGGGGATGTCGACGACCACGGGTCCGGGGCGGCCGGTGGTGGCGATGTGGAACGCCTCGTGGATCACGTCGGCGAGCCGCGCGGGGTCCTTGACCAGATAATTGTGCTTCGAGCAGTGGCGGGTGATGCCGACGGTGTCCGCCTCCTGGAACGCGTCGGTGCCGATCAGGTGAGTCGCGACCTGGCCGGTCAAGACCACCATCGGGATCGAATCCATCAGCGCGTCGGTGATCCCGGTGACCGCGTTGGTCGCGCCCGGGCCCGAAGTGACGAGGACGACGCCGGGCTTGCCGGTCGAGCGTGCGTAGCCCTCGGCGGCGTGAGTAGCGGCCTGCTCATGGCGGACGAGAATGTGCTTGATGCGGTCCTGCTTGAACAGCGCGTCGTAGATCGGAAGCACCGCGCCGCCCGGATAGCCGAACAAGACCTCCACGCCGAGATCGCACAGCGTCTCGATCAAGATGTCTGCTCCGCTCTTCTCAGTCACCGGTCTTTCCCCCGTCGTGATTTGCGGCACTGCAATAGCATTGCCGGAACCGCGCTGCTAATGGCACGAAAACTACGCGTCAAGCGCTATAACGAGAATAATCTTTCAAATTTACCAACAAGGGCGCATGTTTCTGTCTCACCGGTGCGCATCCAGGCGGCAGCAGGCTGATTGCGGAACCAGGTGTACTGGCGCTTGGCATATTGGCGTGTTGCCGCTTGGGCGCGCGTGAATGCTTCCTCGCGCGAAATCGAGCCGTCGAGCCAGGCGGCGATCTCGCGCACGCCGATCGCTCGGCGGACGGGCGCGTCGGGGCCCAGGTCGGTCCGGGCGCCGAGCGCGCGCACCTCATGCGCCGCTCCGGCCTCGATCATCGCTTCGAACCGGGCATCGCAGCGCGCCACGAGCCAGGCGCGGTCGGGAAGGAGGATCAACGCGCTGAGGTCAACCTCGCCGCCGATCCCGCCAAGTCGATCCGCATGCCAGTCCGCCAGTGCCCGCCCGGTCGATCGGATCACCTCGAGCGCGCGGGCGACGCGAGTGGTGTCGGTCGGGCGCAGCCGCGCGGCGGCTTCGGGATCGGCGGCGGCGAGCGCGGCATGCGCCTCGGCCACGGGCATCGCGCGGACCTCGGCACGCACCCCGGCGTCGATCTCGGGCACCGGTGCGATTCCGTCGATCAGCGTGCGCAGGTACAGGCCGGTGCCGCCGACCAGGATCGGCAGCCGTCCGCTCGCATGTGCTTCCGCGATCGCCGCGCGCCCCTCGATCGCCCAGTGCGCGGCGGAATAGGGCGCGGCGCCGTCGATATGGCCGAACAGCCGGTGCGGCACGCGTGCTTCGTCCTCCGCGGAGGGACGCGCAGTGAGCAGGCGGAGATCGGCATAGACCTGCGCCGAATCGGCGTTGATCACGGTGCCGCGATGCCGCTCGGCGATCGCGACCGCCAGCGCGGACTTGCCGCTCGCGGTCGGCCCTGCGATGAGCGCGAGCTTCGGAAGAGTGGGGCCAGCCATGTTCGTCGCGACACTGATAGCAGAAGGGTTGCGCGCGGGGGACCTTTCCGCCGCGGCCGACCGGCTGGCTTCGGTGCATTGCGCGCCGGGCGACTGGCGCTGGCTCGATGAGGGCCGGGCGGCGGACCTGCCTTTCGCCCACGCCCCCGCTGCCGCGCGCGCTGCGCTCGAAGGGGCCTTCCCGGCGACCGACGTGATCGTCCAGCCCGCCCAAGGGCGCGAGAAGAAGCTGCTCGTCGCCGACATGGATTTCGACGATGATCGCCGTCGAATGCATCGACGAGCTTGCCGATTATGCGGGGATCAAGACGCGGATCGTCGAGGTGACCGAGCGGGCGATGAAGGGCGAGCTCGATTTCGCCGCGGCGCTCGATGCGCGGGTGGCGCTGCTCGCGGGGCTGGCGGAAAGCGCGATCGACCGCTGCCTCGCCGAGCGGGTGCGCCTGTCGCCCGGGGCCGATATCCTGGTCAAGACGATGCGCGCCCGGGGGAGCTTGACGGTGCTGGTGTCGGGCGGCTTCACCCGCTTCGCCGGGCCGGTGGGCGCGCAGCTCGGCTTCGAGCGCGTGATCGCCAACCGGCTGATGATCGAGGACGGCGCGCTGACGGGGACGGTCGAGAAGCCGATCGTCGACGCCTCGACCAAGGAAACGACATTGCTGGCCGCCGCCGCGGAACGCGGGCTCGAGCTGGCGGCGACGCTGGCAGTGGGAGACGGCGCCAACGATCTCGCGATGATCCGCCGGGCCGGGTTGGGTGTAGCGTATCGCGCGAAGCCGATCGTCGCCGCCGCGGCAGGTGCACGGGTCGATCACGTCGACCTGACCGCGCTGCTGTACGCGCAAGGGATCGCGCGGGCGGAGTGGGTCCATGGCTGAGGCGCCGATTTTCCAGGTCGATGCCTTCACGCGCCGAGTCTTCGGGGGCAATCCCGCGGCGGTGATGGTGCTGCAGGCCTTTCCCGACGATGCCGTGCTCCAGGCGATCGCCGCCGAGAACAACCTGGCCGAGACCGCGTTTCTCGTTCGCGAGGGCGCCGACTATCGCATCCGCTGGTTCACGCCGCTGGTCGAGGTGCCGCTCTGCGGCCACGCGACGCTGGCGAGCGCGGCGGTGGTGATGGAGCGGCTCGAGCCGGGGCGGACAAACGCGACGTTCCATTCGATGAGCGGCCCGCTCCCGGTGCGGCGCGCTGGACAGGGCTATGCGCTCGATTTTCCGGCGCGGCCTTCCGAGCCGATCCCGGTCCCCGAAACGCTCACCAGGGCGCTCGGCGCCGCGCCAGCCGAAGTTCGCCTCAACCGCTTCAACTATATGGCGGTGTTCGACGACGCGAACGCCGTCCGGCGGCTGAGCCCGGACATGACTGCGGTCGCGGCGCTGGATCGCCCCGGCGTGATCGCGACGGCGCCGGGGGATGCGGGCCATGATTTCGTGAGCCGCTATTTCGCGCCCGCCAAGGGTATTCCCGAGGACCCGGTCACCGGCGCCGCGCACTGCATGCTCGCACCCTATTGGGCCAATCGCCTGGGCAAGCCCGAGCTGCGCGCCTGGCAGGCATCGGCGCGGGGCGGCGAGGTACTTTGCCGGGTCGCCGGGGAGCGCGTCGAGCTCGAGGGATCGTGCGTCTTCTTTCTAGAGGGGCGTGCATCAATATGACCGTACATGCGGGATCATGCCACTGCGGCGCCGTGCGCTTCGAGGTGGATTTCGATATCGCCGAGCTTACGACTTGCGATTGCTCGTTGTGCGCGATGCGCAATGCGGTGATGGCCAAGGTTCCCGAGCCGGCGTTGAGGCTTGTCGCCGGAAGCGACTCCCTGACGCTCTATCAATGGAACACGCGCCGAGCGGAGCATCATTTCTGCGCGCGCTGCGGCATCTACGTCTTCCACCGCAAGCGCTCGGCGCCCGATCACTTCGGTGTCAATGCGTTGTGCCTCGCCGGGTTTGATCCCGGGTCGGTGCCGTTGCGCGCCACCGCAGGCGCCAACATGACGGTCGAGGACTCCGAGGCTCGGCCGGAGTGGCCCGGGCCCCGCGGCGTTTCATAACGGCTGCAGCAGATCGCGACTTTGCACCGCTCCGGCTTATTGAACTGGTCACGCCTTCCGTGCCCGGTAAGTCATTGAACGAGCTTCTCGGGGTGGGAGGGATCATGTTCGGTGGGCGCCGTGGCCGGATGCCGGCCCGGTTCGCGCTGGGCGGCTCGTTGCTGGTCGTCGCGATGGCGTGCGCGCCGGCTGCAGCCCAGCAATCGCACGATGCGTCCAGCACCGAACCCGCCGTCAAGGCGGATGCGAACCCGTCCCAGATCGTCGTGGTTGGCGAGCGCGGATCGGCGGTGACCGACGTCGCGCCGATCGCCGTTCTCGATGCCGACGACGTGGCGGCGACCGGCGCGACCACGACGACCGACCTGCTGCGCACAATCCGGGCGACGACCCAATCCGCCGACGGGCTCGAACCGATCTTCCTGCTCAACAGCCAGCGCGTGTCGGGCTATCAGGACATCGGCTCGCTTCCTCCCGAGGCGATCCAGAAAGTCGAAGTGCTGCCCGAGCAGGCGGCGCTCAGGTTCGGCTTCCCGCCGACTCGGCGCGTGGTCAACTTCATCACCAAGCGCCGCTTCCGGCAGGTCGAGGTCCGCGGCAGCGCCGGCACGACGACCCGCGCCGGCAGCATGACGCAGAAGGGCAATCTGAACCTCACCCGGCTGCACGACGATGCCCGGCTGACGCTGACGCTCGAGGCCAGGCACACCAGCCCCTTGCTGCAGGCGGATCGCGACATCGCTCCCGATCCAGAGGTGCCGTTCGACTCGATCGGCAATGTCGTCGGGCTGAACGGCGGCGAGGTCGATCCGGCGCTGTCCGCCGCGGCGAGCCATCCCGTCACGGTCGTGCGCGTCCCCGATGCGCTCGCGGACCGGACGACGCTCGCCGGCTTCGCCGCGGGCGCGGCGGCGGGGCCGCGGCTGTTCGACCTCGGGCCGTATCGCACGATGGCGCCCAGCGAAGATGCGGTGAAGGGCGAGGTCGTGCTCGCGGACCGGATCGGCAAGACGCTGGCCGGGTCGATCAGCCTGTCGGCCGAGCAGAGCCGCCATCGCTCGCTCTGGGGCCCAGCGGGCGTCATCCTGACCGTGCCCGGGGCCAACCCCTATTCGCCCTTCGCCGATCCGGTGCTGCTCTATCGCTATCTGACCGAAGCCCCACTGCTCGGGCAGCGCGAGACGGTGACGACGCTCCGCGGGGGGTTCACGCTACGGGGTGCGATCGACGGGTGGCGCTGGGACCTGACCGGCGCGCTCGACCAGAAACAGACCGATAGCCGATCCGAACGCGGCATCGACATGACCGCCGCCAACGCCGCGATCGCCGCGGGAGCGAACCCGTTCGCGCCGCTCGATCCCGCCCTGCTGTCCGATCGGCTGGTCGACCAGTCGAAGCAGCGGACTCGCACCGCCGAATTCAAGATGGTGGTCACCAACACCCCGATCCGACTCCCCGCCGGCCCGGTCGCGGTCACCGCGACGGTCGAAGCGGGGCAGTCGAGCGTCGATTCGTCCACCCGCGGTCCCCGCCCGTTCGCGCTGAACCTGGGCCGCGGGCGGATCGAGGGCGGGATCGCGATCGACGTGCCGCTCCTTTCGCACCGCGACGGCCCGGTGCGCTTCGTCGGCGATCTTTCGGTGAGCGCGTCGCTCAACGCGCGCGGGGTCGGGGGCTTCGGGTCGCTGATCGATACGACCTATGGCGCCACCTGGGAGCCGGTCAAAGGCGTGCAGTTCCTCGCCGAGTTGAAGCGAAGCGCCGCCGCGCCGGACATGGCATCGCAATCGACTCCAGAGGTGCGCACGCCGAACGCGACGGTCTTCGATTTCGGCACCGGCCGCACCGAGCTGGTGACGCTGATCCAGGGCGGCAACCCGCATCTCGCCGCCGAGCACCGGCTGGTCCGCTCGCTCGGCGTCAGCCTCAAGCCCTTCGACAAGTCCACGCTCCGGCTGAGCGCGACCTATGAAGCGACGACGATCCGCGATCAGACCGGCACCGTCTACGCGCTGACCCCGCAGACCGAAGCGATCCTGCCGGACCTGTTCACCCGCGATGCGGCCGGACGGCTCGTCTCGGTGGAATATCGTCCGATCAACTTCAGCCGCGAGCGCCAGCGCGCGCTCAACCTCAACCTCAACGTGAGCGGCAAGATCGGCAAGGCGCCGCCGCCGCTCCCGCCGGGAACCAAGCCCGCGCCGGGCACGAAGGCGCCGATCAATTATTACGGGGGCGCGGGGCCGGGCATCAGGTTCAGCGACCGGCTACAACTTCGCCCGGGCACGCCCGAGCTCGACATCCTTCGCGGCGATACGGTGAAGGGCTGGGGAATGCCGAGCGTATTCGGCTATGCCTATGGCGGGTTCAACCACATGGGCAACGGCGCGAGCTTCGATTTCTGGTACGGCGGCCCCACCCACGTGCGAAGCACCGATCCAGCCTCGGACCTGCGCTTCTCGTCGATCTTCAAGCTCAACGTGGCTGCCTTCCTCAGCGTTCACCAGCTGCTGCCCCACACCGAATGGACGAGCCACATGCAACTCAGGCTCGAAGTCCAGAACCTCGGCGACGCACACCAGCATGTCCTCGACGGCTACGGCCGCCTGCCTTACCGCTTCCAGCCCGACAATCTCGATCCGATCGGACGGACGGTGACGCTCTCGCTGCGGAAGCTGTTCTAGCTCCAGGCGGCCCTGAGCTGCTGCATTTCCTCCGCGAGCCGGCGTTCCTGCTCGTCAAAATGCTCCCGCGACTCCCAGCCGCGCGGGTCGGGACCGAAGCGATTGGGGCCAATGGTGCCGGGCCAGAGCAGGAGCGCCAGCCAGCCTACGACCACCGCCGTCCCGCAGAGCGCGCCCGCCACGCCTCCGAGCCATCCGCCGCCCGCCGCCAGTGCAAGGAACAGCAGTGCCCACCAGCCGCGCCGGTCCAGGTCGTGCAGCCGGCCGACGATCAGGACGAGCAGCACCAGCGCGTGGAGCCCCTTCAGCGCCAGCAGCCAGCGCGGCATCGCTTCGATCGCGTGCGGGATGGCGAGCGGAGCGGGCCAGGCGAGGGCAGGGGCGAAGGCGTGAATCAGCGCGGCGAACGCGAGATTCGCGGCTATCAGCACCAGCAGGAAGCGCGTGCGCGTCGAGCGCCACTGGAGCAACAGCAGTCGTTTCATCCAGCCCCCCGGCCGCCGGCGTCGCTTCTCACAGATGCCGGGAGGCGGCCGCGCGAGTCAATGTCCGCAGCGGGTCCGGGCTCCCATTGCGATACGGTCGATGACGCCTAGGGCCCGATTGGCACGCACGGCTTGACCGCGGCGCAGGCGCCCACGGCTTCGCCCTTCGATCCGAACGGCCCGATGAGCAGCCGGGTCAGGCTGCCGGTCTTGACGAAATAGGCCTGGCGTCCCGGGAAGCGTCCGCCGACCTGCGCCCAGAGGCGATGCGCGTTGCCGGGATCCCCGAACGCGCCGAGCTGGACCTTCCAGCCGCCGTCGCGGACCACCGGCGTGGTGACCGCCACCGCGACGGGCGCCGGCTTGGGCGGCCGCGCCACGGGCGTCGGCCGGGGCGCCGGCGTGTAGGTCGGGCGCGGCAAGGGCACGGTCGCGGCGGGCGCGGTCGAGCCCGGCTGCGGCTGGCTGCTGGCGACGAGGCGCGGCGGCGGGCCGATTAGATCGGGGGTGAGCACCGCGCGATTGGCCTCTTCCTCGTAGCGGCGGGCGAGCGCGAGGCCCTGCTGGCGGTCGCCGAGCGACATGTACTTGTCCATTTGCGTCAGCGCTTGCGAGGCCTCGGTGAGCCCCGACTGCGACGAGCGCACGATCAACGCGTAGGCGCGCACCCAATCCTTCTCGACCACGTCGCCGTTGAAGAACATCGTGCCGAGCACGAACTGCGCGCGCGGCTCGCCGCGCGAGGCTGATTTCTGGAGCCACTGGACAGCCTCGGCGCGCTTGCCGTTCTGGAACAGCGCCAGGCCGTAATTGTCCTCGGCCTGCGGATGGCCCTGGAGCGCGGCGCGCTGATACCATTGCTCGGCCTGCGCGAGATCGGCCGTGACGCCGCGGCCGAGCTTATAGGCCTGGGCGAGGTTGAATTCGGCATCCGGATTGCCGGCGGTCGCGGGCCCGCGCCATTTGTCGACCGCGGTCTTATAGTCCCCGGCCTGCCAGGCATCGACTCCTTCCTTGACCGGATCCTCCTGGGCAAAGGCCGGCGCCACCAGCGCGGTACCCACTGCCACAGCCACCCACACAGCTCTCATGCGTCCTGAACTCCCGCGCCCCCGCAAGGTTGGATAAATGCCAGTTAACCATCGATTGTGAAAGAAATCCTTACTTTGTCGCGATCCCGCCGCCGTCCCGGCCCGGCACGCATTAACCTCTTCTTATCCTTCGGCGTGGCATTCGGAGGACTGCAGCAGCGGGTATCTGAGAGGGGTTCATGCGCGTCCTGGCGATGGCATCGCAGAAAGGCGGTTCGGGCAAGACGACGTTGTCCGGGCATCTCGCCGTCCAGGCCCAGCGGGCCGGCTTCGGACCGGTCGTGCTGATCGACATCGATCCGCAGGGCTCGCTGTCGGATTGGTGGAACGAACGCGACACCGATTTTCCCGCCTTCGCCCAGACCACGGTCGCGCGGCTCGCCGCCGATCTCGAGGTGCTGCGCCAGCAGGGGTTCCGCCTAGCGGTGATCGATACCCCGCCTGCCATCACCATGGCGATCCAGAGCGTGATCGCCGTCGCCGAGCTGATCGTCATCCCGACCCGCCCCAGCCCGCACGACCTGCGCGCGGTGGGCGCCACCGTCGATCTGTGCGATCGCGCGGGCAAGCCTCTGATCTTCGTCGTCAACGGCGCGACGCCCAAGGCGCGGATCACCTCCGAAGCCGCGGTCGCGTTGTCGCAGCACGGCACCGTCGCTCCGGTCACCATCCACCACCGCACCGATTTCGCCGCTTCGATGATCGACGGCCGCACGGTGATGGAGACCGAGCCCAACAGCCGCTCGGCCGGCGAGGTCGCCGCTTTGTGGAGTTACATCTCGGACCGGCTCGAGAAGAATTTCCGCCGCACCGTGTTCGCGGCCCCGGCCGTCGCGGCCAACGGCTTCGGCGCCGCGCGCCCCGCCGGCGGTTTCGGCCGCCGCGTCGTGAGTTGAGGAGATGACCATGTTCGGCACTCCCAAGCCCGCCGCTTCGCTTTCGTCGGCGCTGCTCGCCCGCAAGGGGCATGCCCGCCCGGCGATGCGTCCGCAGGGCTTCGTCTCCTTGTCGCCTGGCCAGCCGCACGACGATCTCGGCTGGAACGACATGGGCGAGGATGCGTCCGCGCCACCCCCCGTCGTCGCTCCGGCGCCGGTCGCCGTCACGGTTCCTCAGCCGACCCCGCCGGTGCTGCGCCAGCGCGCGGTGCTCGACGAGCAGTTCGGGGATGCGCCTGCGGTCGAGCCCGCGCATGTGCCCGTGCCCGCACCCCAGCCGGTGGCCCCACCCCGCGCGATCATGCGGGCGGTCGAGGAGGCCAAGGCCACCAAGACCAAGGCGGCGTTCACGCTCCGTCTCGATGCCGATCGCCACTTGCGCCTGCGCCTGGCGTCGGCGGTCCACAACCGTTCGGCGCAGCATCTGGTTACCGAGGCGCTCGACGCCTTTCTCGAATCGCTGAGCGACGTGGATGCGCTGGCCAGCCAGCTCGCCACTCGCGAAGGCCGGGGTTGAAGGAAAAGACCATGAAGACTCGGACCATGCTTTCGCTCGGGCTTTCGGCCCTTGTGGTTGCCGGCACGATGGTGGGCGGCTCGACCTCGGGATCGATCGCCGCGGCGGCCTCCGCCGAAAACCCCAAGCATGCGGCGACCGAAGCCGCCGCAGCGCGCAGGGCGCTTGCCAAGCGCGAAGGCGCCAAGGCGGTGCAGCACGCCGAGCTGGCGGTCGAATATGCCCCGCGCGTCGCCGAATATCGCGCGCTGCTAGGCCAGGCCTATCTGCTTGCGGGGCGCTTCGCCTCGGCGAAGCAGGCGCTGGCGGACTCGCTGTCGCTCGATCCCGCCGACGCGCACGTCGCGCTCAACCTCACGCTCGCGCAGATCGCCCAGGGCGACTGGCCCGGCGCGCGGGGCACGCTCGACGCGCATACTGACATCGCCGCGAGCGATCGCGGCCTCGCTTATGCGCTGGCCGGCGATCCGGTGAAGGCGGTCGAGATCCTCGGCCCCGCCGCGCACGAGGCCGATGCCACGCCCAAGACTCGTCAGAACCTGGCGCTCGCGCTCGCGCTTTCGGGGCGCTGGCAGGAAGCCAAGTCGGTCGCCTCGATCGACCTGCCCGCCGACCAGCTCGACGCCCGCGTGATGCAATGGGCGAGCTTCTCGCGCCCCGCCAACGCCTATGACCAGGTCGCGTCGTTGCTCGGCGTCCAGGCCGTTCAGGACGCCGGCCAGCCCGCGCAGCTCGCGCTGGCGCCGCTCCCAGCCAACGTCGGCGTCGCCGCGGCTGAGCCCGCGCCGGTGCCCGAGGTTGCCGCCGCACCCGCAGCCGCATCGATCGACACCTATATGCCCACGGCGCCCGACGCGGCGCAGGCGGCTCCGGTGCAGACCGCCGCGGCCGAGCCACAGGCCGTGGTCGAGGCGCAGCCCGAGTCCACGCAGGTCGCCGGCACCGGCCCGCAAGTCGTGTTCGGTCCGCGCGAGGAATTCGTCCAGCACATCCCCGCCGCCCGGCCGCAGCCGGTCCGCGCGCCTGCCGCGATCGTGCGCGTCGCGACCGCATCGCATGTGCCTGCCGCGAGCCTCGCCAAGGGCAATTTCTTCGTCCAGCTGGGCGCCTACGGCAGCCCGGCGGTCGCGCGCGATTCGTGGCACCGCGTTGCCCAGCAAGTGCCGGAACTCGGCCAGCAGGCGCCGCACAGCGCGCGGGTGACGACCAAGGCGGGCAATTTCTATCGCCTGTCTGTCGGCGGCTTCGCGCGCAGCGATGCCGACGCACTGTGCCGCACGGTCAAGTCGAGCGGCGGCGTGTGCTTCGTGCGCGCGCAGGCCGGCGATGCGATGGCGAGCTGGGCCCGCGGCGGCGCGCAGGTCGCGTCGCGCTAAGCGGCGATCTCCGTCCCGCCCTTCCAGACCCTGAGCACCTTGCCCTGAACCGGCATGCCGTCGAACGGCGTATTGGCGGCGTGCGCCACCATCCGCGCGGCCGAGATCTGCCAGGGCGCATCGGGATCGATCAGGATGAGGTCGGCGGGCTTGCCGACCTCGAGCACTCCCGCGTCGAGCCCCAGCACGCGCGCCGGATTGCGCGCGAGCAGATCGAACAGCCGTTCGATGCCGATCGTGCCATTGTGGACCAGGCTCATCGACAGCGCGAACAAGGTTTCGGCACCGGACATGCCTTCCTCCGAATCGGCGAAAGGCAGGCGCTTCTCCTCGGGTCCGCGCGGATCGTGACCCGATGCGAGCACGTCGATCGTGCCATCGGCGAGCGCCGCCAGCGCGGCCTGGCGGTCCGCCTCGCTGCGAAGCGGCGGCGAGAGATGCGCGAAGGTCCGGAAATCCGAGATCGCGATGTCCGAGAGCAGCAGGTGCGCGGGCGTGATGCCGCAGGTGACCGGCAGCCCGCGCGCCTTGGCGCGGCGGACGAGGTCGAACCCGGCGGCAGTGGTCACCTGGCGGAAGTGGACGCGCGCTTGCGTTTCCTCGGCGAGCGGCAGGTCGCGCGCGATCGCCAGCGCCTCGGCGATAGCAGGCGCGGAAGGCAGGCCGAGCCGCATCGCGGTCTCGCCGTCGGTCGCGACCGCCTGGGCCGCAAGCCCGCCGTCCTCGGCGTGGGCGATGACGGTCAGGTCGCAGTCGCGGGCATAGGCCAGCACTTTGCGCATCGCCCCCGAGTTCGCGATCCAGCGCCGCCCGGTCGCGACCGCCTTGGCTCCGGCGGCCTTGTTGATCGCCATCTCGGCGAGGTCCTTGCCGTCGAGCGCGCGCGTCGCCGCCGCGATCGGATGGACCCAGAGGTGCGGCTTGCCCATCAGCGCGGCGCGGCGGACGATGCCGGGATCGTCGAGCACCGGCGACTGATCGGGCATCAGCCCGACGCGCACGATCCCGCCCGTGCGGCACGCCCGCCGGTCGACCGCGAACACGCCGAGGTCGACGATGCCGGGCGCGAGCAGCTTGCCCCCGCAATCGATCGTCTCGCAGTCCGCGGGCACCGCGCCGCCGATTGCGGCGATCGTGTCGCCCTCGGTCACCAGCGTGCCGAGACCGTGGTTGACGAAGGCGCGCTTCATGCCGCCCATCCCTCGATCCCGCGCGACCGGCGGGTGAGCACGTCGAGACACGCCATCCGCACCGCCACGCCCATCTCGACTTGCTCGGCGATCGCCGAATGATCGGGATCGTCGGCGACGCTCGACGCGATCTCGACGCCCCGGTTCATCGGCCCCGGGTGCATCACCAGCGCGTCGGGCTTGGCCTTGGCGAGCCGCTCTGGCGTGAGGCCGTAGCGCAAGTGGAATTCGCGGGTGGACGGGATGAAGCCGCCTGCCATCCGCTCGTTCTGGAGGCGGAGCATCATCACCACGTCGGCGCCCTCCAGCGCGGCATCGAAGTCGGTGAAGGGCGTGACCCCCATCCGCTCTACCCCCACCGGCATCAGCGTCGAGGGGGCGCAGACTCGGACCTCGGCGGCGAGCGCGGTCAGCGCGAGCATGTTCGAGCGCGCGACTCGGCTGTGGAGGATGTCGCCGCAGATCACTACGCGCTGCCCGGCGATGCTCCCACGGCGGCGGCGGATCGTCAGGGCGTCGAGCAGCGCTTGGGTCGGGTGCTCGTGCCAGCCGTCGCCGGCGTTGAGCACCGGGCAATCGACCTTGCCCGCGATCAGCTGCACCGCGCCCGAGCTGCCGTGGCGGATGACGATCACGTCGGCGCGCATCGCATTCAGCGTCGCGGCGGTGTCGAGCAGTGTCTCGCCCTTCTTCACGCTCGAATTGCCCGCGTGCATGTTGATGACGTCGGCGCCGAGCCGCTTACCCGCGATCTCGAACGAGAGGAGCGTGCGGGTCGAGGCCTCGAAGAAGGCGTTGATCTGGGTGATGCCCCCCAGCCGCATGTCGCTCCGCGTTCGGCTGCGGTTGAGGTCGGCCCATTGCTCGGCCTCGTCGAGCAGGAACAGGATGTGATGCGGCTCGAGCCCCGCGATGCCGGTCAGGTGCCGGTGCGGGAAAGCGGCGCCGCCGACAAGCTGGGCGGCGGGGCGATGATCGGAAGCCTGCATTAAAGGGGCCGGGTAGCGCTGGCCGGCCCCTTGCGCAAGGCCGCGCTACGGGATCGGCCGCACCTCGATCACCTTGAGGTAGCTGAACCGGTCGGCGGCCGGCACCTGCATCTGGAACTGCGACCAGTGGCCGGGGAGGAGCGCGCAGAGTATGGGATCCACCTGCGGGCCGACCGGGCCGGTCTCGACCAGCAGAGGCTTGATCACTTCATAAGTGATGACGCGGTCGACCACCGGCTTCCATTCGACGAGCACCGCCAGATATTCGCGGACGTCCTCGACCGTCCGGATATTGTCGAAGGTGCCGAAGCCGCCCGGTTGATCGTCCTTCTGCCCGGGCGCCATCGCCATCTGGAAGCGCGCGCCGACCGCGAGTGTCGAATTGGTGCCCACGAACCAGTTGGGCCACGGCGACTGGCCGATCACGATCGCGGTGTAGGCGGCCCGGGCGTCGGCGTCGCTCGCGTAGCGCCAGCGCTGCTGCGACCACCACACCTTGCCCGGAGGCGAATCGACCGATTTGTAGTCGCACGATGGCGCGTGGGGCGCGTCGAGGGTCGAGGCCGGGACCTGGACCGCCTGAGCGGTGGCGGGCAGCGACGAGAACAGGTTTGCCGCGGCGAACAGCAGCGCGATTCGAAACAATATTGGATTCTGCATGCCATCCCCCCGGTTGCGGACGCAGAATAGCAGATCTTGGCGGGCGTGTCGCTCAGGCAGCGGCTACCAGCGCGTCGATCGCGCCTTGGAGGATGTGCGCCGCCGCCATCTTGTCGATCATCTCGGCCCGCCGCGCGCGGCTGAAGTCCTGCTCGACCAGCACGCGCTCGACCGCGATCGTGGACCAGCGCTCGTCCCACAGCAGGATCGGGAGGCCCATATCCTCGAGGTTGCGCGCGAAGGCGCGAGTCGATTGGGTGCGCGGCGAATCGGTCCCGTCGAGGTTGAGCGGCAGGCCGATCACCAGCCCCGCCGCCGCCTGTTCCCGGGCGAGACCGGCGAGCGCGGCCTTGTCCTTCTGGAACTTGGTGCGGCGGATCAGCAGTGCAGGGCTCGCGAAGCTCCATCCGGCGTCGCACAGCGCGGTGCCGATCGTCTTGGTTCCCACGTCGAGACCAAGCAGGCGCCCGCCCTCGGGCAGCGCCGCGCGGAAGTCGGGAGGGGCGGTGGTGATCATCCCGCCCGCGCGTCCGTCATTGCGCGGGCATGCCTATCGACGCGTGCAGCTCGGCCGAATCGAGCGTGCCGTCGCCGTTGGTATCGGCCTTTTTGAAGCGATCGGGGGCGGTGGCCATATAGGCCGCCTTGGTGATGAAGCCATCCGCGTCGACGGGCACGCCGGCCATGCGCTGCTGGGCGCGCTCGGGCAGGTCGGCGAGCTTCACCTTGTCGGCATTCTGGGTGCGGCGGTCCCAACCCATGCTCTGGAAATTGGTGTATTCGGCGAGCGTCACCTTGCCGTCGTGGTCGCCGTCGGCGAACTGCATCGGGTCGAACTGCTGCGCGAAGGCAGGGCTTGAGACCAGTACCGCAACCGCGGCGGCAATCCAGATGCGCGACATGTGACTCTCCTCGATCTTCGTTCCGGCGCCGGATTATCGCCGCGCCGCCGCTTTGCCTAACGGTTTCGGCGGAGCGCTGCCTTCCCGATAGGCGTTGAGCCGACGCCCGGCGTCGGCGCGGATATTGGCCCAGAACAGGCTGTAGTCGAACACATGGTAGTTGTTGCCGGGCAGCACATAGGGGCCGACGTCCGGCGGGTTGGCGCCGATCATCAGCAAGCCGCGCCCCTCGCACCGCGCGGGCACGCGGCCGGGTGTGAGCGACGCACCCTTGAGATCGGCAGTGGGGATCAGCGAGCCGAGGTTGGCGCGGGCGGGCGCGGAGGTGCCGGGCGCGCCGGTGATCGGATTGGTACAAACCATGCGTGTCCCCGCGCGCGGCTCGCCGGTGAAGCCATTGGTCGCATCGAAGGTGTCGAGGATCAGCGAGGGATCGGCCGGCTCGGCGAAGCTCTGCCACGAAAGGATGCAGCCGGCCTGATCGGGCCCGGCGCAGGCGGGCAAGCCCATCTTCGGCAAGTCCGCGGTGACCGATACCGGCCAGCCGACGACGTACGCCGCGATCACCCGCCGCGAGAGCGGGGTTCCCGCGACTCGTTCGGTAAGCAACCTGGCGAGGTGCAGCGCGCCTTGGCTGTGGCCCGCGAGGATGATTGGCCGGTCGCCGGCTTCCTTCAGGAACTCGTCGAACGCTGCTTCGACGTCACGATAGGCGAAGTCGAGCGCTTGCCACGCTTGCTTCTCGGAGGTGAGGAACGCCCCGAAGGTCGCCTGGCGGTAGCGCGGCGCCCAGACCGCGCCGATGCCGTTGAACGCGCTCGCTTGGCCGCGCAGGAACAGCTCCGCGCGGGCGTTGGCCTCGCGGTCGTCGAGCGGCGCGTTCCAGCGCGAGCGGTCGAGGAACGAGGTCGGGTGGATGAAGAACACCGCGGCGGGCGGGTCCGCAGCGGGGGTGAAGCCGGGCGGGGTCCACAGCGCGGGATTGCCCGGCTTGTCGGGCCGCGCGAACCACAGGTCGGCGCGGGTGTAGTCGCCCGGCGGCGGCAGCGCGATCACCTTCGCGGTCGGCACCATCGCCTGGCGAAGCATCTGAATGCCCCACAGCCGGAAGGCGACGGTAGCTGCGAGCGCGATCACCACGAGTACGACAACCCCATAGAGGAACTTCCGCGCCACGCCCGACTCTCCGTTGTGCGATGCAGCATAAACCGCCTCGCTGGCAATCGCGTTCCCGTGCGCCATGCTTGCCCCGCGCGCAACCGCGATTGACGCCGCCGGGCAATGGGGCGGATGCTCGCGAATGGAGAGGGGATCGGTCATGAGCGATTCGCACGAGGCGGGCGACTGGGAGGTCGCGGAACCGGGCGCGGATGACGCGGAGGGCGCCTGGAAACTGCGCCCGTTGCTGCTCGCGCTGCTCGGGCTCGCGACCGGCTTCGGCGTCTACCTGATCTTCGAGCGGCCGATCTACCTGGTGCAGGAGATGCCCATCCTGCGCCTCGCCGAAGCGGCGATGCTGACGGTGAGCGCGGGGCTGATCGGATTCACGATCGAGCGACGGCGCTGGTGGGCCTCGCTGATCTTCGCGCTGCTGGCCGGGACGGTGGCGGCGGCGGTGATCTATTGGAATGGCGCGCCGAACGCCTGGAGCGCGGGCGAGGGCTGGCGGACGGTCAGTTTGTTCCTCGCCATCGCGATCGCGACGCCCCTGTTCCAGGCCGCGCGCGATTCGGACGAACTGCGCGTCCCCTACAGCTCGGTGCACGATCACAGCTGGACCAACATCGTGCTGTGGTGCGCGTGCTGGGCGTTCGTGGTGATCGTGTTCGCGCTCGCCTGGCTGCTCGCGGCGCTGTTCGGGCTGATCAAGATCGATTTCCTGCGCCACCTGCTCGAGAAGGAGTGGTTCGGCATGGTGCTGACCGGGCTCGCGTTCGGGTCGGCGCTGGGACTGCTGCGCGAGCACGCCGCGGTGGTGCGGATGCTCCAGCGGGTGGTGGCGACCGTGCTCGCGGTGCTCGCGCCGGTGCTGGCGGTGGGGCTGATCCTGTTCGTCGGCGCGCTGCCCTTCACCGGGCTCCACGCGCTGTGGGATGCGAACATCCCGACCACCGTGGTGCTGCTCGCCTGCGTGGTCGGCGCGCTGATCCTCGCCAATGCGGTGATCGGCGACACGCGCGAGCACGAATCGCGCTTCGTGCTGCTGCGCTTCGGCGCAATGGGCCTGGCGCTGGTGATCCTGCCGCTCGCCGTGATCGCCGCGATCGCGACGGGCCTGCGGATCGGCCAGCACGGCTTCACGCCCGAGCGGTTGTGGGCGCTCACCTTCGTTACCCTCGCCTGCGCCTACGGCCTCGCCTACGTCGTCTCGCTCGTGCGCGGGCGGATGGAATGGGCGGAGAAGGTACGGCCGGCGAACCTGCTGCTCGCGTCCGGCACCTGCCTGATCGCGCTCTTGCTGGCGACTCCGCTGATCGACTTCAACGCGATCTCGACCGCCGATCAGGTCGCGCGGCTCGAGGCGGGCAAGATCGCGCCCGACGCGTTCGACTGGCGCGCGCTCCGCTTCGAGTTCGGCGAGCCCGGCAGGGCCGCGCTGGCGCGGCTGCACGCTTCGGCCGACCCCGCGATCCGCGAACACGCGCTCGCGGCCGAGAATTCCGCCAGCCGCTGGGACTTGGACGCAACCGATGAGGCTGCGAAGGCGCGGAAGGAACTTCCATCGCACCTGCGCCTGCTTCCGGCAGGATCGGCGCTGCCGCCCGAGCTCGCCGACATGATCGTCGACCAGCGCACCTGCGCGGGGAACGATCACTGCACGCTCTATTTCGCCCCGGGAGGCGCGGAGACGATCCTGTTCGTCGACGATTGTTACGCGGCGCCGGCGTCCACGGTCACGACCGGGACGGGCACCTCGATCCAGGTCACCGTGCCTGCGATGGACTGTGTAGGCGGCACGCGTTTCATGCTCTCGGCAGGAAAATGGGTTCAGCCGAGCAAGGCTGAGCTGACCAGCGCCGAGCAGGCGGCGGCCTCCGACGCATACAAGTCCGGCAAGATCGAGATTCGCGCCGTCCCGCGCCGCCAGCTGTTCGTCGGCGGCGTGCCGGTCGGCGATCCGTTCGACTAGGTTCCCGGCCGCGCCCGGAGAACGTCTTGGCCGGGCAACAGGGAAACTTGCTTGTCCCGCGGGGCGCCGAGTCCGAAATCCAAGACAGCGGTCAGGCTCGGCGCCTGGCCGACGGAGGAAGTCATGGCTTTGAGGATCAACGACACCGCGCCCGATTTCACCCAGGATTCGACCGAAGGCCGGCTCCATTTCTACGATTGGGCGGGCGACAATTGGGTGCTGTTCTTCTCGCACCCCAAGGGCTTCACGCCCGTCTGCACCACCGAGCTGGGCGAAGTCGCGCGGCTCAAACCCGAGTTCGACAAGCGCGGCGTCAAGGTGCTCGGCCTATCGGTCGATCCCGCCGACCGGCACGCGAGCTGGAGCGACGACATCCGCGAGACCCAGGGCCATGCGCCGAACTTCCCGATGATCGCCGATACCGACCTCAGCGTCTCGAAGCTCTACGGGATGCTGCCCGCCGATACTGACGGCGGTTCGGAGGGACGCACCGCGGCCGACAACGCGACGGTGCGCAACGTCTTCGTCATCGGGCCCGACAGGAAAATCAAGCTGGTGCTCGTCTATCCGATGAGCACGGGCCGCAACTTCGCCGAGATCCTGCGGGTGATCGACTCGCTCCAGCTCACCAGCCGGCACAAGGTGGCGACGCCGGCGAACTGGCAGCCGGGCGAGGACGTGATCATCTCCGCGGCGGTGCCCGAGGAGGAGGCCAGGTCGCTGTTCGGCGACTGGAAGACGCACAAGCCGTATCTCCGGACGACCAAACAGCCGGCGTGAACGCTTGATGGGCCGAGGCGCGGCTGCTAGCCGCGCCTCATGTCCGTAGACAAAGCCACCGTGAAGAAGGTCGCGAGCCTGGCGCGAATCGCGATCAGCGATGCCGACGCCGAACGCCTCGCGCCCGAGCTCAACAACATCCTCGGCTGGATCGAGCAGCTCGGCGAGGTCGACACGTCGAGCGTCCAGCCGATGACCGCGGTGATTCCCAACACCCTGCGCCTGCGCGAGGACGTAGTGACCGAAGGCGGCCAGCGTGACGCCATCCTCGCCAACGCGCCGCAGGGCGAGCACGGCTTCTTCACCGTGCCGAAGGTGGTCGAATGACCGACCTCACCGATCTCGGCATCGCGGCGCTGCGCGACGGCGTCCGCCTCGGCAAGTTCTCGGCGCGTGAGGTGGCGGACCAGTTCGTCGTCAAGGTGAGCCGCGCCAAAGCGCTCAACACCTTCATCGTGGAGACTCCCGACCACGCGATCGCCGCCGCCAAGGAAGCCGATGCCGCGCGCGCGGCGGGCGAGGTGCTCAAGCCGCTCGCGGGCGTGCCGATCGGCATGAAGGACCTGTTCTGCACCAAGGGCGTCCAGACCACCGCCGCCAGCCACATCCTCGAGGGCTTCAAGCCGGTCTACGAATCGACCGTGTCGCGGCGGCTGTGGGATGCCGGCGCGGGGATGCTCGGCAAGCTCAACATGGACCAGTTCGCGATGGGATCGTCGAACGAGACCAGCGCGTTCGGCAATGTCATCTCGCCGTGGCGGCGCAGCGGCGGCGACAATGCCGCGCTCGCGCCCGGCGGCAGCTCGGGTGGCAGCGCGGCGGCGATCGCGGCGCGGCTGTGCCCCGGCGCGACCGGCACCGACACCGGCGGCTCCATCCGCCAGCCCGCGAGCTTCGTCGGCATCTCCGGCATCAAGCCCACCTACGGCCGCTGCTCGCGCTGGGGGATCGTCAGCTTCGCTTCGTCGCTCGACCAGGCCGGGCCGATGGCGCGCGACGTCAAGGATTGCGCGATCCTGCTCGAGAACATGGCCGGGTTCGACTCCAAGGATTCGACCTCGCTCGATCTGCCGGTGCCGAAGTGGGAGGAGAATCTCAGCGGCGATCTGCGCGGCAAGAAGATCGGTATTCCCGAGGAATATTTCGTCGACGGCATGCCACCTGAGATCGCTGCACTGTGGCACGCCGGGATCGACTGGGTGAAGGATGCGGGCGCGGAGGTGGTCGAGGTATCGCTGCCGCACACCAAATACGCGTTGCCGGCCTATTACATCATCGCGCCGGCTGAGGCCTCGTCGAACCTCGCGCGCTACGATGGCGTTCGCTACGGCCTGCGCGAGCTGCCCGAGGGCGCCAACCTCCAGGACATGTACGCCGCCACTCGCGCCGCGGGCTTCGGCGCCGAGGTCAAGCGGCGCATCCTGATCGGCACGTACGTGCTCTCGGCGGGCTTCTACGACGCCTATTTCACCCAGGCCTCCAAGGTCCGCACGCTGATCGCGCGCGATTTCGAGCGCGCCTGGCTGTTTTGCGATTACCTGCTGACTCCCACCACGCCGAGCGCTGCCTTCGCGCTGGGGGAGAAGAGCGCCGATCCGCTGGCGATGTATTTGAACGACGTGTTCACGGTGCCGTCGAGCCTCGCGGGGCTCCCCGCGATGTCGGTTCCCGGCGGCCTCGACAAGCGCGGGCTGCCGCTGGGCTTGCAGATCATCGGCAAGCCGTTCGACGAGCAGGGTGTGCTCAACGCGGGCCTCGCGCTCGAGGAGCGGGCAGGGTTCGTGGCTCGGCCGGAGTCGTGGTGGTAGGGTCGCGCTCGCGCCGCCAGATCCGCCGCAACGCGCGATCGATTGGCGGCGCCAGATAGCGCGCGGCGATCTCGGTCAGCAGCAGCGCCGAGGCGAGGAAGATCGCCAGCCCGATCCCCGGCGGTAGCTGGCTGAGCGCGGGCTTCAGGATCGCGGCGAGCGGCCAGTGCACCACGTAGAGCGGATAGGAGAGCGCGCCGGCGCGACAATAAGCCGGCGCGAGCCAGGTCGGCGGCTCGACGCACACGGCGCAGCCGACGAGCAAAGGAAACAGGAACAGGATCGACTCGATATCCCACGCCGACGCCCAGCCGCCGGGAGGCACGATCAGCAGTGGCGCGATCAGCGCGGCAACCGGCACCAGCGCCCAGCCGCTTTCGCGGCGCGCGCCCAGCCCGAGGCGGCGGCCGATCAGCATTCCCGCGACGAAGGAGAACAGCGTGCGCGCGGTTCCGGCCTCGAGCTGCGACCAGCTCCAGCCGAGGTTCATCCCGTAAGGCGACGCCACGTTGGCGAGCAGGATCACGGCGGACGCGGCCATGATCGCCAACAGCCAGCGTGTCGTCATTCGCCACAGCGCGGCGGCAAACAGCAGGTTTACCGCCAGCTCGAAGAACAGCGACCAGGCGGCGCCGTTGAGCGGGAACAACGTTCCGTCGAACGGTGACGGAAGCATCGCGCCGTTGAACAGGAACGACCCCGCCACGGCGGTAGCTTTCGTCGCATCCGGGTCGTGTAGCGCGCCGCGGAACGGCTCGGACAGCAGCCCCAGCATCAGGCCGACGAAATAGAGCGGATACAGGCGGATGACGCGAGTCACCGCGAAGCTCCGGCATGACATGCTGCCGGCCAGCCGGGGCACATAGGCTCGCGCGATCACGAAACCGCTCAACACGAAGAACAGGTCGACCGCGAGATAGCCGTGGATCGGCACGAGGTTCTCGCGCTGCTGGAAGTGAAAGACCGCGACCAGCACAGCCGCCGCGCCGCGCATCCCGTCGAGGGTCGCGAATCTGTTCACTCGTTCGATACGCACGCGCCGACCCTCGCGTGTGTTCTGTTAAGAACTTGCACGAAACGGGGGTGCAGCGATCGCCCGACCCGTGCTAGCGGACGCCGCATGAGCGAATCCGTTTCCAGCTATCGCATCCACGGCGAAACCGGCGACTGGGAGGTCGTTATCGGCCTCGAGGTCCACGCGCAGGTCACCTCGCACGCCAAGCTCTTCTCGGGCGCCTCGACCGAGTTCGGCGCCGAGCCCAACAGTCAGGTCTCGCTGATCGACGCCGCGATGCCCGGGATGCTGCCCACGCCCAACAAGGAGTGCATCCGCCAGGCGGTGCGCACCGGCATGGCGCTGGGGGCGGTGATCAACAAATGGTCGCGGTTCGATCGCAAGAATTACTTCTACGCCGATCTGCCGCAGGGCTATCAGATCAGCCAGCTCTACCACCCGCTGGTCGGCGAGGGCCGGATCGAGATCAGCCTCGACGAGAAGGACCCCGAGGCCGAGGTCAAGACGATCGGCATCGAACGCATCCATGTCGAGCAGGATGCGGGCAAGCTGATGCACGACCAGCATCCGACGCGCTCCTACGTCGATCTCAATCGTGCGGGCGTCGCGTTGATGGAGATCGTCAGCCGGCCGGACATGCGCTCGCCGGCGGAGGCCGGGGCCTACGTCAAGAAATTGCGCTCGATCCTGCGCTACGTCGGCTCATGCGACGGCAACATGGAAGAGGGCTCGATGCGCGCCGACGTCAACGTCTCGGTGCGCAAGCCGGGCGACGAGTTGGGCACCCGGACCGAGACCAAGAACGTCAATTCGGTCCGCTTTGTGATGCAGACGATCGAGATCGAGGCGAAGCGCCAGGTCGAGGTGCTCGAGGCGGGCGGACGAATCGTCCAGGAAACGCGGCTGTTCGATCCCGATCGCGGCGAGACCCGGTCGATGCGCTCGAAGGAAGACGCGCACGACTACCGCTATTTCCCCGACCCGGATCTGCTGCCGCTCGAGCTCGACGACAATTTCCTCGACGCGTGCCAGGCGAGCCTGCCCGAGCTGCCCGACGCCAAACGCGGCCGCTATGAAAGCGAGCTTGGGCTCTCCGCCTACAACGCCGCGGTGCTCACCGCCGAGTCCGAGACCGCGCGCTGGTTCGAGGCGCTGCTGGCCGAATGCGCGCGGGTTCAGGCCAAGGGAGAGGTGGAAGTTGCGCGCGCGGCGGCGAACTGGCTGATCTCGGACTTGTTCGGCGCGCTCAACCGGCTGGGGAAGGGCGTCGACGAAAGCCCGGTCAGCCCCGAGCAGGGCGCCGAGCTGCTCGCGCTGGTGGCGAACGGCACGATCTCGGGCACGCTCGGCAAGCAGGTGTTCGAGATCATGCTCGAGACCGGCGAGGCGCCCGGCAAGATCGTCGAGGAACGCGGTCTCAAGCAGACCAGTGACACCGGCGCCATTGAAAAGGTAATCATCGACGTGATGGCCGCCAACGAGGACAAGGTCGTCGAATACCGCTCGGGCAAGGACAAGCTCTTCGGCTTCTTCGTCGGCCAGACGATGAAGGCGATGGCGGGCAAGGCCAACCCGGCGGTGGTCAACGAGTTGCTCAAGAAGGCGCTGGGCTGAGAGGAGACGGACGATGCTGCCGGGATTGATGCTGCTGTTCTGCTTCCTTGCGGTTCCGGTCGCGGCCCAGACCGCACCCACGCCAGCCCCGGCACCGCTCCCGCGCGTCGCGATCGAGACGAGCGCCGGACGCATCGTGATCGAAGTGGAGGCGGTGAAGGCCCCGATCACCGCCGCCAACTTCCTCCGCTACGTCGATCAGCACCGGCTCGACGGGATCACCTTCTACCGCGTGGTCAAGGTCCAGGACCATTTCGGCTTCGTCCAGTTCGGGATCGACAACGCACCCAAGCTCGTGCTGCCGCCGATCAAGCACGAGCCCACCTCGCTGACCGGGGTCAAGCACCTCGACGGCACCATCTCCACCGCGCGGCTGGCGCCCGGAACCGCGCGCGGCGATTTCACGATCAGCCTCGGCGACCAGCCGTCGTTCGACGCCGATCCCGCCAGGCCCGGCGACAATCTCGGCTATGCGGCGTTCGGCCATGTCGTCGAGGGGATGGACGTGGTCCTGAAGATCTTCGACGCCCCGATGTCGCCCGCCGCAACTCACCGCGGCGCGTTCAAGGGGCAGGTGCCGGTGGCAGCGGTGAAGGTGCTGACCGTGCGGCGGGTGAAGCTTTAGGCGGGAGCCTCACTCGGCTTCGGCGAACCCCATCACCCCGGGAACCTCGAAAGCCTGGACCGCCCCGCTGCCGATCGTCGCCGCGACGGCGGTTCCCCGCAGGACGAGCGTACGCTGCTTGTCGACCTCGCGCACCGGCAGGCCCCGCGCGCGGACCTGCGCCAGCAGGTCGGCTGGGTAGCGCCCGGCCGGCACGAGCTCTTCGCGCCGGCCCAAGGCGCTGGCCATGTCCTCGACGTTGAGCAGCAGCGGCGGCGCGGCGAGCGCGGCGGAGAGGTCCTGCCCGCGCGCGATCGCCAGCATCAGCCGCGCGCTTTCCTGCATCATCGACGTGCCGATCGTCGCCACCGCCGCCTGTGGCTTGCCGTCGCGCATCAGGATAAGCGGCACCATGTCGCCGGGCAGCCGCGTGCCCGGCGTCACTTGGGCGAGCTTGGCCTGGTAGATCCCCGCCGGAGTCGGCACCGGCACGCCGTCGACGATCATGCCGGTGTCGCCCCACAGCGGCGTGTTGCTCGAATGGACGAGCGCGGCGACGTTGCCCCAGCGGTCGACCGCGACGACCGAGGCGCTGTGGTGCCCGGCGGGCGGGGTACCCGTCGGCGCGAGCGAGTCGAGCGCGGGCGCGATCGCGGCGGAATAGTTCGGAGTCAGCCGCGCCGCGCAGTTTCCGCCGACGCCCAGCTTCTTCTCGATCGCGGCGATTTCGGGCGAATAGGCGGCGAAGAACGAGGTCCGCATCGCCAACGCGGTGGCGCGAAAGGCCGACGCGTCCTCCCAGTAATGCGCAACGGGCGCTGTGTGGCCGAGCAGGTTGAGCGCCATCAGCACCGCGCACGCGTTGGTGTTGGTCGTGTCGGGCCCATAGGTGGCGGCGCCCGCGAGCTTCACCGATTGCGGCTCGGTCCAGCGCGGAGCATGGGCCGCCATGTCGGCCATCGATGCCGCGCCGCCGCGCGCGCGCACCGCCGCGACATAGTGCCGTGCCCAGGCGCCGCGAACCATCACCCGTGCTCCGCCGCGCGCCACTGCCTTCAGCGTCGCGGCAAGCCCCGGCGGGGCGAGCCGTTTGTCGGGCCCGGCCACGAAGGCGCGGCCCTCGGGCGTGGTGTCGAGGATCGGTCGCGCCATCTTGAGGTAGCTCGAGAGCAACGGCGTCACCGGCACGCCCCGCTCGGCATAATAGATCGCCGGCGCGAACAGCCGCGCGAAGGGCAGGCGGCCGAAGCGGTCGTGCAGCGCCTGCATCCCCGCCATGAAGCCCGGGACCAGCGCCTTGCGCCCCGCCGCGCCCTGCGCGCCGGGCGCCTTGCCGGTGATCGCGCTGATATCGGCATTGGGGATGGTGGCGGGGGAGCGCTCGCCGCGCCACGTGCCCCAGCCCGCGTCGAGCGCGAAGATTCGGCCGCTGCGCTTCTCGTAGTAAAGCAGCTCGGCGACTCCCGCGAACGAGACGTTGGCGCCCGCCATCATCGTGATCTGGGTGAGTGCGGTCGCCACCGCGGCGTCGGCGGCGGTGCCGCCCTGGCGCAGCGCTTCGACGCCGGCATGGACCGCGACCGGCGAGGCGGTGCCGGTCACCAGACCGTTCGTGCCGCTCGCGGTGCGCGATTCGCCCGGCCAGATCGCCGCCTCGCGTTGCTCGAGCCGCAGCCGTTCGGCCTCGGGCCAATGCGCGGGGGAAAGATCGGCGGCGGGAGCCGCGGCGGGAAGCGCGACCATTGCCGCCATCGTTATCAGGGTGGTGATGTGCCTCATAGCCCGCTCCTCGCTTACGGTTTCACGCAGATAACTTTGCTTGACAAAGTACTCTGTTAATGTAGATAGCGGGTGCTGTCAAACGGAGCAGGGCCATGATTTCCACCACCGAAGCCGCCAAATCGCTACGCGACATCGAACGCGTCAATCGCCGCACGGGCGTCGCCAGCGCCTATGTCCATGCCAGCCCGCACCTGATCGTGTGGGGCGCGGTTTGGGAGGCGGGCTATGCGGGCACGGGTCTGACCCGGCCCGAATATTGGGGCTATGTCTGGGCACCGCTGATCCTGATCGGCGCGATCGGCGCGTTCCTCGTGGGGCGGCGCGGCGTGCCGAAGAGCAGGCGCGAGGGAATGGCCTTTTCCCCCGGTCTCACCTCGCTGATGATGTCGGGATCGATCCTGATCTTCATGGTGTCGACCTACGCGGTGTTCCGGCCGACCGACCTGCTGCCCTATCTGGTGTTCCCCGCGCTGCTGGTGGGGCTGGTCTATTCGCTGATCGGCAGC
Organism: uncultured Alphaproteobacteria bacterium; assembly: GCA_963799985.1. Taxonomy (GTDB): domain Bacteria; phylum Pseudomonadota; class Alphaproteobacteria; order Sphingomonadales; family Sphingomonadaceae; genus Sphingomonas. The sequence goes on along the minus strand of CAWCZC010000003.1, from coordinate 46,331 downwards.
CTGGGGATGCCCCGCTTCCTGGGGATCGGCGTCGGGGTGTTCGCGATCACGATGGTCGGCTGGCTGTTCGCGCGCGACTATATGGCGTTCTGGATCGCCGCGGCGGGGGGCGGCGGGCTGATGCTCGGCGGCCTCTGGCTCAAGAAGGCTTGAGATGGCGGGTCCCGACGAGCTGATCCACCAGTCGCTGCGGCTGCGGATCATGGCGGCGCTCTACGCGAGCCGAGCGGACGATCCGCTCGAATTCAACCGCCTCAAGGCGCTCGCCGAGGCGACCGACGGCAACCTCTCCAGCCATCTCGCGACGCTCGAGGGCGCGGACTATGTCGCGCTCACCAAGGATTTCGTCGGCAAGAAGCCGCGCACCCGCGCCGCGATCACCAAGGCCGGCGTCGCCGCGTTCCGAGCGCACACCGCCTATCTGCGCGATATCCTGGATGCCGCCGGCTAGCTGCAGCGGGGTGTAAATAAAGTGCCACAAATGAGAAGTCTTGTATATCGGCGATCGCAGGCTAACCTGAAGTAGACGGCTGAGTCGTGGGGGCTGCCGTGCGGAGGGGGAAACAATGAACCGAGCATTTGGCGCCGCCGTGGCGGCCGCGTTGCTGTTTGTTCCGGCGGCAGCATTCGCGCAGGAGCGTCACGCGGTCCGGCCGGGTTTCGAATTTGCGAAGGACCGTCCGGTCACGATCGCGGTGTTCCGCCCCGACGTCCATGTCGGCACGCTTACCACGGGCGGCGTCGATGAGGCCAACGCCGATTGGACCGCCAAGGCGCGCGGATTGATCGCCGACGCGCTCCGCGCCAACGACAAGGTGGCCGGCGCCAACATCGTCTTCCCGACCGAGCCCGAAGGTGACGACGGCGCCTATCTCGCCGAATATCGAGCGTTGTTCACTGCGGTTGCCGGCGCGATCGAGGCGCACAAGCTCTTCCCGGGCAATCGCCTGCCCACCAAGAAGGAAGCCTTCGACTGGACGCTGGGCGAGGGCACCGCGCGGATCGGGCAGATGGCGAACGCCGACTATGCGCTCTTCATCTTCACGCACGATGCCTACGGCTCGAGCGGGCGCAAGGCGGTGCAGGCGCTGGGCATGCTCGGCTGCCTGATCGGGGCGTGCGTGCTCGTCCAGGCGGGCGTGCACGTCGGCTATGCGGGCCTCGTCGATCTCAAGACCGGCGACGTTATGTGGTTCAACGCCGATCCGCAGATGGGCGGCGACGTCCGCGAGGTGGACGGCGCCTCGAAGCGCGTCATGCAGCTGCTCGATGGGCTGCCCGGGCGTGTCGCGCCCCCGGTGCAGGCAGATCCGGCCAGGAAATGATCTTCCGGCGCTCCGTATCGGGAGCGGTGATCGCGGCGCTGCTGTGCGGCACCGCACCTGCGTCCCTCGCCCAGACGGCGCCTACCGCACAGGTTGCGGGAGCGTCGCCGCCGCCGGCGAGCGCGCTCTACAGGCCGCAGGACAACGACGAGCGCGGCCTGTGGATGCAGGCCGACGAGGAGGAGCGCAACCTCAAGAACTCGAACTTCGTGATCCACGATGCGGCGCTCAACGCCTATATCCACACCGTTTTCTGCCGCGTGGTCGGCCCCGACTGCAACACGGTGCGGCTCTATGTCGTCCGCACCCCCTATTTCAATGCGACGACCGCGCCCAACGGGATGATGCAGGTCTGGTCCGGGACGTTCCTGCGCACGCGCAACGAAGCTCAGCTCGCGGCGGTGCTGGCGCACGAATACGTCCACTACCGCGATCGCCACTTCATCCAGCTCTGGCGCGCGCTCAAGGCCAGGTCGGGATCGGCGACCTTCTTCGTCGTGCTGTTCGGCGTGGTCGGAGCGTTGGCGGCGTTTGGCGAACTGTCGAGCCTGTTCAGCTTCTCGCGCGAGCAGGAGACCGCGGCCGATGCGGGTTCGGTGGCGATGCTGGCGCACGCGAACTACGATCCGATGGCGGCCTCGCGCTTCTGGGAGCAGGTGCGCGCCGAAGCCGATGCGACCGCCGTGGCGCGCAACGTCAAGAGCCGCAAGGACAAGAACGGCGGCCTGTTCGCAACGCATCCGCCCTCGGCCGATCGCATGACCGCGCTCAAGGCGCTGGCCGAGCGGACCCCGGTGGCGGGCACGCCGCTGCTCAATACCGACGAATATCGCGCGGCGCTCGCGCCCTTGTGGTCGAGCTTCATCGACGACCAGATCAAGATGAACGATTTCGGCGGGACCGAATTCCTGATCGGCTATCTCGCGAACGAGGGATGGACGCCCGAGCTGAACTATGCGCGCGGCGAGCTCTATCGCTCGCGCGGGCGTCCCGAGGATTTGACGGCGGCGGTGGGCTTCTACCGCCAGGCGACCGCGTCGCCCGATGCGCCTGCGGAAGCGTGGCGCGGGCTCGGCCTGGCGCTGCTCCGCTCGGGCGCGCAGGCCGAAGGGCAGGCGGCACTCAAGGACTATCTGGCACGCAGGCCGAATGCTTCGGACAAGGCGATGATTGCCATGCTGGCGGGGGGAACATCATGATCAAGTTTCGGAAATTGACGGGCGCGGTCGCATTGATCGCGCTCGGGCTGGGCGCGCCAGCGATCGCCGGACCCAAGCTGATGCCCACCGGCAAGCCGGTCGCGGTCGCCAAGTCGCCGCTCACGGTCACGCCGAGCGTCGATTGGAACCGGATGGGCGCGCGCCCGGGGCGGAACGCGGAGAGCTGGACGCTCGACGGGCTGAGCCTCGACGACCTCACCTTCTACGGCGGCATCGCCAACGACGCGACGCTGTTCCGCGATGCCAAGAAGAAGACCGAGCCGCTCCCGCATTTCTCGACGACCATGCTGGTGCCCGACATCGCCCAGCTGTTCGAGAGCAGCTACCGCGTTTCGATTGGAACCTCGCTGATGTCGATCAATTCGGTCGCGCCGGCCACCTTCGCGGGGCACCAGGGCTTTCGCTTCACTTACAGCTTCGTCGTCCAGGGCGAGGAAGTGCGCCGCAAGGGCGTAGCGACCGGCGCGGTGGTCGGCGGCAAGCTCTACCTGATCACCTTCGAGGCGCCGGCAATTCACTATTACGATTCGGTGATCGAGAAGGCGCAGGCGATCATGGACAGCGCGCACCTCTAGAGGCGCGCGACCGGCTGGCCCGGTGTCGGACCCGGTTCCTGCGAAGGCCGGGGATCCGGAATGTCGATGTCGGGGCCCGGGGGCATGATTTCAGGACTCGGCGCGGCGGGCTGGCCGGGCTGGGGCTCGCCCGGCGTTTCGGGCGGCGGGGTGGTCGGCTGGATCGGGGGTTCGACGGGCAAGGCGAGTCTCCTTTGCCGATACAACGCGGCGCGCGGCACGCCGGTTGCTTCGTGACTGCGCGGGGACACGTCATGCGCTGCGACCCGGCGTTCCCAGCTCGACGTCAGCAAGAGTGCGCCGGAGAGGTAGGCAATGGAGGATTCCCCAAAGAGTCAGCGCCGCCACGCGGAGGCCCGCCTGTTTGGATCTGGCCCGCGTGGATCTGGATCGCCGGAGCAGGAGGGCTGATCCTCGTCGGCGTGGTCGTGTGGCTGTTCGCGTCGTCGCATCCATCGAGCGGCAATTCGTCCGTGAGCGCGCCCGCGGGGACGGCGCCCTATGCCCTGCGGTCGAACGTGACCGGCGCCAGCCTCGTCCGCCTCGACCGGCTGCCGAGCGTGACGCCCGAAGGGAATGACACGACGAGCGATTGCAGCGATCCGCTGACCCCCGCCACGCCCGGCGGGAAGCTGGCGGCGGGGCTTGGCTGGAAGGTAGTCCAGGAAGCGAAGTTCCATGGCCTCGACGTGGTGCTGGTCGTGCGCGGCTTCGACCAGGGCACCAGCGCCCGCTGCTTTTCAAAGGATGCCAACGTCGCCTTCTTCGACGGCGGCCGGCTGATCGGGGTTCTCTTCTCCAAGGGGGAGGACGGAATCCGGATCAGGAGCCTCGAGCAAGTCAACGATCACTTGCGCGTTTGGAGCTGGGATCCCGTGGTGGAGGGTGACGTCAATCTGGCCGGGACCAGCCTCAGCTTCGACAAGGCCCGCGGAAGCGATGCGGTGTGCGCCGGCCGCTACCGCGTGCCGGTGGTGTTCGGAAAGCCCTATGCCGAGGGACGGCGCATCCTGATCGCGGGGGGCTGGGTTCCCAAGCCCGGCACCGAGGAAACGACCGACTATGACGGGGTGGCCCAGCTTCGCAAATCGTTTCCGGAGGCCGATTCCTGCGCGGGCACCGGCTATGGCGAGTGCGGCTTCACCTTCGTCGCGCGCGACGGCGTCACGACGCTCGGAATCACCACCCTGGGTGGACCGGACGATGCGGGCGTCAGCAGCTATTCGGTCGACTGCGACGGTGCGCTGGCGAAGCAAAACGCGCGGGCCTTGCCCCCGGACCCCTGACTGCTATAGAGCCCGCCGACCGGCGGTGCCCCTGCGGGCGTGGCGGAACTGGTAGACGCGCTTGGTTTAGGTCCAAGTATCGAAAGATGTGGGGGTTCGAGTCCCTTCGCCCGCACCAGCCCGTCGCGCTCTACCAGGCGTGCGGCACCGTGATCCCGATACGCTAGTTGGAAGCCCGAAATAATGCAGACTGTCGAGACGTTGAACGAGGGCCTCAAGCGCGCCTACACTCTCAAGATCAGCGCGAAGGATATCGACGCCAAGGTCGATGCCGAGGTGAAGCGCGTCGCCCCGCAGGTGAAGATGCCCGGCTTCCGGCCCGGCAAGGTCCCCGCCAACCTGGTGCGCAAGATGCACGGCGAGGCGATCGCCGCCGATGCGCTCAACAGCTCGATCCAGGAAGGCGTCCAGGACCTGATCGCCAAGCACAAGCTGCGCCCGGCGATGTCCGCCCTCGGTCAGCCTCGAAGGCGATTATGCCGCGGGCAGCGACGCCGAGGTCAAGGTCGAGCTGGAGATCTTGCCCGACGTGCCGACGCCCTCGATCGAGGGCCTCAAGCTCGAGCGGCTGACGGTGCCGGTGCCCGAACTCGGCGGTCGACGAGCAGGTCAAGGAACTCGCGGGCCAGCAGAAGTCGTGGAACGACGCGCCCAAGAAGCATTCGGCCCAGACCGGTGACCAAGTGGTGATGGATTTCGCTGGCAAGGTCGGCGGCGTCGCGTTCGAGGGCGGCACCGGCGAGGGCATGGCGATCGAGATTGGCTCGGGCCGGCTGATCCCTGGCTTCGAGGACCAGCTCATCGGCGTGAAGGCGGGCGACGAGAAGAGCATCAACGTCACCTTCCCGGCCGATTACGGCGCCCCCGATCTGGCGGGCAAGGACGCGACCTTCGATCTCAAGATCGCTGCGGTGAAGACCGCCGGCGAGATGAAGATCGACGACGCCTTCGCCGCCTCGCTCGGCTTGCAGAGTCTCGATCAGCTCCGCGGGCTTCTCCGCGGCCAGCTCGAGCAGCAGAACAACGGGCTCACCCGCACCCACATGAAGCGCAAGCTGCTCGATCAGCTCGCGGCGGGTCACGATTTCCCGGTGCCGCCCTCGATGGTCGATGCCGAGTTCGAGCAGATCTGGCAGCAGCTCCAGCACGAGGCCGAGCATGAGGCCGATCCCGAGGCGGCGCGTGCCGAGCTCGAGAAGGAGCGCGCCGACTATGTCGCGATCGCCGAGCGTCGCGTGCGTCTGGGCCTGCTCCTCTCCGAGATCGGCACCGCCAACGGCGTCGAGGTCACCCAGCAAGAGATGAACCGAATGGTCGCCGAGGCCGCGCAGCAATATTCGCCCGCCGACCGCGAGAAGTTCATCAACTACGTCCGTCAGGAACCCATGGCCGCGGCGCAGCTCCGCGCGCCGCTGTTCGAGGACAAGGTCGTCGATTTCCTGTTCGGCAAGGCCGAGATCAGCGATCGCGAGGTCAGCCGCGAGGAGCTGGAGGCCGCGATCGAATCCGAAGACGGCGCGGTGCCGCACGTCCATGGCCCCGGCTGCGGCCACGATCACGACCATGATCACACGCCCAAGAAGGCCAAGGCGAAGAAGGCCGTGGCCGCCGAGGCGCTCGAGCCCGCCGAGCTGGCCGAGCCGGTGAAGAAGGCTGCGACCAGGAAGGCGCCGTCCAAGAAGGACGTGGCCCCCGAGACTCCCGCCGACGCCGACGATCTCGTCGCCGCCGAACCGGTCAAGAAGGCCGCGACCAAGAAGGTCCCGGCCGCCAAGGCGGAGCCTGCCGCGGCGGAAAAGCCCGCGAAGAAGGCTCCGGCGAAGAAGAAGTAACAATCCGTTCGCCCTGAGCTTGTCGAAGGGCTGTCCTTCTTTAAGAAGGAAGTACAGGGCTTCGACAGGCTCAGCCCGAACGGAGTGGGGGATGGCGCGCGCTGGTTTGGTAGGCGGTGGAGTGGGGACGGGGTTGGCCCCGCGCATCGCAGTCCTGCTGCCCTGCTACAATGAGGAAGCCGCGATCGGGCAGACCGTCACGGGGTTCCGCGCGGCGCTGCCGGATGCGGCGATTTACGTCTATGACAACAACAGCGGCGACGGCACGATCGCGGCCGCCGAGGCGGCGGGTGCGATCGTCCGCACCGAACGGATGCAGGGCAAGGGCAACGTCGTCCGCCGCATGTTCGCCGACGTCGACGCCGACATCTATGTGATGGCCGATGGCGACGCGACCTATGACGCCACCTCGGCCCCCGCGATGGTCGCGCGGCTGGTCGACGAGGGGCTCGACATGGTGGTCGGCACGCGCGTCCATGAAGATGCCGAGGCCTATCGCCGTGGCCACGTGCTCGGCAACCGGGTGATGACGGGGTTCCTCGCCGGGCTGTTCGGGCGGACCTTCACCGACATCTTCTCGGGCTACCGCATCTTTTCGCGGCGCTTCGTGAAGAGCTTTCCGGTGCTCTCCTCGGGGTTCGAGATCGAGACCGAGATCAGCGTCCACGCGCTCGAACTCAAGATGCCGGTCGGCGAGATCGAGACCACCTATTTCGCGCGGCTCGAAGGATCGCATTCGAAGCTCAACACCTATCGCGACGGGCTGCGCATCCTGCGCACGATCGTCATGCTCTATCGCGTCGAGCGGCCGCTCTTGTTCTTCGGATGGGTCGCGGCGCTGTTCGTCACGGCCGCGGTGGCGCTCGCGATCCCGATCGTGCTGACCTATGCCAAGACCGGCCTGGTGCCGCGCCAGCCGACCGCGATCCTCGCAACGGGCCTGATGATCCTCGCTTTCCTCAACCTGTTCGCCGGGCTGATCCTCGACACGGTCGTGCGCGGCCGGCGCGAGGTTCGGCGGCTGGCCTATCTCGCTTATCCGGGACCGCTCAGGGGTTAGCTGACCAACCCGAGGTCGATCAGGCTCCGCGCGCTCGCGAGGATCGCTTCCTCGCTCGATCGAGGGTTCCAGCCAAGCAGCGTCCGGGCCTTGGCATTGCTGGCGTCGCGCTTCCGGCCGAGTGAGGGCAGGAAATTGCGCGCCGCCGGATCGCGCAGCGCGAACAGGCGTACGACCCAATCGGGGACCTGGCGCTTGGTGACTCGCGCCGCCGCCACGCCCAGATTGGCGCGCAGCACCAGCGCGATCTCGTGGATCGACATCGCGCCGTCCGAGATGGCGATGAACCGCTCGCCCGCCGCCGCCGGGTCGGTCATCGCGCGCAAGTGGAGGTCGGCGCAGTCGCGCACGTCGACCACGCCGAAATAGAGCCGCGGGGCACCGGGCATCGATCCGTCGAGCAAGCGTTGGAGCAGGGTAATCGAGGTCGAATAGTCGGCGCCGAGGACGGGGCCGAAGACCGCGGTCGGGTTGACTACCGTCAGCTCCATCCCCTGGCCCTCGCCCGCTACATAGTCCCACGCCGCGCGCTCGGCGAGCGTCTTGGACTTGATATAGGGCTGAACGTCGGCGCCGCCCACGTTGGTCCAGTCCGCCTCGGTAAAGGGTGTGCGGCGCGGCTTGTGCCCATAAGCGACCGCCGCGAACGACGAAGTCACCACCACGCGCTTCACCCCCGCCGTTCGCGCGGCGCGGAGGACGCGCAGCGTGCCGTCGACTGCGGGGCGGATCAGCTCGTCCGCGTGCTTCGGCTCGGCAGGCGGGAAGGGCGACGCGACGTGCTGGACGTAGTCACAGCCCGCCACCGCTTCGGCCCAGCCCGCGTCCGCGCCCAGATTGGCAGCGACGAACTCGAGCCGTTCTCCGGGATCGGCACCACCGACTGCGAGCATCGCGCGCACATCGGGCTCGCGCGCCAGATCGCGGATCGTGGTTCGCACGCTGTGCCCCGCCGCGAGCAGCTGGAGGATGACATGGCTGCCGACGAAGCCGGATCCGCCGGTCACGAGAACGTTGCTCATGCGGTACAATGTGAGCCCGCCGCGCGCGGCTGGCAACTATGACCGTTCACCGCGTTGCCCCCTTGCGCCCCGCCGCCCGAGCGCCGATGTTGGGTGCCGGGCAAACCAAACACGAGATCAACCACACATGCATCCGCTCCATGGCCAGATGGGCCTCGATCCCGTCACCAACTATTTGATCCCCAACGTCGTCGACAAGAACAGCCGCGACCAGCGAGCGTTCGATATTTATTCGCGGCTGCTGATGGAGCGCATCATCTTCGTCACCGGGGGTGTCGAGGATATGATGGCGGCTCACGATCTGCGCCCAGCTTCTGTTCCTGGAGGCCGAGAACCCGAAGAAGGATGTGTGGATGTACATCAATTCGCCCGGCGGGGTGGTGACCGCCGGGATGGCGATCCATGACACGATGCAGTACATCCGCCCCAAGGTCGGCACGGTATGTATCGGCCAGGCTGCATCGATGGGCAGCTTCCTGCTGGCATCGGGCGAGCCGGGGATGCGGGTGGCGCTCACCAACGCGCGCATCATGCTCCATCAGCCCTCGGGCGGCGCGCAGGGCATGGCATCGGACATCGAGATCCAGGCCAAGGAAATCCTGCGTATCCGCGCTCGTATGAACTTGCTGTACGCGAAGTATACCGGCCAGACGCTCGAGCGGATCGAGCAGGTGATGGACCGCGACAGCTTCTTCGAAGCGGACGAGGCCAAGGCGTTCGGCGTCGTCGATGAGGTGTATGACAAGCGACCCGGCGCGGGCGAGACGTCAGCAGCTACTTAAGGAAAGGGGGTTAAGCTCCCGATTCTGGATTGCCCGATTCGAGCCCACGTGTAGGATAGTGGGTGGATTAGCGCGCCTCGTAGGGCGCCAAGGATGGATTGAATGACCAAGCTCAGCGGCGGCGACTCGAAGAGCACGCTCTACTGCTCGTTCTGCGGCAAATCGCAGCACGAGGTGCGCAAGCTCATCGCGGGCCCCACTGTGTTCATCTGCGACGAATGCGTCGAGCTGTGCAACGACATCATCCGCGAGGAAACCAAGTCGTCGCTCGTCTCGAAAAAGGACGGCGGCGTGCCGACCCCGCAGGAAATCTGCGACGTGCTCGACGATTACGTGATCGGCCAGAACCGCGCCAAGCGCGTGCTCTCGGTCGCGGTGCACAACCACTACAAGCGGCTCAACCACGGCGCCAAGGGCGCCGACGTCGAGCTCGCCAAGTCGAACATCCTGCTCGTCGGCCCGACCGGCTGCGGCAAGACGCTGCTCGCGCAGACGCTGGCGCGCATCCTCGACGTGCCCTTCACCATGGCCGATGCGACGACGCTGACCGAGGCGGGCTATGTCGGCGAGGACGTCGAGAACATCATCCTCAAGCTGCTCCAGGCTTCGGACTACAACGTCGAGCGGGCGCAGCGCGGCATCGTCTACATCGACGAGATCGACAAGATCAGCCGCAAGGCCGAGAATCCCTCGATCACGCGCGACGTGTCGGGCGAGGGCGTCCAGCAGGCTTTGCTCAAGCTGATGGAAGGCACCACCGCCAGCGTGCCCCCGCAGGGCGGGCGCAAGCATCCGCAGCAGGAATTCCTCCAGGTCGATACGACCAACATCCTGTTCATCTGCGGCGGCGCGTTCAGCGGCCTCGAGAAGATCATCGGCGATCGCCTGCAGGGCAAGTCGATCGGCTTCGGCGCGCATGTCGCAGGCCCCGACGAGCGCCGCACCGGCGAGACGCTCAAGTCGGTCGAGCCCGAGGATCTGCTCAAGTTCGGCCTGATCCCCGAGTTCGTCGGCCGCCTGCCGGTGATCGCGACGCTGGAGGATCTCGATGTCGAGGCGCTTGGTCAAGATCCTGACCGAGCCCAAGAACGCGCTGGTCAAGCAGTATCAGAAGCTGTTCGACATGGAGGCGGTCAAGCTCGGCTTCACCGACGACGCGCTCGTCTCGGTCGCGAAGAAGGCGATCGACCGCAAGACCGGCGCGCGCGGGCTGCGTTCGATCCTCGAATCGATCCTGCTCGACACGATGTTCGATCTGCCCGGCATGGATGGCGTCGACGAGGTGATGGTCGACAAGGACGTGATCGAGGGCCGCAAGGACCCGGTGCGCGTCTATGCCAAGAAGGAAAAGCAGGGCGGCGCTGCGTGAGCGGCGCCCCCCGGCGCGGGCGATAGCGAGTCCGCCGTGGCCGCGGGCGATAGCGCGGCACCCGAACCCCGCATTCGCAAGCACTATCCGGGCCTGCGCTTCATCATCACCTTCCGCTGGCTGCTGCTGGGAGCGGCGCTTTACGCGCTGCTGCTGCTGGTCGCGATCGCCGCCAACCCCAGCGACGCGGTGCTCCCCTTCCTCGGGCCCGAATTCTACCTGACGCCGGTGTTCGGCCTGCCGCTTGTGATCGCCTCCTTTCATCGGCGCGGGCGGCTGCGGCGGCTGATCTATTTCGTCCTGCTATTGCCGATCGCCCACGCCGCGGCGATCTACCTGGCCTGGTCCTACGGCTTGTCGCGGGCCTATGACACACCTTTCCTGGTCGAGATGGGGAGCGGGGCGATCGGCGGGGTGACCGGTGCGGTGCTGGCGTTCGTTTTTCTCCACTTGAGCCGCCTCGACCCGCGGCCGCGCGCGGGCCTGGCGGCGATGACGCTGGCGACCGGGACGCTCGGCGTGATCGGCGCGCTGGGGATGGCCTTCGGCCTGACCGTCACCGGCGGGCTGGAGAGCTTCTCGCGTGATCCCGGCAGCCTGATGATCTGGCTCGAATGCGTGCATCTGCCATGGCAGGTGGCGTTCTCGCTCGTGCTCGCCTGGCTGATGCGCCGCCGCCGTGAGCCGAAGGCGGGCGCCGAGCCGCCATTGGACGCCGCGCGCGCGGCGGGCTAGCCAAAGCCGATGGTTGCCTTCGACCCGGTTCTTCGTGCGCTTGCCGCTGCCCTCGCGATCGGGCTGCTGATCGGCTTGGAGCGCGGCTGGCGCCAGCGCAGCGAGGCCGACGGGGCTCGCGTGAGCGGGTTCCGCACCTTCGGGCTGATCGGGCTGGCGGGCGGGATCGCCGGGCTGCTCCCGGTCGCGATCGCCGCTGTGCTTGGCGCGGCGGTGCTGGCCAGCCTCGTGCTCGGCTATGCCGCCGAGCTCAAGCGCGGGACGAGCGTGTCGGCCACCACCACGATGGCCGCAATCCTGACCTTCGGGCTCGGCTACGCCGCCGCGCAGGGGATGGCGGTCGCGGCGCTGGCGGGCGCGGCGATCACGCTGATCATCCTCGCGTCGCGCGCGCCGCTTCACGCCTTGCTCAAGGGACTGACCGAGGCCGAGATCGAATCGGTCGCGCGGTTCGCGATCGTCGCGCTGGTGGTGTTGCCGCTGCTGCCCGACGCGGGGTTCGGTCCATACGGGGCGCTGAACCCGCATCGGATTTGGCTGGTGGTGGTGATCGTGCTCGCGCTCTCGTTCGCCGGCTATGTCGCGGTGCGCCGCTTCGGCGAGGAGCGTGGACTGCTGATCACCGCGGTGAGCGGGGCGTTGGTCTCGTCGACCGCGGTGACGCTCAGCTACGCGCGGCGGCTGCGCGCAGGCGATCCCGCGCCCGCGGCGCTGACCGCAGGGATTGCGCTCGCCTCGCTGGTGATGTTCGTGCGCGTGCAGCTGGTCGCCGCGATCCTCGCGCCGCAGGCGAGCGCGTCACTGGCGCTGACGCTGATGCCCGCGTTGCTGACCGCGCTCGTCCTGACGCTGCTCGCGCTGCGCAACGAGCGGAACGAGGTTCCCGCGCAGCAGGTCGCGCTCGGCAATCCGCTCGACTTCGGGCCGGCGCTGCTGCTCGCGGCGCTGGTCGCGGTGCTCTCGCTGGCGTCGCGCTGGGCGCTCCAGCATTGGGGCGGGAGCGGAGTCGCGATCCTGCTGGGCATCACCGGCACGGTCGATGTCGATGCCGCGGTGCTGACGCTCTCGAACTTCCCGCCGGGCGCGATCGACGGCTGGACCGCGGGGCTGGTGCTGTCGATCCCGATCCTCGTCAATACCGCGATCAAGGGCGTGCTGACGCTGATCGTCGCAGGGGGCAGGGCAGGGATACGCGCCTCGGCACCGCTGTTCGCCGCCGTGCTCGCATCGATCCTGGGGGTCATCGCGGTGTGGCTGCTCTCCTAGGCAGCATCAGCGCGGCGTAGATCAGAAGCGCGAGCGCCATCCCCGAGAACCAAGCGTAGGTGAACATCCACGTCCACGGTTCGCCGATCCAGCCGAAGCTGCCCGGCGCGACGGTGTGGAGGAATCCCGGCAAATTGGGCAGCACGCCGCCCGCGAAGGCGATCAGCGCCGCGGGGTTCCAGCCGCCGCGGTAGCCGTAGGCGCCATCCGCCCGGTACATCGCCTCGACGTCGAGCCTCGTGCCGCGGATCAGCCAATAGTCGGCGATCATGATCCCCGCGATCGGCCCGAGCAGCGCCGAATAGCCGCCGAGCCAAGTGAAGATATAGCCGTTGGTGGTCGCGAGCAGCTTCCACGGCATGATGAGCACGCCGATCGCGGCGGTGATCATCCCGCCGGTACGGTAGCTGATCCTCGCGGGCCACAGCGACGAGAAGTCGTACGCCGAGGAGACGAGGTTCGCGGCGATGTTGCACGAGACCGTGTCGACGGTGATGACGATCAGCCCGAGCAGCACGAACGGCCCCGCCATCGTCCCCGCGAGCTCGACCGGGTTCCAGATCGCGCGCCCGTAGATCACCACCGTGGCGCTGGTGGTGACGACGCTCGCCAGCGCGATCAGCCCCATGCCGGGCGGCAGGCCGATCGCTTGGCCGATCGCCTGGTCGCGCTGGCTGCGCGCGAAGCGGGTGAAGTCGGGGATGTTGAGCGCGAGCGTCGCCCAATAGCCGACCATCGCGGTGAGCGAGGGCCAGAACACCAGCCAGAATTGGCCTTCCTTCGCCCCGCCGGGCCCGAAGGCGGAAGGCGCGGCGAACACAGGCCCGACTCCGCCGGCTTTGCTCACCGCCCACCATACAAGCGCGATACAGATCAGGATCTTGGCGGGCGCGGTCCAGGTTTCGAGGCGGCGGATCGTCGTCAGCCCCTTGCGCACGAAGAACAATTGGATCGCCCAGAACGCCGCGAAGGCGAGCAGCTGGCCGAGGCCGATGTCGAGCAACGGCAAAGGCGCGCCCTTGAGGTCGGTGCCGAGCAGCACGCCGAGCAGCGTCAGCAGCGCCTCGCCGCCGATCCACGTCTGGATGCCATACCATCCGCACGCCACAAGCGCGCGCATCAGCGCCGGCAACCGCGCTCCGGTCGTCCCGAACGAGGTGCGCACCAGCACCGAGAAGGGCACGCCGTAGTGCGCGCCGGCGTGGCCGATCAGCAACAGCGGGATCAGCACGATCACATTGCCGAGCAGCACCGTCAGCGCCGCCTGCCCCGCCGACATGCCCTGCTCGACCAGCCCCCCCGCGAGCATCCAGCCCGAGACCGCGACGATCATCCCGACCCACAGTGCGGCATAATGGTACCAGGCCCAGGTGCGCTGGCTCGCGTCGGTGGGCGCGAGGTCCGGGTTCCAGAGCGTGGGATCGTGATCGGTCATGGCTTCCCCCCAAGCGACGCGGCGGGAGTTTCCCGCGTTCGTGTCCACACTGCAAGCCCGCGAAGACCGATTGACGTGCCCGGCAATTTGCCTCATTTTCGCCGTAATTGGACGCGGGAGGATGAGATGAGCGGAGCGGATGCGACTACCCAACGGAAGCTGGATCCTGGCCTCGACCGTGCCGAGTTGCGGACTTTCCTAGCGCTGGCGGGTGGGCATCTGCTGTTCGTCGCGGGGATGTTCGTCATCGCCCCGTTGATCGGGGACTACGGTCTCTACGCGATCACGCCGCTCTACTTCCTGCCGTTGCTGGCCGTTGGCCCGAAGGACCAGCTCGCGGTCCGCGCGGCGGTGCTGCTGCTCGGTATCACCGTCGTCCACTATTTCGCGGTCTTCCTCGCGATCAAGAGCATCGCGATGCCCTTCTCGGGCCAACAGGGCTTCACCGATTCCCCTTGGGTGCCCGGCGCGATCGGGGGGCTGGTCGGAGCGATGGGCTCGGTCTTGCTTCTGATGCTTGGCCGGATGCTGCGTCCCGGTCGGCGCACGACCCAATGGATCGCGATCGCGTTGCTTACGGTGATCGGCGCGGTTTCCGTGCGCTTCGCGGTCTTCCGCACGGGTTCGGAGGGCGACAACGGCGTCGCGCCGTTGCTGTGGATCTACACCCCATGGCAGCTCACCTACGCTTACCTGCTCGCCAAGCTGCTCAGGTCCTAGGCGGGCAGGTAATGATGGCGCATGAAGCGGTTCCAGCCCTTCTTGGTCTTGCTTTCGACCGCGAAATAGAAGCCTTCCCCTTCCGCGGGCCAATAGACGAAGCGCGCGGTGCCGGCGGGCATCTCGGCCTCGAACGCGATCGCTTGGGGGTGGACGTCGTTGCCGTCGGTCGGCTGGCCTCGTGCGTTTTTGCCGTCCGAGGTGAACGACCAGTAGGCGAGGGCACCGTCGCGGTCCTTGCCGAACAGCGCGACTTCCTCATAGGCCTTGCCCGGCCCCATTTCCCAGCGCGCGTCGAGCCGGACGTAGGCGCCGTTCCATTGCTCGGTGAAGCTGCGTGTGCAGGCGATCGCGCTCGCGCCACCGGGTCCGGTCGCTTCAGCCCGCCAGTTGCCGAGCAGCGGCTTGAACAGGCCAAGCGCACCGCGGCCGGGCCTCCAGTCCATCAGAAGATGCCGGGAAAGAAGCGTTTCACCCGCGCCGCATAGGCGTCGTACGCCGCGCCAAACTGCGTCCGCAGCATCCGCTCTTCCGCGGTGATGCGGATCCAGGTGCCGATCCAATAGAGCGGCACCCCCGCGATCAGCCCGAACCAGTGGCCGAATGCGATCGCGAGCGCGAGCATGAACACGAACAAGGCGGTGTAGATCGGGTGGCGGATCAGCGCGACCGGGCCGGTGGTCACCAGCTCGTGATCCTCGCGGGTGCGCGCGACCACGCTCCAGTTGCGCCCCATCGCCCGCGATGCGGCGAAGAACGTCAGGATCGTGAACAGCATCAGCACCCCGATCGCCACCGCCTCGAGGATCGCGTGCTTCGAAGTCGGATCGAGAACCGGCCGCACCGGGCCGAAGCCGACCGCGGCGAAACCGATCATCTGGATCAGCACGCCCACCACCGATGCGCTCGATCGCTGCCGGACCGTTCCCGATCCGCCGCCTCCGCCGCGCAGGCGGGCGAGCAGCAGCGCGACGAAGAAGATCGCGAACCCCGCCATCATCACGTACAGGCCGGGCATCCCGACGGGCTGGATGTGCAGCACGCGGATGAGTGCCATTTGTCTCATCGCTCCCCCCTCAGCCAGCGTTGGTAGGCATCCACCGCCGCGGACGCCTTCAACAGCCGCGAGGACGGGTCTACCACGACATGCGCATCCGCCGGAACCGCGATCGTTTCCGCGCCTCCCGCCATCGCCAGCGTGCGGACGCCGTCGCCGATCTGCACCTCGACGGGCAGCGGGAAGGGCTTGCCGTTCGGCGCCTTCCAGACGAGCGTGAGCTGATCGCCGGTGCGGGTCTCGGCCAGTTCGGGCAGCGCCGCCTCGCGCAGGTAGACGTCGAAGAACCAGGTGTAATCCTTGCCCGTCACCTGGTTGACGATGCCCACATATTCGTCGGTCGAGCCGAAGCGTGGGAGGAAGTTGCCGGGCAGCGGATCGGGGCGGCCATAGACCAGCCGCCGAGTCACTTCCCAGAAGGCCTTGTCGCCGATCGCGTTGCGCAGCGTGTGGAGCACCCAGGCGCCCTTGACGTAGATGTCGCCGGCGGGGCCGCCGTTTTTCTCCTCATAGACCTCCTCCTCGGTCATGATCCGGCCGCGCACGATCGGCGCGCGGTTGCGGATCTCGAGGCGGAAATCGTTCATCATCGCGGCATAGCGCGCCTCGCCCTCGCGCCAGCGGCCGTAGAGCGGCTGCATGTACTGGGCATAGCCTTCGTGGAGCCAGTAATCGTCCCAGTTGGCGGCGGACATCTGGTTGCCGAACCATTCGTGCGCCAGCTCGTGCTGGAAGATTTCGTCGAACCCGCTCGGCGTCTTCTTGTAGTTGTTGCCGTAGGCGTTGATCGTCTGGTGCTCCATGCCGAGATGCGGGGTCTCGACCACGCCGACCTTCTCGTCGGTCCACGGATAGGGGCCGATGTTCGCCTCGAAGAAATCGAGCGCGGGGGCGAACTCGGCGAACAGCGCCTCGGCCTTGGCCTGCTCGCCGGGCAGATACCAGTAGTGCATCGGTACCTTGGGCCCGAAGCGGCTCGTGTAGGTGCCCGTCACTTCCTCATAGGGCGCGATGTTGAGCGCGACCGAATAGGGATTGGGGCTGCGCGCGCGCCAGTTCCAGGTCGTGCGCCCGTCGGGGAGCGTGTCGACCCCCTGGAGTACCCCGTCCGACGGGGCCTTGAGTCCCGCGGGCACGGTGATGTGGAGATCGACGAGGTCGGGCTCGCCGCGCGGGAAATCGAGGCACGGCCAGAACAGATCGCAGCCATAGCCCTCGGCGGTGGTGGCGACCCAGGGCTTGCCCGCCGGGGTCCTGGCCCAGACCAGCCCGTCGTCCCACGGCGCGTTGATCGCGACGTGCGGCGTGCCGCCATAGGCAATCCGCGCGCTGACATGCCCGCCTGCCTTGAGCGGGGCAGGGAGGGTGATGATCAGCCGCCCTTCCGGATCGGACCACGAGGCCGGTGCGAGCGCCTTGCCGTCGATGCTGACCGCGGTCACCGGCAGGTTCTTGTCGAGATCGATCAGCAGCCGCGTCTGCGGCGTCGCGGTGGTCAGCGTCAGCGTCGCGACGCCCTTCAGCTTCTCAGTATCGGGAAACACCTCGATCGCCAGATCGACATGATCGAGATGCAGCGCCGCGCGCTCGGGCTGGACGACGCCGCCCGATTGCTGGGTCAGCGCGGTGATCGGCGGATCGCCCGGGCCTGGATGCGCCGCCACAAGGATGGACGCCGCGAAGAAGAGAAGCGCTGTGCGGATGACGGCCTCCGTTAGTTGAGTTCGACCTTGAAGTCGCCGAGATTCGTGCCGGTCGGCGCATCGCTGCCCTCGCGGATGGTGATGCTGCCGGGCCAGCGAATTCCCTGATCGGAAACCTCGCCGTCGAATTCGATGAGCCGCGTCACCCGATGGCGACCGGTGCGATCGATGATGTCGTGACGCGCCCGAAGCATCTTCCCGTCGCGCGCGAAGACGAATTTGGCGGGGGAATAGCCGGGATGCTCGGCGGTCAGGCGGCGCCCGCGCTCGCGGATCGCCGAGTGGACAAGGAGCATGTGCGAGAAGAGTCCGAAATGCTGAATCGAATAGGTTTCTTGCGGGTCGGACACGGGTTGCGCGGCGGGCGGGTATTCGCGCGGCTCGAACCATTTGGTCTCGGGGAGCGCGAACATCCACCCCTGGACCCTCACGGTGCCGAATGGCTCCATTCGGACTCGCCTGCCCATCGGCTCGTGGCCCCATTCGAGCCAGCTGATTGCCCGGACACGTTCGAGCAGTGCGCGTCCGCCCATCGCCGCCATCGCAAGCCGCAGCATGCTCCCTTCACCGTTGACCGCCTGCGCCCGGGCCGCCACCGGAAGCGCGAGTGCACCCGCCACGACGGCCCGCCGCGAGATTGCGGACGCCCCCCGATTGATGACGCCGGGGAACTCACCATATAGTGATGGCATTGAGCCCCCGTCGGGCTGTCCCGGAGTACCCATGAAGACTTCTTACCCCGTTCTGCCGCTTCGCGACATCGTCGTGTTCCCCCACATGATCGTGCCGCTGTTCGTCGGTCGCGACAAGTCGGTTGCGGCGCTCGAGGCGGCGATGGCGGACGACAAGGAAATCTTCCTCGTCGCCCAGCTCGATCCAAGCGAGGACGATCCCGGCCGCGAGGATCTGTACGACACCGGCGTCACCGCCGAAGTGCTCCAGCTCCTCAAGCTCCCCGACGGCACCGTGCGCGTGCTCGTGGCGGGCAAGGAGCGCGGCCAACTCGACTCGATCGAGGAAAGCGGCGCGTTCCTGACCGCGACCGTGCGTGAAGTGACCGAGGACAGCGT
Organism: uncultured Alphaproteobacteria bacterium; assembly: GCA_963799985.1. GTDB lineage: Bacteria > Pseudomonadota > Alphaproteobacteria > Sphingomonadales > Sphingomonadaceae > Sphingomonas. The sequence continues at coordinate 27,874 of CAWCZC010000003.1, read as the reverse complement.
CGAGGGCGCGGAAGTCCAGGCGCTGATGCGTTCGGTGGTCGATCAGTTCGAGAATTACGCCAAGCTCAACCGCAAGCTGCCGTCCGAAACAGCGGTCCAGCTCGCCGAGCTCGACGACGCGAGCCGCCTCGCCGATGCGGTTGCCGCGAACATCGCGGTCAAGGTCTCGGACAAGCAGGCGCTGCTGATCGAGGTCAACCCGCACAAGCGGCTCGAGATGGTGTTCGCCTTCATGGAGGGCGAATTGGGCGTGCTCCAGGTCGAGAAGAAGATCCGCAGCCGCGTCAAGCGCCAGATGGAGAAGACCCAGCGCGAATATTACCTCAACGAGCAGTTGAAGGCGATCCAGCGTGAGCTCGGGAACGAAGGCGAGGAAGGCGACGGCGACGAGATCGCCGAGCTGACCCAGAAGATCGCGACGCTCAAGCTCTCGAAGGAAGCGCGCACCAAGGCGCAGGGCGAACTCAAGAAGCTCCGCACCATGGCGCCGATGTCCGCCGAGGCGACGGTGGTGCGCAATTATCTCGACGTGCTGCTCGGGCTGCCGTGGGGCAAGAAATCGAAGCTCAAGAAGGACTTGGTCGAAGCCGAACGCGTGCTCGACGAGGACCATTACGGGCTCGAGAAGGTCAAGGACCGGATCGTCGAATATCTCGCCGTCCAGACGCGGACCAACAAGCTCAAGGGGCCGATCCTGTGCCTCGTCGGCCCGCCGGGCGTCGGCAAGACCTCGCTCGGCAAGTCGATCGCCAAGGCCACGGGGCGCGAGTTCATCCGCCAGTCGCTGGGCGGGGTGCGCGACGAGGCCGAGATCCGCGGGCACCGTCGCACCTATATCGGCTCGCTGCCGGGCAAGATCGTGACCAATCTGCGCAAGGCCGGCACGTCGAACCCGCTGTTCCTGCTCGACGAGATCGACAAGCTCGGCCAGGATTTCCGCGGCGATCCCGCCTCGGCGCTGCTCGAGGTGCTCGATCCCGAGCAGAACAGCCGCTTCCAGGACCATTATCTCGAGATCGACGTCGATCTTTCGGACGTGATGTTCGTCACCACCGCAAACACGCTCAACCTGCCGCAGCCGCTGCTCGACCGCATGGAGATCATCCGGCTCGAAGGTTACACCGAGGACGAGAAGGTCGAGATCGCCGAGCGGCACCTGATCGCCAAGCAGGTCGAGGCGCACGGGCTCAAGGAAGGCGAGTTCACGCTGACCCATGAGGGTCTGCGCGCGCTGATCCAGCTTTACACGCGCGAGGCGGGCGTCCGCACGCTCGAACGCGAGATCGCCAGGCTCGCGCGCAAGGTGCTGCGCCGAATCCTCGAGGGCAAGACAAAGCGCGTGACGATCACGCCGGAGAACCTGTCCGAGTTCGCGGGCGTGCGGAAATACACGCCACGGCCTCTCCGAGGAGGAGAACCAGATCGGCGGCGTCACCGGGCTCGCCTGGACCGAGGTCGGCGGCGAACTGCTGACGATCGAAAGCGTCACGGTCGCGGGAAAGGGTGCGATCAAGACCACCGGCAAGCTGGGCGACGTGATGAAGGAATCGGTCGAGGCGGCGCTGAGCTTCGTCAAGGCGCGCGCGCCGACCTATGGCATCAAGCCCAGCCTGTTCGCGCGCAAGGACATCCACGTCCACTTGCCCGAAGGCGCGGTTCCCAAGGATGGCCCCTCGGCGGGCATCGGCCTGGTCACTTCGATCGTCTCGACTCTGACGGGCATCCCCGTGCGGCGCGAAATCGCGATGACCGGCGAGGTGACGCTTCGGGGACGCGTGCTGCCGATCGGCGGGCTCAAGGAGAAGCTGCTCGCCGCGCTCCGTGGCGGCATCGAGACCGTGCTGATCCCCGCCGAGAACGAGAAGGACCTCGCCGAGATTCCCGCGAACATCAAGGCTGGGCTCAAGATCGTGCCCGTCAAGCACGTCGACGAGGTGCTGCGCTTGGCGCTCACCGAGCCGCTGACTCCGATCGACTGGAGCGACGCCGACGAGCTCGCCGCGCTCCCGCCGAGCGGCGTTCCGGGGACCGGAGAGCCGATCCACCGGCACTGATTTGCATCCGTTCCGGGCTTCGACGCGGCTGAAACATGCCAGAAACGCACGTAATGAATTCGTCATTTACGGCGAAAAAGCGGCGGAAAAGCTTTGACACGTGCCGCCGCCCCGTGCTGACTGCCGCGCTCGGCTGGTGCCGCGACTCAATTCATTCTCTCACAGAAACATCGAACAGGGGGATCACACCGCATGAACAAGCAGGAACTGATCGGTCAGGTCGCCGACACTTCGGGCCTGGGCAAGGGCGATGCGAGCAAGGCCGTCGAAGCCGTTTTCGACGCGATCTCGAGCGCGCTCAAGAAGGGCGACGAAGTGCGCCTCGTCGGTTTCGGCACCTTCTCGGTCAGCAAGCGTAAGGCCTCCACCGGCCGTAACCCCCGCACCGGCGAGGAAATGACGATCAAGGCGTCGAACCAGCCCAAGTTCAAGGCGGGCAAGGGCCTGAAGGACTCGGTCAACTGAGATCGGCCGACCAGCCCTCGCCAGGACTGGACAGCATCCGCGCCGCCCCTTAAAGGCGCGCTTCCCGAGTTTCGGGCGCGTAGCTCAGTGGTAGAGCACTGTGTTCACACCGCAGGGGTCGCAGGTTCAATCCCTGCCGCGCCCACCAGATCAAAGGCCCGTCGGTCTCGCGACCGGCGGGCTTTTTCGGTTTCGGGCTTGCGAAGCGGCGCGGGCGTGGCAGGCTGGCGTGATGCAGGGGGCGACGGATTCGAGCCAGCGATCGTGCGGCGGATGCACATTGTGCTGCAAGCTGCTCGGTATCGGTGAACTGGACAAGGCGGCGGGCGAGTGGTGTCCGCACTGCGCCGTCGGCAGCGGTTGTACGATCTACGAGCGCCGCCCGGCGCCCTGCCGCACCTTCCTGTGCGGGTATCTCGTCTGGCCGGTCGCTGGCGAACATTGGTTTCCCGCGCGCAGCAAGATGATCATCATGTCAGTCTTCGAGGGCAAAAGGCTGGCGATTCACGTCGATCCCGGCCGGCCCAATGCGTGGCGCGAGGCGCCTTATTATGCCGACCTCAAGCGCTGGGCGGCGTTCGGGGCGCGCGACGGGCGGCAACTGGTGGTATCGGTCGGCCGGCGTTCGATCCTGATACTCCCCGATCGCGACGTGGAACTCAAAGGGAAGGGGGGCTGATGCTTCGCTTGCTCGCGCTTGTGCTCGCGCTGGCCCTGCCCGCGGCGGCGGCGCAATCGGCGGAAAGCACCTTTCTCGCCGGGGATTGGGGCGAGGTCCCGGAGACCGGCGACGTGCCGTGCGGCTTCCCCAACGGGCATGGCGAGCAGATCGCGTTCGAGTTCGCCCGGACCGGCGGGCGAGCGCTGATCTTCGAGGCTGCCGACCTGTTCACCGCGATTGGCGGGCTTCAGGTCCGGAGCGAGGGGGATGTCCTGATCCTCACGGCCCGCACCCGCTCGGGCGAGACCAAGCCGATGACGCGTCTCAAGCGCACCGGGCCCGACAGCTTCGAGATGATGGCACGCGACGGGAAGCCCGGGCCGAAATGGCGGCGCTGCCCGGCCGTCGAAAATCCGGTCGCGTCGGACGTGAGCGACGCGAACCTCTTCGCGCTCACGCCCGCCATCAGCGGCGCCCAGGGATTTCCCGAATTCTGGCCCGGCGAAATGCCCGCCGACATATGCGAGGGCAAGGCGGCGCCCGATACCTTCCAGCACCGGCGGCACGGGCTGCAGTTCGAGCTGATCGGGCCAACTCATTACTGGACGATGTCCGACATGGATCAGATCCCGGATTTCTCGAGCGTGCGCTCGGCCCGGCAGGTCGCGGCGGACACGTTGCACCTGGCGCTCTACAACTGGGCTCATGGCGCGACGGTGGAGTTCGATGTCCGGATCGCCGCGGACCATATCGACATTCCCCAGCTTGGCGCCTCCTTCGCGCGGTGCCGGCCCGACCAGGATACGAGCCTGGGGATGCACCGGATGTGATGCGCGGCGCCGTCGGGGGGCTGGTAATGTAGGATTTCGCCTGTCAGGCTTGAGGAATGACACCGGAAGCCGTCACTCGCACCCGCCGCCTCGCGCCCCTGAGTCGTGTTATCCAGGCGCTTCAATTCATCGCCCGGGGGAAACGGCCGAACCGAATTTCTCCGACGCGTGCCGTTACCTTCGTTACCTTCGGTCTGCTGCTCTCGTACGCCGCTCAGGCCCAGACCGCCCCCGCCACGCTCCTCGTCCCCGATCGCGTCTTCACCGCGACCGACCACGTCGCGCACGCCGGCTGGAAGGTGCTGGTCGCCGACGGCAAGATCGTCGCAGCGGGCCCCGACGTGACCGCACCGGCGGGAGCGGAGACCCTCACGCTGCCGGGAACCACCTTGCTCCCCGGCCTCATCGACATGCACGTCCACCTGTTCCTCCATCCGTACAACGAGACGAGCTGGAACGATCAGGTCACCAAGGAGCCGCTGGCGCTGCGCACCGCGCGCGCGGTGGCGCATGCGCGAGTTACGCTGATGGCGGGGTTCACCACCGTGCGCGATCTCGGCACCGAGGGCGCGGGCGATGCAGACGCGGGGGTCAAGGCGGCGATCCAGCAGGGGATCGTGCCGGGGCCGCGCCTGTTCATCGCCGATCGCGCGTTGGTCGCGACCGGTGCCTATGGGCCCAAGGGCTATGCGTTCGACGTGCCGCAGGGCGCCGAGGAAGTCAGTGGTCCCGAGATCGTCGCGGCGGCGCGGCGGCAGATGGCGCACGGCGCCGATTGGGTGAAGCTCTACGCCGACTACCGCTGGGGCCCCGGCGAGCCGAGCCGCCCGACCTTTTCGATCGAGGAGATGCGCATGGCGGTCGAGGCGGCGCACGACGCCGGCCGCAAGGTCGCCGCGCACGCCAGCACCGCCGAAGGGATGCGCCGCGCAATCCTCGCCGGGGTCGATACGGTCGAGCACGGCAACGACGGCACGCCGGAGGTCTTCGCGCTGATGAAGGCGCACGGCGTCGGCTATTGCCCGACGCTCGCCGCGAGCGACGCGATCGCGCATTATTCGGGGTGGAACGGCGCCGCGCCCGAGCCCGAGTCGATCCTCGCCAAGCGCCGCAGCTTTGCCGCCGCGCTCAAATCGGGGGTGACGCTGTGCGCGGGCGGCGACACCGGCGTGTTCGCGCACGGCGACAACGCCCGCGAGCTCGAGCTGATGGCCGCCTGGGGCGTACCCTCCGCGGAGGTGCTGACGATCGCGACCGCGGGCAACGCCCGACTGCTCGGCATGGGCGACCGGTTCGGGTCGATCGCGCCCGGGCTGGCGGCCGATCTGGTCGCGGTCGAAGGCGACCCCACCGCGGATATTGCTGCGCTGCGTCACGTCCGGATGGTGATGCAGGGCGGCAGGATCGTTCGCGCCGAGTCGCGCTGAGCCCGATTCGGACGAGCCCAGCGTTGGCAATGGCTTAGCTGGATACGAGGTGCCGCAGGCCGGGTTCGGGCCGGAGGGATCGGACCGCCGGTGAGTGCTGGACGCCCGGGCGGCGCCCTTTCAGGCTCCTCGAAAACGATTAATTAAGGGTGTGATATTTCCCTAACGGTTTGAAATAAAGAGAAAATCATAAATGTCTTATTCGAGTCCTGAGATCGTCGCAAAAAAGTCTCCGAATTCACAACCGACGAGTCTCATTAATCGACCACAGCCCCCTCGAACTCAGCCGCCTCAGGGGGATATCACGTGGTAAACCGAATCGATCAGGTGGCATCCGCCGCCCGCACTTCGCATGTCTCGCCGGTGCGCGCCCGCCGCGCCGGCTTGCTGCTCGGCAGCATGATGATGGCGACGATGCTGGTGCCCTGCGCGGCGCTGGCGCAGGACGCGGCATCGGGTCCGAGCGCGCCGGCCCCCGCCCCCGCGCAGCAGGCGCAGGACGATACGCTCGGCACGATCGTCGTCACCGCGACCAAGCGCGAGACCAATCTGCAGAGCACGCCGATCTCGATCAGCGTGGTGAACACCAAGGATCTGGAGAATCACCATGTGCTCAGCCTGTTCAACTTTGTAGATGGCTCGGTGCCTTCGCTGCGTGTCGCCACGTTCGAGGCGCGCCAGTCGGCGCTGACCATCGGTATCCGCGGCATCGTCCCCTACGATCAGAACCAGACTGCGCGCGACGGCGGCGTCAGCGTCTATGTCGACGGCGTCGCTCTCGGCAAAACCCAGGGCCTGAACGCTGCGCTGTTCGACATCGAGCGCGTCGAAGTGCTGAAGGGTCCGCAGGGCACGCTGTTCGGCCGTAACACTGAAGGCGGCGCGCTCTCGCTCGTCACCAAGGCACCGACCGGGGAGTTCGACGCTCGCGCGACCGCGGGCGCGGGCAATTACGGCAGCCGCAATGCCGACGTTCACGTCGACCTGCCGTCGTTCGCCGGCGTCGCGCTGAAGTTTGACGGCGTGTATCAGCACCAGGATCCGACCGTGAAGGACCCACTCTCGGGCTCGACCGGCTGGAACTATTACGATCGCGTGGGTGGCCGCGCCGCCGCGCGCTGGAAGCCGATCAACGGCTTCACCGCCGACTTCGCGTATGACTATGCGAAGGACGACAATACCCCGAACTACAGCCAGCTGCTCAACTTCAATCCCCGCGGCTACACGGTCGGCACCTATGTCAACCCGCTGACCGGTGCGACCGGCACGCAGCTTTACCTTCCGGGCACGCCCGCCGGCACCGCGGGCACCCCCTGCGGCGGCACCATTGCCGCCGGCAGCGCCACGCCCGTCTGTATCCCGTCGAAGGCGCCGCTGGTCGGCGTGCATCCCGGGCGCCAGACCGTGGCCGATGTCGGCGTGCCGCAGCAGCCGAGCGAGGACATCACTCACGGCTTCTCGTCGAACCTGAAGTACGCGGTCGCGCCGTGGCTCGAACTGCGCTCGATCACCGCATGGCGCGGCGTCAGCACCGACCAGTGGGACAACTCGGGCGGTCCGGAGCGCAGCACCTTCGCGCCGAACACCACGGGTGCGAACGGAACCTTCAGCCGTTACAGCCTGTCGTTCCTCCGCCAACACCAGTTCAGCCAGGAATTCCAGGCGGTCGGCAGCTTCCCGCAGTTCGATTATGTGATCGGTGCCTATTATTTCACCGAGCACGCGACGGAATATGCCGCGACCCCGCTGAGCAACCAGTGGAATGTCGACGGCACGGCCTACACCATCCGCAGCCCCATTGTTACGGGGACGGTTACCTCGGCGAACTCCGGGTATCAGCAGTATGCGGCGTCGTGCATCAATACCCTGGCGGCGACCGTGCCGCAGTTCACGAACAGCTGCCAGTTCATCACTCGCGACAGCGAAGCCTGGGATCACAACTATTCGGTGTTCGGCAACCTGACGTTCACGCCGGAAGGTCTGGAAGCGCTTCACCTCACCGCCGGCGGCCGCTGGACCAAGGACCAGCGCCATGGCCGCTTGCTCGTCGTCAACAACGTGTTCCAGACGTTCGCCTTCGCGAACAGCGTCAGCCGCTTCGACCCGATGATCAACCTCGCGTTCGACGCGACGCAGGACGTCCACCTCTACGCCAAATATTCGACCGGCTTCCGTGCCGGCGGCGCCAACGACCGTTCGCAGAGCTTCAACGCGTTCGGCCCGGAGTCGGTAAAGTCGTACGAAGTTGGTGCGAAGATGGACTTCTGGGATCACAAGGCTCGTCTGAACCTGGCGGGCTACATCATGAACCGGACCAACACCCAGTTCGATTTCGACTTGTTCGACACGGCGGGCGGCAGCCCGACGAATGGCGCCCACATCGAGCAGACCCAGAATGCGGGCAATAGCAAGATCCGCGGTATCGAAGCCGATCTGACCCTGCGGCCGATCCCCGAGCTGACCCTGACGGCATCCTATGCCTACACCTACTGGAAGGCTCCGTCGGCGGTGAATTCGATCACCGGTGGCCTGCCGCAGCAGCTCTATATCGTCTATACGCCGCACAATGCCGCGTCCGGCGCGATCGACTATCGGGTGCCGCTCAACGGCGATGCGAGCATCCAGTTCCACCTCGACGCCAACTATGCCAGCAGCCAGTACAGCTTCCAGCTCGAGCCGAACTCTGACCGACCCGAGCTTCGTCGTGAACGGCCGCATCGCGTTGGCCAACATCGCGGTGAGCGGCAGCAACAGCGTCACCTTGTCGGTGTGGAGCCGGAACCTGCTCAACCACACCTATATCTATCGCCGTTCCGATGCGAACTCCTCGCCGGTGCTCAATTATAACGGCAGCACGTTGGTCTCGACCAACTACGGAGGCATTCTCGGAGACTATGGGAACTTCAATGCGCCGCGCACCTTCGGCGGCGAGGTTTCGGTCAAGTTCTAAGCTTACGAAAAAGGGGAAGGGGGCGGGCGCCGGACACGGCGCCTGCCCTTTCTTTTTTTGCAGCGGCAAAGGTCTGCGATCGGCGGGAGCGGGCGGAGCTTTGTCCCGCGCTAGGCCCAGCCCCACGGGCGTTCGCGGAACCACTTCGTGACCACGTACTTGGTGCCCGCGCGGACCTTCATCGCGTGGTGCAGGGTCGAGGGGTTGGGGGTCCCGTCGGGGCGCAAATTGTTCCAGGCGAGCAGCTTGCCCACCTCAGGCTGGACGATCTTGTCGATCGCCTTGAAGCGAGTGGCGCCACCCGCCTCGACTTCGTTGAGGTAGAGCATCACCGTCCAGGTCCGCTGGCCCGCGACCGAGCAATAGCGCACGAAATCGGCGCCGTTCGGCTCGAAATAGTCGGTGTGGCCCTTGAACTCCTGTCCCACCTCGTAGCGCTGGCCCTGGAGCGGCTCGCCGTGGCGCGGGTCGAGGCCGGTGAGGCTGGTGATCCGCCGTTCGACCTCGGCGACCACCGGATCGGCCGGGTCGAGGTCGCAGGTCTCGCTGGTGCGGAAGGCGTAGTCGCCGTTCGGATCGGCGATCGTCGAAGGGCGGCGCTCGGCGTCGATCTGGGCCATCAGCGCGGTGCAGATCTCAGGCTCGAGGACGTTCTTGCGGATAAACAGGGTCAGTTTCGGGCTCGGCACGCGCTGGATGCCGGGCAACCGGCTGAGGTGATCGACCAAAGGTTCGGACGGGTGGCCCGAGCCGAAATCGGGTGCGGTGAGGGTCGCGGTCTGCATGGCCCGCATTCTGCCAAAGCGCGCGACGCGATGCCAGCCCGGAGCGACTGCAACGCGGGTGTCACAAAAGCGCAAGGCCGGAGTCACGGTTGGTGCCTAGTCCGGACTCAAAAGGGGAAACGATGCACCTGCACGCGGAAGCGCTGACGCTGGTGGCGGCCGAACCGGAGGATTCGGCGCGGGGCGCGGGGCGGCTGCTCGCGGAGATTCTCGAAAGCGCCTTTGCCCGCGGCGCGTCGGCGGTCCATCTCGAGCCACGCGGCGACGAACTGGCGGTGCGGATGCGCGTGGCCAGTGCGCTGGTCGACGGCTTCGATCTCGGCGTCGCGCAGGCCCGCGATCTGGCCGCCTCGCTCCGTTCCGGTCCGCTGCGCTTCCGCGGCCGCGAGATCGGCGTCGCGACCCTCTCCACCGCGTCGGGCGACCGCATCGTGCTTCACCTCGGCGCGGCCGATGCGCATGCCGGCGAGCTGACGGCGCTGGGAATGCGTCCGGCACTGGTCAACGCGCTCTCCACGATCCTGGCGCGGGCATCGGGACTGGTGCTGGTCGCGGGCCCCAAGCGAGCGGGCATTTCGACCACGCTGAGCGCGCTGCTGCGCCGCGCCGACACCGGATCGCGCAGTCTCCTCACACTTCGCGAAGGGCCGGCGGTCGCCGCGGACCTGCGCGCCGCGCTCGCTCAGGATTCCGACGCGATCCTCGTCCCCGCCATCGCCGATCGCGAGACCGCGGCCACGGCGGCGCAGGCGGCGCAAGCCGGCCACCTGGTGCTCGCCGGGGTTCCGGTGGCGGATTCGGTCGGCGCGATCCTCCGGCTCCGCGAACTGAGGGTCGAGCCGTTCCAGCTCGCCTCGACGCTTCAGGCGGTGGTCGCGCAGCGGCTGGTGCGGCGGCTGTGCGGCGCCTGCCGCCAGCCGGTCCAGGCGGCGCGATCGACTTCGGCGCTGCTCGGCTTCGATGCCGGCGCGGTGGTCTATGCCCCCGTCGGGTGCGAGCGCTGCGACGGCACCGGCTTCCGCGGCGAGACCGCGGTGTTCGAGGCGATCCTCACCGACGCCCCGCTCCGGCGGCTGATCGACGATGGCGGCGACGGCGCGATCCTGGCGCGCCACGCCTTCCTCAACGCGCCCAACCTCGGTTCGGCCGCGCGCGCGCTGGTGCGCGAGGGCGTGACCACGCCCGAGGAAGCGCTTCGCGTCTCGCGGGGCTAGAAGGGCACACACCCTAGGACCGTCTTGCGCTCACGGCAGGCCCCCGCTAAGCGCGACTGCTTCGCGGCGACCGTAGTTCAATTGGTTAGAGCGCCGGCTTGTGATGCCGGATGTTGCGGGTTCAAGTCCCGTCGGTCGCCCCATTTTTTGAACTGCTGAACGGCGCCGGTCCGCTCTCCCTCCGGCCACCCTTACTGTAATAAACTATGGGTGGCCGGGAGGGGAGCGGGCCGGCACCGCGACCAACGAAGAAGCGAGAACTCGCGTGACCACCGACTGGGGCTTCCCCGACTTCGACGATCATGAGGGCTTGCACCTCTTCTCCGATCCTGCCTCCGGCCTGCATGCGGTGATCGCGGTCCACTCCACCGCGCTGGGGCCCGCCGCGGGCGGGGTGCGCTTCTGGCACTATGCCGACAGCCGCGCCGCGATCACCGACGCGCTGCGCCTCTCGCGGGGGATGAGTTACAAGAATGCGATGGCCGGGCTACCGATGGGCGGCGGCAAGGGTGTCGTCCTGGCCGACGCGCCGGGCGCCACGATCAGCGACGCGGCGCTCGCCGCCTTCGGCGAGGCGGTCGAGTCGCTTGGCGGACGTTATGTGACCGCCGAGGACGTCGGCATGTCCGAGGCCGGGATGAAGGTCATCGCAACGAAGACGCGCCACGTCTCCGGGCTTCCGGTCGAGGCGGGAAGCGCGGGCGGCGATCCTGGACCCGTCACCGCGATGGGGGTCTATCTGGGCGTCAAGGCCGCCGCCAAGCGCGGGCTCGGCAGCGGTTCGATGCGCGGCGTCCATGTCGCGATCCAGGGCGTCGGCAGCGTCGGCGGCGGCCTCGCGCGGCTGCTCGCGGCCGACGGCGCGCGGCTGACTTTGGCCGACGTCAACGGCGACCGGGCACAGGCGCTCGCCGCCGAACTGGGCGCCGAGACCGCCGCGACGGACGCGATCCTCGGGCTCGAGGCGGACATCGTGAGCCCCAATGCGCTGGGGGCGATCCTGACCGAGCAATCGATCGCGGCGCTTCGCTGCAAGGTGGTCGCGGGCGGCGCCAACAACCAGCTCGCCACCCGTGCGGACGGCCAGCGGCTCCACGACCGCGGCATCCTCTATGCACCCGACTACGTCATCAACGCGGGCGGGATCATCAACGTCGGGCTCGAATATCTCGGTCTCGGCGATCGCGCCGAGGTCGACGCACGCGTCGCCCGAATCCCCGATCGGCTGGTGGAGGTGTGGGACGAAAGCGACCGCACCGGCGACCCCGAAAGCGAAGTCGCCGATCGCATCGCCCAGCGGCTGATCGGGCGCTGACCTAGAACGTGCGGATGAAGATGCGGGCGTAGACGAACAGCCCCGCCGCCAGCGCCAGCGTAACGAAGGTGATCACGCGGTTGCGCTGTCCGGTCGCGATTTGCCAGCCGCCGTTGACCATTGTCCCCAGCCCGAACACGATCACCGCCGCGAACAGCCAGAAGAGCATCCGCGCTTGTTCGGCCGTGCCCGTGAAGCTGCTGCCGCCGGCCACCTCCTCGCCCGGATGGAGCAGCATCGGCGTCATGTTGAAGGTGACCGTACCGATCAACCCGACCAGGAACAGCCCGACCAGCAGCAGGAACCAGCCGAGCCGGCGGACCTGCACCGGCGTCCGCATTCGGGTGCCGCATTTCGGGCACTTTGCGACCGTGCCGTCGACCGTCGTGCGGCAGGTGAGCGAATAGCAGGTGCTGGTCTCGGCCATCGCGTCTTCCGTTCCGCTAGTTCGGCTGCGCCATCTGCGCTGAAAGCGGTCTGCCGTCGCCGATGGTCAGCGTCAGGTCGGCCGAGACCGCGATCGAGTCGGCGCTGGTCACGAGCTGCGGGTTGCGGACCGCGATCGTGTAGGGGACCGACTTGCCGTCGGGCAGCGCGATCACGCCGTGGTTGTCGTAGGGCAAGGCGATCTGCCCTTGGGTCAGCGTGCGGGCGAGGTTGTTGACCGGCAGCGTCAGGTCGAAATGGAACCGGCCGAAGTCGATGCGCGAAGCGACCGACATTGTCTGCGGCGCAACCAGGTCGACCGAATAGGCGAGCTTGCCCTGGTTCACCCCGCCCAGGTTCAGCCGGAATTGCGCGGGCGGGCTCGTAGCCCCGCTGAAGGTGACCGCGGGCAGCGTGATTGCTGGAAAGCACGGCGCCTGGACCTTGCCCTCGACGCTCACCTGCGCCCCGATCTGGAGCGGCACGTCGATCAGGACGCCGGTCGCGCCCGGCGTGAGCGTCAGGCCACCGACCATCACCGTCGCATTGGCCGGGCTGGTCTGCGAGATCGCGGCGGAATAGCCGGGGAGCAGGCCTTTGAAGCACGCCGGCGCCGCTTTCTCGATCAGCGTGCCGCCGGCGGCGGTCTGCTGGAAGGTCAGCGTCCGCTCCGCCGCTGGCCGCGCCGAGAAGGCTGCGGCCCAGGCGGCGATCGGGCGATAGCGCACCTCGGCGCGGATCGTCTCGGTGTGCGCCGCGAGCGCACCGGCGTTGCGCTGGATGTCGATCTCAAGCGTGTCGATCCGCTGATTGGCCGCGGCGATCTCGGTATGCAGAACCGCGATCTGGCCGCCGCCTGTCTGGCATCCGGCGAGCGTCGCGGCGAGCGGGAGCAGGATCAGAGCGCGCATCACAGTCCCTCCACATTGGCGAAGATGTGGACGCCGTTCGAAAGCACCAGCACCTTCTCGATCACCACCTTCCCCGAGGCCTGACTGCCGGGGAAGGTGAGATTGCCCTCGATCCACCCGTTGCTGCCGGTGGCGATCCGTCCGGTCGGCCGGGTGCCGCCGGGACCGCCCATCGCGAATTGCTGCACGATGGGCAGCGCGACCCTGGGCAGGCGCTGGGTCAGCTGGATGAGCTTGAGCGCGACCAGCTTTCGGACGAAAGCCGCCATGGTCACGTTGAGGTTGTTCACCTGAATGCGCGGGACGAGGCGCAGGACCTCGGGCTGCAGGAACAACGCGCCCGGCTTGGCGGGATCGCTGGTCAGCAGCAGCCGCGCGTCGAGATCGATCGCGACCACGAGCTTGTTCGCCGGGTCCGTGGCGGTGGCGGCGATCGTCGCCGTCGCGCTGCCGGGATGGAAGTTCAGTGCGACGCTGGTGAAGGTGATCTCGACCGGCTTGCCGTCGATGGAGACGGTGTTGGCGCTTCCAGCCAGCCCCTGAAGCACTTGATCGAAGATCGACCGATTGAACATCAGATAGAAGTCATACTTCGCCGGGTCGTAGTCGCCCGCGAGCAGGCCCTTGTTGACGACTTGTGCCGACGTCTCGATCTCGGCGAGCTGGGCGCGCTGGATCTGGAGCGCGGTGAGATCGGTGGTGCATCCGGCCAGCATCAGCATGCCGGCAATCGCCGCAGCCCTGCGCATCGCTCGATCCCCCATTTTCCCGAGATGGCGAAGGCTAGTGCAACTCGCGCGTCGCGGTCAATCGCCGCACGAGGACTGGCGCACGATTCGCGAATTAATCCGTGGACGGTTGAATGATTTAGGTTCGAACTGGTTTTATCTTACGCGAATGCACGCAACTATGGCGGTCGCGACGATCGTTCGCCCGGTCGCGAGCATCCCGCCGAGCATGGATTCCCGCCGAGAACCCCGCTATCCCCCCAGCCGTGCCCGCGCTTCACGCCCTCGCCAATCCCGCCCGCTTCCTCAGGATCGCGCGTCCGCTGACGCCTTTGCTGTTCTGGCTCGGCGTGGCGCTGGCCGCGTTCGGCGCCTGGGCGGGGCTCACGCTCACGCCGCGCGATTACCTCCAAGGCGAGGCGGTGCGCATCCTCTACATCCATGTGCCTACTGCCTGGCTGGGAATGGGCGGATGGAGCGGGCTGGCGATCGCGAGCCTCGTCTACCTGATCTGGCGGCATCCGCTCGCGAACCTGGCGGCGCGCGCGATCGCCCCGGCAGGGGCGCTGTTCGCGGCGCTCTGCCTGATCACCGGGTCGATCTGGGGCCGGCCGACCTGGGGGACCTGGTGGGAATGGGACGGCCGGCTGACCTCGATGCTGCTGCTGTTCTTCGTCTATCATCGCCTATATCGCCCTTTCGCGCGCCGATGCCGAGCGCGGCGGGGACGGGCGCGTGCCCGCGTTGTTCGGCGTCGCGGGCAGCGTGCTGCTGCCGATCATCCGCTATTCGGTGGTGTGGTGGAACACGCTCCACCAGGGCGAAAGCATCGGTCTGATGAAATCGACGCATCGATCCCTCGATCCTCTGGCCTTTGTGGTTCACGTTGAGCGGCTTCACCCTGTTCTTCGCGGGCGTGGTGCTGATGCGGATGCGGGCGCTGCTCGCGACGCAGAAGGTCGAGGCGCGGATGCGACGGATGGCGGCAATGAACCCCTGGCCGTTCGTCATCGCGGCCTATGCCGTGACCATCGCCGGCGCGACCGCGCTCGCGGTGCTAAGCTGGCTGGCGATGCGCCAGGCCGAAGCCGCGGCGGATTCGCTGAAGGCGGGCAAGTGAAACCCAAGCACCAACGGCTGATGCTCGGGCTGCTGGCGCTCGCCGCGATCGGCGGGGCGGCGGCGCTGGCACTGTCCGGCGCTCAAGGATCACCGCGACCTTCTTCTATGCGCCAAGCGATCTCGCCAAGAAGAAGCCTGCCGCCGATTGCGGAGCGGTTGGGCGGAATGGTCGGCGAAAGGTTCGACTCCAGCACGCTCGCCGACGGCCTCTCGATCCGCTTCGTCGTGACCGACGGCAAGGCGACGGTGCCGGTGGCGTTCACCGGCATGACGCCTGACCTGTTCCGCGAAGGATCGGGGGTGGTCGCCGAGGGCGCCTTCCAGCCCGACGGCAGCTTCGTCGCGACCAACATCCTCGCCAAGCACGACGAGCGCTACATGCCGCCCCAGATCGCGGGCAAGATGCACGAGACGGACACGCTTGATCCGATGATCGCCGAAGGCGGGCTTGCCGCGCTGTGGCTCGCGGCCGCGTTCGCGCTGATCCAGCTGGTGCTGGCATTCTCGGCGGCGAACGCGCCCGGCGAGGGCGAGTTCTTCACCGCCACGCGCCGGGTCGCGGTGATCCAGGGCTTGCTCGCCGCGCTGTCGTTCGGGCTGCTGATCCTGCTGTTCGTCCGTTCGGACATGTCGGTGAAGCTGGTCGTCGAGAACAGCCATTCGGCCAAGCCGTTGCTCTACAAGATCGCCGGCGCCTGGGGGAACCACGAAGGCTCGATGCTGCTGTGGGTCACGATGCTGGCGCTCGCCGGGGCCGGCGGTGGCGATGTTCGAACGGCGGCTCGATCCGCGCACGCTGGCGGCGACGCTCGGCGCGCAGGCCGCGATCGCGCTCGGCTTCTACGCCTTCCTGCTGATCGCCTCGAACCCGTTCGCCCGGCTCGATCCGGCGCGCGCCCGAGGGGCAGGGGCTCAATCCGCTGCTCCAGGACCCCGGCCTCGCCTTCCATCCGCCGACGCTCTACCTCGGCTATGTCGGGCTGTCGGTCGCCTTCTCGTTCGCGGTCGGCGCGCTGGTGACGCGCGACGTCGGGCCGCAGTTCGCGCGGGCGATGCGGCCGTGGGTGCTCGGCGCCTGGATCTTCCTGACGATCGGCATCACCGCGGGCAGCTATTGGGCCTATTACGAGCTCGGCTGGGGCGGCTGGTGGTTCTGGGACCCGGTCGAGAACGCCATCGCTGATGCCGTGGCTGGCGGCGACCGCGCTGCTCCATTCGGTGACCGTGCTGGCGACTCGCGATGGGCTGCGCGCCTGGACGCTGATGCTCGCGGTGGTCGCCTTCTCGATGTCGATGATCGGGACGTTCCTCGTGCGCTCGGGCATCCTCGACCAGCGTGCACGCCTTCGCGGTCGATCCGACGCGCGGCACCTTCATCCTCGCCCTGCTCGCGATCTACATCGGCGGCGCGCTCGCGCTGTTCGCGGCGCGGGTGGGGACGGTGACGGCGGGGTCGAGGCTTCAACGTGGTCAGCCGCGAGGGCGCGCTGGTGCTCAACAACCTGCTGCTCTCGGTGATCCTGGGCGTCGTGTTCATCGGCACGCTCTATCCGCTCGTGGCGCAGGCGTTCGGCGTGCAGCTTTCGGTCGGCCCGCCCTTCTTCAACAGCGCCGCGGGGCCGGTTGCGCTGGCGCTGGTGGTGGCGACGTGCGCGGGGCCGCTGCTGCGCTGGCGGAAGCGACAGCTTCGTCGCGCTGCTGGGACGGCTGATCATTCCGGCCGCCGGTTCGATCATGGCGTTTGCGGCGCTGATCACGCTTCGCGCCGGGCGTCGGCGATCCTGCCGCTGCTCGGGCTCGGCTTCGCGGCGGGGCTGGCGGTGGCGAGCATTGCGCCGCTCTGGAGCCGCAAGCTGCGCCGCACGCCGCTCCACATCTACGGCATGGTGCTCGCGCATCTGGGCGTCGCGGTGAGCATCGCCGGCATGGCTTCGGACAGCGCGTTCAAGCAGGAGCGGCTCGCGGCGGTCCACGTCGGCGAGACCGTCACGCGTCGGCCGATTTCAGCGTGCAAGCTCGACCGATATCGCGCCCGGCGATCGGGCCCAACTGGACGCGCGCTCGAAGCCACGCTCGAAGTGCGGCGCGGGCGGCGGCGCGCCATGCGAGCTCCATCCCGCAGCAGCGCTATTTCACGACGCCGGTGACCGTCACCAGCGAATCGGCGATCTCGACGCTGATCGACGGCCAGCTCTACACCGTGCTCGGCCAAGACGACGGCGACGGGCGCTGGCAGATACGGTTGTGGTGGAAGCCGTTCGTGACGCTGATCTGGCTCGGCGGCTTCATGATCGCATTCGGCGGACTGATGGCGCTGGTCGGCCGGGTGCGGCGCGAGCGGAAAGCCGAAGCCGAGGCCGAGGAGGATGACGCATGAAGCGCCGGCTGCTCATCTGGGTGCCGCTCGCCTTCTTCGCGCTGGTGTTCGCGGTGGTGGCCTATGGGTTGTGCAAGCCCGGCGACCGGCTGGTGCATTCCGCGATGGTCGGCAAGCCGGTGCCCGCGCTCGCGCTGCCGGGCTGCTGCCGGGCCGGGGCGGGGTGACCAACCGGGATCTGGCCGGCAAGCCGCGGCTGCTCAACGTCTTCGCGAGCTGGTGCATCCCCTGCGTGGCCGAGGCGCCGCAGCTGATGAAGCTCAAGCAAGCCGGGGTCGAAATCGACGCGGTGGCGGTACGCGACACGCCCGAGGCGGTGCAGGAATTCCTCGCACGCTACGGCGATCCCTATGCCGCGGATCGGCGACGACCGCCAGAGCCAAGCCTGCAGCTCGCGCTCGGATCGTCGGGCGTGCCGGAGACCTTTGTGGTCGATTCGAAGGGCGTGATCGTCGAGCAGCACATCGGCGACGTCCGCGAGGAAGATGTGCCCGATCTGCTCGCGAAGCTGAAGGCGGCGCAGTGATGGGGTGGCGCGTGCTTCCCCTGCTTGCGCTGGCGCTCCTCGCCGCGCCGGTTCTCGCCGACTCGAACCTGCCGCCCGCCAGCTCGCCTACACCCAGCTCCCCGATCCGGCGCAGGAGGCCAAGGCCAAGGCGCTGATGGAGACGCTGCGCTGCCTCGTCTGCCAGGGCCAGTCGATCGCCGATTCGGATGCCGAGATGGCCGGCGACATGCGCGCGCTGGTGCGCGAGCGGATCGCGACCGGGGAAAGCCCGCAGCATATCCGCGAGTGGCTGGTCCAGCGCTATGGCGACTATGTGACCTATGATCCGCCGTTCGACTGGCTGACCGCAGCCGCTGTGGCTGGCGCCGCTGGCGCTGCTCGGCGCCGGGCTGCTGATCGCGCGCCGCACCTTCCGCAAGGAGGCGCAAGCTGATGGGCTGGCTGATGCTCGCGGGATCGCGCTCGGCGCTGCGGTGATGCTCGGGCTGATCGGCTTTCCGCGTCGGCTGTGGATGGTCGCCGCGACCGCGCTGATGCTGGGCGCGGCGGGCTATGCGCTGCAGGGGAACCCGGGTCTGGCCGGCCATCCGGTGACCACCGCCGAGGTGCCGGTCGATCGATCCTGACCTGGCGAGCTGCGCGAGGCGCTGTTCGGACGCTTCAATTATGACGATGCCGCCTTCACCCGCGCCGACGCGATGACGCGGATCGGCGCCACCGATTCGGCGGTGAGGGCGATGGAGATCGCGGTTCGCGGTGGCCCCGAGGACGTGGGCGCCTGGACCGGGCTGGGCTACGCTCGCCGATCATGACCGCGGCCTTTCGCCCGCCGCGCGCTTCGCGTTCGAGCAGGCGATGGCGCTCGCGCCCAACCACCCGGGCCCGCCCTTCTTCTTCGGGCTGACGTTGGCGCGCGGGCGCCAGTTCGGCGAGGCGCGGCAATGTTGGGCGCGCGCGGTGGCGCTGACGCCGCCGACCGCCGAGCTATCGCCCGGCGATGGTCAAGCGGCTGGCGGTGCTCGACCAGTTCCTCGCGCAGGCTGGACGCCGCGCAAAAGCACAGCAGCAAGGGCAGGGGCAAGCCCCCGCCCCCTGGGCCTCAGCCCGCCCAGGCCTCGAACGGCAAGTCGAGATCGTCGGCGACCGCCTTGAACGCGATCTTGCCCTTGTAGACGTTGAGCCCATTGGCGAGGTGCGGGTCGGCCTTCATCGCGCGCCTCCGCGCCAAGGTTGGCGAGCTTGAGCACGAACGGCAGCGTCGCGTTGTTGAGCGCGAACGCCGAGGTGCGCGCGACCGCGCCGGGCATGTTGGCGACGCAATAATGGATCACGCCGTCGACCTCGTAACACCGGATCCTCGTGCGTGGTCGCATGGCTGGTCTCGAAGCAGCCGCCCTGGTCGATCGCGATGTCGACCAGCACCGATCCGCGCATCATCGTCTTGAGCATGTCGCGCGTCACCAGCTTGGGCGCCGCGGCGCCGGGGACCAGCACCGCGCCGATCACCAGGCTGGCTGCGCTTGACCGCTTCGGCGATCGCCGCCTTGGAGGCATAGGCGGTCTTGATCTGGCTGCCGAAGAACATGTCGAGTTCGGCGAGCCGATCGTTGTTGATGTCGTAGATCGTCACGTCGGCGCGCATGCCGACCGCCATCTGCGCGGCGTTGACGCCCGAGATGCCGCCGCCGAGAATCGCGACCTTGGCCGGCGCCACGCCGGGGACGCCGCCGAGCAGCACGCCGCGGCCGCCCTGTTCCTTTTCGAGATAGTGCGCGCCGACCTGGACCGACATGCGGCCGGCGACTTCGCGACATCGGCTTGAGCAGCGGCAGGCCGCCCGGTTCGGGTCACCGTCTCGTAGGCGATGCAGGTCGCGCCCGACTTCATCAGCCCCTCGGCCTGCGGCTTGTCGGCGGCGAGGTGGAGGTAGGTGAACAGCAGGTGGCGCGGCTCGAGCATCGCGATCTCGCTCGGCTGGGGCTCCTTGACCTTCACGATCATGTCGGATCCGCGAACACCGCGGCGGCGGTCGGGACGATCTTCGCGCCGGCGTCGACATAGTCCGCGTCCTCGAAGTCGATGCCCATGCCCGGCCTGGGTCTCGACCATCACCTCGTGCCCGGCATGGACCAGTTCGGCGACCGACGCCGGCGTCAGGCCGACGCGATATTCGTGGTTCTTGATTTCCTTGGGGACACCGATCCGCATCGCAGCTCTCCTATTGTCTATAACGGTGCTTGTACAGCAAAGCTCCGCGGGAAGTGCTCTGCAAAGATTGCGTGATGACTGGCGTTAGCGCATGGATATGCTAGAAATACGCATTATATTGGGATTTCGTGCGCAATGGACAGAATCGACGCCGCGATCCTCAAGCTGCTGGCAGCCGACGCGCGCGCGCCGGTGAGCCAGGTCGCTGGGACGGTCGGCCTCTCGCAGTCGGCATGCACGCGCGGATCCAGGCGCTCGAATCCTCGGGACACCTGCTCGGCTATGCGGCGCAGCTCGGGCACGGCGGCTTGGGTTCCGGATCACCGCGCTGGTCGACATCACGCTCGGCACCCAGGTCGAGGAAGACCTGGCCGAGTTCGAGCGGGCGGTGTCGGCGATCGACGGAGTGGTCGAATGCGCACTGGTTTCAGGCGGCGAGGATTACCGGCTCAAGATCCTCGCGCGCGACCTCGACGACTACGAGCGCATCCACCGCGAACATCTCGGCCGGCTGCCGGGCGTGGTCACGATCAGCTCGAGCTTCGTGCTTCGATCGGTGCCGACGCGGGGCGAAGCCGATGCTCTGTTCGCGAGCCCGCGGTGAACGGCGGGAACAGCCAAGGGGATCGCGAGTTTATTGCATTTAGCCATGACCCGAATGTCCGTTGCGGGCGAAATGTTGCGCGTGCTAACGGCCCGCCACCTCGAAGACGAGAACCAAGGTCGCATGACCAGGTCGCATTCCTCCTGACCGGCTCGACTGCCCCGCCCGTGACCGAATCCCACATCGCCGATCCCAGCGCGGCGCAGGATTCCGCGCACGGCGAATATGGTCATGCGCAGGACGCGATGTGGAAACTGGCGGTCGGCGCGATCGGCATCGTCTTCGGCGATATCGGCACCAGCCCGCTCTACGCCTTTCGCGAGACCTTCCGGCCCGCACCACCAGCTCCCGCTCGATCCGCCGCACATCATGGGCGTGATCAGCCTGATGTTCTGGTCGATGATGGTCGTGGTGACGCTCAAGTATGTCAGCGATCATCATGCGCGCCGACAACAAGGGCGAGGGCGGCAGCCTCGCGCTGCTCGCGTTGATCTCGGGGCGCGCGGGGCAGAAGCGCTGGACCGCCGGGATCGTCCTGCTCGGCGTGTTCGCGACCGCGCTCTTCTACGGCGACTGGATGATCACGCCGGCGGTGTCGGTGCTGTCGGCGGTCGAGGGGCTCGCGGTCGCGGCACCGTCGTTCACCGGCATGGTGATGCCGATCGCGGTCGGCGATCCTGATTCTCCTGTTCCTGATCCAGCGCACCGGCACGGCGCGGGTCGGCTTGTTCTTCGGGCCGATCATGCTGATCTATTTCGCCGTGATCGCGACGCTGGGCATGATCAGCATCGTCCACAATCCGGGCGTGCTGTGGGCGCTGCTGCCGATCCACGCGATCGAGTTCTTCGCGCTCAATCCTCTCCACGCGTTCCTCGCGCTCGGTTCGGTCGTGCTGGCGGTGACCGGCGCCGAGGCGCTCTACGCCGACATGGGGCATTTCGGGCGCAACCCGATCCGCATCTCGTGGCTGTTCTTCGTGCTGCCGGCGCTGATCCTCAATTACATGGGGCAGGGCGCGCTGCTGATCCGCGCGGGAAGCGCCGCGCTTGAGAGCCCCTTCTACATGCTCGCGCCCGATAGCCTGCAGCTGCCGCTGGTGATGCTGGCGACGATGGCGGCGATCATCGCGTCGCAGGCGGTGATCTCGGGCGCCTTTTCGGTGACGCAGCAGGCGATCCAGCTCGGCTTCATCCCGCGCCTGCGCATCGAGCACACCAGCGCCGCGACCGCGGGGCAGATCTACATCCCGCTGGTCAATTGGGCGCTGATGATCATGGTCATCCTGCTGGTGGTCTTCTTCCGCACCTCGTCCAACCTGACCGCCGCCTATGGCATCGCGGTGACCGGCGCGATGCTGATCGACACTTGCCTGCTGGCGGTGGTGCTGCGGGTGCTGTGGAACTGGAAGCGGCGCTATCCTACCCGCTGCTCGCGCTCTTCTTCCTCGTCGACGGCGCCTATTTCTCGGCGAACCTGACCAAGGTGCCGGACGGCGGCTGGTTCCCGCTGCTGGTCGGCTTCATCGTCTTCACCATCCTGACCACTTGGGCGAAGGGCCGCCAGCTGATGATCGAGCGGCTGCGCGAAGCTGCGATGCCGATCAAGGTGTTCATCCATTCGGCCGCCAACTCCGCCAGCCGCGTGCCCGGCACGGCGGTGTTCATGACCTCGACGCCCGACGGCGTGCCGCACGCGCTGCTCCACAACCTCAAGCACAACAAGGTGCTCCACGAGCGGATCATCCTGCTGACCGTCAAGATCAGCGACGTGCCCTTCGTGCCCGAGCCGAAGCGGTTCAAGCTCGAGGATCTCGGCAAGGGCTTCCACCGCATGGTGCTCTATTACGGCTTCATGCAGGAGGCCGATGTGCCCGCGGCGCTCAAGCAGGTCAGCGAGTGCGGCGCCGAGTTCAAGATGATGGACACCAGCTTCTTCCTCGCGCGGCAGACGTTGCTGCCTTCGTCCAAGCCGGGGATGGCGATCTGGCGCGAGAAGCTGTTCGCCTGGATGCTCCGGAACGCGGAAAGCGCGATGGAATTCTTCCGCCTGCCGACCAACCGCGTGGTCGAGCTGGGGAGCCAGGTCGAGATTTGAATGCGCCGCTCATCGTGACCGCGCTGCTCGGGCGCGGCGACCAGGCGTGGTTCGACGGCCTGCGGCGCGAGCATTTTCCGCCCGAGCGCAACCAGCTTCCTGCGCATCTGACGCTGTTCCACCATTTGCCGCCTCGCTGGCCGAGGAGCTCAAGCATCGGCTGAGCACGAGACGCGCGGGAAGCGGCGCCGCCGGCGCTTGCAGCGGGGCTGATGTCGCTGGGGCGCGGCGTGGCGTTTCGGATCGAAATCCCGGCCGCTGGACGGTATCCGCGCGCGGCTGGTCGAGGCGTTCGCGGGCCTGCTGATGCCGCAGGACGCCGGCCGCTGGCGCCCGCACGTCACGATCCAGAACAAGGTCGCCCCGCGCTCGCCAAGGCGCTGCTCGCCGCGCTGCGCGCGATTTCCGGCCGCGCGCGCTCGAGATCGCGGGCCTCGCGACCTGGTGGTATCGCGGCGGCCCCTGGGAGCCGCTGTCGCGCCACATGTTCGCTTGACCGGCCCGCGGCGGCCCCTATAGTCGCCCGCTCGCCGCACGGCGGGCCCTTGGGGCGGAGTAGCTCAGCTGGTTAGAGCACGGGAATCATAATCCTGGGGTCGGGGGTTCAAGTCCCTCCTCCGCTACCATTCCTTTCAATATGTTAGCTCATACAATGGGCGCCTCCCCCTAGATTTGGCACTGCCTTGGCACTATCTCGACTTTTTGGCCGGCTGTCACGCCCTCCGAGCCGTGCGCGGAGCGCTGCGATGGGCATACTGATCGGATGAAGATCCTTGCGCCCAAGCTCCCCAAGCCGCGCGCGCCGGCCGAACAATCCTGTGGCTAGGGTGTCACCTTCCTTTCATACCCGCAAGCCTCCTAAGGATTGGACCCGTCCTGCAACCCTCTCCCGCTATCGAAGCGCCCATTTGCTCTTTAGCTATGGCCGCTGATCGGTAGGAGGTTCTCCAGAAACGAGTTGTGACTAGCGCAAATGGGGGCTAGCTTTTCTTCGAAAGCGGAGCCCAGCATGAAGAAATTCAGATACGCGTTAGCAGCGCTGGCATTTGTCGTTGCCTCTCCCTCCTATGCGGAGACTCTGACGAACCGTTCGATTGTAGCGCTTAGCGCCAGCGGCGTCGGCGATGAAGTCATCATCGCCGGGATCGGTCTTCGGACACGAGGTTTGACCTCTGACCGATCAAATAATCTCTCTGAGAAAGCAGGGAGTTTCCGGTCCCGTCATCGCCGCCATGATCGCGGCGAGTAGCCCGACAACGGAACGCACGGGTGGTACGCGAGAGAGGTCTGGCTCGCCCCCAACGAACGCCCCCGAGCGGCCCGCCAACGGAAGCGCGCTCGCTGGGGCGCGCCCCGCGGGCATATATCTTGTGTCAGGGGGCCAATTGGTCCGTATCGATTTCAATGTATCCGGACAGACAAAGACGGGCGGCCTGCTCGGCACGATGATGACGGGTGGAATAGCAGCCACGAGCATCAAAGCGGTACTCCAAGGAGACCATGCCCGCGTTAGACGAGCGAGCGATCGCCGACCTTTTACTTTTATCTCCCAGACGCGGCTAATCACGCCAATGTTAGCAGCTTCGAGGCGGAGTCCACGAATCCGACGTCACCCAACGAGTTCTCCCTTATCCGTCTCAATCAAAAGAAGGGTGTTCGGGAGGCACGTGTCGGGCGTGCGAACATCGGCGGTGTGAAGTCAGGGGTCATGGACAAGGATCGGATCGACTTCCAGTACGATGAAGTCCGCCCCGGCGTCTTTTCGGTTAGGCCAACGAACCCGGTCTCGCCGGGAGAGTACAGCTTTGTCATGATCGGTGCCGGCGGCGCGAAGCTGGCGCGGTTCTTCGATTTTTCGGTTCAGTAGCCGATCGGGATGGACGAGTATCCTTGATCCGGCGCCGAGGGAATTCAACTGCTCGCCTCGACTCCACCTTGGCATAGCCAAAACATGCAGATTGCAATGATGATGTTACGGCTCCGCACGGTGCGATAGTGGCTCTGTCTAGCGTGATCCATTTCCTCAGGTAAGATATATCAGTGAGCCAATCTGGCCACATCATCGCCTAAACCTGCGGCTACGCTGTAGGCATGGCTCCATAAATCCCACGCGAGTAGAAGCGGCCGCATAAGCCGACACTTACTCGCGTGGGTCCATGTCCGAAAAGTCATGGGATAGTGCCTGAAAGGGTGCTGTCGCCGGTCTTGTGCGGCCACTTCTGTACCCACTACTGACAGGATTATCAAATACCCACGCGAGAACTATGAGTACAAACCGTCAGCGATATATGCCGGCGTTGGTGATCGTTCTGCTCGGCATAGTGGCTGTAGCTGGTGGCATAATCATCGCAGCTTCCAAACGACAGGGAGGAATCGAGGCTCTCCCAGCGCTCCTCCCAATCATACGGAGATAGCAACGGGGTCTACATATACCAGCAACAACGTAATAGGTGAATTTCCCTTAAATGAATCCATGTTGGCACCCGCTGGAATCTCCACAGCTTACAACTACGAGTTACAAAGGGTGCGGTCATTCGGAGGTATCCTACGGTGTTACCGCCTATCGTCCGATCAGGCTCAGTCAGACGGATGGATAACGATCGCTCTGCCTCAAATTGTTATGCGGGTTGTCCCAGACGAAGATATTTCGAGTGAATTTATTTATACATCGTCCGATGTCTTTTTGGTGGAATGCTGGAACCGGTCTTCAGAAAAATATCTCGTGGACATCCATGAGAATTCGCTGCATTTTTCTAGAATTGGACCGGCACTGACGCGGGACGGTGAGATAGTTACGGGAGTGTATTATGAAGATGGCAATTCAATATACTACATCACGATACTTGGAGGAACAGAAATTCAAAAAGTTGAAGGGGCTGATCGTGCATCCTTCAATATTTACTCACTACCAAGATTTACTGATTGCGACTCTTCTGACGCAAAGCGCCAATACAAAGGTGGTCTACCCTGCGACACGGCTCCTACGGCGTCAGGCCAGTGGTAACAAAGCCGATGGCCTGAAATCCTTGGACTTTCGGCCCGTTTGGATCGGGCGCCCCGTTCGGCATGAGGAATATCACACCGCCCGTGAGAGGATCCAATGCCTTAATGCGGCCATCTGGTTCGATTCCAACAGCGAGCATGAAATGAGCGAGCTTACCTCCATGCGTCCCAACGAGATTGCCGCCGATAATGGCAGGTAAGTTTGCCGCACTTAGCGTCGAGAATGGATGAGCTGCGAAAGCGTCACTGTTGGCTGCCGAACCTGAAGTCATTGGCAGTGTCGTGCCTAAATGAAGTGCTGGCGCCCCACGCCGGGACGAAGGCCCGTCGACGGATACGGCGTCCCGAAGTAATCGCCGGGTGTCGAGTAAACGTCCGCGGTGTAGGTAGTCGGCTTGCCAGTGCGGAGAGTTCGATGAGGCTGCCGAGCATGGCGTAAACAGTGGCTAGGCAATCGCCGGGATCATATGGGGGATCTAGCCGCTCGCGCTGGGTCTGTATCTCCACAGCTTTCCCACCCACGTCGATCGTCACAAAGCCAGTTGGTTCGCTGCCGTCGCCACCAATCGGAGCTGGGAAAGTCACCTGCGGAGGCTGCGTGCGAATGCCTCGATGGCTGCGCGCTGCTCTTGGAGGGACGAGCCATGCTCGCCTTGTTTGACCGTCGAAACGCGGATGTACGCGAAATAGGTTTTCATGTGGGGAGACTCGGAATTGTACCTCCCTCCGGCGATTTACGCGAATCGGCTGTCCCCAGTTCCTGCGCATGGCGCTTCGCGATGCGGATGAGCACGCGAGCGAGATTGCGGAGCCGCTGGTGCGCCAACTCCCGCTCCTCTGGCGTGAGGTTCGGGCAGTAGCGATCAAGGATGCGGTCGCCGGGACGGCGTGGCGGTTTTTCGGGCATACGAACATGATGCGCGACGCGGTCAGTCGCCAACAGGATTGGAAAGATGCGCGCGGCGCCTAATTCCAATCCTGTCGCCGCGCTGGTGTATCCAGCACGATGGTGGGATGGCAACCAACGACAACGGCAGCCCAATTCCAACTATCTCGCGCGTCTGCCCCGATGGGACGCTGATCGAGTGCATCTATGATGCCGCCGCGACCAAGACCGCGCTCGCCGTGTGTCGCGCCGACGACACGGTCTCAATCGAGAGCCAGGTCGATCTTGCAACCGGTGAGCGGCTTGTTCCGTATTCGCCCCGCAATAATCTGCTGACCTCGCGATGTGTGCTCCTGCCGGGGGATGTGGGGGACTTCGGGGACAAGGGGGACATGCTCGAAGCTATACGCGCCTTCATCCATCGGTACGTCGACCTGTCGCCCCTCTTCGAGGACATCGCCGCGCACTATGTCCTGCTGTCCTGGGTGTACGACGCCTTCAATGAGCTGCCATACCTGCGGTTTCGCGGCGACTGGGGCACCGGCAAGACCCGCGACTTTTCACCGGCGGAGCAATTTCATACAAACCGTTCTTCGCTTCGGGCGCGTCCACGGTCTCACCCATTTTTCACGTGCTCGATACCTTCGGCGGCACGCTCGTACTCGACGAGGCGGATCTGCGCTTTTCGGACGCGACCGCGGAACTCACGAAGATCTTGAACAACGGCAATGTCGCCGGGATGCCGGTGCTGCGCACCATGACCAACCGCCACCGCGAGCTGAACCCGCACGCCTTCACCGTATTCGGTCCCAAGCTCATCGGCATGCGCGAGCACTTCAGCGACCGTGCGCTCGAAAGCCGCTTCCTGACGGAGGAGACCGGGCAGCGCCCGCTCCGCGCCGATATCTCCATCCATCTCCCGGGCGCGCTCCACCAGGAGGCGCTAGCGCTGCGCAACCGGCTATTGGCGTGGCGATTTATGCCCGCCACCATGTGGCAATCGATGCGTCGCGCGCGGTGCGAGGCGTCGCACCCCGGTTGAACCAGACCGCCCTGCCGCTGCTGTCGATCGTGGACGACGCGGGACTGCGCGAGCGCATCGCGCGCGAGCTCGTGGGCGAGGAGGGCGTATTCGCGGTGAGCGCGCCTCCTCAACGGAGTACACGGTGCTCGCCGCGATATGCGAAGTGGCCACTGCGTCGCCGAAAGCGCCCATCGCACTCGCGGATGTCGCTCGCCGCGTCTCCAGGAAAATCTCAGACAATCTCGAGGATTATTTGAGCCCGAGAGCGATAGGGTATGTCG